>NZ_MEJH01000010.1 GCF_001953635.1 Alteromonas abrolhosensis | reverse complement strand
GAAACTTAGGTGTTCCATCCGTCCAATTTAGACGACCATGCTTACGAAGCCAAACTAAAACCGTTGAACACCCCTGAATTCCGTAGTGGTCTTGTGCTTGTTTATATGTGAATTCGCCTTTTTCAACTTGGTCTACAACAGCCAATTTAAAAGCGAGGGAATAATCGCGTTGAGTTCTTTTGCTATTTGATTTCATTACACTCTCCAAATTAAGTTTGAAAAGTGTCAACGCTATTTAGGATGGGTCAATACGACCAAAAAAGGGGAAAGTGAGTGCACTTTTTGTCATATTTTAGGTATGCGCAGTAGCGCTTACTTTTTTAAGTAGATACCTATTCTTGGGTACTTCGGGAGATCTGACCACCTTTTTAATGGCGGAAATTTGAGCGTAGGTAAAGGTCCAGTACTTTAATCGTGTATGCAAATTCTCTTCTAACATTTAATGAAGTGCAGTAAAAAATCTATCTTTTCGCGGGAGATACATATCCTCTGTATCTAACGAAAATGCTACAGCATAGGCTTTCCCCTGAATTTCTTTTGTCGGAATAAATCCATAGTAACGAGAATCAACGCTATTATTTCGATTGTCGCCCATAGCCAGCACATGGTCTTTTGGCACAGTGACTGGATTAAAACTCTTGGCAGGACTTGGCAATGGGTTAAGTGCGATAGTGCGCCTCTGCCCAAGTAATTCTTCCGTGTAAAGGTAGTGATCTTTAGCGCTTAATGTCGCTTTTTCACCGTTCACAAAAAGCACATTGTTTTCTAGCTTTACCTTGTCACCCGCTACGGCAATGACGCGTTTAACTAGCCTCGTGTCGGCTGCACTACTGTCAATAATAACAATGTCGCCACGCTTGATATCACTGGTCTGAGCGATAACAAAATCGGTGAAAGGGAGTTCTAGCGTGTAGGCAGATTTGTCCACTACAACACGGTCACCCACCTGAATTGTAGGTTCCATTGAGCCTGTGGGAACGTAATACCAGTCTGCTACACTGCTTCTAAATGAGAAAAGTAAAACCACAAGTAATATGAAAGGTAAGTTGATCTTAACGCTTTGCTTTAGGTTTATCACGACTTTAGTTCTCTCTTTTTATGCACAATTCGTTATAGCGACAAGTTTCCAAGCCTAGGCTCTGTAATGAATGTAGATAATAAATCGTTTAATTTGTTCAACGTTATATTGTGGAAAATGTAACTAACTGTGTCCGGTGTCGTGCGACATCGCTTAGTATGTGTTGTCTTTTTTTTATTCAGATCTTGAAAAAATCTCGTCTTATCAGATTCTTACAGTAGTCATTTTCGCCGTTAGGGTAGTTGCTCAAAAGGGGGGGACTAAATGAAGTTGCCGGAAGCTCATGGCGCTAGTTGGGCGGTTGTGGTACTTGTTACTTTTTTGATTGGCGAAGAATAAATACGATGCTTAAAACATTCAATCGAACGAGAATGTATTCTGCAATAGCCGTAATCGCGTTGAGCGCAGTGTCGGTAGGCTGTACACAAAACACCAGTGGACCTCAAAGTACTCAAGCGGTTTCTCAAACGGCGAAAGATATAGCCCCCAAAACGACCTCGTTTAATGTAGATTATGAACGTTTCACTTTAGATAACGGACTCACCGTTATACTGCACGTAGACAGGTCTGACCCGGTTGCTGCCGTTGCGCTCACCGCACATGTTGGTTCAGCTAGGGAAAAGCAAGGACGTACGGGGTTTGCTCATTTATTTGAGCACTTACTTTTTCTTGAATCAGAGAACTTAGGAAAGGGGGGCTTAGATAAACTAAGCGCTAAGATTGGTGGCTCAGGGGCAAATGGATCAACAAGCCGTGACAGTACCAATTACTTTCAAACGGTACCTATTGATGCCCTAGAGAAAATGATTTGGGCTGAAGCCGACAAGCTAGGTTTCTTCATAAATACGGTGACAGAGCCAGTACTTGCAAAAGAAAAGCAGGTAGTAAAAAACGAAAAACGTCAAAGTGTAGACAATCGCCCGTATGGACATAATCAGTATGTGATAGATAAAAACCTGTATCCAGAGGGGCACCCGTACAGCTGGCAAGTTATAGGGTCATTAGACGATCTGCAAAAAGCAACCCTTGCCGACGTGAAAGAGTTTTTCAATAAATGGTATGTACCTAATAATGTAGTACTCACCATCGCGGGGGACATTGACGTAACCCAAACCAAAGCGTGGGTAAAAAAGTACTTCAATGAAATTCCAGCCGGTAAACAAATAGACGCACTGTTACCGCAGCCAGCCAAGCTGGATGCACCGATAAAGCGTTTCCACATAGATAATTTTGCTCAAGCCCCACTTTTAACCATGGTGTGGCCAACCGTACCTGAATATCACGATGACTATTACCCACTGCAAGTGCTTTCTCAATACTTAAGCCAGGGTAAAAACGCCCCCTTTAATAAGGTGCTTATTGATGAGCAAAAACTTACCAGTAACGTTTACCTTTATGGCTATGACTCAGAGATTGCCGGACAGTTACAGCTGCAGATTATGGCGTTTAATGGTGTGAACTTGAACTCTGTTGCTGAAGGCGTAAACGAAGCCTTCGCTCGTTTTGAAAATGATGGGATTTCGTCAACGGATTTGGCGCGTATAAAAGCAGGCCAAGAAACGGATTTTTATCAGGGGCTTTCAAGCGTTTTGGGTAAAGGCTTTCAACTGGCGCAGTATGAAATTTTTGCGGGTGGTGCTGAATTTATCAGCCAAGATGTACAGAAGATTATGAGCGTTACACAACAAGATGTAATGCGCGTTTACAACACCTATATCAAAGATAAACCTTTTGTTGCTACCAGCTTGGTACCGAGAGGGCAGCAAGAGTTGGCGTTAAGCGGCTCTACTGAAGCTAATGTAATTGAAGAGCAAATTGTCGCGGGGGCAGAAGAGAACTTTGATGCGTCAGTTGCGGCTGAATACGTACGTACGCCTTCATCTTTTGATCGCACGCAAGAGCCCGCTTATGGCGAACCAATAGAAATTACGCCACCAGTGGTTTGGCAAAATACACTGTCGTCAGGTATCAAATTAGCGGGTATTGCAAATGATGAAGTGCCGTTAGTTGCGTTTGAACTGAAGCTAGATGGTGGAATGCTGCTTGATTCAGCAGGTAAAACGGGAACAGCCAATTTGCTTGCAGCAACCTTGCTTAAAGGTACGGCGGAAAAGACACCCGAACAGCTGGAACAGGAAGTCGAACTTTTGGGTGCGTCTCTAGAGGCAAGTGCTTCTGAAACTGACATTACAATTAGTGGTTCGGTGCTGTCTAAGCACTACGGTGAATTGATGAAGCTTCTCACTGAAGTAGTACTGTCTCCTCGCTTTGATCAAGAGGAGTTTGAACTAGCCAAAGACGACACCATAAATCAGATTGAACAAATAAAAGCGAACCCTAATGCTATTGCGTCGGTAGAGTTTAAAACACTGCTTTACGGAAAAGAGCATCCATTTGCTAAAACCGTACTCGGTGATAAGCAAACCGTTGATGACATAGCAATTGAAGACATAAAAACGTATTACAATAACTACTTCACACCTTCATTGGCCAAGTTGCATGTTGTGGGAGACATTAAACAACAAGACGTTGAAACAAGCCTATCTCAACTTAATACGCGTTGGTTAGCGAAAGATGTAACGCTTGTGAAGGTACCGGAGCCTAAGATACCAGAAGAGGCAAAACTGTTTTTCTATGATGTGCCAGAAGCTAAACAGTCAGTCCTGTATTTCGGCCACTTCGCGCCTAAAGTGACTCATGACGACGCCTATAAAGTCAGTGTAATGAATTATCGTTTAGGTGGGGGCGGTTTCGCCTCACAGCTTATGCAGGAACTACGTGAAAACAAAGGCTACACCTATGGCATTCGTTCATCGTTTTCTAGTGATCAGTACACGGGTGAATTTACCATTCGAAGCGCTGTAAGGTCGAACGTAACGTTGGAGGCAACTCAAGCTATAATGGATATTTTGGCAAGCTTTGGTACCAACTATTCAGATGAAGATTTAAACGTCACAAAGGGCTTTACGCTTAAATCAGGCGCAAGGGCGTTTGAAACTTTGGGTGCAAAACTGAATATGATTGCTGAGATCAGTGATTTTGGCCTGCCTGAGGATTACGTTCTACAGCAACAATCAGAAGTGAAAGCGTTAACCGTTGGTGAGGTAAAGCGCCTTTACGGTGAATATGTGCATCCTGACAAGATGATTTATTTGATAGTAGGGGATAAAGCCACTCAATTTGAGCGTTTAGAAGCGCTTGGGTTAGGGCTGCCGATATTGTTAAACCCCTAATTTAAAAGCGCTGACACTACTTTTGGGTGTCGGTTATTTTTCTGCAGAAGCTGTCTAAAAGCAAACAGCCTACGTGAACAAATATCACGTGGGCTGTTTTCAAACGGTAGATGAATAACCTAGTGGGTTTTTAGTTTGGCTAGTAGCTGCTGCAAGCCGCTTACTGCACCAAAGATGGATTTAGAGCTTTCCGCAGATGCTTGAGAGTTGGTTGAAACTTCATAAGTTGCGTTACCTATAACAACCATATTTCTATTAAGCTCCTCACTTACTTGGCTTTGTTCTTCAGCGGCAGCCGCCATTTGTGTCATACGCTCGCTGATTTCACCGATTTGCAAAACGGTAGTCTGCATTTTCTCTAAAGCTGATTGAGAACGCTGCGCAGCTTCATCGGCTTTTTGACTGCCCGAGTATATGGTGTCTACCGTATGATCAACTTCGCTTTGAAGTGCTGTAATTACTTTACCAATTTCTCCCACAGACTCAGCAGTTTTAGATGCTAGCGAGCGAACTTCGTCGGCCACTACACTAAATCCTCTACCATTGTCTCCAGCCCGAGCAGCTTCGATAGCGGCGTTAAGTGCTAAAAGGTTGGTTTGATCAGCGATGGCGCCAATGACGTCGAGAATTTTTCTGATATCCGTACTTCTCTCAGATACCGCCTGAACAGCCCTAGATGCGTTTTGCATATTTTTCGAGAGTTCGGTTACTGAATGTGTAGATTCTGAGATTTCGCTTTCTGTTTGCTTAACCGAGTCGGTTGCATTGTCAGCGTTGTCCGCAGCATCCGCAGCCGTTCTAGCCACTTCTTGTGCTGTTTGAGACATTTCAGTAATAGCAGTTACTACGCTATCTATTTCTGTTTGCTGAACTTGAATCAATTTATTGGTACTTTCTGTATGACCAAGCGTTTCTTCGCTCTGTTCCATCACTTGACCACAGGATTGTTTAGCTTGTTCAAGTAGCTCACGCACCCTTTCTTTGAAGTGATTGAATGCTTCGCTCAGTTGAATCAGCTCTGCGTGAGAGTGAACATGAATGTCCTGAGTTAAATCGCCACCTTGACCAGCCAGCTCTTCCATTCTATCAGCCACTTGTCGTACAGGCTGGATGATACTTTTTGTAAACGCAAACACCAATGCAAGAGCAATTGCGGTGCATATGACTGCAACAATGAATTGCGTAGATAATAAAGATGTCACTGCAGATGAAATCATGGTTTCGAGGGACGTAACTGGTGCCAATGCGTGGGCCTT
Organism: Alteromonas abrolhosensis; assembly: GCF_001953635.1. Classification (GTDB taxonomy): domain Bacteria; phylum Pseudomonadota; class Gammaproteobacteria; order Enterobacterales; family Alteromonadaceae; genus Alteromonas; species Alteromonas abrolhosensis. The sequence goes on along the minus strand of NZ_MEJH01000010.1, from coordinate 135,694 downwards.
ACTCACCCCCACTATCATCTTCCATTTGACGTTAGCAAGAGAGAGTGTGATATCTTCAGAGACGTAGAGCATACCTTCGCTCTCAATCAGTCCAGACTGCTGATTAGCTCCTAGCAGGGTACTCGCTTTATCTGCGTTACCAAAAACTTCCGAAAAAGGGCGGGCAAGCTTATCTTGTGCACTGGTAGCCGCAACAACCAGCCCATTTTGACTAACCACGTATACTTCAGCATTACCGCTATACAGAGATGCCTTGAGATCCTCGGCGCGCTTTTGAATAATCGGAAGGTTTAAGTCGGCTCCAACCACACCTCTAAATTGATTGTTCGCAATAACTGGCACGGTCAGGCTGGTCATTAGTTCTGTATATCCTTCACGTATTTCATATTGATAAGGGTTGGATACACAAGGTCTGCGAGTTTCTTTGTTACATAGGTACCATTCTGCAGCTCTAAACCCGAATTCATCTAACGTTGTATCATGTTTCAACGTTGGATCTGTAATAACCACTTGCTCAGGTTTATTGTTCTCACCGCGAATGAAATACACTTCAAAGCTTCCAGTGCCAGGTGTTGAATGTACCTTTCCTTTGCTGTTTTCTTTTGCTTTTCCGTCAAATAAATTGGTTTCAAACTGCGCATATGCACTTGATGTTAAACCATTAGCGAGCATGTTTTTCACTAGGCGTTGGGTTTGCTCACGACTTAACGACAAGCCATCGTTGGCTGAGATACTTGATGATAACTGCGCAGCAAGCGCATTGGGTAAAACATGGGCACTGTTAATTAATGTTTCAGTTTGCGCTGCATATTGTGCCGCTTTCGCTGATACAGTTCTTTGTATTTGGTCAATAACTTCATTGTTAACATGCTGGTCTATTTCTTTTTCAGTGCGATCAAGCAGCACATAGCTCACTCCAATAAATACCGAAGCGATCAAGATTAACAGCGCGCCAACAACTGACATGAGCTTAGAAGACAATGAGTGACTTTTTTTCATGAGGAAACAACTTAGATTGGGTAAAGACAAGTAATGTATGAAAGTACGTTGCCAGCGAGTAATTAGTGCGTGAAAGCAATTCGCCTGTACCTGGAGTGTAACCGAACATTGAAGGTGTACTGAGAGTTACACAGTGCGATCATACACCAGCAGATACAATCATTTTTTAAGATTAGGTTTTTCTCTGTGTACATTGGTATTGGGTTTTATACGTAACGGGCTGAAGGCTAAATGACCGAAAGTGCGTGTATTTAACGTATCTCAATAGCTGGCTTTGTTGGTCTCATATATCAATTGTTACTAACAAGCCGTCTACTTTACGGCTCAGACCGGATTTTTAACAAACTAGATGTATATAAAGGGTTGCAGGAGGCATGTGTGATTGAAGAAAAGAAGGAGTCGCATCATCGAGAGCAAGATGTGGCACTTAGCCATACAGAAGAAAAGGACGTAAGAGATAATCAGAGTTTAAATTCTGTCTCTTTGTACGCCATTGTTCATAGGGAAGGATTGGAAGAGCTTCAGCGCCCGTTTACATCTTTATGGTGGTCGGGTGTGGCAGCAGGTATTGGCATCTCGCTCTCTATACTCGCGGAAGGGATCCTTCATCACCTTTTTGCTAACTCTCCCAATCAATTTGTTATAGAGAATTTAGGCTATACGGTGGGCTTTGTACTGGTTATTGTCGGTCGGCTACAGCTTTTTACCGAAAATACCCTTTCGGTTATTCTGCCTTTATTAAGCAAGCCCTCTCTTAATATGGGGTTTTGCATAGCCCGACTATGGTTCATCGTTTTCGCTGCCAATATGGTGGGGACATTTATGGCTGCGTCATTTTGCTATTCGTTGCAAGCCGTTCCTCAAGAGTTAGTGGAGGGGATGACCGCCATATCTGAGCACTATGCAAAGTTAACACCGTCAGACGCCTTCTCGTATGGCATTACATCTGGATTTATCATTGCCGCTATTGTGTGGATGAAGCCCTCGGTTAAGCACTCTCAAATTTTAATGATAGTGATTTTTACCTATTTGATTGCTATCGGAAATTTTACTCACGTAATCGCTGGCTCTACAGAGCTTTTCTTACTGGCGCTTCAAGAGAAAATAACAATCAGCCAGACCCTTTCGCTTATAGGCGCAACATTGACGGGAAATATTGTTGGAGGAACAGGGCTATTCGCGTTACTAGCTTATGGGCAGGTGGTAAGAGAAATCGAAAAATAAATTGGAGGTGTTTCGCGTCTTTGGGTAGCTATCACTATTGTAATGCAGGTTTTGTGGTTCTCTATATTGCCTGATAAATGTATATGCTCATAACGCAAAGACGTTATGAGCATTTTCGATTAATAGTAGAGTTTTACTTTTTGGTATCCTCTACTTAGTCATTCATCAGTGTAAGTCAATCCTAATGGTTAGGTTGTCCCGAAGCTGGTCGACTCAAAATCATTGAGGCAGCAGGAGCATCTGCTAAGTACTCATCTATGAGGGTATAGCTTGGAACATTAAGCAAATAGGGCATCGTGTTTTCCTGATAGCCGAATATCTGCTCTATCAATCCATTGTGGGAGTAAGTTGAAATAACGTCCTGCGAATAAGTGTTATTATTCCATCTTTCCGAACCTAAGATATACTCACTGGTATTTCCAACTGTATTAGGCAAGCTATTAGCTTTTAGCTTCATTTCATTGGTAAACGTGTTGTTTTCAATATAAATATGAGGATATTCATAGAACCAACCTTCTAAATCCATACTTTCTCTAAGTAACCATGTTACTTCGGCAGTACCGTTTACAGGGTGCACTAGGTTGTTTTGCATGTTAAACGAAGTTAGTTCGAACGATAAGTTGAACAGGTAAGTATCAAAAGTTGGAACGTTTAGTAGGATTATATTATTAGCGAATCGTACTCGACCATTTGAACCACCTGCACCATCGTTGCCAAATCTTGCCATTGGGAATGCTTTATTCATTACTATGGTATTACCAACCACGTCTTGATCAGTATAAGGCAAGCTTCTTAGCGCTGGGCCAATAAGTTCGATCGCATAGCGAGATTGTTCAATATCGCTTACTTCAATCCAGTTATAATATAACTCGGTTCTTTCTGCTCGAGATTTAACACTGTTTCCTCGATTGTTGTGTAAGAAAGAGCGTTCAACTCTTAGAACACTGTTAGGAAACCTAAAGTGGTCAGTAGCTACATAAATCGGATGACCCCATTTGGCATCAGGACTAGCCAGGCCACCTGAGTTTGTAACTTCAGTGTTGAAGATCGATAGGCTCCCCGAATTATTATCCGTACCCAATATTCCTATACTTGGACAGTTATGAATAAAAGAGTCATGAATACTAATATTGTCAGACTCGTGTCTAAAGCAAAGCGAGTCGCCGCCGGTGATTTCGACATTATGTAGTTCAATTGAGTGAGAGCTTCTCAAACCAACCGTCCATTCCCAATCTGAATGATTTCCAACAAATCGCGGTTTCTTGCCGTTCACTTCTACGCCCACGATTTTTATTGGTAATTCAGGCGTACCGCTAATGTTCTCCATGATAAATGGGGCATAGTCTGCATCACCTATAACTTCAACAACATCGCCAGCGACTAACATCTGCATGATATCTTCAATTTGTCGATGTTCTTGCGATGGGCCAATTCTCCAGGTTTTTGGAGATCGTTCTGTATTTATTGTTTGAATTCCCCAATTGAAGAAAAAGTTTCTGCTATCACGGGCTTGCTCTCCCGGCTCAACGCGTACTCTTACAGACTTGCTTTGCATATAGTCCTCGGGCGTAACTGTGCCTAGTACTAATTTATCTCCGTTAGAAAGAACGCTTTCTTGCTGAGTAAACGGTTGTCCATTAATTGAGAACCAGCTTCCCTGATAACTGCTAATCGTTAACTCAGTTTCCAAGCCTTCAATTTCAATACAGCTAGACGCTAATTCATGGTTTAGTGGTTGGTAAAGAGAGTCGGGAAAAGCGGCAGCTTGAAAGTATCTGGTGTCATTTACTCGTAAGTGAAATGATGACAAACGACAGTTAGCGAACATGTCGTCAGTGACTTCCATGGTGAAGCTATCGGCAACAGGTGTGTCAGGTGTATCTACCGACGTTATATTATTTTCGATAACCCATTTGACCTCGCTGTCAGAAGTAGCTTCACCGTCCCAAGTTTTCTTTAAATTAAACCAAGAATAACTAAATCCTGGCGTAATAAAGGTATGTTCTAGGTGAATTTTGTCCCCGTAGCCTAGTTGAACACTTTCGCCTTCGAAAGGAGTGTCATTAACGAAGACCGTTAGGTTTTTCTGAACCGGCTCTACTTCTAAAAGCGAGTTTGGTTCTGCGTTAATCATACAAGTCGACTTGGCAGAAATATTGTCATTTGACGTCACAGTGTGGGGAAGAATTCCTGTGTTTGTATCGTCTCTGGTTAGTACGTAACAATCAGAAATGCTCGTATAAGCATCATCAGAGCGGTTGCCAATATACCATTGGTAATAAGTAGTTGAGACGGTTCCATCTTCTAAGCCTTGTTGCAAAATAAGTCTGTCTAGCAGTACGTTGCCAAGCTTATTAGGAGCGACATTTTTAATCTTAATAATGTCGCCATTATCTATTTGCTTCTCCTCACGTGAGTAATCACCGTAGTTTACAGAAAACTCACTGTCGCGTTGAAATTTGGCAATAACAGGGGTGGGAAGGTTAGTTACATGAATACATTGCGAAGTCACTGTTTCGCCGGGCACTTTATATTTTTCTGCTGGTAATTCGAACACGCGGAGTCTTTGACGGCGTTCGTCAAACGTGAAATCAGCTTCATAGCAGCTTTGCGCAGACATTACATCAGAGGAAGCCGTAGTAACCGTCCATGGATAGTCCCACTGGTTGGGTTGTTCTTCTGAAGTTGGTTGAGAAAGGACTAGGCCCGTTGTTTTCACTTGTCCGGGTTCACTGGGCGCATAACTCTTTAACTGAACTGTATCATAGTTATTTACTAGGGCTGGCTCACTTGAAAACTGTCCGCCGTTCACAGACAGTTGCGTTGAATTTGTTGGAGACGCCATCAATTCTGATTCTACGTCTACTAACGTGATGCACTGGGATAACACTTCAGTGTTAGGCACATCTTCACTAGTTGTTTCGAAAACAAACTGCAACCTATCTTCAAGGTCGCTATATAATTTGATGCTTCTTTCTTCGCAATTTTCTTGGGCGAAGCTAGAAAAACTCATTAAGCTCACTACGGAGGTAATGAGCCATATTTTTTTTAGATGAAATAAATTAAAGCTGTAACCATTCATATTAGACTACTCAAAACTGCTGACTTAAAAATTATGGGTACAAGACGAACTAGAGATAGGTAAAGACCTAAATATTTGTGTCTCTTTGCATAGTCTAGTTACAGTGATATCTAAAACTGTATCAAGCCATGTAAGCACGTATATTTATTTATACCTATGTAGGCAACACCTTGAACGAAATCAATTGATTAAGTAAATGGGTCAAAGATTAAATATTGAGGGTCTGTCTGTTTGATACTCTGGAGGTTCAGTTTTGCCAAAAAGAGCTAAAGTTAAGTGTATTCTGAAAAAGATATTGGCTTTTAAATAGGAGTGAAATTAGCTAAGCGTTAACTGCGTAAAAGCAAATGCCCTTCTAAGGAAGAGCATTTGACAGAGTAATGAGGGTAAATTCGTATTATATCGAATACTTTACTTATGACGCTCACGCAGCACGTTAAGTGCATCGTTAAGGGACATATCGCTTGCCTGAAGCAGTACAGTGAGGTGATACAACAAATCAGCGGCTTCGTTTTTAAGCTCTTCCTTGTCGTGCACAGTCGCAGCCAATGCGGTTTCTACCCCTTCTTCGCCAACCTTCTGGGCTATGCGCTTAATGCCTTTGTTGTAGAGGCTAGCGGTATAGCTGCTTTTTGGGTCGGCATCTTTGCGGGCAGCCAATACTCGCTCTAAGTCAGCAAGGAAAGTAAAGGCTGGTGTGTTGCCGTCGAACCAACAGCTTTCAACACCAGTGTGGCATGTTGGGCCGTTAGGGTTGGCAAGTACCAACAGTGAATCTTGGTCGCAGTCACAAGCAACGCTCACTAAATCTAGCGTGTTACCTGACGTTTCACCCTTGGTCCAAAGGCGTTGCTTTGAGCGACTGAAAAAAGTCACTTTACCCGTTTCAAGAGTTTTCGCTAGGGCGTCTTGGTCCATGTAGCCCTGCATTAACACCTTGCCAGACAGTGCGTCTTGCACAATGGCGGGCAACAGGTTGTCCATTTTATCCCAAGCTAATTCATTGCTGTTTTCGTTGGTAATGATCACGGGTTTACTCCTTTTGCTTGCGCCGTTAATCCGTGACGCTTACGCATGGCAATGCCATTTCTGGTTAACTCTGCTTTTAGCTCATCAATATTAATGATGCCTTTATGAAATACCGATGCCGCCAGAGCGCCATCTACATCAGCTTGTTGAAACACATCAGTAAAGTGAGCTATTTCACCTGCACCACCTGAGGCAATTAGCGGCACTTCACATACATCGCGTACGGCTTTAAGCTGCTTCACGTCATAGCCTTTGCGCACGCCGTCTTGGTTCATGCAGTTCAGAACAATTTCACCCGCACCGCGCGACTGAACTTCTTTAATCCAATCGATGGTTTGCCACTGACTTTTCTGGGTGCGAGCCTCATCACCAGTGAATTTGTACACTTCGTATTGGTCGGTTGCTTCGTTATAGAAACTGTCGATACCAATCACTACGCACTGTTGACCGTATACGTCGTGCAGCTGGTTAATAAGGTCTGGATTGTTGAGGGCAGGGGAGTTAATCGAAATTTTATCTGCACCCATTTCCAAAATGCGCCCAGCGTCTTCAATACTTTTTATGCCGCCAGCAACACAGAACGGGATATCAATAACCTGTGCAATACGGCTTACCCAGCTTTTATCCACTACGCGAGCGTCTGAGCTAGCGGTTATATCATAAAATACAAGTTCGTCGGCGCCAGCTTTTGCATATTGCTCAGCAAGAGGCACAATATCACCAATAATTTCGTGGTTTCTAAACTGAACGCCCTTAACAACTTTGCCGTCGCGTACGTCTAGGCACGGTATTATGCGTTTTGCCAGCATACGATAGCCTCCTTCACCGTAAACTTACCTTCAAGTAACGCGCGGCCTAAAATAACGCCGCCAACGTTAGTCGGCTTCAACGCTTCAATATCGGCGATGCTACCTATGCCGCCAGACGCTTGCCAGCTAACGTGTGGGAAACGGGCTGCCATTTCTTGATACAGCTCAGTGTTCGCACCTTGTAGCGTGCCGTCGCGACTAATGTCGGTGCACAGTACGTGCTTTGCGCCCACTTTAGCGAAGTCTTCAAGCAAGCCTTCAAGGGCTACGCCCGAATTCTCTTGCCAACCGTGGGTGGCAATAAGCTTTTCACCGGTGTCGCTAATATTGATATCAAGGGCCAGTACAATGTGCTCTGGACCGTATTTTTCTACCCAAGACTTCACAAGCTCGGGTTGTTTTACAGCCAAAGAACCAATCACTACGCGGCTTACGCCTGTTTCGAGTAACTGCGCCACTTCTTCTTCGCTTCGAATACCGCCGCCTGCTTGAAACTGCATGCGCTTGGTGTCGACCATAGACTTAATAAGGGAAAGCTGACGCTTACTGGTGTCTTTAGCGCCTGTTAGGTCAACAATGTGTAACCAAGTTGCACCTTGGTCAGCGTAGTCGTGAACCACTTCAACTGGGTCCAGTTCGTATTGGGTTTTCTGCTCGTAGTCGCCTTGATAAAGGCGTACTACGCGTCCGTCAATAAGATCAATCGCTGGAATAATCATTATAGGTTCACAAAGTTAGTCAGTAGTTGTGCTCCGGCCTCGCCAGAACGCTCTGGGTGAAATTGCACCCCGTAAAAGTTGTCTTTATTTATAGCTGCTGAAAACGTATTACCATAAGTGCAGCTTGCAAGCGTGTGCTCGTATTCAGGAACGGCAAAACTGTGCACAAAGTAAAAGTAGGTCTCTTGTGGGATGCCTTTGAACAAACTTTCGTTGTTGTGAGTAACAGTATTCCAACCCATATGAGGCAAGCGCACGCCTTTCGATTCCATGCGAGCTACGTGCCCGGGCATAAGGTTCAAACAGTCGATATTGCCTGTACCTTGAAAACCACCTTCAGCGCTGGTTTCAACCATAAGCTGCATGCCTAAACATACGCCTAGCACAGGTTGGGTAAGCGACTGAAGGGTTTCCACTAGCGCTTTTTGCTTAATGCTCGCCATAGCCGCCGCCGCTGTACCTACGCCGGGTAAAAACACTTTGTCAGCGCTTTTAATCACGTTTACATCGTCAGATACGTCTACTTCAACGCCCAAGCGCTCAAGGGCAAAGCGTACCGACGAAATATTCGCGCAGCCGGTGTTCACTATCACTATTTTTTGTCGCTGGCTGGGATTTACCACTGACATTACAGGGCTCCTTTACTGCTAGGTAGTGCATCACCCTGGCGCGTAATGGCTTGACGTAGCGCACGACCAAATACTTTAAACAGGCTTTCTACCTGGTGGTGAGCATTACCTTCGCTGGTGGAAAGGTGCAGTGATAGCCCCATGCTTTGTGCAAGCGAGTAAAAGAAGTGCGGCACCATTTCGGTGGCCATTTCGCCTACCTGATCGCGGCTAAATTCAGCGTCAAACTTAAGATAAGGGCGGTTAGAAATGTCCATAATACATTCCGCACGGCACTCATCCATTGGCAAAGCAAAGCCAAATCGTCCGATTCCACGCTTGTCGCCCAGTGCCTTTTTAAGGGCTTCGCCAAGGGCAAGTGCGGTGTCTTCTACACTGTGGTGGTCGTCAATGTGTAAATCGCCATCGGTAGTGAGAGTTAACTCAAAACCACCGTGGGTCGCAATTTGGTCTAGCATGTGGTCAAAAAAGCCCATGCCGGTTTGAATTGTCGACTTAGCCTGCGAATCAAGATCTACACGCACGCGAATATCAGTTTCAGAGGTGGTACGTACCACTTCTGCAATACGTGAAGACGCTAACAAGCTTTTCTGAATATCGTTCCAGTTTAAGCTTTCACGGTTGTACTGAAAACTGCGAATTCCCATATTTTCAGCAAGCTGTACATCGGTAATTCTGTCACCAATAACAAACGAACGAGTGAAGTCCACTTTGCCTTGCTGTAGGTATTCTTGTACTAAGCCAAGCTTTGGTTTGCGGCATGTGCAGTTATCAGCATCGAAGTGCGGGCAAATAAGCACGTCGTCAAACACTACACCCTGGCTTTCGAAAATGGCCATCATGGCATTGTGTGGCTTGTCGAAGTCTTCTTGCGGGAAACTGTCTGTACCCAAGCCGTCTTGGTTACTTACCATCACGAGTTTAAACCCAGCTGCCTTTAGTTTAAGTAGCACAGGAATAACGTTTGGCTCGAAAACAAGCTTCTCTAAACTATCTAATTGCTTATCTACTGGCGGCTCTTCTACAAGTGTACCGTCGCGGTCAATAAATAAAATGGCTTGCTGACTCATGCCGCGTCCTCATTATTTTTAAATTCGTTAATTAGCTGCATTAAACGCTGGTTTTGCTCTTCAGTACCGATGCTTACACGTAAACAGTTTTGTAAGTTAAGCTGTTTTGATTGATCGCGAATAAGCATGCCTTGGCTTACCAAGTACTTCATTAGGGCTTGCGCTTTTGCGTAGCGGAATAAGATAAAGTTTGCTCGTCTATCACCCACTAATTCAAAGCCTTCAATAGATTCCAGCGCTTCGGCTAGCGCCTCTTTTTCCCGGTTAATGGTAGCCACCTGAAGCTCAAGTAACGTTAGCGACTCAGCCGACAATGCTTGTGCGGCAATCTGTGCTACTGGCTCTGGAATGGGATAGGGCGCTATCACTTTAAGTAGTGCTTGGATGACGGGTGCCTGAGCAAGTGTAAAACCACAGCGAAGACCGGCAAGTGCAAACGCTTTAGACAGCGTACGTAGTACCACTAAGTTCGGGTAGTTGTTTATTTCATTTGCCCACGTATTGTCAGCATCAAACTCAATGTACGCTTCGTCTACAACAACTAGTGCTTTATCGGCAAAGTGGTTGAGCACAGTTTTAATGTCTTCACGAGCAACTGGCGTACCGGTTGGGTTATTTGGCGCACAGATGAAAATCACGTTAACGTCATCTTCAGCGCATACAGCATTCACGTTAAGACTAAAGTCGTCGTTAAGCGGTACTTTCTTAATGCCCACATCACAGGTTTCAGCACTTATTGCATACATACCGTAGGTAGGCGGGCATATCAGAATGCTGTCTTTACCCGGCGTGCAGAAGGTGCGGATAAGTAACTCAATGCCTTCATCTGCGCCGCGGGTAACAATAAGCTGCGATTTGTCGAGCCCTGCGTAGTTTGCGTATCCACTGACTACCGCTTCGGGCTGACATGACGGATAGCGGTTAAAGTTACTGCTATTAACGCTGTATTCATTAGCGTAAGGTGACTCGTTGGCATTAAGCCAATCTTGACCGCCTGAAAACAAGCGACGCGCCGATTCATACGGCTTTAGCGGCACTAAATTTTCGTTAATTAAGTTATCGATAAGTGCCGACATTAGGCGTCTCCTTGCTTAAGTGCCTGCATACGAAGTGCAACGGCTTGTTCGTGTGCATCTAAACCTTCTGCTGCCGCTAGTGCCATAATCGCAGGGCCTAAATTGCGCATGCCGTCTTCACTCAACTCTTGAATTGTGTAGCGGCGCATAAAGTCTAAAAGACCAAGGCTGGAATAATTCTTAGCATAGCCATAAGTTGGCAGTACGTGGTTAGTACCTGACGCGTAATCACCGGCAGACTCTGGTGACCACGGGCCTAGGAATATAGAGCCTGCGTATTTAATTTTTGGCAAGTAATCACGGGCATTCTCTATTTGTACAATTAAGTGCTCAGCGGCGTAGGCGTTACTTGCTTCAATGGCTTGCTCAATTGAATCAGCCAAAATATAACGCGCATTTTCCATAGCAGGGCGTGCAATTTCAGCGCGAGATAAGGTCGCTAATTGACGTTCAACGGCGGCTTTAGCTTCTTCAATGAGCGTAGCGCTGTTAGACACTAAAATAGCCTGCGAGTCTGGACCGTGCTCGGCTTGGGAAAGTAAATCAGCAGCCACAAATTCAGGGTTTGCGAACTCATCCGCAAGTACTAACACTTCTGACGGTCCCGCCGGCATATCAATAGCTGCGCCATCAGCACGCTGGCTTACTTGCTGTTTAGCTTCAGTCACAAAGCTGTTTCCTGGGCCGAAAATTTTATCAACCTGTGGAATGGTGTTTGTACCCAACGCCATGGCTGCAACCGCTTGAGCGCCACCACATAAAAAGATTTTGTCGATACCGCACTTTCCTGCCGCATACGCAATTTCAGGCGCGATAAGCTGTTCTTTATTTGGTGGTGTGCAAAGCAGTTTATTTTCACAACCCGCTACCAATGCAGGCACGCCCAGCATTAACACGGTAGAAGGAAGCGGCGCGCTGCCACCTGGAATATAAAGACCTACTGCATCAAGTGCAGTAAAGCGAAGCTCACATTTAACACCTGGTGTGGTAGTGAGCGCGATATCACTGGGCATTTGTGCTTCGTGAAAGGCTTTAATGTTATTAAACGCAGTGTCGATAGCACTTGCCACTACAGGCGTTACCTTGGCAGCAAGGGCATCAATATCGTCTTGTGAAAGCACAAGATTGGTTAGATCAGGACAGTCAAATTTACGTGTGTAATCCAGAACTGCCGCATCGCCTTCTGCTTCAACGCGGGCGATAATGTCGCCCACGGTTTTCTTTAACTGTTGGCTATTGGCCATAGCCGGGCGGGCTAGCGCCTGTTTTTTCTCATTTGCCGAAAGAGATGACCAAGTAATCATAATTGCCTGCCTTTTAGCCCATCATTTTTTCGATTGGCATTACAAGAATTGAGCTGCAACCAAGGGACTTAAGCTTCTCCATGGTTTCCCAGAATAACGTTTCTGTTGAAACCACGTGGATAGCTACTTGTTCTTCATTTCCAGCAAGTGGCAGAACGGTTGGATTTTCAGCACCTGGAAGTAGGCTCTTTACCTGTTCAAGGTATGCTTTTGGCGCATGTAACATGATGTACTTGCTTTCTTTTGCCAGTAACACACCGTCAACACGAGGCATAAGTCGGTTAACCAGTGTTTCTTTCTCGTCGCTTAGTTCGCCATCAGCGCGCTTAATAAGTACTGCTTTACTGCGGAAGATAACGTCTTTTTCAACAAGGCCGTTAGCTTCAAGGGTGGCGCCAGTTGACACAAGGTCACAGATGGCGTCAGCAACACCGGCACGAGGGGCAACTTCCACTGACCCCTGTAGCATTACTGCTTTTGCATTAATGCTTTGTTCTTTGAAATAGCGCTCAAGTAGGTAAGGGTAAGTGGTTGCTACCTTTTTGCCTTCTAGCGACTGAATACCTTGGTAATCCATCTCATTAGGTACAGCAATTGACAGACGGCAACCGCCGTAATCTAAGCGGCGCAATACTTCATACTCAAACGGTTTACCTGCCGCTTTACGTTCAAGCATTTTTTCTTCAAGCTCGTTTTCGCCAATAAAACCAAGGTCAACAACGCCATCCATTACAAGACCTGGAATGTCGTCGTCACGCACGCGAAGCAAATCGATAGGCTGGTTCGTTGAATGCGCAATCAGCAGGCGATCACGAATATTGAGTTTGATGCCAATAGCTTTCAGTAGGGCAATGCTGTCATCGCTCAAACGACCTGATTTCTGTACGGCAATTCGAAGTCTTTTGCTGTTACTCATTGAAACGTTCCTTACACGTTGTATTCTAACTTTTGATAGCGCCTAAAACGAAAAACCCCCGGAAGTTTCCTTCCGAGGGTCGAGAATTTGTTTTATCTGCGCCACTGGAAGGATACATAGACCTTCCAGCACGAACCTGAAAGGTTATGCTTTGTGGTGATGGTGATGTTTCGTCGCGCAGTTAATCATTTTGAAAAATTTTAATTCCTAATTTCGAACGGCTGAAACATTAGCGTTTTGAATTAGGATTTGCAAGGTTAAAGTGAACTCTTTTGGTACATTAACTCTAATTTAATGTGTATATAATAAAACTATTCGTTATGGATGAGTTGTGAACCGTAATTTTGGGCAGCGATTTGCCGATAACATTTAAAGAAACATGCAAACTTCAGGAGGGCGTATGAGTAACGATTTACTGTTTCCCATTTTGCCTCGTAATACCAAGGTTCCGATTGAACCGGATGACCGCGTGAAAAAAGTGCAAAAGACTAAGAAGTCAGAGTACTTTAATGAAGAGGAACGCGAGCAGTTTCAAGACGTTAAACGAGCCGAGATTGTCGAGAAAACAGCTGAAAACTCGAAAGACAAAGAGCGAGGTAACAGCGAGGGTGGACTCAAACACATTGATATTGATGTTTAGTATCGGTATTGGCGCTTCGGTGTATCCCACATTATATCAAGGCAAGAAAGAGAAAGATCGTAGACTTGCTCCTCTTGCCTTATGATTTTTCAGCGCTATTTTTGTAGCATTTTGTGTTTATTAAATCTTCTTGCACCTAGTAAGCTTACCGCGAAGATAAAAATCGCGAATGTGGAGGGAGTGCTTACTTGTGTTGAAGAAGAGGTTGTAGCAAACGAACTTGCTAGAATGATTTCTCCGTTAACAATGGGATTGTTGGTCAGGTCTAGCACCGGCCCGGTTAACGGCCCGCCAATAGGGAAAATCGCGTTGTAAAATGCGTTCAGCGAGAAATTATCAAAAGATACTCTCACTGCGTTTCGAGACTCTGTGCAAGTAGAGCCAGAACACGACGTATCGACTTCATTGACGAATATACCCAACCCAAAGTCGGCAATGTTTAACCCCGCAAATAAAGACTGATTTTCAAGTGCAGTCGCCGTTACGCTATTTCCTAAAAGGTTCACTTGAACATCTACAATGTCTGAAGAGCCGGCCGTTGATAGACCCACACTCGAAGGGGAGGCCGCGTTTCCATCGATTCGCGACACCGTAGAAAGTACATCAGCACTAAGCGTTAAAAAGCCACTTATTCCAAGTAAGTCTGAAAATAAGTCGAGATTAAGGTCGTTGATGGTTCCGCGTCCTGATGTGAAAAAACTTGCGGGAACAAAACTTGTTAGAGTCGACTGAGACTCGCCTTGAATAATGGCTGTAGATGCATCGCCGTCAAACTCCGTCACATCGATAGGGGTGCCCAACGAACCCGATGCATCTGCGCTAGCGCCGACGACAGTTTCAGTTTGTGAGTAACCCTCGGGGGCGTTTCCGCTTGTGTGAGCTAAGTTCACGGTGGAATTAGCAATTGCAGTAATGACGTTTCCTACATTACTTGTAACGGAAAGGTCGACATGGACTGCATTCCCATAGCTGCTACTTATTATTGCCGCGTGGGACGAAAAGCTTAACGTCGCCGAAGCGAACAACGCGCCTGTTAATATGGTTCTTGCTACTGCTTTTATCACTTTGTTGTTTAGTGGTTGCATAATGAAACCCTCGTTTATGGCTTAGCGTGCTGCTAAGCGATCCTTTTTACAGATAAAGCGTAGTCACAAGCGTTAAGTTCGGTTATGGGGGTTTACCCCTAACTTTATACTTTCGTATAGTGTGCCGGTGAAAAGTCTTTATTTAGAACGGGGGGGATGGTTGTGTAGCGGCGGCCTTGTTTGAGTAAGATGATTTTTTATGTGCAGTGGGGAAAATGTTTCGGGAACGAAGCTGTAAAAAAGGCCCCTAATACCTAAGGAGCCTTGAGTGGCTAGTAGTGCTATTAACCAATAAGGTCAAAACATATAGCTGAGCAAGTTAATTCAATTCTTTATCTACCCAAAATTTGGTGCCTTTGACCGTTGCTTGTAAGGTAAGGCCACTTTCAGTCATAGTGTAAACAGTAACATTACCAAGGTAACCTTCTCCTTCCGCAGACGCACCTTTGTTACCCGCCTTAGCCGCTACGTCAGCGTTACCACCCACAGTCCATCCATTCTCTATAAAGTGGTTCATTGCCTTTTGGGTATGGAAGACCATTACAATTCGGTAGTCTTTGGCACCTAAGCCTAAACCAACACCACCTTCAGCCATATTCATATATGTTTTTGCGCCAGTGGCGTTGTTGTTTACAACACCATAACCTGTACCAGCGGCAACGAAGAAAACATTGATGTTAGCGTTAGTAAACACAGCGTAACCTGCCGCGTCTCTCACTTGAGAGCGCGTATCAGGCTTCTCGGAATATAGGCGTGCAAGAGCATTTTCTTGCATATCGAGAATAGCTTGTCGCTTTTCAGCTACACTTCCGTCCCCCATAGAGGCACACGCCGTCAGTGCCAAAACGGCGGCCATAAACACAGACTTAATAGCTAACTTACTTATTTTCATGCAATTCTCCTTGGCATGTGGGTATTCTACTCTCTACAGAGAAGGACCAATCTTCCTGTTTGTAACTCGATAAAATACCGAATGAGTTAATATCACAAGAGTAGTACGCAAAAAGTGTGCTCACTGGAGCATGAAAACTTAAAAAAACTGTGTGGTCTTTTCGGGTATTGTTCAATTTCTTACCATTCGATTTCGAGTTCCAGTGCTCCAGGATGATCGGTTTGTCCGACCATCTCCTCGTAAGGTGTGCTCTGGCGAAGCCATACATGCTCGAAAGCTTGAGAGTCGAAATGTTCTCTTATCTCGTTCAGACAATGAAATGTTTTGGGTTGTGATTTGTTATCACGAACCAGCGTACGTGAAGCGCCCATGCCGGTAGATGCAAGGTAGTTACCGCCTTCTAACGATTCAATATATAAATTCATAGTTTAGCCCTCTTAAGGTCGCAACTGACTGTGGTTGCGTCTTATATTTAATTAGTCGAAAACAACGACAATGATCATTAATTTTGTGTCATGGACGGCTACGTCGTTAGATGTGGTTAAAAAAGTGGAAAAACGGTAGGTATAAATTTTTAACGATAATGCAGTATGGTGTTTCACCACCATTTGTTTGTGCACACCATAACACCGGCCAGCTGTAGGCTATCGTGCACTCTTTTCTTATCTTCCGGGTTTAGAAATGCACCTACTTCAAGTTGATGTAAAGGCGCTTTTAAAATGAGACGTGGAGTGCACTTTAAACTCGAATCCTTTTGGTAATACAAGGAAGTATCAGGTCGGGGGAACTGCAAGTTAGCGCCGTTCGAGCAGTATACATCAATACTTTGGGAGGATATTAAAAGGGTTTCCCATCGATAAGTTGCTTTTGATACCAAGTACATGACAAGAGAGAGCAACCCAACTTCTGCTCCTGCGAAAGGCAAAATAACCCACGCGCCGGCTATCGACCAAGCAATAGCTATTGTGCCTACAAAAACGGCGAATGCCACAATAAGATATTTGGTTTGTTGCCAAGATGCTGAGCGATTTGGTGAAAGATGCAGTTGCACCTGATGCTCAAATGTAGATACTTCAACCATATTTTTACAAAATGCTATATGACAATGGGGTAAGTAAAAGCTTATACGTAGTGCACTAACAATAGTTTGAAAATTGTACAGTTGCGAGTGGCTACCACGCTTTCCCATGTTTTTAGTAGCAGTTATGTATTTTTCGACTTAAGGACCTGTGTGATTTCTTTTTTCAAGCAAAACGCTGGCAAATCAGTGCTGGTTTCACTTTTGTTTTTTTGGGTTGCCTGTTTGTTCGCGCAACCTTCACCGGTTGAGCTTGTTAAAGAGTTTGGACTTTTTAGTATTCTCGGCGTTATAGGCGCTATTTTTGCGAACGCTACTGGTGCCGGTGGTGGGGTAGTGTTTGTTCCGTTCTTTAACTACCTCTCGTTTTCTCCACAAAGTGTAGTAGCCACCAGCTTCGCTATCCAATGCTGTGGCATGACCGCAGGTGCATTAACTTGGGCAGCATATTACAAAAAGCAGCATAGTTATGACCATTACTGGAAAGCATTACCAAGTGCGTTAATGTTAACTATTCCATCGTCAATTTGCGGTATAGGGTTCGCTCAGTATTCGTCGCAAAGCAAGTTATTACTTGAGCACTTGTGGGGCGGAGCCAATAATCTTCACATCGCTTTCGGCAGTTTTTCAATTTTGCTGGCAGTTGCAATTTTTGCATCCATTCCACTAATGAGACGCACCCATTTTAAAAAGGATTTACACACTAAAGACTTGGTGATTTTGCCCTTCATTGGATTTCTTGGAGGCATTATTACAGCCTGGCTGTCGGTGGGGGTAGGTGAGCTAGTAGCGGTCTACCTTATAATCCGAGGGTTCAATGTAACCATGTCTATCGCCAACGCGGTCATTTTATCGGCTTTTACGGTGTGGTCTGCATTGCCCTATCACGCCTTTGTCAGCGAGGCGGTCGTCTGGCAAGTGGTGCTCTTTGCAGGAGTAGGGGCAATTGTCGGCGGAATGATTGCAAAGTATTTGGTTTTGGCATTTTCTGTTCAGCGCCTAAAACTTTTTTTCGGCATGTGGGTACTAATCTTAGGTATTACGAGCTTACCTATTCTCTGAGCGGCGAGCCCGCAGCGATTTACATACCGTAAAGAAATATAGCGCAGGGTAAGGTAACGCACGAGATTAAGGCTCCTCTTCTAAACGCTAATCTGCAAAAGGAAAGATAATATGGACATCAATCCTGTTCCTCAGCAACGCTACAAAGTACTTCAACCTGAATGGTCTTCCCATGCTGTTATTTATCAGGTCAATACTCGACAGTTTTCAGACGAAGGAAATTTTGAGGGGGTAAGAAAAGGGTTAGCTCACATTAAATCTCTTGGCACGGATATCGTCTGGCTGATGCCTGTACATCCTATTGGCGAAAAAAACAGGAAAGGGGAGCTTGGTAGCCCCTATGCGGTTAAAGACTACCTAGCTGTTAATCCAGAATTTGGCAGTGAAGAAGATTTCAAAATGCTGGTGGAAGAAGCGCATCGGTTATCACTGAAAGTAATAATTGACTGGGTGCCAAATCACAGCGCGTGGGACAACCCTTTGGTGAATGAACACCCAGAATGGTACGCCAAGGATTACAAAGGAGATTTTCGCCCGTCTCCCTGGTGGGATTGGAGCGATATTATTGAGTTCGACTATGAGCAAGTTGGTCTTCGCAAATATATGATTAACGCGCTCTGCTATTGGGTTGAAAAATTCGATATTGATGGATTTCGCTGTGACGTAGCGGGCTATGTGCCTAACGATTTTTGGCAGCAAGCAGTTGAAACACTCAATGCAATTAGACCGGTTTTCATGTTGGCGGAATGGGAAAATAGAGATCTGCACGAGATTGCATTTAACATGACTTACGCATGGAGTTGGAACGAGACGTTACATGAATTAGCGCACGGACAATGCTCTCTGGACAGGCTGCGCAAATATTATTCGTGGAATGAGCGCAGCTGGCCACATTCAGCTTACCGAATGACATTCGTTAGCAATCATGACAAAAATGCGTGGGACGGCACTCAGCACGAGCAGTTTGGTGGGGCACTCGAAGCATGTATAGCGCTATCTGTAATAGGCGAGGGTATGCCGCTTATTCATAATGGTCAGGAAGCGGGAGAAAATAAACGGTTGGCGTTCTTCGAGCGCGATCCTATTGAATGGCAGCAGCATGACATTGGCGATTTGTATCGCAAACTTATAGCCCTTAAAAAATCTAAGAGTGTGTTGGGGAATGGAGAGTACGGAGCAAGGATGATTCAGGTTCCAAACTCAACAATGGACAAGGTGTTCAGTTTTGTAAGACATAATGCTCATGAAAAAATTTTTGTAGTAATTAATTTCTCAAACGAGCAGGTTGATACCACGTTCAAAGAGCCATTGTTTGAAGGTGAATATACACACTGGGAGCGCGACGAAAAGAAAATCTTCGGAGCTGATTCAGTTTGTAAACTCGCGCCTTGGCAGTTCGAGATATGGATTGCCTAACGGAGTGATCGTTTAGTGTCATCTCTAACTACTAAATGTAAAAAGCTTTGATACTTTTTACCAAGTGAAAATTAAGGATGAACTATGACTTCGAATGATTCAGTTGAAAGGACAGAAGACCGCTCGTTAAATAATCATGCTGCGCTGAAAACTTCCATAGTCAATGGTGATGTGGATGAGGTTAAAGCGCGACTAGAAGGACACGCTTTGGATAAGCTTGAAAAAGATTATCTTATCGATCTCGCTCGTTTGAGTGGCAATAGTGAAATAGAGGAAGTGATAAACTCCACTCCCGAAAGTTAGATACTAAGTAATTCACCTAATGTAAATGTGTTCCCTCCTAAGAGAGGGGACACTCCTTAACTCGTATCTCCGTAATCAGTATTATTTAAATCTATTCGGGAGGTGAGAGCTTTGCTTCAGGCTATCAACTTCATCTTCAACGGGCTTCTCGAGTTTAGAGACGGCGTAGGCAACGCCAAAACCCAAGCAACTTCCCACCAACACATCTGATAAGTGATGCGCCTCACGTTTAGTCCTCGACCTTCCAATAATTGCGGTGGCAGCGAGACCTGCCGCTGACGCTAATAGCAGAGGTCCAGAGGTACGAGGTATTGAACCTGCAACTGCCGCTACTGCTGATGCGTGTCCTGATGGCATAGAGTTAAATTTGTCGTTCAACGCTGGGCCCTTTATCTTAGGGCCAGTCTCTGCTCTAGGCCGCTTTCGTCCAATCAAACGTTTAAGCCCTGCATTAAGTAATCCCGCCACTGAAGCTGATAACGTCGACTTCAAAAGAAAGCGCTGCACCTTTGGTGCATGAATCATTTTAGATATGGCGTAAGCTGAGCCCGTAATAGCGACGACGGATGGAGGCGTTGTCGCATTGCTCAAGGTGCTAGATGTTAAGAAGTTCTCTTTATTTTGCGCTGTTTTAGCACTGTGCCCGTTCATTTTTCGCAGTGCTCGATACGCAAGTAGGCCTTTAATTCCTGTGGAAGCTAACATGACAATTCCCTCTTTGACAAAGCGATGGACTGCTAAAGAAAGTTCTTGCCATATACAACGATGAAAGCATGTGTACAAAGCAAGCTGTTAAGAAAAAAGAGCCGCGCATGCGGCCCTTGTATTACTGAGTCATTACTCTTCAGAACTATCACTTAAGTTACTTTCAGACGTACTCTGGTAACGCCTAAATTCCGTACGTGTAATTAATTCATCGTCATTTACGTCAATTTTGTCGAAATCACGTGTTACACCACTTCGCGAGGCTTCAGCTTTAGTGAGTTTACCGTCGCCATTAGCGTCCATCATTTCAAATTTACTGCGTGCAATTACCGCTTCATCTGCGATAACCGTATTATCATGAACAACAGTATCTTCAGCCACTTTGTCAACGGTTGTCTTTTCTAAGTTTCCATCAGCTTTCAACTCAGTCTCAGCTCTTAGTTCGTGAGTAAGCCTTTTGTCTTTAGTCGCGGCAACCACTTCATCAACATCGGTATCAACTTTAACTTCCGTTTCTATAGTACCTTCTGTACCCATGCTCTCGTTCATCGACTGCACCGAGGCCACTACGTCACCATCAAAATGTTCTGGGTGCTTCATGACATGCGCATTAAACTCTTTGATTGAAATCTGCATATCGGAATTCGTGTCGATTTGTGCGAAATGTGCGTATATTTCGTCGTCATCAGCCTCTTCGCGAGAAATATAACCGTTATCGTCATTATCTAAATCCGCAAAAGTTGTGTCTATCTTTTCAAGACCGTCACCTGCGAATGCACCTGCAGAAAGGGCTGCACTAATCAATGTTGCAATAGTTAACTTTTTCATATCAAGCTCCTTGTTTTTTAGGCCTCCATACTGCTTGAAAACGGAGGTGATAATTCACAGTGACCTATTCATGGGATGTGCCATGTAAAATAAGTGCCTTAAAATCATAGTTTTACTATTTCTCTTAAGCTTTCGAATTATTGTTTTAATTGTGAGATCTATAGAACTTTCTGAAAAAGTTACTCAATTTCGTTAACAAATTTAGAACACGCTTGGACAACGACGCTCGGTCTTAAGGCTCGAACTTTGAACTGCTAGGAGAGCGTGGTAAGTGTTTTGATAAATTAAACAGATATTTAATTTTTATTAAAAAATATTAATCCATTGGCCATATCTGTCGTAGGAAATCACTAACAAGGCAAAGTTGAAAAAGGTGAGTCGACACTGCTCACCTTTAGCTCCCGACAGGAATGGGTCATGAAGAAAAGAAATCTGTGGTTAATAAAAAGTGTGATTGGCGTTGTGTTTATTTCTGCTGTAATTCTTTTATGGAAGCATGTAATCACACGGGAACAGGTAGCAGATGCCGTTGAATATATTCAATCATTTGGTGTATGGGCTGTCATTGTTTACTTCTTTATTTACACTTTACTTGTAGCACTTTCTTTTCCTTCTACCATATTGAATATTGTATCTGGGATATTATTTGGTCTTTCTATTGCGATATGCGTATCGATACTTGCAGCCTTTAGTGGTGCTTGCATTACCTTTTTGTTTGCTAGATTTTGGCTAAAAGACCATGTAAAAAACAGGCTTGAGCGTTATGAGGGAAGCAAGAAAATTCTTGCGTTGGCGAAAGATAGCGCGTGGCGCCTAGTGATACTGTTGAGGCTCAATCCATTTATTCCAGCTGTGATAAAAAACTATGGTTTTGGTATCACGGAAATTTCTTTTAAGCAGTATGCTTGGTCTACCCTAGTGGGTCAGCTTCCTTTGGTTAGCCTTTATACTTACCTTGGATGGGTTGGGGGAAATTCAATGCTTAATAGTGACGCTCACCCACCAACTTATCAATGGGCCATTCTAGCGGGAGGTATTCTCGTCAGCATAGTCATAACCATCATTGCGTATAGGCACACTAAGAAAAAGCAGCATGCCAGTGCACAGCCTGCTTAAGGAGAAAAAAGTGAATTTAAGAAATATCACCCAATCCGATCTCATTATGGTACTTGGTGGATTAGTGTTAGCGGGATGTCTTTGGGGGTTTATCGAAATAGCTGGTATGGTAACCAGTGGCGGTACAGCTGCTGTGGATGAAAAACTGTTATTACTGTTTCGAACTGCAGAAGACCTTTCAGACCCTATTGGTGCGCACTGGGTTGAGGAATTAATGCGTGACATCACAGGTTTGGGAGGGGTAGGAATTTTAACGTTCTTTACTCTCGCATCAGCTGTTTACATGTTGCTAATTCAAAAACCTAAAATGGCACTGTTTATTATTGTCGCCATCGTGTCTGGTACATTATTGAGTTTTGCATTGAAGTACGGGTTTGATCGACCGCGACCAGACCTGGTACCTCACGGTAGTTATGTTTATACGCATAGTTTTCCCAGTGGCCACTCGCTTATGTCTGCCTTAGTTTACTTCACGTTAGGCACGCTACTTTCTCGCGTAGAAAAACGTAAGCGCGTTAAAATATTCTTAATGTCAGTCGCAACCTTATTAACCGTGAGTATTGGGATTAGCCGGGTATATCTAGGCGTGCATTGGCCTTCTGATGTGCTAGCTGGTTGGACAGTCGGCGTTTTTTGGTCAATTTTGTCCCTAATGGTAGCGTCATCATTACAATCCTCCGGCGACATCGAGCGAGAAGGGGAAGAGCACGAAGAAGATTTGCATCATTTGTCACAATGATGCAAACGGAAAAGAGAGAACATCAATTAAACTCTGGCGAATTGCCTTTTGCGTAAAATAATAAGGCTTTAACACTATGTCTTGTCCAGGGCACCGAGTGTATTAAGTGTTACGGGCAAGCCATTGGTAAAAATGTGCCACGCCCGCTTCTAAAAATTGCTCAATTGGGCCGTGTTCTTCTTCGCCTGATAAATGCAGCGCCCTTCTTCCTTTTTCCAATAACAGACACGCTTCTTCATCTTCTACTGCGGTCTCCATGTAAGCTTCTTTTTCCGCAGTAAAGTACTCGGGCATTTCTTCATATAACGTTTTTGGGTAATAGAACTCAACGTGGTTTATACAAGCGCCAGCGCCCTTAGGGTAGATCGTGCTCACAACAATGATATCCGGGTACCACTCAATCATAATATTTGGATATAAGAAGCACCATATTGCGCCATAGCGAGGAAGTGTCTGCCCATAGCGTGCTATTAACGCGTCTTGAAAGTCGCGATAACGCTCTGTCGTCCTTTTGGTCAGTTGGTCGCCTAATCCGACTTTCTGAACTGAAAAATCCTCTCCAAACGACCATTCTAAATCATCGGGTTTAACAAACTGGCGAAGCCCGGGGTGCATAGAGTACACGTGATAATTCTCTAGATAGATTTCTAAAAAGGTCTTCCAGTTAAACTGATATTCCGTAGTTTCACAGCCAGCATAAAAATAATTGGAAAAGTCGAGGTATTCATCGAGTCCAAGGGCGGATAAATCCATGTCCGGGGAGCGCCCACGAAACAGGAGGCCATTCCATTGCGTAAGTGCTTCTTTTTTTAATTGCCCGTTAGGGGCGTCTTTAAAGTGCGGGGTGCCTTTAAGTTGCCCTGTATTGTCGTAACCCCAACAGTGGAGTTTACAAACTATGCTTCGCGCCCGGCCTTGCCCTTCAAGAAGTTGAGCTTGTCGGTGTAAACATACATTGGATATAAGTTCATAGTTATCACCTTGGTTAAACAGTACAAACCGATTGTTTAGATGGGGCAATACTTGATAACTAAACTTCTCAGGAACCATTAATGAGTGGCCCGCATAGGAAAGCCCACGAGAGAATACTTGCTCGATTTCGTGCTTGCTCACTTCAGCGTCAAAATAACTTTTTATAGAAGGGTGTGTGGCTAGATTCATAGTTTAAAAAGGGAGCCTAAAACGCATTGCGTTACGTCGAAATTATATAGGCGCTATGTATCACTGAATTGACTAAAAAAATAGCAATATTTTTGATTGAAGCACTATTTTTTTCAAAATATCGGAGTAGAATCCGCGCACCTCAATTTTATAGTGATTTACATGGACATTGGCTTCCATCACCTTGAAGAAAAGCGTCTGTTAACGCTTTCTTTTTATATTGCCGGCGCATTTGTCATTGTCGCGCTTGGTTTTGCCATTTTAACGAGTTCAGGCGCAATTTTATTTGATGCAGCGTACTCTTTGATCGCGTTTGTTATGTCAATGCTAACGCTAAAAGTCGCTAACCTAGTTCAACGCCCTGACGACGACCGTTTCCACTTCGGTTACACGGCCATTGAGCCGACTTTGAACATGTTCAAATCGCTTATCATCATTGCCACATGTGTGTATGCCGTTGCAAGTTCAGTTCAGAGTTTGTTGGCGGGTGGACATGCTGCTGAATATGGTATTGGTATGTTTTACGGCGTGGTAGCGACAGCTGGCTGTTTCAGTATATCTATTTATATGCGCGTCAAAGGCAAGCACTTGGTGTCTGATTTAGTCAAAGTTGATTCACATACGTGGATGATAGATGGTGTGTTGAGCGCCTCTATTTTGTTCGCTTTTATTTTAGCTTACGCGTTGGAATCGACTGAGTATAAAACATTGGCGCCGTATGTAGACCCGGTATTGTTGATTATACTTGGTTCGGCAATGCTTCCTGTACCGTTTAAAATTTTGCGCGAAAGTTTAAATGAAGTGATCAATAAAGCTCCTCCTGAGTCTATTTCAGCGGTAATCGAGAAAAAATTCAAAAAGACCTTAGCAGACGTTCCCTACGAGCATGTAGAGGTACGTATTAGTAAACGAGGCAGAGACGTTTATTTATTAGTCCACATTATTGT
This sequence comes from Alteromonas abrolhosensis, assembly GCF_001953635.1. Classification (GTDB taxonomy): domain Bacteria; phylum Pseudomonadota; class Gammaproteobacteria; order Enterobacterales; family Alteromonadaceae; genus Alteromonas; species Alteromonas abrolhosensis. The sequence goes on along the minus strand of NZ_MEJH01000010.1, from coordinate 110,865 downwards.
TGATGACGCATTTTCAATCGCCACTATTAGTGAATTGGATGAAATTAGGCTCAAGTGCGAAGCAGAGATGCGCGAGTGGGACCCTGCAATAATTATGGATATTCTGTTTATCAAAGATCCAGAACTCGCAGAATAGGATGAAGGTGAATGCCAATTATTGCATTCACCGCAAAAGCGAACTGGCAAATTGCTCAAAATTTTCCGATAATCAAATCTTTAAGCTATTCGAAGATGTGATGGAAACTCGACTTCCGCTATACAAAAAGCTGCTGGTAATGTACAGAATAGAGCCGGGGTGTCTAGGGCCGCAAGGTACAGACTACGTCGAAGAGTTTTGTGTATTCGCTAAAAAGCGGCTAAAAGACAAACACGGGCATTGCTTGCGATGGACGATTAAGCCGCGCTATGACAAAGCACTACCTGAGTTGGAGTTTCAAATAAAAAACGGCGTGGTTTCGCGTGACAATGCCGCTAAGTACATGGATAGCTTCAACATTGATATTGACGCATTTGAAGAAGAGTTAGAAGAGTCGCTGGCAGATTTGGTTGACGCGTTTTTCGAACGATAAACCGGTGCTGCTCAAATTAACTTTCAGCGCTTATAAACATTAGGAAGAAGGCTGCAGTTATTTGCGTGATGCGCAATTTAACACTTTCTTGTTGTAAAAAAGGGCATAAAAAAAGCCTCAACGCTTACGTCAAGGCTTCCAGACTAATCGAACTATTGTATTAGTTTAAAGACTTTAGCTTTTGATAACCTTCAGCTTCCAGTTCGTCATTTACGCATTCCAATACAAACACATCTTCTGGCTTGCCTTTAGTCCCTTCTTCTTCGGCTACTTCTTTACAAAATTGTGTGAGCTCTGCTACGAGTTCCGCAGGTGCCGTTTCTGATTCCGTTGCCATTGCAGAGAACGCCAACGCACTTAAACCAAACAAGCCTAAACCTAATAAGCTTAAACTTTTCATAATTACCTCGTTAAATAAGTGAGTGTAAACATTTACGAGACGGATATTGCGCTTAAGTCTATAGATTAAAAAGCTAATTTTTTTGTTCTAGAAGACAAATTCTTTTCATCAAAAATTTAACATTTGGTTTTGTGGTGTGACGCTGAGAATAGCGGCAGTTTTTTGATAGTCTAAGCAACAGCTTAGCAGGCAAACATGTAAAAAGTAGGCGTTAAAATGAAAACCTTTAATGGGCATTCAACAGGCTTTTTGGCATAATGCGCGGCCTACAGTAGAAAAGTAATTACAGCGCTTAAACCATGCCCACAATAAATAATGTATTTTCTTCAGATGGCCTTCTTGCAAGTGCTATTAAAGGGTTTGTGCCCCGTGAGGCACAAACTGAAATGGCAAAGGCGGTTAAGCGCGCAATAGATACCACTGGCAGTTTGATCGTAGAGGCGGGCACCGGGACCGGGAAAACCTTTGCTTACCTTGCGCCTGCGTTGCTAAGTGATGGTAAAGCCATTGTCTCTACGGGAACTAAAAACTTACAGGAGCAGCTATTCCACCGCGATTTACCACTGGTAAAGAAGGCGCTAGGCAGTAAACGTAAAACAGCGTTACTAAAAGGTCGTGCAAATTACCTTTGTCTTCATCGACTGGCGCAACACGGCGGCAACTCCACGCTGGTTGAAAAAGAAGTGTTGGGTCAGCTTTCAGAGGTAAAGCGCTGGTCAAGTACTACGAAAACAGGCGACATGGGAGAGCTTAAAACCCTGCCAGAAGATGCACGTGTTTTGCCCTTGGTGACATCTACGGTAGATAACTGCTTGGGCCGGGACTGCCCAGATTACGAAGACTGTTATTTGGTTAAAGCGCGCAGAAAAGCGCTGGATGCAGACATCATAGTTGTTAATCATCATCTTTTCTTTGCTGACATGGCGCTAAAAGATACAGGGTTTGGCGAGCTCATCCCTGAGGCTGACGCTATTATTTTTGACGAAGCCCACCAAATTCCTGATATAGCCAGTGATTATTTCGGTGAGTCACTATCAACAAGACAAATTCACGATATTGCCAAAGATATTGCGTTACTGTTCAGAACTGTTTTGAAAGATGCAGGGCAGTTAGATAAGGCTGCTGATAAGTGCAGAATGATAGCCTCTGATTTACGTCTGCTATTTCCTGATACTGCGGAGCGCGGTAACTGGGCAGAAGCGTTAGACCGTGACGACGTGCGCATGCAGGTGGGCAAACTAGCCGAAGCGCTTGGTGTCCTGCATGAAGTGTGCAAACTTCATATTGGCCGCGACAAAGATTTAGATAACATGTACGAACGTGTTGTTGCTGCAAGAGAGCAGTTAGATGCGCTAAGTGACAATAAGCAAGAAAACGTGAGTCTGTGGTATGAAACCACCCAGCGCCACCTCATCATGCATTTAACGCCCTTATCGATTGCGGCTAAATTCAGACGCTTTGTATCATCACCACCGCGCGGGTGGATCTTTACCTCTGCCACCTTAATGGTGAATGGTGGTTTTGAGCACTTTCAACGCCGAATGGGCTTAGAAGATGCAGCAACATTGGGATTAGATAGCCCGTTTAATTACCCAGAGCAGGCTATGTTATGCGTGCCCCGTTATTTACCCGAACCCAATAGCTACGCCATGCGGGAAACCTTGCTAGAAACCGCTAAACGGCTCATTAAAGCTAGTCGCGGCCGATGTTTCTTGCTTTTTACTAGCCACGCTATGCTCAGGGAAATTGCGCAGAAGTTAGAAGATGAGATAGATAACCCGTTACTAGTGCAAGGAACCACCACAAAACAAGCGCTGTTAGACGCGTACCTTGCTGATGAGAAAGCGGTTTTGATGGGGACGGGCGCGTTTTGGGAAGGCGTAGACGTACGCGGCAACGATCTTGTCTGTGTAATGATTGATAAACTGCCTTTTGCGTCTCCTGATGATCCGCTCCTTCAAGCGCGGATGGAAGATGTGAAAAAACGAGGCGCTAATCCGTTCGGCGTTATCCAAATTCCTCAGGCGGTTATAACATTAAAGCAAGGAGCGGGACGACTTATCCGAGACCCATCTGATAAAGGCGTTTTGGTTATATGTGACAATCGTTTAGTGACGAAGCCTTACGCTAAAACTTTTGTCGGTAGCTTACCGGATATGAAACGAACTAGAAGCTTAGACGAAGTGGAAAAATTTTTAGCCGGCATTGATGAAGCCTAAGTTAAATTTATGAATTGCGCTTTAAGCGGTTTTATCCACTGGCGACAATTCAGATGTTACAAAATAAGAGATAAACATGAATATTCTAGCTATAGACACGGCTACCGAAGCTTGTTCGGTTGCGCTGCAGTACGATAATACGGTGATTACGCGCTTTGAAATATGTCCGCAGCAACACAGCCAACGTTTACTTCCAATGGTTGATGAGGTGTTAAAAGAAGCACAGGCTACGCTGGGCGATATAGAGCTACTTGCATTTGGGCGTGGACCAGGTAGCTTCACCGGTGTACGCATAGCGACAGGTATGATCCAAGGTTTAGCTCTGGGAACTGGCTTGAAAGTGGCTGGTGTAAGTACACTCGAGGCGATGGCGTTTGAAGTTGCGTCGAATGTGCAGAACAAAGACGCTCTAATTGCCGTTGCATCTGATGCGCGCATGGATGAAGTTTATTTTGCGGTTTATTCGCAATCGCCAACCGGCGTTGTACTTCGTATCGAAGAGCAGGTGTGTCCACCAGAGGCTGCGATTGAACAGTTAAATGTGCTTCGAGATAGTAGCAATGCGGCTGTTATTGCGGTTGGAACAGGCTGGAATGCCTATGAGAAGCTTGGTCAATGGAAATTAGAGGTATGCGGCGAGATATCGTCTGACGTAACGCTTCCGAATGCTCAGTACATGCTAAAGCTTGCATCAGACGCATTTGGTAAAGGCGAAGTGTCTGACGCGGTGAATGTGGAACCCGTATACTTACGCGATAAAGTGACCTGGAAAAAACTACCAGGTAGAGAGTAGTTAACTGCCGCAACTTAACTTATTGGGCGCTTCACAATTTAGAAAAGTAAACGCTCAGTTAAAAGTGCGAGCTTTAACCTTAAAGCTCGCCTTGCGGTGGTGATTTCATTTCGGCGGCATGATTTATATTGGTGTGATTTTTGGTTTTGTTGGTACGATTTTTGTTTAAATAACCGTGTATGATTATCAATAATAATTTCGCTGTACCGTCTTCGGAACCTTCGCAAGGCCGTGTAGCTAAAATTAACAAAGACCCTGAACAACAAAGTAAGGGGCAAAGCGAATCGTCTGCCAGGGCGATTGTTGTTGCGCCTGACGAACAGGGAACGGATAACGCCAAAGCTTATCAAAAGTTTATCCGGGAGGATGGCAATACCTATTCTCAAAATGCCATAGCGTCTTACACGAGTTTTGAAAAACAGCAGCAGCGTGAATCCATACACTCAATGTTCGGCGTTGATATCTACGCATAGAATGTCCTTCAACCCCACTATCTTCCTCGCTAAAAGACACCCGAAAATTCTTAAATTTTAGTCAGTTTCTTGAACAAAACTCTACAGAGCATACTCTAAAATTTATGTGGTGATGAATTAACCGCCACAGTGTTTGAACGGCAGTGGTTGTCCTCTCGTATTAATGCTAAGGTTTAGGTGCTTGTACGAAGATTTTCTTTTTAGCTGAAAGAGATACAGAAAGTAGAAATGGATTTGTAGTCTTGTTCCATAGTTTGTTTTGGAACAGCCCACGTAGTATGGGTAAGTTGCATTCACGCGCAGCATTTTTCTAGGATTTATAGGAGCACATAGATGTCTCGGTATTTAGTTTTACTTACAGTCTTTTTATTCGCGGGCTGCACAATGGTCCCAGACAGTATAGACGTGCCTGAGGGTACGCAATTAGTTAGCTATTCTAAAGCGGTTACATCGGGGGCTAATGCTCAAGGTCAAAAAGCCCGCTGGGGAGGCTTAATTGTCGGGGTTGAGAACAAGCCTAACAAAACGCTGATCGAACTCGCTCATTTTCCTTTGAATCACTATGGTAAGCCTACAACAAATGGTGAAACTTCAGGTCGATTCAAGGTGCAAATTGATGGCTTTGTAGACCCAATCGTTTTTGAAGAAGGGCGCGCAGCAACGTTTCTAGGTACAATTATTGCGCCAACCGCAGGCATGGTGGGTGAGCAACCCTATATTTACCCAACGATCACGGCTGATGATTATCATATGTGGAGAAAACAAGAGGTTTATGATGTAAATACTTACTTCTTCAATTATCACACAGGCTGGTATTCACCTTTCTATCGTTACAATGGCCCTTGGATGTATCCCCAATTCAATCACACGCGCGTAATTCGTTATAAAAACGCACCAAGCAAGGCTACGCTTCCCGCTAAGTCGGGGGGGACAAAAAGCAATATGAAACCCACTATACAGCCAGCAAAGTTGGATAAAGAGAAATAAAAGAATCAACGAGAAGGGCGGCATGTTATTGCCGCCTTTTTTTGTTTGTGAGACAAATGTGGACTGCGATCGGCAATAAATTGCCATAAGGGATAAAGATGATCGAGACAGAATTTAATATTGGGACACTACATTTAGCCGCGTTAGATAATCAAGGTGCCGGCAAAGTTGTAATTGGTTTGCATGGTTATTTAGATAACGCAGAAAGTTTACGGCTGTTAGCGCCATACCTTCAAACCCATCGCTTCATCGCGCTGGACCTAGCCGGGCACGGTCGCTCTAGCCACCGCCCACACGGGGCGCATTACAATCAAGCCGATTACTTACAAGACTTATATGCCTTAATAGAATCTCAGGAGTGGGAGGAAGTGATCTTACTTGGTCATTCTCTTGGAGGAATTTTAGCTAGCCTGTTCGCTGCGCTATTTCCCGAGAAAGTCTCTGCTGTAATAAGCATTGATGCGTGTGGACCGCTCACTGAAAGTGAAGAAACGACCACTGCACAAATGCGTGACGCTATAATTAGTCGTCACGCGAAGTCGCGAAATAAACTGCGTGTCGTTGATTTAGACGAAGCCGTAAAGGCTAGATGCAAGATATCCGATATTCCCGAAGAACACGCGCGTTCTATTTTATCCAGAAATTTGACCCAAGACGCCGGTGGACATTGCTTTTGGTCGAGCGACCCTAAACTTCGCACGAAATCAACGCTCAGACTAACAGAAAAACAGTCGGAATCATTAATGCGTGCTATTGTATGCCCCGTTCTTTTTATCGGCGCATCCAATAGTTTTAAAAACTTAGACACCGTTTTCCCAAATCGCAAAGGGTGGTTTTTAAATGCGCAATACGAACAATTAGTAGGCGGTCACCATATTCACATGGAAAATACTGACGATGTAGGGGTATTAATTCGTCATTTTGTTGAGCAATTGTAAATTGTGCCGTTTATTTTTTTTTACACATCCTATAATATTCGCAAGTTATCAGACCAGTTATATAAGTGCAGCTCCCCATGCGCTTATAAAATAGTATAAGAATAAAGTAGAGGAGGTTTTGGTGGAAAAAACCTGGCTTAAGCATTACGACCCTCGCGTTTCCGCAGAAATTGATGCCGATCGTTACGCATCTGTAGTAGACATTTTCGAGCAGTCGGTAAAGAAGTTCAAAAATAAAGAAGCCTTCATAAATATGGGGCATTCAATCACGTTTGAAGAGTTAGATACCTTATCAGCTCAATTTGCTGCTTATTTGCAGGCAAGCGGACTAAAACGCGGTGATGCTGTGGCAATTATGATGCCCAACCTTCTTCAATATCCTGTTGCCATGTTTGGTATTTTGCGCGCAGGGATGGTTGTGGTTAACGTAAACCCTCTCTATACAGCTCGTGAGTTAAAGCACCAACTAAATGATGCTAATGCGAAAGCCATCGTTATCGTTGAAAACTTCGCGTGTACTTTAGAAGAAGTCATTGCAGATACTAACCTGCAAGAAGTCTTTTTGACGGCTTTAGGCGATATGCTTCCGGCACCTAAGCGCTGGATCGTGAACGCAGTAGTGAAGTACGTTAAAAAGATGGTGCCTTCGTTTAATCTACCTGAAACGACATCGTTTATGTCGGCGGTTAAAAAAGGGCAATCTTTTGAATATAAACGCCCAGATATCGATAGCGGCGATTTAGCGTTTCTTCAATACACAGGTGGCACAACGGGCGTTTCTAAAGGTGCCATGCTTACTCATCGCAATATGGTAGCGAATTTAGAGCAAGTGTCAGGTATCTTAGAAACAGTGATTGAAGAAGGCGAAGACTTTGTTGTTACCGCGCTTCCGCTCTACCATATCTTTGCGCTACTGGCGAACTGCTTGATGTTCGTTAAATACGGCTGCCGTAACTTGCTTATCACCAACCCGCGTGACATGCCGGCTTTTGTAAACGAACTTAGCAAATATCCGTTCACCATTTTACCTGGTGTAAATACCTTGTTTAATGGCCTGTTAAATACGCCTGGATTCAGCGAACTTGATTTCAGCAAATTTAAGTTTGGTTTAGGCGGCGGTATGGCTGTTCAACGTCCTGTAGCAGAAAAGTGGGAAAAGGTAACCGGTACTGTGCTTCTTGAAGGATACGGGCTAACAGAGTGTTCGCCTGTGGTAGCGGTTAACCCACCACAGATTGAAGCTTATAAAGGCGCAATCGGTATGCCTGTTCCTTCTACAGACATTAAGCTTCTTGATGACGACGGTAATCCTGTTGAAAAAGGTGAGCCTGGTGAAATGTGGGTGAAAGGCCCTCAGGTAATGAAAGGATATTTGAACCGACCAGAAGCAACAGAAGAAATTCTAAAAGACGGTTGGTTAGCCACAGGTGACATCGCTACGGTAGATGATGAAGGTTACTTCTATATTGTTGACCGTAAAAAGGATATGATCCTAGTTTCAGGCTTTAACGTGTTTCCTAACGAAATTGAAGAAGTGGCTGCAATGCATGAAAACATTGTTGAAGCAGCTGCGGTTGGGGTTCCTCATGAAGTCAGTGGTGAAGTGGTGAAATTGTTTGTAGTTCGAAACAGCGACTCACTTACTGAAAAAGACGTTATCGCGCATTGCCGTAATCACTTAACGGGTTACAAAGTGCCTAAGCAAGTTGTTTTCAAAGACGACTTACCAAAAACCAATGTAGGTAAAATACTGCGTCGGGAGCTTCGAGACTAATTTCATTGAAATAGTTTTGTGAAAGCCGGCGTAAGCCGGCTTTTTTATTACTGTGCAAAAATATGCAATATCAATTAATTACAACATCTGAACAACTCGAAAAAGTGTGCACTGCCGCACAGCGTCAAGAGGCGGTAGCCTTAGACACCGAATTCGTAAGAACGAAAACCCTTACTCCGCATCTAGGCCTAATACAGCTTTACGATGGCCATCAGCTGGTACTCATTGACCCGCTCGCCATAGACAATATGCAGCCGTTTATCGATCTCATGGAAAATACCGAAGTAGTGAAAGTACTGCACTCGTGTTCTGAGGATATAGAGGCGTTTCTTACCGCCTTTGACACTGTGCCAACGCCGGTATTTGATACACAGTTGGCAGGAAGTATTTTGGACATGGGGCCATCTCTTGGCTATGCAAAGCTTGTAGAGTTGCTGTGTGACATAAGTTTAGACAAAGGGGAGTCGCGTACCGACTGGCTAGCCAGACCACTTCGCGAAGCCCAGCTTAGCTACGCAGCGAATGATGTGCTGTATTTACTGCCTTGCTATCAACAGTTAGCCAGTAAAGTACAAGAGGCGGGGAAAGTGCACTGGATTTACCAAGAGATCGCTTTGCTAGTTGATAAGAAGCGCGCTCAAATGCCTGAAGATTTTGCGTACTTAAGCATTAAGAATAACTGGCGATTGAACAGCGAACAGCTCACTGTATTACAGGCACTAGCGGCATGGCGTTTAAATACCGCGCGCAAAAAAGATCTGGCTCTAAACTTTGTGTTTAAAGAAGGGCATTTGTTTGAAGCGGCGCAGCGGCTTATCGATAGTAAATCTGGCCTTTCGCGTATTAACGGCGTGAATCATCAGTCGGTACGCCGCTACGGCGACACCATCATCACGCTAATTGAAGAGGCAAGAGCAAAGTACGCGCAAACGCCAGAAAAGCTCAGACTTCCGGTTGTGCTGCGGTTAATTGATATCGCCAAGTACAAAAAAACGCTGGCCGAGCTTAAAGCTATCAGCGACCAGATAGCGAAAGACAATGCTGTAAATAGTGACGTTATTGCCTCTAAAAAACAGCTGAATCAACTGTTAAAATGGTACTGGTTTTCGGTTGATGAAACCCGCGTGCAGGGACTAATGCCCGATGTACTGTCGACGTGGAGAGAGCCATTGTTTCGCTCTCACGTAACCCGTTTACTTGGCGACGCTCCGGCCCAATAGTGCTTTAAAAGCAATATGGGTGAGCAGTATTGGCGAGAGGTGTATGCTCTCTGGCCAATTAAATCTGCATAGTGACCCCAAAAGAACTAAACAAACGAATTAAGAAAGAGTAAAAATTCTATGTTATGCGCAGTTTATAAAACGCGAAAAAAAGACGGCATGTATTTGTACGTGCCAAAGAAAGACCATTTTGAAGACGTGCCAGAGCCACTTATGGCGAAGTTTGGTCGCCCAGAGTTAGTGACTATCATCGCCCTAGAAAAGCGAGAGAAACTTGGCATGGTTGACAAGCAAAAGCTTATTAATGAACTTAATGAAAAAGGCTTTTACCTTCAAATGCCGCCAAAAGAAGATAATTTGCTAGAGCAACACCGTGAATCTCTAGGGCTTTCAAAAACGCCCGATAAGAAGTTTTAAATATCCATGTTATTAAAGACTCTAAACCGCTTAGTTAGCCGAATTGCCTTTATAGCTAAGCGTAAAAAACGTAGCTTATTTCCTCAACCGCGCAATATTGCCCTAGTTTTATTGAGTATAACCTTAAGCTTTTCACTGGCAGCTCATGCCGAAAATCAACCAAGTAATGACAGTGGGCTTAGCGAGGCGGGCTTCAAAAGCTACGTTGCTCAACTAAAAAAAGAAGCGGCCGAAAAGGGCATAGATAAGACTAAGTTAGATTTGGCGTTTGCTGACATTACTTTCAGGCCCACGGTCGTCAAGTCTGACAAAAGCCAGCCAGAGAAAAAAATAACGTTAGATGACTATCTAGCAACGCGAGTACCCGACTGGAAAGTGAAGCAGGCGGTTGAGCAGTACAACGAACACAAAGTACTGCTTGACGAAATTGCTCAAAAATACGGGGTTCAGGCACGCTTTATTGTTGCGCTGTGGGGTAACGAGTCTAACTTTGGTAAAATTCAGGGTAACTTTAGTGTGCTGTCTGCACTGGCATCTTTGGCGTATGAAGGGCGACGAGAAAAGCTGTTTAAAGACAACTTTTTTGCGGCACTTCAGATCCTAGATGAAGGGCATATCTCTGTAGAGGCGCTTAAAAGCTCTTGGGCCGGTGCGATGGGACAAACACAGTTCATGCCTATATCCTTTCTAAATTACGCAGTGGACTACGACGGCGACGGCAAAAAGGATATTTGGGGAACCAAGGCAGACGTCTTTGCGTCAATCGCCAACTACCTATCATCTGAAGGTTGGGATAGTCAAGGGACGTGGGGACGCCAAGTAACACTAACCAAACCAGTACCTTTTTCAGGGTTAGCGAAATCTAACATGAAGCCGTTGGCCTTTTGGCAGCAGAATGGCGTCAAGCGCTACAACGGAAATGAACTCCCCAATGCAGAAATCAGTGCATCGCTTATTATGCCAGATGGTGAGCAAGGCCGAATTTACTTGGTGTATAACAATTTTCACACACTGATGAAGTGGAACCGCTCGTCTTACTTTGGCGTTTCGGTTGGGTATTTATCAGAGCGGATAAAACGAGGTTACTAATGGCTTATCGTCACATCGATTCTCAAGGCAATGAAATATCACTACCCGTTAGTAAAGTAGTGTGTATAGGTAGAAATTACCTCGACCACATTCAAGAAATGAATTCTACCGTATCTGAAGCACCATTGCTGTTTATGAAGCCAAAGGCTGCCTTATGTCATATGCAGAAGCCTATTGCCATTCCTACCGACAAAGGCGAGTGTCACAACGAGCTTGAAGTCGCCGTGCTGCTGAAGTCTTCATTGAAGCATGCCAGTGATGATGACGTAAAGGCCGCGATATGGGGTATTGGACTTGGTCTCGATTTAACCCTTCGCGAGGTTCAAGCCGAGCTTAAGAAGCAAGGCCAGCCTTGGGAAAGAGCGAAGTCTTTTGACAACAGTGCACCGCTGTCAGGCTTTGTGCCGTTAAGTGAAATAGAAAACTTGGAAGACCTGCGTTTTACCTTAACCATAAACGGGGTGGTTAGACAGCAGGGACATACCGAGCTGATGCTGCACAAAATCATCCCACTTATCGCTCATATGTCATCTATATTTACGTTAGACAGCGGCGACGTGATCCTAACGGGCACGCCCAAAGGGGTAGGTAAGCTTTGCTCGCAAGATACGATTGTTGCAACGCTAGACAATCATTTAACCGTGGAAACCGAGGTAATAGCAGAATGACAGCCGCGTTTTGGGAAACCAAATCTTTAGAAGAGATGACCCAAAAGGAATGGGAATCACTTTGTGATGGATGTGGTAAATGTTGTCTGCAAAAATTTATCGATGATGACGCGGTAGAAGAATACGAAGTCACCGATCACATTAACGATAATGAGAAGATTCACTATACCAATATTGTGTGTACGTATTTGAACACAAAAAAATGTGAATGTACCCAATATGAAAGGCGCACAGAGCTGGTGCCTGATTGCGTGAAGCTGACAAAAGAGAATCTGAAGGATATCTTTTTTATGCCTAATAGCTGCACCTATCGCCGCCTTTATGAGGGAAGGGGCATACCGTCGTGGCACCCATTGTTAAACAAGGGGAAGAAACACGTGATGCACGCAAAGGGAATGTCGGTACGCAATAAGACCGTTTTTGAAACCGACGTGGATTTAAATAATTTTGAAGACTATATAGCCATTTGGCCTTTAGAAGACTTAGATTAACGCGCAGAACGCGCGTTAATCGCCATTAACAATCGCATAAAGCAACGCATCGCGCCCAAATACACGTTTGCGACAAAGCCCTTCTTTTGTACCACCAATTCGCTCTGCCACACGTATGCTTGCCTTGTTGTTAGGCTCTATAAAGCATTCTAATCGATGCAAATTCATTTGAGAGAACGCAAGTTTCTTCAAGGCTTCACAAATCGCGGTAGCTAAACCTTTTCCGCATGCGTCTGGTCTGAGCCAGTAGCCAAGATTAGCGGTAAGGTGCGTATGATGAATATGATTGATAATGCCCATACCTAAGCATTTTTCCTCGTGCATTAGCAAGTAGGTAAGTCCATAGCCTGTATCTCGGGCCTTTTCCATGTTGGCAATGCACTGCTTGGACAGTGCTGGTGTAACAGGGCAAACCGCTGAACCAAACCAAGGTTTTACGTGATGGATAGACTGATGCCCAGCCTCACAAAGCGCATAGCAGTGTTTCTCCGCAATGCGCTGAATGGAAATGGGGCCTTGTTCCGTATGTATTGGAGGTAGGCGTGACGGTAGAATGGATAAGTCGATCAAAAGGGTTTCTTATCCAATAATCGACATGCAAACACAATAGCGAATACAGCAAAGTAGGCAGCAAAAATAATTTGCATCCACTCAGCCATTCCCATAGACAAAAACTGCCACGAATCTTCTAAACAGTCACCTTCAGCGGCAAATACAGCGGGTAGCCACTCGTGAAGTTGTAACCACGAAGGAAAGTTTGGCACTATTTCACAGCTGGAAAAAAATGGGTTCGCGGCATTGAGAATGCCTACGTGCTCTTTAGCAATTAAGAAGCCCCATCCTGCAGATACAGCCCAACCAGCGAAGCCAAGCATGCGTGTAAAGCCGTTGTTTTTAATAACGACAATAAGTGCTGACAACACAATACCGTACATGGCGGTTCGCTGATAAATGCACATAATGCAGGGTTTTAAACCCATGCCGTACTGAAAGTAAAGCGCAGCAATTTCTAATGCCAATGACGTGGCGAAAAGCACAAGCCATGAAGACTTGTGCTCTGCCCATTGGCTAATGCTGTGAATGATTCCGCGCATAGACTAGTGACCTACCGCTTGAGCACCCGCTTCAGCAGCGGTGTGGTGTTCAATGAGGTGCATGTCGTAAAGCACCTGAGTAGCATCAGCAAGTCCAATGTATGTTGCTAATAAACCAACGATAGTCAGCACGATGGTATATGGCAATGCCATCATAACCATACGGCCGTACGACAAACGAAGCAGTGGCGCGATGGCTGAGGTCAGCAAGAATAGGAAAGCAGCTTGACCGTTTGGTGTTGCCACACTTGGTAAGTTGGTTCCCGTATTGATTGCTACAGCAAGCATATCGTACTGGTCACGTGTGATTTGACCGGCTTGTAGAGCCGCTGTGACTTCAGTGATGTAAACAGAGCCCACAAACACGTTGTCACTCACCATCGAAAGCACACCGTTAGCAAGATAGAACATAACCATTTGCGTTTCGCCTTCAAACGACAGTACCCAATGGATTACCGGCTGGAAAAGGCCCTGGTCAATGATAACGGCTACTACGCCAAAGAATACGCAAAGTAGTGCGGTAAATGGCAGTGCTTCCTCGAACGCTTTACCAAGTGCGTGCTCTTCGATAACACCGCTCATAGAAGTAGCAAGTACAATAACTGACAAACCGATAAGACCCACTGACGCCATATGCGTAGCAAGACCAATGATTAACCAAACACCTATTAGTGCTTGTACTATCAGTTTAGCGGTTTCACGCTTACTGCGACCCTTGTCCATATGGTCGTTATAGTCGACCAAAATCTGTCTTACCGCTGCAGGTAATTTTGCGCCGTAAGAAAACATTCCGGTTTTTTCCAGAATTACGGTGGTAAGTAGTCCAAATACGAATACTGGGATAGTAACAGGTGCCATACGGATGAAAAATTCAACGAAGTCCCAGCCTGCCTTGTCTGCAATAATCAGGTTCTGTGGTTCGCCTACCATTGTCATAACACCACCAAGGGCAGTACCTACGGCTGAGTGCATCATAAGGTTGCGTAGGAAAGCTCTGAAGTCTTCTAAGTCGTGGCTTCCCAGCTCGTCGTCGCTAGTGTGGTCGTGATCAGAATGAAACTCCTTGCCCGACGCTACTTTGTGATAGATAGAGTAAAAGCCCAGACCTACACTGATTATTACTGCAACAACCGTTAATGCGTCGAGAAACGCCGATAGAAACGCAGATGCAAAAATAAACGAAAGAGAAAGCACCAACTTGTTGCGAACCTTTATCACCAACTTGGTAAATAAGTACATCAGCAGGTCTTTCATAAAGTAGATGCCCGCTACCATGAATACTAGAAGTAAGAGTACTTCTAAATTCACTTCAATCTCGTGCATCATGTGACCAGGAGACGTCATTCCAATGAACATCGCTTCAATAAGCAGTAGGCCGCCTGGTTGAAGTGGATAACACTTCAGCGCCATTGCCAAGGTAAATATAAATTGGATTACAAGCGTCCAGCCAGCAACATATGGGTCCACCATAAAGATGAAGGGGTTAACAATGAGAAAGGCAATGATGGTTTTTTTATACCAGTCGGGCGCATGTCCCAGGAAATTCTTATAGATCGCCGCGATCATTGAGGTTTGCATGAGTTCCTGTTCCTTTTACAACAAAGCACGCATTTTTGCGCATCTTTATACTGTGTAGTTCCGGTTATTGCATACATAAACTGCTGGCGTTGCGCGATATAATTCGCCTTACCGCGGTTTTGCTGCTGTCATTATAGTCGGAAATTAAGCGTACATGATATTAACGTCTTGAGAAAGCAATTCACAGACCCCACCATGTGAAAGTCACTGAATATTTATCACTTTTTTGACCATAGTTATCATTGAAATTGGAAATGCGTAATATTTCGCACACAAAATGAGCAACAGATATTTAATGGTGTTTGAAATAACACTTTAATTTTAACAAGTTGTTAAAAGCTTTAGTGGACGAGGCATAATTCATTGTGATAATAAAACAGCATCTGGTACAATCAGTTGCAAAATAACAATAACGTGCAGGCGATTAGTTATGATTTATAAGGCACAGAGTCCAGCTGGATTCGCCGAAGAATACATTGTTGAATCTATTTGGAGTGGACGATTTCCACCTGGCACCATTTTGCCTGCAGAAAGAGAGCTTTCTGAGTTAATTGGTGTAACGCGTACTACACTGCGTGAAGTACTTCAGCGTCTGGCTCGTGATGGTTGGTTAACAATTCAACACGGCAAGCCGACCAAGGTTAACAACTTCTGGGAAACGTGTGGTTTGAACATCTTGGAAACGCTTGCTCGTTTAGACCAAGAAGGGATCCCAGAACTGGTCGATAATTTATTAGCAGCACGCACTAATCTAAGTGCAGTTTTCATTCGAGGCGCAATTCGAAACAACCCTCAAGAGTCTGCAGAAATTATTGCCCGTTATAAAAATGTGGAGCAAGAAGGTCTAGCTTTCGCACAGTTCGATTATCAAATGTCACATGATTTGGCGTTAGCATCTAACAACAATGTATTTGTGTTGATGATGAACGGCTTCCGTGGTTTGTACTCGCGTATTGGTGGCTACTTCTTCTCGCACCAACAAGCGCGCGATGTAGCAAACAAGTATTACGCAGACTTGCTTGATGTTGCTGAGAAAGGCGAATACGACCGTGTGCCTGTAGTGGTAAGAAAATACGGTATAGAGAGTGGCAAAGTATGGCTTGCCATCCGTGATGACATGCCCAAGGATTTAGTTGACTAAATTAGGCAATGCCAGGTAGTACAAGTTTCGGTCTACCGGCTTTTTTGTAAATTAGTGAAAGCGCTGCACTATATTTTAAATATGCAGCGTTTTTTTATGCTTAATAACCGATGCTTGTCTTTCTATTCCATGCGACGAATTAAGCTTCCACATATCTTGTAACACTTTAACCTATTATTAGACTCATTCGCGTTCAAGTAACGCTAGACCACTAATCCTATTTATATATACTTCAAACTACTAATAAGCACCGCTTAGTTTTAAAGTCTCCCTAATAATTCAATCAATAAAATTCGATTGTTCTCAACTCCTTGGCTGTAAACAAAGCGCTAACAAAAAGTGCATAGCAGGAATAATAATGAAATATCTATGGATCGCACTTGCTGCAGGTGGGCTGGTATCTGGCTGTGGCGTCGACAATAAAACAGAAAATACTCAGCATGTAGCTGAACGTGCAGCACCAACCTTAACACTTAATACTCAAGTGAAAGCGCCAGTGGCAAAAAAAGTGCCTCATGAAATGACGGCGCACGGCGTGACGCGTAATGACAACTACTACTGGATGCGCGACGATTCAAGGACTGATAAAGAAATACTAGACCATTTGGAACGTGAAAATACCTACGTTGAAACAGTGCTAGCGCCGTTAAAGGAAACCCGAGAATCTCTTTATGAAGAGCTCGTGTCTAGGATAGAAAAAGATGACTCTACAGTACCAGTCTTAGACAATGGGTACTGGTATTACACAAGCTATTCAGGCGAAAACGAGTACCCCATTTATTTAAGAAAACCATCCCTTGACGCCGAGCCACAGGTGTTACTAGACGCGAATCGTATGTCTAAAGGGCACGATTATTTCAGCATCGGTACCTACGCCGTAAGCAGCGATAACAAATTGCTAGCCTATTCCGAAGATACCCTTAGCCGACGCATCTATACCATCTATGTGAAAAGCCTTGAAAATGATGAAAAGCTTGACGATGTTTTAGAAGGCACATCTGGAAGCGTTGTGTGGGCGAACGATAATACACATCTATTTTATGTGAAGAAAGATCTGCAAACGCTCTTGGGATATCAAGTGTATCGCCATGAATTAGGTACATCACAGGATGATGACGTACTCATTTATGAAGAGAGCGATCCTACTTTTTATACTCACATCAGCAAAAGTAAAAACAATAGCACTATCTACATTCATCACGACAACACTGAAAAGACCGGTGTGACATTGATTGATGCAAATAACCCTACGTCTCCAACAAAAGTGTTCTTACCCATAGAAGAGGGGCAGGAATACAGTGTAGCGAAAGCGAGTGATGGTTATTACGTGTTAACTAACATCGGTGCTAAAAACTTCAGAGTGATGAAAGCACCATTAGACGCCACGAGCGATGTTTCAAAATGGCAAGAAGTGGTTGCGCATCGTCCTAACGTGTTTCTTCAAAGCATTGAAGTTATGAAGAATCACTTAGTGGTAAAAGAAAAAGAAAACGGCATGTTACGCATGGTCGTTCACAATCTGACTTCGAATGAAGAAAAGGTTATTCCAACTCAAGATCCTATTTACGGCGCGTATTTCAATGAAAACCCGGAAATGGATACTAATAAGCTCAGAATTTACTACAGCTCTTTAACCACCCCTGGTTCTATCATAGATATCAACCTGGATACCCTTGAAAGTGAGGTGATGAAACAAACCCGTGTATCTGACACCTTCGACTCATCGGCCTATGCATCTGAGCGGGTAATGATTGAAGCGAGAGACGGTACATCGGTTCCTGTTTCACTTGTTTATCGCAAAGATAAGTTTAAGAAAGATGGTACTAACCCATTATATCAATACGCCTATGGTTCATACGGGTCAACAGTAGACCCAACGTTTAGAAGCAGCTGGTTATCTTTGATAGATAGAGGCTTTGTTGTAGCGATTGCTCACATTCGCGGTGGTCAAATGCTTGGTCGTGAGTGGTATGAAGACGGCAAGATGCATAACAAGATTAATACCTTCACTGATTTTATCGACGTAACTAAGGGCTTAGTAGATAAGCAGTACGCTGATAAAGATCGCGTTTTTGCTATGGGTGGCAGTGCGGGAGGCTTATTAATGGGCGCCATAGTGAACATGGCACCTGA
Source organism: Alteromonas abrolhosensis (assembly GCF_001953635.1). Taxonomy (GTDB): domain Bacteria; phylum Pseudomonadota; class Gammaproteobacteria; order Enterobacterales; family Alteromonadaceae; genus Alteromonas; species Alteromonas abrolhosensis. The sequence continues at coordinate 92,881 of NZ_MEJH01000010.1, read as the reverse complement.
ACTATATCAAGGGGTAAGCGCGCATGTTCCGTTTGTAGATGTGGTGACTACAATGAGCGATGCATCTATTCCGTTAACGACCGGTGAATATACAGAGTGGGGCAACCCAGCCAACAAAGCTGAGTTTGACTACATGCTTTCGTACTCGCCTTATGACCAGATTGAAGCAAAAGACTATCCACACATGTTGGTTACGACTGGACTACATGATTCACAAGTGCAGTACTTTGAACCAATGAAGTGGGTGGCTAAGCTTAGAGAATATAAGACAGACGACAATTTACTGCTTTTCAAAACCGATATGGAAGCGGGGCACGGTGGAGCTTCAGGGCGTTTCAAACGCTTCGAATCTACCGCACTTGAATATGCGTTTGTATTACATCTTGCGGGTGTACCTCTTTAACTCTACACCCCTCCGTTTGTAACCAGTCTCCTCTGGTATTTCGCCCGAATAAGTTAGCGCTTATTCGGGCATTTTTATTTTTCTTCGTTTTTAGTATGCGGATTCTAATTGTTAAGCATAAAGTGAAGACATGGTGTTGAAATACACTCTCATTTAGCATTCATAGGAGCTGAACATGACTACTACTGACACAATTAAAGGTAAAATCAACGAAGCCGAAGAAATGGCGCGTAAAATTTGGTTAGCAGGCCTAGGCGCTTATGGTAAGAGCGTTGAGGAAGCGCAGGGGCGTTACGAGAAATTGAGCGAAGAAGCAAACAAAATGTTTGATGAACTCGTGACAAAAGGCGAAACGCTAGAAGAAGACGCAAAGAGCAAATTTAAGTCAACGACCAACGATGTTGAGAATCGCGTTGCAGACGTTCGCAAGAAGCTTGGCCTTGACTCAGAGCCAGCTGATCAGCGCATCGAAGAGCTTTCAGCAAAAATCGATGCCTTAACTGAAGCGGTTGCTAAGCTTGCTGCGAGCAAGTAAAGCGCTACGCCTTTCGGGCACCCCTTTTTGGTGCCCTCTATACAGTTTTTTAGGCCTTTCTTCGTGAGGGGCTAGTGAGAACTGTAATTGAGTGATAGCTAGGTCGCTTTTCAGAAGTCATATTGAGTTTTAAAAAAAGCTTCCTATGCTGTCATGCTTAGTAAATCTCCGTATTGGAGGCGTTATGAGCAACAAAAATATTCCTAATTCAGAATCTGTGTCTACCGTCGACAAAGATTCGTCGGTGCTTAATAGCACGGCATCTTCACCTCTTAAATCGTCGCCGCTTTTTGGTTGGTTATATGCTGGCTCAGACTTGTTATCGGCGAAGCTAGACCATGCCGCTGGCGTAGTAAGTCAGAAAATTGATGACACTCAAGAAACCATTAATGCAATGCAGGCTAAAGGGCTTGAAGTGGAAAGTGAGCTAAAACGCACGCTTAACCCGTTTGCTATTGTTGACGCTGCACAAAAATTGGTGGCTTCAACGCCGCTTTTTTCTGCATTTTCAGGTGGCCAGAAGCGCCAGCAAAAAGAGCAACAACTTGAGCTATTAAGTGCGAAAGTCGATTTACTTGTAGAGCAGGTTGCGCTTTTAGCAGCAAAAGAAGCGGCTAAAAAAGCAGAGGCGAAAAGCTCGCCAAGAAAAGTCGCTCCAGCGAAAAGCGCTTCATCTAAAAGCGCTGCTAGCGAGGGCGCAACGAAACCTAGCACAACGCGTGCAGCCACAAAGTCGGGCCCGGCCAATACTTCTACTTCACGCGCGCGTAAAACGAGCACGACGAAATCAAGTACAACGGCAGCTAAAGCATCCAGCACAGCTAAAAAGACCGCCACTGGGGCGTCAAGTAAGCGCACTGCAGCTAAATCTTCGCCTACGAAATCGAGTGCAAGTACAAAAGGTACTACGGCAACAAACGATACCGGTAGCGCAGCTAGTCCGTCTAAAGGTACAAAGGCAGAAGACTAAACAAATTTTAGTTTAGAAACACTGCACAATAAAAAAGCAAGCTTGATTGTGAGGCGGCTCACAGCGTTAGCTTGCTTTTTATTGCGTGATTCTCACTACTTGTTTTTTGTCCATAAGTTCTGGTGTTTTTTAAATCCAAAAAAGTCGTGTGGTTCCCAAAAGCTTGGTACTAAATCGTCCAGTGAATCTGGCGTAAAGTTACTCGAAAGCTGGCTCATAATTTCGGTAAGTCGGTCTTTTCCTACGCGCATAAGCTTCTTTCGATTCGCAGGGAAGTATAAATTTCTTCCTTTAGGAATAACTTCTTGACCACCACCAGTGATGTACTTGTTGTTTCTAGTTACCACTTTGCATAGCGGCTCTGCCGGGTTAACAGGGTTAAGCCCAATAACTATTGCACATTCATACTGGTCTTTTTCCTGACCGTTTTCATTAACAGGTATAAACGTAATACCGAACCCTTGCGGGAAGTATCCCACAAGCTCAACAAAGTCCTGAGCTAACTGTTTATTTAACCCGCCTTTTTTAGACAGCTGTTCAATAAGCATATAGCCTTTAGGCAGCGACATTCGCGAGTAATCAGATTTAGTTGAAAGTACAATCGACACATAAATTTGAGGGATTTTTACAATCTCACCCAGGCCTGTCTTTGATACAAACGCATCTTTTACCAGTTGTTGTAAAAATTCGTTCGCGTCTTTATGAGTTTGAATAAAACGGTCTCTTTCTTCCTTGTCATTCCCTACGTAATTGGGCAATCCTAGCCCCTCGGTCAAGTACTTTAAGGTAAAGTGGTAGTTCAGTTTCAGCAAGTCTTTTCGCTGAGACTCGTCTAACAAACGGAATTCGTCTAAATCGCCATTTTCGCCTTTTAAAATGGTGAGTGCGGCGGGGCTTTGTAACCCAATGTCTTGAAGTAGAGCTGCGGTAATAAGCGGGCGTCCAAGTTCAATCTTCCACTTGTCGCGCCAGTAACGGTTTCCACGAAAGCGGGAGGCTGCTTCGCGATATTTCGACAGATACTTGTGAGCAATCGTATCGTGCTCTAACAGCCTATCAACTAAGCGTAAAGTGAGTACGGCTTTATAAAGAGGTTTGAGGCGCATATGGACACGCGCAAAGTTACCCTCAGGGCCCCGTGTAAGCAGCATAAGAGTGCCAAGTAGCTTTGCACTTAACTGCTGTGTTTCTTGCCAATTGTCGCCTTCACAAAGCTCAATGATTTTGGTACTTACAGCGTCAAGCCTATCAAGTCTTGCTAAACGCTCTTCCTCGAGCTTTTCGGAGCTATTTTTTATCTGTTTGGCGAGTTGCTCTGCAAGCACTTCCTTGTCTTTGCTGCCTTCAATTTTCTTGAGTTGAGCTTTTAAATCTTCAATGTGCTGCTCAAGGGAGGGCGTAAGTGAAAAATAGTGACTCGCATCCTCAAATACCGAGCCGTAGCCCGTTTCTTGAGGATAAATCATATTGATAAGTTGTTTTACTTGCTGCGTGTAAATGCTGTCGGGGTTTTGGCTTTGTGCGCTCACCGTTTTCCTTTCAAATGATGCTGTGAATTGCCCTTACTTTTTATAAGCAATTCAAGACAGAACAAGCGCCGCACACGTTATCTAACAACATGTCCTAGCTCTACTGCCTCACGTTTTTTCAATTGACCTAAATGATACCGTAAATTTTCGCTAATTTTGGTATTTCTTTTAATAACATGAAGTTGCGGCCATGATGCCTGTTCGCCACTAACAATCAACTGATTTATGCTTTCACGGGTCGGATTAGATAAAACCTGCGATAAATTTCTTATTTGACGCTTGGGTAAAATATTGATGTTGCCTACATACTGCTGATCAATGATAGAGCGTACTTTGTGAATAGCCAGTTTAGCACTCTTATTTCCGGTCAATCGTTCAATAATATCTATGGCAAAAATACTGTTGGTTTTTGCCAGTTGACCAAGATGACGCGCTGACATATCCCAAAGAGAATTAGGGTCAATACCGTTAGACGAAATAAACGGAACGGCCAGAGGGTTAGTCTGACTTACGATACTGTGGTTTACACCATATAGCCTTGCTAAACGCTCGAATGGAAGGTCTGCCATAAGTGAACCATCAGCAAATCGACGATTAGGGATGTAGGGTACAATATCACCTGATGGGGTTTTCGCTCTGAGCTGCACAGGGCTAAAAATAATAGGAACTGCACAAGATGCACGTACCGCTTGAGTAATAATCGCATTCGGTGACGTCTTAGCATTTAACAACCGTGAATGCTGATGTAGGTCAGCAGGAGAAACCGTGACGGTAATGTGCCGTCCCGTTTTCTTGAACGCTTCTTCGAAGGTAGTGAGGTCGAACAGTTCTATAAGTGCATTCTCAAGCACTGAACTATCAAATAGCCCTTTTTTTCCAAGCCCAGCGAAGCTTCGCCAGTGTTTGAAAGTCTCGTAAATAAACTCTGCGCTTAGTGCTTCCAAAAGCTGGTCGTGATTGCGTGTACCTAACATGGCCGCAATGATTGAACCTGCACTAGAGCCAGACACTACGGTGGGTAGCAAATTCTTTTCATTAAGTGATTTCACTACACCAGCATGGAAAAAGCCCAAACCTGCGCCACCCGATAACATGAGGCAACTGCGGCCAAACGCATGCGCGGTTTCTTCGAAAAAAGACAGCTTTTCGTAAAAATCGACGTGTTGTTCATCGGCGTGATAAATTTGCTCTAACGCTAAGATGACTTCATCGATAAATTGTTCAATCAGGTATTTTGTGCCAATTTTACACTGGGTTAGCAATACGGGATTTGCAATATTGCCAAGGTTGCCGTGCAGTCCCTCATGAAGAATTGACATAAGAGCATGTAAATCGCCTTTGCCTCTGGCTAGTTGTAAGCGCTGAACGCGCTTGCGGATAAGTTTATAGTCGTAATCATCGCTAGCATCTTCGGCCTTCCACTCGTCAGCACCTGATAACGCATCGTGTGCCAAGCACGCAGCTTCATATTCATCATAATTGCTCGCATGTTCTATTTCATGTTCAAGCTTTTTTAACCGCAAGTCGAATACTGCCATGACGAGTACCTATCTTTGATTGACGAGAGCTATTGGTTTTACTCTTAACAAGTGACCAGGCCGAAAAACTATCTCTAAAACGATAATTTACATGCAAAGCGCCGCTCTTAAGTCACCTACATCACCAAAAGCGCATAGGTAAAACACGGCGCCAGAGCGCTACAACTTCGCTATTTTGAGTGTATGGCGTAAATTTAGAATTCACTACCTAATCGTTTGCTAATATTAAATTCGATGTACCAACGGTACATAGGGCTAGGCTTTATATTCTACTTTTTAGACTTTCATTTGGTTGTTTTCAATCAACAATTAGCACTAAATTCACTTTTTACATTGACCATTTCATAAGCACTCAGTAGCCTGAAGGAGAAAATAATAAATTGGACCCCTTGTTCGTAGTATGGAATGGAACTTTGAAACGCTAAGTCTGCTATCAATTCCTCTAATTAGCGCTATTGTTGGGTGGCTAACCAACTATTTGGCGGTAAAGATGATGTTTTACCCCATTGAGTTCGTTGGCATTAAACCATTCTTAGGATGGCAGGGACTTATTCCAGCGAAGCGTCGACAAATGGCAGAAATTGAGGTTGAGCTCGTATTGGGCAAATTGCTTAGTGTTGAGGAGTTAGCGCAGCGATTAGATGCTGACGAGTTAACCAAGGCAATCGAGCGTCGGCTAAGTCAGGTTGTTCGTAAAGTCGTTAATGACGTTATGGCAGAATCTGCCCCTCAGCTTTGGGCGGCTCTGCCTGTTCAGGGAAAAAATTTAGTCTATCAACGTATCGAAAACGATATCCCGAATGTGGTTCACAAAATGGTGGACGACTTTCAGCACAACGTATCTGAAATTTTAGATATTAAAGAGCTGGTTGTAGAACAACTCGTTAATGCGCCTGAGCTTGTTAACGAAATCTTCTTAACTGCAGGCAGCAAAGAGTTTCCGTTTATTGTGCGTTCAGGGTTCTATTTTGGCTTCTTGTTCGGTTTACCTACTATGCTGCTTTGGTATTTCTATCAGGCGTGGTGGATTTTACCGTTAGGAGGCTTGCTCGTCGGCTACGCCACCAACTGGATTGCTATTAAAATCATATTCGAACCCAAACGTCCAAGGAAGCTAGGGCCGATTACCATTCAGGGAATGTTTTTAAAGCGTCAGAAAGAAGTTTCTGAAGTGTATTCAACCATCATAGAGAAGAAGTTGATCACGCCCAAAAATATCACTCACGTTATTTTGCACGGTTCGGGCTCTGCGCAGCTCTTGGAGCTCATTGAGCTTCACGTTAATGACGCGATTGAACGCTATGTTGCCATCGCTCAGCCGTACTTCGCACTAGGCGTTGGTTCAGAGAATTATCATAAAATGAAAGCGTTAGCAGTGCGTCAGATCTTTGATAATTCAGATAAATATCTGCTTTATGCCTTCGATTACGCCAATAACGCATTGCAAGTAGGGCACGATTTGAGTGAGCGCATGCAGGCGTTAACTGTTGAAGAATTTGAAGGTGTTTTGCGGCCTGCTTATCAGCAGGATGAGTGGAAACTCATCGTAACGGGGGCTATTTTAGGTATGTTAGCAGGGTTTGCCCAACTCTATTTGGTGTTTATGTAATTTTTTGATAGGCCAAGAATATCGCACAGGGTTGGCAAAGGATTGGTTTAAATTATGAAAACTGCGCAGAAAATATTACTCACCGCCTTAACGCTATTTAACGAACATGGTGAGAACACCGTAACCAGTGTTGATATTGCCGTCGAGTTAGATATCAGCCCAGGTAATCTTTATTACCACTTTAAGGGTAAAGACAGTTTAGTAAGCGCATTAATGAAAATGCATGAACAACAAATGCAGAAGATGCTAAATCGAGAAAAACTCGACACGCTGCATCCAGAAGAAATCATGTATTACCTATTTCTGCTTATTGATAGTATTCATGTGTTCCGCTTTTTCTATCGAAGTCCTGCTGATTTGGCGGAAAAGTATCCCAGTATCGTCCGGCCCAGACAGCACATATTATCCAGTCTAAACAAGCAACTCGCCTTTCTCTTCGACTCATTATCAAGGCGTAACGTTCTCGTTGCCTCAAAAGCAGATAGGGCACTGCTGGTCGACTTAATGTCGTTAATAATTACTCAATCATGCCAGTTTGACGAATTAAACAGTCATATGGACAGCGAAATGCAGCGTTATCATGCCCTGTCATTGATGATGGTTAGTGTTCTTCCCAGATTGGCACTGTCTGATGAACAAAAGCACCAACTAGAACAAATGCTACATTCTCACGACTTTATGAGAGATGCAGCAACCCCGTCCCCCTTAGACTTCGCATAAAGGAATAGCAATGGCAAAAACGCTTAGTTTCTTAGATAAGTCATTTTGGATAACAGAGTCAGATGAAAATCCGAAACACGTAGCTTGCTTACAACTTCTTGCCATTCCAAAAGGGGCAAAGAGCACTGAATATGTTCCCCAGTTATTTCAAGAAATAAGAAGCTTTGCCCGCGCTACATCGCCATTTAGCTGTGCAGTAAAAACAGTGTTGGGTTATCCGGTTGGGTTTGTGCCAGTAAAGAAGCTCAACATGGATTATCACGTTCAAATTCATCGTGTGGCTGATGTCACTAACCGCGAGGCGTTAGACGGGTTTGTAGCACGATTACACGCTTCTCGGTTAGATCCTGATAAACCGCTATGGCAATACCACTTTATTTTTGACGATAAAAGCGAGACGTTTGCTATATATGCACGCGTTCACCATATGTATGGTGACGGGGCAACCTTGGTACGCTGGTTCCAGGCGGGCTATGTATCAAATTCTCACGAAACTAAGTTTACCCCCGTTTGGGCAGTGAAGCGGCTTCGGCATAGGCGCAGGGAGCCTGTGAGCTTTTACAAGCGCTTAGTGGGAGTAGGTTACGCACTTAAAACCGCACTCGACTTACTTATTATCTTTATCCGTATATTCATGAAAGTACTGCGTGTTAATCCGCATTACATGCCTGTGCCTTTTACCGGCACGAAAACCGTGCTGACCGGGCAAGTAAAAGCGGGCAGGGCAGTGGCGACCATGGATTTGGACTTCAAGCGGGTGAAAGCACTTGCAAGACGTACACGCTCCACGGCTAATGAGGTTTTGCTCTGCGCGTTTGATATTGGAGTGCATAAATTACTTCAGGATCATGGTCAAGTATTTAAAAAGGCGCTATTTACCAACATGCCAATTAATTTGCGCAAACCCGGAGAGAAAACCACTGGCAATAAAATTGCCATCGTACCGGTGCAGCTTGCTCACGGTGAAACTGACCCTTATCTCAGATTGCGCCAAATTGTTGTAAATCACCGTATAGTAAAACATGCGGCTCAACACGCGCGACCTGCAGCCTTCAGCGGCTACACCATTGTAATACAATCACTTGCGCTGGTATTTGAATGGTTGAGACTTTCCAGTGTGGTAAAACCTATAGCCAACATCTTAATTTCAAATGTACCTGGGCCAAAAGATACTCGCTACCTGAAAGACGCCGAACTATTGGCCTGTTATCCCATTTCTACGATGACGCCTGGCGGTGGGGTAAATATCACACTTATGACCTATGCAGGGACGGCAAATGTGGGCTTGGTGTGCTGCAATAAAAATATTGAGTCGCTACAGCCGCTAGCACGGTACGTCAAAGAAGCGTTCGACATGCTGGAAGCGAGTGTGGATGACCCTAGACTGAATATTGATGATATAGGCGAGCAGGTCGATACCATGCCCGTTTCAATTGTTTCAGACCACTAGGCATTGTGCGTAACCCCTTATTACTCGACGAGATAAAAGCGCAGAACGTTGTCCTCTACGCGAACGTTTTGTCCGAGCTTTGAAAATAGCACTTCGCGCCAATGGTCGTCGCGCATGGTATGGCTCAACGCTTCTTGCGTAATTTGCTTTTTTATAGCGTTGTGAATATGTGGGATGTGGTAGTCCAACACAGCTTGTTTGGAGCCCGATAAGTACAGCTTTAGATAGTCTGATGCTAAGTCTGATGTGCCCGCACTAAACAGAGAAAGCGCAGACTTCAATGAGCCACCAAGCAAGCTATTAACGCTTTTCGGAAAAAATTGTGTGAGTAAAAATTGGCTGTCTTTAATCAGTGCGTAATCATCATTAACTAAGGTCACACTGTCGGTGGAAAACTGGGTTAAGTAGAGGGTACTCATATTCTTGTCATAATGTGGCGAGGCCGAAGCGGTAAATACCACGTGAGCGCGGTAAATTGTGGTTGATGCCACAACAACCTTTAATGATGCAAGACACTGAAGGCCAATGCGATTGTTTTTGCTATCCAGTGTGATGTTACCTTCGAGCACGTTTACTGACCCCGTTCCAATTGGGATGTCAAACGTAAACGCGTAGGGAAAGCTATCTTTTACTAAATTTTGCAGTTCTGACTGCGTGAAATCGTCATGTGTTAGCTTACCCCACTTCACAAGCCACTGTGCGAGGTACACTTTACATTGGTCTTTAAACGATAGGTTACTGGGCAAATTTTATTCTTAGCCTAATAGCATTAGGCGGTAACACGCTGATTTCACTGTGGCACTGTTCGGTACCGATATAGCACCTAAGTTATCAGGAATATTAGATTTTTTAAATCTTACAATTTAAGTCTTTTCTTGGCGAAGTATTGTTTGGTAATCTGGTCGTACCACAACGTTTTATTAACATGTTGATAGTCTTGCCCTCAAGGAGTCGGCGAAATGAGCGAAGTACTTAGCAAATACGATTACATCATTGTTGGTGGAGGTTCTGCGGGCGCTGTGCTTGCCACACGTTTATCGGAAAACCCCGCTTTAGATATTTTGCTACTTGAAGCTGGCTCTAGAGATACTAATCCGCTTATTCACATCCCGTTTGGCTTGTCTTTGCTCAGTAGGTTTGAAGGTATTGGTTGGGGATATCATACGGCGCCGCAAAAAGAAATGTATGACCGGGAGCTATTTTGGCCTAGAGGCAAAACCTTAGGGGGAAGCAGCTCTGTTAATGCTATGTGCTATATTCGCGGGCAGAAAGAAGACTATGATCGCTGGGCTAATGAAGAGGGGGCTGAAGGTTGGTCATTTGATGACGTGTTGCCCTACTTTAAACGGTCTGAGAATTTCGAAGAAGGTGCTGACGAATTCCACGGTACAGGCGGCCCGTTAAACGTTAGTAAGCTAAGACATACCAGCGTGCTTTCAGACGCATTTGTAAACTCTGCCTCGTTTGCCGGTTATAAGCAGCTTGAAGACTTCAACCGAGACGATAGGGAAGGGCTAGGTTACTACCATGTCACGCAAGCAAATGGGCAGCGTTGTTCAACGGCGAAGGGGTATCTAAGTCAGGCTAAGCATCGCAATAATTTAACGGTACTTACACGAGTTGCGGCAGAAAAAGTGTTGCTAAAAGAAGGACGTGCTATTGGCGTTCAGGTTCGTGAAAAGGGTGCGGTGAACCGCTACTTTGCAAAATGTGAAGTTATTCTTTGTGGTGGCGCGATTAATTCCCCCCAACTGTTGATGTTATCGGGTATAGGCCCAAGAGCAGAGCTTGAAGATAAAGGTATTTTCGTTCAAAAAGAGCTGCCGGGGGTTGGTCAAAATCTACAAGATCACCTCGATGCAATAGTGCAGTACACCTGTAAGGCCAGAGAGGGCTATGCCGTTGCGTTGGGAGCATTGCCTTCCTACGTAAAAGCCACCGCAGACTATGCGTTTAAGCGCAAAGGTATTTTTTCATCTAACATAGCTGAAGCCGGTGGCTTTGTTAGCTCAAGCTTAGCTAAACATGGCCCTGACATTCAGTTCCATTTCCTACCCGCGATCCTCAACGATCATGGCAGACAGCTGGCATTTGGCTATGGTTATGGCCTGCACGTTTGCTGTCTATATCCCAAAAGCCGCGGCACTATCACACTTCAGAGCAACCATCCTGCGGATCAGGCACTTATTGACCCAAATTATTTATCTGCCCAAGAGGATCAGCAGGTCATGATTGAAGGCGTGCGCATTGCCCGTAAGCTGCTATCTGCACCAGACTTCGACAAGTTCCAAGGTAGTGAGCTGTACCCCGGAGATGATGCACAAACAGATGAAGAAATTTTAGAATTTTTACGCGAGCGTGCTGAAACCATTTATCACCCAATTGGTACGTGCAAAATGGGCAGCGATGATGATGAGATGGCGGTAGTAGACAATCAATTACGGGTTAGAGGTGTTGCAGGCCTTAGAGTCGTAGATGCCTCAGTGATGCCCAGCTTAATTGGCGGAAATACGAATGCGCCTACGGTTATGATTGCTGAGCGCGCTGCTGAATTTATTAAAGCTGCTCACGAGGGGCAGCCTGTTTCCTTGGCTAAAGTAGAATCCATCTGATAAGTCGAGCGAGAAGGTCATTCTCGCTCAAGGCCATTTTTCTTCGCTAGAAAATTATTTCGCTCTAGGCAGTTATCCGCTCTAGGCAGTTATTCCGCTCTAGGCAGTTATTCCGCTCTAGGCAGTAACTCACATTGTTAAGCGTAAGCACCTTCGAAGATTAAATGCATCGAAGGTACGCGAGTTTGCATTAGTGAAGCAACTTACGCGCGGGCTTGCATGAATAAATCAGCCGCACAATCGCACATTTCACTAATGTGGCTGTTATCGGCATAGATACCGTCAATGAGTAATCGCGCAATACCGTGAAGCGTGCCCCACGTAACCTGAGCCAAACGAAGGGCATCTTGATCATTGGGTAGAAGCCCCTTTTCTTGCCAATAGCGTGTCATGGTTACCTGAAACTGAAAGCAAGGAAATGCCACTTCTTTTAAATCGTTAGTCGCGGCTTGATTTTGCCAAATGGTGCGACCAAACATCAATTCGTACATCTCGGGGTTGTCGGCAGCGTAGCCAATATATTCATGCACGAACTCTCTAAAGCGTGCCTTGGGTGTTTTATCTTCTTGCTCGAATATACGTTTAGCTGTGGAATGCCAATCGCTGAAGCCTTTCGCCGCGATAGCGCTTAAAAGCGCACTCTTGTCTTTAAAATGATGATAAGGCGCAGTACGTGATACCCCGGCATCTTCTGCCAGTTTTCTAAGCGATAAACTATCCACGCCATATTCGGACAGACGCGCGGTAGCCGCTTCTATAAGCGCACTGCGCAAATCGCCGTGATGGTAGCTTTGTACTGCATTAGCCATAAACCCATTGTTTCCATTTTCATAATTGAGACGAATAGATAACGTTTTATCTTGACAGTGTCAACATAGCCTTTTATCTTGACGCTGTCTAGTTTGCAAATTTGTTAACAGGAACAGCCCAAGGAGACAGCGCAAACCATGAAGTACTCTACATTAGAAGTAAAACAAGAGGGCCATATTGCCCACGTAGTACTCAATCGCCCCGATGCAATGAACAGCATGATCCCTGAATTCTGGACAGAGCTGCCGGCGGCCATCCGTGAAATAGATGATGAAGGCAAAGCCCGCGTCATTGTTATTTCATCAACAGGTAAGCATTTCTCTGCCGGTATGGATTTATCTGTATTTTTGAATATGAAGGAAGATTTTAAGGGCGACCCGTCGCGCAGAGCGGAACGCATGCGACGTATGGTTATGCTGCTACAAGATAGCTTCACAGCTATAGAGCAGGCTCGTATGCCTGTTATTGGCGCAGTTCAGGGCGGCGCAATTGGCGGGGCGGTTGACCTACTTAGTGCATGCGACATGCGCTATTGCACACAAGATGCTTTTTTCACTATAAAAGAAACGCAATTGGGCATGACCGCCGATGTCGGCACTCTACAAAGACTACCAAAGCTTATTCCCATTGGTATTGTCAAAGAACTCGCCTATACAGGGCGCAACTTTGGTGCCGCAGAAGCGCAGCAACTTGGGTTTGTTAATCAGGTCTTCGACAACCACGATTCTATGCTAGACGCGGTAATGAAAATAGCACAGCAAATTGCTATGAATTCGCCGTTAGCGGTGTCAGGTACCAAAACCATGATTAATTATGCGGTAGAGCATACGGTGGCAGAAAGCTTAACTTATATGGCTACTTGGCAAGCGGGCATGTTCCAGATGGAAGATGTGTTTAAAGCCATGGAAGCCCAGAAGACCAAAACACTACCGGAATATCCGCCTCTTCATCCGGCTATTAAAAAGATGAATTCATAGGCGCTTGCATAAAAGCGCGCCTATCTTTCAGTTTCGTTCGCGCAACGCCTAATGATGGCTAAGCAACAGGTAACTTGGCGTGCGGTGCGAGAATAATGAGAGAGATTATGTAAATACATAATCTGGAAAAGCGTTCTTATAGTGAAACGCATTAAATAAAAAATTTATCAGGCATTTAAACGGCTTAAATAAGCCAATAAGACTTTCAGGAATGTATCATGAATCAGACCGTTACCGATCATCCCGTTTATCCGCATTTATTTAGGCCTTTAGACTTAGGCTTTACCACGCTTAAAAACCGAGTACTAATGGGCTCAATGCACACGGGCCTAGAAGAGCTGCCTGACGGGCACAAGCGTATGGCTGCGTTTTATGGCGAGCGTGCCAGAGGTGGAGTGGGTCTTATTGTTACAGGTGGCATTGGACCCAATGAAGAAGGCGCAACTCACCCATCAACATTTCGATTAGATACAGACGAAGCGGTTAAAAATCATAAAGAAGTGACTGATGCGGTACACATAGCAGGCGGTAAAATCTGTATGCAAATCCTGCACACAGGTCGCTATGCGTATAGCCCTAAACTTGTGGCGCCTTCCGCGGTACAAGCGCCAATCAATCCGTTTAAGCCTAAAGCACTTGATGCTGACGAGATTGAAAAGCAAATTAAAGATTTCATTACTGCTGCTACCCAAGCCCAGCGTGCGGGTTATGATGGCGTTGAAATCATGGGGTCTGAAGGCTACTTCCTAAACCAGTTTATTGCAAAACGCACTAATCACCGTGACGACGAATGGGGCGGCGAGTATGAAAACCGTATCCGCTTGCCGATTGAAGTAGTGCGCCGCGTGCGCGAGGCAGTAGGTAAGAACTTCATTATTATCTATCGCTTATCGATGCTTGACCTTGTTGAAGGTGGTTCTACTTATGACGAAGTAGTACAGCTTGGTAAAGAAATTGAGAAAGCCGGTGCCACTATCATCAACACCGGCATTGGTTGGCACGAAGCGCGTATTCCAACTATTGCCACTAAAGTGCCCCGTGCAGCTTTTACATGGGTTACCGCTAAGTTCCGAGAGGCGCTTTCAATTCCTGTTATTACGTCTAACCGTATCAACACACCTGAAGTTGCTGAAGAAGTGCTGTCTCGCGGTGACGCTGACATGGTGTCCATGGCGCGTCCATTCTTGGCCGACCCTGACTTTGTGCGCAAAGCGCAGCAAAATAAAGCCGATGAAATCAATACTTGTATTGGCTGCAACCAAGCCTGCCTCGACCACGTATTCAACGGTAAAATGACCAGCTGTTTGGTAAACCCACGTGCGTGTCACGAGCTTGAAATTAACATCAAGCCAGCAGAAACCCAAAAGCGTATAGCGGTTGTAGGCGCAGGCCCAGCAGGATTAGCAGCGGCAGTGACTTCTGCCCAGCGCGGTCACGATGTTGTCATTTACGATGCCTCTAGCGAAATTGGTGGTCAATTTAATATAGCTAAACAAATTCCGGGCAAAGAGGAGTTCTACGAAACACTGCGTTATTTCAAACGCCAGATTGAGCTTCATAAAAATATTACCCTTAAACTCAATACTTATGTTGATGCGGCGGCGTTAAACGACGAAGGGTTTGACGAAGTAATGATTGCAACTGGTATTAAACCACGCACGCCAGCGATTGAAGGTATTGAGCATGAGAAAGTGCTGACCTATATCGAAGTGTTGAAAGAGAAAAAGCCTGTTGGTAATAAAGTGGCGATTATCGGTGCTGGTGGTATTGGTTTTGATACTGCTGAATATCTGTCTCATGGCAAGGAAACGCCAAGCCAAGATATTCCTGCATTTATGAAAGAGTGGGGCATTGATATGACCTTCTCTGCGCGCGCGGGTATCGAAGGCGTTAAGCCACAGCCAGAGCCGTCTCCGAGAGAGATTTTCCTATTGCAGCGCAAGACAACCAAAGTTGGTGCAGGCTTAGGTAAAACTACAGGGTGGGCGCACCGAGTGGGTCTGCTAGCCAAAGGCGTGACCATGATCCCAGGTGTAAGTTACGATAAAATTGATGACGAAGGGTTACATATTACGGTAGATGGCAACAGCCAAGTATTGCCGGTCGATAATATCATCATCTGTGCAGGCCAAGAGCCAATGCGTGACATCGTTGAAGGCTTAAACATGCCTTATCATTTGATTGGTGGTGCCGACGAAGCATTGGAACTTGATGCTAAACGCGCCATTGACCAAGGCACAAGAGTATGCGCTGCGGTTTAACCCTCTAGCACGACTAATACCGTTAGAACCAAAAGCGCCTGATTAAGAGGCGCTTTTTTTATGCAAATGTCTAAAGAAAGCCTATTGAGAACTGTTGCAGTAACATAGACCTGTTATTATCGTTTTCTTTTATTGAGATAAACATGACACTCAGCAACACCCATGAATTAATTCAAGCAGTCACTAATTCACCAAAAGCAATCGAGTTTAACGACGTTATTGCGCTAATCGATAGTACGTTCGCATTTACGCCAACCGCTTTCACCAACGGTGAAGTTTCAAATGAAGCAAACCAAAACAACGGCTCGTGCAAGCTACTTGCGCTGGGTCAGCATTTAAACCTAAACCAAGCACAAACCCTTGCCTTGTTCGGGCGTTTTTATCGAGAAGACGTGCTAAATAACCCCGACGGAGTGGACCACGCCAATATTCGCAATTTTATGAAAACAGGTCATGAAGGCGTGGTGTTTGAAACCTTCCCTTTAGTGGAAATAAAGAAATAAGGCTGCACGCAATTTTGGCTCAAGAAGGCGAGGCCTTTTATAAGTCTCGTCTTGTGATAAATTGTGTTAATTCCGCTCTGTCAAAACCAGCTCGCTGGATTGGGGCATGATCGCGAAGTCAAACTGGCCTAAGACATTCATTCCTAATAAACCGTCAGCATCGGGTAGGGCGTCTTCGGGTAGCACGATGGCAGAAACATCATTGAACTCGTAGCCTGCAAAGTAAAAGCGCGGTATTTGTACTAACGGCGCTTCTATGGTTCCGGACGCCGTTCTAACATTAAAGTTACCAATAAAAGTGAGATTTCGCATGCGGCCTAAACGCGCAAAAAGCCGCGATGATATTGCGGTGGTACTGGCACCCGTATCTAAAATCATGGTGGCTTTTTGGTTAAGTGCCGTCGCTTCAAGACGATATTGGTCGCCAATGCGCTCCAAGGCTACACGGGTTTGATAACGAGCGTCCTCACCGTTTACTGGCGCTGGTTCACTGTTTTTTGGCATAGCACCTGCACTGGCAATATCTCGCATTTCATAGGCTTTATCGCGAATGATACTGGCGTCTCTATCGTTTAACGGCAAAGCGGCGAGTACATCTTCCATGAGCGTAAGTTTTTGCTGGTATGCGTATGCTTCCGCTAAATTAAGGGTATAGTGCTTAGCGTCGGGTATGCGCTGATACAGTGGCTCATTTAACCTAGCAACCAGTTCCCATTGTTCGTCTTGACTAAGCTGTGTTTGCGCCTGCTGATAAAGAGAGGAAATTCTCGTCTCAATAAAGGTAAGCGTTTCGTGTGAAAGAGGCAATTCGGCTAAATCATAATAGTGCACAATAGCTGTGGGCAGAGGCTTCGTCATCTCAATTAACTCACCTTCAAGTAACAACAGCGATTCATTGAGCGGGTCATTTTTTAAATAGTTTGCTAGTTCTGCGGCGAGCAGCGCATATTCACCGTTATTGAGTAGGCGAGTCAGCGCGGCTACATCGTTTTTGTTAGCTTTAGGTGAAGAAGAACGCCGCTTATTATTTTCGCTTGGCGATATGCCGGCAACGCTCAAATCCGAAGAGGAGTTGGAAACAGTTTTTTTGTCGAAAGGGCTGACTTCACCTTCTAACCGTTTCTCATCGTTTAAGCGCTGCTCGTAGTGGGCTTCTAGCTCATAAGCTTCATCATTGTGCTCTTTTAAGCTGAGCCATAAGAAAGCATTCATGCCTAAGGACACAAGCAAAATGAGGGTGAGCACTGCCGCCAACCATGTTTTCATTGTGCGATGCACGCCTCGCCATATATATCTACGAACTGCTTTGGCATCCGTTTGGGGGCGCCAGTATCTAGGCTCACGCACACGAATGTTGTCTCAGCATCGAATACGGTCTTGTTTCGCTTAGGACATATGAATTGAAATTGGCGCTTTAATGTCAGCTTGCTATCACAATGCACTATCCAGGTAGCACACGATAAAGTGTCTCCAAGAT
Organism: Alteromonas abrolhosensis; assembly: GCF_001953635.1. Taxonomy (GTDB): domain Bacteria; phylum Pseudomonadota; class Gammaproteobacteria; order Enterobacterales; family Alteromonadaceae; genus Alteromonas; species Alteromonas abrolhosensis. Next base: position 75,487 of record NZ_MEJH01000010.1, on the reverse strand, counting down.
GGGTAGGGAGATGATAGTTGAGTTCGTGACGTTTAATCACCATACCTCGGTTTAGCGCTTGATAGTCGGCAAATTGTAAGCCGAGCGCGTTCGAGTGCGCCCATGCCAAGCTTTCCAACTGTGAGAGGTATGCCACATTGTTCACGTGTTGATAGTGATCAATGTGCGTTTCATCAATGTGCCACTGCTGCACATAAGGATTGTCTAACATCCAATTAAGCGTTGGGTTGCTCAAACCTTTTCCTTTTTCTGTGTTTAAAAAATTGATTTTGCGCGTTATACAACAGGTAATGGATTTTCTTCAGGTAACGATAAGTCGTCACTTAACAATGTCTGCATTATCGATTTTTCTCTTACCAATACGGGTTGAATGAAGCTTTGCACATCACCTAGCGCTTTAAAGGCGTTAAACCCTCGCTCCAAAAACTCATGTAGTGCGAGTAAGCCAGCCAATTTGGCAGGGCGGCGCGATAGCGATATCAACATACCTATACCACGAATTCTTATAACGTCGGCAAGTTGATCGCCCAAATGTGAAATTATGTCGATTTGGTGCTTTCTATCTTCAATTCTGCCTACATTGCGATAAGCCAGGGCGTAGTTGTCTCGGTTAATTGGTACTCCGGGAAAATGAGCTTGGAGATACTGCGCCATCGCCATATCTAAATCGAACGATAACGCATTTAACGACAGCGCATCATCCATGGCGTTCATGGCTTTATCGGGCAATACTTTTGCGAGTTTTGGGATAACTCGAACTAAATCTGCGTCACGCTGGCTAAAATCTTTGGGGCCGTACAATTCATCTACAAAAAAAGCCATGGCTTTTTGATAACGTTTTTGCTGTGCTAAATCATCGTGCGTGGCAAGTAAGCGTTCGCATTGCCAATGCTGCAACTGATGAATAATAGGCATTAAACCCGACTGATTAGCTAAATCACGAAGGGCATTTACTCGATGAATATGTTTAATTATCTCTTGCGACAAGTGACAAACTCCCTGTTGAGTCGGTGGGACTCATTCGCTGTTGTAAACCTAGATTGACCTAACCAAGCGCGCCTTTCAAGTGAGAAGACAAAGTTTTGCTGGTATACTCTATCGCCATTATTTTAGCTCGCACGTGTAGATGTTATCAGACGTAATGAACACCGTAAGTAGTCACGCTCCTGTTGAACGTAAAGAACCTAATCCCACTGAAATTGAAGGCCTAAAAGGTGAAGGTTTTGCCATGTATGGTAATACCTCTTCAACCAATGCTGGCGCAGATGTAGACCCTGACGTTCCCGCATTGATCGCGCTATTTAATTCAACGTTCAAGGACTTCAATACGCGTTTGGTTTTAGGTGATGATGAACCTATATATATTCCTGCGGGTAAAGAAACGGCCTATCATCAAATTGTGTTCGCTCATGGCTTTTTTTCAAGCGCTTTGCACGAAATTGCGCACTGGTGCATTGCGGGAGAAAAGCGTCGATTATTAGAAGATTACGGTTACTGGTACTGCCCTGACGGTCGCGATGCAACCCAACAAGCCGACTTTGAAAAAGTAGAAATTAAGCCACAGGCCATTGAGTGGGCGTTTACAGAAGCTGCAGGTAGAAAGTTTCAGGTTAGTACCGACAACTTAAATGGCGCAGAGCCTGACAGAGAGGGCTTTACCAGAAACGTAGCGGCTCAGCTTGAAAGCTTTAGAGCCCATGGTTTCCCGCCACGAGCTGAACGCTTCATAAACGCATTGTCATCTACGTTTGGCAAAAGTACGTTGTCTAATTTACCCAACAAAATAACAAATAGCAGGTCAACAGAAGCGCCCAAAAATTCGGCAAGTATCGAATCAGGTGATGGGATAGGAGTAGATACCGAATGAATCAAACTGACCTTGGTCAATCAACTTTTGAGAACGCACCCAAGTTCAAATTGGGCATTGTGGTGAATCCTTTTGCCGGTATAGGCGGCGCCCTTGCGCTTAAAGGTAGCGATGGTGCAGAAATTCGGGAAAAAGCACTGGCCATGGGAGCCGAGAAGAAAGCCAACGAAAAGATGGCAAAAGCGCTCAGTATCCTTGAAGCATTATCGGGGAAGTTTACTGTAGTGACGGCGTCGGGCGATATGGGCGAAACTGTGTGTGAATCGTTAGGTATTCCTTATGAGGTAGTCTACACCCCTGAAGCTGAACAAACAGAAGGCGAAGACTCAGAACGCGCTGCACAAGCCATGGTAGACGCTAAAGTTGACTTGTTGCTATTTGCTGGGGGAGACGGTACAGCGCGAAATATTTGTAGTGTAATTGGCACACAGGTCCCCGTGTTAGGAGTGCCCGCTGGTTGTAAAATTCATTCTGGTGTTTACTGTGTGTCGCCGTCGGCGGCAGGGCAGGTAGTAAGCCAAATGATCGCAGGCGAGCTAGTAAGTGAAATGGACGCCGAAGTACGTGATATTGACGAAAATGCATTTCGCGAAGGCAAAGTTATTGCGAAGCATTACGGTGAAATGCGAGTACCAGCAGAATTAACTTACGTTCAGGCAGTAAAAATGGGTGGCAAAGAAGACGAGGCCTTAGTGCTTGATGACATTGCCGCATACATTAGTGAAATTATGGACGATGAACCTGACACTTATTTTGTTATGGGGTCGGGCTCAACGGTTGGCGCGGTGATGGATTATCTTGGCTTAGACAACACCTTGTTAGGTGTTGATGTGGTTAAGCAAGGTGAACTAATCGCAAGTGACGTGACGGCAACTGAACTGATTGCATTGACCCACAGCAAACCAACGAAAGTTATTTTGACGGTTATTGGTGGCCAGGGACATATTTTAGGACGTGGAAATCAGCAGTTAAGCCCTGCTTTTATTCGTCAAATTGGCAAACAAAATATGATCGTAGTCGCCACTAAACAAAAACTACAGGCATTAAACGGTAAGCCGCTTCGCTTGGATTCCAGCGATGCAGCACTTGATGCTGAATTAGCGGGCGCCTTTTCGGTAATAACCGGCTACAAAGATAAAGTGCTTTGCCAAGCTATTTAGGGGCAAAGCTGAATACAAAAAGTAAATGCATTACATTTTTGCAAACCAATTTCATCTCGAATTAAGAAAAATCGGAATTTGAGAATTAAGAACTGATATTTAAAGAACAGAAAGGAGTAAGACGTGTTACCACCTGCTGCAGCACCAGAAAGTGTCGTTAAAGCTATTGCAAATATTGAAGCATCGCTTGATGACGTGGTAAATCACGGTAGTGATGATGAACTGTTTATAGCCAGCTACTTGCAAGGTCACTTTGCCGTAGAGGCTCGCCAGTTAGAAATGCGAGAAGATGCTACCGTTACGATGCTAAATGACAAAATGCTTGAAAGCCTGAATAGCGCATTTGCCAACAACGAATTAGAAAGTGAAGATGCTAAACAAGTAAAAGCACTTTGGGCACGGTTAGTCGCAATATAGTTGCGACTTTCTTCTCTACTTTTCCGCTGGAAATATTCCTTCGTTCGTCGTTTTTCTCTCTTTTACAATCCGTTACAGTTTTCTGCATCATAATCCTTTATAAACTGCCAGATTGATTTATGTTTAGTAGTGGCTACAAGCCGCTTTGTGGTGCCTGGCACTTTTGGGTGTTCAGCACAGATAATGATCTATGCGGATTGGTATAACAAGATTAAGGATGACGACATGACTGTACTTAAGCATCTCACCAAGCGCTTAAAAGTAAGCGTAGGTGTGCTGGCAGTAAGTAGTACGCTGGTAAGCTCAGCGTTTGCTAAAAACGACATAAATATTGATTACGAAAAGTTCACTACCGATAATGGGTTAACCGTAATTGTTCACGAAGACCGCAAAGCCCCCGTAGTTGCAGTGGCGGTTTGGTATAAAGTAGGTTCGAAGGATGAGCCAGACGGTAAATCAGGTTTTGCGCACCTATTTGAACACTTAATGTTTAACGGCACGGAAAACTATGATGATGAGTGGTTCGGGCCGCTTCAAGAAGCTGGGGCTACAGGTTTAAACGGTACCACAAACTTTGACCGAACAAACTATTTCCAAACCGTTCCGACGCCTGCTCTTGACCGTATTCTGTGGATGGAATCAGACCGTATGGGGCATTTATTAGGTGCGGTTACACAAGAGAAATTAGATGAACAGCGTGGTGTTGTTCAAAATGAGAAACGCCAAGGCGAAGATCAGCCTTACGGAAGCGTATTTACCCACATTTTTGAAGGTCTATTTCCAGATGAACATCCCTATCACCATACGGTGATTGGCTCAATGGAAGACCTCAACTCAGCGTCACTAGACGATGTAAAAGGTTGGTTCAATCAATATTATGGCCCGAATAACGCAATATTAGTTTTGAGCGGCGACATTAACGCAGAAGAAGCCAAGCCTTTGGTTAATAAATACTTTGGCGATATTGAACCGGGTCCTGCTTTGTCAAAGTGGGAAGCCTGGGTGCCAAAGCGTAGCGCAAACACCCGCGAAGTAATTCAAGACAAAGTACCACAATCGCGCATTTACCGTCTTTGGGTTTCACCGGAAAATACCTCTTCAACCGCAACAGACTTGTTCATTGCCGCCAGTGTTATGGGCGATGGCAAGAATTCTCGTTTATACAAAGAATTGGTCTATGACCAACAGATCGCCACCAATGCCTCGGTATTTAACTACGAGCTACAAATGGCGTCCATTTTTGGTGTAACCGTTGACGTAAAAGATGGCGTTGACGTTGCTAAAGTGGAAAAAGAAATAGATAAAGTAATTAGCGAGTTTTTGCGTGAAGGTCCAAGCAAAGACGAAGTTAAATTGGTATCGACTAAGCGACGCGCTTCAATAATTCGCGGACTTGAAGAGGTTGGTGGCTTTGGCGGAAAAGCGGATACGCTGGCCAGCGGCGAATTTATTGCGGGTGACCCTAACTACTTCAAAACAGAATTAGAGGAGCTGGGGCAGAGTACACCTAAAGCGGTAAAAGCCGCTGCGAATAAGTGGTTAAAAGAAGGGTGGCATCAAATTACGGTTGTGCCGTTTATCGAACATACCGCTTCTGCAGAAGGCGTTGATCGCAGCTCTGGCTTGCCATCAATTGACGCCGAGACTCAATTGAGCTTCCCTGAAGTTACAGAAACTACGCTCTCTAACGGCGTAAAGGTGGTATTTGCAAAACGCTCTACTGTGCCTTTGGTAAATGTAGCGGTGCAATTCGACGCAGGATACGCGGCCGATGCGGGGGGCAAGCTTGGACTTGCGAGTTTCACCACGCAAATGCTTGACGAAGGCGCAGGAAAATATGATGCGCTGGAACTTGCGGCAGAGCTTGAGCAACTAGGCACTGATTTAAACGCCGGCTCAAACTTAGATACAACCACTGTTAGCATGTCGATGTTAACAGAGAACATGAAGCCTTCTTTAGCGCTCTTGGGGGATATCCTAAAAACACCCACGTTTAAGGAAGAAGAGATCGAGCGCCAACGCGCACTTATCTTAAGCAACATTGCACAGCAAAAAACACGCCCTGTTAGTATTGCACTTACATTGCTTCCGCCACTCATTTATGGTGAAGGCCATGCGTATGGTATTCCATTTACCGGTACCGGAACTGAGCCGGATGTGAAGGCGATTACGCGAGATGATCTGATTAACTTCAAAGATACGTGGCTACGTCCTGACAACGCGACGATTTTTGTTGTGGGCGACACCACATTAGATGCCATAAAACCAATGCTTGAAAAAGAGTTTGGCAAATGGAAAGTTGCTGGAAGTAAAGGCACTAAGCAAATTGCTGAAGCGTCGATGCCTGAAAAAGGCCAAGCAATAATTATCGACCGTCCTGGGGCGCAGCAATCTTTAATATTGGCAGCGCATTTAGCGCCTCCAACAGGGGCTGAGAACAATATTGCAATTAAGGCCATGAACTTGACCTTGGGAGGCGCTTTTACTGCTCGCGTTAATATGAACTTACGTGAAGATAAAAGCTGGTCTTATGGTGCCTACACCTTCCTTCAAGATGCTAGAGGCCAACGTCCATTTATGGTTTATGCTCCAGTACAAACTGATAAAACAGGCCCGTCTCTACTAGAGCTTAAGAAAGAACTTAACGCTTATCTAGGTGAAAAGCCGCCAATGGCGAATGAACTCGAAAGGGCGCGACTGGATGAAGTTCGTTCTTTGCCAGGCCAGTTCGAGACAGCAAATGCTGTTCTGTATAGCTTGCTATCAAGCGAGAGATTTAACAGGCAATACAACTACCCTGAATCTTTGGTTGAGAAATATAACAGCTTGTCACTAGATGACTTGAGTAGCGCGGCGAAAGAAGTGCTGCACCCAGAGAAATTAACTTGGATAATCATCGGTGATGCCGAAAAGATTAAAGCAGAAGTTGAAGCTGCCGAGCTTGGACCGGTTAGCGTACAAAGCATGAACTCGCTATGATGGTGTGAGTTTTAAATGAATAAAGGGCCGAAATTTTTTTCGGCCCTTTTCTTTAATTGCTATTCACTGAATTCATCGAAAGCACGCAAGGCATCTGCCGCGTACATAAACGAGGGGCCCCCGCCCATATAGACAGACATTCCGCATACTTCTTCTATCTCTTCTCGCGTCGCACCTAACTGAACCAACGCTTTTGCATGAAAGCCTATACATCCATCACATCGCGTCGCGATACCAATAGCAAGTGCAATGAGTTCTTTCGTTTTTTTATCTAATGCACCGTCTGCTGTTGCCGCTTTTGCCATATCAGAGAAACCCTTCATAACATCTGGGACCCCTTTTTTAACTTCAGCTAGGTACGGATTTAAGCTTTCAGTAATTTGTTTGTATGATTTGGTCATCGAACGCTCCTATTAAAATTTAATTGGCTCATCAATTGCTGGAATATTTTGTAAGCTAATAAATGAATGGATATATCCTGCCTCGAGTTAATCATAGAGGATAATGCTTAAGACAATATGATGCAGGTCAAAAAGTCACCTCTTTTATGTGACAAATGCGTCTTTTGTAGAATAGATTGCAATAGCAAGATGTTTTAAGGTGAACAAAGTTTAATTTATCGTCTCGATTCTTACTTTGAAGAATATCACCTCTGCGAACATATCATGCCTCGTACTTTCTCCAGTACGCGTGTTTGCAATTGCTTTTCTTTGTCTTTTTTACACTTCTTTTTCTTGGGCAACAGGCTCAGATAAGCTTATGAATGAATATTCGGTGGAGCTATTAACCGCTGATGACGGCTTTGTTTCCTCAGAAATTTATTCCATTATTCAAGACCGCCAAGGGTTTTTATGGTTTGGTACTGCTGAAAATGGCGTAATGCGCTACGACGGTCGGAAAGTCACACTGTTTGAATCTGATAGTGAACATGGTCAGGGGCTTTCTCATAATGACGCCGGTAACCTGATGCTGGACGCAGAAGGGAATATTTGGGTGGGTACTTGGGGCGGCGGCGTAAACAAGTATGACCCTCGAACCGGCATCTATTCACACTACTTAAATGATCCGAATGACTCACGCTCGCTTTCTTCAAACCGCATTCAATCGCTCTTTCACGATAAAACAGGCCAAATTTGGTTGGGCTCATATGATCAAGGTTTGAATCGATGGTTAGGCAATGGGCAGTTCGAGAGAGTTCAAAAAAAGCCAGGTGTTGAAAACAGTCTGTCTCATAACCGTATATGGGACATTATTGATAACAACGACAATAGCTTATGGGTAGCCACCAGCTTCGGGTTGAACCTGCTGGACAAGCGCACCTACACAGCTAAGCACTTCTTTCCAGACCCGAATAACCACACTGCCACCGGCGCTAATGAAATACGTAGTTTGCTGCGCACATCCTCTAGCCAGTTTTATGTGGCAACGCAAGATGGACCTTTTCTTTTCTTTCCAAGTTCTGGTGTGTTCTTACCCCAAACTACACGAGCAGGCGAGGCGCTAGGCCAGGTCAACTCGATGATAGAGGACAGTGAGGGCTATGTATGGTTTGTGACAACAAGGGGATTATACAGACACACAGGTGACGGAAACTATGTAGAAAAAATGGATTTCGGGTATGACAACGGGCTACGAATCATTTTCGAAGACCATACTAACACCAAGTGGATTACCAGTGAGGTGCACGGCATATTTAAACTTGCACCTCGTCGTAAAATGAAACAAATCAATAGCGACTCGTTAACGGCACCAAACGGAATTGAGCTTGATACCGACGGCAATCTAATAATAGTAACGGCGAATGCCGAAATTTATACATGGAAAGTAAAAGAACAATCACTTCGAAGGGAGTTTGGGTCGGTTTTTACAGGGGATGATGATTATAAAGACAGAGGTGTTATAGAACGACCCATTATCGTTCCGGACAAACAAGGTGTTTTATGGGTTGCACAAGACAACTTTATAGCGCGAGTGGATAGAAAAAGTGGGGATGTTACGCCTTTAGTATTCCCTAAAGAAGATAGTAACTATCGACAGTTTGGTGAGTTCAGGGCCTTGGCGTTGGATGGTAAAGGGAATGTTTGGATAGGCACCTACAAACACGGAGTATATGTTTACGATAGAGAGACTGGCGACTTCACGCATCTCTCAACAAGCGACGGTTTATCTCACCCAGAAATACACGCCATTTTTAAAGACTCTAAAGGAAACATGTGGGTTGGTACGGGGAGTGGCGTTAATTTATGGTCAAGTGAAAATAGAAGCTTTGTTCAATTTGAATCTGATACACACCAAAAAGCGGGGTTGTTAGGGAGCATTGTTGAAGATATCCATGAAACAAGTGAAGGCCAGATTTGGGTGGCCACACAAAGGGGACTTAACCTTTACCAGCCTGAAACAAAAACCTTTGATTGGTTCGATGAACGAAAGGGACTGCCAGCAACGTTAGTCAGGGCAATTGCAGATGGCGATGGTGGTCAGTTATGGCTTACCACCAACAAGGGAATTTTTCTTTTTGATCCAGCCACCCAAAGTGCCGTCAATTACAATAGCAGTGCAGGCTCAGTAGGGAAGAACTTCTATTCAAATAGTTTATTACGAGCGTCACAGAACACCTTTTTTACCAGCAGTCAGCGCGGTATTGAGTACTTTAAATATTTGGAGGGGCAGGCTGATTTTGTTGACTCCAAAGTGGTATTAACGGGCTTTAATAAAATGGGCGAAGCCGTGCGCCTAGACAAACCGCTGTCCTATATCACAGACCTTTACCTCTCTTACGAAGACTATTTCTTCTCTTTAGATTTCGCTCTCTTAGACTTTTCAGATCCCAAACGTTCTCATTTTGCCTACAAATTGGAAGGGTATGATGAGCAATGGATTGATATAGGAAATCACAGCAATGTGTCGTTTACTAACTTAAACGGCGGTACTTACCGTTTACTCGTTAAGGCGATGAAGCCCAATGGTGAATGGGGCAGTGAGGTGATGTCTGTTAACTTACATGTAGCTGCCGCCCCTTGGAAAACATGGTGGGCATATAGTATTTACACTGCTTTTTTAGTTGGCATTGTTTTTCTGGTTATTTATTTAAGAACGCACTTGCAACAAACAGAAATTACTAAGCAAAAGCGCTTTGTACAGGCGCTTGAACAGCAGGTGTCAGAAAAGACAGCGTCGCTAAAAGCACAGGCAAGTGATTTGAAACAAGCCTTGGAGCAAGCTGAAGAGGCAACCAAGCTAAAATCTGAATTTCTAGCTAACATGAGTCATGAAATTAGAACGCCCATGAACGGCGTTATAGGAATGCTCGGTTTGTTGAAAAAGAGTAACTTAACAACAGAGCAAAATCAGCGTGTGAATATCGCAAGTTCAAGCGCTAATTCCCTGTTGGTTCTCATCAATGATATTTTAGATTTTTCAAAAATTGAAGCCGATAAACTAGAGCTAGAGTCTGTTGACTTTGACGTTAGGGGATTGATTGAAAGTATAGCTCAGTCGGTAGCGCACTTGGCACAGGAGAAAGGTCTGGAAGTAGTTGTAGATGTGTCGAAAATTAGTGAATCTAAAATCAATTCAGACCCCAGTCGAATTCAACAAATTCTGACGAACTTATTGAGTAATGCCGTTAAGTTTACCGAAAAAGGAGAGCTTTCCGTTACCGCAGAGCTGCTGCCCAGTGACAGCAAGAATTCCGCACTATTGCATATTTCTGTAGCAGATACAGGCATTGGTATTCCCGCTTCTAAACTTCCGCATTTATTTGATGCATTTACTCAGGTCGACGCGTCCACCACTAGGCGTTACGGTGGTACAGGGCTTGGGCTGAGCATTACTAAAAAGCTTTGCCAATTATTAGGCGGTGATATAAGTGTTACCACAGAGCTCGGCAACGGGAGCCGCTTTGACGTGACATGTGAAGTTGGCTACGCTGCACAGCAGGAGTCAGTGTCTCCTAAGCTCATCAAAAAAAACATGTGCTGCTTAATTGTCGAGCAAAATGCTTCAACAAGGCGAGCGATGCACAATCAGCTGAGCCTTTGGGGTGTGCTAACTCTGGTCGCGTCTTCCACGAAAGAGGCTGCTGATCTTTACCTAAATCAAGAAGCGAGCGGTCAAAATACATCAGCAATTCCCATAGATATTGTATTTTTGGAGAAAACAGAAGAAAACCAAGTATCGGAGTATTTCTGCCAGAAGCTTGTAGATAACGAAAAAACTAAGCAGGCTCGCGTTGTAGTGATGACTCAGTTGAGCGATATGGACAGTTTCAACACATACTGTGGTCTGCATGTTGAAGAGAGCCTACCAAAACCGCTGACAACATCAGATTTGATTCGAATTTTAGAAAAGCGCACAGATAAATTTGTAACGCCTAGCGCAACTCATATTCAGAATAAGACCAACCCCCACGCTGAACTAGCAATGCAGCACATTGAAGCAAAACCCTCTCAAGCAGAAGAAACAAATCCTGCTAGCTCGCTCGGTAAAAAACGAGTGCTACTAGTAGAAGATAACGTAATTAATCAAATGGTTGCGACCAATGTTATTGAAAGCGGAGGTTATGAAGTTGATGTCGCTAACAACGGCGTAGAGGCCTTGGATTTGTTAAAACGGAGCAAGCATGAGCAAGCCTATAATGCCATTGTAATGGATTGTCAGATGCCTGAAATGGATGGGTTTGAAGCGACCAAGCTAATTCGCTATGGTGCCGCTGGTGAGAATTACAAAACCATTCCTATCATAGCAATGACGGCTAATGCGATGCAGGGTGACAAAGATATGTGTATGGAAGCAGGCATGGACGACTTTCTTACCAAACCAATAGAGCACGACAAAGTAACTTCAACCTTACAGAAGTGGACCAACAAATTAAACTAGCCTCTCGCCATCGGGAAAGAAAACGCGTTAATATGCAACAAGTTTTTAACAAGTTGTGAGAGCGTTAATGCTAAATCGAGCATCAAAACCCTTCGTAAAACTCGTCGAGCGATATCTTCCTGATCCCTATATTTTTGTTCTATTACTGACCCTTGTTACGTTTGTTTTAGCAGTAGTCATTCAAAACCAAACGCCATTAACCACAATACAGCAGTGGGGAGACGGCTTTTGGGGCCTTCTCACATTTTCAATGCAAATGCTCTTGGTGCTGGTAACCGGGTTTATATTGGCTTGCACACCCTTGGTTAAGACGTTGCTGGAAAGGTTGGCGAGTCTGGCGAAAAGCGCAGGAAGCGCTATTGTGTTGGTGACCTTGGTTTCATTAGTGGCAAGCTGGATAAACTGGGGCTTTGGTCTTGTAGTGGGCGCATTGTTCGCAAAGGCACTCGCTAGAAAAGTTTCGGTTGATTATCGGTTATTAGTGGCAAGCGCGTACTCAGGTTTTGTGGTATGGCATGGCGGTTTGGCGGGGTCTGTGCCGCTAACCATCGCAACGCCAGGGCACTTTTCAGAGGCACAGATAGGCGTGATAGGCACCGGCGACACTATTTTTAGTGGCTTCAACTTACTTTTACTGGCAATTATGTTTGTGGTAATTCCTCTTGTTAACCGATTGATGCTTCCGCCATCCTCTGAAAGCATTATTGTAGATAGGGCTAAATTACAAGACGATACCTTACTGTCGACAACGAATGAGCGACCTGCAGACAAGCTAGAAAACAGTAAAGCTCTAGGTTTATTGGTTGGATTTGCTGGACTTGCTTACCTCACAAACTATTTTGTTGCAGGTGGCGGACTAAATCTAAATGTCGTTAATACACTGTTTCTTTTTCTTGCAATTGTGCTTCACGGCACGCCACGAAATTTGCTGCACAGCCTGCAGCAAGCCGTTCAAGGCGGCAGTGGAATTGTGATCCAGTTTCCGTTCTATGCGGGCATTATGGCCGTAATGGTACAATCAGGGTTGGCACAAACGATGTCAGAATGGCTCATTAGTTTTGCATCGGCTGAGTCACTGCCCGTATGGAGTTTCATCAGTGCAGGTATTGTTAACATCTTTGTGCCTTCAGGAGGAGGCCAGTGGGCAGTGCAAGCCCCAGTTGTGCTACCTGCTGCCGCTGAACTAGGCGCCCAAGTAAACAGAGTCGCTATGGCGGTGGCATGGGGAGATGCATGGACGAACCTCATTCAGCCGTTTTGGGCGCTGCCGGTACTCGCTATAGCAGGGCTTAAAGCGAAAGATATTATGGGTTTTTGCTTAGTTCAACTTATCGTAACCGGCGTTATTATCTCGCTAGTGCTGCGCTATTTTTAAACGTTGTAGTCCTGCATATTTAACGTGTGGTGGATGCTTGGAATACGTTCTTCAACGTTATGATTCACGTACAATATGGTACTGGTGCCGGCATTAGCGAGAATATCAATGAGCTTAAGCGCTTTTTGTCGGTTGAAGTCGTCTAAGCCATTGCAGGGCTCATCTAAAATAAGCACGGCGGGGTGCTTAACCATAGAACGTGCAATAAGTACTAATCGCTGGTCACCAAAAGACAGTGACTGAAACGGCGTGTTCTTTTTCTGTTTCAAACCCAGAACTTCAAGCCACTGCTCTGCCACCACGCGCTCCGCTAGCGTGGGGCGGGTGTACAAACCAATACTGTCGTGAAAGCCTGAAATGATAACGTGCTCTACACTTGCATTCACTTTGTACTGCATGTGGAGCGCGTTAGACATAATACCAATGTGCTTTTTAATGTCCCATATGCTCTCGCCCGTGCCACGTTTTATGCCAAACATAGTTAAATCGTTGGTATAACAGTGGGAATTATCACCGGTAAACATTTGAAGCAAACAGGTTTTGCCTGACCCATTTGGACCAGTGATCTGCCAATGCTCATTTTTGTTGAGCGTAAAATTAAGCTTTTCAAATACGGTTCGCTCATCGAAACGCACGAACCCATCTTTAAGCTGAATTAAGGTATGAGGCAATGAATCTAACTCACTGTTTTGCTCATTGAGGCTTTGGTCATTGCGGTTGAGGTCATCGCTATGTTTGTCTTTAGCGTTAAGGGCCGGGGGAACGTCTATATCATCAGACTCTAGTGCAAACCAGGTGCTTAATTCTGAGCGCAAATCGTCATAGTTAAGTTTATCTTCAGATTTCCACGTAATGGCCAAGTCATCCATGACAATCAACTGGGCTTGCATATTCTTGGGAATATCTGCGAGCTTGTTGGCGGTAAGTACTAAAGAAGCCTGCTGCTGAGAAACAAGAAAGCGACTAAATGCGCCTATCGCTTCAACATCTAAACCTTCGAAGGGTTCATCAAGCAAAATAATAGAGGCATTATTTAACCATGCCAACATGATAATAATCTTGCGGGTTTCACCTGTTGAAAGTGAAAGAAACGCATTATCTAGCAAATGCTCAATTCTAAGCGCAGAGGCGAGTTCGTCGTAATAAGGGTGGTTTTGATAATCCTCATTAGTCTGTGCGAATAGTTCGCGAACCTGTGTTGGCTCAGCTATTACGTCTAAAATATCCGCACTGTCTTTTTGTTTTTCTTCTTCAATTATCGCTTGCTGTTTAAATACCGATACCTCTGCAATAACCGAACTACACTCACGACTACCGCTTGCTACTTTTCTGTTACCGGCAAGTGCGGAAATTAAGAGTGACTTCCCGCTACTGTTTCTGCCTGCAATAAGGAAGTGCGACGGTGCGCTTTCAGTACAGAGCGAAAGCGAAAATGCAGGAGTAATATATTGATTAGAAAGCTTTATTTTACATTCGGAAAGGTACAGCATTAATGATCGCGAATAAATATGAGATAGAACCATTGTGAGGTTTTCTATTTATGTGTCAATGGTGAATAAGACTTTATGAAGCCTGAACCAGCTGGTAAGTGTGTCTTATAAAGTTAGCGCCACGTTCAATGGCCAGTTAAGGGAATCAAATTGTGAGCAGGGTAAAACTGAGAAATTTCGAAATGAGTGATGTAGTCAGACAGATTTTCTATCATTTCTCTTATTTCGTTGCTGTGGAGAGCAACGTTTGAAGCTCTGGGTTAGGAAAAGGTTTTTCCTAACCCGCATATGAAGCTGATATAAGACTAATCCATAAGAAATTGCCAGTAATAGCGTATGAATTGGTCAGTGGGGATGTCAGAGCATGCGTTGGCTTCATCTTGACAACTACGGCCCTTGATTCTTGTGCCCGTGGTGTTTTTAGTGATGGAGATTGGTGCACTTTGATAGTATTCGATACCTGTATCAATGAGGTCGCCAAGTTTGGGTGTTTGAACAGTAACGACTTCAATCTCGTCCCCATTTGGAGTTAATGCTCCCGCAGGGTAGCCAAGTGGGGCTTGTTCATCAGGACTTTCGGCTGTTAATTCTTCGAGCACCACTACCGTTTGTGGGAAGTTTTGTTCGTTGAACTTTTGCTCCGACTTTAATCTAGCAATTATTTTAGGAACCTGCTCATGGCGCTGCTCAGCTGCTTTAGCTAACCAAAAGTTAGCTTGCTCTAGATTTTGTATACCATAGCTTGAGTTGGACAAGATCTCAGCCATAAAATAAACCGCGTTTTTGTGGCCACTCTTGGCTGAATCCCTAAGGAAGTATAAGCCTTTTTCTTTATCAGCTAGGCTGTCGTCAGAGATAATTAATAGTCCTGCTTTATAATTTCCTTCTACAGAGCCCCAGCTACCGGCTTTCTTAAAGGCTTTCAATGCTTTGCTTTTACTTTCGTCGGTTCCGTAACCATTAAGGTACATATCCCCCAATATAATATTTGCGTTTATGTGCTTGCGAGCGCTTACTTTAATATCCTTGAAGCGTTGAACACATTCCTGCTCTGCACAAGGGAAGTAAGAAATTGATGCGGCGTTAACCTGTGGAATTGCTAGAACCGAAAGTAAGAACAAAAAGTGTTTGCGCATTGTTTGATATCCTTATTCTGCCTGATTTATAAACACTATCATTACCTTAGACTTGTTGCCCTGTTTGGTCAACAATACTTTAACGGCAACAAAAATGACGTTAGCTCAGTTATTTAGATACTATGGGGCAGACTCTTACTTTAAGTATAAAGAGGGTAAGTCAGCTGCTAGGAAACAAATTCAGTTGGCGATTCTTACAGTTGATGCCTTATCTTTTCTGACGCCAAGAAATGTAGCAAAGTGTTGATTATCTTCACTGTATAGCCTAACAAAGCCTCCTTGCATGCTGGCGGAAATGTCTGCATCAAACATTAAGTCATCTACTAGGCTATTTAATATTTCCGAGTCATCTGACGCCACCTCTATTGCACAAAGGTCGTTATTACAAACGGCCTCTCGATACAGTGCTACGTCTTGCTTTTCTAGCTTGTTGTACAGTGAACCTTGCAATTCGTTCTCTATTGAAAGAGTCTCACCGGTTTTGGGGGCGAACTTTATTGCCTCTACTAGGCTCTTTAATTCTGGAATAGTTAAAGAACCTAAACGCTTAGTGTCTAATGTGGCCACGTCGTTATTAACCTCTAAAATGTGACTTGTATCGTCAATGGGTTCTTCTGGTTCAATTAAAGCGTGAACCTTGGTTTCATTACTAGTTAGCTTTTCATTTTTTAGCTCAGCGTCAGTATCAATTTTCGTCACCATAAGTTCTTCCGCTGAAGTCAGTGCTTGATACGAAGGTGAACCTGACTTATCCGCGAGGGGAACTGCTGTATTGATCCGGTTAGTTGTATGGTCTGTTTTCTGAATAAGCGGCTTGCTAGTTAACGAGCCGATTGAGTAACCCACAGTAGTGAATAATACGGCGGTCAAAACAAAAGAGAGTTTTTTCAATATAAATATCCTTATTTCAATAACTGAAAGATGTTGTGCTTGTTGTGGGGAAGATTACCTCTGTCAAAAGCGCTATTCCGTATGCTCCTAACCAACAGTTCCTTTATAGCGTGTCACTATACTATAAAGATTAAAACTCGAACCAAGATCAACATATCACAATGAATAACGAAATTACTTACCTCAATTGCTGATAAGAAAGTTTAAATTACCAATACAGCCACAATTATCTATTTGTTCTTAATAATTAACCGGAAAAAGAAAACAGGATGAAAATTTCACTGGAAGAAATAAACAAATCTAACTATGAGCAGGTTTGTGACTTGGATGTAGCGGAAAATCAGCAAGCGTTTGTTGCGTGCAATATGTGGTCGCTGGTTGAGTCTTTTTACAATGATAACCACACCTGCAAAGCCATTTATTGCAACGACCACCCCGTAGGGTTCTTGATGTGGGTTCAGGAAACGTCTACTAAGGTGTCCATTTGGCGCTTTATGATTGATGAGAGCTATCAGAATAACGGAATTGGCAGAGTTGCTTTATCTCAAGCTATCACGCTTATAAAGCAAACTTCTGAACTTAAACAAATAGAGATATGCTATAACCCCAAGAATCCTGTTGCCAAAGCCTTCTATTCAAGCTTTGGTTTCGAAGAGGTGGGGTTAGATGAAGATGGCGAAGACATGCTTGCTGTTATTGCCATTTAGCCACGATTTAAATTTAAAGCAGCGAAATGCGAGGGATCTCGAGATATGGACGTCATAGATATTAAGACTTTTATTCCAAGCAAAAACTACGACATTTCTAAAGCATTTTATTCTGAGATTGGATTTAATGCAGAATACGTAAATGAAGACCTAACACTGTTTGAAAATGGTGATTGTCTCTTCTTTCTTCAGCGCTTTTATAATCCTGAATTGGCGAATAACTTTATGCTACAAATATGTGTAGCAGACATTCAGGACGCTTTTGATTTGTGCTCACGCTCGTTACATAAAACGAAAATTTCATCAATTGAGCAACAACATTGGGGAAGTGTTTTCTATCTGTGGGGCCCGTCGGGCGAACTACTTCACATTACCGAATTAGGTAGCTAGCTTTTGCGAGAAAGAGGGGCGGAATGGCGAATGATGCATACGAATTACACCATTAAAGAAAGCCCTCCGTCAGTTGAAGACTTTGCCAGTTTAAGAAAATTGATTGGATGGAGTAACCCGTGTCTATCGGTTGTTCAAAAAAGTATTGATGCCTCGTTGTTTTGGGCAACAATTTACCTCGGAAAAAACCTTGTAGGCTGTGGTCGGGTGATTGGCGATGGCGCAATGTATTTTTATATTCAAGACGTCATTATTCATCCAGAACATCAGAATAAAGGCTTGGGATCGAAAATAATGAACACGTTGATTGCACATTTGGAATCTTGCTGCGCACCTGGCGCAACCATTGGCTTGTTGGCTGCGCACGGTAAAGAGAGCTTTTATCTTAAGTTTGGCTTTAAACCTCGCGATGGTCAGAGCTTAGGTTTAGGCATGTGTAGGTTTATTTAGCTACTTGGTCATTAACGTGGCATGAGAGTCCCGGGAGTTCTCAAGTTTTTTTGACCACTTGGCATTGTGATTATTGCCTATTTAATTATCGGCAGCTTTCTGTCCTAAGGCGGCAAGTCGCCTCCGCTTTTCATGTACGGCCTGACGATAAACATCAGTTTCTTTTAACACTGAGAAAGGTATATCTCCTTAAACTAGGCGCTTTACGTCACTTGGTTATCAGCAATTTTATCAATGTAACCTTCAATGCAGCTTGTAGCCTCTCTTTGGTGTGAATTTTGCAGAAGCCTGTTTAAAGACACTGAAAATGTCGGTTTGCGTAGTAGCTGATCACTGTTTTTCGATGAGTTTTTGCTTCTTTCCGATAGAAATTTGACGTTTTTCACTGGACACGTGTAATGAAAAGTATGACAAAACCTGTCTCTCACGCTTTGCTGACAGAAAATGGTCGCTTGGTCGCGAAAGCCTTGGCATATACCGCGCTTCTCTTGGGCTTACTCTCTGGTTGCTCTTCATCTGACGAACCTAAGAGTCAATTTGCGCAAACCGATGCCAGCGACGTATCGGCGTTGGGTAATGTGGAATACCACACCTATATGTTGGCGAACGAACTTTTTGCTGATGTGGGTCCAGCACGTCAGTCTCGCTATGCGGTAGTTGGCTTTGTACCTGCCGATACTATGAAATACAGTGCCGATCACCAACATCCGCTAATGTTGTTGGGCCATCAACTTGAACAGGGAATGATTACTGAGGCCACGAAAAGAGGCTTTTCTACTCAAGAATTTAAGCTTTCGAACGATATAATTGTTAGTAACGAAAGCGACAGAGTATTAACCCGCGATATCGACCAGCTTTCCAACATTGAGCGCGTCGATTTTTATATTACCGGCACCATGGTGTATCAAGAGTCAGGTGCGGTGGTTAACGCTCGAATTATCAACGCTAGAAATAAAAACATTGTCGCTGCAGCAACACGCTTTTTCCCTGCCGAACTGTTTTGGCGCGAAGAACAAGTAACCACCAGAAACGGCAAGTTATACAGAACTGAAGGTACGAGGTAACCCCATGAAAAGACGAAATCAATACGCGGCGCTTTCGCTTTGTGCTTCACTGCTAAGCATTAGCGGGTGCTCTATGATGATGGGGGAAGAAGAGGTAGCCGAACAAGCGCCTCAGCGCCCGGCCATAAATGTGATTGATATTACTGCCGCCGACCGCGCTCCCTCAAAGCCAGTTGAAAATACCAGTGATACCCAGTCTCAGGGTATGGACGCGTACGGCGCTATCGGTCAACCTCCTTTGTATTCGAGCGTACAGGGCGCGTACAAAGGTCGACCTCTAACCAAACATATTGGCGACTATGTGAAGAATATGGCGCAAGACTTAATTGCCAATATGGAATATGTGAATAACAAAACACCTATTGGTGTAACCCATTTTGCATTGCTAGATACTGACTTGCAGAAAACAGATTTGCTTGGTCGTCAGATGGCGGAATCTTTTGTTCACGAACTGCATAAATTCCGCGTGCCGGTTATCGACTTCAAAGCCACCGAGTATATTCGCATTACTGACGATGGCGATTTTGTATTAAGCCGAGACTATTTGGAATTGAGCAGCAGCCTTCCTATTGAATACGTGTTAACCGGAACGATGACCAAGCACCAGGGTGGCGTGTTAGTTAACGCCCGTATTTTAGGCATGGAGTCGCGCGCAGTGGTGGCAACTGCGCAAATGTTAGTGCCGTTCTACGTGGTGGATGCACTTATTCCAAGTGATGGTAGCCAGCAAAACGGTATGCGCGATGGCGTTAAGCTAAGTCGCG
The DNA here is from genome assembly GCF_001953635.1 of Alteromonas abrolhosensis. GTDB lineage: Bacteria > Pseudomonadota > Gammaproteobacteria > Enterobacterales > Alteromonadaceae > Alteromonas > Alteromonas abrolhosensis. The sequence continues at coordinate 55,919 of NZ_MEJH01000010.1, read as the reverse complement.
GCTAGGAGTTTCAGTATGGTGCTTACAAAGAAGCTTTTGCCAAGCAGTTGGGTAGCCGTTGGCGTAATGCTGAGTGTTTGTATGACAGGGTGCACTAGCACGGAGTCTATGGGCTCGTTTTGGTTAGGCGAAGACGGTGAAATTACTCATCACGCCGAGCCAGTACCTGTACCAAGCCGTTCAGGGCTGGAGTACACACCAGATTCTCGCGATAGACAATATCAACAGCACGTGGAAGTCGAACCCGGCTATAAAGACCCACTACACCATGGCTATTCACCTTCACAAACGCACAAGCGCTTAAATGATTACGCCTCGCAACTTGCGATGGAGTTAATGGACAATGCAACCCGTCTTACGCAGCAAGATATGGTGGGTGTGGCGAGTTTTGTGAGGCTTAATCAGTCGTTGAGCGACAGCACCGTGTTAGGCAATCAGCTTTCAGAGTATTTAATAGCCGAGCTACAAGACTTTGGGTTAGCGGTTGTCGACTTTAAGCTTGCAGGTGGCATTACCGTAACGCCAGTCGGCGATTTTGTTCTTACTCGAGATGGTACTGCGCTAGCTAAACAGGTTGAAATGGACCATGTTGTAACCGGCACCATCATTGAAGATGACAGAGGAGTGCGGGTAAACGCCCGTATTGTGTCGTTGGAAAATAAACAAGTGGTGGCAAGCGCCAACGTATACATTCCTGCGTTTATCGTGATGGATTTAAATAAAATGGCTAGCGTAAACTAGCCATTTACTTCCATTGCGCTCTGTTTTCGAAAGCGAACTCCTTTCATGTTCGCTTGAAAACCTCTAAACATCCGATCTTTTGTGTCTAGGCACAGTAGAATTTTCACAAAGATCTCTCCGTTTATTAACCCTGGCTTCTAATCGCTTCGCGAGTCATAAAGCGGCTTGTGTTTACAGCATTAAGCAGGTCGTTGCTTAAAGGTAGCGGCTCCTTACATAGACTGCTCACCAAGACCTCTGCCATTAAAGGCGCGGTGGTTAACCCTCGTGACCCTAAGCAAGTAAGGGTGGAAACTACGCTGCTTGGCAACACTGGCGCGCTAGTCAACGGTTTGCCCACGCCTAGCATAGTGTAGTGTTCTTTTAATGAGTCAAAATTATGTAGTGCACCGACAACAGGCTGGTGGTCGGGTGAACCTAAACGCGTAGCCGCTCTGGCTTTACCGTCATGTTGTAATGATTGCACGATGTCGGTGTTTGCCAGCGCCTGTTCGTGGGTGGCGAGGTTCATTTCAGTTTCATCGCCTCGTACATCGGTACTTAAGTCGTTTTTAACGTAGGTTGAACCTAACGCATGCCGACCTTCGAATACAGGTGTCATATAGCCTTTGTGACACAACACAGTGTTAAGCTGTTCAATTGGCATTTGGGTGGGAATAGCTTCAACCTGTCCGCGAACAGGGCGAAGGGATAGGCTGTCAAAATCGCTAGCGTTTACCGCACCTGCACCAAGGGCAAGGATAAGGTGATCGGCAGCAATAACTTCTTCACTCTCAGCGCTACCTAAGTTAAAACGAATCCGCACCCGCTGCTTTGTTGTCTCAACTGCCTCATGAGATACATAGGTATGATTGGGTTTCAGCGTGAGTTTGCCACTTTGAAGTGCTTCTTCAATCATGGCAGTAACTAGCTGTGGAGGAGAAAGCCAACCTCCGAGGCCAATGTATAAGCCTGAATAGGGAAGGGGCAGGTTAGCGATATCGCTCACTTCTTTGCTGTCTACGGGCTTAATTAAAGCTTCAGGCCAAACGTCGGCTGCTGCCAGTTTATTTTGGCGTTCTGCTACCTTGTCGTTAAAGCTTAGTTGAATAACACCACAGAAATCATGGGCAACGTCGGCTAGGCCACAGGCTTTTACATGTTCAATAGTGTGGTCGTAGGCTTGTCTAGCATACAAAAAACTGTGCGCCTGAATGCGGCTGGCAATACTTGCTTCGCTATGAAGCTGCGGGTAAAAGCCGCCTTGCGGGTTGCCAGAAGCGCCGCTTGCAAGGGTGTCACCATTAAAATACAAAGTAGTGTTAATGCCGCGTTTTACTAAAGCCAGGCATGCCGTAGCTGCTGCAAGGCCGGAGCCTACCACTGCGACTTTACTTGTTTTATCTAAACTGTCGTTCGCGTACCTGTAATAGGGACCAGCAGGTAGGCGAAGTTTATGCTGCACATTCTCATTGTCTTGGTCAAAAACGCCGGTCAACATGTCGCGCTTACGACCAAAACCGTTGCGTTTTTTTATGGTAAAACCCACACCAGCAAGTCCACGTTTTACGATGCCTGCGGCGGTAAAGGTTCCAAAGGTAGTTCCGGTTTTTGACAAGCGAGCCATTTGGCTAAACAGAGCATCTGTCCACATATCAGGGTTTTTGCTAGGTGCAAAACCATCTAAAAACCAGGCATCGATGAGGCCATTTACAGGGGAATGCCACTGAGGTAGAAGTTCGTGAACATCACCAATCCACAAGTCGAGTGTGGTTGAATGGTTATCAAAATGAAGGCGATGACAACCTTCAAGGCCCATGGGGTAAAGTGAGGCGAGTGCTTGCGCTTCGTCTTTAAGGGCTGGAAAAGCTTCTAGCGCACGCTGCATATCCTGTTGAGGCAGTGGAAACTTTTCCGTGGTAATAAAGTACAGGCGCTTTAGCGGATGATCAGGGTTCGCTGCCCTAAATTCGTTAAAACAACGCATGGCGACCAAAAAGTTCAGCCCAGTTCCAAAACCAGTTTCGGCGATAACAAAAGTAGGGTTGGGCCACTGTTGCCAGCGCTCAGCAAGGTCGTTGCCTGCAACAAAAACGTGTTGGGTTTCATCAATTCCGCTGTCGTTAGAAAAATAAACGTCGTCAAAATGGTCGGCGACAGGCGTACCGCTCTCATTAAAATGAACCTGTGCATGCTTAGATTTCACTGTTTATTTTTCTCCTGTGGTTTTGGCTGAGCGATAACAACACATCAGCCCGTTTTCTTGTTATTTAAATCTGTAACAGTTGGTGGCGTATTCTACCTGCCACCACTTTGTTTTTCTGCATAAGTTTACATGTGAGCAGGGCCTGCATTTTCCCATTGCATACGTAAATAGCAATGTATCAATAAAAACAATGCGTTTATTTAAATCTCATTGTAAAAATTTTGTTAATTTTATTGTGGGTATATTGCGAAGAGTACAGGGGGAAGATATGGCAAGCGTGTTCCATCAATGCGGCAAAAGTATTTACAAACGCACTAGAGACGAAATGGATGCTCGTGCACGTATCATCGCACATGCACTTGCTGAACATGGTGTGTGCGATAACGATGTGGTAGCTATTCTTATGCGAAACCACGTCGATATATTTGAAATAGTAGAGGCATGCCGATATGTGGGGTCGCGCTATGTTTTGCTTAATTGGCACAGCCCCGTTGCCGAACTTTTGCCTATTTTAGACGACTGTGGCGCTAAAGTGCTATTCGCTCATCGCGATTTATTAAAGGGTGAGAATGTCCACGAAACGTTATTACAAGTTCCCACCTTGTCTGCGATATACACGATTAAAACGCCGGAAAACATTTTAGAGCGCTATCATCTTACAGATGATTCTGAATTGGCTACGGAACCGAAAATCGGGGAGCGGTATCTTTGCCTTGATACGCTATTAGCTGCCCCAAACGCAAAGCGCCACAATGAACCGCCTAAGCGCTTTAAGGGCATGTTTCCCTACACATCTGGCAGCACTGGAAAACCTAAAGGTATTAAGCGAGATGTAGACCTAACTCGGCCAGACCCTTATTTAATATTTAAAGGGCTGTCTGAAGCGTTAATGCAGCTATCAATAGGTGATCGCTTTTTTGTCTCGGCACCGCTTTATCACAGTGCGCCACATGCGCTTACGCTCTGCTGTTTAGCAGCGGGTAATATTGATGTATACATTGAGCCTCAATTCGACCCCGAACGCTTTTTACAAGACATAGAGCGGTTTAAACTGACTCACGCCTACATTGTTCCTACCATGATGGTGAGGCTACTTAAACTGCCCGAGTCGATAAGAAGCAAATACGACACTTCAAGCTTGCGATTTGCCTTATCAACCGGGTCCGCACTGCCAAGCGACGTGAAAGAAGCAATGATTAACTGGTTTGGTCCAATTTTCTATGAATCTTATGGCGCTAGTGAATTGGGCTTTATGACCCTAATTTCATCTCAAGAAGCATTAGAGAAGCCAAATTCTGTGGGTAAGCCCATTCCCGGTGCCGCGATTAAAATACTGAGCGACGATAAAGAGGAGTGCGAAGTAGGTGATGTTGGCGTTATATATGCGTACCTTTCCATGTTCGCGCCATTCAAATATACCAATACTACGGGCACGCAAAGCGACTTACATGTTGGTGAATTCACGACATTAGGTGATATGGGTTATGTGGACGAAGATGGCTACTTATATATTTGCGATAGGAAAAAAGACATGATCATCTCAGGTGGCGCCAATATATTTCCTGCTGAAATAGAAAGCGTCATCATCGAAATGCCTGAGGTTACAGACTGTGCGGTGTTCGGTGTGCCTGATGCTGAGTTTGGTGAAAAAGTTGTGGTGGCTGTTCAATGCTCACCCGACAATGCGCTTTCAATTGATGCGCTAAACGAGTATTTAGATGGCAAACTAGCGCGGTTCAAGTGGCCTAAAATGTTACAAATACTCGCTGCTCTACCCAGAGAAGATACGGGTAAAATATTTAAGAACAAACTTAGAGCTCACTTTTGTCAATAAAAGAAACCGCTAGAGCTATTTTGAAGGTTTTATGAAGGTATAAATTAACGCTGGTCATGACCCTGTGCATTCGTGCTACATTGGAGATATTCTGAACAAGAAAGCTTAGACGAAGACGGCAAAAACGAAAAAGAAGGGAAGTGGGAAACTACCTGTTTATACACATAAGCCCAGAATTAAAACAGGTAATGCAACGCTTAAGTTTGGCAAATTTGAGTATGGCAATTGGCAGAGCAGACCACTTTACCATTCAAAATCGTTACCATAAGCCGCAACAACGCAAAGGGTAAACTATGAGAAGAGCAGTTATCACCGGTCTTGGTATCGTATCAAGCATCGGCGTAAATAAAGAAGACGTACTTGCTTCACTTAAAGCGGGTAAGTCTGGAATTACATTTTCAGAACAGTTCGCCGAAATGGGCCTTCGCAGCCAAGTTTGGGGCAACATCGACATCGATTTGAAAGACCATATTGACCGTAAAGCTATGCGCTTTATGGGCGATGCGGCAGGCTACGCATACGTAGCGATGCAACAAGCCATAGCAGACTCTGGTTTAGAAGAAAGCGACATTTCAAACGAGCGTACAGGTATTATTGCTGGCTCAGGTGGCGCGTCTTCTGAAAACCAAGTGCTTTCTGCTGATATTCTTCGCGAAAAAGGCGTTAAGCGTGTTGGTCCATACATGGTTCCCCGCTGTATGGCTTCTACGGTATCGGCTTGCTTAGCGACCCCGTTTAAAATTCGTGGCGTGAACTATTCAATTGCCTCTGCGTGTGCAACTAGTGCCCACTGTATTGGTAATGCGCTAGAGCTTATTCAGCTTGGTAAGCAAGACGTTGTATTCGCCGGTGGCGGTGAAGAATTACATTGGTCACTATCAAGCCAATTCGACGCTATGGGCGCACTAAGCTCTAAATATAACGACAATCCTGCTGTGGCATCACGTACTTATGACGCAGCACGCGACGGCTTTGTAAGTTCTGGCGGCGGCGGTATGGTTGTTGTTGAAGAACTTGAGCACGCGCTTGCACGTGGCGCAAAAATCTACGGCGAAGTAGTAGGTTACGGCGCTACATCAGACGGTTTCGACATGGTTGCACCGTCGGGTGAAGGCGCAATTCGCTGTATGAAGATGGCAATGCAAAATATCGATGCGCCTATCGATTACTTAAATACTCACGGCACATCAACGCCAGTAGGTGACGTGAAAGAACTTGCCGCTATTCAAGAAGTGTTTGGTCAAGCAGGTGTGCCAATTAGTGCAACCAAGTCGCTGACAGGTCACGCACTAGGAGCTGCGGGTGTAAACGAAGCTATTTACAGCTTGTTGATGATGGAGAATAACTTTATTGCGCCATCAATTAACATCGACACACTGGACGACGCGGCACAAGGGCTAGATATTGTTACCCAAGCACGTGAAGCAACGTTAAACACTATTATGTCTAACAGCTTTGGCTTCGGCGGCACTAACGCAACGCTTGTTATGCAGCGTTATAACGGTTAATTAAAACCGCTTGAACCAGTAAGCTTTTTTAGCTTCAGTTAAGAAGTTTCAAAGAAGACAAAAGGGCGTAAATCTGAGCACCGTGGGTGCTTGTGTTTACGCCTTTTTTTATTGCTGTTTTTTTAAATAAAACCTGTGTTTTCAGAAGCAGCCGCTTAAGTGATTGTAATTGTGTATTTTGTCCGTCAATCAGAATGTCAAACTTTTATTAAGCGCAATGTTTCGAGTGACGCTAAATTTGTTGTTTAACTAAGTGCTCTGAGTCATCGGTAAAACCTAACTTTCATTACTCAATTGGCAATCTTTGTCAATGTTTGCCATAATTTGCAAATGGTGAACATTCGGAAATAGACAATGGCAACTTTAAATGTGTCGCTTCCTGACGAAATGCGTACGTGGATTGATGAACAAGTAAAAACTGGCAAATTTGCTAATGCTAGTGATTATATTCGCGATTTAGTGCGTCGCAATCAGAGTGAGCGAGAGGCAATTAGCTTAGCTCTCATAGAAGGTGAATTGAGTGGTAAAAGTGATAAGAATGTTTTAGATATTATTCAAGCTAAGAAAACTCGAGCCTCAGAATGAATAAATATACCCTCTCTAATAAAGCAGAGGAAGATATCTCCGGGATTTACGATTATTCAGCCAATATTCATGGCGTAACTCAAGCTGAAGCCTATCTTGTTGCCCTACACGAAGCTCTAGTTGTTCTGGCGGAAAACCCTAGTATCGGTACTTCAGCTGAGGATATCAGAAAGACTTACTTTCAACTGCCAGTTCATAGGCACATGGTCTTCTATAAAAAAGTCGATGACGGCATTTTCGTCATTAGGGTACTTCATCAACAGATAAAATACTCTATACATCTATGCGATTGAAATATAAAGGGAAGGCCCAGTAATGTGGCGAAAGTGCCAAGTCAAATAAACTGATAACGACTAAACAAGGTATCTGGCTCGGGAATAGTGATTTTCCCGTAATGCCGTTTAACCAAGCCTTCTTGTTGAAGTTCACCTAATAACTGGTTCACCGTTTGCCTACTGCTATTTATCATTTGCGCTAAAGACTCTTGCGAAAGGGTAAGTGTAATCGCGTTGTGTTTGGGCAAATGCTGACCGTAACTGGTGGTAAGCATTAAAAGCCGTTTTACCAGCTGGTGCTTAAGGCTAAGCCCTGCGCTTGAGTCAATAAACTGAAAAGCGCTGCGCACTCGCGTGCATAAAAGGCGAGTAAAATGCGGGTAGAGTTCAGGATATTGCTCAAGCAGTGCTTTAAACGCGCTCTTTTGAATAATCGCCACCGTGCAATTTGTCTCGCAGAAGTTGTCGTGAGTACGAGGGAGGTCGTCAAACATCGATATCTCACCAAACCAGGTGCCGGGGCCCAGTAGCGCAAATAGCATTTCGCGACCATCCACGCCCACAGTGACAACTCTTAAACGGCCTTCGCATACGCCATAAAAACCGACACCCTCTTCACCTTTGGCATGCAGTTGCTGCCCAGCTTTTAAGTGTTTTAGACGCATCTTGTCGAACATGGCTTCCTGCAAATAGGGTGGAAGCGCACTAAACCAAGTAGAGCTAGCGAGTACAGGTTTAAACTTTTCCATTTAACAAATTTCTTACAATGTCGTATATCCGACAGTGTATAGCAATTACTGCGCGTAATGTAGGCGGTAAGAGAAAGTAAGTGGAAGTTTCATTGAAACGCTCAAGGTATCGAGCCTTTCAATTAGGGAACACCCGCCCCAAATGAAATTAATTTGTACGTTAAAAGAGTAAAGCTATGACAGATTCAGTAAAGTCGAAAGTTAGCAGTGAAGAATGGCAAACCCGTGTTGACCTAGCCGCATGCTACCGCGCAGTTGCTATGTATGGTTGGGACGACCTTATTTTTACTCACATTTCTGCCCGTGTTCCTGGGCCTGATCATCATTTCTTGATCAATCCTTACGGTTTAATGTTTGATGAAGTTACTGCATCAAGCTTGGTTAAAGTTGATCTTCACGGTAACAAGGTAATGGAAAGTGAGTACGACATTAACCCAGCAGGTTTTACTATTCATAGCGCTGTTCATGAGGCTAGAGACGATGCAAAATGTGTCTTGCATTTGCACACAGCAGAAGGTGTGGCGGTATCCATTTTAGAAGAAGGGCTGCAGCCTTACTCGCAACAGTCGCTTTTTCCGCTGGCGTCGATTTCCTATCATGCCTACGAAGGCGTGGCCCTAAACCCAGAGGAAAAAGCACGTTTGGTTCGCGACCTTGGCGATACCCAATTTATGATTTTGCGCAATCACGGGCTTTTAACCTGTGCAGACAATATTCCCGATGCATTCTTGTTTATGTTTATTATGCAGCGCGCCTGTGAAATTCAGTTAAAAGCGCAGGCCACAGGCAAGCCGCTTATTCCAATTCACTCTGCAATTCTAGATGGCATTCGTACACAAGCCGATCAAGTCACCCGGCAGGCTGGTGGTTCGTTAGCATGGCCGGGTATTAAACGACGCGTTGAACGCCGTTTCCCTGGATATGACAAGTAACGGCGTGAAGTTTAACGTTATATAATACGATGATCGTAACAGATGAAGTGGACAAAAAAACGCGAGCTAAAGCGCTTTGCTTTAAGCGTTCCCGTTTTTAAAGATTGTATGAACTTCGGTCGTCTCTAAATGTTGCGGCCAAACGTGCATCAAAATGACGTAAATTAAACGAATCACCGACAAGATAAATCAAGGGCGCTGGGTTACTAAAAGCCTAAGTTGAGGTACACTTAGCGCCATGAAAATACTTCTTGAAGACACCATTCCGTTTGGCACCGATTACCTTAATAGCGTAGGTGAGGTTGAAACCTATGCATGGCAATCTCTTGTGCCTGAAATGCTGCGCGATGTAGATATTCTTGCGCTACGTTCTACCACCAAGGTTACCCCTGAACTACTGACCAGCGCTAGCAAGCTCAAGTTTGTTACTACGGCAACGGCGGGGACCAATCATCTAGATAAAACGCATTTAGATAGCGTGGGTATTATGCATAGCAGTGCAGCAGGCTGTAATGCCGTAGCGGTTGCCGAGTACGTGTTGAGTGTTTTGCTGCACGCGCAAAAAGCCCAAAAGCTCGATTTATATAATGCGACAGTGGGAATAGCAGGTGCTGGTAATGTGGGAACTGCATTATCAAGAATTTTAACGGCAATTGGCGTTAAACACTGTCTGTATGACCCACCGCTACAGCAAGCGCTAGCAAAATCAGGTAAGAAGGAGCATATCGGTCAGTCATTTGTAGACTTAGCGCAAATAGCAAAGTGCGATGTTATCTCGCTTCACGTGCCTTTTATTAAAGGCGGCGAATATCCTACATATCAGATGATAGACGAAGCGTTTCTGGAAGGATTAACGTCAAACCAGCTGCTTATAAATGCATGCCGGGGTGAGGTTATTGATGAAGTGGCACTACTTAGCGTACTTCAAGAGGAAAAACCGCCAACGGTGGTACTCGACGTATTCGACAATGAACCTGCCATAAATACAGCATTATTTGACTATGTTTGGTTCGTTACACCACATATCGCGGGGCACTCTGTAGAAGGCAAAGTGCGCGGTACGCAAATGATTTACGAGCAAATTTGTGACGTAGTGGGCAAAGCCACAGACAAAGTGCTTAGCGACTTTTTAGAGAAAACTAACCCGATCAAAGCTGCGTTAAATTCGCCAGAGGCGGCGCGGTTGTCTGTCGATGATCTCATTGCCGTATTCCACAATGTGTATGATGTAGCTATTGACGATGAGATAACGCGAAACGCGTTTGCGTCAGGCCATAATGGAACGCCAGAGACACACATAGCAAATACGTTCTCTACATTGCGCAAGCAATACAGAGTGCGTCGCGAGTGCAGCGCCTATGCGTTACACTTGCCAAAAAACACCAGTAAGCAAATCCAAGACACATTCACCAAACTGGGCTTTCATGTAAGTCTGGTTTAGTTATTTTAATATTAGGAGCATAAAGCATTATGTCGCAAGCGTTTGACGTAGCGGTACTTGGCGCCACAGGTTTAGTGGGCCAAACCATGATTGAACTATTAGAAGAGCGAGACTTTCCGGTAAACCGTTTGTATCCGCTTGCCAGTAAACGTTCAGCAGGTAGTACCGTGTCGTTTAAAGGCGAAGACATTGAAGTATTAGATGCTGATGATTTCGACTGGTCATTAGTGCAATTCGGCTTTTTCTCAGCCGGAGGCAGCATTTCTGCAAAATTTGCTCCTCTAGCGGCAGAGGAAGGCTGTATTGTTATCGACAATACTTCAGAGTTTCGTTACGAGCCAGATATCCCACTTGTGGTGCCAGAAGTTAACGCCCATGCACTGGCAGAGTTTCGCAATAGAAACATTATTGCGAACCCAAATTGCTCAACCATTCAAATGTTGGTTGCACTTAAGCCTATTCAAGACGCGGTTGGTATTGACCGTATTAACGTGTGCACATACCAGTCAGTTTCTGGTGCCGGTAAAGAAGCCATGGAAGAGTTGGCTAAACAAACCGCAGGTTTGCTAAACGCACGTGAAGTAAAGCCAGAATCTTTTAGTCGCCAAATTGCCTTTAACGTTATCCCTCAAATCGACGTATTCCAAGACAACGATTACACCAAAGAAGAAATGAAAATGCTGTGGGAAACCCAAAAAATTATGGGCGATCAAAGTATTTTGGTAAACGCGACGGCTGTGCGCGTGCCGGTTTTCTATGGCCATGCTGAAGCCATTCACTTAGAAACACGTTCGCCAATAGATGCGCAGCATGTTAAAGAGCTTTTAGCCGATGCGCCAGGCGTAACAGTTTACGACGGTAATGAGCAATTCCCAACGCAAGTAAGCAGTGCTAGCGGCAACGACATTGTGCATGTGGGTCGTATCAGGAATGATATTACTCATCCTTGTGGTTTAAATTTGTGGGTGGTGTCAGACAACATTCGCAAAGGTGCAGCGACAAACAGCATTCAAATTGCTGAGACACTTATTCGCGACTACTTGTAAATGCTCTACAGAGACACAGCCTCTGATTAATCGGATAAGCACAGGAAAAGGTAAACATTTTTCTGTGCTTGCCGATACGCAATGAAAGGGCAATGCCTGTTGCAATGAAGCAGCACTGTTCAACGGGATAAAAAGACAGCACTCGAAGCTACTGAATGACGGTTTTTAGCGAAAATTTGAGCATAAGAGTGGTTCAATACTACTGTCTAACTAGATCACCCTCAATAACTGGTTTATAGTTTGTAAAGTTAGGAATAGAACAACGTTAAAAACAATACTCAGTCAGACACTTAGGCGAAGGGTAAGAACTCTAAAAAGCGCAAATAAATCTTACTGCTAAGTTCATAAAGGCTGTAAAACGCTAGCTTGATTATTAATGGTTTCAAGGTGGCTTAAGAATAAAAATAAAAGCCAATATTTTCTTCCGTACTGATTGGCTAGAAAATCCGCCCATACGTCTCGGGTGGTAAAGACGCTTGAGGGCATATAGGACTGCTATGAAATTGCATTTGACGGGCTTACTTTTACTAACACTTTGTTTGTCTGGCCCTATTATCACTGTAGATGCACAAGAACGCGCTACCTTCTTAAAAGGTCCCAAAGACGCAACTGATCAGTATTCGGGCCTAGAATATGGCCCTATCGACGCCAACGATACTCTATGGCGTATTGCCGAGCGTTACCGCCAAAACAATAACCTGAGTGTATATCAGGTTATGACCGCTATTTACGAGCTCAATCCAAACGCATTCGAAAACGGCAATTTAAATTTATTAGTTGATGGTGCGGTATTAAAGTTACCATCAGAGCGGTATATCGCCAGAATTGATAAGCAAAAAGCCCAGATGCGCGCTGAGCAGGATGATAGAGCATTTGCTGAAATGCTTAATAAACCTGGCAGTAGCGTGAGAAACATCAAGCCTGCATCTCCTTTAGTCAATCAACAAGACTTGACGCAAACCCAAACTGATATTGAGCAGAAAATCACTCGCTTGGATCAGGAGCAAACCAGACAATTCGACGAACTGCGTATGCAGTTTGCAGCCTCACTGGAAAATGTTGAAGCGATTCTTAACGAAAACAGACGCTTGTACGAGCGTGTTGAGGCTGTTAATGGCGAGCTAGAAACCTTGCGTGGGCAAGTCGAAGGTGATGTTAAGAGCCAGCTTGATATGCAAGTGGCGCTTCAGCAAGAATTGCTCGACATGATCAAGGCCGAGCAAGCGCAGCGCGAAGCAGAAAAGCAGTCTTCGTTTTTAAGCGCACTTACCAGCCCTTTGAGTCTAATTATAGGCTCGGCAATTCTGTCACTATTGTTGGTTGGTGGCCTTATCATGTGGCTGCTCAAACGCAACAGTAAGCCTGAAGAAGCGCCTGCAGCTGCCCCGACGATTACAGCTGATAATGATGAAGTGCCGGTACCTGATTCTGACATTGGCGATCTATCAAGCGCATTGGCATCCGATTTTGATGATAAAGCAGAGTTATCAGATGACGATTTATTTAATGACGACGACTTGCTCGATGACGTACTTACCTCAGATTTAGAAGAAAGCCTAGATGATGAGTTAGAAACCTTCGCCGACCTTGAGGACGATATGTTGGTGCCAGACGATGGCAGTGATGACTTGTTTGAGGCAGGCGATGATGAACTAGATCAAAGCGAACTGGATAGCCTGTTCGACGACGATGACTTGTCAGATAAAGTATTAAACGAAAACGACGCAGACGACCTTGAAGGCTTTGACCTTTCGGGGGATGACGACATCTTTGATGAAGATGCTGAAGAGGGCGAGCCAGAGACGGCGGTTGCTGAAGAGCCTGCATCGGCAGATGACGACGATTTTGACATCGACGACTTACTCGATAATGTTCAAAGCCAAGAAACAACAGAATCTGAAAGTGACGAGCTAGATGAGTCGGGCGACGTAGACCCTGACGATATCCTTGCCGAGGTTAACGGAACTGCAGAATCTGAAAATGTTGACGAAGACGATATCGACGCATTGCTTGCTAGTTCGGTTGATTCATTGCCTGACACCGAAGAAGACGACGGTTTAGAAAGTGTTGCATCATTGCCGAGCGTAGAAGATGAAGACGATAAGCCTGAAATCAGTATTGACGATTTGCTAGAAGAACACGGCGTTGATGCAGGCCTTACTGATGAGCTAGATAGCAACGATGACCTTATCAATGAGGATATGCTGAGCAAGCTAGATGATGAGATTAATCAGCAAAACAAAGAAATAGATAAAATCACCGACGATTTGCTAAACGAAATTGAGCAAATCGAAATGATGGGTGGTCTAGGCGACGAATATGACGAAGACGAAGATGACATTGAAGAAGAAATAACAACTTCTTCGCCGTCGCCGCAGTCGATCCAGAGTCTTGATGCCATTACTGATGATTTGGACGAAATTGTCACTGACGAAATAGAAACTAACGCGGACTTCAGTGACCCTCTTTCCGATGAGCTTATTGCAGAGTTACAGGCGGAAGATGAGCTTGCTGAAGAGCCCTCAGCGGATCAAATGCCCTCAGCGGATCAATTGACCTCAGCAGAGCAAGAGCATTTAGAGGATGAAAATAACTCGGCTGATGACGAGGCTGAAGAAAATGACCCAAGCGCATTACCTTCTGATAGTGAAGAAGACGGTGACTTTGACGACCCGTTTACCGACGAGTTACTTGCAGAGCTAGAAGCAGAATTGGAAGGTGAGCCTGAAGTTAGCCCCGAACCTCATGATGAAGATTTGGACCTTGGTGATGCCGAAAGCGAAGAAAACGACGATGATTTTAGCGACCCGCTAACTGACGAGCTGCTTGCTGAATTAGAAGCTGAAGAATCTAAAGGCAGTGAAGATGTAGATCTGCTGACAGACGAGCTACTTTCTGAACTTGAATCCGAAATAGAACCTGATGATGAAACAGACGCAGAGTTTGAATCTGAAGTCGAGGTTGAGTCAGAAGGTGAAGTGGCACTTGAGTCTGAGCCAGAGCCAGAATTTGGCACTGAAGTAGAAGCAGAACAAGACGCTGAGATTGAGCCTGAATTAGAGGCGGAACTTGAGTCTGAGCCAGCGCCGGAATCAGAGCTAGAGTTTGAAGCTGAGCCTGAGCTTGAATCTGAATTAGAACAGGATATCGATTCTGAAACAGAACAAGACCAGGAATCAGAAGATAACGTTGAAACTGAAACTGAAGCTGAGCCTGAAGCCGACTCGGAAGATGAAGCAGAGCTAGAGGCGGAAGCCGAAGGTGAAACGGAGTCAGAACTAGATTCAGAGCCAGAATTTGCCACTGAAGTAGAAACAGAACAAGACGCTGAGATTGAGCCTGAATTAGAAGCGGAACTTGAGTCTGAGCCTGAGCCGGAATCAGAGCTAGAGTTTGAAGCTGAGCCTGAGCTTGAATCTGAATTAGAGGAGGATATCGATTCTGAAACAGAACAAGACCAGGAACCAGAAGAAAAAGCTGAACCTGAAGCCGACTTGGAAGATGTACTAGAGCTAGAGGCGGAAACCGTAGGTGAAACGGAGTCAGAACTAGATTCAGAGCCAGAATTTGGCACTGAAGTAGAAGCAGAACAAGACGCTGAGTTTGAGCCTGAATTAGAAGCGGAACTTGAGTCTGAGCCAGCGCCGGAATCAGAGCTAGAATTCGAAGCTGAGCCTGAGCTTGAACCTGACTTAGAACAGGATTTCGATGCTGAAACAGAACAAGACCAAGAGCAAGAAGAAAAAGTTGAACCTGAAGCCGACTTGGAAGATGAACTAGAGCTAGAACCTGAAGCCGAGACAGAACTAGAGCCAGAAACTGACGTAGAGCCAGATCCCGAAACCGTCGATGAAGACGCCGAAGAAAGAGCGGAGGAAACGTCAGACGATCCACTAGATGACGCTATTGAAGCGTTTGAAAGGCAAATGATGGATGATATCCCTTCGTTCAGTCAGATGGATACGGAAGAGCCTTTAGCGGGAGAAGAGCCCTCAGCGCAGGAAAAGCCTTCGGCGCCAACAGAGCAATCGGAAGATGCTTCAGCAGAAGACAGCGATGAATACGACGACAGCCTTCTAAACGCTGCTTATGACGAAATAGAAAGCTTTGAATTAGAGCAAGAAATTGACGGCGTAGTAGACGGTGAAGATGAAGATGAAGAGTTATTATCAAAATCTGACGCTGACGAAGATTCAAGTTCACCTGAAACAGCTGATTCAAACCAGCGCGACTCAGATGAGAATAAAGAAGACTTTAACGAACTTGACGATGTTCCAGGTCTTGACGACTGGTTGTCTGCTTCCGGTGACGATGACCATGTAGACGACAACGAGATTCTTGACGATCTTGACAGTGCGGAATTCGATGAGCTTCTTCAAAGTCTTGAGTCAGACACCATAGTCGATACAAGTGAAATCGAAAGTGATGACGGTCAGGAGCCAGAAGAATCTTTGGCAGACAGTGAAGAAGATACTTTCGAACTTGAGCAGGAAGATGATGAAGCCACATTCGAGTTAGAAGAGAGTGACGACAACCTTGGATTCGACGAAAGCGATGATACGTTTGAACTAGACGAAGAAGATGAAACCTTTGAGCTAGACGAAGATGGCGCTTATGAGTCTGAGCAAGAAGACGACGAAGATACTTTCGCCCTTGAAGAAGATGATTCGGAGCTTGCATTAGACGACCTTGAAATTCCAGATGATGTGGAATTGGATATTGCCACACCAACTGAAATTGAAGAGGACGAACAAGACGCTCAATCCGCTGAGACTGAAAAGGCTCAAGAGGATGACCTTAAACTCGATAACCCTGATTTAGATCTCGCTGCCTTACTTAGTGATGTCGACGGGGAAAGTGATGCTCAAACGCCTCCAGACGACTTCCTTGATGTGGAGGCTTTAATGGACGATGGCGATGATGCAGATGCTATTGACCCAGATAGCCAAGCACTAGATCTTGATGTGAGTTTATCTGACTTCACAGGTGTATCTGATGAAGACACGGTGATTGACATAGATAAAGACGCAGGACAAAACGCTAACTTGGATTTGGCTCGTGCTTATATTGAAATGGACGATGTAGACGCTGCAAAAGAGTTACTTGAAGAAGTGATGGAAGAGGGTAGCGAAGAACAAAAACAGGAAGCAGCAGCGATTTTAGCGAATATTGCCTAAGTAATCTTTACGGACACGCATAATAGATTGTTCGCTAGACGTAATGAACGGCCTGTATATTTAAAAGATATACAGGCCGTTTTTGTTTTAGGCGATGTACATTCATTTTCTATGAGCGAAAAGGGTTTTGCGTATTAGCAGCATTGCATGTTGCAAGCGACATGACTACACTTAGCGCCTTTTCAGAAACGGGGTAAAACAGATATGGGGCGAATTGCCTTAGGGATTGAATACGACGGTGCTGCTGTATACGGATGGCAACGCCAACGTGAAGTACCAAGTGTTCAAGAACATCTTGAAAAGGCACTATCGACAGTAGCCAACCAACCCATTGAAGTGCAATGCGCTGGACGTACCGATGCTGGTGTACACGCTACTGGGCAAGTAGTTCACTTTAACTGCGATGCGCCACGCTCAGAGCGCGCTTGGACACTCGGTGTTAATGCGAACCTACCAAATTCTGTTGCGGTTACTTGGGCAAAGAACGTCAGTGATGACTTCCATGCGCGTTTTTCTGCTACCCATCGCCGCTATCGTTACGTTATTCATAATGCGAAAATGCGCCCAGCTATTCTCCATTCCGGTGTTACCCATATTCACCGCGAATTAGATGAGAAAAAAATGCATGTTGCCGCACAAGCCTTGCTAGGCGAGCAAGACTTTACCTCGTTCCGCGCAGCGCTTTGCCAAAGTAAAACGCCATTTCGCAACGTTACTGATGTAAGCGTATATCGCCAAGGGCGATACGTTATAATTGATATTCGAGCCAATGCTTTCTTGCATCATATGGTTCGCAATATCACGGGCGCGCTTGTTGAGATTGGGGCAGGGGAGCAAGACGTAAATTGGATAGCTCACTTGTTAAGCCTGAAAGACAGAAGTAAATCTGCAGCCACGGCGAAGCCAAATGGGTTGTACTTGGTTGACGTCACTTACCCCGACGAGCATGGTTTACCTAAGCCGCCTTTAGGACCACTATTCCTTCCAGAAGCCTAATCTATCTACCTTCGTCTTTAAATTTTTCAATCTGAGTTAGCTGCACATCGCCTAGCAGTTAACTCAGGTTGAATTGAAGCGTGTATCTTTAAATCATCCCTTGCCAACTTCTAAGACCAGTTTTGTTTTTTCCATTTCGTTGTATTGTGGTCTAATAGCGCGCTATATTAGGTAGCTGTTCTATTGTGTTACGTATTTTTTCTTTGTAATACAGTATGAAACTTAAAAAATTAATGTGTTGTTGACCACAAGTATGAACAAACATCAATCGTCATGGTCGGCAAACAAAAAACAAAGGATTCAATTTCCATGAGCTGGATTCAAAAAATTCTTCCTCGCACGCAAACATCAACCAAGGGTAACGTACCAGAAGGTATCTGGACGAAGTGTGGTTCATGCCAAGCAGTGCTGTATAAGAGCGAACTGGAAAAACTTCAGGAAGTTTGCCCTAAATGCGACCATCACATGCGTATTACGGCGCGCCGCCGTATCGATGCGTTCTTAGACGATGGCGATCGCGTTGAGTTAGGTGCAGAGCACGAGCCACAAGACGTACTTAAATTCAAAGACTCTAAGCGTTATAAAGACCGTATTGTTGCTGCACAGAAGGCAACAAACGAAAAAGACGCACTAGTGGTAATGCAGGGCAAGCTAAAAGGTATGCCGGTAGTGGTTGCGTGTTTTGAGTTTGCGTTTATGGGCGGCTCAATGGCATCAGTAGTAGGTGCTCGCTTCGTTGCTGCTGTGAATGCATGCTTAGAAAACGATATGCCGCTTATTTGCTTTAGTGCAAGTGGTGGTGCGCGTATGCAAGAAGCACTGATGTCGCTAATGCAAATGGCTAAAACATCTGCAGCGCTTGCCAAAATGAGTAAGAAAGGCCTGCCTTATATCAGTGTACTTACAGACCCTACAATGGGTGGTGTATCTGCAAGTTTGGCAATGCTTGGTGACGTAAACGTGGCCGAGCCAAAAGCGCTTATCGGCTTCGCGGGCCCTCGTGTAATCGAACAAACAGTAAGAGAAAAGCTGCCTGAAGGTTTCCAACGCAGTGAATTCCTTGTTGAGAAAGGTGCAATTGATATGATTGTTGACCGCAGAGATATGCGTGATAGATTACACAGCCTGTTGGTAAAGTTGCATTATAAGAATTAGTGAATAACGAAAACAATCTAAATACTGGCTCAGCGCCACACGCAGAAAACGCCTCAGCGTCTTCACCTTCGCAAAAAAGCCTGAGCCAGTGGTTATCCTACCTAGAATCTATTCATCCTAGCGCCATCGATATGGGGCTAGACAGAGTGAAAGAAGTGGCCAATGCCATGGGACTTTCGCTTAGCCAGTCTTTGGTTATTACTGTAGCAGGCACTAACGGTAAAGGCACAACGTGTCGCTTACTCGAACAGGCCATGCTATCGCAAGGAAAAAGTGTTGCGGTATACAGTTCACCCCATTTAACCGACTATCGTGAACGCGTGCGCTACAACGGCGAATTACCGCCTGCAAGTGAATTTGTAAATGCATTTGAGTTTGTTGAAAACGCGCGGAAAGACACGGGTAGCGAACCTATTACCTTAACTTACTTTGAGTTTGGTACGCTGGCTGCCATGAAAATGATGCAGTCATGGGCTGTTGATGTGGTCATTCTTGAAGTAGGCCTAGGCGGACGTTTGGATGCCACCAACATTATTGATCCCGACCTTGCTGTTATTACAACTATCGATCTTGACCATCAAGATTGGCTTGGCAATACCCGCGAAAAAATTGCTCGGGAAAAAGCGGGGATCATGCGCAAAAACGGTAATGCTGTGGTTGGTGAGCTGTTTCCTCCATCATCGCTTTACGATGTGGCAAACGAGCTACAAGCAAACGTGCGATGGGCTACACAAGATTTCGAAACAGTAGTAGCAAGTGATTACAGTGAGTGGAGCTGGAAAGGGAAGAGCAATAGCTATGCGTCTCTACCTTACCCTAAAATTCCACTTCAAAATGCGAGTACTGCGTTGGCAGCGCTGGAACTTTTAGACTTGCTACCCGAAGAACTTGTGGTTAGAGATATTATTGAAAATACCACCATGCCTGGGCGTCAGCAGACTATCAGTGAATCACCCCTCGTAGTTGTTGATGTTGCCCATAATCCACAGGCTACGACAGCTATGCAAGATTGGCTAAATCGTTACGATGTAAGCCAAATGCGTATTGTGGTGGGCATGCTAAAAGATAAGTCTATTGCAGAGACCTTAGCGCCACTGGCGGCACTTAATGCCAAGTGGTACGTAGCATCAACAAGTGGTCCTCGGGGCTGTAAGGCAGAAGTACTTGAAAATGCACTTGTTAATGCCGGCACAACCATAGAGAATATAGACACGTTTCAGGACGTGGCCTCGGCATATAAGCGCGCGCTTGCAGATTATCAAACTGGTGAACTTATTCTCGTTTTTGGTTCTTTTGTTACCGTAGCAGACGTGCTTGCTGAGCAAAATTAACACGCGCATTGTAGAGTAAAACCGTGTATTCAAGCAGGAGAGCACAGTGACATCGGCATTAAAGAATAGACTGGTGGGGACAATTATTGTTGTCGCCCTAGCGGTTATATTTTTACCAGACTTTCTTGATGGCAAAAAGCAAACAAACAGGGAGCCTTTTGTCTCTGTTCCTGCTAATCCGCCTAAAAAGCCCATCGTAGAGCCTGAATCTTTTCCATCAGAGCGAGTAGCAAAAGCTGCAGTACCAGCGGTTGAAATTGAAGAAGAAACGGCATTAGATGATGAGCCGGTTTCTTCAGGCGCCGGCGACACTGGTACTTCGGACGAAGCCACTGTTGCAAAAGCGCCAGCGGTTAAAGCTTTTGAAGAAGAAGACAAGCTAGCGAGTCAAACGGTTGTAGACACAAAAAGTGATGCTGCCGACGATGATGCCGGTTGGGTTATTCAACTTGGTAGTTTCCGTCACGAGAAAAACGTGAAGGCACTGCTCGCCAAGCTAGAAAAGGCTGGATATCGCGCATTTAGTCGTAAAATTCAAACCAGCTCTGGCCCGCTCAATAAAGTCTTCGTAGGCCCGGATTTAGACAAGAAGAAACTGGAATCGGCACTACCACATTTAAAAGAGCTTACGAGTCTTAAAGGTAAAGTCACCACGTTCAAAGTTGAGTAACGCGTGGTGTTCATCATGCTTGTCGAATTTAGCATGAATGGAGAGGCAGTGATTGGTATTACAGACTAGTAATATTTCTATCTTCTGTTAGAATGCGCGCCATCTCGCCAAAGGCTCGTTGCTTCACAATAAAAAGCAACATCAACGCAATAAAGAGACGATGAACTGGGTAGACTTTTCCATACTGGGTATCATTGCGGTATCTACCTTAATAAGCCTGATCAGAGGGTTTGTTAAAGAAGCCATCTCGCTAGTGGTGTGGTTTGCTGCACTCTTTATTTCAAGCAATTTCTACGCTGACCTCGCCGTTTATTTTACAGCCATTGACGACCCTTATTTAAAAAATGGTGCTGCAATTGCGGCATTGTTTGTCACCACGCTCATTCTGGGCGGCATGATTAATTACGTTATTAGCCAGCTGGTTCAGGCAACAGGCTTGTCTGGCACAGATAGGGCACTAGGTATAGTTTTTGGTGCACTGCGTGGCGTGCTTATAGTTAGCGCATTGCTCTTTTTTATGGACACCTTCACTGGCGCAGCCTCCTCAGATTGGTGGCAATCATCGGTGCTCATTCCCGAGTTTGGTGTCATCATAGAGTGGTTTTTCAGCTATGTGAAAGACTCCTCCAGTTTCTTAAATCCCGCTTGAAATAGGTAACGCACATGTGTGGTATAGTCGGAATAGTTGGTAAAACGCCCGTAGCTCAGTCACTGTACGACGGTCTAACGGTTATTCAACACCGAGGACAGGATGCCGCAGGCATTATGACTATCGACCAAAATATGTTTAATTTGCGCAAGGCAAATGGTTTGGTTCGAGACGTGTTTCATACCCGCCATATGAAAAGGTTGTCTGGCAACATGGGCATTGGTCACGTTCGCTATCCAACAGCGGGTACATCAAGCTCTGCAGAAGCGCAGCCATTTTATGTAAACTCGCCGTTCGGTATTGCCTTTGCTCATAACGGTAATTTGACTAACGCGCATGAGTTACAAGAAGAAGTATTCCGCATCGCACGCCGCCATATCAACACCACCTCAGATTCAGAATTATTGCTTAACATTCTTGCTCATGAATTACAGCAAGTAGCGGGTTTAAGCGTAAGTGCTGAACACATTTTTGAAGTGGTAACGAAAGTTCACAAAAAGATCCGAGGTGCTTACGCAGTCGTTGCAGCCATTATCGGTCAAGGTATTGTTGCGTTTCGCGACCCGCACGGTATTCGCCCTCTTGCGCTAGGTAAGCGTATGAGCGAGTTAGGTGAAGAATGGATGGTGGCATCTGAAAGCGTGGCGCTTGATGCTGTTGGCTTCCAGTTTGTGCGCGATGTAATGCCAGGTGAAGCGGTATTTATTACCGAAGAAGGGCAGTTGCACACCAGACAGTGTGCCGAAAACCCAGTAACCTCTCCGTGTATCTTTGAGTTTGTTTACTTTGCTCGCCCAGACAGCTTTATTGACGGTATCTCAGTTTATGCATCACGCGTAAACATGGGTCGTAAGCTAGGTGAAAAAATTAAGCGCGAATGGGCGGACCTGGATATCGACGTGGTTATTCCTATTCCAGAAACGTCCATGGATGTGGCGCTTCAAATCGCGAACACACTCGATTTGCCATATCGCCAAGGCTTCGTTAAAAATCGCTACATTGGCCGTACTTTCATTATGCCTGGCCAAACTATGCGTAAAAAATCAGTACGTCGTAAGCTAAACGCAATCTCATCTGAGTTTAAAGGTAAGAGTGTACTACTTGTCGATGACTCTATCGTACGCGGGACTACATCAGGTCAAATCATTGAAATGGCGCGAGAGTCAGGTGCGAAGAAAGTGTACTTTGCGTCAGCTGCGCCAGAAATTCGTTTCCCTAATGTGTATGGAATCGATATGCCATCGGCAAACGAACTAATTGCTTATGGTCGTGAAATCGATCAAATTGCAGAGCTCATCCAAGCAGATGGCCTTATCTTCCAAGACATTTCTGACTTGGTGGATGCAGTTCGTGAAGAGAACGAATCTATTCAGCGTTTCGAAACGTCGGTGTTTGATGGTAATTATATTACTGCGGATATCGACCAAGAATACCTTGAGCGAATCGATATGTCGCGCGGTGAAGCTTCAAGAAAAGCGCCAGTGGTGCAAGCAGAGCTTAGCAACCTTGATGTGCATAATATTGATGCCGCTGACTAATGTAAGACGCTCTTTGGAATAACAAAAAGCCGCTTCTTAAAGCGGCTTTTTTAATGCTTTTAATTAATGAAGAAGGTTAGTGAACGAATACCGGTCCGCCGGACAGTCCCCATACCAATACCGAGCCTGTCATTAGGATAACGAGTAACACTAATCCGCATGTCACCACCGAACTTGAGTAAATGAAGCCTTTATCTTCAGGCATATGCATCAAAATAGGCACGCCAGAATAAAGCAAATACACCGAGTAGCTAATACCGACTAACAGAGCCGTCATCACCACCCAAAGTTCAGGGTAAAGACCTGCGAAGCCCACCATAAACAATGGAGTAGCCGTGTACGCTGCAAGTTCTAGCGACTGAGTATAAGTTGGCGTCGCATCAAACGCTTTCGCCAACTCATGAATAAGTACAGCCAACGCGACTACGCCTGCAATTAAGCCAAAATACATGCCTATGCCCATCATAATGGCAGTATTTTCACTAAGGCGTATTATGTCACCAGCACCGATACTCCAGCCTGTATGAGCACTGGAGTAATACGCCACAAGTGAAGGGATAAGTGCTATAAAAGCGATATGGGTAAGCGCGTAAAAATAAGTTTCGTGTTTGGTATCAATGGTTTGCCACTCTTCTTTAGGGTGAGTGTAAATACCAATTAAATGATTCAAAATCATAAAGTCCTGCCTTTTTCACCAACGTTATTATTTTAAAATATTGTTGTAGGGCAGGGAGAACACACGGACAACCCGTAATAACAAGGATACACAACCACGGCGCAAGGCGCCAAACACTGCCGTTAACAATATGTTTACAAAATGAGTGTGCAGCAGAAATCCAAAGCCGTCAATATAAATTGATTAATTTATAAACGGATGTAAAGCGTTAACTTAACTGTGGTGCACCTGAGTGGAAACGCAATTCGTTGTCGTCACTTTCTATCAGCGATTTTTCAACGCTTCCGAAGTGGGCAACGCGCTCTGAAATATCAGTTTTAGCGATTTGTCCAGCAAGAGTAAGGTAGTCTTCGAAGTGTCTGGCCTCAGAGCGCAACAGCGACACATAGAACTTGCCTAAATCTTCGGAAACATAAGGAGCAAGCTTCGCAAAGCGCTCGCACGATCGGGCTTCAATGTAGGCGCCACAAATAAGCTTATCGACAAGCTTTTCAGGTTCATAAGTACGTACGTGACGCAGCAAACCATTGGCGTAACGACTAGATGTTACTGATTTATATTCAAAGCCCAACTCGTGCATAATTTCTAATACTTGGTAGAAATGGTGAAGCTCTTCTTTAATTAGCATGACCATTTTATCTAGCATATCTTTTTTAAACGGGTCTAGCCCTTCAGTGTTAAACACATTTTTGGAAAGGTGCTTAGTATTAAGCGATTGCCAATTGCCTTCGTGGCGGTAAGTGAAGTCTTCGTAAGGTTTCAACCAGCCTAGCAATACCTTACTGGTTTCCTCATCGGCCACATAGCGGCGAAGTAGGTACATGGCCGACTGAGCTGCTTTTAGCTCACAAATTAGGTGGTCGGTAAGGATAACGCGAAGGTTTTCTTCTTTCTGCGCTTCGTCTATCCACGACTGGGGCGTCTCGCAGTGTAAAAAATCATTAATTGGTGAAAGCAGAGACGTGACTTCAGAGGTGGAGATTACAGACATGTTGAAACTCAATTTTAAGTGCTACGGTTTTCAGTTACATTTGAATTTGGCTACTGCTGACGCTAGTCTCGGCAGTATCGAATTATGGGCGTACCAGTTCGATGTTCTGAATTGAGCGCTAATTTTACTTGATACCTACAAGCCCTTACAACTTAAAATCGAGGCCAATAATTTTCAAAATGAATTACCTAGCCCACCTTTTTCTTGCTCGTCCCACCGCCGACTCTCATTTCGGCAATTTACTCGGTGATTTCAGACGAGGTGTTGACATAAGCAGGTTTGGCAATGCAGTTCAGCTAGGTCTTAAAAATCACTACGAAGTCGATAGGTTCACTGATAGTCACACTAGTGTTTTGACTGCGAAGGCGTTATTTCATAAAAGTCGTCGACGTTTTGCACCTGTGGCGCTGGATATCTACTTCGATCACTTGTTAATCAAACACTGGACGTTGTTTACAACACAAAGCTTTGACGACTTTCGAGAACAGAGCTTTTCTTTGTTAGAGCGGCGACTGCCCACTATGCCAAGAACCATGCAGCATAGCGTCGGGCATATGATTACTCACGACTGGTTTGAGGATTATGCTAAAGAAGAGGGGATTGCCAAGGCAATTTCTGTTGTTGCTAAGCGTATTCGTTTCCCCAACACATTTCATCTTGCTGTGGATGATATCAATGCGAACCAAGATGAAATAGAAAAGAGATTTTTGGGCTTTTTCCCAGATCTAATCAAACACATTAATAACAACGGCCCTGAAAATATTTGTCGCTGCTAACCCTTGTTACAGAAATGTATCGAAGAAATTGGTGGTTTTGTCGTTCATTGCTAAGCTGTTACGCGAACAGCGATATAGTAAAGCGACCAATATAAAGACAATGCAAAAACGATAAAACTAACAACACACAAAGACAATAATGATGAATATTCAATTCCTAACTCGAAATACATCGCCCCTATTATTTAGTCAGGGAAATAACAAACGCAAAGCGCCATTGAACCCAGCCTTAGCATGGTTAACCGCGGCGATGATTGCTTTTGTAAGCCTAACTGCCAGTGCTTCAGATAAGGAAGAAAGTCCATCGGCGCATGCTCGCGCCATTAAAATTGACAGCAGTGTAGTAACAGAACACGAAACTAAAATTCTTGGTCAACGTGTAAAGTACAGCGCAACCACAGGTACTCAACCGGTTTGGAATAGTAAAGACGAAGCGGTTGCTACTTTGTTTTACACTTACTACCAGCGAACTGATGTTAAAGAAAATACGAAGCGCCCACTTATTATTTCCTTTAACGGGGGGCCGGGCTCCGCGTCAGTGTGGATGCATGTAGCCTACACAGGTCCACGTATTCTTAATATTGACGAAGAGGGTTATCCGGTTCAGCCATATGGCGTTCAAACCAATCCTTACTCTATTTTAGATGTGGCTGACATTGTCTTTGTTAACCCAGTAAACACAGGGTATAGCCGTGTACTGCCTAAAGCTGATGGCAGCATGCCGTCGCAAGATGAGCAGCAGAAAATGTTTTTCGGCGTAAATGCCGATATTAGCTATTTGGCAGACTGGGTGAATACCTTCGTAACGCGCAATAACCGTTGGCGCTCGCCTAAATACCTTATTGGTGAAAGTTACGGTACGACACGTGTTTCAGGGCTTGCATTAGAACTACAAAACCGCCAATGGATGTACCTAAACGGCGTTGTGCTTGTATCGCCAACTGATATCGGTATAGAGCGCAACGGGCCGGTGAAAGCCGCTAATCGTCTACCTTACTTTGCAGCCGCTGCCTGGTATCACAATAAACTTGAACCGGAATTGCAAAATAAAGATCTCACTGAACTATTGCCTGAAGTTGAAGACTTCACCATTAATACGCTTATTCCTGCTCTGGCCAAAGGTGGCTTCATCGGTGAAACGGAAAAACGGGATGTGCTAAAAAAAATGGCGCGTTATTCGGGTTTAAGTGAAGCGTCCATTGCGCAAAATAACTTAGACGTGAGCACTGCATTTTTCTGGAAAGACTTGCTGCGAGAAGAAGGGAAAACGCTAGGCCGTCTTGATAGCCGCTATTTGGGTATAGATGCCAAGCAAGCCGGCGACCGCCCTGATTATTGGGCAGAGCTAACGTCATGGCTTCATTCGTTCACGCCCGCTATTAATTACTATTTGCGTGAAGAGCTGAACTATAAAACTGATATTAAGTACAACATGTTTGGAAACGTGCACCCGTGGGATAGAAGCAATAATCAAACAGGCGAAAACTTGCGATTAGCTATGGCGCAAAACCCGTATCTGAATGTGATGATTCAAGCTGGCTATTACGACGGTGCAACGAATTACTTCGATGCTAAGTATACAATGTGGCAGCTTGATCAAAGTGGTAACTTAAAAGACCGTTTGAGTTTCAAAGGGTATCGCAGCGGCCACATGATGTACTTGCGCCGCGACGACCTAAAACAGTCAAATCAAGACCTACGTGAATTTATTAAAGCAAGTACGCCGAGCAACGGCGCGCCTGCTATGTATAAGCGGCAATAAAACGTTAATCGCAGTATTGCGTTTACCCGAATTTGTTCATTGTGCGGCTATAGTTGCTATCATTTCTTAAAGATACGACTATGGCCGCTGATGACCGCGAATAACTTGTAAGTTCACCTTTTACTTAAAGTTATACGCTTAGCTAAATTTCATTAGTTCTTCCAGCTATTTCTTTACCCTTTATCTTTGCCTGCAATAGATACACTCGCTTCTTTGAGTCGCACTAAACATTCAGCGCAGCGTGCTTTTAACATGTCTCTTAATAATCTAACCGCCAGAGTAATCGACTGTCGGCTTGGGCAAATTAGCCAAAGTTGAGTAGGTTTTGGTTGGTAATCAGGTAATAGCGTAAGAAGGCGACCATGTATAATATCGTCGCATATGTCCAAACCAGATTTAACCGCAACCCCTTTGCCCGCTACAGCCCACCGTCTTACCATTTCACCGTCGTTTGCCGTTCTGTTGCCCTGCATTTTTATTTTTAGCGGCTTGCCTTTGTGCAAAAGTTCCCATTCGTTATACACCTTGTCGTGCAATTGATAAAAAAGCCCATTGTGCAACTGTAAGTCTTCTAAGTTCTCGGGGGCTCCATGGCGGGCAATATAGGAAGGAGAAGCAACAAGAAGCCTAGGAACATCACAAATTTTAAAGCCGTAAACGCTCGCATCATCTGGCGAACCGTATCTCAGCGCTAGGTCGATGGGGTCGCGGTAAAAATCAATGTTACTGTCATTCAAATTAAGTTTTACACTTACTTTGTCATGCTCATCCATGAAGTCATCAAGCCATGGAGCCACTACGTTTCTTCCTAAATCAGACGACAAACCCAGCCGCAATTCACCCTCAATAATACCGGTGTCACCTTTCAGGTTTTGCTTAGCGTTTGTCAGCATCAACATGGCCTGTTCGCATGTAGGTAAAAAACGTTCACCTGCAGAAGACAATCTGAGCGAGCGCGTTGTGCGTACAAACAGCTCTGCGCCAAGGGATTGTTCCACCCTTTTGACAGCAGCACTTGCCGTTGCGGTGCGCATGTTCAAATGGGTCGCTGCTGCGGTGATGCTTCTGAATTTGGCAACTTTTAATACTACGGTTAAGTCATCGAATAGCATAGATTTTCAAATATTATTTGATAATGTTTCTTTTATTGTGCTGTTTATCGGAATTTAATCAAGCGTATGATGAAGGTATAACTCAAAGGAGAGACGAACAATGAAAGCTATCGGCTTTACCCAATCACTTGATATCAATGAACCCAATGCATTAATGGACATTGAAGTTGAAAAGCCCTTCGCGTCGGGTCGGGACTTACTTGTTAAAATTAATGCTATAGCAGTTAATCCTGTCGACTATAAAATTCGACATCGCGTAAACCCAGAGGGTGGTGAGCCTAAAATACTTGGCTGGGATGCAGTGGGCGAAGTGGTTGATATTGGTGCAGATGTTACCGAATTTGCCGTTGGAGACAGAGTTTATTACGCGGGCGATCTTACCAGAGCCGGCTCAAACGCTGAATTTCAATTAGTTGATGAACGCATTGTGGGTAAAGCACCGAAGTCTTTGTCAGACAGC
This sequence comes from Alteromonas abrolhosensis, assembly GCF_001953635.1. Classification (GTDB taxonomy): domain Bacteria; phylum Pseudomonadota; class Gammaproteobacteria; order Enterobacterales; family Alteromonadaceae; genus Alteromonas; species Alteromonas abrolhosensis. The sequence goes on along the minus strand of NZ_MEJH01000010.1, from coordinate 27,330 downwards.
GATGCTGCGGCGCTACCACTAACCACAATTACCGCGTACGAATTGTTATTTGATCACCTCGCACTGAAGCAGCAAAGTGAAAAAAGCGATGAGGTTGTGCTTGTGGTAGGCGCAGCTGGTGGCGTAGGTTCTATTATGCTGCAATTGCTTAAAGTACTAACGGGAGCCACCGTGATTGCTACTGCCTCGCGTGAAAGCTCGAAAAGCTGGGTACAGGAGTTAGGTGCCGACTACGTAGTGGATCACAGTAAGCCCATGGCTGAGCAAATCAAGGCATTAGACATTGGTGAAGTGACGCATGTCGCAAGTTTAAATAACACACACCAGTACATTGATAGCTTTGTTGAAGTTATGAAGCCGAAGGGCAAACTGGCGCTAATTGACGACCCAGAAAGTCTTGATGTAGCCAAGCTTAAACAAAAGAGCTTGTCACTTCATTGGGAGTTTATGTTTACGCGCTCAATGTTTGAGACCGACGATATGGCAGAGCAAAGCCGTCTACTTACTCAGGTAGCATCGCTTATTGACGAAGGCAAAATTAGAACTACCGTTGGCAAACACTTAGGTAAAATTAACGCTGCTAACTTAATCGACGCTCACAAAATTTTAGAAGAAGGGCGCGCCATCGGTAAGTTGGTTCTAGAGGGCTTTTAACAACGAAATTTCGAAAAGTTTACGTTATAGGGGGGCGAAAGTTGCTCCCCTAACAAAGGTCGAAATCTTGCTTAGTTGAAGGCGCTTTAAACTGGACACGTGTAAAACTTTCTTCTCAAATTGTAAGATTGTCATTTTTTCGCCAGCTTGTTTTTTAAATTACTGATTATTTTGAGTTTTTATATGGACTCTAATTTGCTGTGATTGGTAGACATTCATTAAATAACGATGAGATGTGTGTTTAACTTTTACGACAAGGAACAATCATGGCTGAATCATTTAAGTATGAAGGAAACAAAGGACAGGGCGGCGAACTACATCAAAAGGCGGGCGACGGATACCCGGTCATGACGACCGCGCAAGGCTGTCCCGTGCACGACGATCAAAATTCGTTGAAAGCGGGAGTTAGAGGCCCTACGACTCTCGAAGATCATGTAATGCGTGAGAAAATTTTCCATTTCGATCATGAGCGAATTCCAGAGCGCGTAGTTCATGCGAGAGGATATGGAGCCCATGGCTATTTTGAGACATATGAGTCTTTATCCGATATTACTTGCGCCGATATTTTTCAAGAAAAAGGTAAGAAAACACCTGTATTTACGCGTTTCTCGACGGTTGCAGGTAACCAAGGTTCTCCTGACCTTGCTAGGGATGTTCGAGGCTTTGCCGTAAAATTCTACACACAGGAAGGCAACTGGGACTTAGTTGGTAACAACATTCCAGTATTCTTCATTCAGGACGCGATTAAATTTCCCGACTTGATCCATTCAGCGAAACAAGAGCCGGATAGAGGTTTTCCTCAAGCTCAAACAGCCCATGATAACTTTTGGGATTTCGCAAGTTTAAGCCCAGAGTCCACGCATATGTTGATGTGGGCAATGTCAGATCGCGCTATTCCTCGCTCATTCCGTTTTATGGAAGGCTTCGGCGTTCATACGTTTAAGCTCATTAATGCAAAAGGTGAGATGAAGTACGTTAAGTTCCACTGGAAACCAAAACAGGGTCTTCAATCGGTTGTTTGGAATGAAGCACTTAAAATCAATGGTGCAGATCCAGACTTTCATCGTAGAGATTTATGGAACGCTATTCTTGCCGGCGATTTCCCAGAGTGGGAGCTTGGTATGCAGATCTTTGACCAAGAATTCGCGGACAACTTTGAATTTGATGTACTAGATGCTACTAAACTCATTCCAGAGGAACAGGTGCCCGTTAAGATAGTGGGTAAAATGGTTCTAAACAAAATGGTAGATAATTTCTTTGCCGAGACAGAGCAGGTCGCATTCTGTACACAAAATATTGTACCAGGTATCGATTTTACCAATGACCCACTATTACAAGGTAGAAATTTCTCTTATCTAGACACTCAGCTTAAGCGTCTCGGAAGTACTAATTTCACTCATTTGCCTATAAATGCCCCTAAGTGCCCAATGCGCCACTTCCAGCAAGATGGTCATATGGCTATGCACAATCCGAAGGGAAGAGTGAACTACGAACCTAACTCGTGGGAAGGTGATGAGAATAACCCTCGCGCTTGTCCGGCTCACGGGTTCCAATCTCATAGTGAAGAAGTCTCAGGTCAAAAAGTCCGCCACCGCTCAGAAACGTTTGCCGACCACTATAGCCAGGCTCGCCAATTCTATTTGAGTCAAACAGAAACAGAGCAAGAGCATATTCGTGATGCTTTCGCGTTTGAGTTGTCTAAAGTAGAAAAGTTAGCTATACGCGAAAGGGTAGTGTCGCACCTATTAAATGTAGATAAAGACCTGGCTAAGGCAGTTGCCGAAGCACTAGGGTTTGAAGAGATGCCTGCGCCAGCCGAGGCCGCCATGCCTACTAGGGACGATCTTGTTAAGTCTGATGCATTGAGCATCTTGAAGAATGCGCCTAATACCTTTAAGGGGCGTAAATTAGGTATTCTGGTAAGCGACGACTTAGATGGAAAAATACTGGAAGCAGTTAAGGATGCATTAGAAAAAGAAGGCGCTATGTTTGAGGTGGTGGCACCTCAAATTGGCGGCGTAGTCTGTGACAAGGGCAAGAAAGTCGATGCGCAACAAAAAGTAGATGGCGGCCCTTCTGTGCTCTACGATGCAGTATTACTACTGCTTTCAAAATCTGGCGCAAAAACGTTGGCTGAAAAACCCGAAGCTAGAGATTTTGTCTCTGATGCGTTTGCACATAATAAGTTCATTGGTTATACCGATGAAGCAATGCCATTGATTGAAGCAGTGGGTCTTGACAGCAAGATGGACGACGGATTTATTGATGTAGAAAAAAATTCGGCTAAAGACTTTATTAAGACCCTTAGGGAGATTCGTTACTGGGCGAGATAACACAACGCACTTAATCGTAGTTATCTATGGGGACGCTATTTAGCGTCCCTTTTCATTACACACTGATAAATTTCCGCTTTATGGGTTTTTGAATGGTAGCTTGGCAGCCGTTCTATTTTAATTTAAATGTCTAATTTTAGTAACTTTCCAAGGATCATGTGCTTTTTTCGCACAGTGCGCGCTGTCGGAGTCAACCTGCCATGGTATACCTTCACAGCTTCACTAGTGTTCTACCGGTTACCTGTCCGTTTAGAATTGCATCAATCTTTGTGCTTATATCACCTAACGGGATCTCTTGAGTAAGTTCGTCAAGACAGTCCAGCTTCCATTCGCTAGCAAGCTTGTCCCACAACCTCAAACGAGGTGGCATAGGGCACTGCACAGAGTCGATACCGAGAAGCGACACGCCTCGTAAGATAAACGGAAATACGCTTACGTTAAGTTCAGCAGATGCGGTTAGGCCACAGCACGTTACTGTGCCGCCATATTGTGTCGCTTTAATTGCCTGCGCTAAATATTCACCGCCTACCGTATCAATAGCGCCAGCGTATAGCTCTTTTAACATAGGGCGTTCTTTATTTTCTAATAACTCGTCGCGGGTTATCACTTTGCTCGCCCCCAGTGCTTTTAAGAATGCCTCATGCTCCTTTTTTCCGGTACATGCCACTACCGAATACCCCGCTTTAGCTAGCAGTGCTACAGCGACCGACCCCACGCCGCCAGTGGCTCCTGTGACTAATACGTCGCCCTTTTTTGGAGTAACGTAATGTTCAACCAAGCCTTGTACCGATAGCCCAGCGGTAAAGCCTGCGGTACCAATAACCATAGACTCTCTCAACGTAAGGCCATTTGGTTTAGCTACCGCCCATTCACTTGGAATTCTTATGTACTCACCAAAGCCTCCTGAGGTATTCATACCGAGGTCAAATCCAGTGACAATAACTTCATCGCCTTCTTTAAAGCGATTGTCATCACACGATACCACTGTGCCTGCTGCATCAATTCCTGGGGTATGAGGAAAGTTTCTGCTCACACCTGGGTTGCCGGTTGCTGACAGTGCATCTTTGTAGTTAAGCGATGAATAATGCACCTTAATGAGTAGCGAGCCTTCAGGCAAATCATCAAGTGAGCGTTGCGTTACGTTGCGCGTGAAGGATTTATCTTCCTGTTTTTCTACAAGCAAAGCTTTAAACGATGTCATACCTGTCTCCGTTAGTCGAATGATTACGCTACCCATTGTGACAATATATAAACTTTGCGCAAGTATGCACTTTTTAGTAGGGTAGTACCCTAAAAGATACTATTGGCGTGATGTAAACCCTTTGTTCGATTGATTGCTTGGACAAAGCGCACCTACATCAATGCTGACGTCAATAACAGTGCCTGTTACGTAGTAAATATGAACGTAGTTACTCTACGAGGGAGTAGTATGACCGCAACTTTGAACAGTGTAGTGGCAGAGGAAAGTGCTGTGACATCAGACATTGATAATAACGCCGTCCTAAAAAGCCAGAAACAAGATAATGCGCCCAATGCTGCAGAAAATACGAACGACTCAAATCAATACATTTGTGGCGTAGCAGTATCCCTTGAGATAATAGGCGGTAAATGGAAAGGGGTTATTTTGTGGCACCTTTGCCATAAAACGCTACGTTTCAGTCAGTTGCGTAGACGATTGCAAGGCGTTACCCAAAAAATGCTTACACAGCAGCTAAGAGAGTTAGAGCGTGATGGGTTGGTAAACAGGAAAGTGTATGCAGAAGTGCCCCCTCGTGTAGAGTATTCTCTTACCGATTTAGGCCGTACACTAGAGCCAACTTTACGTCAGCTATGTGACTGGGGTAGGGCGTATAACGACGACTACAGATAAAACACCAACAAAACATGATACGTCGTTTAGGTAAACGAGTACTGAGTTAATTCATAACAATAGCGGTTCTTCTGATGGGGCTTTCAATACTTAAATCGTAATGGCTAATACAAGGTTTACGTGCCGCTAATGCGTTTAAGCGCATTGACGGCACGTGTTAATTTCTAAATAGCTGAACGCTAAGTAGCTAAGCTAACGCTAGAGAGTGCGTTTTAACCAAGTAGTGAGTCGATTGACAACACACTTTCTTCACCATTATCCACTGTATGAACAGTTGCATCCATTGTGCTGAAATTAACATTTAATGAAGCTGCGTCATCGCCTTTTTTCCACGAAAGCGCCAATACATTGTTGACGTAACTCACATCAAAGTTGCCATTGAACGCAGGGCTTTCGTTTCTTAGCCTAATAAGCTGCATCAAACCTTTAACCACTGGCTTTTCAACGGCTTCTTTCACCATGGCAGTAGACAAGTATGGGCGGTTAATGTCGCGGCCAACATTGGTTTTAGCAAGTAAAGCCATGTCGTTTTCAACAGCAAGCAAACCTCCGTAATAAACCTGAGGAATACCCGGGCTAAAGAACTGTATGGCGCGCGCAACCAAATAGGCAAAGTTATCTTTACCTAACGCGTCGTAGTATGTGCAGTTGACCTGATAAAGATCGACATTATTTGCCGCAGCACCTGTAGCTTTCTTAGACTCGCCATTGGAATTTTCATGTATTTGCTCAACAAGCGCGTTAATCGCATCCGCAGAAAGCAGGCCTGGCTTGGCGCCACTAGCGCCCACATCAACAATGCCGATGCCATCGTGAGTATCAAGCACGGTAAAGCAGTTTCGTGGCGAAATGGACAGCCAGTGCGCCAATGCCTCTGCATTTTTAGTAAATAAGGTGTGCAGTACAAGGGGAGGTAAAGCAAAGTCGTAAACACTATCGCAACGTGCGGCAATATCAATCTGTGTTTGATAGTGGCTGTGAATTTCTACCAGACATTGCATACCCATACCACGTGCGCGATTAGATAGCTCTTCGATAAATTCGAAGGTTTCTTCCAGCATAAAACAGTTCGTGCCTGCACGTTTAATTGCGTATCCCGCCGCATCTAATCTTATAAGATCTACATTGCTTTCAGTAAACGATTGAAGAATAGACGATAGATAGTCTTTGCCTAGCTGTGACTCTACATCAATATCAATTTGGTTTGAGGTAAAGGTTGTCCAAAATGGCACAGTTTCGGGGCTGTCAGTTTCTGTGCCTACTTTATAATCGCTAAAAAATGGCGTTGGGCGAGGGCGAAATACTTGCGCAATTTGTTCGTCAATTTGTGCTTGGTCATTGCCCTTAAAAATATCTTCTTTAGTTAGAAACAGTGGCCAATAAGCAGAGTCTCGCCCATTTTTTAGCACGTCTTTAAACGCTTCACTTTGTCCCGACATATGATTGACTATCAGGTCGGCCATGATATCTACCGATTCACCAAGCTTTTTGATGTTGTTCCAATCGCCTAAGCGCTTATCGACCGATGTGTGGTCGATAGGATCAAAGCCTGCGTCTTCGCCATCATAAGGATAATAAAAGGGAAGAACGTGAACACCAGCGAATAGTCCATTTAATGGGCCCTGAAGTACGCTCGTTAGGCTTTCGATGTTGCCATCGCCTAGTCGGTCTGCATAGGTGATTAATTGAACGCCATTGCGTATTGACATGATAACTCTCCAAAATTCAGCATGCGCTTGCTCGTACTTCCATTGTGTATCGCGAGCACACATTACTACGAATTAAGCACTACCAACGTGGTAGGTTCGCTATTGACCATGTATTGGATTTAGCTTAATTCTTAATCTTCTATGATGAGCAATCCAAATTCAGCTGAGATACATAGAAAATCAAATTCTTAATCGATTAAGTTAAGATAGCAAGGGAAGTGAAAATTGTAAATGAGAAGTTTAAAGATGAGGGTGCATTAAGCTCTGCAGAGGGTTATAAGTCTCTGGGTCAGTGTTTGTGTTAACTGAGTTTATAATGCAGATAAAAAGCGCGAGCTTTGTTTTTGGTATCGCGCACTAATCTTTGGGTTCGATATTTGTTGAAGGCTGGCTGTTATTTTGCTCTTCAAATTCTCGCTTTGCCTCTTTCCATTTATCAAGCTTTTCATAGTATACGTCCCAAATACACGGGCAACACGAACCGCCACCACAGCAATCATCTCTTAGTGGTTTTTCTGGTTCTTCGGGTAGCGACTTCATAGTATTTGTCTTAGACCTTATTTCTTAAAAAATACATTAAGCACAGGTATTATCTTGGAGACTCAACAATACTTTTTAGCCTGTACGTAACCTTTAAGCTCAGGTAGTTAAATATCGGCTATTTACGCTATATTACTCTTTCTGAAGTGCCTTTGCAGCCTCAAAGGTTGCAAAGGCCTTTACCCCGGTTTATTAACGAACGAAAATTAGCATTAACGGGAATTACATGGAGTGACTATAATTTCATCCCGCCAGATGCCTCAACCCGTTGGCCGTTAACCCAATAACAATCATCACTCAAAAGCGCCGCCATAACGGCACCAATATCTTCGGGCTTACCCACGCGACCTAGTGCCGTTTGAGAGGCAACAGCTTTATTAACTTCGCTATTATCGCGGATATAGCCTCCGCCAAAGTCAGTTTCAATAGCTCCTGGTGCAAGGGTATTCACTCTAATGTTATGGTCTCCTAACTCGGCCGCCAGATAGCGACTCATTACTTCAACAGCGCCTTTAGCCATTCCATAGGCACTGTATCCGGGAAAGCAAAATCGCGCTAAGCCAGAAGATATATTCAGAATTGCCCCGCCTTCTTCGATTATAGGTAAAAGTGTTTGAGTCAGGAAAAAAGGGCCTTTCACATGCATATCGAATAGTGTGTCGAATTGTCTAATACTGGTTTCTGCAAAAGGAGCGTTCATTCCAATGCCCGCATTATTTACCAGGTAGGTAATCGACGATTCTCCAAATTGACTGCTCAACGCTTTTTTAAGCGAAACGAGAAATTCTGGAAAGGAATAATGAGACGTCGCGGTATTAAGGGGCAGGGCGAAAGCCTTTCTTCCAAAGCTTTGAATTTCGTTTACAACTTCGTTTGCCGCGCTTTCGTTAGTGTTATAGGTGATAATAACGTCTACCCCTCTTTTAGCTAGTGCTAGCGCACCAGCGCGTCCGATCCCTCGACTTCCACCTGTTATTAATGCAATCGCCATTGTTATCTCTCTTTTCGTTGGTTAATTCGCAAACGATTATATTGGCTCGAATTAGTATGAAAAACCTGCCTAAAGCGATAACATTGTTCGTGTTTTGTGAACAATGGGCGGAAAATGGACAGGTTTGATATGCTTACTCGGTTTGTAGAAACCGCTAGATTGGGGAGCTTTAGTGCGGCGGCTGCACTTCTGGGGGTGCCGAAATCGAGTATTTCCCAAGCGGTAACAAAGCTTGAAAAGCAGTTAGGGACACGTCTTTTTAATCGAAGTACGCGAAGTGTTTCTCTCACATCTGATGGGGAAACCTTCTTGCCTCAAAGTATCGCCATACTGAGTGAGTGGGACGCTTTACAATCACAATTTAGTTCATCCGCAGACAGCATTAGCGGTGAACTTCGAATTGACATGCCCAGTAGATTTGCAACAAATATCCTGCTTCCCATATTAGGAGAGTTCATTAGTGCTTACCCCAACATAAAATTAAGAGTGAGCAGTGTCGACCGCAAAGTTGATATCATTAAAGAAGGGTTTGACTGTGTAATACGGGTTGGTGCATTAACGGATAGCAGCTTGGTCGCTCGTCGCCTTTTAACTTATCCAATTTACAATTGTGTAAGTCCTGAGTACGCAACAAAGTGGGGTATACCTCAGTCGCTGGATGATTTGGCTAATCACAAGGTCATTGATTACTCTCACACGCTAAGTCACAAAGCTCCTGTGTTTGAATATATGAAAAATGGTGAGCTACGTACGGTTGAAATGCAAAGCTTACTAAGTGTTAACAGTACCCAAGCCTATTTTGCCGCGTGTTCAAACGGGCTAGGGATAGCGCAAATTCCAAGTGTGGGTGTTGAAGTTGAACTAAAAGAAGGAAAGTTAATTCGCGTGCTTCCAGAGTATGAAGCGCAGCCAATGCCAGTAAACCTTTTATTCCCCTCTAGAAGACAGATGCCTCTTAGGTTAAAAGTGTTCTCTGAATGGTTAGTTAATAAGATGCGTGAAAACAAAAAGCCCTGTTGAAACACAGGGCTTTGGATGTTCTAGCATGCTAAATTGATAAGCATTAGCTCGCTAATCGGCAGGGACTTCTTCTGGGGCTTTATTGCCACTTAAATTTTCTGGTGCTGCAACGATTGGCTTTGGTTTAATGGCACTGGCTTTAGACAGTAAGTCGCTATTACCTGTTACCAAGTCTTCCAAGGTGCCCTTTTCTGCATCTACCAGGCCCACTTCACGTAACATAGAGTCTACCAGTGGAGCATTGGCTCGATAGCTTAGTGCGGCTTGCGTTACTTGCTCTGCTAAGCCACTGCCTGCAGTGGCAACAGTGTGGTCGCCCTTCGCGCCGCTACCTTGGCCGTAACCTTGAAGAATTTTAATACCTTCAATGTTTTCCAGCGGCTTAACGGCATGTGCCACAAGTTCAGGCAATACCTTAAGCATGGCAAGGGCTTTTTGCAGCTCAATTTGCTCGTTTTTAAGCGTATTTTCAGCCTCATAAAGCGCTTGTTTACCTTGTGCTTCAACAGCAAGCACTTTCTCATCAGCTTCAGCTTGAAGCATTTTGGCATCGGCAGCGGCCTTAGCTTCTGTAAGAATAGCGGCAGCAGAGTTTTCAGCTGCTTCTTTCTTAGCTTGTGCTTCTACGGTAATCCCCACAGCTTCACGCTCTGCTTCTTTACGGGCGTCAATAACTTCTATTTGTTTCTTACGCTCAGCTTCCGCCACCATTTTCGCCGTGGTAACAGCCTCAACCTTCTCCACCTTGGCTTTTTCAGCTTCAGCCGCTTTTGCACGTGCCGCCGATTCTTCTTCAGATTTTATCGCAACAGCAATTTGCTTAACCTGTTCAGATACTTCTACTTCTTGTTGCTGGCGAATGCGCGCTTGTTCTAGCGCCTGACGCTTAGCAATTTCTTGGGTTTCAATTTCGCGTGACTTTTCAATTTCCGCCGCCTCAATAGCACGGTTTTTAGCAATTTCTGCTTCGCGCTCTTCCCGTTCTTTCATTTCACGCTGTTTGGCAATTTCCGCCTTCTGTTCTTGACGTTTAAAGGCAAGAACTTGCTCTTGCGCCAAGCGGGCTTCTTCTTCATCGCGCTTTACTTCTAACGACTGTTTTTCCGCTGCTAAATTGCGCTGTTCAATCAAGATGCGGTTTTCTTGCTGAATATCGTTGGTTTCTTTGCGCTTTTCTTCAATGATTTTGGTCAGACGGGCGCGACCTTCCGCATCGAATGCGTTGTTTTCGTTGAAAAACTGTAGGTCGGTTTGGTCAAAGCCGGTTAAGCTCACCGACTCCAATTCAAGACCGTTCTTTTCAAGGTCGTTAGCTACACTTTGCTGCACCTTTTGCACAAAATCAGCGCGCTGTTCGTGCATTTCGGTCATGCTCATTTCAGCTGCAACGGCACGCAGTACGTCAACGAATTTAGACTCCATTAACTTTTTAACTTCTTCAGCGCGGGTGGTACGTGTACCTAGCGTTTGCGCAGCCATTGAAATGCCATTGGCATTGGGTGCAACACGCAAATAGAAGTCAGCCTTAACATCAACACGCATGCGATCTTTGGTGATAAGCGCGTCTTTTTGAATTTTTTCTACTTCTATTCGAAGGGTGTTCATGTTTACTGGAATAATTTCATGAACAACGGGCAGTACGATAGCACCGCCATCTTTAATTACTTTCTCACCGCCAAGGCCCGTTCTTACAAACGCGGTTTCTTTAGTAGCGCGGGTATATAGTTTGGCAAAAATAAGGCCAATAACGATAAGCCCTACAACAATAGCACCGGCAATAAAGAGTATTGACGGCAAGCTAGATGGTTGAATTGTATCCATACTTTTATCTCTTTTAGGTTATAAGTAGCGGGTTGCTAACCAGCTGTGTTGATTTTTTTTAACTAAAATGACGCGCTCTCCCTGTGTGAACAACTCTTCTTCTTCAAAAGGTTCAACTAATACAAAATGAGGCTGAGAGTAGTGGTCGGTAAATTTTGCTTCTGCTGGATTGCCTCGGCTAGCTTTACCAATAGTGATTTCCGCCACAGACCCGATGAAGTCATCGCTATTTACAGCGCTAGACTCGACGCTAGGCAGCAAGCCTGAAATTATTTTTACGGTTCTAGCTGTGACAAGTAGACTAATAACAAATGCGAGAGGGACTGACACAAATGCGGGCAGAGTAAAACCAAGCGCACTGGCAGTGATGCCGTTAATAATTAATCCGGTAAGGCCAAATAGTGTAAGTAATACAACAAGATAAATAAGAAAGGGAACTTTATTAATGTTAAGCCAGTTGGCAAAAGAGGTGTTAAGGAAGCCTTCGCCATCTAACTCAGCAAAGTCATCGCCTAATCCCAACAGGCTTACACCAAAAACGGTGCTGACAAGTTCCAATATGAAAACAAAGAATACAGCAATAAGCGATATGCTAAACCAGAAGTTTGCTGGGGAAAGAAGAACATCTGTCATTTACACCGTCCATGATGACTAACTTGCTTTTATTCTTTATACCACAGAACAAAAATTAAGCCAGCGCATAGCACATGTACTTTCGGCTAGTTTGTAACAAATAATGATGTATCGCGATTAAGTGCTAGCTGAAGTTATGTTTTTGCAATATCACTTCGTTTTCGGTAACTTTTAATACGCTACCTTGATCGTACCAGTCACCCAAGACAATGCGCGTCGCAGGTTTGCCATTTGCATTGAGGCTATGAATGTTCGGTCTGTGGGTATGGCCGTGGATCATGCGCTGCACGCCCCATTTTTCCATTACTTTTACCACTTCTTCAGGCGTGACATCCATAATTTCCGGCTTGAGGTTTTGTTGTTTAGCCTTACTTTCTGCGCGGCCGTTGTCCGCAACACGCTGGCGATACCATAAGGGAAGCGCAAGCATCAAACGAGGCCACCACCAACCACGGGATTTCTTGCGAAACTTTTGATAGGCAACATCGCGAGTACATAGTTCGTCACCATGAGTAAGCAGGGTAGGTGTGCCGTATAGATCAATAACCTCTTGTTCGTTTAACAGAACCATGCCGGCTTTTGATAACCACTTTTCTCGTATAGCAAAATCGCGATTACCGTGAATAAAATAAACAGGGCAGTGCTGGCTAACTTCCTTGAACGCTGATGCTATGGCGGTGTTAAACGGCGTAACGTTGTCGTCGCCAATCCAAACTTCAAATAAGTCACCAAGAACATAAAGTGCGTCAGCGTTAATCGCATCTTCTTTTAAAAAGCGCATTAAGCATTCTGTGATATCAGGGCGGTCGGCACTTAGGTGTAAGTCGGCAATGAAGTAGGTAAACGACATAAATCTTCTTAATGTGGTTTAAAAAGCCGCGTTAAAGTAACGCGGCTTGCTTTTAACTAATGGCTCTAAGCGTGTTGAAAAACATGCCAACCAAGCCATTATTTAGTCATGTGTTTTAGCTGCTATTTAGGCAACCACTGCTTTTTCGATGATCACTGGCTCTACAGGCACATCCTGATGATAACCGTGGTTACCAGTTTTAACAGCTTTAATCTTCTCAACCACGTCCATACCTTCAATTACTTTACCGAACGCACAGTAACCCCAACCATTTACAGATTTGCCTGAGTGGTTAAGGAAGTCGTTGTTGTTTACGTTAATGAAAAACTGAGCAGTTGCTGAGTGAGGATCTTGAGTACGCGCCATTGCGATTGTACCGACCTCATTTGCTACACCATTGTCTGCTTCGTTTTCAATAGGAGCTTTGGTGTCTTTCTGATCCATATCAGGCGTGAAACCACCACCTTGGATCATAAAGTTGTTTATAACGCGGTGAAAGATAGTGTTGTCAAAAAAGCCGTCTTCTACGTAAGAAAGAAAGTTAGCTACTGTTTTAGGGGCTTTATCTTCAAAAAGCTCAAGGGTGATGTCACCGAAATTTGTTTTTAACGTAACCATTGTGGTTTGTCCTGTGTGTTAGCATACATATAAAGTGGGTGCAGTTTAGCGCAAAACGAGTAGCTAGCGCAAAGAGACGGTTATTGAAAAACGCTGCTATATGCTTGCAAAAGGCTTGTACCATTTAAATCGTGACAGTGCTAAACTTTGCGACCCAAAAATTATGACTAATAGGAAATATAGACATGCTGCATCTTTACAACACCCGAACCCGTGAAAAAGCGAAGTTTGTACCGCTTCAAGAAGGGAAAGTGGGTTTGTATGTATGTGGTATTACTGTTTATGACCTAAGTCATATGGGCCATGCCCGTACCTACCTAAGTTTCGATGTTTTAGTACGCTACATGCGTCACCTTGGTTTAGACGTGAAGTACGTGCGTAATATCACTGACATCGACGATAAAATTATTGCTCGCGCTAATGAAAATGGCGAAAGTTTCGAAGCGTTAACCGCACGAACTATTGGTATGATGCATGAAGACTTTGCGGCAATTAACTTGCTAGAGCCAGACGTTGAACCGACTGTAAGTGGCCACATGGATGAAATCATCGCCATTATCCAGCGTCTGATGGACAAAGGCTATGCTTATCAAGCGCAAAGCGGTGATGTGCTATTCGACGTAAGCAAGTACGAAGATTATGGCAAGTTAAGCAAACAAGACTTGGACCAGCTTAAAGCGGGTGCGCGAGTGGAAGTGGCGGCAGGTAAAGACGACCCGTTAGATTTCGTGCTTTGGAAAACCACCAAGCCTGGTGAGCCAGCATGGCAATCGCCATGGGGTGAAGGCCGCCCGGGCTGGCATATTGAATGTTCTGCAATGAATCACAAGCATCTTGGTGCGCACTTTGACATTCATGGCGGTGGGTCAGATTTAACTTTCCCGCACCATGAAAACGAAGTGGCTCAGTCGTGCTGTGCATACGACACACCTTACGTAAACGTATGGATGCATACGGGTATGGTTCAGGTTAATGACGAAAAAATGTCAAAGTCATTAGGTAACTTCTTTACCCTGCGTGATGTGCTTAAAGAGCACGACTCAGAAACGTTGCGTTTCTTCTTAATGTCGGCACATTATCGTAGCCAGTTAAGCTACTCTCAAGACAACATCACGCAAGCAAAAGCAGCTTTGGAGCGCTTGTATACAGCCCTTCGTGGCGTTGAAGTAGATGAAAGCACTGATCTGAGCTACGGTGGCTATTTAACGCGCTTTGAAGCAGCAATGAACGACGACTTAAACGTACCTGAAGCTTTTTCGGTGTTATTCGACGTGGCACGTGAGCTTAACCGCCAAAAAGACAATGCTGACGAAGCGGGTAAATTAGCCGCGGTTCTTAAAGGTCTAGGTGCAATTTTAGGTATGCTTCAAAGTGACCCAGATACTTACCTTAAAGGCGGTGAAGGCAATGACGATGAAGCAGCAGAGATTGAAGCCTTAATCAAACAGCGTAACGACGCCCGTGCAGCTAAGGATTGGGCGGCAGCTGATGCTGCTCGCGATGCATTAAACGCGAAAGGTGTTGTGTTAGAAGATGGTCCGGCTGGCACTACGTGGCGTAAAGCGTAGTTATATAGCTTAATCTTTTAGCTTCAGCGCTGAATATAGCCGTGAGTAAAACCAAAAAAAGCCTACACGATGTAGGCTTTTTTGTTCCTGCTAAGTGAACCAGCAGGAAAGGCATTAACAGCTACTATCACCATTTACCCAGCGGCGAACATCGGCACTTAAATTCAGATCAGAGCCCAAGTCGAAATCACCTTCTCGTACTTCAACGTTACTACCGTAGTCAGAACCGGTGATTGTAACGTGCAAAAACGGGTATTGGGGGGAACTTCCTGCCATTCGGCTGGCAGTCAATTTATAGCCATTCGCTATTTCATACTTTTTAACTGCGATGTTATTGTGAATAGGCAAGTTAAATGTCGACCAACAGCGGTTGCCATTATACTCGATACGCTCGGCAACTTTTTCTGGCTTCTGATTGGTTGATATCGATGATGTAGGAAGGATTATCATGCAGCCCGATGTAAAAGCGGCAACACTAATGACAAATATTGCCAGCGTTGATTTCAAATAGCGTAATTTTTTGTTCATAAGTCCCTCTAATCTTTATAGTTATGTAGTCAGAACTGTATATTAGCTTAAGTATATGAACAATAGCTGAACATAAAATAAACAAATCACGTCTGCCACATTTTTAGATATAAAGTGACTAAATTTCGGGTTTGCCAGTGGGGATGGCTGACTCTTTTTCGGTTAAATGTGACTTCCAGCGCTGCTGCGCGACGTGGGCTTTCACTAATTCTAAGCACTCATTTACAACGTTAAGCACTTCTTTATCTAGCGCATCGGCGGTAGGGGTATAGTCGTGCATACCTACTGAAATGAAATGGTCAATGCGCTCTGCATCCAAATCGCTTAACAGGTTAACTAGCGATGTGGTTACAATGTCGGTAACCGACTCTTCCAAAGTATTCTCTATTGTTTTACCAATAACAGGTAGGTAGTGCAGGGAAGAGACTTGAGCATTGCTTCTAACCGCTTTGCCCACGCTTTTTCTCACGTGTTCGCGAATCACTTCGCCGTGTTCTTCGCTTTGAATTGACTGACCTAAATGATTGATGACACCTGCCATCCATTGAGTAATGACAGGACGGCGTGGTGCCAGAACCTGAGCATTGATGTCGTCTAATAAAGGCGACCCTGCTGAGATATCTTTCTGCGCGTCGCTGAGTACCTTGACAACAATCCGGTCGCTCAGCTCTTCAACAAAAACATCATAGTAGAAGGCAAAAAAACGAAAGACAGCAGTTTGATTCAAATCGATTATTTCGAACTTATGCAGTCGGTGAAGGATGGAAAATATTCGTAAAAAGCGAAATAGGCGGGTGGGCCCCGTGGGGATTAAGCCAATGATATCGTACCAATGCAAAAACGGGAAAAAGTACCAACGAAGATGCTCTTTTCGTACCACTGCCACGATCCAACGAAAGCAAAACTCCGCGAAGAAAATAGCGATAAATACTAAATCTACCAGAAGAAAATTGTTGTGGACGGGGTCGTAGGCGCTTAAGAAAGCAGGAAAGTAGGTGCCTAGTAAACCATAAACAAAGTCGGTGGCGTACAGAGCATCAAAAATGAGCCATGCTAGGTTCACAAAAAGTATACCTAACATGACCAAATCTAAGATTAACCAAGGCGTTTCATGACTGTTTCGCAAATTTTCTCGGTTAATTCTTAGCATTTCCGTATCCTGTATTTTGACTTAAAGCGTAATGTTAATGCAGTCAGGCATGAACAGTGTTGTACCTTAAGCTTAAAAGGTTAACTTGATGCGTTTAACCTAGTGACGTCCACGTAGAGTTTAAGCTTTTGACCGGGTTGTAAATAGCGCTTGGTATTTAGCGAATTCCACTTACCTATGTCATTAACCTTAACATTGAATTTGCTGGCGATACGAGATAATGAATCACCGTTTCTAACAGTGTAAGTCACTTTTTTGGTTACACCATCTTGCGATTTACCTTCCTGCCAAATAACTAACGTCTTACCTGGGTGAAGCATATCGCCAGGGGCCATTCCGTTCCATTTGGCTAACTGCTTGGTGCCTATGTTGTACTTACGGGCAATATCCCAAAGCGTATCACCGGATTGAACAGTATGACGTACTTTTTGCTTAGACGTGTTGCCGTTCTGCAAGCTGGCAAGACGCTGTTCCTGAGATAATGTGTAGCTATCCAGTTCCTGTAGTGCCACAGGTACCATTATCGCCTGACCCACGCGGATCATAGACGAGTCTAGCTCATTCACTTTTTTAAGAACTTTCACGGTGGTGTGATACTGCTTAGCGATTTTACCTAAACTGTCGCCGGGCTTCACTGAGTGGCGTACCCAGTTCAATCGCTCTTTTTGATCAATTTTTGCCAGTGCTTGAGAAAAAGCGGCCGCTTTGTCTAGAGGAAGTATCAACCTATGAGGTCCTTCTGGCGACGTTGCCCAGCGATTGAAACCAGGGTTTAGCCCGTGAAGTTCCTTCAAAGACATGCCTGCAAGCTCGGCTGCAAACGCAAGGTCAACCTGTGAGCCAATATCAACCACTTCGATAACTGCTACATTCGCAACTTCAGGCCATGAATAAGCATATTCATCTTTATTTTTTAGAATATCGGCCAGCGCCAGCAATTTAGGCACATAAGCACGAGTTTCTTTAGGAAGGTTTAAATTCCAGAAGTCAGTTGGCTTACCTGCACGTTTATTGGCTTTGATAGCTCGTTGAACGCGACCTTCACCGCTATTGTAGGCTGCAAGCGCGTGCAGCCAGTTACCATCAAACATTTCGTTTAAGTAGGTAAGATAGTCAAGGGCGCCTTGGGTTGATGCAATTACGTCGCGACGTCCGTCATACCACCAGTTTTGCTGCATGCCAAAGCGTTTGCCTGTGCCTGGAATAAACTGCCACATACCGGCTGCGCGGCCATGAGAATATGCGAAAGGATCGAACGCGCTTTCTACTATAGGTAACAGTACCAGCTCCATTGGCATGTCACGCTTCTCAATTTCTTCTGCAATATAATAGAGGAACGGTTTGGCACGCTTAACAACACGCGCCATATATTCTGGGTGTTTTAGATACCAGTTACGCTGTGCGCTAATGCGTTTGTCATCAGGAATAGGTAAAGCAAAGTTAGCACTTGCTCTTTCCCACACGTCAGTAACAACGGCTTGCGTATGCATGTCCGGCGTATCAGTAAGCTCGGCACCGTCTTCTAGCGTATCGTCGTTAGGGTGTACAACGTCAATAACGCCGTCTCTTGCAATTTCACAATCGGAAATGGCTTCTTCGTTGTTGTGAATTTCACTGCACGCTTCTAGAGAAGCGGTTTCGTTACTTTCTAATTGTGCATTGTCGTTATTATTATCTGTTAACTGACAACCCGTTAAACCTAGCGCCAATATCAGTGGCGACAGTGGGAAAAACTTCAACTGCATATATGAAGAAACCTCTTGGAGCACTGCAAACCGACCATATTACGATAATCGGCTTACTTTTGCATCAAAACTCATCTTTCCAGCGGCGAACTGCAGCAAATACAGCTACATCGTCAGCCAGGTTATTTTCGCAATAGGCTTCGGCAGCAGTTTTCACAGAAAGTTCATGAGCACGTAAAAATGGGTTTATATTTTTTTGCTCTTTAAGAGTGCTAGGTAGCGTAGGTTGATTTTGAGCGCGCTTCTCTTCAACCCATTTAGCATAGCTGCAAAGCGTGTCATTATTTGGCTCTACAGCTAAAGCAAATTCAACATTTGCTTTTGTGTACTCGTGTGTGCAATACACCTTGGTGGTGTCGGGCAGGCGTTTTAGTTTATTCAGTGAGTGATGCATTTGCTCTGGCGAACCTTCGAACAATCTCCCACAACCAGCAGAAAATAACGTATCGCCGCAAAATAACGCGCCATGCCCAAAAAACGCTATGTGATCAAGGGTATGACCCGGTACTTCCATAACCTGTAGCGCCATTTTAAAAACAGGCAGCGATACTGTATCGCCTTGTGCTACCGATTTGGTGATGCCCCTTATATGGTTTCCTCTTGGGCCAATAACCGGTAAGTCTGGTACTGCGGATACTAATTTAGCAATGCCACCAGTGTGATCTCTGTGATGATGAGTAATAAGCACAGCGCTAAGCGTTAAGTCTTTAGCTTTAAGAAACGCCAACACGGGTTCAGCATCACCTGGGTCGACAACAATAGCGCTACTCTCGTTATAAATGCACCAGATGTAGTTGTCGGTAAAAGCGGGAATAGGATGAATGGCTACGCCTGAAGGAAGTGTTTCTGCCGTCATTAGAGTACCTGCTTGTGTAGGTAGAATTATGCGTTACTATAGGGGCTTGTGAAGAGCAGAGCAACCTAAGAGCGCGCAGTGTTAATGAGATCGGCGTTTAAAGCCAAACCGCCTCGCTATCCTACAAACTGGGATGATTTTCCCGCCGGAGAGCATATTCGACATGCTGTGAATGCTGTGTGTAACGATTATGCTGAGCGCATTTTCGGGTATCACTTTGCCAAATTAGGTTCGCTAAGTGCCGAGATAAATCTCGATAGCAGCCCAATTCGGCACCATATCAATTATGTTCCAGATAATGGCCGATTGGGCGACCCATCGTGTGGCAACGGCTCGAAAGAAGACTTTGCTAATCATGATGTAGCATCTGGTAAGCCCCTAAACGGTGACAAAAATGAACTGAAAGCAGGCAAGGAAAACATGGTAGTAGGGCAGTCGCACTGCTTACCTTTCGCCGAAAACAGTATCGATGGCTTCCTATTGGCAAATGAGCTAGATTTCGCGCAGGACCCCCATGAAATATTAAGGGAAGTAGATCGGGTTATTACACAAAACGGTTATGTGATCATAAGTGGCTTTAACCCTTTAAGCCTCGCCGGTATTGCCAAATTTCTACCTGTTAAACGCGGAAATATTCTACACGATGCCCGCTTTTTTACGTCTTATCGCATTAAAGATTGGCTTCAACTGCTGGGGTTTGAAATTGTTGAGCAACGCCAAGTGTTGTTTTCAACGCTCTTTTTTCAACAAAAGTGGAAAGGGGCGGCTAAGCTTCAAGACTATTTAGCATCTTATTTGCCCTGGTGCAGCGCGGTATACGTAATACTCGCTAAAAAGCGGGTTATACCCATGACGGCCATAAAACCCAAACGCAATTTGAAGCCGCGTTTTTCAGCGGTGGGCGCCAGTGTCAGAACCTCTACGGTGAATCGCACGCTTCGTTAGCACCATTAATGTATATTGTACTTGTACGCGGAGCACGCCACGCTCTTAATTAGCAAGCAGCGACAAACACTAACCATCTTCAAAATTCATTAAGGTACTGTAACCAGAACGCAAGGCTGTCGCGTTTTTAATCAAATCTGGAAGGGGAATTGGAGATAGCTTAGAATGCTATCTCCAAAATGAAAGACTAATCGTCACTCGTTTTATAGAGGTGCACGTCTCGCTGTGGGTAAGGGATACTAATTCCTTCTTCATCGAAGGCTTTTTTAACTTTTTCCTGCATATCCCAGTAGTAGGGCCATAAATCATCTGTGGCAACCCACGGTCTAAACATCAGGTCGACCGAATTATCACCTAAACCACCAACACAGATTCTAGGAGCTGGCTCGGTCAGGGAACGTTCATCTTCTTCAAACAGACGCTGCAACACCTTCTTTGCTTTGTCGATATCGTCATCGTAACCTATGCCAAATGTCATATCGCAACGGCGTTTATCGTATACGCTAACGTTAATTAATGTGGCATTAGACAAGCTACCGTTGGGGATAACAATGCGTTTGTTGTCAAAGGTGTTAAGTACTGTATAAAGAATTTGAATCTCTGCCACCGAACCCAGGTGACCTTCTGCTTCTATGGTGTCCCCCACTTTGAATGGTTTGAAAATCAGGATTAGCACACCGCCAGCAAAATTAGCTAGGCTGCCTTGTAATGCAAGACCTATAGCCAAACCAGCTGCACCGACTACGGCAATAAATGAGGTGGTTTCAATGCCTATCATAGAGGCGACAGAAATCAGCAACATCACCTTCAAAACAGCGCTAATTAGTCCGCATAGGAACTTATTTAACGTGGGGTCCTTTTTACCTAGCCGGTGGTCTAGTAAACGCACAAAACGATTCACTAACCAGAGGCCTACTACTAAAGTAACAATGGCCAATAACAGTTTGGGTGTGTAAGTCATCACCAGTGCTATGGCCTTTTCGGTTAATTCCGATAAATCGATATTAGTCCCGAAGAAATCTTCCATAAATACCTCTTTCATTAATTAACCACGTTGATTACGTTAAGAAAAGAAGGATAGATCGCCGTGAATCAACCCGAATTTGAATGAGCAGCTTTTTTGACTAGAAGTTATTAGCCGTTTTGCCTTAGGCAAATAAGGTTAAAGAGTGTGTAAGTAAAGAGTGAGTGGAGTGTGGGAAGGTTTATTAGCATACCAGGTTATGTGCCTGCACCGTGATTCTGGCTATGTGATATTTTACTTTATAAATCTAAGCGCCGCTTCGACCGCCCAATAAAAAAGGTGACATCCCGTCGCGTTATAGCGCTGAATGTCACCTTACTTTTAAGGGGGCGCTTTACAGCTTACTTAACACGCATACCCGGCTTTGCACCTTCGTGCGGCTCAAGAATGTATAGCTCGTCGCCACCAGGGCCCGCGGCTAATACCATGCCTTCACTCATGCCAAAACGCATTTTACGAGGAGCGAGGTTCGCCACCATTACTGTGTGCTTACCAATTAGGGCTTCAGGCGAGTAAGCCGACTTAATACCTGCAAAAACTTGCTTGGTTTCGCCGCCTAAATCTAGCTCCAAGCGCAGAAGCTTATCGGCTTTTTCCACGTGTTCAGCTTTAGCGATACGCGCAATACGTAAATCTACTTTGGCGAACTCATCAAACGAGATAGTATCGCTAATAGGGTCTTTAGCAAGCGGGCTGTCTGGGTCGATTGCCGGTGCTGCTGGCGCTAGGCTTTCTTTTGAATCTTCAACCATGGCGTCGATTTTCTCCATTTCTACACGCTGCATCATCGGCTTAAATTTGTTGATGGCGTGGCCTTTCAATAGGGTTTGCAGTGAATTCCAGTCGAACTTGTCGTTTAGGAATTCTTCTGCTTTTTCTGCAAGTACTGGCAGTACAGGCTTTAAGTAAATCACCAACAGACGGAACATGTTGATACCTAGCGAGCACACATCGTGTGTGAACTGCTGCTTAGTCTCGTCTTTAATGGTTACCCAAGGTGCGTTGTTATCAATGAACTGGTTTGCTTTGTCAGCAAGGGCCATGATTTCGCGCACGGCTTGGTGGTATTTACGCTTCTCGAAAAGTGCAGCAATGCTCTCTGACGCGTTTTGGAACTCTGCAATAAGCTCTGGCTCAATCACATTGTCAGACAATTTGCCGTCGAAACGCTTGGTGATAAAGCTTGCACAGCGGCTTGCAATGTTAACTACTTTACCTACCAAGTCAGAATTCACTTTTTGTGCGAAGTCAGTAAAGTTAAGGTCGATGTCGGTAACACCGTCGCCTAACTTAGACGCAAAGTAGTAACGAAGATATTCTGGGTTCAGGTGGTCAAGGTAAGTACGGCCTTTTATAAAGGTGCCGCGCGACTTTGACATTTTCGCACCGTTTACGGTGACGAAACCGTGAATGTTTACACCAGTGGGCTTACGGTATCCCGCGCCTTCTAGCATGGCAGGCCAGAACAGGCAGTGGAAGTAGGTTATATCTTTACCAATAAAGTGATAAAGCTCAGCGTCTGAGTCTGCTTTCCAGAAGTCATCAAACTCTAGATTGTTTTGGTCGCAGAAGTTTTTGAAACTAGCCATGTAGCCAACAGGCGCATCTACCCACACGTAGAAAAACTTGTTCGGCGCACCTGGAATTTCAAACCCGAAATACGGCGCATCACGGCTAATGTCCCACTGCTGAAGGCCTTCAGTGAACCACTCTTGTAGCTTGTTAGCCATTTCTTCTTGAAGGGCACCTGAGCGGATCCACTCTTTCAACATGCCTTCAAATTTTGGCAGGTCAAAGAAAAAGTGCTCAGACTCACGTAGTACTGGTGTAGCACCTGATACAACGCTGCGCGGGTTTTTCACTTCAGTCGGGCTGTAGGTTGCACCACACACGTCGCAGCTGTCGCCGTTTTGATCTTCTGCGCCACAGCTTGGGCAGGTACCCTTAACGAAACGATCCGGCAAAAACATTTCTTTTTCAGGGTCGAACAGTTGGTTAATGGTGCGCTTGCTGATGTAACCCGCATTATCCAAACGGGTGTAAATTTCTTCACACAGTGCCTTGTTTTCTGGCGAATGGGTTACATAGTAGTTGTCGTAATCTACGTGAAAATCAACAAGGTCTTGGTGATGTTCAGCACGCGTTCTTGCCACCATTTCTTCTGGTGTAATGCCAAGCTCTTGGGCTTTAAGCATAACCGGCGTACCGTGTGCATCATCGGCGCAAACACTGTAACATTCGTTTCCGCGAAGGCGCTGAAAACGAGTCCAGATGTCGGTTTGAATGTGTTCTAGCAAATGACCTAAGTGAATAGAGCCATTTGCGTATGGCAACGCACTGGTTACCAGAATTCGGCGTTTTTCTGACATAATGACGTTATTGATTCTTTGCGTTTCAAAATGGCTGCAAATACTAGCGGAAAACCGCGTTTTTTGCATTACGTAATTCACACAATTCTACTACTAGTAAGGCATTTTATGTTCTTTTCTCGCAAAGCAGAGCCGGCAACTCAAAAAGTTGCTGTAATTTTGGCCAAGTATTTTTCATTAGATGTTGAAGTTACCTTGCCATGGTGTGCTTTTAGTCAGCCAGAGAACGAAAATGAAGGCGTGACAGTTACCTTGCCATTTTGTATTGCTACCCAGTTAGACACGCTAAAACAAGAAGTGCTTAAACAGCTAAAAGGGAAGCTTGGCGATGACCAGCTTACGTTTAAACAAAGTGTAGCAAGTGGAGAAACAGAAGTAGCTCCGGTCACAAACATTAAAAACATCATAGCGGTGGCTTCTGGCAAGGGCGGCGTAGGAAAATCGACAACCAGCATTAATTTGGCGTTTGCACTTATGCAGGAAGGCGCGAAAGTAGGAATTTTAGATGCCGATATTTATGGGCCATCAATTCCCATTATGTTGGGCAACCCCGATGCTCACCCTGAAAGTGAAGATAATAAGCACATGCAGCCGCTTATGTCACATGGGCTGGTGGCGAACTCCATTGGTTACTTAGTGCCCCAAGAAGACGCGGCCGTATGGCGCGGACCCATGGCAAGCAGAGCGTTAAAGCAATTATTAGATGAAACCCTATGGCCTGTGCTGGACTACTTGATTGTAGACATGCCACCAGGAACAGGCGATATCCAACTGACAATGGCGCAACAAGTTCCACTTACTGCTGCTGTGGTAGTTACAACGCCGCAAGACTTAGCGCTAGCCGACGCCCAAAAAGGCATAAGCATGTTTGAAAAAGTTAATGTACCTGTATTAGGGCTTATTGAAAACATGAGTTATTACCAGTGCAGAGCCTGTGGTACCAAAGATTATGTGTTTTCAAAAGACGGGGGCGAGGCGCTGGCCGAACGTCACGGTTTGCCGCTTTTAGGTCAGCTGCCACTTGATATCCATATTCGCGAGCATGGCGATGCCGGTACGCCATTGTTAATTACCTCGCCTGAAAGTGCATTGAGTGAAAGTTATCGCGAGGCAGCGCGTGCATTGTCTATGCAGTTAGCCCTTACCGTCGCCCCACGTAAAGGAGCAGCCAAGCACATTAAAGGCGACCCGATTGGCGTTGTTGGCAAAGAATAGCTAGCAAAGAGCTGCTTAGAAAGCCAATTGATAAGTAATTCGAGAGAGGCTCAGTTAAGGTAAATCATAGTTCGGTTTGGTTGTTTGAATTTGAAATTTGGTAAAACAGTATAAAAATTGCGTAAAAGCAGATAAAACAAGCCTTTGAGCAGTTGAATGCGTGCGGTGACATACGCATAATAGCGGCCTAACGAAATGAGGAATACACCATGCGCTTGTGCGACCGCGATATCTACGAACATCTGCAAGATGGAAAAATCAAAATTGACCCTACGCCTAGTTACGATCAAATAAGTGGTGTAACGGTAGATATCCGCCTAGGCAATAAATTTCGCGTCTTTGAAGATCATCAGGCGCCCTTTATCGATTTAAGTGGTCCAAAAGCTCAGGTACAAGAAGCGCTTGACCACGTAATGAGCGATGAAATCGAATTAGAAGAGGGTAAAGCTTTCTTTCTACACCCAGGCGAATTAGCACTAGCAATAACCTACGAGTCAGTAACCTTGCCAGACAACATTGTCGGTTGGTTAGACGGGCGTTCTTCACTTGCACGTTTGGGCCTAATGGTGCACGTAACCGCCCATCGAATCGATCCAGGTTGGTCGGGAAACATCGTTCTTGAGTTTTACAACAGCGGTAAGTTACCGTTGGCGCTTCGCCCTAAAATGAAAATAGGGGCACTTAGCTTTGAAGTGTTGTCAGCGCCAGCTGAAAAGCCGTACAACGCAAGAGTGGACGCAAAATACAAAGGCCAAGCGGGTGCAGTAGCTAGCCGAATCTCGTCAGATGATGAGAGCAAGTAAAAAAATCGGCTAGAAAAACTAGATTTTTTAGTAAAAGCCTAGTGCGTTTCCCGCTGATTACTGATAGAAAATAATAAGGCACTAATAAGGGCTAAGGGCCCCAACACTTATAATAAAGCTATTAGTAAAGGGAAGCGCAATGCACACCAACCCTCCACCTTCGTCGGAAATTCAACTACGAAAGCCAACCCGCAAGAACAGTATTATTCTGTTTGCGTTTATCGCCTCTGTGTTAAGTGGCGTTGGGTTATGGGCTGTTAACCAGCCCAGCGAGATCATTTTTACCGCCGCAATTACGCTATTTGTAGCTGTGCTCTGGGTAACTGAAGCGCTCCCTATTCCGGCTACATCACTTTTACCCTTCGCGCTGTTCCCGTTGTTCGGTGTGTTATCACACAGCGAAGCCGCCTCTGCACTTGGAAGTCATGTCATTATCTTACTAATGGCTGCGTTTATGCTTTCAAAAGGATTAGAGCGCGCCAACTTACACAAGCGTTTCGCCATTTACATGTTGCGTATTACCGGTAGCGGAAGCCCGCTCAAGTTAGTGTTGGGCTTCATGTTAACAACCGCAGTACTGAGTATGTGGATCAGTAACACAGCAACAATTCTAATGATGTTGCCTATGGCTATTGCCATTATCAATGCAGTAGACAATCCGCGGTTTGGCGTGGCGCTCATTCTTGGTATTGCTTATTCGGCAAGCCTTGGCGGGGTAGGTACGCCTATTGGTACACCACCTAATATCATCTTTATGAGTGTGTATGAGGAAACGTTAGGTATTGAATATAGCTTTATCGATTGGATGAAAACTGGTGTACCCATCGTGATTTTAGGCGTACCGATTATGGCTTTATGGTTGGCACGGGGAATTAAGGAAGTGGGCAACATAAATTTGCCCGTACCAGGTACGTGGACAAAAGCCGAGAAGCGTGTTCTTGCTATATTTGGCACCGTAGCTTTAGCTTGGATTTTCAGACCGTTTTGGACCGCCTGGATAGGCGTAAGCACAATAAGTGACAGTACGATAGCCGTAGCGGGTGTGGCCGCCATGTTCCTCACCAATAGCGGAAACGACAACGGGGAAGTAGACGACAAAGGAAACAACGACAAACTACTTGATTGGAAAACGGCTAACGATATTCCGTGGGGTATGTTGTTACTGTTTGCTGGCGGTATTTGTATTGCCAAGGCATTCATGTCATCGGGCTTAAGTGTGCTGATGGGCTCATGGCTAACGGGTCTTTCTACACTTCCAGTACTGTTGTTAGTGCTTGCTATTTGCCTGTTCGTTACCTTCTTGACGGAAATTACCTCCAATACGGCAACCTCTACCTTGCTGATGCCAATTCTCGCGGCGGCGGGGATGGCAGTAGGTGTAGACCCTAAGTTATTAATGATCCCCGCAGCAATTAGTGCAAGTTGCGCATTTATGTTGCCGGTGGCAACAGCGCCCAATGCCATTGCGTACTCAACGGAAAAGTTCGACATAAAAACCATGGCCAAAGAAGGTGTTGTGCTAAACGTGCTCGTTGCGTTGGTAGTAACTGGTGTGTGTTACGTTACGTTGGCCTAACAAATTAATTGGCAACTATGTGATTTGACGTAGAAATTAGTGAAGATGGTTAGCAATTGAGCGCTTAAACAGGCTTATTGCTAATTCTCGTTGCAATGTGAACAAATTTGAGTAGACTTATCCGCTCTTTCGGTCGGTGTGTAGCGCAGCCTGGTAGCGCACTGTCATGGGGTGTCAGGGGTCGGAGGTTCAAATCCTCTCACACCGACCAACTTATTTCACCCCATTCAATAACTTACGGGCTCTACCCCATAAACGGGGGAGGCTCTACCCCATAAACGGGGGATCAGCATTCACCTTACACGATTGATAACACCATCCCATCCACAATGGGTCATCACTCTTAGTCTGTAATTCTCAAAGTTTCTAAAACCATACGCTCTTCTCGATATCATTTCCATTTTGTTGTGGAAGCCTTCGGTGATGCCGTTGTTGCGTGTAAAGCGCCACATTGCCACTATCGGTTGTAGCCAGGATGCCAAGGTCTTCCCTAAGGCGTTGAGTGGGCTCTG
>NZ_MEJH01000009.1 GCF_001953635.1 Alteromonas abrolhosensis | reverse complement strand
AGTGCTCAATGACAGATGGCTACGACTGCTATCAAAACGCCCTTGCAGAGCGGATAAACGGTATTCTTAAAAATGAATACTTACTCCATAAGCCAAGAGATTTAGAAGAAGCGAGAAAGATGGTTGCAGAGTCAGTAGCTATCTATAATGGTAGGAGGCCACATCTGGCCCTTAAATACAAAACGCCCGATGAAATACATCGGGCGTTTTAACCGAAATAAGTGTCAACCTATTTCAGGACTAGTCACTTTAATCATTTCGATTACTGAATAGCCCTGACCTGTTCCAAGGTTGTACTTATCTAAGCCCATATTGAGGTTCAAGCGATCAAGTGCTTTCAAGTGACCGTTGGCTAGATCGACAACATGGATATAGTCTCGAACACCTGTGCCATCAATTGTATCGTAGTCGTCACCAAACACGCTTAGTTGCTCTAGCTTACCGGTGGCAACCTGAGAGATATAAGGCATTAAGTTGTTCGGAATACCGTTCGGATCTTCACCAATTTGTCCAGACTCGTGTGCGCCCACCGGGTTGAAGTAGCGAAGTAATACAATGTTCCAGTCATTATCGGACACATAGAGATCACTAAGCATATGTTCAACCATAAGCTTCGACATACCGTAAGGGTTTGTCGGGTGGCCTGTCGCCATATCTTCACGTAGGGGTAGTGAAGCAGGATCGCCGTAAACCGTAGCAGAAGAACTAAACACAATGTTCTTTACGTTGTGCTTTTGCATGGCTTTACATAACGTTAGTGTGCCATACACATTATTTTCATAGTAAGAAAGCGGCTTTTGCACAGACTCGCCAACGGCTTTTAAGCCCGCAAAGTGAATAACGGCATAAATGTTATGCTCGCTGAATATGTCATCTAACACGGCGGTATCGCGAATGTCACCTTGAACAAACGTAACCGACTTGCCAGTTAAGGCTTCTACGCGACGCAGTGATTCAGCACTTGCGTTAGCAAGGTTATCGAGTACTACAACTCCGTAGTTTTGTTCAAGTAACTGTAAAACTGTGTGACTACCTATATAGCCTGCACCACCAGTGACTAAGATGGTCTTCATGCATTCTCCTTGCTAGACGGTTGCGCAATGTATTTAGCGCAGATGGAATATTGAATAGGTTTTATAACCAATGGATACACTAAAAATACCACAAAAGCCCACAGTAACGAGGTCCAATTTGACGCGGTTTGAAGAATAAGTGCGAATACGGGGACAATGACGAGTAATTTTAGAACATTCAGTAAGGTTTTCTCTGGCACAGAAAGGCGCTTTGCGGCCTGGTCGAGCAATTTAACGCGCTCTGTCAATGGAAGACCTTGTAAGGCAGGAATGTCTCTTGTAGAAAAATAAAACTTCATAGGTTTATGAAAAGCCCTTAATAAAAAACCGCCGGAACGTTACGTTGCGGCGGTTATTGTAGGGTAATTGGTCAGCACTTAAAACATGCTAACAATAAATTACGCTTTTTGTTCAATGCCTGCTTTTTCCCAGAAGCGAGATTTAAAGCTCATTAAACCAATCACGATAGCAATGGCAATGCTAAATAGGGCAATTTGAAGATACAGGTCTGGCATTTGCTCTACGTTCTCAGGGTCGAAGTTACCTGAAAGTAAGCCAGCGATGATGTTACCAATAGAGTAAGTCAGTACGAATACCCCCATCATTTGCCCTGCGAAACGCTTAGGCGATAGCTTACTTACTGCACTGAGTGCAACAGGGCTCAGGCACAGCTCACCAACAGTGTGTAAGAAGTAAGTGGTAACAAGCCACATAGGCGCAACTTTAAGGCCTTGTGCAGCATATTGAGACGCCATAAACATTACCAAGAAGCCCGACGCCATAATAACGATACCAATGGCACACTTAATTGTGTACGACGGGTCGATCATTCGTTTCGCAAGGTTAATCCAAAGGGCAGCGAAGAAAGGCGACAAAATAATGATAAATAGCGAGTTTGAAAGCTGGAACCATACTGTTGGGATAGCGTCCATCCCAAACCAAGAGGTAAGTAGCGAGCCGCTTTCAAGTACGCGGTCGGTGTAGTTCTGAGCGAATAAGTTGAGTGAAGAGCCAGCTTGTTCGAAACCAGACCAGAAACACGCTGAAGCAACACACACTAAGAACAACGCCCACATACGCTTCTTCTCGTTGTCGCTTAGCTGACCTTTGAAATAAATAAAACCAAAGTAAGCGAAGAAAATAATGGTAAATACAACGGCAACTTGTTGAGCAAGAGCTACAGGCTCAATAACGATAGTGCCCATGTGCGCAAGCACAATTACCACAACAGCAAGTGCAATCACTGCCCATACGCCCATCCATGCGCGCTGTTTAGCCGCACCTTGATATGGATTTGCAGGAGCAACAGAATCAGCCGATAACGAACGGTTGCTGAAGTAATATTGAATTAGGCCGATTGCCATACCGATGGCAGCTGCACCAAATGCATAGTGCCAGCCCCAGTTTTCCTGTAAATAACCGGTGACTAGGTAGGCGATGAGTGAACCGATGTTAATGCCCATGTAATACAGCGCATAACCACTGTCACGACGGCCGTCGTCGTCACCATATTGCTGTCCAACCATTGCTGAAATGTTAGGTTTAAGTAAGCCAGTACCTGAAGCAACAAGGATAAGCCCAACAAAGAAAAGGTTTTGCAAATCTATGGCGAGTACCACGTGGCCTGCGAAGATAATAATACCCCCGTACCATACGGCGTTCTTACCACCAATTAAGCGGTCCGCTAACCAGCCGCCCGGTAAACCTAGGAAATATACCGCACCTGTGTATAGGCCGTAGATAGCGCCAGCGGTTGCAACAGTAAAACCTAAGCCTTGTGTCTGTAAGCTCGCGGTCATGAAAAGAACGAGTAGCGCGCGCATTCCGTAATAACTCATGCGCTCCCACATTTCTGTAAAGAATAGCGTTCTTAGGCCCCCTGGATGGCCGAAAAAGCTAGTATCGTTAGATGGTTTCATAATTATATTTTAATTCCATATTGCTTATGGTTGTTATTGTAGAGCACTTATAGGATAGGCTCTTTGATAGTAGTCCGTAAGGCGGATAGCTTCTTATACTAGAGCTTGCTTAAAGACACAAGATTTGGGCGACAAACTTCATTAAAGCTGTGTCAATCGGCTAAGTCTTGTACGACTTAGCCGATTGAATAATGATTTGCTAAAGAGATGGAAGCACTAAAGCTCGCGGATAGTAGCTACTATAATTCGCACTATTCCATAGATAAGCAGCAATGAAACACCAAACAGTACAAGGTTGTAAATTACGGTGGGGTAAGCATTGTCATCTGGAAGGGTAGGCGATTCTACTGTTACCAAATGTTGTAGTTTTTGATATGCCTCTACTCGCGCATTTTCTAAAGTAATCAGCGATGAAGAGTACGCTTGGATGGCCAATTGAAGCTGAACCTGAAGATTACTGTATTGCGCCATAAGCTCACTTACAGACAGTGCTTCACTTTCTCCTTCAGCAGTACTAATTCGCTCCTTCTGTTTTTCTACTTCTTTTTGTAGAGCAGTTATTTCACGCTTAATGTTAATTACTTCTGGGGCGACGTTAGACATCATGGTCGACATAGTGCTCAGCTCAGCTTTTTTCTGGGCGAGGGTTGCCTCTAATGAAAAAGCGATTTGCTGAAACGCTGCACCTTCAGCAGTAGGGTCGAGCACGTTGTATTTGGATTGAAAGGCTAAAATTTCAGTTTTTGCTTGTTGAAGCTTTTGTTCAACAATCTCATGTTCACCTTTAGCAAAAGTAAGCTTTGACTTCGCTAAGTTGTTATTGATGTTATTAATAAATTCTTCCGCTTTATCAACAATAGCTTGGTTTATTATTTGCGCATATTCAGCGTCGAAAGCGCGAGTTCGCAAACTAATGACAGAAGACGCCGAATCCACGCTAACGTCAATATGGTCTAGATAGAACTGGTAAAAGTCTTCTTGCTTATGTGAAGACGACAAACCGCTAAACATATCAGCTTTGTCCGACATGTAGTGCTCACGAAGCCCTATGGTTTTATCGAGATACTTAATCATGTCGGCAGATTGAATGTAAGCTTCCACAAGCTGACTTTCTGTACCACCTGACGCGCCTGAAACACCGGCTGCCATAAGCAGGGATGAAGGGTCGAAGCTGCTGCCGCCGTCACTTGATTTAACAATAAGTTGGCTTTTACTTTCGTACTGTGGCGCAGCCCATAGAACAAGGTATACGGCGTAAAGTACCCATGGAAGTACAAGCAAGAGCATTTTGTGCTTGCTGAGAAGGGCATTGAGCTGTGTAAGAGATTTTTCCACTGTTATTGAACCTATTTAAGTGATTTCTTATTGTCTGCATCCTGCGTATAAACGTCGATGCCTTCTTCGAGATCGTGATAATAAGTAAGTTTGCCTTCATCTATGATAACGGCAGACGTACAGAACTCGCGGATTTGGTCGAGTTCATGGCTAACCATAATAACGCCCGCTTGTTCACTTTTTTGTTTTAGCGACAAACGTGCTTTTTTTCTAAATAGCGGATCGCCCACCGAGGTTGCTTCATCGATAAGGTAAATATCAAAATTGATATTCATACAGCACGCGAACACGAGTTTGGCGCGCATACCCGAAGAGTAGGTTCGAACAGGAAGGTCGAAACGCGCCCCGAGTTCGGCGAACTCTTGCACTCTCTCTTCGTATTCAGGTAGCGATTTAACGTTATTGATTCGGCCAACGAATCGCGTATTTTCGCGCCCCGTCATTTGTGGGTGAACACCTGTTTGAAGCGCTACAGGCCAAGACATGGACTTGTTTGTTAAAACACGTCCTTTGTCAGGGTATTCACTTTTCGCTAGCATTCGGAAAAGGGTGGATTTACCTGCACCGTTTTTACCTAAAATAGCGACATTATTTTCCGTTGGGAAATCAAAATTCAAATTTTTGAAAATATATTGAGGGCCCATTTTACTGGGATAGCTCTTAGTTAGATTCTCAATTCTTATCATCGTGACAACACCTTCTTCCATGTGATGTGATACATCGAAAGACTTAGAAAGAGAAAAATAATGGTAATCTCAATTACAAAACCCAATGAAACACCATTAGTACCATAGGATTCGAAACAAGCGTAACGAGCTAGTTCATTGAAATGAACAAGAGGGTTCCAAGTTAAGTACGGCCAATATTCTTCGGGTAAGTCTTGAAGGCTGAAAAAAACGCATGAAATAAACATTAGTGGGCGGGTAAGCATTGATTTTATCTTATCTACTTCCGGCACGAATGCAGCAGCAATAGCAAAAATCATCCCAATGGATATTGAAAATACCCATAAAAGAAGAAACAGAGATATCAGCAGCAACGGGTCATTTACCGTAAAGGTCTCGCCCATAAGGTAAAGCGCGAGACATAGCAATGCGACAACCACTACTTTGACTGAAAACTCGAGGAAGCCCGCTGTGAGTATCGCTGAAATAGGTTGAACCTGCCTAAACGCATAGAGCGGCTTATTTCTTCGCACAGAAGTTGAAACTGACTGTAGGCATGTAGTTAAAGACTGCAGGCCGACCATTCCGATCATCATAAAAAGAAAGAGAGGAATAGAATGGATATCATCGCCACTGATCAGTCCACGCAGGTATGACAGGGCGAAGATAAATGCAAAGGGCTCTAAAAATGCCCAGCCTAAGCCAAATTTATCGTTAAATTTACTTTGAAGCTCACGCAGGAAAAGCGCGAATATCACGCCTCTCCATGCGTAGAGCTGGTCTTTAAACGTTACCATGTTTAGTTAGTAGCTACGTTGGCTGCAATAGCAATTTGATAAACAATCTGAGTAATGTCTTTAACCGCTTGCAAGAGCTTAGTATCGATGGCTGGCAATACGATAATCTGATCGCCAGGTTCTAACTTACTATCGTTACTTGCTAAGAATGAGCTATTTACGCTGGTAAAGGTAACATTACCATTTTTACGAACAATTAAAATGCGTTCGTCTTCAGCGCGCTCTGTGAAACCACCAGCCCACGCTACATAGTCCTCAGTAGTGGCTTCAGGGTTAAATACCACTGATTGAGGAAGCAATACTTCACCACCTACGTGAACCAAGTCAGTTACTTCTGGGATGACGATAGTGTCATTTGGTTCTAGCAAAATGTTTGCGATTTCACCGTTTTCTGAAACTACGACTCGACCTTGAGGCTCAATTTGGCGAGCGCGTGCGATAAAGTCAGCGACAAGCTGTGCTTCTTGTGCGCGGATTGCTCCCTCGCCCGTAGAGCTAATAGGGGCGGTATACATGCTGCGCTCAAGACGCTGTAAACCTTCTTCGATGATTTCTTTTTGCTTTATGGCAACGCTTTCTCTTAACAAATAAATGTTCTGTGTATCAGAAAGGGCAGTGTCTGCTTCAATATGATCTAACACATCGATAAGGCGAGTACCTTTATCAACCATAATCTGAGATGCGCCAGCAAATGCCCCAGCCACATTAATGCGATAGATTTGTGGCTCGTGGTCAGCAAGGTATTCAACAGTGTCGCCTGCATTTAGCTCAAGCGAAGCAAATTCATCCAGACTCAAGTAGCGAGCAAACTGTTTGTTATTTCGAATACCAGATACCGAAGCATGCGATGCAAATTCTCCTGGTCGTGCAAAGTAATTCACCACGCCACCGTTTAATTCTTCGTTAAGAAACTCAAAGGTGAAGCTATTACGTGCGCCGGTTTCAACCACTATAGTGTTGCCAATTGGGTGCACTAATATGGTATCGCCGTCTTTGAATGACATTTGAGGTAACTTACCGTTTCGGAAAAAGGCGTATAAGTCTGCGGTGGCGACAACTTCGCCATTACGTACCACGTCTATTTGTCTGAAACTACCACGGCGAAAATCAATGCCACCCGCGCGTTTTAGGTAATACAGCACACTATCTGAGGCAAGGCCTGCGTATTGCCCCGGTCTTAAAACTGGTCCAGATACAAAAATGGACACAGGTGTAGAAGTGAGCAGGTTCACATATACATTAACGTCATTAGTGTAGACCTGTCTGATTTTTGCTGTAACGGTTTGATTAACACTACCTGCCGGCGTGTTTGCTACCCTAATTGGCCCAATATTAGGAATAAAAATATTCCCTTGATTATCAACAGTTACTACATCTGAAAAGTTAACTGCGCCCCATAGCCAAATTGAAATTTTATCGCCCGGTGCGACCAGATAGTTGTCATTAAGGCCTGAGCTACGCTCTGATTCAAAACCACCAATAAATAAATTGGCTGCGAACGGAGGATTCTCCATAGGCGCTTGCGCAGGGAAAACGGTATCTATTGTCGGTTCGCCAGGCAAGTTCACACCATTGCGGGGTTGGGTTGAAAATTGACCCATGGTGTTCGCAGAATTACTAGCGCCAGGAAGCGTGCGCTGGGTTGATATACTCAGTGGTGATACGGATTGACCCGCAAGGCCACTGCTTTGGCTTTGCTGTGCTCTTTCTCTAAGTTGTTGCAATTGTTCTACACTTTGTGCACTGGCAGTGGTAGCGACAATGCTGAAAATTGAAGTTGTACACACCGCAAGCGTAAGCGTTTTTAGCGTTTTTTTAATATCAATTAACTTCATTTACTTATTCACCTTGCACTGCTACAGAAGCCACTAGTGGCGCGATAACTCGCCATTGACCGTTTCGTTGACAGGTTGTCATCTTGCGCTGTGTATCGGAAGAGACAGCTTCACCATCTTGTAAAGAAAAACGGATACACTTATTGCCAGTAGCAGATATGTAATGCTTGGACGCTTCATATTGGTGTCCGTTGAAGCGTATTAAAAATGATTCCTGAGTATCATGATAAACGTTGGCTTTTGGAATATTTATTGCAAGCTCTTTGTCCGGTGCAAGAGAATAAGCAAGAGACGAATGCACCAAAGGAATGTCAGCTTTAGTGGCAGTAGGAGTATTAGAGCACCCAGCTGCGCTTATCGCAGCCACGATAGGCAAAATTAGACGAGATAATTGTTTGAACATTAGCTTTCATATCCATATAGCAATTTCGCGCTAGGATAACATAAGTTTTAAAAAAAGCATGTTCGCTATCGCAGTTAGCGCATTGTCTGAGTTTACTTCAAGACGCTGATATTCAGAACGAGTTCATATTAGAAATGTAACATGATGTTTCTTTCGCAATGCTAAGGTTAATAATTGCAATGAAAGTAACGGGAATAAATAGCGGTTGCACACGTTACACTACTATGGAAAAGGCACTGAACGTCCGAAATTGATGGCGACAGGACGCACGATTAGCACTAGTTTTAGATGTATTTACAGATATTCTTGTAGGAAGCGCATTTTCGACACGTTTTAATACGTTATTTATGCATCAAGGGTGGTTACTTAGACAAATGTTTTATATTATATCGGGGTTTTCTATCCGCATACTCATAACAAAAAGCCCTCATCGCGCTGGAAGAAATGGAAGTTGTAAATAAATGGAAGCAACATTTAGTTTTTTGTCAAAATTTGCATGTGTACTGACAACAATAGTATCTGGTAGCGGAGCTTTTGTCGGTAACGCGAGGTTGTGTGTTTTATGCTAGCTTATTTGCAGTTTGTACCGCTTTTTACTGCATTTTTCGTCGCCCTTATTCTCTTGGTGGTCATGACGCCTTTAGCGCATCAATTTGGTTTGGTTGACCAGCCATCTGCAAGAAAGCGCCATGCCGGGATCGTTCCGCTTACTGGCGGCGTTGCCATTTTTATGGCTGTGCTTGTAGCCAGTGTTGCGACAGATGTGTGGATGAAAAACAATCCTCTGTTTTTCACCGCATCAGCATTTGTTGTCTTGCTTGGCATGTTGGATGACCGTTTTGATCTGAGTGCCAAAGGCCGCCTTATGTGCCAATTTGGCGTTGCAGCGATCATGGCATGGAGCGCGCAAAACTATATCACTTCTCTAGGTAACATTTTCGGCACCGGAGAGGTATTTCTAGATCTCGGTGGCTATTTCTTCACGATTATTTGTGTTGTTGGTGTAATTAACGCATTCAATATGATCGATGGTATTGATGGGCTAGCGGGAGGCATGAGCCTTGTTATTTTACTTACTGTCGCTGGTTTTCTGATCTCTACTGGCAATGGGGCTTCTATTATGGAGCCGCTTATTATTGTTGCGGCGATCGTTCCGTTTCTTGC
Organism: Alteromonas abrolhosensis; assembly: GCF_001953635.1. GTDB lineage: Bacteria > Pseudomonadota > Gammaproteobacteria > Enterobacterales > Alteromonadaceae > Alteromonas > Alteromonas abrolhosensis. The sequence goes on along the minus strand of NZ_MEJH01000009.1, from coordinate 222,810 downwards.
GTTTAACCTGAGTTGGAAAGGGTTTAAAGGCAATAAGATATTTATGGGTGATGCGGGCAGCATGTTTGTCGGGCTAACTATAGTTTGGTTGCTTGTGGATCACACTCAGGGTGAAGCAGCGGCGTTTAGACCCATCACAGCAGTGTGGTTAGTGGGGCTACCATTAATGGACATGGCTGCGATTATGTATAGACGTGCTCGTAAAGGCCAATCAATGCTTAAACCTGACCGTCAGCATCTTCACAACATATTTATGCGTGCAGGACTAAGCAGCAGAAAGTCCCTTGTTGCAATTCTCGCTCTTGGGGCATGTTATTGTCTAATTGGTATATTGGGAGAGGTTTATCAAGTAGCAGAAGCGGTAATGTTTTGGGGATTTATCGGATTACTTGTCGTGTATAGCCTCGTTATCCAACATATCTGGAGTGTACTCCGTTTCGTAAAGCGATTAACTGCTTAGTTTAGGCAAAACATGGCAGGCTTAGCAAAATCTCTGTAACATGCCTAGAAATAGAAGCGCACAAGTAAGGCGCTTTTATTTTCCCTGTTACTTCTTACGCTGGTAAAATTACTTGATAAATCAATTCTCTATTCTTCACAACAATAATAAAAAGCAGCACGTCGAATCGATTATTGCGATGGCGGTTTATCAAGCTGATAATGCGAAGTGGCTAAGAGAAGCTATCGAAAGTATGACTAGGCAGTCATACACAGATTTTCTTTTTGTTATCGTCGCAGACGGTCCTGTACCTCAAAAAATAACCCGTGTTTTAGAAGACGTCGTCAGCAAAGATGACAGAATAATCATAGCGTCGAACAGCCTGAATGTGGGTCTAGCAAGCAGTATGAACTCAGTGGCTGAGTTCGGCATGCAGTTTAACCCTTCATTCTTTATCAGAATGGACGCGGATGATATTTCAGAAGAAAACCGACTTCTTCGTCAAATTACTTACCTTAAAAAGCATAGCAATATTTCAGTACTGGGATCAGCGTTAACGGAAATCAATGAAAGTGGGGTTAAGGTTGGGGCTAGAGTCATGCCTGCTTCACATCGACAAATCGTTCGTATATTGCCGAGAAGGTGTTCTTTAAACCATCCAACGGTGGTAATCCGCTACAATGTATTCAACGATGGGCATCGATATGACGGTGATTTATTAAACACACAAGATTATTTTTTCTGGATCACATTAGCCTCAAAAGGCTATATATTTAGAAATTTAAAAGACCGACTTTTAAAATTTAGAAGGGTTAACAATTTTTATAAACGTCGTGGCCTGAGTAAGTCGCTGAATGAGTTTAAAGCACGTTTGTATGCCATACGTAAACTAAGGCAACTTTCACCCTATAACTTCTTTTACGCATGTGGTGTTTTGACATTGAGGTTAATGCCAGGAAAAGTGGTTAAGCTTGCCTATAAACTTGATAGGCATTTGTTGGAAAGGTTTGGTAAACATTGAGTGTTGGTGTCGTTGTCATACTATTTAACCCGGATGTTGAGCACGTACGCGGTCTCATCAACGCATTTCGTGCGCCTGAGTGGAAAGTCGTACTAGTTGATAACTCTCCGAACCCTCTTCAAGCGCTAGCATCATCTGATATCTCTTACCTGCATTTTCCGTCAAATGTCGGCATTGCCCATGCTCAGAACGCTGGTTTGAACGCCGTTTTTAGTGAGGGAATCGAATACAGTTTTCTGCTCGATCAAGACAGTTTGTTTACATCCGATATTGCGCTTGAACTCATGGAGCAATTTCAAGAACTTGAACAACATACTTCAATCGCAGCCATTGGCCCCTCTATTTATTGTCAGTTTTCAAAGTGCGTTGATCAAGGCGTCCTGCAAAAGGGCAAGCCCGTATCCGAAAAGTTAAAAGCAGTAAAACAGATCATTGCATCAGGTATGCTACTTTCCAGGCGAGCATTTGAGTTAGTGGGTGAGAAAGAAAGCGAACTCTTTATTGATGGGGTTGATCACGAATGGTGCTGGCGAGCCCGCGCTAAGGGAATGGTTATCTATCAATCTCTCAGTGCATGTATGCCCCACCGACAAGGTGACGATAGAGTGAAAGTCTGTGGTGTGACATTTAAGCAGGGCGCCCCCATAAGGCTTTACTACCAGTTTCGCAATGTACTCATTTTAGCGCGTCGTCGTTACGTTCCTCTTTATTGGAAGCTTCGTCATGTTTGTGCAATACCCCTGAGATATCTTGTAAACAGATATTGCTTTGAGCACGGCAAAACGCGAGGTGCTTTTATGTGGGCAGGGCTTAAAGACGGTTTAAAACGAAAGACTGGCCCAATAGAGCATGCACTAATTTCAAAATGCAGTGTGAAAAAAAGCGACACTTGACGTGTAGTAAGGGAAAGACAGGCGATTAATGCTTTCACTATTTTGGTGCATTAGATATTATTTATCCCAAATTTTGTGCTTTTATCGGTGTTTTTTTACTGTTTTGCCCATTTTCAATACACAAACGCTCTAAAACGGTAATTGGAACATCGATTGCATTAGTCTTGCGAACACCAGTGAATATATCTCAGCTTAAGGAATAATAAACGACGGGAAGTCGACTTAGGCGTGTATTTAGGATTTTAAAAAAGGATATTAACTATGAGTCAGGTTAAAAAAGCGGTAATCCCTGTAGCGGGCCTGGGGACGAGAATGCTCCCGGCGACTAAAGCCATCCCAAAAGAGATGTTGCCAGTAGTCGATAAGCCATTGATTCAATATGTGGTGAGCGAGTGTGTTGCTGCAGGGTTAAAAGAAATAATCCTTGTTACGCACGCGAGTAAAAACAGTATTGAAAACCACTTTGATACTTCTTTTGAACTAGAAGCTACTTTAGAAAAGCGTGTAAAGCGTCAGTTATTAGAAGAAGTTCAGTCAATTTGTCCAAAAGACGTAACTATTATGCACATTCGTCAGGGTGTTGCGAATGGTCTAGGTCATGCCGTACTTTGTGCTCGCCCCCTTATCGGTGACGCTCCTTTCGCTGTAGTGCTACCTGACGTTATCATCGACGATGCAGCAAGTAATCCTAAAAAAGATAACCTTGCAGATATGGTGGCTAAATTTAACACCAGCCGTGTAAGCCAAGTAATGGTTGAGCAGGTACCAGATGAAGATATTTCTAAATTTGGTATTGCAGACTTAGACGGTGCTGCTATTGCGCCAGGAGAGTCAGCAAAGATTCATAAAATGGTTGAAAAGCCACCTCGTGACGAAGCGCCTTCTGACCTTGCAGTTGTGGGTAGATATGTTCTATCAGAGAAAATATGGGATCTGTTAGAATTTACTCCTCCTGGAGCAGGCGGTGAAGTTCAGCTTACTGATGCCATTGACGCACTGATGAAGTTAGAGCAGGTCGATGCGTATTACATGAAAGGCAAAAGCCACGATTGCGGAAGTAAGTTGGGCTACATGAAAGCGAATGTTGAATATGCATTGCGTCACCCAGCGTTAGGCGATGAATTTAAAGAATATCTAGCATCTATTATTAAATAAGCTAGAAAGACATTCTAAATAGCTTAAGACCTTAAGAAAAATGCGCCCTTACGGCGCATTTTTTGTGTGTGAAGCCAGTGTACTACTTACTTGCTTTAGCCAATCTATCTTACCTGTACATAGCTTTCTATTTTGCTAAGCATTTTTTCGCCAATGCCTTTTACTTGAGTAAGCTGTGCGACTTCAAGAAACGGGCCCACCTCTTCTCGGTATTTAACAATGGCTTTCGCCTTAGACTGGCCCACGCCAGGTAACGTCACCAACTGTTCTACGGTTGCCGAGTTTAAATCAATAAGTTGTTGTTGGCCTGTAGTCTCGCTAGTTTGGCTACTTTCGCTGGCGGCTGGATTTGCGTTAACTGCTGGAGCTTGAATGGTTAATGCAGATAGCACGAGTAAACCTGAGATTAATTTTTTCATCATCTTTCCTTGTATATGTTGCTAAGCGCGCTCTAAATGCTAAAGGCGCAATATTCATGTAAATAGTATTTAAGTGGTGTACCAAAGCGCACTGACTTTTGTCGCCTAATTGCAAGCGGTACAGGCCTCTTTTAAAAAGTGACTGTCACCTGTCAGTGAACAAGCTATAAAGCTCAGCACACTTCAACGTGTACGTAGGAAATGATAAATGGGAAAGAAAAAAGCGGTAGTCCAGTTTTAGTACAGTTTAAAGCAGGGACATGATTAATAGAGGTACAAAAAAAACGGGCTAAAAAGCCCGTTTTGGAATAATTAAAAGGTGTAAGCTAAAGTGCTTATAGACGCTCTAGAAGCGCTTGAGTGAATTCAGTTGTACCTGCCTCACCACCAAGGTCGCGCGTAGTGCGGTCACCAGACTCGATAACATCTTTTAATGCTGCGCGAATTTTCTCTGCTTTGTCACCCATGTTTAGGTATTCAAGCATTTGTGCTGCAGCCAAGATTACTGAGGTAGGGTTAGCTAGGTTCTTACCTGCGATGTCTGGTGCTGAGCCGTGAACGGCTTCAAAGATTGCACAGTCTTCACCGATGTTCGCGCCAGGCGCCATACCAAGACCACCTACAAGACCAGCACATAGGTCAGAAAGGATGTCACCGAAAAGGTTAGTCGTTACGATAACGTCAAACTGGTGCGGGTTCATAACAAGCTGCATACAGCAGTTATCAACGATCATCTCTGTTGATTCGATATCTGGATAACGCTCACCAACTTCACGGGCTACTTTAAGGAATAGACCTGATGTTGACTTAAGAATGTTTGCTTTGTGAACCGCTGTTACTTTCTTACGACCTTCGCGACGCGCTAATTCGTAAGCAAACGTTACGATTTTTTCAGCGCCGTCACGGGTGATTTTACTCATTGCTTCGGCTTCGTTACCGTCTTCTGATACAACTTGGCCAAGACCAGAGTACATACCTTGCGTGTTTTCGCGAACGGTAATGATATCGATGTCTTCGTAACGTGCTTTTGTGCCTTTGAAAGACATCACAGGGCGAAGGTTTGCGTACAGTTTGAACTGCTTGCGAAGACTAACGTTGATTGAAGTAAAGCCTTCGCCAACTGGAGTAGTTAAAGGACCCTTAAGCGCAACTTTGTTTTTTGCGATTAGGTCTAATGTTTCTTGAGGTAGAAGCTCGCCATGTTCTTCCAGTGCGACTAAGCCAGCATCGGCATAGTCATAGGCAAAGTCACAGCCAACCTTATCTAGAATTTTTGTGGTTGCATCGATAATGTCCGGGCCAATGCCGTCACCGCGAATGACTGTAATACGTTGCTGAGTCATGTGGAGGGATCCTCTGGTAATTCTGTTGTCAAAATCGTTAGGTTTATTCAATTCTTAGCTTGGCGCTTAACGTGCCAATTTCTGCCTGCTTACTTATTATAATGGAAAATGTAGGGAAAAAGGGTAAAGCACTGCAAAAGTTGCCGTATTTTATACGATAGCCGGCGCAAGTTATAGCCATTCGTAAAGATTAATTGGATAGCTTTACAAGATGTTTCTAAGCAGAAGGAGTTATAAAGCAAGCGGGCAGTATAAAAGAGGACTATTCGCGTCCAGTGCATTTAGCACGTCATCTCGTTTTATATTCAAAATATTTAGCAGAGTTTTAATACCGAGATGCTGAAGCAGTGAAAAAACATCCTGATTAAATAAGCACGCTTTGGCCAGCGCGAAACTTAATATTAATATAGTTTGCTCTTTTTGAAGTGACTTAGGGACGTCCGAACTCTCTTTACCACATTGGTGTATAACGGCACGCCACGTAGAACTTTGATGCCAACTTCCAGCAAGTTCAGAAGCGATAGCTAGCCATGGAGTGTCTGACTTAACCTTGAATGCATTGTTAACGGACACGGTTTTGGTTAGGTCGACGGGTAGCGACTGAGATACCTTAAAACCTGGTAATGTGAAAAGAGGAGTACAAACAAAAGTCATCGTGAGAGCCGCAGACTGAGGCGTAAACTTCGAATCAGAGACTTGTGCAAAGTAGCTTGCAAACGAGCATGCAAGTAAGGTCAGTTGCTTACACATTCCCATAAGAGGAAATTGATTTTGCGTTAACCGCTCTAGCAGGGCGAACTGAATAAGCATATCGCCTACGCGTTCAATACCGTAGGTTAACACGGCTTGCTTTATACTTTTGACAGGCAGCTGAAGCCTATTGTCCTGACTTGCAGTGTGCATTAAAAAGTGATTGAAAGTTGGTACTTTTTCAATTTTTTCGCAAAGCTGCTCAATATCTACATCGCGCTTCTGCAACTCATCAATAATAGTAATAAGTGCTTTGGGCGGATGCTGTATAGCGAATGTAGAAGGCAAAAACGGCGTACCGCCATGATTCACTCTAGCACTGGCGGTATCTGTGTATAGGGCTACAAAGTGCTCAAACGGCATTGTCAGAGAAGCAGGGGAGCGAATAGAAGACAAGGGAAGCCACTTTCCGTCTTCATCTTCCTTACTAAGCATAAATACGTAGCCGTGATTTTGCTGAATATCAACGAGTGCACCAGGCACGCCATTAGCGTAAACCTTGGCACCTGGCAGCACACTCTCAAATAAAGTAATAAGTGGAGCAATCTGATGGCGGTGGTGTGCAGGAAATCGAGACGCGATTTGGGTGAAAACCGTTTGGTAATCTGCCTTTTTTGCTCTTGTAGCAAATACGCCAGCCAGTAAGCATAGCCTTTGAACAACATTAAGGCGGATGTCTGCAAGGTAATTGATTTGCTTGTCTGATTGAAACGCTTTTTGCAGCTTAATAATATCTACCCAAATCGATAGATTGTGTTTACGTAAAAAACGTATGACGCTAGCTGTTTGTTCGCGCGTTGAATCATCATTTGATAACGAAAGGGTAGCGAGCAACGATGCAAGCACGTGCTGTAAATAGTGGTCGTTCAATCGACATAATTTGCCAAAGAGTGCCAGCAGTAAAAGGTGTTGCGTTTCTTTAGGCAGATCGTTGTCAATGTGCAGGGTGGCCGCAGCAAGCGCTGGATTCGCGTTAACTAAGGTTAATATTCGTTTGGCGTTTTTTAACCAATGATTTATACGCTGTTCGACAGAAAGTTCGGCATTGCCTAAATGAACAAGGCGCTTAAGCGTGGAAATGATGTCGCTCACTCCCCATCCTTCTAACTTTTTTGGTAACTGGAGTAAGCCCCTTCACCCCATGCAATAAGTTTGTCGTTTTCAAAAAGTAACGGTGTACATTCATCTTGCGTGGTTAAGCCGTCAGCGCGCACATGTTGTGTCCTGAAAAACATAACCTGTATCGCCGTTGCTCCTTGTCGCTTAGCTTCTGTAATGTCAGGTGAGCCTAACAAAGCCAAAACCTCTTCTCTTGTACTGCCCAACTTCAACTTGGTAATTTGCACACGGTTATATTCTTCACGGTCTTTCCAATCCATATTTTCTGGCTTATCGGGATAGAACGCGATAACCATAAAAACAAACACCGCATAAAGGGCGATGCCAGCTAAAATTAGACGAATAACCTTGGTATTCATGACCGTTACTTCTCGTTTTTCTTTACTTTAATGTTAGTGTTAATCACGAGTGGGACGCATTTCTATCACGTTGAGAGAAAGCTTGATGCTTTAATGCGTAAAACAATACTCTTTAGTAGTGTAACGCAAAATGTCTGCCAAGCATAAGTAGTAAACGTAAGCAAATGCGTCTTATCACGGTTATCGGTTATTCATTACCTTATTTTTCATTCTTCACAACGTAACACGGTTCATATGCCGTCCCCGGGAGCTTCATTCGGTGCTGTTTTACAAAGGATTCTAGCAGCGTATCGACTTTTTCCATCAATGCACTGTCACCAGTAAGTTCAAACGGGCCATGTTTTTTAATCTGGGCAATACCCTCTGCTTTAACGTTTCCTGCGACAATACCCGAAAACGCTTTTCGCAAATTAGCGGCAAGGTCACTTTTGCTTTGATCCAAATGAAGCTGAAGTGCAGCCATGCTTTCATGAGTTGGAATGAAGGGTTGTTGAAAATCTTGCTCTATCTTTAACGACCAGTTAAAGCTAAAAGCGTCGCCCATGGCACCTCTAAACTGCTTCACTTTTTCAAGCTGCTTCTTCATAGTGCGAGCAACTTCTTCCGGGTCGTTCACAATGATTTGATATTTTGATTGCGCTTGTGAACCAAGCGTTGCACCGACAAAGGCGTCAATAGCCTCGAAATACTCTTCGCTACCAGCAGGGCCAGTCAATATAAAAGGGAAGGGCTGCTGTGCATTTCGTTCATTCATTAAGATGCCAAGCAGGTAAAGCAGTTCTTCTGCTGTACCAACACCTCCAGGGAACACGACGATACCATGGCCCAATCTAACGAACGCTTCTAGGCGTTTTTCGATATCCGGCATGATAATGAGCTCGTTTACTATGGCATTCGGTGGCTCAGCAGCAATGATACTCGGCTCTGATATACCAATGTAACGCCCGGTTTTATGGCGCTGCTTAGCATGACCAATGGTAGCGCCTTTCATTGGGCCTTTCATTGCCCCAGGGCCGCATCCGGTACAAATATTCATATCACGTAAGCCAAGTTGATAGCCTACTTCTTTAGTGTATTTATACTCAACCTGATTAATAGAGTGGCCACCCCAGCAAACAATAGTGTTTACGCCGTCGTTACCCTCAAGTGCTTTGGCATGGCGTAGCATGTCAAAAACCATATCGGTAATGTCGTTACCTTCCGCTGGAGCGGTTTGGTGAAGAAATGCATACTTATTACCCATATACAGCAAGTCGCGCAGTACAGCGAAAAGATGTTCATGTACACCACGTACAAGTTGCTCATCTACAAACGCTACCTCGGGCGGATTGACGAGCTCAATTTTTACGCCTCGTTCACGACGTATGAGCTTAATTTCAAAATTCTCATAGGGGGCGAATAGCGCTTCGAAATTGTCTTCATCAACGCCGCTGTTCAATACAGCAAGGCAGCAGTTTCTGAACATAGCGAAAAGCTCGCTATTAGTGGCATCTTGAAGGCGAGAAACTTCTACTTGCGACAGTTGGCTCATCCAGCCAACAGGGTTAAGCTGCACTTTCTTCATACTTTACTTCCTATAAGTCAGTGCTTAAATCAGTGACTACGAGATTGCGGCCGTTTCGTTTCGCTTTATAAAGGTATTCATCGGCGCGCTCGAAAATCGTTTCTGTAGTGTCATTTTCACCGAAACAGGTTGCGCCGAAAGAAGCGGTAATTTTTACTTTTTCTTGCTTAAATTTGAACGGCATAGCAGCGAGCTTTGTTCTAACTTCATTAAGCTTTTTATCAATATCTGCCATCTGCGTGTTAGGCAGCAGCATAACGAACTCTTCTCCCCCCCATCTGGCAACAAAATCATTTTCTGACAGGCTTTGTTTCAGAAACTTGCTCACCACTTGCAGAGTTTTGTCTCCCGCAGCGTGACCAAACCTATCGTTGATCGATTTAAAATGATCAATATCAACAACGGCAACTGCCAGAGTATCCCCACTAGATTTAAAATGAGCATACGCCGCGTCTAATTTTTCGTTATATGCTTGTCTATTAGGAAGGCGTGTTAGCGGATCGGTTCGACTCTGCATGGCTTGCTCGGCGAGCTTCTTTTTATAAACGCTGGTTTGTTGCTGAAGCGTATCTATGCGCGACTGCATTGAAGACAGCAATGCCATTAGCGCTTCTTGGCCTTGTTGATCGTTGCTTTGCTGCTCGCTTAAGGTGCTTACAAGCTTTTCAACCCGAAACTGGGTCTGCTCTTTAAGGGCTTCTAAGGAGCTGCTTTCTGATACAGCTTCTTCTATGTGGCTAATCTCACGCTTAAGCTGTTCATTGCCCGCTTGGCGTTGCTCGAATTGGGCTTGACTCCCCTGAATGGTATTGTTTACATCGTCGCTTACTTCACCTAGCGAACGGTGTAGGCTCTGAATGACTTTCCCTGTCAGGCTAGCCTCTGACATGGCGTCTTGCACAATCATTCGCAAAATCACAACGCAGCTTTTCAGTAACTGGTCTTCATCCATGCCGTCATCGAGACGTTGCTTTATGTCATTGAGCTGAGGATCATTTGGTTTTTTCTGCGCGTACGAAGTAATCAAATGATTAAGTTCAACTAATATAGAGCGGTAGTGAGGATTGTCATCTTTTAGCGAACGAGTGGTCGAATTTTCTTGCTTGTTCGATGGCGCTTCAACCGACCCGGTTGGTTCGAGGCCTACCATTTTTTTGTTAAGTGCAATGCGGTGAAGGGCAATGGCTTTTGCGTATAGTTTATAAATACTAAATATATCGCCCACAGGCTGATTCAATTTAATCAACTCTTGTGTTGTCAGCCCTTTCAGCTCACTGTCTTGAAAAACAATTTTCTGCAGCTGTTTCATCGCATCTTCTAGTGAAGATACAGTATCAACGCTGTATTTTCTCAGAGTTATTTCTTGGTGCTGTAGAGATTTATTAAGCTTTTCAATACTGACCGCCGCTAGGCTGAAATTCGGTGTGCCAGACAGATGGCCACGCAATACCTTGAGTTCAGTATCTATTTTATCGGAAAAGCCCTCGTAAAATGCTGAGAGCTTCACAATAAACTGGCAAAGAAGCGCATTATTTTGTTTTAAAGTTTGTAGTTGTTTTGCTTCCATAATCTCGTCTTAGTTCTAATTCACTGTTACCGCCGCAGCTGTGTTAGCTTTAGGGGTGTACTTCACCGTAATATTACTGACGTGCTTGACGATGATTGGCATAAGGCGCTTCATAATTCGAACGGAAGGGGTTGATGTCTAAACCGCCTCTTCGTGTATAACGAGCACATACCGTTAACTTATCTGGCTGACAATGTTGCATGATGTCGTTGTAGATGCGCTCAACACACTGCTCATGAAACTCATTGTGTTGCCTAAAGCTAATCAGATATTTCAAAAGCCCTTCATGTTCAATGGCTTTTCCTTCATACCTAATTTGAATACTAGCCCAATCTGGCTGACTTGTGATTAAACAATTAGATTTAAGTAAGTGGGAAATAAGCGTCTCTTTTACTTCTGCACCACTCTTAGCCACAGCTAAAAACTGGGTGTTGGGGGAATATTGTTCGATTTCTACATCAAGATTATCTAACAATGTCCCTTCAAATTCTTTAAATTGCAAAGAGGTAAACTGATCGGGAAGAATTAGCTTTACCTCCACAGGCTCGCCTGCACATGCTGATAAATCAGCCTGTAGCACCTGTCGTACCTCCTCTGCCGAGGCAAACTTTGTCTGATTGAAGCTATTTAAATAGAGCTTAAATGATTTTGATTCAATTAAGTTTTCTGAGGTGATAGGGACATGGCATTCTAAAATAGCAACATTGGGCTTACCTTTTAAATTAAGCCAAGAAAGTTCGTATCCAGTCCAGGTATCTATACCGTCGAAGGGTAGACTAGAATTAGCCAATTCCAATGTGTCGCGGCTTAAATTACGCGGGACACCTTGCAACAAGCCGGGGTTATATTCAAATTCGTAGTCAACCTGTTTACCCAAAGAGAGGTCATCAGGTGCAGTGATAGTAATTTTTTGAGGTGAATTGTCAGTCGACATGTGAACCTTTTATCCATCTACGTGGGGTTTGAATAAGAGAACTGCAGTGGCGAACTAATGTCGTGCAGTATAGTCGAAACAACCCCAGTATTGACTTAACTGTTTAGTTGTATAGTGTACCCCAAAAATACGCAGGTAACGTCATAATGGCTCTAACAATTTCCGCACAATTAGATAAATTTGTATCATCTTATGTCGAACACACCAAGGGGGAAGGGTTAAAGATCGCATATGATAGCGAGTGGCCCTCGCCGTGCTATGAAAAGACGGCACAAGATGGGGAGTTTGTTAGATGGACACCAACACTGCAGTCGCCCCCACAGTCTTTCAATAACGTTGAAGAGGCGCTATCGCTAAAGCTAAATCCAGAATACTGTGAATACTTCACTCGTTACTACAGCGATAATTTAAGGGCTGCCGCCCCTCAAGGTCGCTGCGAACTTCTACAAGTTTTCAATAGCGAAGACTTTGAGCGACTACAACAGAACTTGATTGGCCATTTGCTAATGAAGCAGAGGCTGGGGCAAGCGCCAACGTTGTTCTTTGGGTTGACTGATGAAGAAGATTTTATCTTAACGGTTGTCAATGAAAGTGGTGAAGTTGCACTCGAGCAGGTAGGTAAAGAGCCCTCTCAAATTCTTGCTCCGTCTCTTGCGGCATTTTTGGAGCAACTTACGCCCACTATGTAAGCTGTCTATTTAATTACATTGTCTGGCAGGCATAAAGTAGCCTGCCGGCAAAAGTCATTACTACTTTGCGCTAATTACCTCATTTAGCACACGTTTTAGTTCTGCCACTTCTTTTTCTAACGTCTCTACTCGTGCTTGCAGACTACTAACTTGCCCCGCGCTATTAGTTGAATTTTGTTGCGAGTCTTCTTTTTTGCTTGGCACATCTAATTTAGGTTTATGCGCGTTAAATCGTTTAATTGCCTCAATGGCTTCGGTTACCGATACTTTAAAAGGAGCCCTAGCACGTAAAATCCCCACCGACGGTGTTTTACCTTCTTTATGCATTTGAAGGCATAAAATATGGAGCTGCTGTAAATTAGAATTACTCATAATTCGGAAATGATTCAATGTCGTCAAAGTTAGCAGTGTAGCTTGTGTGTATAGTCAATTTCACTAATAAGTTACTTATCTCACTACTTTTTTTAAAAGTTCAATACTGGTGAAACTATAATTTATATAAATATCAGTATCTTATATTTTGGCCTTATTCTTGTTTATTCAGTCCTAAACTACGTTATCACTTGTGCATACAGTGGTTACTATTTTCGCGTATTTATGTCTATTCAGTGTCGGTTCACAAAGTAGACGTAGTATCAAATAAAAACAACACACACAATTTAAGGAATACACATGAAAACGGTTCTTCTTTTTGTAGCTTTAGCATCTTCAGTTTTACTTTCAGGCTGTGTGGTATCTGTAGGTGGAGGGTCAGATAGTCACTATGGTGCCGATTGGGAAGATAGAGAGTTTAATAATCGCAAACACATTGCGAATCTTGAGACAGGGACAAGCTACGAAACTGTGCTGAGAAAAATGGGTGTTGCTGACTTTAATGAATTGTTCGAAAAGCAAGACGGCACTTATCGCGTACTTTACTACCGTACCCAAAAAACAATGGGCGACGGTATAACTACAAAAGATGAGTGCACCCCATTAGTTTTCAGAAACGGCAATTTGGTAGGTTGGGGTGACAGCGCCTATAGCTTGATGCACTAAACACGCTTCAATTTTAGTGATTAAATATAAAAGCTGAATTAATCTTCACTTTTAAATGTTAATAAAAAGTTAACATGTGAGGGGTTTTCGAGTAGGCTAAAGTTTGAACAGCTTGTTAGGTGGTTGGCGCAATGTTAAATGCGGCCGCATTTTCATCCACCTTGCCCATCTTATTTGAATGGGTATTTGCAACTAACAACTTTGCGTACAAGGAGCCCCTGATGAATACCGATGCGATTAATAACGCAATAGCCCCCTTGCAAGACACGGTTAAAGCCATCTACTTATCTGTAGATGACCTGAAAGTTGCTGCCTCTATTCTTTACAATGCATACGTAGACGACCCCCTTTTCATCGACATTTTTCAAGCAGAGAAAGAAGGCTATGAAAGCCGCCTTCGTTCCGCTATTCGCGAAGAACTCAACGCATTCTGGGTTGCAGAACAACCCATGATAGGTCTGTTTGATGACGACAGGCTTATCGCTGTGGCGTGTTTAACCGCACCCGATGCGGCATTTGGTTCAGGGCGTTATTGGCATTGGAGATTGCGAATGCTTTTGACGGCCGGATTATTTGGTACTAAGCAAATGTTAGAAAAAGAAGAAAAAGTACGCGCCTTAGTACCCGCCGACAATTTCCATATGTTGAGCTTTATCGCAGTACATCCTGATTATCAGCACCATGGTCTTGGACATATTTTATTAGGTGCAATTGACAGCGTTGTAGAAGAGGACGCCAAAAGCGAAGGCATCGCGGTTTTTGTCACCGTGCCTTCCCATCGTCACTTCTTTAACGACGACAATTATCAAATCGTTAGTCAACTTCATTTGTCACATATAGACGGCGATATAATGTTTAGGAAAAAACAAAACTAGTATGTTGCCAGGGCACCTATACTGAGGTTCTAAAAAGGAGGTTAATTTAATGCGTTCAGAATTGAACGCATTAAATGAAACACTGTTTACCTTTCGGACAGTACGTAATCGCGGTACTCATGACTTTTCGGAGTCACAATTCTCGCCGGTAAAGGGCCGGTATAACTCGATTTCATAAATCTTTGTATATTATCGATATCCGCTAACGAGCCGTTGATTCGATCGATAACTTTTTGAGTGACTAAAATGACACCTTCTCGGGTAACTGTGAAGCCTTGTTGTTTTGCTATAGCGGTATCAGCAATTACGAAGTTAGGCGGGATGTTTACCCCTTTATCGACAATCACATTAGCTAACCTGGCTTCACTGCCTACATTTACCTCGGGTAGCAACACGCTTTTATCAATTATTGACCCTGTGCCAATACTAACATTTGATGACAAAACTGACTGACTCACAGAGCAACTGTTTAACTTACAGCCTGAACCCACCAATACTTGTTTAAGTTCACAGCAGGCCGAGTGGCTACCATTAGTAATTTCGGTGGGCGCCCGTGAAAAAGAGCTTCCCCAAATAGGCCACGTGGGATCGGATAGGTTTAATAAACTCGAGTTATTCAGCAAGTCCATGTGAGCTTGCCAATAGCTGTCCAAGGTGCCCACATCTCGCCAATAGGGAATTTGCGCACCATTGGGGCTACGAAAGCGATGAGCGAAAACTCGATGCTGAGCAATAATTGAAGGGATCACGTCTTTGCCAAAATCATGCTCAGAGTTAAGCGAGCCAGCATCTTCGGTGAGTAATTTGAACAATACATCAGCGTTAACTACATAATTACCCATGGAAGCCAAACAATAGTCAGGAGCATCGACCAGTGCATGGGGAACGCGGGGCTTCTCATCAAAGGCGGTAATGTGACTATTGCAATCAACCTTTAACACCCCCAACTGATTCGCGGCTAACTCAGTAGGCACCTCGATGCATGACACTGTCATTTCAGCATTACTCTTCACATGGGTAGTTAATAGTTTACGGTAGTCCATGTTATAGACATGATCTCCTGAAAGAATCAAAACGTATTTCGGAGCCACCGACTTAATATAACCCATGTTCTGATAGCACGCGTCTGCCGTTCCCTGATACCAGCTTTCAGACCGTTGTTGTGATGCCGCTAAAATATCCAATCGACCGCCAAAGCTGTTGTTCAACGGGCTCCAATGCTGCATCAAATGGCGAATTAAACACTGTGACTTATACTGAGTCAGCACGGCAATTTGCTTTAGGCCTGAATTAACACAGTTCGACAGTGGAAAATCTATAATACGACAATGGCTCCCAAACTCTAATACAGGCTTAGCGCGCATTTTGGTTAATTCTTTCAACCTTGAGCCCTGGCCACCGGCCAAGACTAAAACTAAGGTATCTTTCATTATCTGGTAAATATCTGTTTCAGCATTCATATCAGGCTCCGAATTCAGCCGTCCCTGGCGCTATTTGTATCTAGTCTGTTATCTCAATCTTACGCTGTAATTCCTGTGCTTTAGCCGATTTAGGAAGAAGTATCTTGAGTACTCCTTTCTTAAAATTTGCGTTAATAGCATCCTGCTCTACGCTCACAGGTAACCTGAAACTACGCTGAAAACTGCCGTAACTACGTTCCATCACGTGTATGTTGTCTTCTTTATCTTCATCACTTTCATACTTCTTCTCCCCGCTTATAGTGAGAATGTCGTCTGACAGCGATAGTTTTATGTCCTTACTCTCTAACCCCGGTAATTCCGCAGTCAATTCATAGCTTTTTTTACGCTCAACAATATCGACCTTGGGCGTAACGAAATCTAGTTTGGTGTCTATAAGACCGGAGGACTCTTTTGAAAAGGGAAAATGACTAGAAAAATCTTGAAAGAAGTTATCAAGGGCCTTTTGTCCAAAGAAGCTAGACAAGAAGCTGTTTGATTTACTGTCACTGGAACGATTAGTTATGGGTAAATTACTCATAATAAGTCTCCTATCGCAATAATAAGTAGATTATGGTGAGCCGAACTACCTAAGCTTTGACTTATCAGCTGCTAATAGTTAACAAGATTTAATCGCTAATGATATTGATCCCAGTCAATATAAGAATAGTTTATTTTTTAATCGATAGTGGAAAAGGTATTGCAAATTTTCACCGCGCTTTAGACAAGCGTAAACGGAGCACGATTAGATATTCGCTCTTATATACTTATAACTAATATGTCGTCAGCACTGCTATGTCATTGAGGAAAAGTACCGTTCATTAAACTTGTAGTCACTAGCTTAGCTTTCAAAGTAACTCAAGATGTAGGTGAACTTTCTTAACGCTTTCTTGGTTGTCCCCTCGCTTCCTAGCATATTTACAAAAATGCATTTTTGCCTCATTCGCTTGTAAGACATTTCCTACAAACGCTGTGAGTGATCTTACCTAAATTCTGAAAGAAAAAATTATACTAAAGTATAAAGTCTTTGATTCTATTGAATATTTTAAAAAGTAGTCGAAAGTCGTACAAAAAACTTTCTTAAATCCTTGTAATTCAATATGGCGGTAATAATTGGAAGGGATACTATAAACATGTCACAAGGAAACACGACGAGTCACGGATTGAGTAAGGAATCATCAACGGAATAAGTTAGGACAACTTAAGGATGAGACTCTCACAAGGCAGTGAGTAAAGGGAAGGGAAAGCAGATAGGATGCTGCATTAAACGGATGTTGAAAACGGATTTGATAGGGAATAAAGGAATTCAAGGACGAGAGACGTGATAGGACATCACGTACAGGACGTTGCAGGGATAAAGGGACTAAAGCTAGCAAGGAGCTAGAGGCAAGGAGCCAACGGCAGGAGAGCCATCAAGGAATTTCTAGTTTGCATGGACGAGCAAACCAAGGATGAAAGAAGGACATGCTAAAGGATTAGCAAAGCTGTAGCAGGATGTGCAGCGAAAAATGGAACGAAGGAAGGGATCGTCAGCGGAGCCTGACAAGGACAGCCTCAGGATGAGGAACACTGCATGTAGGATGTGTAGTAATTTAGGAAAAAAGGAAAGGGACCTACGCATGGAAGTGTAGCTCGCACAGGAAGGCGCGAGAGTAGATGGAAAGGGGCGTATACGGATTTTAATCGGGAAGATTTTAGTCGCAAAGGATCGCGGAGAAGGATACTCAAAATTCCAGGAAAAAGGGGAGCCGACAGGTTCCCCTTTTTTTTGAATTTTTGGAGTGGTTTAAAAGCCTAAGTGCATTTGGATATATTAGCTCATACCCTATGGGGCGGTACTTCTGTTCGCATAACCCTTACACCTATCAATTCAACTTCGCCGGTATATCGGTCTTCGCCATTACTTGAAAACTCAAAATTGAATAAGCTGTGCCAGTCTGGCTTACCATATTTGAATGAAAATCGTGTTTTTGCTCTCGCCACACTAAGCAACTGTAAGTTGTGCTTATCGCAGTATTGCCTTAGGTACGTATTTGTTTGCTCGGAAATGGCTCTAATGCGCCAAAACTGATAGCCAGTAAATCCAATAACCAACCACACCACCAACTCAAGTAACGTCATTTACTTTCTCGCTTGTGCAAACAATTGTTGAAATGCGTTGCCGAGAACCTGTGAGTTCGCGTTTGAATGCAATAGGGTTAGCACTTGTCTGCGTAATTTCGGGATTTGCACTAAATCCGAAAAGAACCCTGCGAATAAAGCACCTTGATGACCCTCTTTTTCGTCCATTTTTGCCGCCTGTTCTAGAAAGGCACTAAGCAGTAGTGGCTCCATTTGCTCGAAATGACGAGCTGCAATAACGCTTAGAATATCAAGTCTCTGCGACTTTTCGCTTTTTAATAGTTCGAGTAGTTTGTTGTTAATGGTCGGGTTAAAGGTACCCTCTGACGTGCCTCTTAACGCCGCTAAATTGATGTCAGTACTTTTATCTATCTCAGCCAAATACGCCGCTAATAAATTTTCAGGCAGAGAAACGCTTTCACTCATTTCCATTAAAGTGTTAAGGAAAACGTCCGAGTAAAGTGAAGTGTTGGTTTTAATCGCCTGCGCTAATACATCTTGTTTGGGGTGATGGCTTAGGCTATGTACAAAGTCTGCCACGCTCTGCATGGATATATGCTGCCAATCAACAAGTTGCGGGGCTTGAATGTAGGCCTCAACTTTTTGCGCCTCTTCACTTAAAGGTTGGTTTAGGGTGCGTTTAACTAGTGCGTTAAATTGAGCAAGTTGCGATTGATTGGGAACAAACGAATAAGGGTTGTCAGGCAGTGTTTGTGCTTTTTCAGTATCTTCAGCGACAGACTGGCCTAGTGCATCAACAATAATCTCTAGAAAATGATTCCTTGCAGCGGCAACCACTAAGCCTTGCTCATCAAGCGGCAGTTTCACAAACCAAATATAGTGTTGAGTAGAAGCATTTTTATTCCAAAAGACGATGCCGAACCACGCGTGCTGCTGACGAGGGTAAGGCGCGTAAGCACTGCCGTTTTCTATTTCTAGAAAAGTCTGACTATCTGTGGGTTCAAGGCGACGACCTAAATCAAAAACCTGGTATTCAGTGCCTGCATGTAACAAAAACTCGCTGATAGAATTAATACTGTTAGCGCTCATAACTCGTTCCAAAATACTGCTTTAATCAAAATTTGTCAGTGGGCAAATCTATCTATGGGGACTTCTATGAGTGACCGCCAACAAATACGAGTAATGGTATCACAGCAGAAGAAATTCAACGATAAGACACGCACACTTATGTTGACCTTTAGCCCCTGCTATACTGCGCGCTTCGAAAGTAAAGCGTTTTTGAATTGCGGAGAGGATGTGATTAAAACGAATAGCACTCATCACATTGCATTAAGTAAAGCATTGATACAATTAGAAACAGACATGTATCAAGATGGTATTTGGCCAAATGAAGAGCCTGCGGAACAAGACCTAAAAAATGCTATGGAAAGTGCGGTTCCTTTTGCGGTCGATTGTTTAGCGTTTGAGAGTTGGTTGGCTTTTATTTTTATTCCCAAAATGCGCGTCTTGTTGACGAATGAACAACCTCTTCCCCCTATGCAAATTACGCCTGCAGCGCAAATATACCTATCATCGGCGAATCAGCGCACCCTGTCTCAGCTTCAAATTATTGATAACATTGCCAATGGAGACATTGGGTGAGCAAATACAACGCACTATGAAGAACGATTTAAAAGGCCAATTAACTGTGCATTCAGATGAGCAAATAATAGGAAAGGCAAGCGCTGGTGAGGACGGTCGTGTTAACGCTCTTCATTTACCTGTGTTGTACCAAGATGAACACATCATTGCGATTGAGAAGCCGCCAGGCCTATTAGTACATAGAAGCCCGATCGATAGACACGAAACTGTGTTTGCGGTGCAGACACTTAGAGATCAAATAGGCCAGCACGTATACCCAGCTCACCGATTAGACCGACCCACGTCAGGTGTGCTGGTGTTTAGCTTTAGCTCAGAAATTGCTGCAAAGCTTGGGCAGCAGATGATGGACAAGCAGGTAATAAAAACGTATCACGCTATAGTTCGCGGTTTTGTGCACCATACCGGATATATCGATTACGCCCTAAAATACCGCTACGACAAAATTGCAGACAAGCATAAGCGCCCGCAGCAGCCGCCACAACCTGCATCAACTATGTATCAGTCAGTAGCAAAATTTGAAGTGCCTGAGCCTGTGGGCAAATACCAAAGTGCACGATATTCGCTAGTGAAGCTTTCACCTAGTACCGGGCGCAAACATCAACTTCGTAGACACATGGTACATATTCGTCATCCCATTATTGGTGACACGACCCACGGCGATGGCAAACAAAACAAATTCGCCAAGCAGCACTTTAATTTTAACAATTTGGCCTTAAGTTGTACTCACATGGGCTTTTCTCATCCTGTCACTGGAAAGTGGCTATCAATTAATTCACAGATGCACAGTGAAATGCGACTATGGCTCGAAAAATTAGCGCCGTTTTGCGTTTAGGTTGATAAAATAGTAAGAATTTCCGCCTGTCGAGAAAGGCGACGATCATTGGTTTAAGAGGTAAAAATGGCAACATTGAAAATTATTGCGGGTACAGTTTACGGCAACGCGCAACACGTAGCTGAGCAGGTGGAAGAGAACTTAGCTGAACAGGGCGTGGACTGCTCACTTGAAAGCGACCCGTCGGTGGCAGATTTCACTGATGCTGATGCACTTTTGATCATCACCTCTACAACAGGACAGGGCGATGTACCACCAAACCTTGAGTTTGTGTTTTCAGATTTGAAAGACGAATCGCCTATGTTAACTGGCAAGCCATTCGCGGTAGCAGCGCTAGGCGATAGCAGCTATGGCGATAGTTTCTGTGGAGCTGGTAAACAGTTTCATGCGTTACTGACCGAACTACAAGGTAACGCAGTTGCCGATATGTTAGAAGTTGACGCAATTGAAACTCTAGAGCCAGAAAAAGACGTTGTAGAGTGGGTTAACACCATTAAAGATAAGCTGTTGGCTTAAGTCTTAGAAATATTCTGATTACGAAAAGAAAGAGGCGCATAAGCGCCTCTTTTAATTTGTGAGCCTTTTAGCATGTGGCTCGGCCAATTGAAATTAACCCGAGCCGTAAGCGATAAGACAGAAATACTGCTTATTCTACGCCGCGAAGTAGTGCGTTGATACCTACTTTCGCGCGGGTTTTCGCATCTACTTTCTTCACGATGATAGCGGCGTAAAGGCTGTATTTGCCATCGGCGCTTGGCAGGTTACCCGCCACTACTACTGAACCTGCTGGTACACGGCCGTAATGAATTTCACCGGTTTCACGGTCATAAATACGAGTGCTCTGACCGATGTAGACGCCCATTGAAATAACAGAGCCTTCTTCAACAATCACACCTTCTACAATTTCAGAACGGGCGCCGATAAAGCAGTTGTCTTCAATAATGGTAGGGTTTGCTTGAAGCGGTTCTAATACGCCACCAATGCCCACGCCACCTGATAAGTGAACATTCTTACCAATTTGCGCACACGAGCCTACCGTTGCCCACGTATCAACCATGGTGCCTTCGTCAACAAATGCACCAATGTTTACATAAGAAGGCATAACAACCGCGTTCTTACCTACGAAAGTACCCGTACGTACCGCGGCAGGTGGAACAATACGTGCGCCATCTGCTGCAAACTGCTCAGCAGTATAGTTAGTGTACTTAAGCGGTACTTTGTCATAAAACTTACTTTCAGCGCCTTCAATCACATCGTTGTTGTGAAGACGGAAGAAAAGTAGAACAGCTTTTTTAAGCCATTGATGTACTACCCATTCGCCAGCTATCTTTTCTGCAACGCGCGCTTTACCTGTGTTTAGAAGGTCAATAGCTTGTGCTACTGCATCTCTTACTTCATCAGGTGCAGATGAAGGGCTAATGCTATCGCGATTTTCGAAGGCGTCTTCAATAATGGCTTTCAATTCATTCATGGTATTGTGATATCTTCAAGTTGATCGAGTTTAAACAGGATCCGCTTTTTAAGGTTCACCTGCTGTTCTTGGGTTAATGCTTTGCCAGCCTCATTGCTGACGATAAAAATATCTTCGGCCCGCTCGCCAATAGTGGCAATTTTCGCAAGCTTAAGCGTCATATTAGTATCAACGAATGCGTGACCAATTTTAGCTAAAATGCCTGGTGCGTCTAGGGCTTCTAACTCAATAAGTGTGGCTTCATCGTTGATATTGAAAAAACGAACCTTGGTAGGCACGTCTAGTTGTTTCATTTGTCGAGGCAACTTGCGCTTATTCTCGTGCGAGCGACCTGGCTTTTCAAGTTGGGCAGTAATGGCATTCTCAATAGACGTAATGCGAGACTCTGAGCTTATACGACTACCGTCATTTTCCAGAATTAGCATACTATCAAAAACATAGCCGTCTCTGGTTACGGTAACGTGTGCGTCGTGAATCGAACAATTGCGACTGTCCAGCACTGAAGCGACCTGCGCAAACAACGCTTTTCTATCTTTACCGTAAACAAATACCTCTGTGCCACCTTTTGCACTGTTATCATTTGCCTTAACTAAAAGGCCATTGTGCTCTGGCGTAAGCCATTCGTTCTGAGCTTTAATAATTTCATCGGTATGCCATGCAATTTGCGTGGGCTTAAACCGAACAAAATAGTCGTCGTCAAGGCGGGCCCACAGCGCGTCTATGGCAACGGGGTCAATGGCACGCTCCTGTAATATCTGTCTTGCCTGATGTTTGTGAGTGGTTACTCGCTCGTTAAGCGTCACTTGGCATTGAAGACCGTTGTCCAACGCCTTTTGCGTCATCAAATATAATTCGCGAAGCAAAGACGCTTTCCAATCGTTCCAAAGGTTGTCATTGGTGGCGCGAATATCAGCAAGGGTCAGCGTATAAAGCAAGTTGAGGTGGTTATGACTTCTAACTGCGCCCGCAAACTCGCTTATAACGTCAGGGTCATAAATGTCGCGGCGTTGGGCCACGACTGACATCAATAAGTGATTTTCCACTAGCCAAGCTATCATTTCAGCATCGTCGCCAGGAACATTGTGCTGCTGACAAAACTTTGCCACATCCTGGGCACCCAACGTGGAATGGTCGCCGTTTCTTCCTTTGGCAATATCGTGGAAAATAGCCGCGATATAAAGCACTTCTGGTTTGTCGAGATTTCTACAAATTCTGCCGCAGCGCGGGAAATCTTTATTCGCTTTCGAGAAAAAGTAGTTTACATGCTTCACTAGCCGGTGAGTGTGCTCGTCTACCGTATAGGCGTGAAACAGGTCGAACTGCATCATGCCTACAATAGCATCCCATTCAGGAAGATAAGCTTGTAAGATGCCGTACTGATGCATGATGTCCCATGCAAAATCAAAGAACTCAGGCTGTTTCATTAAGTGCATGAATTTTTCACGGCACAGCGGGCGCTCTACATAGTATTCTGCTTCAAAAGCGCGGTGAGCGTTGCGCAGCTGACGAATACAAATCGTGCTGAGGCCTTGTACTTCTGGTGTGTTAGCCACCAAATGCAGAAAATCTAAGATAGCTTCGGGTGAGGAAAATACGGTTTCGTGTCGTGGCGAAATCATATTATCGAGCAGTTCGAAATCTTCGTTTATGAT
Organism: Alteromonas abrolhosensis; assembly: GCF_001953635.1. Taxonomy (GTDB): domain Bacteria; phylum Pseudomonadota; class Gammaproteobacteria; order Enterobacterales; family Alteromonadaceae; genus Alteromonas; species Alteromonas abrolhosensis. Next base: position 199,510 of record NZ_MEJH01000009.1, on the reverse strand, counting down.
CACGCTTTTCTGAACACTTTGATTCAGCATGTCGTACTTGAAGCGTTGAAGCAGCATTTGGTTTAGCTCAGACACCCGCGCCACGGTGCGGAAAAAGTCCCGCATCATTTTCTCGACAGATGATTTGCCTTCTTCACCATATCCCATCATTTTTGCGACGTCAGGTTGGTAATCAAACAGCAGTCGGTTTTCGCTTCTGCCTGCAATCAGATGCAGTGCACAGCGCATTTTCCAAAGGTGCATGCGACAGGCAATTAACTCACTGTGCTCTTGCTCGGTAAAGTAGCCGTGGCCAACTAAGTTCCAGCCGTCGTATTCTTTAAAATGCTTTTTCGCGACCCAGCCAATAGACTGAATATCTCGCAAACACCCCGGGTTTTCTTTGATGTTAGGTTCAAGGTTATAAGCGGTACCGTTGAATTTGGCGTGGCGTTTTTTCTGCTCGTCATACTTGGCTGAGAAAAACGCTTTGCTCGACCATGAATTTCGACCGTTAACTTCGTCCCACAATTTATCAAAGGTGGCTTCGCTTCCACAAAGTAATCGGCTTTCAACTAAATTGGTTGCAATCGTAATATCGTCTTTTGCTAGCTTAACCGTTTCTTTAATAGTGCGAACTGATTGGCCAACATCTAATTTGATATCCCATAAAAGGGTGATGAACATGCCAATTTTTTCTTGCACATCCGGCTTAAGCTTCTTTCTGCTAACAATCAGTAAATCGATGTCTGAGTGAGGTTGTAAGTGACCACGACCATAACCGCCAACGGCGCAAAGCGATAATTCGTCAACAGTATCTAAACCATATAGCTGCCAAAGATGACAAAGTAACGCATCGACGAATTGGGCGCGCCCCGTAACGAGTTGATTAACCGGTGTAGCGTCGAAGGACTCTGTTATCCAGGCATAACTGGCTTCCACGCACGACTTAATGGCGGGAATTTCGTCAACAGAGCTGATTGTGTCGATATTCTTTATCAGTGATTGCAGCGTCAAAATACACCTTTGAAATAGACTTCTTTTTAGACGCTAAGAACAATAGCATGAATTGGTAGCGGTGCGCAGTAGCAAATTAATGCATAAGTTAGGTTGAATTGTGAATATTTATGGTTTTTTGTTATAGGTGTGTAGCGCAATAAACGAAAGGGGAGCAGAGGGCATACTGTCGAGATTTGAGAGTTCGGACTGAAGCTTGCGAACGATGTAAAAAAGCGGCCGTTTACTCAACAGCCGCTTTATGAAAATCCATTGGACTTTATTTTACAAATAGCAATTAATAACGCGCAAAATTAAGACGTTACCAATATTGGCGAAGTCGATTTACCCGTGAGAAATGACGCGTTCCAAGGTTTCTTCCTCGCGAAGCGTAAGAATCTCAACGCCAGTTTCAGTGACCAATAGGGTGTGCTCCCATTGAGCACTTAAACTTCTGTCTTTAGTTACCACAGTCCATTGGTCTGGCAGCACTTTTGAGTAGCGCTTGCCTGCGTTTACCATAGGCTCGATGGTAAAGCACATACCTGGCTCTAACACATCACCCGTACCTGGCTTACCGTAGTGAACAATTTGTGGTTCTTCGTGGAAACTAGCGCCAATACCGTGGCCGCAGTATTCACGAACTATTGAATAGTTATGCGCTTCTGCGTGGGTTTGACAAATATGACCGATATCGCCAAGGCGCATGCCCGGTTTCACTTGCTCAATAGCTTTATATAAGCATTCTTGGGTAACGCGAATTAGGCGCTCTGCAAGGATAGAAGGCTTACCCACCACAAACATCTTTGACGTATCGCCATGATAGCCATCTTTAATAACTGTGACGTCGATATTAATGATGTCGCCGTCTTTCAGTTTCTTATCAGAAGGAATACCGTGGCAAATACAGTGGTTTACTGACGTGCAGATAGATTTAGGAAAAGGCGGATGGCCGTAATTTAAAGGCGCGGGTACCGCTTTTTGCTCATTTACGATGTAGTCGTGGCAAATAGTATTTAGCTCATCAGTGGTAACGCCTTTCTTTACGTAAGGCCCTATCATAGTAAGCACTTCGGCTGCCAGTTTACCGGCTACGCGCATTTTTTCGATTTCTTCTGGGGTTTTGATAATAGCTGTCACAGCGCCTCTCAAATCGTTTGAAACTAGTTTGATGAAGAATTTTGATTACTTACGCATTATAACACTATTCAGGTCATTCTTAGTAAGGTGATGATATTGCTGGTTTTTATTTGCTAAAGTCAGAGGTGTAAAGCGACCTTATCAAAGGTTCTATACTTTCTTTAATTTAAATACTTCAAATTGTCGCTTTTTACCCTCAAAACTTGAGGCTAAGGTGGGATTGTGGTATAAAGCGCGCGCCCTGACGGAAAGCTCATTTTGCCATGTGTATTTGGCACCGTTTTAGAGGGTAAATTTATTTTATTAAAACACACATATACCGACACTTCGTATCGGGGTGTTCAGTTCAACTTAGGTTGGTCTGAATCGATACAAGGGGTATATGGAGGCCTAACCCCAAGAGGAAAATAAAATGGCTAATGTTTCTATGCGTGACATGCTGAAAGCAGGTGTGCATTTCGGTCACCAAACTCGTTACTGGAACCCAAAGATGAAGCCTTTCATCTTCGGCGCTCGTAACAAAGTTCATATCATCAACCTTGAAAAAACGGTTCCACTTTTCAACAACGCACTTAACTACCTTTCAGGTGTTGCGTCTAAGAAAGGTAAAATCCTTTTCGTTGGTACTAAGCGCGCAGCTGGCGAAGCAGTTAAAGATGCTGCTCTTAAGTGCGACCAGTACTACGTAAACAAGCGTTGGTTAGGTGGTATGCTGACTAACTGGAAAACAGTACGTCAGTCAATCAAGCGTCTTAAAGATCTTGAGCAGCAAAGCCAAGACGGTACGTTTGAAAAGCTAACTAAGAAAGAAGCACTTATGCTTCAGCGCGAAATGGACAAGCTTGAAAACAGCCTTGGCGGTATCAAAGATATGGGCGGTCTTCCAGACGCAATCTTTGTTATCGACGCAGATCACGAGCACATTGCTGTAACAGAAGCTCGTAACCTAGGTATTCCTGTTGTTGGTGTTGTTGATACTAACTCTAACCCAGACGGTGTTGATTACATCATCCCTGGTAACGACGATGCTATCCGCGCTATCCAACTTTACTTGGATGCTGCTGCAAACGCTATCAACTCAGGTCGCGAAAGCAACCTTGAAGTACAAGCTGAGCAAGACGACTTCGTAGAAGCAGCAGAGTAATTCTGATTGCTTACTGTCATATCTTAATAATATGGCAGTACTACAATACGAAACGTATTGAGAGGGGCGACATCGCCCCTTTTACCTAACGAATTTATATTTAATGCTGAGGAATTGAAAAATGGCAGTGACTGCAGCACTAGTTAAAGAACTGCGCGAACGTACTGGCGCAGGTATGCTGGATTGTAAAAAAGCCCTGGTTGAAACGGATGGTGACATTGAGTTAGCCATTGAAAACATGCGTAAATCAGGCCAAGCGAAAGCGGCTAAAAAAGCAGGCCGTATCGCAGCTGAAGGTGTAATCCTTACTAAGGTTGAAGCAGGTCGCGCGACTATGCTTGAACTTAACTGTGAAACTGACTTCGTAGCACGTGACGAAGGTTTCCTTAAATTTGGTAACGAGCTTCTAGAAGTAGCAGCTGCTAACAACATCAACGACATCGAAGCGCTTAACGACGCAGACATGAACGGCGTTAAAGTTAGCGAAGCGCGTGATGCACTTGTTGCTAAAATCGGCGAAAACATCTCTCCTCGTCGCGTTATCAACGTTGAAGGCGATACACTAGGCGCGTATGTACACGGCGGCCGTATTGGTGTTATCTCTATCCTTACTGGCGGTGACGAAGAGCTAGCGAAAGACGTTGCAATGCACGTTGCAGCTGCAAGCCCGCAGTTCGTTAAGCCTGAAAACGTTCCAGCAGAAGTTGTTGAGAAAGAGAAAGAAATCCAAATCGAAATCGCTATCCAGTCTGGTAAGCCGGCTGATATCGCTGAGAAAATGGTTGCAGGCCGCATGAAGAAGTTCACTGGCGAAGTGAGCTTGACTGGTCAGCCTTTCGTTAAAGATCCTTCAATCTCTGTTGCTGAGCTTCTTAAGAACAACAGCGCAGACGTAATCAACTTCGTACGTTTCGAAGTTGGTGAAGGTATCGAGAAGAAGACTGAAGACTTCGCTGCTGAAGTAGCTGCTCAAATGGCTGCTGCTAAGAAATAATTGAGTGTTTATCTTTTGCATTAAGCAATAGTTAGATAAACTACAAAGCACCTCTTAGGAGGTGCTTTTTTATAGCTGAACATCTTTAGTGTTGCCAATGTAATGCGTAAGTGTGAAGCTAGGCGAAATACGTACGCGCCTGCCTGACAAACGAAAGCGCTTTGTCCTATGTTTTTTACACCAGTGATTTAACGAAAGACATAGGACAAAACGGGTTTACGAGGACAATTCAAACTATGAGTATCACACCAAAATCAGCATACCGACGCATTTTGTTAAAGCTTAGTGGTGAAGCCCTAATGGGGGCGGAAGGCTTTGGCATAGACCCTAAAGTGCTAGATAGAATGGCACAAGAGATTAAAGAGCTGGTTGAACTTGGTGTTCAAGTTGGTCTTGTTATCGGTGGTGGTAACTTGTTCCGTGGCGAAGGCTTAGCAAAAGCGGGAATGAACCGCGTTGTTGGCGATCACATGGGAATGTTAGCTACCGTAATGAATGGCTTAGCCATGCGCGACGCGCTTCATCGTGCATTTGTAAATGCTCGTATGATGTCAGCTATCCCACTTAATGGCGTGTGCGATGCATACAACTGGGCCGAAGCCATTAGCCTTCTTAAGTCAGGCCGCGTTGTTATCTTCTCTGCGGGTACGGGCAATCCTTTCTTCACTACAGACTCAGCGGCTTGCTTACGCGGCATCGAAATTGAAGCCGATGCGGTATTAAAAGCGACCAAAGTGGATGGTGTATATAGTGATGATCCGGTTAAAAACCCAGAAGCTACGCTGTATGAAGAACTGACTTACCAAGAAGTACTAGAAAAAGAACTTAAAGTGATGGACTTGTCAGCGTTTACTTTGGCGCGCGATCACAGCTTGCCAATTCGCGTATTCAACATGAATAAGCCAGGTTGCCTAAAACGTGTTGTGATGGGCGAAAAAGAAGGTACTGTTATTCGCCACGCTGACAACGATTAATTAAGAACAATAGGATACAAATCGTGATTGATGAAATTGAATTAGATGCGCAAGAGCGCATGGAAAAAAGCCTAGTTTCTCTAAAGGGCCAATTCAGCAAAATCCGCACTGGTCGTGCGCATCCAAGCCTTCTAGATGGCATCATGGTACCTTATTACGGCGTAGACACGCCGCTAAAGCAAGTGGCTAACGTAGTTGCAGAAGACAGCCGTACTCTAGCGTTAACTGTGTTTGATAAAAGCGCCATTCAAGCGGTAGAAAAGGCCATTATGCAGTCTGACCTAGGTTTAAACCCAATGAGTGCAGGTGGTTCAATTCGTATTCCTTTACCTCCTCTAACGGAAGAGCGTCGTAAAGACCTTATTCGCGTTGTTCGCAACGAAGCAGAAGGTGGTCGTGTAGCTATCCGCAACATCCGTCGCGACGCTAACGGTGACATCAAAGATCTTCTTAAAGAAAAAGAGATCAGTGAAGATGAAAGCCGTGCAGCTGAAGAGAACATTCAATCTATTACTAACGATTTCATTAAGAAAGTTGACAGCATGCTTGCTGACAAAGAAAAAGAACTAATGGAAGTATAAGTAAGTATTATGATTGGAAAGCGTTTAAGCGCAGCCAAATCGACGAAAGCTGAGGCGCCGGCAGTGACTGCTGGCCCGAAGCACGTTGCAATCATTATGGATGGCAATGGTCGATGGGCGCAAAAGAAAGGGAAAATTCGTACTTTCGGCCACAAAGCCGGGGTAGAGTCTGTGCGTTCTGTTGTGCGCTTTGCACGTCAAAACGGCATTGAATCACTTACGCTATTCGCGTTTTCAAGTGAAAACTGGAAGCGTCCTGAGGAAGAAGTCAGTGTCTTGATGGAGCTGTTCAATCTTGTCCTCAATAGTGAAGCAAAACGGTTACACAAAAATGGTGTACGTTTGCAGGTTATTGGTGATGTTGAAGCGTTTGACGCTAAGCTAGTCGAAAAAATTCGCAAAGCTGAAGACATGACCAAAGACAACAAAGATTTAGTCTTAAATATCGCCGCAAATTATGGCGGTAGATGGGACATTGTAAACGCGGCTAAGCAACTTGCAACGCAAGTGAAAAGCGGTGAACTTGATGTTGAAAACATCTCTGAAGACGCACTTAACGCGCATATTTCAACGGCTAACCTTCCTGAGTTAGACCTTCTCATTCGCACAGGTGGCGAGCACCGTATTAGCAATTTCTTGCTCTGGCAGTGTGCCTATGCTGAATTGTACTTTACTGACGTACTATGGCCCGACTTTAACGAAGACGTGTTTCAACTAGCCGTAGACGATTTTAATGTTCGCCAACGTCGCTTTGGTCTAACCGGTGAACAAGTAGTCACAGCCGATGGTTAACACCATACAGGCAATTATCAGGCTAGCCCTGGTAACGAACGCCAAGGGCAAATTATGCTAAAACAACGAATAATAACTGCATTAATCCTCGCGCCACTGGCGCTTTACGCTATTCTTTTTCTTCCTATTTTTTGGTTTGAAATAGCCATTGCTGGCGTGGTCGGCATTGGCGCCTATGAATGGGCGAATATGTCGGGTGTGTGTGAACGCCCCAAAAAGCTCATCTATATGGCGAGTGCTTTTGCCATATGTATTGCGCTCTCATTAATTGTCGATGCAAGCACGATCTGGTATCAGGGGCAGTTACATGGTTTGTATCGCGCTATATTAACTATCGCCGTTCTGTGGTGGATTGCCTCCTTGTTTATGGTGCTTGCCTATCCTAAATACTCCAAATTCTGGAAAGACAGTCGCAGCGTTAGAACCCTATTCGGTGCACTTACACTAATACCTACGTGGGTAGCGGTAGTGGCGCTTCGAACGAGCTTGCACGATGTAGACCCGTTTTACGGTGCATCACTTATCTTTTACGTATTGGGTATTGTTTGGGCTGCAGACATAGGGGCTTTCTTTGTTGGCGTGAAATTTGGTCGCCATAAGCTACGTCCAAATGTATCGCCGGGTAAAAGTTTAGAAGGCTTATTAGGCGGTATTGCGGCTTCATTCGCTATTATTGCTTTTGCGGCCCTTCACTATCAGGTAGAGCCTTCACGTATTTGGCTCCACCTCGCTATTGGCGGTATCACGGTAGCTGTTTCAGCGCTTGGTGATTTAAACGAAAGCATGCTTAAGCGCTGTGCGGGTATTAAAGATAGTGGCAAAATTCTACCAGGGCACGGTGGTGTACTAGACAGAATTGATAGCTTAACGGCTGCGTTCCCTGTTTTCGCATTCTGCTATGTAACTTGGATGGCGTAATGCAAACAGTAACAGTGTTAGGGGCCACAGGCTCCATTGGTTGCAATACACTTGATGTAATAAATCGCCACCCAGATAAATACCGCGTATTTGCCATTACTGGTAACTCTCAGCTTGAATTACTTATGGAGCAGGCTCAGAAATGCGCACCGCGCTATGTGGTAATTGCCGATGACGCTAACTACAAAGTAGCTTGTGAGTTAGCATCTCAGTACGGTGTTGATGCAGAAATTCTCTCCGGAGCCAAGGCACTGGAAGAAGTATCAAGTGCGCCTGAAGTTGATGCTGTAATGGCTGCAATTGTTGGTGCAGCCGGCCTTTTGCCTACACTGGCGGCGGTAAAGGCGGGCAAACGGGTTTTGCTTGCGAATAAAGAAGCTTTGGTCATGTCTGGCGCTTTATTTATCGAGGCTGCGAACCAAAGCGGCGCTGAAATCCTTCCTATCGACAGCGAACACAATGCTATATTCCAGTGCCTCCCGCACGATTATGAATACGGTAATTTGGCGGCATCAGGCATTCGTAAAATTTTATTAACGGGCTCAGGTGGTCCGTTTAGGGAAAGGCCGCTAGATAGCTTTTCGGCAATTACAATCGATGAAGCCAGCACACACCCTAACTGGTCGATGGGCAGAAAAATTACAATCGATTCGGCGACCATGATGAACAAGGGGCTGGAATTTATTGAAGCCTGTTGGCTATTTGGCGCTGGGGTTGATGATATTGATGTGGTGATTCACCCGCAAAGTATTATTCATTCTATGGTGCAATATGTTGACGGTTCGGTCATCGCACAAATGGGCAACCCTGATATGCGTACCCCGATTGCCTATGGTTTGGCGCATCCTGAGCGCATCGAAGCGGGCGTGACGCCACTCGACTTTTCAGATATCTCAAATTTCAGTTTTCAAACGCCTTGTTTTGAGCGTTACCCAAATTTGAAGCTTGCTATGGATGCCTGTAAAGAAGGGCAATGTGCGACAACGCGAGTGAACGCATCAAATGAAGTGGCTGTTGAAGCTTTTTTAGAAGGTAAGATTCAGTTTTGTGATATTGCAAAAGTGAACGACGCCACGCTTAACGCCATGCCTTATGTTTCAGTAAGTTCTATTCAGCAAATACTAGAGCAAGACAGCTTAGCAAGAGCAAAAGCTAACGAGATTATTCGAGGTAAATTCCAGTGCTAGCATTTTTATGGAGCCTTGGTGCATTCATTGTAGCCTTAGGTATTTTGGTTGCTGTACATGAATGGGGGCACTTTTACGTTGCTCGTAAATGCGGTGTACAAGTAGAGCGTTTTTCAATTGGTTTTGGAAAGCCAATTTGGCGCAAGACAAGTAAGTCGGGCACTGAATATGTCATCGCTATGATCCCGCTTGGTGGCTACGTTCGCATGCTCGATGGTCGGATTGACGATGTACCGCCTGAATTGGCAAACAAAGCGTTTAATAACAAACCGGTTTTACAACGAATGGCAGTTATTGCTGCTGGCCCTGGCGTTAATTTTATCTTCGCATTTTTCGCACTGTGGTTAATGTATCTGGTGGGGCTGGAAACGGTTAAACCAGTAGTAAAACAGGTTGAGCCAGAAAGCATCGCAGCTATCGCAGGTGTGCAACCTGGTGATGAAATTATTAAAGTTGGCAGTAGAAATACGCCTGATTGGGAAGCCGTTAACTTAGAAATTGTCTCAAACATTGGTGCCGAAAATGCCAGTGTTACGGTTAAAAATTCAGCAAACGTTGAAAAAGAACTGAGTTTTACACTGAGTTCTTGGAACTTTGACCCAGATAGCGAGTCTCCTTTAAGCAGCTTAGGACTAACCCCTTATCGTCCAGATGCAACGTTAACCGTTGGGTTTGTAGGTGAAGGGAGTGCAGCTGAGCAAGCAGGCTTAAAGCCTGGCGATGAGCTCGTTGCATTAAATGGCACTAAGTTGTCGTCGTGGGAACGTTTAGTTGACGTTATTGTTGAAAGTCCTGGTGAGAAAATCTCACTTGAAATACAAAGGGATGGACAACAGCTGACATTAGATGCCACGATAGCGCGCCGCGATACTCCACAAGGGCAAAGTGGGTATCTAGGTGTAAGCCCAACATTCGAGCCTTGGCCAGAAGGGTATGTGTTTACGCATCAGTATGGCATTATAGAGGCTATTGGGAAGGCGCTAGATAAAACTTGGCGTCTTATGACACTCAGTGTCGAAATGATAGGTAAGCTCATCACGGGCGACGTGTCGGTGAAGAATTTGAGTGGTCCTATCTCAATTGCTCAAGGTGCGGGAACAAGTGCTGGGTATGGACTTGCGTACTTTTTGAGTTTTCTTGCCTTAATAAGCGTAAATTTAGGCATAATAAATTTATTACCCTTGCCCATGCTTGACGGTGGTCACCTCATGTTTTTTATCGTGGAGTGGATCACAGGCAAGCCTGTGCCTGAAGCGGTGCAGGAATGGGGTTACAGAATAGGTGGCGTGCTTCTGTTTATGATCATGGGTATCGCAATTTTTAACGATATCGCTCGCATAACCTGATACAAATCAGGAAGTACAAAACAGCTAATACAAAACGCGGCCAGGAAAAGAAAAATAGATGAAGTTAAAACAGTTAGTAGCAGCCGGAGCCATTCTTTCCAGTGCTAGCTTTGCCAACGCTGCGGCGCAAGACAGTGAATTTGTCGTTGAAGACATTCGCGTGGAAGGTTTGCAACGCGTTGCACTTGGTGCAGCCTTAACCTACTTGCCCGTCCAAGTTGGCGACGAGCTTAATACATTTAGGGTAACGCAGCTTATTCGCTCGTTGTACTCTTCAACTCACTTTGAGAATGTTGAAATTCTTCGCGATGGAAACACGCTTGTTGTACGTGTTTCTGAACGTCCTACCATCAGCAATATCATTTTTGACGGCAACGATGATATTAAAGATGAGCAGCTACAGGAAAGCTTGGACGGAAACGGTGTTCGCATTGGTGAACCGCTTGATAAGACAGTACTAACTTCTATTGAGAATGGCCTAAAAGACTTCTTTTATAGCATTGGTAAATACAATGCTGATGTAACAGCCATCATCACACCGTTACCGCGTAACCGCGTAGACTTGAAGTTGCTTTTCGAAGAAGGCGATGCCGCTGAGATTGAGCAAATCAATATTGTTGGTAACGAAATCTTCTCAGACGAAGAGCTGATGGAGGCTTTCGAGCTGCAGTATGACACACCTTGGTGGGATTTCTTATCAGAAACCCGCTACCAGCAACAAACCTTGCAAGGTGATATGGAAACGCTGCGTAACCATTACTTGAACCGCGGTTACTTGCGTTTTAACGTCGACTCTACCCAAGTTTCAATGACACCTGAAAAGTCAGGCATCTACATTGCTATGAACGTGACAGAGGGTGAACAGTACACTATCTCTGAAGTTGAATTAGTGGGCGATGTACTTGGCCATGAAGAATATATCGAGCGCGTGCTTCCGCTTACAACGGGTGAGTTGTATAACCAAGCAGAAGTGACGTATACAGAAGAATTTATCAGTAAGTATCTTGGTCGCTTTGGGTACGCTTACCCAACAGTAACTACGGTTCCTGAAATTAATGACGAAGACAAAACGGTTAAGCTGACACTGTCTGTTGACCCAGGTAAGCGTATATACGTCAACCGTATTAAATTTAACGGTAACGTGGTAACAGCGGATAGCGTACTACGTCAGAACGTAAGCCAGATGGAAGGCACGTGGCTGTCGAATAACTTACTGGAGTCTTCTAAGAACCAGCTTTCTCGACTTACCTATATGGAAGAAGTTGAGTTTGAAACCATACGTATTCCGGGGTCGGAAGATAAAGTAGACGTTAACTTTAACGTCAAAGAACAGCCTTCGGGCTCGTTTAACGCCGGTATCGGTTACGGTGATAGAACGAAGCTAAGTTTACAAGCGGGTATCCAGCAAGATAACTTCTTAGGTACAGGTAAGCGTGTTGGCCTGAACCTTAGTACGGTTTCTTATCAGCGTAGTGCGCAAATCACCTATAACGACCCTTACTTTACCATTGATGGTATCAGCTTAGGTGGAAGCATAGGCTACAGTGAATTCGACGGTTCTGACTTTAACGTTATCCAGTATAACTCTAAACGTTGGTCAATTGGTGCGAACATTGGTTACCCAATTAACGAATTCAACCGTATCAACTTTGGCTTGACCTACAGTAACGTCGAGCTCTTTAACCGTACTTATTACGAGCAAACCGAACAGTTCTACAATCAGTTCACTAATGGTGAAGATCCAGATGCAGCCATTAAGTACGATAGCTACTTAGCAAGTGTCAGCTGGAGCAGAAGTACACTTAACCGTGGTCTATTCCCAACGGCGGGTTCTTCTCAGCGTGCTTCACTTAGTATTACTACACCGAACTCAGATGTTAACTACTTCAAGTCAGTATTTGATGGTAAATGGTACTTTCCATTATCTCGCAATCAGCGCTGGTCTTTCCTAGCGCGCGTGCGCCTTGGTTACGGTAATGGATATGGTGACATAAACGGCAACGAGCAAATTCTACCGTTCACAGAGAACTTCACTGCGGGTGGTTCTGACTCACTACGTGGTTTCGAGAACAATACAGTCGGTCCTCGCGGTATATTCTTAGGTAACTCTGGAAGCATCACTGGCCCAGATGGCGAAGTGTTCCCGGGCGATCCATCTGATGCACTGCTGTCTTGGTCGAGACGAAGCCTAGGTGGTAACGCGATGGCTCTGGGTGGTATCGAGCTTATTGTACCTACGCCATTTGTTGAAGAAGAAATGGATAACTCAGTTCGTACAAGTTTGTTTGTGGATGTGGGTAACGTATGGGATACTGAGTTCGACTATGACTATTACCGTCAGTTTGACATAGATCCATCTCAAAACGGCGAGCTATTGGACTATTCTGACTGGAGCCTGTATCGTAGCTCGGCAGGTATATCGGTCCAGTGGGTTTCACCAATGGGGCCAATGGTATTCAGCTTCTCGAAAGCGATACAAGAACGTGATGGTGACGATTCAAGATTCTTCACTTTCAATATTGGTCAAACTTTCTAAGACATTAAAGCGAGCGCATCTAAGGTGCGCTCTATAATAAGATTCACAAAAGGAGTTCCCTTTGAAACAGTTGGTTAAACATATCGTTGCAGGAGCAATGTTGGGTAGCGCTTTAGTTAGTACATCTGTAATGGCAGAGCAGAAAGTTGCGGTTGTCGATGTGCAAGGTATTTTCCAAGCGATGCCTCAAGCGGCTGAAATTCAAAACGCTATTCAGGCTGAGTTTAAAGATCAGCTTGAAGAAGTGAATCAACTGCAGCGCGATGGTCAGTTCTATGCAGAACGTCTTCAACGCGACGCGGCAACAATGAGCGATGCAGAGAAGAAAGAACTAGAACAAAAAATCTTGTCAGTACGTGAAGAGCTAGCTAAAAAGGGTCAACCTTTACAGCAAAATATCCAACGTCGTAGCAACGAAGAGCGCAACAAACTTCTTGGTCTTATCAAGCAAGCTATCGACTCTGTTGCAGCGAAGCAAGGTTACGACCTAGTGCTTAATGCTGGTGCAGTTGCGTTTGCAAAAGAAGAGCACGACTTATCTGAGCAAGTTCTTCAGCAAGTAAGCAAAACTAACTAATCAACTACACGAGTAGTTGTAAAATTTATCAGGCCAACTCCCCAAAGGTGTTGGTCTGATTTGTTTTTTGCGCTTAACAGCGTATGGTTGCCGCCGTTTTTAGTTTTTACGGCGAGTTTGACCAAAATACCAATCACAAACATTGGTATAAAACAGTTGTAGGTCATGCTTGTATACAGGAGAAAGTTTTTGGCCAATTCACTTAATACCATCGAAATTCAGGAAATATTGGAATTACTACCACATCGGTATCCGTTCCTACTTGTTGATCGTGTAACAGACTATGTTCTGGGTGAGTCTGTAAAGGCTTATAAAAATATCACTATCAATGAGCCGTGTTTCATGGGGCACTTCCCTGAACAGCCAATTTTCCCAGGTGTATTAATTCTTGAAGCAATGGCACAGGCTGCCGGTGTCCTAGGATTTAAGACAATGGGTAACAATGATAAGTTATACTTGTATGCAGGAATTGATAACGCACGCTTTAAGCGTCCTGTCGTTCCAGGTGACAGGCTTGAGTTTGATGTTGCTCTAGTAAAAGAGCGCAGAGGGATTTGGAAATTTAAAGGTACTGCAAGCGTCGATGGCGACATCGCTTGTGTTGCAGAGTTTATGTGTGCGATGAGAGAGATAGCGTAACGTGATCCATCCTACTGCGGTAATTTCAGAAAGTGCAACGATTGGTGAAAATGTCACCATTGGCCCATTTTGCGTGGTTGACGACAACGTCACCATAGGCGATGGCTGTATTCTGAAATCACATGTGGTGGTACGCGGCCCAACGCGTATCGGTAAAAACAATAAGTTTTATCAGTTTTCTTCAATAGGTGAAGACTGCCAAGATAAAAAATATGCGGGTGAACCTACTGAGCTTGTTATTGGTGATAATAATGAGTTTAGGGAAGGGGTAACCGTTCACCGAGGCACTATTCAAGACAACAGCATTACTATAATCGGTTCTCGCTGTTTATTTATGGCCAACTCTCATGTGGCCCATGATTGTGTTCTTGGCAACGACATCATTATTGCAAACAGTGTTGCGATTGCTGGTCATGTCCACATGGACGACCACGTGATCGTTGGTGGTGCTGCAGGTATTCACCAATTCTGTAAGATTGGTGCGCATTCGTTCTTGGGTGCTGGCGGTATTATCCTGCGCGATGTGCCTCCTTTTGTTATGGTCAGCGGCCAAAAGAATATTCCACAGGGAATTAACTCTGAAGGACTTAAGCGCCGTGGTTTTAGCAAAGAAGAAGTAATGGCTATTAAGCGCGCTTATAAAGCGATATACCGCGAAGGTAACACAGTAGACGAAGCCATTGAAAAGCTTGCCGAGCCTGCACAGGAATTCCCCGGTGTAGCACTTATGGTGAAGTTCTTACAGGACTCCAAGCGAGGCATTATTCGCTAATTATGTCTAAACCAATTCGTATCGGCATGGTTGCCGGAGAGCCCTCTGGTGACGTCCTTGCCGCCGGAATGGTTGCAGAGTTAAAACGCCAATATCCCGATGCGGTTATCGAAGGTATTGGCGGTCCAAATATGATAAACGCGGGTTTTCATAGTCTGTTCGATATGGAAACCTTGTCAGTTATGGGACTTGTTGAAGTCCTTTCCCATCTACCTGCCATCTTAAAAGTTAAAAAGCAGCTGCTCGCACACTTCGAGCAAAACCCACCCGATATTTTTGTGGGTATAGATGCGCCTGATTTTAACTTAAGAGTAGAAAAAGCACTTAAAGCCCGCGGCATCAAAACCATGCACTATGTAAGTCCTACTGTATGGGCGTGGCGTGAAAAGCGCATACATAAAATAGCGAAAGCAGCTAATCGCGTATTAGGTTTATTTCCTTTTGAGCAGCAGGTTTACGACAAATACAATGTTCCCTACACCTTCGTAGGGCATACAATGGCTGATGCTATAGCCATTGTGCCGGATCAACGCGCATCACGAGACGCATTAGGTATAGATGGTAATGCTCCCGTACTGGCAGTACTTCCCGGCTCGCGACGCGGCGAAGTGGATACACTACTTCCAGTTTTTCTTGAGACCATAGAAGCTATTCATGCTAAACGCAGCGACATTCAATTTCTAATTCCTGCCGCTAACGAGCATCGGCTTGCGCAAATAAAAGCGATTTTGCTTGAAGCTGATAATGCAGAGGAACGTTTACCCATTCAGGTAACCCAAGGCACATCGCGGGATGCGATGATAGCTAGCGATGTTATCTTGCTCGCATCAGGCACGGCTACCTTAGAAGCGATGCTGTGCAAGCGCCCTATGGTAGCTGCCTACAAACTGTCACCGCTCACGTATAAAATTATGCAGCGCTTGTACAAAGCGCCGTTTTTCACTTTGCCAAACTTATTGGCTGATGAGGCAATTATTCCTGAATTACTTCAAGAAGAGGTAAACGCAGAGAATATGAGCAATCAGTTACTTAACTTTTTCGAAAGTGATAATTCTGCCCTGATTTCCCGTTTCACCGACCTCCACCATACGCTAAAATGCAATGCTGATAAAACAGCAGCAAAAGCTGTCGTGGAGGAATTGTTTGCATAAGTTAATTGCCGGCGTTGATGAAGTGGGTCGCGGCCCGTTAGTAGGTGATGTGGTCACTGCCGCGGTCATTCTCGACCCTGAAAACCCCATTGAAGGGCTAACCGACTCTAAGAAACTGAGTGAAAAAAAGCGCGTAGCGCTTGCCCAAGAAATTCGTGAAAAAGCACTCTACTGGAATATCGGCAGAGCGAGCCCAGAAGAAATAGACAAGCTCAATATACTGCACGCTACCATGCTCGCAATGATCCGCGCAGTGGAAGGTTTGCCAGTAAAACCTGACTTTGTACGCGTAGACGGCAACCGCGTTCCTGCTTGGAATTTTGAGTCTGAAGCGGTAGTGAAAGGCGATAGCCTGCACGCAGAAATTTCCGCTGCGTCCATCATTGCCAAAGTAGAGCGAGACAACGATATGATTTCGCTTCACGAGGCCTACCCGCAATATAACTTTGCCGGGCACAAAGGTTACCCCACAAAAGCACACTTTGAAGCCATCGCTGAATATGGCATCTTAGATTGCTATCGAAAAAGTTTTAAACCTGTAAAAGCGCTACTCGAAGAGAAATAACATCATGTCATCGCCATTTATTCATTTACGTGTTCACAGCGACTTTTCGATGATGGACGGCCTGAATAAGGTTAAGCCTATTCTGGGTAAAGTGGCCGCGCTTGGCATGCCTGCCGTGGCGATCACCGACCAAATGAATATGTGTGGCTTGGTAAAATTTTATTCAGAAGCACATAACTTAGGTATAAAACCCATCATTGGTACCGATTTTTGGGTTACCAATGAAGTCTTTGGCGATGAGCCTTTCAGACTAACCCTTATTGCAATGAACAATGAGGGATATAAGAATATTACTATTCTTATCTCCAAGGCCTACCTTCGTGGACACTTGGCACACCGTGCGGTTATCGATCAAGAATGGTTAGCAGAGCATAGTGAAGGTGTGATTGTGTTGTCAGGCGCACAGCACGGTGACGTTGGTGTGGGTTTAATGAAAAACAACGCCAAAATTCTCGATAGTGCCCTTGAGTTTTATCAAACACATTTTCCTGACCGTTTCTATTTAGAGCTTATTCGAACCGGCAGACAGGGTGAAGAGGATTACTTACACCTTGCCGTGGAGCTTGCTGAGCAGCGTGATTTACCCGTGGTAGCCACCAATGAAGTGTGCTTCATAGACCGGGAAGGTTTTGATGCTCACGAAATTCGAGTATGTATTCACGATGGCTACACGCTTGATGATAACCGCCGACCTAAACGATACAGCGACCAGCAATATCTGCGCACTGCAGAGGAAATGGTGGAGTTATTTAGCGATATTCCTGAAGCCATAGAAAATACGGTTGAAATTGCCAAGCGCTGTAACGTTACCGTACGGTTAAACGAGTACTTCTTACCGCAATTTCCAACCGGCGGCATGACCACCGAAGACTTCTTGGTTAAGGTGTCTGAAGAGGGGTTGGAAGAACGTCTAGAATTTCTATTTCCCGATGAAGAAGTGCGCAAAGCGAAACGGTTAGAGTACGATGACCGACTTCGCATTGAGCTTGAAGTTATCAACCAAATGGGTTTCCCAGGCTACTTCCTTATTGTAATGGAGTTCATTCAGTGGAGTAAGGATAACGGAATTCCGGTAGGGCCAGGGCGGGGTTCTGGTGCGGGTTCACTGGTGGCTTATGCCCTAAAAATTACCGACCTAGACCCGCTTGAATTCGACTTGCTATTCGAACGTTTCTTGAACCCAGAGCGTGTATCCATGCCCGACTTCGACGTCGACTTCTGTATGGATAGACGAGACGAGGTAATCGACCACGTTGCTGAGCTTTACGGACGTCAGGCGGTATCGCAAATCATTACGTTTGGAACAATGGCGGCAAAAGCGGTAGTGCGTGATGTTGGCCGCGTGCTTGGTCACCCTTACGGCTTTGTAGACAGAATCTCGAAGCTGATTCCACCTGACCCTGGCATGACGCTAGAGAAGGCGTTTAAAGCTGAGCCACAGCTACCAGAAGTGTATGAAAGCGATGAGGAGGTGAAAGACCTTATCGATATGGCGCGAATACTTGAAGGGGTTACCCGAAATGCCGGTAAGCACGCCGGTGGTGTTGTTATTGCGCCAACCACAATTACTGATTTCTCGCCTTTGTATTGTGATGACGAAGGTAAAAACCCCGTAACCCAGTTCGACAAAAACGACGTTGAAACGGCGGGCTTGGTAAAATTCGACTTCTTAGGTCTTCGTACGCTGACTATTATTCAGTGGGCAATAGATATGATCAAAGAAGGGAAAAACGTTGATGTAGATATCAGCGCCATTCCGCTTGAAGATCCTAAGAGTTTCAGAACCCTTCAAAACGCCGAGACAACTGCGGTATTCCAGCTGGAATCTCGCGGTATGAAAGAACTAATTAAGCGCCTTAAACCTGACTGCTTCGAAGATATTATCGCACTGGTGGCCCTGTTCCGTCCGGGCCCGCTGCAATCAGGCATGGTAGATAACTTTATTGATCGTAAGCACGGACGTGAAGAAATTTCCTACCCCGATGCTGAATATCAGCACGAGTGCTTGAAAGAAATTCTAGAGCCTACCTATGGCATTATCTTGTATCAGGAACAGGTAATGCAGATAGCCCAGGAAATGGCGGGCTACTCGCTGGGCGGCGCTGACTTGCTTCGTCGTGCTATGGGTAAGAAAAAGCCAGAAGAAATGGCCAAGCAGCGCGGCACGTTCGCTGAGGGTGCGAAGGGCAATAATATTGACCCAGATCTAGCGATGAAAATCTTCGACTTGGTAGAAAAGTTCGCGGGTTACGGGTTTAACAAATCTCACTCTGCTGCTTACGCGTTGGTGTCTTACCAAACCCTGTGGCTGAAAGTGCATTATCCTGCGGAATTCATGGCTGCGGTAATGTCGGCAGATATGGATAACACCGATAAAATCGTGACGCTTGTCGATGAATGTGAGCGCATGGGCATCGAAATACTGCCGCCAGATTTAAATGCGGGTAAATACAAATTTACCGTCGATAGCGAAGGTCGCATTGTTTACGGTATCGGTGCGATTAAAGGGGTAGGTGAAGGCCCGATTGAGGCGATTATTGAAGCGCGGGAGACCCAAGGGGCATTTAAAGATCTTTTTGATTTCTGCGCCAAGATAGACATTAAACGCGTAAACAAACGGGTACTTGAAAAGCTAGTATTAGCGGGGGCAATGGATAACTTAGGTCCGCATCGCGCTAGTCTTATGGCGAGTTTACCCGAAGCCCTTGCCGCCGCTGGACAGCACGCAAAAGCCGAGTCTTTTGGTCAGTCAGACATGTTCGGGTTACTGACTACCGAGCCAGAAGACGTGAAGCAAGCGTTTGCTGACGTCCCTGAATGGCCTGAGAAAGTATGGCTAGAAGGTGAAAAAGATACCTTGGGCTTGTACTTAACCGGTCACCCCATCAATCAGTACGCGGAAGAACTGCGTTACTACACCGACGGGCGTTTAGTTGATTTAAAACCAACGAACAAGGACCAAATGGCCAGCGCAGTAGGATTGGTGCTTGGTGTGCGTGTTATGACGAACAAGCGGGGTCGTCGCTGGGCCATAGTGACACTGGATGATAAGAGTGCCAGAATAGACGTACGTTTCTTCCCCGATATGTACGAACAGTTCGAAAGTGTGTTAGAAACTGACAGAATATTGCTTATAAAGGGACAGGTCAGCTTTGATGATTTCTCTGGGGGCAATACAATCACCGCCCGTGATGTAATGGACATTGTTCAGGCACGAGAGAAAAACGCGAGAGCGCTGGCACTTAATATTGATACCCAGCTGCTTGAACCGAAGAAAATGAGTCAGATGCAATCTATCCTGCAGGCATTTAACGGTGGAAGTTGTCCTGTTCAGTTAGCGGTAACCCATCCAGACGCTGAAGTAACCCTAGCGTGTGGTGCAAGATGGTACGTTACCCCTGAAGACCAACTTTTGCACGATCTCAAACAATGTTTGGGAGACAAAGCCGTTTCAATTCTCTACCATTAAGGGTAAGAGTTCGATAGATTGGACATCTCGCGTTTGCATAGACGAGCGTAGTACGAATAGGACATGAAATGAGTATACAGTTTTTGGACTTTGAACAGCCAATAGCCGAACTAGAAGCAAAAATTGAAGAGCTTAGGTTGGTGAATCAAGGTGGCGAGTTTGACGTTGGTATTGAAGAAGAAATCAATAAGCTTCGCGGTAAAAGCGCAGAGCTGACTAAAAAGATCTTTTCTGATCTTGGCGCATGGCAAGTTTCTCAACTTGCTCGTCACCCAATGCGTCCATACACGTTAGATTACATTCCTCGTATTTTTACCGAATTCGACGAGCTTGCTGGCGACCGCGCGTTTGCTGACGATAAAGCGATTGTTGGTGGCCCAGCAATGCTGGATGATCAGCCGGTGATGATTATTGGTCATCAGAAAGGGCGTGACACCAA
The DNA here is from genome assembly GCF_001953635.1 of Alteromonas abrolhosensis. Classification (GTDB taxonomy): domain Bacteria; phylum Pseudomonadota; class Gammaproteobacteria; order Enterobacterales; family Alteromonadaceae; genus Alteromonas; species Alteromonas abrolhosensis. The sequence goes on along the minus strand of NZ_MEJH01000009.1, from coordinate 179,311 downwards.
CGAAAAAATTAAGCGTAACTTCGGTATGCCTAAACCAGAAGGTTATCGTAAAGCCCTGCGTCTTATGAAGATGGCCGAGCGCTTTAACATGCCTATCATCACCTTTATCGATACGCCGGGAGCGTATCCTGGTGTTGGCGCTGAAGAGCGTGGCCAGAGTGAGGCAATCGCGAAGAACCTATTCGAGATGGCTGAGCTTACCGTCCCAATCGTGTGTACCGTTATCGGTGAAGGTGGTTCAGGTGGTGCACTAGCGATTGGTGTTGGCGATCGTGTTAATATGCTTCAATATTCTACGTACTCGGTGATTTCACCAGAAGGTTGTGCGTCTATTCTGTGGAAAAGCGCAGAAAAAGCCCCACTCGCTGCTGAAGCGATGGGCGTAAGTGCGCCACAAATTAAAGAGCTAGGCCTGATTAACAGTATTGTTGAAGAGCCATTAGGTGGTGCGCACCGCGATCACAATGGCATGGCGGCTAATTTGAAGGCCGTCATTAAGCAGCAGCTTAATCAACTTAAAGAGCTAGATAAAACCAAATTGCTGGAAGAGCGTTACCAGCGCTTAATGTCGTTCGGTTATTGCTAAATTCGTCGGCCTTAGCGGCCAGTGAGATTTCGCTGCTTTACGGTCTGGTGATAATTAGCTCATAGTATTTAAGGGGTTGTTTACCATAGGTAACCAACCCCTTAATGTTTTTAAACGCGCTCTAGGACCTGTTGAACTTTGCGGTACAATTTTGCTGCGGCCTGTGTGCCCTCTAGACCAAAACTGGTACATCAAAGAACAACAGTTCTTGGGTTAAAATTAGAAGGTATCCAAGGTCAGTGACCCCGCTACAATCTCCCACCATCGAACACATCGTAAATCGTATTGCTACGTCACTTACCGATATTCAACTATCGCTTCAGACGCCTTTGGTGGTTGCCTACAGCGGTGGTGTTGATTCGACAATATTACTACAAGCGGCTATCGCCTTTCGCGAGCAATTCGGCGGTCCTATTCACGCTGTACACGTAAACCACGGATTAAGCAATAATGCCGAACAGTGGGCAAAGCACTGCGAATTACAGTGTCGTCTTGAAGACGTAGCATTTCATTTGTATCGAGTTGATGTTGATACTGGGTCGAGAAAAAGCCTGGAAGCAGAAGCGCGTAAGGTTAGATACAACGCACTGTTAGAAGTGTGTAACCAAATAGGCGGTGTATTGCTTTTAGGACAACATGCCGAAGATCAGCTTGAAACCGTATTGCTTCAGCTTAAACGCGGTGCTGGTCCACAAGGCTTAGCGGGTATGGGAGAAGTCCAGTACCGAGGTGACACCTTGATAATGCGCCCTATGCTAGCACTAGAGAAAGCCGAAATTGTGGCTTATGCCGAAGAGGAAATGTTGCAGTGGGTCGAGGATGAATCTAATCAGCAAAACAGCTTTGATAGGAACTTTTTAAGGAACGAAATTATACCTCACCTGCTGGAGCGGTGGCCTAAGTTAACCAAAACCGTGGGGCGCAGCGCAGAGCTTTGTGCCGAGCAAAGTGCATTAGTTAGCGATTCAGCCCAGCAATATTTTAAAGATTGTAAACGCACAGAACTAAGACTAGACGGGCTAAAACTCGCTACATTGTCTTTACCTTGGCAGGCTATGGTCATTCGCGCGTGGTTTCGAGCTCAAGGCCAGCTGTCGCCGTCAAAAGCACAGACAGACCAAGTTCTCGCAATGCTAAAGGCAAAGCACGACGCAACTCCTGAAGTGAACTTTAAATGGGGCAGGGTAATACGGTTTGACCAAGACCTTTATTGGGTGGTGAACGCTACTCATGAAGTACCGCAAAACCTAGAATTAGCGCCCAACCAAGATATCGCGCTTCCTTGGCTTAGAGGCCATATTCGAATTGCAGTGCCAAAAGCGCGAGAAGAAGATACCGTTTCTCTGCAAACCAATGCTCGCAACCTTAAAGTAAAGCCAGAAAATGCGAATGTATCTAAGTTACTGAAAGAATGGTTTAAGGTATGGCGCGTGCCACGATGGGAGCGAAATGGTGTGCCCGTAATCTTGATTAACGATGAGCCTGTCGCACTGATTGTTGAAGGCCGTTGTGTTTATCTGCAACCCAAAGCGCCAGATATGGAAATAACCTTTAGTCTCGACTGAAGCTATGGAGCACTGAAAGTACTTTTTTTGAAAAGCCTGGATACTATTATTTATGGTATCCATGGCAATAATATGCAAAAGCGGCATTGCTTTGCCGCCATCCTGATAAATTTAAGTCTCGACGCTACGCTGCGTGATAGCTGTTCTTACCAGAGTTTTTCACCCGATATAGTGCGTTATCAGCACGGTCAAATAGGCTGCTTATTGTGTCGCCATCGCGATAAATAGCGCCACCAAGACTGGTTGATACACCTAAGCGAGATAAGTAGCTCGAGCTATTGATACTCATCTGAATACGCTGGGCTGCACATGCTAACTGTTGCTGGGTCTGACAGTCTAACAAGCAGCAAAACTCATCGCCGCCATAGCGAAATGCTTCGTCTTCGTCTCGCAGGACGTTAGATAAATGCGATGCCACATGGACAAGTACTTTGTCACCTTCACCATGCCCAAAATTGTCATTCACATATTTAAAGTTGTCTAAGTCGATCACCAAAAGTGCGAAAGGGTCGTCGTGCCTTTGCGCCCAACCTAGCTGTCTGGTCATAGACTGCTCAAAGCCCGCGCGGTTACCTAAGCTGGTTAATACGTCTTTAGTTGCCATTTGCTGAACACGCATTAAAGACAAGGCATGTCTTACTTGTTTTCCAAATAAATCATGTAGTTGGAATAGACTCTCTCGTTGCGATAACGACAAGGGTGAACTAATGTAATAGTAGACATGGGCTTGATCACCGTTTACCGAAGTGGCACCTTGCAGTGGTAAATCAATCAGGGTTGACGATATTTTTGCATTGCCGTACACCCAACGCGAATCGAAATCGGATAAGCTGAATCCGACAATTGGCAATAACGTGTTTAGCTGCTGAAAGTAAACGCCACCTAATTCTTGTAACTCAAGCGTAGAAAGCAGCTGTGTCACGAAGCCTGATAGCTCACTAAATGATAGCGAGTTACCCGTGCTTTCAGCAGGATAAAAATTGTTATGTTGTGTGCTATCGTAGACTGAAGTTGAAAAATCCACAGTAGTGCCCCTATACAAAATGCGTTGATATGCAAAGAAACAAGTGTCAAAGCCCTGACGTTTCTGTGGCCATAACCTCATTTTCGAGGGTTTTATGGCGATCACAGCGGCAAAACTTGCCGGATCTGCATTTGTAATGTCTTCTGTAGAGTAATTTTGCAAACTGAATGCCAATAAATAATTTGTAGCATTAGTCTTTAGTTTAAAGCGTTAATAGGTGTGAACCGTTGTAGCTGTTTTTCGAACGTAAGTTTACTTAGCTTTTGGAGGTAGTGTGGGGACGAGTTTTTTAAATATCGTGATACTAATGTTTATATCTGTCTGTGCAGTTGCATTATTTAAACGTATCCATCTCCCTCCTATTCTGGCTTATCTTTTCGCTGGGGTACTCGCCGGCCCACAGCTGCTATCTGTGTTCGCGCATCCAGAAGAAATGCACCTACTGGCCGAAGTGGGCATTGTATTTCTACTCTTTTCGTTAGGGCTGGAGTTTTCGCTTCCGAAGTTATTAGCTATGCGCTCACTGGTGTTCGGCGTAGGGCTAGGACAAATGGTATTTACCACTGCGGTCTTTACTTGTGTTCCATTGTTTTTCGGGATCCCAATTAGCGCGTCCATAATTATTGGTGGCACGCTGGCATTAAGCTCAACCGCTATTGTAATTAAGCAAGCAACCGAAATGGGCATTCTTAATAACAGGCGTACACAATTAGCGGTGAGTATCTTACTGTTTCAAGACTTAGCGGTGGTTCCTTTTCTTATCGCCATACCCTTGCTAGCGCAAACCGGAGAAGTAAGTATTGCACTTGCTTTGGGTGAGGCATTGTTAAAAGGCGTTTTTGTTATTGCGTTTCTCATGTCAGTGGGTAAATGGTTACTACCTTGGGTGTTTAGAGAGGTCGCAAGAACAAGAACAGACGAGCTGTTTGTTCTGACCACTATTTTAATAGCCCTATTGGCTGGAGGGCTTACCTATTATTTCGGGCTGTCTATGGCACTAGGGGCTTTCTTGGCGGGTATGATGTTGGGAGAAAGTCAGTATAAATATCAACTTGAAGCCGATATTCGTCCGTTTCGCGATATTTTGATGGGCTTATTCTTCGTAACGGTTGGCATGCAGCTAGAGCTAACCGTGCTATGGAACAGCTTGTTTGAAATTGTTTTTGGCGTCTTTGCATTGATGATAGTTAAAGTCATCTTAGTAAGGGCAGCGTCTTTATTAGTTAAAACTGATGCAATAGATGGCTGGTCTGCTGGGGTAAAACTTTGCCAGATTGGAGAGTTTAGTTTTGTTATTGCGGCACTTGCGACCACACACGGCGTGTTAACGTCAGAGCAATCATCGCTGATTGTGTGCATGGGTGTAATCAGTATGGCATTAACACCATGGCTTATGAACAACAGCGTCACTATAGCAAGGCGTATTGTTAACAAGGATATCTCGTTCGACGACAATGCTAGTTTAGGTCAGGGGGAACCCTTGACTAACCATGTAATTATTTGTGGTTTTGGCCGAGTGGGGCAGTCAGTAGCACGCATGCTTAAAATGGAAGGTATTCATTTTGTTGCCATTGATATGGACCCGGTCAGAGTGCACGAAAGCCGAAATGCGGGAGAGCCAGTTATCTTCGGAGATGCGAGCCAAAAAGATATATTAATCAACGCCAATGTAGAGGGCGCAAAGCTTGTACTTGTAACGTTCGACCAGGTTGATAAAGCGAAGCAAGTGATCACCCAAACCCGAAGTATTACGAATACAACTGACGTGATGGTACGCACCAAACGTGATTATCAACTTGAGAGCTTGTACAACGCGGGCGCCAATCAAGTCGTGCCGGAATTACAAGAGGGCAGCTTAATGTTGGTATCGCAAGTGCTGCACTACGCAGGGGTACCAATGTCACGTATTTTAAAACGAGTTCGTGCGGAGCGAAAAGGTCGCTACGATCACCTACATGGCTTTTACCCGGGAGAGACAACTGAAATCACCTACGGCACAGAAGACAAGTTAGAGTTTATTCATGCTGTGGTGTTATCCGAACACGCATCGTGTATTGGCAAAGCTATCAAAGATATTGATTTCTCACGTATGCGAGTAGCGATAAAAGGCTTGAGGCGCGACGGTAATGAAGTAAAAGACCCGGACCAAGATGCTATTTTGCAAGCTCACGACGTGCTGGTAATTGCAGGTAAGCCCCGTCGCGTAGAGCGGGCGGAACGCAAACTATTAGAAGGGAGCTAGCGCGCAGTTAAACGTAGCGTTATCTAATCTAGCGCGCCGACGGGGAAACGAGCGCTAAGCGACGCGGTCGTTTTCCAAATCCGCAAATTGCTTTTTTAAGTCGTAACGCTCGTCTGTCACGATTTTCTCTAAAACGGAAACTCGCTCCTTAAGTTCTGCAATTTCCGCTTTGTAAGCATCTGTTTCTTTGCTGTTCAATTTCTTTTTGCTTTTGTCTTTTGCACTATCGACAATGGAAACTAATGCCCAAGCACAAATGGCTACTATTGCAATCGCGGTCATATTCACGGTGGTATCCCTCACAAATGGCTTTAAAAGAGTGTAGGTGAAAATGTGGCCTATTACCTAATTCACCCAGTATTTAGTCAAATACTTATTGGTAAAATTACTGCCTAGTTTACGGTACTATAGCGGTTATCTAACTTGGTTTTCAGTAAAAAATGTAACCAGGTAAGTCCATCACTTCAGCAGTGTTATAATGAGAGTTTGCAATTAAGTTGCCAAGTGACAAAAGTCATTACTTTCTAAAGAGTTAGGATGTTTACTTAGGTCAACACAAAATAATTGTTAACTAATTTCACCAAGTAAAGTAGCAAAATTGACGAATGAGTGACCAAAATAGCAACCTTTCAACATCGAGCTTTGACCTTGCAAATAAGCAAACCCCAGAAAAAGCGGCCGAGCAAGAGCCGCTAAGTGAATTTTCAATGGAGCAGAGCACCACTGAAGAAGACGTCATGTGGATGAGGCATGCGTTAACGCTTGCCGATAAGGCTGAGTCGATTGGTGAGGTACCGGTCGGTGCTTGTGTGGTGTTAAACGGTGAGCTTATTGGCGAAGGCTTCAATACCCCGATAACAGATAACGACCCCTCTGCCCATGCAGAACTGCGAGCCGTTAAAGAGGCCGCTTCCAAAGTGCAAAACTACCGTCTTATTGACGCTACCCTGTATGTCACTTTAGAGCCCTGTTCTATGTGTGCGGGCATGTTGGTCCATGCACGAGTAAAGCGAGTGGTGTTTGGCGCAAAGGATGCGAAGACTGGCGCTGCGGGTTCGGTAATGAACTTGTTGCAGCATCCGGCGTTGAATCATCAACTTGAGATAGTATCTGGCGTGTTAGCTGAAGAGTGTGCTAGCAAATTGTCAGATTTTTTTCGTAAGCGTAGGAAGGAAATCAAGGCTGCCAAAAAGGCGAAAAAACTGCTAGAGGGGGATGCTTCAAACTAGTGTTTTATGGTACCGCTTGAAGATGTGCTTAGTAGAGTAATTCGCCTAATTGATTTATCGCTTGCAGGTTTAATCAGTGACCCCTAAAGCTTTATAGATATTTAGCTAGGTGTACGGGTTAACTGAGTGAACATATCGCTGGTGACAAATAGCTTACGGCGCTGAAGTACTTTTTGGTGACAACGCTTAAGCATCAGTCTGCGTCTGTTATTGTTTTTCAATTTTATTCCTTTTTTCATAAAACGATTTTTTTTCATTTATTCTCCTTTCTCTTTTTTCTGTCGTAGACACGTATTCACGTTGAGTGCTCTTTTTTGTCTTTGAGAAAGTGAGCCAGCATTTGGCTAACTGTTTCTAAGGGTACGGTACAAAGATGACATCGAAATGACAATTTTCAAGACAGTGAAAGACGAGTTACTCTAAATTTTCCCTTGTTCGTCCAACCACACTAGGCTGTCATAGTAACGACGAATATTTTCTACGTATTGCAAGGCTTCATCGCCTCGCGCATATCCGTAACGGGTGGTGCGATAGTATTTCTTTTGTCTTAGTTGTGGCAAGCGACGTTTCACATCTACCCACAAATCTGGGTTGCCCCCCTGTTGCTCGGTAAGAATGCGGGCGTCTTCCAAATGGCCCATACCGATATTATACGATGCCATAGCCATCCAAGTTCTATCTGGCTCGCTAATTCTTGCCGGGATGCGATTTAGCAAACTGGCGAAATAACGGGATCCTCCGCGAATACTTTGCTCTGGGTCGGTTCTGTCATCCACATTCCAATCGCTCGCCGTATCCATGGTAAGCATCATAAGGCCACGAACCCCAGTTCTTGAAATAGCATCACTATCCCAATGACTTTCCTGATAACTCATAGCGGCTAACAGTCGCCAGTCTAGATCGCCCGCGTACTGCTGAAATAGTGACTTGTACTGGGCTAGCGTAGACTCGGCCGCATAGTTAAATGCGCGACTGTCAACGTAATCAAATTGTCTAATGTGACCAAAATATTTGTCTTCTAATACCGTAAACCAGCCAGATTGATGCACGGTGCCGAAATACTCAATCAATGCTGCTTTAACAGAGTCGTCTTGATGCAAAGGCAACGCCCACGCCATAGGCATATCTTCGTTAAGGGTCTTTGCCACGGCTAAATTAGGGTAACGTCTACGCTGTAGAGCTAGGCGGTTGCTGTCTGCCACTGTGTAAGCAATGTCGCCATTGGCAACTTGTTGCAACAGTTCTTCAGAGTCAGAATCTTCGGTGGTAACAAGCTGGGTTTTTATTTCAACAGCTTCACTATCACTAGCTTTGTCGCCTAAGCTCTCTAACAAACTAGACAGCAGGTGAGCTTGGCTACTACCTGCAACCGTAACAATAGGGGCATCGAGTTCTAATAAGTCTCTAGGCCTTGACGTACCAGCCTGAAATACAAGCTCTTGCTGAACGTGTTGATAAGCGGGGCCGTAAGCGAACCTATTCTTAAGTGAAGGTGTAACCGCATCGCCAGTAGCGACAATATCCAAATTACCTTCTTCTAATTGTTCCAGCATGACTTCATAGCTGTAAAAAGGGTACAGATCGAGCGTCACACCAAGGTAATCGGCAAACCCAGCTAATAATTCATATTCAAACCCCTGTGGGCCTTCCGCACCATTATAAAAAGTACCAGCGCCATAAACCGTTCCAACGCGGATAGACTCCCGTTCCAGTAATGAAGACAAGGCAGTGGGGACTGTAGGAACGCCACAGCTCATAACAGCAACAGATAATATGATTATTAATTGTAGTTTTAATCGTTTTTTATAGTCTTGTGACTGCATAGACCTTTACTTGTTGTCATTAAACTATTTAAGTTTAAAAAAAAGTTCATGTAAGCGCGTTATGAGGTTACTTACTGCGCATAATTACTCTATAATCCGCGCCGAAATACTCATCAATCCAAGAGGCAACGCGTCGCATTGGTGGTCGTTGTTTCTAACAAACCAGGTAAATCAATATGTTGGTCCTTCGAGGCGCTCCTGCACTATCAGAGTTTAACCAAACTAAACTGATTGCAAAGCTGGGTCAATCCGGCGTTAGGGTTAAAAACCTATATAGCGAATATGTTCACCTAGTCGATTCCCAAGGTGACTTGTCTAAGCAGCAAATAGAGATACTCGAGAAGCTGCTCACTTACGGCCCCGCGAGGCAAGCACAAACCCCTTCTGGAACCTTCTTCCTCATCACTCCTCGCCCCGGCACTATCTCTCCCTGGTCTTCTAAAGCCACCGACATCGCTCACAACTGTAGTTTAAAAAGTATTAATCGCATAGAGCGTGGATGCGCGTTTTATATCGAAACAGACAACGCTCTGAGCGAAGATGACTTTGCGCTTGTTGCCAGCTTCTTACACGACAGAATGACAGAGTCAGTGTTTACGAACACTGAAGATGCGGCGGTGTTATTTGCTCACACCGAAGCTAATACTTTTACCAGTGTAGATGTATTAGGCGAAGGCAAAGACGCGCTAGTTAATGCAAATGTGTCGTTAGGCCTTGCTTTAGCTGATGATGAGATTGACTACCTGTTTGATAGCTTTACGAAGCTAGGCAGAAACCCGACTGACGTTGAACTTTACATGTTTGCGCAAGCAAACTCTGAACACTGTCGTCACAAAATTTTTAACGCTAGCTGGACCATTGACGGCGAGGACCAAGAAAAGTCGCTGTTTAAAATGATCAAAAACACCTACGAGTTGTTACCTGATCACGTGTATTCAGCTTACAAAGACAACGCAGCGGTAATGGAAGGATGGCAAGCTGGTCGTTTCTTCCCGAACCCTCAGTCACACCAATACGAATACCATCATGAAAATATTGATATTTTGATGAAGGTAGAAACCCATAACCACCCAACGGCAATTTCACCTTTCCCAGGTGCGGCAACTGGCTCTGGTGGTGAAATCCGTGATGAAGGTGCTACTGGTCGTGGTTCAAAACCTAAAGCGGGTTTGGTTGGTTTTACCGTATCTAACTTACGTATTCCTGGTGCTGAGCAGCCGTGGGAATTTGAATACGGCAAGCCACAGCGTATTGTAAGCGCCCTTGATATTATGCTTGAAGGTCCACTAGGTGGCGCTGCGTTTAACAACGAGTTTGGTCGTCCTGCGCTACTGGGTTATTTCCGTACCTTTGAGCAAGAAGTAAATAGCTTCAACGGTGTTGAAGTGCGCGGCTATCACAAACCTATTATGTTAGCTGGTGGTTTAGGTAATATTCGTCGCGAGCATATTGAAAAAGGCGAAATCACGGTAGGCGCTAAGCTTATTGTGCTTGGCGGCCCTGCAATGAACATTGGGCTTGGCGGCGGTGCAGCCTCATCAATGGCATCTGGCCAGTCAAACGAAGACTTAGATTTTGCTTCAGTACAGCGAGACAACCCTGAAATGGAGCGTCGCTGTCAGGAAGTGATTGATGCATGTTGGCAGTTAGGGGATAACAACCCTATCCAGTTTATCCACGATGTGGGCGCAGGTGGTCTTTCAAATGCACTGCCTGAGCTGGTTAATGACGGTGGCCGTGGCGGTAACTTTGAGCTTAGAAAAGTATTGTCTGACGAGCCAGGCATGACGCCGCTGGAGCTATGGTGTAACGAATCCCAAGAACGCTATGTTTTATCTGTCGCGCCAGAAAATATGTCAGTGTTCGAAGCAATTTGTGCCCGCGAACGCGCGCCGTTTGCTGTGGTTGGTGAAGCCACTGCCGAGCAGCACCTCAACCTGAACGATAGCCAGTTTGACAACAAACCTATCGATATGCCTCTTGATGTACTTTTAGGCAAACCGCCTAAAATGCACCGCGACGTAAGCTCGACCAAGGTAAGCTCGCCAGCACTAGACGAGGCAGGCATTACCTTAAGTGATGCAGCAAATCGCATTTTATCTTTGCCTACTGTGGCAGAGAAAACCTTCCTTATCACTATTGGCGACCGCTCGGTTACCGGCCTTGTTAGTCGTGATCAAATGGTAGGCCCATGGCAGGTGCCAGTGGCAGATGTGGCGGTTACTGCAACAGCGTTTGACACCTACCACGGTGAAGCGATGTCGATGGGTGAGCGTACGCCTGTTGCGTTACTATCGCACGGCGCGTCTGCACGTCTTGCTGTGGGTGAAGCGTTAACCAATATTGCCGCAGCAAACATCGGCGATATTAAGCGCATTAAACTGTCTGCAAACTGGATGGCAGCAGCTGGACACCCAGGTGAAGATGCGGGTCTTTATGAAGCGGTTAAAGCTGTGGGTGAGGAGCTTTGCCCAGAGCTAGGTCTAACCATTCCTGTGGGTAAAGACTCTATGTCGATGAAAACGGCATGGAATGAAAACGGTGAAGATAAAGCGGTGACTTCTCCGCTATCACTCGTTATTTCAGCCTTTGGCGCAGTAAAAGATATTCGCAAAACCCTAACGCCACAGCTACGTACAGACAAAGGCGCAAGCCGCTTGTTACTACTCGATTTGGGCGAAGGTAAAAATCGCTTGGGCGCGAGCTGCCTGGCACAAGTCTATACTCAGCTTGGTGATAGCCCCGCAGATGTGGTTTCTGCAACTCGCCTTAAAGCCTTCTTCGACGCTATGCAGGCGCTTATCGAGAAAGGTTTGGTATGTGCTTATCACGACCGTTCAGACGGTGGCCTGTTTACCACCGTTGCTGAAATGGCCTTTGCCGGTAAAACAGGCGTAAGCATTAACCTTGATAGCCTTGTTGGAAACGACATTGCCGTATTGTTCAATGAAGAACTAGGTGGCGTCATCCAAGTGCTTGAAAGCGATATGGATGCTGTTAACGCAGTACTGACTGAATTCGGTTTAACTGAATTGACTCACGATATCGGTACGCTTAATAGCACAGACATGATTGAGTTTAGTCGCAACGGCGTTGCTGTACTTGCAGATAGCCGCGTATCAATGCGTACGACGTGGGCACAAACTACGTATGAAATGCAGAAACTTCGTGATAACCCTGAGTGTGCTGAACAAGAACACGCTGCAAAGCAAGATGCTGCCGACCCAGGTTTGCATGCTGCGTTGTCTTATGATGTAAACGATGACGTAGCAGCGCCATATATTGCCAAAGGCGTTAAGCCCAAAGTTGCGATATTAAGAGAGCAGGGCGTAAACTCGCATCTAGAAATGGCGGCTGCATTTACCCGTGCAGGCTTTGATGCTATCGATGTACACATGAGTGACGTGTTGGCGGGTCGCATTACCCTTGAACAGTTTGCGGGTCTAGCTGCTTGTGGCGGTTTCTCTTACGGTGACGTGCTGGGCGCAGGTGAAGGTTGGGCGAAATCTATATTGTTCAACAGTATAGCTCGCGACCAGTTTGAAGGCTTCTTCAACCGTAACGATACGTTCAGCTTAGGTGTGTGTAACGGCTGTCAGATGCTATCGAACCTTAAATCACTGATTCCAGGTACTGAGCATTGGCCACATTTCGTGACCAACCAGTCGGCGCGATTTGAAGCTCGTGTTGCTATGGTTGAGGTTATGGAGTCTAACTCTGTGCTGCTTGATGGCATGGCAGGTTCGCGTATGCCTATTGCGGTGTCGCACGGTGAAGGTCAGGCTGAATTTGCTAATGACAACGCGCTATTACAAGTAGGCGCGCAGGTGGCGATGCGTTACGTAGATAACTACGGCAAGCCAACCATGCAATACCCGGCGAACCCTAATGGCTCTCCACAGGGGATCACAGGTCTAACTTCACTAGACGGACGCAGCACCATCATGATGCCGCACCCTGAACGTGTATTTAGAGCGGTAGCAAACTCTTGGCGTCCAGACGATTGGCAAGAAGACGGTGCGTGGATGCGTATCTTCAGAAATGCTCGTAAATTCGTTGGCTAAATAAATTGGCTATTCAGAAAAACAGGGGCTGACCCCTGTTTTTTTGCCTGATTTATACCGTTTAATAAATGTTCATACTTTAGAATGACGTCAAACCTTTGGCAAAGCGTCAAAAATCTGATTTTTGCCCTTGTCATCAGTTTGTCACTGATCTATTGTAGTGCAAGCAAGGAATGCAATTAGGTTACAGGAGTTGAGTTAGGGTTGTACCAGTGAAAGGCATGTGCCAGCTGGCTTAATAATAAGAGACGACCGATGAATCGTTCTTCAAAAGGGTTTGGCTTAACCGGAGTGGCTGTAGCTGTAGTGCTGATGTTCGTAACTGCTGTTTTTAGCACATCTGCGAAATCTGCCGAAGCTCCAACAACGCTAAGTGTGCAGTCTTCAGTTAAGTAGTCTGAAAGAAAAATTCTAACGCCCGTATCAAGTTGCTTGATACGGGCGTTAATCATTAGGGGACAATAAAAACGTTCAGCATATAGCGCTTTATGAGAAAAGCCTAAAAGCTATACCTAAAGACAAGCCCAAAAAAGCAAAGCTGACTCAACGAGTTCTTGCCTCCCATTTTATCCTTTCTTATTTTTTTCTCTGTTAATTAATTTCTGCTGCGGATGCTTTTTCAAAAGCACATATGTAGCACCAAAGCCTCCGTGCATCGGTTGAGCCGTATGGTAGGCAATGACTTCGTCTAGTTCTCTTAGCCAGTGGTTAACATAACTTTTTTTCAACGCGGGAAAGGGTTTGCTATTTTCACCTGTTCCATGTTTTATGAGCAGAGCACGAACTCCTCTTTCGTGACTAGATTTAATGGTGTTATAAATCAGGTCTCGGCTTTGCTCTAAGGTTTTTCCTGAAAGTGTTATGTTGGCCTCTAAAGGGTATTTTCCAAGGCGAAGTTTTTTAAATACGCCATCTTGTATACCAGGCTGCTGAAAACAAATAAACTCATCAGGTGGGACCGGCTTAACGCCTTCCATACTCAGTGGATTAGCAAGCTTTTCGCGGGTGCTCATCTGCCTGGCGGCACGTTTCTGCTTTTCTGCGAGCGCCTTTTCAGGATCGTGTAACAAAGCCTTATCATCTGAAGCGATAGGTTTTACATCTTGCATTTCAGCAAAAAACGAATCGATATCGTCGTTTTCAAATTGGCTCATATTCGTCCCCGTACTAGCTACTACATCATCTTTTATACGCTATTTAAGTCCAGTTGATCTATGGTACTTAGCAACTCGGTGACATTGGGGTCTTATGAAACGCTAAACTACCAAAGAACTGTCTTAGCGAAATGGGGATTAATTTTTAAAAATCACCCTTTAGAAGATAGCTCCGGGTTCAGATAAAGCTTCGATGACATCCCATTCTTCTTCAGAAAATGGGCTATCCTCTACCGTTTCGGTACGACTATCAGCGTCATTAAGTGGGGGGGAATCGAAGGTCATAATGCTCTCCTGTTTTGAAGAGTATTACCTAAATTGGCTAAATTACAACCAAAGTATAATGAATTGCTCAAATTAGCAGACAAAGCGCTGTATAAGCATCTTTACTAGGAAAGCAGAAATATCGCGCAATTAATGGCGTCCCCAGCTGGAATCGAACCAACATCTAAGCCTTAGGAGGGCCTTGTTTTATCCATTAAACTATGGGGACCTAATGCGTAAGATTCTTTATTATACGTAGTTCCAAAAAATACGGAACCCTCAGATTAATCAACAATGTGCAGTGGTTACCAAGCCTTTAAAAGATTGAAAAGAAAGACAATAACTGGTTGGTATATTTGTACTAGATATAAAAAGCCCCCGTGAAGACGAGGGCTCTTTCTTAGGTAATTAACGGGTTAAATATCCGTTGGCGGTAGTTTATCAATTGCGGTTTTCAGTACTTCTGACTCCGTTGGAGACGTCACACTTACATCACTTCCACTTTCCTTAGACGTATCACCTACTAAGTCGCTTGAACTGGAAGTGGAAGCACTCTCGCTACCAGAGTCAGGCGAAGTTGGCTCAGTAGAGGGGAGTATTAAATCCTCTGGAGGAAGATCAATATCTACCACATCTACCATCAATTCCGTAACCGGCCCGGTGGTAACAATATCCCCTTCCTCAGGAAGCGTGATGGTGTCATCAGGCAACGTGCTTTCAGGCGTTGACACCTCAGGAGAAAGCGGACTCGTTTCTTCTGGAGTAGTTGAAATAGGGTTGCCGATATCAACCGTGTCTAACGTAGTACCTGATAAGTCGATGGTGTCACCTCCGCCAAAACCATCACCTACGGTGGTGTCAGTGGTGCTCACTTCGTCTTCTGGTAACTTAATAATATCCGGCGTACTCTCTACTGGCTCTGGACTCATTAATGGAGCGGTCGGCTCGCTTTCTGGTGTTACCAGTTGAGTGTCAGCGCTAAGTTCAACGGTTTGTAGCGTTTGACTTGTTAAATCGATCACATCAGGCGCTGTAGGTTCATCAGTGACGACAGTGTCGCCGCTGTCAGAAGCACTTACTGATTCAGATGAAGTGGTCGTCACTACCTCTGGTACACCTTCACCCGACGCCGTAATAAACACGTTAAATTCTGCTTGTTCAATAGTACCGTCTGGATATTCAATACGGTAAGTAAAAGTATCCGTTAAGGTTCCACCAAATACGGCTAACGAGCTGTCTGGGGTGTAAGTGTATGCACCCGTTTCGTCAATTTGCAACGTGCCATATTCACCGATTAACGTTATCCCCCCAGTAGCGTCTTGGAAGATGACGCCGTCAGTTGATACGGTTACATCGTAAGTAGGACCGAACAGCACGTCGTTTTCAAATAAATTACCGGTGGCCGTTTGCACGCCATCCACCTCAAACTGGTCAAGATAGTTGATGGTAGAAGACAGGTCTACACTAATACTTCCGGCTACGCCAACGCCAGTTGTCCCGCTCATAGACAGACGGTACAAACCTTCAGTTAATCCGTTGACGGTAAGCACGGTATCGCCATCAATGCCTAATAAGCTAATCAACTCGCCATTAGGGAAAACCCTGTACGCTTCCCACGCGCCGTTTTCAAACTTTTCTACGGTAACAGTAAGGCTTGAAACAAGTGACAGTAGGCTGCCGTTATCAACGTTTAACGTGATGTCCTGTGTAGTATTTGCAGTGACGGCGAACGTACTGCTTGTATCAGTAAAGCTCCCGCCCAATCCCAGCAAATAAGAGTGCGTTAACGCATCTAACTCTGTCGGACCAGCTTCTGAAACAAAGTCGTAGGTCAATTCAGCACGTGCCGAGTCAGCAGATACACCTTGTCCAGACAAATTAAAGTTTAAGTTTGCAGTAGACGTATTGGTTCCATCTGAAATGGTATAGCTGAAGCTATCAGTGTCACCTAATCCGTCGCGAACTCCGTTGGCTACGTAGGTGTAGCTACCATCTTCATATATGGTCAGATCGCCAAAGTCACCCGAAATAGTCACGCCACCCGCGCCGCTACCAAGCACTGTAACCGACTCGCCGTTAGTGTGAGTGACCTGAGTTACCACACCACCTTGGGCAATACTATCGCTGACATCGCCCGTATTCGCAGCATCAATAACATTACCGGAAGTGGTGGTGCTACCCTCAAATGCATATTCGGTTAGCGTTGAAGTAACGTCCGTTTGCTGTAATAAGGTAAGCGTATTGCTTAACAATGCGTCTGCGACGGCGTCAAGGGCTGCGTCCACAAACGCGGCTAGCCCAAATTCATTGAGGCCTGTGGTGATCCTGCTTACAAGGTCGGCAGCACCAATAGAATCAGCTGTACTTAGGGCGGGTTCGAGAATAAGTGTCCGAACAACGGTTCCCAAACTAAGTCCATTAAGTACACTTGCGTTCGTACCATTTAACGCATCTTCTACAGCAGTTAGCACAACGTCCTGGTTTTCTTCACCAAGAGCAACGCCACCGCTACCCAATTCCGTCAACGTAATTGAACTGTCGCTGTTTTGGTCAAACAGACTCTCTAGGGCGCTCTCATCATTGCGCACAACAACCGTATAGTCGCCAGCTGGTAGGCCAGAGAATTTAGCAACCAGTGTATCGTTACCTGTTAGCCCTATAAGATTGACGCCAGCGACATCTCCAATTAATGGGTTATCAGGAGTCATTGCTGTAGCGACAACATTGCCACTTGAGTCCACAATTTCAATGATATAAGCATCGGCAACGGCAACGAGAGCCTCTTGGCTAACTTCAACCACTATTTCTCCGAAGAACCCAGGGTCAACCGTGAGGGTTGTACTTGCAGTTGGGGAGCCAGCAGCAGGCGATCCTTCTGCTAAACCAATGACTTGTAAATCACTGTCGGTAACAGGCGCATTAACGATAGCAGTCTGTGCGCCTAGCTCCATATCATTACTGTCGTTTTGTGCAACAACTGGCGGGAAGTCACTTCCCGAAATAGTAATGGTAAGCGATGCAATATCAGAGGTTTCACCGTCAGATAACGTGTAGTTAAACACTTCATTTTGGCCAATAGAATTGCGATCGCCGTCGGCGGTATAGGTGTAGGTACCATCTGCAGCAATTTCCAATACGCCATAGTTACCTTGAATAGTAACCGTACCTGAAGCAGGAACCACAACACTGTCACCAGACGCGTTAGTAACCAGCGTCACTTGAGCACCGTCTAAAAT
Source organism: Alteromonas abrolhosensis (assembly GCF_001953635.1). Taxonomy (GTDB): domain Bacteria; phylum Pseudomonadota; class Gammaproteobacteria; order Enterobacterales; family Alteromonadaceae; genus Alteromonas; species Alteromonas abrolhosensis. Next base: position 162,124 of record NZ_MEJH01000009.1, on the reverse strand, counting down.
GGTATCGGCACCCACGCCACCTAAATCGCCGTCGATTAGGTTACCTTGGGCAACCATTTCGCCGGTGTAAGTGTACTCTGTCAATGTGGTGGTAATGTCAGTATCCTGCAATACGGTTAATGTATTGCTGAGTAATACGTCTGCAAGAACAGCAGCGATATCGTCTAAGAAGCCAAGTAATCCTAGATCGGTAAGTGGGCCCGTAATTGCACCTACGAGGTCTCCTGCACCGATCACAGTAGTGGTATCTAAAATGGTTTCTAAAATACCTCTTACCTGGGTGCCTACAGTGCCTAACGGAATACTTAAGATACCGCCGTTCAGTGTTGTTTCGACCGTATTAAGCACGACATCCTGGTTTTCAGGTCCAAGGACCACACCCGCTGTGCCAAGTTCATCAAGATCAATATCGTTGCTGTTGTCGTTATCTAACAAGTCTTCCAACAAGTTTTCGTCGTTGCGAACAACTACGCTATAAGTGCCTGCTGCTAGACCTGCTAGCGAGAAAGAGATCGTTTCATCCCCTGAGACATTGAATATTTCAAGTCCGCCGACATCCGTAAGTTGTGAGCTAGCACTGACCCCTTGATAGACCAGCTGGCCACTTTCGTCGTATACCTCGACTATGTAGGCATCGGCAACAGCAACAAGTGCAACTTGCTCGACTTCTATGAGCACTTCACCCACATTATCAGGTGATACCGTAAAGGAGGCGCTTGCATCCACGCCACCTGTAGATTCAGCTAAGCCAATCACCTGCACGTCGCTGGTGGTTTCCGGTGGGTTAACAGTAACTACAGGTTCGCCCATATTAATAGCGTTACCGTCGTTTATCGCATCGAGAGCCTGTACGACAACATTTTGGCTTGCCGTGCTCGCCGAGTTACCTGCTTCGTCGGTGACTGTTGCCACCACCGCGTAGGTACCTGCTGGTAGCGGTGTGCCTGTTAAATCAAGGCTCCAATTACCGCTGCCATCAATGGTAAGTTCAGGGTCAGTGCCAAAGGTATAGGACGTGCCATCAACGGTAACGGTTAGGGTAGTATTGTCACCAAGGTCAACCGTTCCATTAAAGATTAGCGTGCTATCGCTAGTAATAAAGTCTCCAGCCACCCCGGAGTCATTTGAGATACTATCGAACGTAACTGTCTGACCATTATTGTTCTCATCAATACTTGTATCGATAACAACTGTACTTGTGTCAGTAGCAACATTGCCTACCGCATCTGTGGCGGTAACCACAGCCGTATAATTTCCTTCAGCAAGCAGTGCGACGATATTGTCAGCTAACGTCCACGTGCCGTCACCATTGTTGGTAGCGGTATAGTCATTACCGTCGATGGTCACCACCACAACCGCATTCGGGTCGTTCACCGTACCGGTAAGCTCAGGCGTAGTATCGTTGGTGGTTAGATCGTTTATTGCAACGGTAGGCGCGGTGGTATCAATAACCACTGTACCTGTGTTGGTCACCGTATTGCCCGCGGCGTCTGTCGCGCTTACCGATGTTGGATAGCTGCCTTCAGCGAGCGTAGCGACTACGTTATCAGCTAACGTCCACGTGCCATCACCATTGTTGGTAGCGGTGTAATCATTGCCGTCAATCGTTACCACCACAACTGCATTGGGATCGTTTACCGAACCGGTAAGCTCTGGCGTGGTGTCGTTGGTGGTTAGATCGTTTATTGCAACGGTAGGCGCGGTGGTATCAATAACCACCGTGCCGGTATTGGTTACCGTGTTGCCCGCGGCGTCTGTTGCAGTAACAGAAGTGGGGTAGCTACCTTCAGCGAGTGTAGCAACTGCGTTATCAGCTAACGTCCAAGTGCCGTCACCATTGTTGGTAGCGGTATAGTCGTTGCCGTCAACCGTTACCACCACAACCGCATTGGGGGCGTTCACCGTACCGGTAAGCTCAGGCGTGGTGTCGTTGGTGGTAAGATTGTTTATTGCAACCGTAGGCGCGGTGGTATCAATAACCACTGTACCCGTGTTGGTGACAGTATTCCCCGCGGCGTCTGTCGCGCTTACCGATGTTGGATAGCTGCCTTCAGCGAGCGTGGCGACTATGTTATCAGCCAGTGTCCATGTGCCGTCACCGTTATTGGTAGCGGTGTAATCATTACCGTCAATCGTTACCACCACAACCGCATTGTGGTCGTTTACCGTACCGGTAAGCTCAGGCGTGGTGTCGTTGGTGGTTAGATCGTTTATTGCAACGGTAGGCGCTGTGGTATCAATTACCACTGTACCTGTATTGGTTACCGTGTTGCCAGCAGCGTCTGTCGCGCTTACCGATGTAGGGTAGCTGCCTTCTGCAAGCGTTGCGACGACGTTGTCAGCCAGTGTCCATGTACCGTCACCGTTATTGGTAGCGGTATAGTCGTTGCCATCAATCGTTACCACCACAACCGCATTGGGGTCGTTCACCGTACCGGTAAGCTCAGGCGTGGTGTCGTTGGTAGTCAGATCGTTTATTGCAACGGTAGGCGCGGTGGTATCAATTACTACAGTACCAGTGTCGGTATCGGTATTACCCGCATCGTCAGTTGCAGTAACAGATGTTGGGTAACTACCTTCGGCGAGTGTAGCGACTACGTCATCGGCCAGCGTCCACGTACCGTCACCGTTATTGGTAGCGGTATAGTCGTTGCCGTCAATGGTGACTACTACAGTAGCCGTTGGGTCATCAACCGTACCCGTTAGTGCAGGCGTAGTGTCGTTGGTCGTTACATCATTGATGGTTACGACAGGTGCCACGGCGTCTACCGTGTCAGATGCAGGCCCACTGGTGTTACCCGCTTCATCGGTAGCCGTTGCCGTTACTACAACTCCATCTGCTAATTGTGTATCTGGCGTTACGCTCCAATTGCCGTCACCATCAGCGATGACGGTGAAATCTGGCGTGCCGTCTCCGTCTACATCCACATTTACCGTAGCGCCCGCTTCGGCTGTGCCGGTAATTTCAGTGCCGTTGCCCGCTTCCACGGTAGGCGCTGCTGGTGCTGTGGTATCAATAACCACTGTACCAGTATTCGTACCCACATTACCTTCTGGGTCTGTTGCAGTCACCGTTGCGGTATAACTACCTTCAGCAAGACCCGCCACAGCATCGTCAGCCAGTGTCCACGTGCCATCACCGTTATTAGTGGCGGTATAGTCGGCACCATTGATGGTAACAACCACCGTGGCTGTGGGGTCATCGACCGAACCAGTAAGTGCCGGCGTTGTATCATTTGTTGTTAAATCGTTGAAGGCAACTACTGGTGCAGCCGCGTCAACCGTGTCTGAGACTGGGTTGCTAATGTTACCCGCTGCGTCAGTTGCCGTTACGGTCACAATTACGCCATCGGCAAGCGGTGTATCAGGCGTAATACTCCAATTACCGTCGCCATCAGCAATGACGGTGAAATCGGGTGTGCCGTCGCCATCCACGTCTACATTTACGGTTGCGCCTGCTTCAGCGGTACCGGTAATTTCGGTACCGTTGCCCGCATCCACAGTAGGTATGGCAGGTGGTGTAGTATCAATCACTACCGTTCCTGAATTTGAACCTACATTGCCATCGGCATCCGTGGCAGTAACGGTAGCGGTATAGCTACCATCTGCAAGTGCAGCCACTGCATCGTCAGCCAGGGTCCAGCTTCCATCGCCATTGTTAGTTGCGGTGTAGTCCACGCCATCAATGGTCACTACTACGATAGCGCTTGGATCGTCAACCGTTCCGGTTAGCTCTGGTGTAGCGTCATTAGTGGTTAAGTCATTGATTGCAACGACTGGCGCAACAGCATCTACTGTATCTGACGCTTGTGCACTGACATTGCCAGCTTCATCAACCGCTGTTGCCGTAACGACCACGCCATCGGCTAGCGGTGTAGTGGGTGTTATTGACCAATTTCCATCGCCATCAGCAATGACGGTGAAGTCTGGCGTGCCGTCGCCATCCACGTCCACGTTTACAGTTGCGCCTGCTTCAGCGGTACCAGTAATTTCAGTGCCGTTACCTGCATCGACAGTAGGCGCTGCCGGAGCAGTGGTATCAATCACCACAGTACCAGAGTTAGTTCCGGTGTTACCATCGGCATCAGTGGCAGTAACCGTAGCGGTATAGCTACCTTCAGCCAGCGCGGCAACGATATCGTCAGCCAGTGTCCAGCTGCCATCACCATTGTTTGTCGCGGTATAGTCCGTACCGTTAATGGTAATGACCACAATGGCGGTTGGGTCGTCCACCGAACCGGTAAGTGCAGGCGTGGTGTCGTTAGTCGTTAGGTCGTCAAAGGCAACGATTGGCGCAACAGCGTCTACCGTATCAGACGCCGGGCTACTCGTATTGCCTGCTTCATCGGTAGCTGTTGCCGTGACAACCACGCCATCCGCTAGCGGTGTTGTGGGTGTTACTGACCAGTTACCATCGCCATCAGCAATCACTGTGAAATCAGGTGTGCCATCACCGTCAACGTCTACGTTTACGATGGCTCCTGCTTCGGCTGTGCCGGTAATTTCGGTACCGTTGCTTGCATCAACAGTAGGCGCACCTGGCGCAGTAGTATCGATAACACCGCCATTTTCGTTTGCGGTTGCCGTATTACCCGCGCCATCTGTTGCACTTGCGGTGACTGAATAATTACCTTCAGATAAGGCTGCTGGCACATCTACAGAGAAGGTGCCATTAGCTTGAACAATGGCGTCAAATGTTTGGGTGTTTCCTGCACTATCGGTAACGCTGATGGATACGGTGCTGCCTGGCGCAATATCTGTAGTACCGGAAATGGTCGGTGTTGTGTCGTTTCCTGTGCCAAGCGAGTCCAAGGTTAGGTTTGGCACGGCTGTATTGATAATTCCGCTGGTAGTATCAGACGCTGAATTTCCAGCAGCATCAGTGGCGGTAGCAGTAACATCGAAGTTTCCGTCTGCCATTGCATTGGGCACGGCGGCGCTAAAATTACCAAGGCTATCGACAATAGCCGTAAATGTCTGTTCTGCTCCCGCGCTGTCGGTGACGGTTATGGTCACTGAACTACCTGCGCTTAAATCGGTGCTACCGGTGATCGTTGGCGTGGTATCGTTACCTGTGCCTTGTGCATCTAAATTGATCGTCGGCGCGGTAGTGTCTACGCTACCGTTTGTTTCAGTGGCAGTCGTCTCATTACCTGCTGGGTCTTGGGCAACGGCGGTAACGGTATACCCTCCTTCAGCCATGGGGCTTGGCACATCGGCCGAGAAACTGCCGTCTCCCTGAACGATTGCATCGAAGGTTTGGCTTACACCTGCGTTATCCGTAACCGTAATCGTTACCGTTGCACCTGCAGGCAGGTCAGTATTCCCTGATATTGTAGGCGTTGTGTCGCTGTCTGGGGCTAGTGTATCTAACGATAGGGTAGGGGCTGTCGTATCAATAACGCCTGTATTGTCTATGACGGTAGTGCTATTACCCGCTTCATCACTTGCCGTGGCTTCAACACTGTATGCACCTTCAGCTAAAGGCGCAGGCACATCCACTGTAAAGTTTCCATTTACATCAACTGTAGCTGTGAGGGTTTGAACATTTCCTGCGCTGTCAGTTACCACAAGCGTAACTTCACTACCCTGCGCAAGGTTTGTGCTACCAGATAGGGTAGGCGTTGTGTCATTGCCTTCCTCAAGTGGCGTTAAGGTTAGTGATGGTGCTGTAGTGTCTATGCTTCCAGCATCACTCGCTGTCGCTGTATTACCTGCCTCATCACTGATGGTAGCGCTTACCGTGAAGTCGCCTTCAGCTAAATTCGTACCTGGGGAGATAGAGAAAGAACCATCGGCCTGTACCACTGCACTTAAGGTCTGGGTCGCACCAGCGCTATCCGTTACCAAAATAGTTACCACAGAGCCCGCAGGCTCATCGGTTGTACCGGTAATGAGTGGCGTCGCGTCGTTAGTGGCATCGGCAACATCTATAGTAAGTGTAGGTACTAGAGTATCAACTACGCCTGCCTCGTTATCGGTTGTACTGTTGCCTGCTGAATCAGTGGCGGTTGCTGAGACAGTGAAGTTTCCTTCAGCCATTGCCGTTGGTACGTCGGCAGAGAATACGCCGCCTGCGGCAACCAATGCAGAGAACACCTGGATATTACCCGCACTATCAACAACCGTTATTTGCACTGTAGAACCTTGCGGTAAATCTACAGTACCGCTTATGGTTGGCGTTGAGTCGCTAACTGTACCTGGCTCGTCCAGCGTAATAACAGGTGAAATTGTGTCGATTACGCCGGTTTCAGCGTCGGACGCTGTATTACCAGCTTCGTCAACAACGGTAGCCTGAACTGTGTAGGTACCCTCAGCCAAGGTGGCGGGTACGTCTACGCTGAAGGAGCCATCACCTTGTACGGTTGCTGTTAAGGTTTGTATATTACCAGCGTTATCGGTGACGGTAATTGAAACCGTGCTTCCAACTGGCTGGTCTGTCGTGCCGCTAATGGTTGGTGTTGCATCATTGCCAATGCCTTGCTCTGCCACATCAATAGCCGGTGATGTGGTATCTACCACACCGCCAGTTTCAGAGTCAGAGCCTGTATTTCCGGCACCGTCAGTTACTTCTGCGACAACTGTGTAACTACCTTCGGCCAAGTCTGACGGTACGCTTGCGCTGAAGGTGCCATCTCCTTGTACTGTTGCGGTGAAGGTTTGAACTGCTCCAGCACTATCTGTCACTGTTAAGGTGACAGTGGCACCAACTGGCGCGTTAGTTGTGCCAGAAATAAGGGGGGTAGCATCGTTTGTCTGGCCAAGAGCATCTAGGGTAATGTCCGGGGCGCTTGCATTAATATTGCCGCTATCCGTCACTGTCGTGCTATTGCCCGCAGCATCGCTCGCACTTACTGTTACATCGTAATCGCCATCAACAAGCGCGCTGGGTACTTCAACTGAGAAAGTGCCATCCGCGTTTACCGTAGTTGTAAGGTTCTGTACATTGCCGCCTGCATCGGTGACAACCAGTGTAATTGTTGCTCCCTCTGGCAAGTCGGTAGTACCGCTCAAGATTGGCGTTGAGTCATTGCCGCTGGCCACTGGATCTAAGTTGATAACAGGTGGGGTGGTGTCAACTGTACCGTTGTTATCAACCGCTGCGTTTTGATTACCTGCATCATCAGTCGCCGTCACTTCTACGGTGTAATCGCCTTCTGCAAGGTCAAGGGGCACATCAGCGCTAAAGCTACCGTTCCCTTGAACAGTGGCAGTGAAAGTTTGCGTATTGCCTTGGCTGTCAGTCACGCTAATGCTTACAGTGCTGCCCGCAGCTAAGTCGGTGGTTCCCGATATAGTCGGTGTAGCGTCGTTGGTTAGGCCTTGTGCGTCTAACGTTATGGTGGGGGCTGCTGTATCTATGACACCGTTGTTATCTATTGCCGTTGCTGAATTACCCGCATCGTCAGTCGCAGTGACGGTCACACTGAAACTGCCTTCAGCTAAATCGGCAGGAACATCAGCACTGTAAGTACCATCGTTTTGAACGGTTGCAGTGAATGTTTGTGTATTTCCAGCGTTGTCTGTCACGCTTATGCTAACTGTGTCGCCAGCATTGAGGTCTGTGGTGCCAGAGATAGACGGCGTTGCATCATTGCCAAGCCCTTGTGTATCGATGGTTATCGATGGGGCTGTGGTATCAATGTTACCGCCATTTTCGGTTACCGATGCACTGTTGCCAGCGCCGTCTATGGCGGTGGCAGTAACAGCATAGTCACCTTCAGGTAAGCTTGCAGGAACATCAGCCGTAAAGCTTCCATCACCTTGAACTATGGCACTGAATGTCTGCGTGTTTCCAGCACTGTCAGTCACAGTCAGCGTTACAGTGCTACCTGGCGCTAAGTCGGTATTACCTGAAATGGTCGGCGTCGTGTCGTTGCCCGAACCAAGAGGATCAAGGGATAGGGTAGGCGCGGCAGAGTTTATGTCGCCGCTCACTGTATCTGTAGCAGTATTGCCTGCAGCGTCAGTGGCCGTTGCAGCAACGTCGAAGTTTCCGTCAGCCATAGGATTAGGCACATCTGCACTGAAGTCGCCGTTAGCATCAACAGCTGCAGTAAACGTCTGCACAGTGCCAACACTGTCAGTTACTGTAATCGTTACTGTACTTCCTGCGGCCAGGTCGGTACTTCCGCTAATGGTAGGCGTGTTATCGTTACCTGTACCAAGCGGATCCAAAGTGATAACAGGTGCTGTGGTATCTACGCTGCCACCCGTTTCAGAATCAGAACCTTGGTTACCTGCCGCGTCTTGAGCCGTTGCGGTAACCGTATAGTCACCTTCAGCTAGTGGTGAAGGTACGTTGGCTGAAAAACTGCCGTTGGTTTGAACCGTAGCGGCAAAGGTTTGCGTATTACCCGCACTATCGACCACCGTTAGTGTGACAATGGCGCCAGCTGGAAGGTTTGTGGTGCCAGAAATAGTTGGCGTAGCGTTATTCTCTGGCGTTAGTTCGTCAAGGTTTAGCTCAGGTGGCGTGATGTCGATAACACCTGAATTATCAAGAACCGACGTGCTGTTGCCTGCTTCATCAATGGCGGTAGCTTCAACACTGTATGAGCCTTCAGCAAGTGCCGCGGGTACATCAACCGTAAAGTTTCCTGCAGCATCAACTGTTGCTGCAACCGTTTGAATGTTGCCAGCACTATCTGTGATAACCAAGGAGACCACGCTACCTTCGGCTAGATCTGTACTTCCCGAAATGGTTGGCGTCGTGTCGTTGCCTAATCCTTGAGGGTCTAAGATTAGGGTAGGCGCTGTGGTGTCTATGGTACCTGTTGCATTGGCTGACGCACTGTTGCCAGCATCGTCGGTCGCCGTTGCAGTAACCGTATAGTCACCTTCGGCCAGTGCGGCTGGCACATCAACAGTAAAGTTGCCGTTTGCGTCAACCGTTGCGGTCACAGTTTGGGTATTGCCAGCGTTATCGGTGATCGACAGCGTTACGCTCTCACCTGCTGCTAAGTCCGTAGTGCCTGAAATGGTCGGCGTAGTATCGTTATTTGAACCCAGCGCATCTAGTGAAATAACGGGGGCGACAGTATCGACGATACCGTTATTGTCGGTGACAGAGGCACTATTTCCGTTGCTGTCTGTAGCGGTAGCGGTTACTGAGTAATCACCTTCGGCAAGAGGCGCGGGGACATCAGCACTAAAGTTACCGCTCGCATCAACAAGTGCAGTAAAGGTTTGGGTGTTGCCTGCACTATCAGTGACAAAAAGCGTCACGGTTGAACCCGCGGGTAGGTCAGTCGTACCTGAAATGGTTGGTGTAGTATCGCTAACCGTAACTTGCGCATCTAATGTCAACGCAGGGGCGCTGGTATCTAACGTACCGGTATCAGAAGTGGTGGTTGTATTACCTGCATCATCCGAGGCACTTGCTGTTACCGTGTAGCTGCCGTCTGGTATAGCGTTTGGAACATCCGCGCTGAAGTCACCGTTTGCGTCCACAATGGCGTCAAAGGTTTGTGTATTGCCTGCGCTATCTGTGACGGTTAACGTTACCGTGCTTCCAGTTGCTAAATCAGTGCTGCCCGATATGCTAGGCGTTTCATCGTTGCCTGTGCCTTGCGGATTTAGCGTAAGTACAGGGGCGGTGGTGTCAATATTGCCACCGTCCTCAGTTGAGGTTGTTGAATTACCTGCATCATCTGTTGCAGTAACTTCGACGCTGTAATCTCCTTCAGGCAGTGGAGACAATACCTCTGTTGCAAAGTTGCCGTCAGCATCAACCAATGCGTTAATGGTTTGCGTGTCACCATTGCTGTCAGTTACGGTGATCACAACGACAGAGCCTTCAGGTAAATCTGTATTACCTGAAATAACCGGCGTAGTGTCATTACCTGAATCTAACGGGTTAACGGTAACAATAGGCGCTTGTGTATCAATACTTCCATTTGTTTCGTTTGCCGTCGCGGTGTTGCCTTGTGCATCGCTTACTGTTGCCGTAACGGTAAAGTCACCTTCAGCCAGGGCGCTAGGCAGATCGGCACTGAATGTGCCGTCTGCTTGCACGGCTGCTTGGAAACTTTGCGAGTTACCATTGGCATCTACCACAGTAATGGTAACCAGCGTGCCAGGTGCCACGTCGGTAGTACCTGTGATAGTAGGGGTAACATCGCTAGTAGCGCCTTGTGTATCAAGGGTTAACAGCGGCGCTTCGCTATCTACACTACCTGTTGTATTGGCATTCGCGGTATTGCCTGCAGTGTCGGTTGCAGTGGCAGTCACAGTAAAGTCGCCGTCAGCTAGTGCGTTTGGCACATCTACACTGAAGCTACCATTTGCATCGACCAAGGCATTGATAGTTTGCGTGTTTCCAGCGCTATCTGTAACGACAAGCGTAACCGTGCTTCCTTCAGGAAGGTCTGTCGTGCCTGAAAGTGTTGGTGTGGTGTCACCCGTGCTGCCAGGATTTTCTAGGGTAAGCGTAGGCGCGGTGGTATCTACAACGCCGCCATTGTCGGTTACTGTTGTCGTATTGCCATCGCCGTCAGTTGCGCTGGCGGTAACGGTGTAAGCGCCATCAGCGAGTGGAGTGGTAACATCCGCACTAAATGTTCCGCCTGTGCCTACAGTCGCGGTAATCGTTTGCGTGTTACCTGCGCTATCCGTTACGGTTAAGGTAACCGTACTTCCTTCAGGTAAGCTGGTGGTACCTGAAATAACGGGCGTGCTGTCATTCGTCTCGCCTTGACCATCTAGCACTAACGTGGGTGCAGTGGTATTAATATTACCCGTTGCGTTGTCTGTAACTCCATTACCTGCTTCGTCTTCTGCCGTGGCGGTAACCGTATAGTCTCCATCAGCCAGTTCTTGCGGTACGTCGACAGAGAAATTACCGTTAGCATCGACTAAGATGTTGATGGTTTGCGTGTTACCTGCGCTATCTACGACCGTTAGCGAGACAACACTTCCTTCAGGCAGATCGGTGCTGCCCGATAAAGTGGGTGTGGAATCGTTACCAGAACCCACTGGATTTAAAGATAGCGATGGTGCGGTTGTATCTACAATGCCGCCGTTTTCTGTCACGCTAGCGGTATTACCATTTTCATCGACAGCGATTGCTGTAACGGAGTAGTTACCTTCTGCTAATGCGCTAGGTATTTCAGCGCTAAAGTTTCCGTTTTCATCAACAACGGCTTCAATAGTTTGCTGATTACCTAAGCTATCGGTGACGACCAGTGTTACCGTGCTACCTTGTGGCAAATCTGTCGTGCCACTAATAAGTGGTGTGGTGTCGTTGCCAATGTCTTGTGGGTCAAGCGATAGCGTTGGAGCTGCGGTATCAATATTGCCCTGTGTTGTTGCAGAATCTTGATTGCCCGCATCGTCTGTGACAGTGGCGGTAACGGTAAAGTTGCCGTCGGCAAGCTCTGCCAGCACGTCAACAGAGAAAGTACCGTCATTTTCGACTATAGCGTCAAAGGTTTGCGTATTGCCTGCACTGTCTGTAACAGTGATTGATACACTGCTACCCGGTGCCTGGTCTGTGTTACCTGAGATGGTTGGCGTAGTATCATTAGTACTGCCTTGAGCATCTAGATTAACCAGCGGCGATGTAATATCGATATTACCGCCAGTTTCCGTTGCCGTTGCAGTATTGCCGTTCGCGTCGGTCGCTGTAGCTGTTACGCTATATTCACCTTCTGCTAAAGGATTGGGCACATCGGCACTGAAATTACCAGAACCGTCTACCGTTGCCGTAAATGTTTGCGTATTGCCAAGCGCATCGGTAACAGACAGTGTAACAGTGCTGCCAGCGGGTAAATCGGTAGTACCTGAGATAGTAGGCGTGGTGTCGTTATCATCACCCAGTGGGTCAAGGGTTAAGCTTGGCGCATTGCTGTTCACGGTGCCAGTTTGTGACGTTGAAGCACTATTTCCCGCAGCATCGGTGGCTGTTGCTTCAACAGTGTAGTCGCCGTCAGCGAGTTCAGCAGGCACGTCTGCGCTAAATTCGCCGTTCGCGTCTACTGTGGCAGTAAAAGTTTGGCTGTTTCCAGCACTATCGGTAACGGTAAGTGTAACCGTGCTGCCTGCTTCCAAGTTTGTAGAGCCGCTAATTGAAGGTGTCGTGTCATTCCCTGTGCCAAGTGGCTCTAGTGAAATGGTGGGGGCTTGCGTATCAATGTTGCCGCCATTTTCAGTGACAGTCGTTGTATTGCCTGCCTCGTCTGTTGCACTGGCCTCTACGGTATATTCACCCTCAGTAAGCGGCGTTTGCACGTCGACGCTAAAATCACCGTTCTCATCAACGATGGCATCGATAGTTTGTGTGTTGCCCGCGCTGTCGGTCACCGTAATGGTTACTGTTGAACCAGGTGGTAAATCGGTAGAGCCTGAAATCGTTGGCGTGGTGTCGCTACCGTCAGTTTGCGGATCTAAAGAAAGCGCTGGTGCGGTAGTGTCTATGTTGCCACTGTTGTCGACAACGGTAGTTGTATTACCCGCTGCATCAGTTGCTTCGACAGAAACCTCATAGTTGCCTTGTGCTAACGCTTCTTCAACATTGGCGCTGAAATTACCATTTTCATCAACAATGGCGGTAACAGTTTGCGTATTACCCTGACTATCGGTGACGGTAATAGCGACCTCGCTGCCTGCGGGTAAATCTGTATCACCTGAGATAGTCGGTGTTGTGTCGTTAGTATCCGTTTGCGGGTCGATGTTCACAATCGGTGGGGTGGTATCAAGTACAGTAGTGGCCGTGGCGGTAGAGCTATTGCCATTTCCGTCTGTCACCGTCACTTCAATCTCGTATTCGCCCTCTTCAGAGCCGGGAGGGAATGCTACATTGAAGTTGCCATTCTCATCGGTTGTCCCCGTTATTGTCTGGCTGTTGCCGTCGCTATCGGTGATAACAACCACAACCTCTGAATTAGGGGCGTCTGACGATCCCCCTATGCCTTCACTACCGTTGGTAGGAGAGCCGGTTTCAATAACAACATTAGGGCCTTGGGTATTAATAACTGCATCGATGGAGGTTGAAGCGGTATTGCCCGCCACATCAGACACAGTAGCGGTTACCGTGAAGTCGCCGTTTGCGAGTGCTTGCGGCACCTCAGCACTGAAGCTACCGTCTTCTTGCACTGTTGCAGTAAGGGTTTGCGTAGTGCCATCTGAATGTACGATTTCTAGCGTTACAATTGCACCCGGTTCTGCGTCGGTGTCGCCATTTATCACTGGCGTGTCATCATTGGTTGAGCCAATAGGATCAAGGCTGATTATCGGCGCCGTGGTGTCAATTTCGCCTGTTACTGTAGTAGTCGAGCTGTTACCTGCTGGTGCCGTCACAGTAACATCTACCGTGTACTCGCCTTCGCTAAGTTCCGTTGGAACATCTTCGCTGAATGTGCCGTCAGCGCCCACTGTAGTAACGATTGTTTGTTCGTTACCCTCGCTATCTGTAACAACAATGACCACTTCACTGCCAGGAGGGGCATCGGTTTCACCAGAGACGTTGGGCGTAGTATCGTTAGTTGGCGCAGGTTGATTTACGGTCGTCGAAGGACTTGTAGAATCATAATCGCCACTTGCTGTTGCTTGTGCAGTGTTACCCGCACCATCTGTCACCTCGGCAGTTACGCTGTAGGTACCCTCTGCCACCGCATTTGGAACTTCAACGGTAAAGGTACCATCGGCAAGCACAGTAGTGGTAAAAGTTTGAGTAGCGCCAGCACTATCGGTAACGGTAAGAGTTATCGTGCTTCCGGGCACGGCATCCGTTAAACCCGAGAGTGTGGGTGTAGCATCGCCATTTATTCCTGGGTCGTTTAATGAGATGGTTGGCGCCGTCACGTCAATTGCGCCCTGAGCTTCAGCATTGGCCGTATTGCCTGCTTCATCAGTCACGCTGGCGTTAACCGTAAATTCACCTTCAGTCAGTTCAGCAGGTACGTCAACGCTATAGGTGCCGTCTGCTTGCACAATGGCAGTCACGGTTTGAGTAACGCCTGCACTATCGGTAATGGTCAACGTTACTGTACTACCCGGTGTGGCATCGGTGGTACCGGAAAGAGTAGGCGTAGTGTCGTTACCTGTCGCTATGGTATCGATAGTGATCGAAGGTGCTGTAGTATCAATCTCGCCGGCAGCATCTGTGGTTGCTGTGTTGCCCGCTTCGTCGGTGACGCTGGCGTTAACGGTAAATTCACCTTCGGCTAATTCAGCAGGTACATCAACGCTATAGGTGCCGTCTGCTTGCACAGTGGCAGTCACGGTTTGAGTAACGCCCGCACTGTCGGTAATGGTCAACGTTACTGTACTACCCGGTGTGGCATCGGTGGTACCGGAAAGAGTAGGCGTAGTGTCGTTACCTGTCGCTATGGTATCGATAGTGATCGAAGGTGCTGTAGTATCAATCTCGCCGGCAGCATCTGTGGTTGCTGTGTTGCCCGCTTCGTCGGTGACGCTGGCGTTAACGGTAAATTCACCTTCGGCTAATTCNGGTAATGGTCAACGTTACTGTACTACCCGGTGTGGCATCGGTGGTACCGGAAAGAGTAGGCGTAGTGTCGTTACCTGTCGCTATGGTATCGATAGTGATCGAAGGTGCTGTAGTATCAATCTCGCCGGCAGCATCTGTGGTTGCTGTGTTGCCCGCTTCGTCGGTGACGCTGGCGTTAACGGTAAATTCACCTTCGGCTAATTCGGCAGGTACGTCAACGCTGTACGTGCCGTCTGCTTGCACAATGGCAGTCACGGTTTGAGTATTGCCCGCACTATCGGTAATGGTTAGCGTAACTGTGCTACCCGGTGTGGCATCAGTGGTGCCTGAAAGGGTTGGCGTAGTGTCGTTATCTGTTGCTATGGTGTCGATAGTGATCGACGGTGCCGTAGTATCAATCACGCCCGTGGTGTCTGTGGTTGCTGAATTGCCCGCTTCGTCGGTGACGCTGGCGTTAACGGTAAATTCGCCTTCAGCTAATTCAGCAGGTACGTCAACGCTATAGGTGCCGTCTGCTTGCACAATGGTAGTCACGGTTTGCGTATTGCCCGCACTATCGGTAATGGTTAGCGTAACTGTGCTACCCGGTGTGGCATCAGTGGTACCTGACAGGGTAGGTGTGGTGTCGTTATCAGAACCCGGCGCGTTAATGGTAATGGTTGGGGCGGTAGTATCAATTTCCCCTACGGTATCAGCGGTTGCTGTATTGCCTGCTTCATCGGTAACGCTGGCGTTAACAGTAAATTCGCCTTCGGCTAATTCAGCAGGTACATCAACGCTATACGTGCCGTCTGCTTGCACAATGGTAGTCACGGTTTGCGTATTGCCCGCACTATCGGTAATGGTTAACGTAACTGTGCTTCCCGGTGTGGCATCAGTGGTACCTGAAAGGGTAGGTGTGGTGTCGTTATCAGAACCCGGCGCGTTAATGGTAATGGTTGGGGCGGTGGTATCAATTTCACCTGTAGTATCAGCGGTTGCTGTATTGCCAGCCTCATCCGTCACGCTGGCGTTAACGGTAAATTCACCTTCGGCCAATTCTGCAGGAACATCAACGCTATAGGTGCCGTCTGCTTGCACAATGGCAGTCACGGTTTGCGTATTGCCCGCACTATCGGTAATGGTTAGCGTAACTGTGCTTCCCGGTGTGGCATCGGTTGTACCTGAAAGGGTAGGTGTGGTGTCGTTATCAGAACCCGGCGCATTAATGGTAATGGTTGGGGCGGTAGTATCAATTTCACCGGTAGTAGAAACATCAGCAGTGTTACCAGTAGGTTCTAACACGGTAGCATCTACCGTGAACTCACCATCAGCCAGTGCATTTGGTACGCCTACACTGAACGTACCGTCGCCTTGTACTATGGCGGTTAGAACTTGAGTGTTTCCAGCGCTGTCGGTAACGGTTAGTGTGACTGTACTGCCTGGAATTGCTGAAGTAATCCCTGAAAGTGTTGGCGTAGTGTCGCTTGTTAAGCCTATCGCATCTAGGGTAAGTGAAATGTCTTGCGCTTGCTCGCCTGTTCCAGAAAACTCGATTGGCGTAACATCGTTGTTGCTATTAGCATTTTGATCAAACTGAAACCCCACTGGGTCGACTTCTTCATTTATGCGATCAACGCGAACAAAGTTACTACCGCCATCGGAACCTGCGCCTCCGTCAAGACCTGCGGCTGTCGCTTCCAACGATTCTAAAATATCGCCTTCACCAGCAAGCACATCAAGGAAATCGGCATCTCCCTCTTGAGCGTTTCCTTCAATATTTTCTACGCCATCAAGTAATGCTGCAAGTTCATCAACACTTTCGTCAAAAACGGCGAATTCGTCATCAGAACTACTGTCAGTAAAATCTAGCTGAAGTGGAAAAGTAACGCTTTGTCCAGCAGGTAGCGTGCGAAGTTCTCCGTCCACGCTGACGGTAACCACACCGTTGGGTGAAATAGTTAAGACATCACCTTCAGCGACAGTCATTCCAACTGTTACATTGACTTGTTCACCTGTGTCACCACGAACCAAAGAAGCCTCACCGTTTACTTCTGCAATGATTACTTCAGCCATAATTCCCTCTCAATCGATAAATATTCACGCTATACAAAAAGCGTAGCAGGGCTTTTTTATCTGGTTACCGGACCGTGGTACGGGGGACACATATCCTTTGGTATAGGTTGTAGGGAATTACCCCTAATTAATTAATTTTTAGTCTAATATTTGGCTGTGAGGTTTGCAGAAATACACACAGCGTCTACTTTGTAAAAGTAAGAAACGACACAAATGTCGCGTAGAATTTACATAGTGAGATGCATATATGAAGTTGATAAATTCAGTGCTTTCCAAAGTTGTTATTGGAGCAACTGGCGCTGTGCTTGCTCATGCTGCTATTGCTCAAAGTAATGGTGTTAGTGGTTCGTCAGTCAGTTTGGAAGACTATGTTCGCAAGGTAGTGAACGAAAACCCAGAAGTGCAAGCCAGCTGGCGTCAACTTCAGGTTGCAATGTCAGACGTTGACATTGCGCGTGGCGGCTTTCGTCCGCAAGTCGATGTATTGGCATCGAGTGCTTATACTGATAGAAACTATGGGCTAGATCGTGAGTATATGGGTCATACCGCGCAAATCGCTTTAACCCAAATGCTCTACGACGGTTTCTTAACAAGCAGCGAAGTTAAACGATTTAAGCAAGCTCAGGTTGTACGCTTTTTTGAGTTAATGGGAGAAATAGAGCAGAAGTCACTTGATACAGCCCTTGCCTACATGGATGTAAAAATGTTTCGCGAGCTGTTGAAGCTTGCTGAAGAGAACCTGATTACACATGTGGATGTGTTTAAGCAAATTGAAGAAAGCGTAGAAGCGGGTGTAGGTCGACGTGCCGATTTGGAGCAAATTAGCGGCCGTTTGTCTCTGGCTGAGTCTAATGTACTCACTGAACTGTCTAACTTGCACGATGTTACAGCGCGCTTCTTGCGTATAGTAGGCGAGAAACCTGCGAACAATTTGCAACCGGTCACCTTAAATTCCGCCTATGTTGATGCCAGTGTTACAGACATTCAAACCTTACTCACTAGCGCTTATGGCACCAATCCACAATTCAATGCCGCCATTTACAACATTGATGCCCAGCGCTACGCCGTGGACAGTGCGAAAAGTCTCTATCATCCACAAGTCAATTTAACCGCAAGCTATGGCGCGCAAACGCGAGACCAGGCAGCCCTAAATAACACCATAACCGAGGCTAGCGTTGGCGTTAACTTTTCTTACAACTTATATAATGGTGGTTCGGACCGCGCAGCGATTCGACAAGCTTTATCGCAGGTAGACCTAGCAAAAGATCTGCGAGACAAGGCCTGTATAGACATGAGACAAACGGTACAGATAGCTTACAACGACATTATCAATATTACTGAGCAGCTGCCTTCACTGAATGCCCATCGCCTGTCTTCTGACAGAGTGAAGTCTGCATACATGGATCAGTTTACCATTGGCGAACGTTCTCTATTGGATTTACTCGACTCCGAAAACGAGTATTACGAGTCTAGTCGCGCGTATTTGGAAGCACAATACACATTAGAAAAAGCGCGCGTAAGACTACTTGCGGCCTCAGGTAGCTTGGCACAAACATTAGGTATTACGAAAGATGGTGTCCCTGATGTACTAGACAAAGCTGAAGAGAGAATAAGCTACGACCCTAACTACGTTTGCCCAGCCGTTCGCACGAATTTTGAAGATGAACTTAATATCCTTAAGCGAGACAGTGATGGCGACGGCATTGTGGATTTATGGGACGATTGCGTCGATTCTACGCCAGGGGCTATGGTAGATGACTTTGGTTGTGAAGCCAAAGAGCCCGAGATGGTGCCAGAACCAAGTGCCGCAGATTTTACGTTAGATAATGCAAAGATAATTAATTCATTTAACGTCAATATCGAATTTGCGTCCAACTCTACCGAGGTGTTGCCTGAATATGAGAATTCACTTCAAGACGTTATCGACGCGTTAAACAACGACCCAAATTCAGGGGTGATTATCCATGGTCATGCTTCTTTAGATGGCGATGCAGCTTACAATCAGCGCTTGTCTGAACGAAGAGCAAAGGCCGTAGCGTCACTGCTAATGACGAAGGCAGACATTGAAGCTAGAAGAATTACTGCTGTTGGATACGGAGAAAGTCGTCCGCTTGTTGATGAGGAGTCAGAAGCAGCTAATGCCCGTAACCGCAGGATTGAGGCTGCTATCATTCAGCTTCCTTCAAACGAATAGCGATGTGGTAGGCCTATATGAAGGAAAAGAAGGACGTAGACGACATCTCCTATTTGGAACAGCAAGGAGGCGTACTGATGGATTGTTTAATTACCATCTGTCATGCGCATCATTTGGAAGTCTCTCGTGTCAGCCTGCTTAGCGGGCTGCCTTTAGATCACGGTGAACTATCGCCCACAGGATTCGAACGTGCGGCAAAGCGAGCGGGGCTAGCCAGCAGAACAGTTAAACGGGATTTAGACCATATCAATACCGCACTATTACCTGCTGTTCTGGTTTTAAATGAAAAGCAGGCCTGCGTACTTCATGGCATTGACCATTCCCACGCAAGAGTTTCGTATCCAGAATTAGATGACGCCGTAGTCGAAATTCCAAGAGACGAATTAGCCACCCGATACACGGGGTACATCATATTTGCTCGTCCAGAGATGCATGCGCAAGAAACTAATGCGCAAATTGACAAATCCTCAGTAGGGCATTGGTTGTGGTCATCTATTAGATCTGCGAAAGGGTTATATCGGGATGTACTCCTAGCCTCTGTTTTCATTAGTTTGCTTTCCATTGCTTTGCCTCTTTTTGTGATGAATGTGTACGACAGGGTAGTTCCAAATGCGGCACTTGAAACCTTATGGGCGCTGGCCATCGGGGTGCTTTTGGTTCTTGCTGCAGATTTCTTACTGCGCATGTTGAGGCAATATTTTGTTGAACTGGCAGCGAGCCGACTGGATGTCACGTTATCTGCAAAAATTATGGAAAAAGTCCTTTCTATTAATTTGGCAAACAAACCTGCTAAAAGCGGTTCGTTTATAAACAGCTTGCAGTCGTTTGAAAGCATTCGGCAGTTTTTTGGCTCTGTAACTCTGGTGGCATTGGTTGATTTGCCCTTCGGGCTCTTGTTTGTCGTTATCATTGCTATGATTGATATTTATCTCATCATACCAATTCTTATTGGCGCCACAGCGCTTTTCCTTTACGCCATGAAAGCACAGCGCGTAATGCGATCTCTGTCAGAAGAGTCGATGGATATTAGTTCTCGTAAAAGTTCTCTGGTTACTGAAAGCGTAACATCTTTAGAAGACATAAAAGCATTTGGTTACCAGAGCCGAAACCAAAGTGCGTGGGAAAAACAAACAATCTTTCTTGCCAAAGTTAATGCAAAGCTGCGTCTGGTTTCAATGTCGGTAAACAACGCAGCACTCTGGGTGCAGCAGTCAGTTGGCGTCGTCATCATCCTAACGGGCGTTTACCTCATAATAGAAGGTGTGATCACGCAAGGTGGATTAATAGCCGCCTATCTTTTATCTAGCCGCGCTATGGGGCCTGTCTCCCAAGCTGCAGCTTTGTTAGCGCAATATCATCACGCTGAGACGGCAAAAAATGCCCTCGACGACATCATGTCGTTGCCGAGTGAGTCGGGTAGCAACAAGCAAATAAAAAGTAATGTTGTGCTTAAAGGGAATATAGATGCGTGTCAGCTATGCTTTAAATACCCAGACGAAACAGTATTAGCGCTTAAAGACGTTAACTTCTCGATAAAACAAGGAGAGCACGTAGCGATTTTGGGTAAAAACGGATGCGGAAAATCAACGCTGAACAAGTTGCTTATGGCCTTTTACCGTCCTGAATCGGGGCAGTTGCTCATGGACGGCATCGACCTTCAGCAATACGACCCAACGATACTTCGCAAACAGATAGGCTATGTGCCGCAAGAAGTCAGCCTTTTCTACGGCACATTGAAAGACAACATTACGTCTGAAGATTTGCATATCGATGAAAGTGATTTTTGGGACGTACTGACCCAGTGCGGTCTGGCAAAACTCGTTAATGGTAATGCCAACGGGGTAGAGCAAAATGTAGGTGAGCGAGGTAGCTTACTTTCTGGTGGCCAGCGACAAGCAGTAGCGATGGCCAGAGCCATAGTGCGAGACCCTGCAATATATATTATGGATGAACCGACCTCAGCCATGGATTCAACTAACGAAGCGCAAATGAAGGAAACCATAAAAGCTGCCACAGCAGGCAAAACACTGATTATCAATACCCATAGAACAACCTTGCTCGACCTTGTTGAGCGCGTGATTGTTGTTGAGAACGGAAAAGTCATCGCTGACGGTAAAAAGGAAGACGTACTTGTTCAATTTAAACAGCCAAGTCAAATGCTTAAGAGGGCGCCATGATTTTAAATAGTGGTGGTGAGAAAAAAGACTGGTTACAGCGATTAATGCGAGGTTGGCTAGCACCGCCTCCAGGACAAGATTGGGTGTTGGAAGCGGAATGGTCACGGATAATGCAAACGCCAGTTAAAGCCCGTGGGCTCTTGTATCTGGTAACTATCGTGTTATTTCTATTGGTGGTGTGGTCGTATTTTGCAGAGATTGATGAAGTGGCAAAAGGCGATGGAAAAGTCATACCTTCTCAACAATTACAGGTGCTGCAGTCTTACGATGGTGGGATTGTACAAGAGATTCTTGTTCGAGAAGGGCAAACGGTTAAAGCCGGACAAGTACTATTAAAAGTGGATCCCACTCGCTTCTTGTCAAGCCTTGAAGAAAACACAACGCAGTTTGCAGCATTGGCGGCAAAAGTTCAGCGTTTATCTGCGCTAACTCAAGGCGAGTCGTTGCGGTTTAATCGAAAACTCCGTGAACAAGCCCCCACGATTGTTGAAAACGAGCGCAAACTTTACAACTCAAATTTAGCAGAGCTTGATGAAGTGGCTGCCGGCTCAGATTCTCGCATCATGCAACGTCGCCAGGATGTTGAAGAAGAGCGTGCTAACCTTTCCCAGTATCAAAACGTATTGTCTCTTTCAAAAAAAGAACTGTCGGTAACTAAGCCATTACTTGCATCAGGCGCTGTTTCGGAAATTGAAATTCTTCGTTTAGAACGACAAATAGTAGAGCTAGAGGGAAACATTACCAAGTCTAAAGTTGCGATTGAGCGCGGTTTAAACGCTATCGAAGAAGAAATAATTAAGAAGGAAGAAGCACGTCTTAAACTCGTTAATCGATGGAATCAAGAATTGACCGAAGCCACCGCTGAAATGGCGACGTTGCAGCAGTCTCAAACCAGTTTGGAAGATGTCGTGTCGCAAGCTGCGCTAAAATCACCGATTAATGGCACGGTACAGCGGTTGCTAATCAATACCATTGGGGGCGTTATTACCCCCGGTAGCGCTGTTGTAGAACTCGTCCCTCAAGATGACCAACTTATTGTCGAGGCAAAGGTATCGCCAAAAGACATTGCCTTTATTCGAGAAGGTCAGCAGGCCATCTTAAAATTTAGTGCTTACGACTTCACGATTTACGGTGGAATGTCAGCCGAAGTCCAACATATTAGTGCCGATGCCATCACCAACGAAAAAGACGAAACCTATTACTTGGTAAGACTTGAGACGAAGAAAAGTATTGCTGATGAGGCGTTAGATATCTTACCTGGAATGATTGTTCAGGTAGACATTCTGACGGGTAAGAAAACGGTACTCAATTATATTTTATCCCCCTTGTTCAATGTTACAGCCTCTGCGCTGCGGGAGCGTTAATGAGACACTTCATTGCCGAAAAAGACTTACAAGGCGCGCTGACCCAGTATTCTTGGACCAGCTACAGTCGCGTTGAACAATTAAACTGTGATCAAAGCGATTGTATCTGGATATTGGCGAGCGATGATAATTGGCGGCAACAGCTAATTGAAGCAAAGCAAAAAGTCTCACAAATCGTGTTGCTAACCTACAAATACGACAGGCTAGAGATGCAAACTGCACTAATGTTAGGTGCTAGGGCTTACTGTCATGCGCTAGGTACACAGTCTTTACTGTCTTCAGTAGCCCGAGTTATAGAAGCTGGTGGTATGTGGTTGCCTAATGAGTTGCTTTCAGTGACAACAACCAATGTAGCGACCAATTTGCAGTCTAAGCGAGTGTTACCTGCTCTGAGTGGCTTAACGAACCGCGAGAAGGATGTATTAAGCGGTATTTTGGATGGACTAAGCAACAAAGAAATTGCTAGAGAACACGGTATTACCGAGCGTACCGTTAAAGAATATGTAGGTACGCTCTTGCATAAATTTGAGGCGAAAGACCGAATCAGCCTATTACTGAGGCTTGGGGAGTTTAGTCATCTAAAAGATGCTCTATAACTTCCATATGTGATACTACGCCATCAATGCCTAGCTCGATAAAGAGCTCTTGGTGATCAGAGCGTTTTACACCGTCGGCGTATACTTTAATGCCAAACGTATGCGCCAGTGAACAGAAGCCGCGGATAAAAGCGTGGTTCGCTGGGTTGAAATCTATGTCCGCCATAAACGCAGAGTCGATTTTCACGTAGTCTAATCCTAGCTCTTGCACGTCTAACAATTGCGAGAATGATTCGCCCACACGTTTAAGGCCCACTTCACATTCTTTGGCTTTAAGTGTGGTGCAAAAATCGCTAAATTCGTCAGGGAAACGTGTAGCGGTAGATTCTCTTATTTCGAAACACAGCTGTTTAGCAGCCTGAGCATTAGTACCTATTTGATAATAAAGTTGAGCAAGAGTTTCAGGGTCCATCATAAACTGCTCTGAACAGAGGAAAGCGAACTTCGACGACGTGCCAGAACGGTTAATGTATTCAATAAGGTGAATAATGGTTGTCAGCTCTAATTGTGGCAATAAACCTAAGTAACGGGCCCAATGGGTGTAATAGCCGCTTTTTCGTAACTCCCCACCAATATTCACACCAGCCCAGCTTTGGTAATGAACGAGATTCCTGTCTATATCAAGAACTGGGAAATTAAATGTCTCTACATCGCGCTCATCGATGGCACGTTTAAGCTCTTGATCCCACCGTTTCTCTTCAACCAGTGAGATGAACTCTTTGAGCGGTGCTTCAATAAATGGCTCTTCTACTTCGTCCTCTTCTGCTTCATCTAACATTACGTCTGCTCGCATGAGGGCATTAGAAAAGCTATCGTCCGGTCGCAGTTTCACTACCGATTGAAAGACGCGAGGATCACCTTCGCGACTAAACGCGCTCAGGCACGCGCCGTGTAACGCTTCAGATATTGTAACCGCATCATGGGTTTCAGTTAGGAGTATGGCAAATTCATTTTTTTGCATTCGTGCTATGCGGCTATCGGTAAACAAATGATGATGCATGGAGAGGCAGTCATTAATTTCTTCCACAAAGTCGCGAATACGATTTTTGCGTATATTGGCTGCAGTGCGAAGGAAACCTTCGCCCTCGGTAAAACGAACTAAAAATACACAGTTTACGCCTTCGGTATCGCGAAAGGCGAGCTGACCTTTCAAAATAGAAATAAAGTAGTCTCGGTTGGCGACGCCAGATTCATCGTCAAACTGGGTTTTATAGCGCATCAGATCAAGGCGGGTATTTTCCTCATCCATAATCTTCTTAGAGGTTTTAGCTAAGAAATTCATAGCACGAACTACGCGCTTAAGTTCAAGTGTGCGGGGTTCAGGAAGCTGGACAAACTTCATTTCACCGAAAGATTCAGCTTGGTGCACTACGCCATCCAACGGTCGAATAATGAAGCGAAGCGCCCATGCACCTATTATCCCTGAAAAGATCCCAACCAGAGATAAACCAAAGATGAGGCGGTGAGTAGCGCGCCACATTGAAGCAACAGCAAAACTTGTGTCGGTTTCAACATATATAGTGCCGTATTGCCCCCAACCCTCGCTGACCTGAGCAATACCAGGATTCACGTCCGGAGAGAAATTGTCTGCAAACCATCTGGGAGTATCTTCGTCTAACTGGACTTCATGGGTATGGGCAGAGACAATTTCGCCATCAGCCTTTTGAAGTACAATGGTGGCATAGTGTCCAATATCGAATTGGGACATAATGAACAGGTCTAGCGAAACGGGATCTTTTTCTAGTCCACTTAGCGTTAACGCCATCATACTGGCGTTATCTAGGTTTTTTGAGTAAAGCTGCTCTTCTACGTATTGCTTCGTAGTAATTCCATGAATTGTCACGCTACCTGCAATTGCAACAAGGACAACGACTACAATGGCTAGCCATAATTCTCTTGTTATTGACATAAACTCCTAGGACCTTCTGCTAATCCCCTCTTGCTTCATGCGCTCAATAACGTCGCGCCACCTAGATAATCTACTGGTAGACGAAGAAACCTGTGCAGTTTTGCCTGGTTGCCAAATACCTGAGTCGTTAAAGCTAAAAACAGGTATCAGGTCTGTGCGCTGTGAGCCGGGTAATACGTTTGACACTAAGCTGTCTAGCACCAGGGGATCCGATGAGGGGGAATCATAGTATCCTAAAACCATGTGTGCTTGTGTTACTCGACTTCTACCAATCTTCGCTTTGACATATATCAGGCGAAGTTTAGAACTATCGATACCTAAGTGTAGCAGAGCTACGTATTTTGCAATGGCATAATCCTCACAATCTCCGCGAGAATGGCCAAAAAGTTCAGATGGGGTAGCCCAGTAGTCTTTTTCTTTGAATACGATATCGTCAGTAGCGTACTGAATGTGCTCATCGAAAAAAGCGTTTACACCAAGCAATTGGTCTTCAACGCCCTTATTTTCAAGAGCGTGTAGGGCAACTTCTAGCGCTGCAACGTGTGATGCTTTATCAGCTCCAAATTTATTTTTTACTTCCTGTTCAAGCTTTGGAAACTCGATTACATACTGATCCTTCATTTGCTGTCCAGCTAGTAGCAGGGCCACTAATGCTAAGCAGTGCGACGCAAATAGAGAAAGGGTCATAACTTCATTATTTTAGTTATACTAAAGTATAGGCGAGAGTAACCGTCTTCACCTAAAGTTTAAGTATAATTTGCTATACGTAGTTATAGGTATAACATGGCTGTGCTGATAAACCAACCAGGTTTTCGAATGCTAAAGTGGAAATCTAGAAAGACTATTTCTTAACTACAAAATCGTGTTCTTGAATATTTGCGATAACACCTGTACCTTCGTTTACTACCAGAGACGAATTACCGTAGGCATTACTAACCACGAACTTGCCAGGATATAGCGAGTATTGTAAGTATTTACGGCCACGGTTATCGACAATCTCTTTAGCTTGATAAAGATATAGTTCATCCTTTTCAGAAATGCCATTATCTCTTCCTAAAGAAACGGAAATCTTATCTCCAGCAATATTGATAACTCTTCCTGTAATAGGCTGACAGGCCGTTGTCTCTTTTATATCTTCAATGGCCTCTGCAATAATAGCGTCAACAGTTTGACCGTAAAGAGACTGCCAAAACGTTGCCGAGTACTCATCTACATTTTCAAACCTATCAAATGTCCACTCTCCCTGACCCTGATAGGACTTGGTTAACAACAAGCCACCGTTAATTCCGTCGTAAACTTGTATTGAAAGGGCAAACGCGCGCTGCGAGGTGCCATCACGCCAAGGAGTGAACACAGACACGTCCTCATAGGTCACGCTAACATCATCGATAACCCCTACCAGCACAAATTGTGTGTTACTTTGTGCTGAAAGGGTACGTATATTTTGATCTGTATATCGACTGTCAAACTTTGCAGTATGTGGTGCAATATAAGTAATGCTTAAGTTTTCAGTTTTATCTTGCATGGCTTGCGCCAATCGTTGCGTAAATGAAATATCGAAATTTGGGATGTTGCCCTGAGTCAACTGCGCTCTATTGCGAACGCGAAAATGCGTAGTGGCGAAATGCTTTTGGTCGCCTTGTGCAGCGCATACTTTGCCTTTAGGAAAAATGTCAGCGCGTATACTTACTGTTAGCACATCGCCGCTATAGATTTCATCAACCAGCTCCAATTGTTCCACTTCGCCAGTAGAGCGAATTGTCATCTCTTCATTTTTTAACAGGCCGTTGGTAAGTTTGGCGACGCTATGAACTGATGCGCCAGCAAAAAGCATAGCCTGCTTAAGAGCTTCTTGAGTGGCAGCGCGTCTAGCTGCTTCTTTATCACCGTCTCTGATTACAGCTTGACCGGTAGCTTCATACCACACGGCATTTGCTTGCCCAACGAAAAATACAAGCAGGCAAATTACCGCCACTACAGCGTTGAAAATGGTTGCTAGCGTTGTTCTGTTAATGTGTCGCACCCTACACCTCTAGAGGTTTTATGTATCTGCGCTACCCAACGTGAAACTTGATAGGCATTAATCGATAGGCATTAATCGATAGGCAGTAATTGATAGCTAGTGTTATGCGAAAAGAGTGCCAAATTATGGCGTCAAATTTAGTGTTCATTTCAATTGAGCTAAAACGGGCGCATATCTTGCAGTGCTCCCATTGTCATGAACCTGGCAGAGTTTAAGGCGCTATATCTACTAATGTGTCTTACATGTCCACTGCGAATGTGAAAATACGCCGTAGGACGCTGTTGAGGAATGCTTAATTACATCGTGTAGTAATTTTGCCGCTAATCAATTGGCAGCGTCTTTACTACACGTTAAGTTTGACCATAAATGTAAACTGGAAATATAACTATGTGCTTGAAAAAATTGAATAAATCAAAGTCGCTTATGCTGTCTTGCTTTCTCGGTTTAGCAATTAGCACAGGCGGATGTGGCATAATTGATAAGCACGTAGAATGGGAAACGGTGGAGCCGGAGACTTACCCAGTACTGAAAGCCGTGGGCTATGCGCCAATCTCTTCTCAACGAGGAAAGGGCGATAGTATGAAGCTAATTATGGCAATGAAAGCGTCAAAATTAGATGCATACCGAGAGCTAACCGAGCAGGTTTATGGTCAAAAAATTGAAGGCAACCAATCTCTGTCTCATCTAGTTATCGAGAGTGAAACCTTGCGCGCGTCGGTGGAAGGAGTAATTCGTGGTGCTGAAGTGGTTAAAGCCTATCCGGTAGGAGAAGACACGTACGTCACTGAGCTAGCGTTGGACATGCAACAAGTTTATGACATTTATTTGTCAACTGCGAAACCGCGCAGAGTGAAAGATGTGAAGTATTATTAGCGTCTAGTTCATACTCCCTATGTGGGTACATCACCTAATTACGCCAAGTTCGATGTGACTTGTATCCGTTAAGTCTAGTAGTAAATTTTATTTATTGATGCCGGCTTAGCGTGTGAGTAGACCGAGCTATTGGCGTATTCAAAGATGTGAATGCCGCTGCTTATCAAATCGAGGCAGGGGAAGTTCGTTGGGGGAAATCCTAAGGCCTGTTATAAACGGGTTACCTTAAGCGCTAACTCCAGAACCTAAAGTGCCGCCTTTCGGCTTTCCCTTTTTGTCGTAAGTAAGAGATTCTTTCGCACGCACTTCCATCATCAAGTTGCGTAGGTGTGTGAGGCGTAGCTGTCCTTGCTCTACAGCTTTTTGATTGACCTGCGTGCGATATTTGCAGTCGTCGAGAAGTTTCTTAGCATCAGTCATTAACACTTCGTCTTCTTCCGACAGTGAATCTTGGCTATTGATGGTACGTTCAATACTTCCGTCAAGTGCTTGAATCGATGTTAATAACGCTGTTTTTTCGTCTAACAAATTCATTAGCGATTCAGCATCACGTGAACTGATAAGCTGCAATTCTTTTTCAAGCAAAACAGCAAGTGTAGACAGTTGCTCCACTTGCTTAGTGAGTGCTTGCGTTAATTGGCTTACTTGTTCAGTCACATCATTTCTCTTTTAATTGAACGTGTTCTAACTGTTGTCGCTAATTATTTAGCGCCAAAAATTTCAGATTCTAACTTCGCAATCTTGTTAGCAAGTACTTCAGGGTTAACTTTATACTCACCACTTTGAATCGCTTTTTTAAGACGATCCACTTTTTCTTGGTTAACAGGCGCTTCTGAACCTTTCTTTTGAACCTGATTAAGCTGCTGAGCAGATTGAGTCAAAGACACAGAATCCTGACGCGGAACCGAAGCGGTTTGCGCAGCTTGCGTCGATGCCTGCTGTGGAGATTGTTGCGTCTGGTTTTGTTGCGCAACCTTCCCATTATCAACGGGGGTTTTAGGTAACCCGTTGTTTATATTATTAATTGCCATAATTGATCCTCACTACTTTTTTGCCTCTGTAAAGTATATCGGCCTTTAGGCTGATTTCTTTAGCTAAATTGTGAACAAAAAAGCAGATTTTCACTGCCTCGTTTATAAGTGTATCACGACTTCTTCAGGGCTTGCGACTCTTGCTATCACCGCCTTTTGGCTACTGGCATTAATTACCTTAATATTGTCACCCACAACACCGTCCTGTTGAGCGATTCCTGCGGTTTTTACTTCCATACCTGCGATCTCTGCGGTAATCGTAATTCTATCGCCTTTGCAAACAAAGCATAGCATATTCGATTGTATGGCCTGTCCATCGGTCACACGGCGCTTCATCCGTGCTCCAATAAGCGCCTCAAGATCGGTAAATGCGGTGTAGCGTAAACGTCTCACATCAACTTTCGCCAACGATAGATTTGACGATGTTAAAACTGTTCCAGGGCTTATTGCGCCTTGGGTTACCACAATCTCTTTGGTTCGTGTAACTTGGCCACTGGTAAAAAGATACCATTCGTTATTTCTGCAACTCACTCGCACCGAAATATACGATTGAGTCAACGCTTCTTGCGATGCGTTATATTCAAATCCGGTAGGACAATCTGGAATATTTATCCTATCGTCTATCTTCACAATAGACACATCAATGCTAGTATCCTGCGTGTTATCAGCCAGTTGAGCTATGAGGTATTGTTTTGCGCCTTCTTCAACTCGTTCGTGATTGGTTTGTGTCGCCAAGCAGTTCATTGAAAGTACACTGAAAACAGTAAATGACAGTAATCGTGTGAAGGTTAGGCGCATTAAGGCGTTTGTATTTTTCATCATGACTTTTCGTGTTCAGTTTACAAGTTATTGACTATGCTTAAATACGGCCGGTTTACTTTCGCGTTAAATTACAACCGCAAGAGCAAACCTTTTAGGTCTACAAGCACGAGAGTCAATGCAGGATCATGACCTAAGTAAAGGTAAAAACTCTACTAAAGACTGAAAAATGCAAATTAGTGTCATTTTTCTGTCGTTTGACCTGCAAAAATTTAGTGATATTGTCTATCTTTAACATAAGAGGCAATGATCATGCCCAGTATTACTTAGAGGTGACCTATGTCGGGGATTTTAGATTCAGTAAACCAGCGCACGCAGCTTGTTGGGCAGAATCGCTTAGAGTTGCTGCTGTTTAGACTGAACGGCCGCCAACGCTTTGGAATTAACGTTTTTAAAGTGCGGGAAGTGCTTCAGTGTCCTCCGCTTACAGCAATGCCAAAATTAAATCCATTAGTCCGTGGTGTGGCGCACATTCGTGGTCAAACTATATCGGTAATCGATTTAAGTATGGCGACGCGCGGCCGCAAAATTGAAGATCTCTCTAATGCTTTTATCGTCATTGCAGAATATAACCGTTCTGTTCAAGGGTTTTTGGTGGGGGCTGTGGAACGCATCATCAACACCAATTGGGATGCGATAATGCCTCCGCCACAAGGTACTGGCAGAGCAAGCTACCTTACGGCAGTGACTGAAGTTGAGAACGAACTTATCGAAATACTGGACGTTGAGAAAATTTTGAATGAAATTTCTCCGTTGAACGCTGAAGTAAGTTCAGAAGTGGCCGAAAGCCTGACTACAGAAGGTCAAGAAAACAAAATTATCTTTATCGCTGACGATTCTGCGGTAGCGAGAAACCAAGTTAAAAAGGCGCTTACTTCACTGGGTCTTGAGATTGAACTCGCTAAAAACGGTCTTGAAGCCTTAAACAGATTGAAAGAAATTGCCGAAGAGTACGGCGATGTTACTAACCGTGTAGGTGTACTGGTATCTGATATTGAGATGCCTGAAATGGACGGGTATACCCTTACCGCGGAAATTAAAAACACCCCGGAACTCCAAAAGCTCCACGTTGTACTGCATACCTCGCTTAGTGGCGTCTTCAACCAAGCTATGGTGCAGAAGGTAGGGGCTGATGACTTTATCGCGAAATTCCATCCTGATGAACTTGCTACTGCGGTACAAAAGTGGCTAATGACTGAGTGCGAATAACGGAGCAAGATAGGATTGGCTAATAAAGACGTTTCGCCAGCGAGTTACCTTAAGTTTAGAGAGTTTTTAGAAAAGCAATGCGGCATAGTGTTAGGTGATAATAAACAATATCTAGTGCGTAGCCGCTTAGCCTCATTACTCTTTAAACACAAATATGAGTCAGCTGACGAACTGATTGATGTGGTTGTGAAAGGGTTCGACAGAACGTTACTGCAACACGTTATTGACGCAATGACCACAAATGAAACCTTGTGGTTTAGAGATAACTACCCTTTCGATTTGCTAGTAAAAGAGTTACTACCAGCGCTGTCGGCTAAAAATCAAAAAATTCGTATTTGGAGCGCGGCTTGTTCATCGGGCCAAGAACCTTATTCAATTGCTATGTCCGTTCTTGAGTATCAACGTCAGCGCCCTGGCGCTTTGAGAGCGGGTGTTGAGATTGTGGCGACTGATTTGTCGTCAGAAATGCTGCAAAAGTGTGAGCTTGGTATTTACGACGAATTGTCGCTTGCCAGAGGGTTGTCGCCGCAACGTAGACAGGCTTTTTTCCAGCAAAATGAAAGTGGACTTATGCAGGTAAAACCTGACGTTCGACGTATGGTGAGCTTTAGAAGCTTAAATCTTCTTTCAAGCTATGCAGCACTTGGCCGTTTTGACATCGTTTTTTGCCGCAATGTTTTGATTTATTTTTCGGCAGAAGTAAAACAGCGTATCCTGCAACAAATTGCCGGACAGTTGCAGCCTCAGGGTGTGCTATTCCTTGGCGCCTCTGAATCGATCAGTGCTGCAAGTGATACCTATAGTATGGTTAAGTGCCACCCAGGCCTCTACTATCAAAAAAAATGATCTAACTTATCGGCCTGATAAATAAAACTTTTTTTAAGATCAGGTCGACTCTCTAACATTATCTCCTCCGTCAAAATCTCATTATGGCATCTGCCTTGCTAACTATTTCTACAAACGACAGTTAAACGGCGAAGTTCAATATCTACATTTACCGTTTGCCTTGTCATCATGTAACGAATTTAAAGTATGTCAGAGGTCATGTTATGGCTATTAACCTAGATAAGCTGGTTGGCTTTCATGAGTCAGCGCTAACTATACGCACCGAGCGTATGGAAGTGATTGCCGGAAATCTAGCCAACGCAAACACGCCTGGTTATAAAGCGCGAGACATTGATTTTAATAAAGCAATGCAGTCAGCCATGCGAGAGGCTTCTGGCGGTACAGCCAATCATGCTTCTTCAGGAATGGTACGGACAGATAGTCGCCACCTAAGCGGCAATTCTACGTCGGTAGCGGCAAACTTTGACATGCAATACCGCATTCCAACTCAACCAGATACCGGAGACGGCAACACAGTTGAGGTCCAAGCGGAAAGAAATCGGTTCTTAGATAATGGATTGCGCTACCAAGCCAGCCTCGAATTTCTAAACGGAAAAATTAAAGGCATGAAAAAAGCGCTTAGCTCAGGAGGTCAATAGTCATGAGTTTATTTAATGTAATGCAAATTTCGAGTACGGGTATGGAGGCGGAAAATGTACGTCTAAATACCACGGCCAGTAACATCGCCAACGCAAACTCGGTAAGCAGCAGCTATGACGAAACCTATCGAGCTCGCCATCCAGTTTTCGCAACTGCCTTGCAAGACGCTATGCGCGACCAGTCTAAAGGCGCAGGTGTTCAAGTTAAAGGGATCGTAGAAAGCGACGCGCCACTGAATGTGGAGTATGCGCCTAATAACCCGATGGCAGATGAAAATGGTTACATCTATAAGCCTAACGTAAACATCGTAGAAGAGATGGCAAATATGATGTCAGCCTCTAAAGCGTACGAAACAAACGTACAGGTTGCAGATACCACGAAACGTATATTCCGCCGCGTACTGCAGTTAGGTCAAGGGCAGTAATTTGCCGCTTGGATAATGTGAGGATTAATCAGTGAATACCATAAACAACACCGGCTTAAATACTGATCTGTATTGGCAGGAAGAAACTGTCAAGATTGCCGATGGCACCGAGCAGCAGTTAACTCAAGAAGATTTCTTCTCGATGTTAACGGAACAGCTTGCCAATCAGGATCCTACTGCACCGGTTGACAATGACCAAATGGTGGCGCAGATGACGTCATTTACTATGGCTGACGGCATTTCACAGCTTAACGAGAAGTTTGAATCATTCGCAGCCTCAATGACTTCGAATCAAGCGTTACAAGCATCTAGTCTTATCGGACAAAACGTGCTGGTACAAGGTAACGTAGGCTATATGGCCAATGAGGGAGATGGTATCTCGGGTGTCATCGTAAATGAGAAAACAGTTCAAAACATGACGATCACTATCGAGAACCAATTTGGTGAAGTGATTAAAACCATTGATGCTGGCACACAAAGTGCGGGCAACATTGAGTTCGAATGGGACGGCAAAGATAAGCATGGCAACCAGATGGCACCTGGTGAATATGTTATCAGTGCTACTGGTGAGCTAAATGGAGAAGGTGTTCAGCTGAATACCGCCGTGAATCGCCATGTTGGAAGTGTAAGCTTGGCAGGTAGTGGCCAAGGCGTAATTTTGAATTTGGATGGTGATGTCAGTATCAATCTTGATGACGTCATTCAAATCGGCAGTTAGTAGGAGAATCAATAATGTCTTTTAATATTGCACTGAGTGGCGTATCGGCCGCACAAAAAGATTTGGATGTAACCGCCAACAACATCGCAAACGTAAATACTGTTGGCTTTAAAGAATCTCGTGCTGAATTTGGCGATGTTTATGCGGCATCACTGTTAGCAGGTGGTAAAACGAAAGTGGGTGACGGTGTACTAACTCAGGAAGTTGCACAGCAATTTTCTCAAGGTAGCCTTCAGTTTACTAATACGTCGTTAGACCTAGCGATTACAGGTAACGGTTTCTTTGCGACAGTACCTGAAATTACATCACGTGACTTTTCATTTACTCGTGCCGGCCAGTTTAAGCTCGATAGTGACAACTTCGTGGTAAATAGTAATGGCGACAACCTTCTGGGCTTCCCGGTAAATGCTGATGGAACCAGTGCATCTGTTGCGCTAAGTACTACCGAGCCTGTTCGTATTCCTGACTCTTCGGGTTCACCGCAACAAACCTCAGAGGTTGATATTCGTATGAACCTTCCTGCTGGCGACGCTGGTCTAGACCCGCAAGACTTCAACCCTGAAGATCCGTTGACTTATAACGCAGCAACCTCGGTAACGGTTTATGATTCACTGGGTGATAGCCATGTTATGACCTATTACTTCATAAAAGACGGTTCACCAGGCGTTGATAACGAATGGTATGTCGCTACCGCGATTGACGACACACTTGTTGATATGACCGACTCTGCTGGTAATGATACCGACCCAGCTACAGCGGTTAACTCAGTAGGTGGAAATACAGGTAATGCAGTAACTGCGTCTAAGCTTATCTTCTCTCAAGGCGGTGACTTTTCTGGTATGGAAACACCAGATGGTTTGCCTACGCTAGACTTTAAGATGCAAACTGAAGCGCTAGGTGCTGGCATATTGGCCAATGGTTCTGACCCAACACAGCAAATTAGCATCGATTTTAACTTGGACGTAAACAGCGCCACACCTAATGAGCCTACTCAGTTCGCCTCTGCGTTCGAAGTTACATCACTAGAACAGGATGGTTTGCCTGTAGGTCGATTGACGGGTATCGATATCGGTCCTGACGGGCTGGTTCGCGCAACGTTCTCTAATGGTACGTCTGAGCCTATTGTACGTGTTGCTTTAGTACGATTCTCTAATGAACAAGGTCTAACTCAGGAGAGCAGCACTCAGTGGAAAGAAAGTATTCTTTCTGGTGAGGCACTAGCAGGGGAAGCAACAACCGGTACTTTCGGTGAAATTAACTCTTCGGCGCTAGAACAAGCCAACGTTAACCTTACCACTGAGCTCATTGACATGATTATCGCTCAGCGTAACTTCCAGGCAAACTCTCGTGCGCTTGAGGTTAACAACTCGCTGAATCAGACTATCCTTAATATCCGATAGTTTATAAATAGCCACTTTTAAAGAAGGCTAAGCGGCAAATTTCAGGCGCGTGATACCGCTGTTATTTGACCCAATTTAGAAAGGTCGCAAGGTTGCGACCTTTTTATTTTTCTTTATTTATCAATTCAATACCCCTCGTATTTTTCAATTGCACTAAATATCCACAGGTTGGCATTGCCTTTGCAAAATCTTGTTTAAGGTTTAATCAGAGTCAAAAGTCAGTCATGGACAAACTTCTCTATATATCAGCAAGTGGCGCATCTCAGAGCCTTTTAGGAACAGGGATTCGGGCCAATAACTTGGCTAATGCACAAACTACGGGTTTTAGAGCTCAGCTGGAGCAGGCAAGGTCAATGCCGGCCTACGGCGAAGGTTTGCCGACTCGCGTATTTTCTATGACTGAAAGCCCGTCTAACAACTACGAGTCGGGTCCGATGATTAAGACAGACCGCGACTTAGACGTGGCCATTCAAGGCGATGGTTGGTTTGCCGTTCAAGATCAAAACGGACAAGAAGCTTACTCACGCGATGGCAACTTTAAATTAGGCGACGACGGAATTTTGACAGACATTCATGATCGCGTCGTGCTTGGTGACAACGGGCCAATATTTCTTCCTGTACCTTTGGACAATCTCAACATTGCCGCCGATGGCACATTGTCAATGAGGCAGTTAGGAGCTCCTGCTAACGTCATCGAAGAAGTTGGTCGCCTTAAACTAGTTAGTCCTAATTACGCTGATATGGAACGTGGCAGCGACGGCTTATTTAGAATGGAAGATGGCTCAATTGCGCCAGCTAACGCTAACGTAAAAGTGATGTCTGGCATGCTTGAAGGCTCAAACGTGAATGCCGTAGAAGAGATGGTGGACATGATAAGTCTGCAGCGTCACTACGAGCTACAGGTCAAAATGATGAAGCAGGCAGACGAGCTTGATACACGCGGTAATCAGCTACTGCGCATTTTATAATAGAATTTTTATCATCGTTGCCCTTTTGAGCAACGTCGGAGGTTAACATGCATCCAGCACTGTGGATAAGTAAAACCGGACTAGACGCCGCGCAGACCGATGTGGCAGTGGTGTCTAACAACCTTGCAAACGCGTCAACGGTTGGCTTTAAAAAAGACCGTGCGGTTTTTGA
Source organism: Alteromonas abrolhosensis (assembly GCF_001953635.1). Lineage (GTDB taxonomy): Bacteria > Pseudomonadota > Gammaproteobacteria > Enterobacterales > Alteromonadaceae > Alteromonas > Alteromonas abrolhosensis. Next base: position 126,255 of record NZ_MEJH01000009.1, on the reverse strand, counting down.
AGATTTGCTTTATCAGAATATCAACCAGCCAGGCGGTCGCTCGTCTGCTGATACTGAGCTTCCTTCTGGGCTTATGCTTGGTTCAGGTTCAAAAGTGGTCGCTACGCAAAAGGCACACACCCAAGGTAACCTGCTAACTACTGAAAACGCCCTTGATATGTCAATTCAAGGCCGTGGTTATTTTGAAATATTGCAGCCAGACGGCACCATTGCCTATTCAAGAAATGGTCAGTTTTCACTAAACGATCAGGGGCAAATAGTAACTTCTGGCGCTGGCTTTTTACTCCAGCCAGAGGTGGCTGTTCCAGAAGATGCCCAGCAAATCACTATTTCTCAGGATGGTGAAATCAGCGTGAGCATTCGCGGTCAGGCAGAACCTCAAGTGCTCGGTCAGATGAATATTTCTGACTTCGTAAACCCAACTGGTCTTCAGCCAATCGGACAGAATTTATTCGTTGAAACTGCATCTAGCGGTGCACCAATACAGGGTGTTCCCGGCCTTCAAGGGCTAGGTTATATCTCTCAAGGCACGCTAGAGACATCTAACGTAAACGTGACCGAAGAGCTAGTAAACCTTATCGAAAGCCAGCGCTTGTATGAGATGAACTCAAAAGTTATCTCATCGGTTGACCAAATGCTTGGTCAGGTTATTCAGCAACTTTAATAGGTAGCATCATGCGTATTTTAGGTTTATCTGCTGCACTACTGTTACTTGGCGGTTGCGCCAGTACAAATGAGCCTCCCGTTCAGGCGAACGACCCCTCGTTTGCGCCTGTAGTGCCAGATTACCCGCGTGAAACGGTAGTAGAAGACGGCTCGTTATTCCGTTCGCACATGGCTAACAGCTTGTATTCAGATGTAACCGCGAGACGAGTAGGCGACATTATCACTGTGACACTGAGTGAGAATACTCAGGCGAGTAAGTCAGCTGATACGAGTACGGCGAAAGATACCAACGTTAATCTTAACCCAATTACAGGGCTAGCAGGTCAAGCCATCAACATTGGCGGTCAGTCTGTACAACTAGGCATAAGTTCATCCCGTGACTTTTCTGGCGATGCTGCTGCGAACCAAAGTAACAGCCTGATTGGTGCTATTTCAGTCACGGTGGTAGACGTGCTGCCAAACAGTAATTTAGTTATTCGTGGTGAGAAGTGGTTAACCCTTAATCACGGTGATGAGTACATACGCTTAACCGGTATTATTCGTCCAGCGGACATAAGTCCTGAGAATGAAATTGTATCGACTAAGGTGGCGAATGCACGCATTCAATATTCAGGTACAGGTACATTTGCGCGTGCGCAAGAGAAGGGCTGGTTGACCAAGTTCTTCGATTCCACTTGGTGGCCTCTTTAGGTTTTAAGATAGGAGAGTGAACATGCGTTTATTTTCAGTTGTATTAGCCGTTGTCACACTGCTTTTATCTTCGCAGGCGGGCGCGCAGCGCATCAAAGACGTGGCAAGCATTCAAGGCGTACGTAGTAACCAATTGGTGGGTTATGGCCTTGTGGTTGGCTTGCCTGGTACTGGAGAGCAAAGCCCTTTTACTGAGCAGAGCTTCAGAACCATGTTGAGTAACTTTGGTATCAGCCTTGACGCTAACACCAAGCCAAAAATTAAAAACGTGGCGGCGGTGGCAGTACACGCCGACCTGCCAGCTTTTGCCAAGCCGGGTCAAACCATCGATATTACTGTATCGTCAGTAGGCGAGGCATCTAGCCTGCAAGGTGGTACTTTGCTACAGACCTTCCTTCGTGGGGTAGACGGTAAAGTGTATGCCGTTGCGCAAGGCAGTTTAGTCGTTAGTGGATTTGGTGCACAGGGCGGAGATGGCTCTCGCATTGTTGTAAACACACCTACAGTGGGCAGAATTCCTAATGGCGCGATGGTAGAACAGTCTGTGCCGAGTGGTTTCGCTAACGGCGATACGTTAACGCTTAACCTTCACTACCCAGATTTTTCAACGGCTAAAGCACTGGCTGACACCATAAACGAACGCTTAGGCGCACAACCTGAAAACGGCTACGTTATTGCTAAGCCTATCGATGCTGCGTCCGTGCGTGTGTCGGCACCTCGTGATGTGGGTCAGCGCGTTGGCTTTTTGGCTACGTTAGAAAATTTTGAATTTACCCCAGCGGATGCGCCAGCGCGTGTTGTGATAAACAGCCGTACAGGCACCATTGTTATAGGCAGTGACGTTCGCTTGTTGCCTGCAGCGATTACCCACGGCGGATTAACCGTAACCATCTCTGAAAACCAGCAAGTTTCGCAACCTAACGCGTTTGGCGAAGGCCAGACTGCCGTTACGACCCAGTCTATTGTTGATGTCGATTTGGCAGACAGCCGCATGTTCAAGTTTGAGCCAGGCGTTACCCTTGACCAACTTGTGCGTGCGGTAAATGAGGTAGGTGCGGCGCCAGGCGATTTAATGGCAATTTTAGAAGCATTACGCCAAGCCGGTGCTTTGCGTGGTGAGCTTGTGATCATTTAAGACGAGCTAATAGCATTTAAAAGAATTAAGCAAGCACGATAGGGTTATAGCGGAATAAGTACGATGGAATCACTTAGCACAAAAAGTCAGCTTGATATGGCACGCAATGTCCACGATATGGGCAGCATTAATAAAATGCGCGAAGCTATCGCATCAGGTGACGAGACAGTATTGCAAGAGGCTGCCCAGCAGTTTGAAGCGATTTTTGTGCAAATGATGTTGAAGTCTATGCGTAAAGCGCAAGATGCCCTTGCTGATGAAGATAGCCCGTTTAATTCTCAGCAAGTTAAGTTTTATCGTGATATGCATGACCAACAATTAGCGACAGACCTTACCTCAGGTGGGGGATTAGGTCTCGCTGATGTCATTGTTAAACAGCTAGGTCAGACCGAGGATAGCTATACACCAGCCAGCGTTATCAGGAGCGACGGTGATATATCGTCGCTGAATAGAAGCCGTGCGTATAAGGTGGCAGAAGCGCAAGACATAGCGCTTTCTTCTGAATCTATTCGCAGCCAATCGGCACAAAAAGATGCCATGTTTGAAAACCCTGAGCAGTTTGTTGAAAGCTTGATGCCTATAGCCGAGAAGATAGCGGCAAAATATGGAATGGATCCTAAAGCAATAATTTCCCAAGCTGCAGTTGAAACCGGTTGGGGGAAATTCGTGATCCATAAAGCTGATGGAAGCAGCTCACACAACTTATTCGGTATTAAAGCAAACAAAGGTTGGCAAGGGGAGCAGGCTGTAGTCGATACATTGGAGTTCAATAATGGACTACCGCAAAAGCAAAAAGCAGCCTTTAGATCATACTCGTCAGTAGAAGATGCAATGGAAGATTATGGTCGCTTTATCACATCACAACCTCGCTACAGCCATGCTGTCGAGAATGCTTCTGACGCAGCGCGTTACACCCATGCGCTTCAGGAAGCGGGCTACGCTACAGACCCTGAATACGCAAGCAAGATAATGGCAGTGTATAACAGCGACCGTCTTAGCGCGTTAATGCCATAGCATTGGAGATGACATAGTGAGTTCTGTTGATTTATTTTCATTAGCGACCAGTGGTGTAAACGCCAGCAGTAAGCTTTTACAAACGACCAGCAACAATATTGCCAACGTCAACACGCCAGGGTACGTTCGCGAGCGCACTGAGCTTCAAAATAGTCAGGTTTTTGGTGTGGAAATCGGCAATACCGAACGCATCATCAACGTATTTGCACAAAACCAATTGCGCCGGGACATTACTTCTGTCGGCGAGCTTGAAGCGTTCTCTGGCAAAACAACGGCCATTGATAACCTATTAGCGAGTGAGGCTAATTCCATCTCTCAAGGTATGAGCGAGTACTTTGCTGCGTTGCAAACTGCTGCTGACGATCCAACTAATTTAGCCTCTCGCGATCAAGTGTTAGGCAAATCTGAGTCTTTGTACCAGCGGATGAAAACACTGTCTGACTACATGTTGGAAAAAGAAGAAGAGCTTAACTTAGAGTTCACATCGATGGTGAATCGAGCGAACACCTTGATTGGTAATATTGGTGATTTGAACCGCAACATAGTTATTGCCAATGGTAACAATACTAGCGATCAACCTAGTGCGCTTCTCAATGAAAGAGACAAAGCGATAGATGAGCTGGCATCTATCATGGGAATAACGGTTAAAGAAAGCTCTACGCAAAACGGCGCGGTAACGATTAACCTAACCTCTGGTGAGTCACTGGTACTAGAAAATGGTGCGTTTAATTTATTTGAGTTAAACACCAATGCAGACTTAACCTTCAAGCAGCTTAAACTCGAAACGAACTTTGGGTCTCAAACTAAAGCCGACGCCTCAATACGTATCGTAGAAGGTGACTTGGGTGGCGCACTCGGCGGATTGTTTGGTTACAGAAATGAGATCTTAGGCCCTGCGATGCGGGATGTTGGTCAGCTGTCAGTAGCATTCGCCGATGCAATGAATACCCAAAATAAATTGGGGATGGACTTAGACGGACAGCTCGGCAGCGATATTTTCAATATCCCTTCATTTCGCGGATTAGCATATAGCGATACCAATGGTGACTATGTTGTTACTGCCCAGGTTACCGAAGGTAAAGGGGCAGAACTTACAGATGCTGACTACAAAATTGAGGTTACTGCGGTAACCGCGGGCGCGCCTAGCCAAATAGAAATTACGCTTCTAAATGCAGACGGGACACCGAAAAAAGATGCATCTGGCAATGATATTGTTTACTCAAACTACCCTGTAACAACAGGTTTCAATGAATTACCAGGTGGTATTGAGATTGATTTCTCAGGAAGCGACCCTTATGCCGTGGGTAACGAGTTTCTTATTCAGCCAACGAAAGACATTGCGTCTAAAATAACGTTAGATACCAATCGTCCTGAAGATCTAGCGTTTGCAAGCCCAGTAAGGGCGGGTGCAGACGGCGCTAATCTGGGCAATGCTAATGTTGTCGGCATTACAGTAAGCAACACGACAGTAGGTGCAGGAGTGGATCGCTCAGCATTCGATGGCGCAGGTGGAATAGATAATGCGGCGCCAGCTCAGATTGTTTTCACCAGCGCAGATACGTATAACGTACTAGACGGAAGCGGCGCGACTATTGCTACAGTTACAGGTACGACGGATTTAACTAATCTTATCGAACAAGCTAAAAACAGTGGTACATGGCCTGGAGCCTTGGCAGGGTTAAATGATTATCCGGGTTTTGACTTAAGCTTGGATGGTGTACCTAAAGCAGGGGATAGTTTCTCGATTGGCTATAATACAGATGGTTTCAACGACAACAGTAATGCACTTAATTTAGCTGCAATTCAAAATGAGAACACGGTGCAGGTTAGTAGTGAAGCCACTAATACGCCCCGTACCTTTCAAGATGCCTATGCTTCTATGGTTGGTCGAATTGGTGAAGATGCCTCGATGGCAAAAGTAACACTTGCTTCAGCGGAAGCCATGAAGGTTCAATCGCAGAATTGGTTTGAGTCTGTCTCTGGTGTTAGCTTAGACGAAGAAGCAGCAAATTTGATAAAATATCAACAGAGCTATGCTGCCGCAGCGCGAATTTTGTCTACGGCGCAAGAATTATTTAATACCATTTTGCAGTCAGCAAGGTAGGTGAATTATGCGTATATCAACGAATCAAATTTATGATCAAAACATGCGCTCGATCATGCAAAATCAGGGCGACTTGGCAAAGACTCAAGAGCAACTTGCTTCTGGTAAACGCATTATCACTCCCAGTGACGACCCTGTTGGTGCGGCAAAAGTATTACGTTTAACCGAAGAAATCGATGAACTAACGCAGTTCCAACGCAACAACGATTTAGTAACAGGTTCTCTCGAGCAGCAAGAGGCGGTGTTAACCAACATCACTGAATCAATTAATCGAGCGAGAACGCTGATAGTGCAGGCCGGTAACGGCATTTTATCTGACCCAGATAAGCGTGCGATTGGTGCTGAGCTAGAACAAATCAAGCTTGAAGTCTTCGACCTTATGAATACACAAGATGCTGATGGCAACTATTTGTATGCGGGTTACCAATCGGGTAATCAGGCGTTTGAATACAATCCTGCAGCAAGCGGGAATGCGATCACATTTGCTGGCGACCCTGGTGTAAGCTTTGTTCAGCTCTCTAATAGCTCTAAAATTCAGTCAACTAGCAATGGCTACGAAGTGTTTGAAAATGTGCTCTCACGCTTTAAATTTTCCGTCGACCCTAGTAGTACTGCGACGGTTAATAATGCATCTGTAAAGCAACAGGGAACGTTTGATACCTTTTTCGATAAAAATTACGATCCGGTTAATGCTGCGAACAACGATTATCGAATAAACTTTCTTGCTTCGGGACAGGCCGAGCTCGTCAATCAAGGAACCGGCACCGTTGTCGATTCAGTTTCCTATACCTCTGGTCAGCCTTTCACTATAAAGGGAATGGAGTTTAACGCTACTGCTGCACCGGGAGATAGCATCGATTTATCGTTTGATGCGCCAGAGAAAAAAAGCATGGCGCAGTCTATTCATGAAATTCAAACTATCTTAATGGACTCCACTATAGACAATTCTGCGCTGCAAGAGTCGATAGCTGACGCACTTGTCGGATTAGACAATGGCCTTGAAAAGCTCTCTCTCGAACGAGCGTCTCTAGGTAGTCGATTAAACATTGCGGAAAGTACCTACGAGAGCAATTTAGATATGGAAATTGCAGCTAAAGCACAGCGCTCATCAATTCAAGATGTTGACTATGCTGAAGCGTCAACGGAATTCGCCAAGCAGGAAACGGCATTAAGTGCTGCGCTTGCTACTTTTCCTCAAGTTACGAATTTATCATTGTTTAATTACATCTAAACGGTTTACTGGGTTAAAGCCTCAACGCCCGATAAGCATGCCATGTAGACCCTTGCTTGATTGTCGACATGGCAAGAGTAATAGGACATATAAAGCGTATCGTTTTCTATCACTAAGCCAGGGTAGCTGGTATCACCGCTACTTGGCAGTGTATTAAGTTCAGTAAGTGTTTTAGTTACGCTATTGAAGAGCCATATCTTGGTCGAAAATTGACGAGAATCCCAGTCGACATGTCTTCCTGCAACAATATACAGGCTTTCACCTAACGCCACAGCAGCCGGGCCGCCAATATAAATACCCAAATCATGCCAGTTCCATTTAGTATAAGGCGGTTTTGACGTACCAAATTGTGCGCTGAATGTGTCAGCGTCACGCCTTAGAAAGGCAAAGGCATCGTCATTAGAATTAAATAGAATAGTACTTTCATTGGGATAGCCCTTGTTGTGTTTATCTAAGCTAAACGCTTCTGCCTTATGCAATTGCATCGTGCGCGTTGGGTCACCTTTATAAAGCGAAATTACATTTGAAGGTCGATTATATGCAAAGCCATACGCTTCTGAATTATGCCAAGTATGGTTCCACAGCCACCATCCGCTCTTACCATGTCTATTAGCTCCCGACCAAGATAGGCCTGTGGTGGTAAAATAAGTCATCATTTTCGTTACCATTTTGCCATTATCAAGGTATGTCTTTGCATAGGAAGTGAGCATGAGGCGAGAGCCATCGTGTGAGAACTTAGGATCTCGTAAGTCGGCATTACTCTCTCGAATAATTACTCTTTGGCGAATTTGAAATGAAGCTTTATCAATAGTTAATACAATAATCACACCGTCGGCACTAACATGGTTTGTAGCTTGTCGGTAGCAACACATCAACGTTTTACGACTTTTGTCGAACGGATTTTCAATCAAATCAGTGAAAGCGCAATGCGCTGCAGACTTTGATACACATTTAATATCTAGTAGCTTCAAACTTTTTTTCACGTCAAATCTTCCTTAAAAATCCTTTAGTTATACGGCGCTTCAGCTTCATTGTGCGGCAATATCTTACCGCTAATCGGCAAAAATCGTAATTTTTTCTAAAGGGAATCTAATTAGTGTCGATACAGTTTCTGAGAGAGCCAGTTCATCAATTACCCCTCAGGTCTTGATGACTACTAAAACAAAAATGTCGGTTAAGCCGACTGCCAGCAAACGCTGGACTGAGAGTGTAGGAGAGACTTTATGTCTATGTTCGTTAATACCAATGTATCCTCATTGAATGCCCAGCGTCAGCTATTTGATGTTAGTAATTCTTTGAGCACGTCGTTTGAACGCCTTTCTTCAGGCTTCCGTATCAACAGCGCTGCTGATGATGCTGCAGGTCTACAGATTACCGACCGAATGACTTCACAAGTCCAAGGACTTAACCAAGCTGTACGTAACGCAAACGATGCGATTTCACTGTCGCAAACTGCCGAAGGTGCACTTTCTGAAACTACGACTGCACTACAGCGTATTCGTACACTTGCCATTCAATCGCAAAACGGTATCAACAGCTCTGCTGACCGTGTAGCGTTGCAAAAAGAAGTGTCTGCACTTCGTACTGAGATTTCGCGTATCTCTACGACTACCCAGTTTGCAGGCGTTAACATTCTATCTGGTGATTTCTCAGCGAAATTCCTAGTAGGTGCAAATGCAGGTCAGACAATTTCTGTAAACCTTTCTAGCCCTACGTTGACCCGTGCAGGTGTTAACGGCTTCAGTGCGACTGGTTTGGGAATTACTGGCTCGGACGTATTATCTAGCGACAATGCATCTTCGATGCTGGCGAAAATCGACACTGCTATTTCAGCTGTCGGTGGTCTACGAGCTGACTTAGGTGCGCTTCAAAACCGCTTCCAGTCTACAATTCGTAACTTGAGTAACATCTCAGAAAACGTTTCTGCAGCACGTTCTCAAATCAAAGATACTGACTTTGCAACTGAAACCGCTAACCTAACGCGTAACCAGATTATCCAGCAGGCAAGTACAACTGTACTTTCTCAGGCAAATCAGCGTCCACAGGCAGCGTTACAGCTTCTAGGTTAATGATTAAATAGTGGAGCCAGGAGGTAGTGCTCTAGTCCACGCATATGAAAAGCTGGTCGATTCGTGACCAGCTTTTTTAATTATTCTCTTCTAATTACTTTTCTTTAGTTAGCCTATCTGTTGAACGACAGATATCTGATACTTTTTTAACTTTAAAAATTTCCATAAAGATCTTCTTTTTCTAAAAAATATCATCGCCTAAATTCGCTAAGTTATTGATTTTAATTGCTCATTTCTTGTCTGTTAGATGCTCGCTAAAATTTGTCAAAAAAATTCTAAAGTAAAATTGATAAGTGGACGATAACTATTACAAAGGGGAGATAAAGTTAGTTTGTTTCCTCTGATGGGTGAAAATAATAATAAACATCCAAATAAAAGTGTTTTATGTTCAAGTTTGCTTAGACATCTTGGATATTTAAGTTAGGAAAATCAACGCTTTGGTTGTCTTAAAATGAAATGGCTAGTTTTTCTAAAGTAATTTTTATTTAAGGCGATATAAAGAAAGGTTTGTTAAGTGGTGTGGAGCTGCTAACCGGCGAGAATGAAGCCAGGAGGTAGTGAGAGGTTTGAGGTCTGGAACATCAAACCCACCGGCCAGCAAAGAGAATGAAATTCTCTATTTAGCAAGTTTCATCGGTAGTGTGCCAATGAAACGTCAGATTAACTCTGACACCTTACTTAAAGCACAGGCTATGCCAAATATTTAAAACAATCGCGCAGATAATAAAAGCAATAGCGCAATACTCGAAACTGTTAGGAGAGACCCATGAGTCTATTTGTTAATACCAACGTGTCATCATTAAATGCACAACGTCAATTATTTACCACTGGCAACAATCTAAGCACCGCTTTTGAGCGCCTATCATCTGGTTTCAGAATTAATAGCGCTGCGGACGATGCGGCTGGTCTACAGATTACAGACCGTATGACTTCGCAAGTTCAAGGTTTGAACCAAGCAGTAAGAAATGCAAACGACGGCATTTCATTAGCACAAACAGCTGAAGGTGCGATGTCTGAAACGACAACGGCTTTGCAACGTATCCGTACTTTAGCGATACAGTCACAAAACGGTATTAACAGCTCTGCTGACCGTGTTGCACTCCAAAAAGAAGTGTCAGCACTACGTACTGAAATCTCGAGAATCTCGACAACTACACAGTTCGCGGGTGTGAACATTTTATCTGGTGATTTCTCAGCAAAATTCTTGGTAGGTGCAAATGCGGGTCAAACAATTTCGGTAAACCTATCTTCTGCAGCTCTAGCACGAGCGGGCGTAAATGGCTTCAGTGCTACTGGATTGGGCATCTTGGCCGACAACGTTCTAACTGAGCAGGGAGCTTCTCGTCTATTAACCGCAGTTGATTCAGCAATCTCTGCTGTAGGTGGGTTAAGAGCTGACTTAGGTGCATTGCAAAACCGTTTCCAGTCTACGATTCGTAACTTGAGCAACATCTCTGAAAACGTATCGGCGGCAAGATCACGTATTAAAGATGCTGACTTTGCCACTGAAACGGCAGAATTAAGCCGTAATCAGATTCTACAGCAAGCGAGCACAACCATTCTTGCTCAGGCTAACCAGCGCCCACAAGCTGCACTATCGCTGTTAGGTTAATTAACAATACGTTGAACTTAGACGCTTAATTGGGAAGGAGTTGAGAGGCCATCCCCTAATGAAAGGAAAGCGGCCGGTAAGGCCGCCCCTTGAAGAAAGCGTCGACTAACAGGACTGAGAGTGTAGAAGTGTTGGTTGAGAGGCCAGTTTATCCTACTAAATACCTGCCAGCCGACAGAAACTGAATTTGCTCAATCTCCTAACGTGAGCAAATTGGCCGAGATTAAAGTGTCTCGGCCTTTTTTTATTCTTACCGAAACATCCCACCAATTTCAAACAAAACGCTGAGCAAGACATTTTGTTCGATATAGTCTAAGCATGTTCTATGCCAGTCTTAAAAAAGTGTTTTCTTAAATCTCTGCTCAAAACGAAAAGTGCTTAGCCTTACAGACTCTTGAGTTCCTACTCCATTAACGATTCTTTTAGAACTGGCAGATGCCTTGTGTAGTTAAATGTAATGAGTGTTCTCAATCAAAAAATTGCTAATAACCCATATTTTCAACGTTTTTTTATAATTTTTTGCATTTTATATTCTTTTAAAATCAATAGTTTACATTATATTGACTGGAGGCATTAAAAAAAAACGAAAAAAAAGCTAAAGAACCTAAAGACTTTGCCGATACCTATTGTTGAGGGGTAATTTACTTTACTTTTAAGAGAGGAGTTAGTTGGGAGTAGTGACCCGACTAATTTGAACTGGAAGGATTTGATGATACCACATCGGCCATTGAATCCCTAGGAGGTAATCTAATGTCTTTATTTGTAAATACTAATGTGTCATCGATCAATGCACAACGTCAGCTTTTTGACGTAAATGATCGCTTAAACACGTCTTTTGAAAGACTATCATCGGGATTCCGTATTAACAGTGCAGCAGATGATGCTGCAGGCTTGCAGATCTCAGATCGTCTAACGTCCCAGGTTGAAGGCTTAAACCAAGCTGTACGTAACGCAAACGATGCGATTTCTTTATCGCAGACTGCAGAGGGTGCACTTAGCGAAGTAACAACGAGTTTGCAGCGTATTAGAACACTTGCTGTTCAATCGCAAAATGGCATTAACAGCTCGGCCGACCGTCAAGCACTTCAAAAAGAAGTATCAGCGCTACGTACTGAGATTTCGCGTATCGCTACTGACACTCAGTTTGGTAACGTTAATATCCTAGACGGCAATTTCTCAGCTAAATTCCTAGTTGGTGCGAACGCAGGACAAACCATTTCAGTAAACTTATCGTCTACTAATTTAGGTTCTATCAGTGGCTTTAGCGCTACAGGTCTTGGAATTACCACCAATAGTGTATCTACTGCGGCGGGCGCTTCTGCATTGCTAAGTGATATTGACGCAGCTATCTCTGGTATCGGGGCTGTACGTGCTGACCTTGGTGCACTTCAAAACCGCTTCCAGTCTACTATTCGTAACCTAAGTAATATTAGCGAAAACCTGTCTTCTGCTCGCTCACAAATCCGTGATACAGATTTTGCGGCAGAAACTGCTGAACTAACTAGAAACCAGATTATCCAACAGGCATCTGTTTCAGTACTCAGTCAGGCTAATCAGCGTCCACAAACTGCGCTGTCTTTGCTTGGATAAGCTATACTTTAATTAGTTACCTTAGTTGAGATGTAACGGGTGCTTGCTCAATTTGCGCAAGGGCCCGTTTTGTCGTTTCGGTAAGGAGGTATTACGTGGAAATTCAAAATACCCAAAGTGGCCAAGCTTTTGCATCTACATCTACTGTGGCACCAGTGCGAAATGACTCTCCTCTAACTTCAGAGCAGAGTTCAAACCGTAGCGAGCAACAGTCTGGAGATCAAAACCAGTTTGCCAATTCGGTTAACCAAGTGCAGGTTGAAGCTGCAGCCGTGGGTGAAAAAAATATCTCTCAAGCTTCTGGTGAACAGGTCGATAACAAAGATGTAGAGAGGAACGGCGAACAGCTAGATGAAGCTATCGCTAAAGTTGAGTCATTTCTTAAAGTTCAGAATCGCGACTTAGCGTTTTCCATTGATGAAGAGACAAATCGCTCGGTGGTAACGGTAAAAGATTCACAATCTGGCGATGTTATTAGGCAAATACCTTCAGAAGAAGTATTGAAACTTGCTGAACGCATTCAAGAGTTGCAACAGGATGTTGGGAACAGTGTAGGAGTGTTTATCAACAATCAGGTTTAACGAGGTAAAGTATGACAATTCAGTCTCTAGGTGTGGGCTCAGGCCTGGCACTCGATGATCTTGTACAACAGCTTCTAACTGCAGAACGTCAGCCCAAAGAGGAACGTTTAAACGCGAAGGAAGAGCGTATAGAGGCTGAAATTTCTGGCCTCGGTCAAATTAAATCCAAGCTGTCTGACTTTAAAGATGCCGTTGATGAATTACGCAGTGATAACGGTGTTAATGGTCGAGAGCCCACCATTACTAACCCTTCTGAAGATAATGACGTTCTTTCTGCAGAGGCGTCAAACTCAGCATTGCGCGGCAGCTACGAAGTTGTTGTTGAACAGCTTGCTGCTGGAAGTCGAATAACTACCGATGCCGGCGCATTCACTTCGAGCAGTGACCCTGTGCTTACTTCTGGTACCGGTTCATTGACTTTTGATGTGGGCGGAAGCAAAAGCTTCACCGTCAATGTTACCGCTGGCATGTCACTTACCGCGTTGCGCGAAAAAATTAATAATTCTGATGATAACTTTGGTGTTACAGCAAACATTATTGATACCGGAACTGGAGCTGGCCCTCGTCTAGTTTTCTCTTCTAGCGAGACTGGCGATGGAAATGACTTGGTTATCACTAATGATACAGGAGCTGCTGAGCTAGATCGTTTATCTACGACTGGCGGCACCAATAATATCAGTGCAGCAAATATAGAAAGCGCTAGAAACGCCATCGCATACATTGATGGCATTGAAGTTCAAAGTAGCTCGAACGAATTTGAAAATACAATTCAGAACGTATCCTTTGAGGTGAACGAAGTTTCCCCGAAGGACGCTGCAGGCGACTTTTTAGCAACTAAACTTAGTATCGGTTATGACAAAGAAGGTTTAGATAAAAAAATCAGAGACTTTGTCGATAACTATAATTCACTGATTGATGAAATTAAAACCTTGACCCGATACGGTGAGTCTGAACTTGAAGAAGATGGCGCATTAGCAGGCGATTCTTTATTGCGCGGTATTCAAAGCGGGTTAGCATCTATTGTTGGTGATAATGTGAGTTCTTCTGCTCTAGGTGGACTTTTCCAAATCGGTATTGAATTCGACGATGATGGAAAGTTAGAGATAGGATCTACCGATTTCGGACTGGGGTCAGGTGAAGACCGACTTGAAGACGCATTAGAAGATAACTTTGATGAAATCGCTAAGCTGTTCACTGACCCAGATGAGGGTATCGCTACGCGACTATATGAGTTTTCTAAAGAATACACATCTTACAGTGGGTTAATTAGCTTAAGAGAGCGTGCGGCGAAAGATGATCGCGAAGATTTATACGATCAACGCGAGATGCTTGAATTGCGTATGCTGAATTACGAAGAGATACTTCGAGATAAGTATTTGAACCTCGACCAAACCGTTGCCCAGTTAAATCAGACTGGTTCAGCCCTGTTGGCGTCGTTGTAACTAAATTAGAGTTGGAGTTTTTATGTCACTCAAAGGTATAAATGCCTATCGCAAGGGTAATCTAAAACAGGATGTAGCAAATGCGGATCCGCATAAGCTTACTTTGATGCTGTTACAGGGCGCACTCGACCGAATCGCGTATGCTAAAGGTGCGATGGAGCGAAAGGAATTAGTGATCAAAGCTGATTACATTTCAAAAGCAAGTGCGATTATCATGCACTTGCGGGATACGCTCGATTTAGACGTGGGCGGTGAAGTCGCCGAAAATATTTTTGCGTTGTATAACTATATGATCGAGCGCTTAAATGACGCACATTTTAATAACGACTTGAATATGTTAGATGAAGTGTCTAGCCTATTAACACCAATACGCGATGCATGGGTACAAATTCCTGAAGAAGCTAAACAGGAAGCGTACGAGGCCCAGCGTCAAAAACGACAAGCTATTTGAAAAACTCGATATTAAATCACAGTGAAACTCCCTTATTCCTCCAAGCAGTTAACGCTGAGTTAGCTGCTTGTTTATCATCGTCCAGTGACACCTTTTCCACAGAACGATTTCGGTACCTTTCCCAAATACGCCATAAAGTCGTTGTTCGAGCGCTGTCCCGCCTTGAGGGTGATGAAAAATCGTCGTTTGCACAAAAGGAAATGTTGATAAATCAAAAGCTTGAAGAGCTGGCGCAAGGTTTGCTTGATAACGCTAAAAAAGAAGCGGTCAAATTTTCCAGAGGCCGCGCAGCCGTTAAGAAATATAAATAGCCATGTTACAGCAGATTCAGTTTCACGTTCATGAAGATGAGCGACAGCAGCAAAATATTGAGCGAGCGCTTGCGCAAGAGATTAGGGATAACTATCGACTCAGTATTAGTGCATTTGAGCGGTTTATTCCAACCCTTGCAGACCTAATTAAGAAACATGATTCGTCAGTATCTACCTTGCTGTGTAATAAATTTGGTGAGCTAAATATTATTAACTACAACACCGGGCAGGTGTTGTATGGTGAGCATCCAAAGCAAGAAGTTCTCTCTCACTACAATGCATACATCGCTCGCACGGCTCCCATTTCATTATCTAGTGATAATGAGAAACCTGTTTCTGCGATGGTTGTTATGGGGCTGGGGTTAGGTTACCACATTGAGAATTTGATTAGAGAGGGCCGCTATCAACATATAGTGGTCTATGAGCCTAATATTGATTATTTTGTGTGTTCGCTGTCTAGTCTCAATTGGAGAGAATTGCTCAATATTGCAAAAGAACGAAGCATCGCCTTGTATCTTCAAATTGGTTCTGACGGCGCAAACTTCGCTAAAGATATGTTGGAGCTTAAAAAGCATATTGGAGTTGATAAACTAGATTTTTATAAGCATTTGCATAATCCGGTGTTCAATAACCTCGAAAGCAAACTAATGACATCAGATTGGCATGAACTGCAGTCGTGGTTACCTGCTCGTAACACTTCTTCAATTAGCGAGAGTTACCTTCATCAGTGGGCACCGCTAAAAGATGACAAGGAGTTGCGTTCTTCAAATTTAGATGAGGAGCGCAAGAATAATAATCTCGTCGCTTTAAAAAAGTACTTCCCGAACCTATACGAAGAGTTTGTAAATTATGAGCCTCAGCAGTGGGCGCCAAGCGCTAACGTTGACGGGGATGTTTATCTTTATCACATGTCAACTAATGCGCTGTTTTCCAGTGCGCCAATTGATGATGCGAAAACAAATTTTAAATCCTTTGCATCAAAGCCGAACAAAGACGGTCTGCTTTTAAGCTATAAAGGAAAAAAGTTAAAAGGGTATTTGCATTACCAGCTTGTCGAAGAGTGTGAATCTGTACTAAAAGATGTGCAGGAGAAGCAAAGTGCGTTACCTACTCAGGTCAAGTCTATCATCCAGTTTGGCATTGGCAGTGGTTATGGGCTTAACTACTTAGTAAAAGAACACGATATTGGTATGCTATTTATTTGCGAGCCAAGTCGAGATTTCTTTTATGCCTCATTATTTGCCGTAGACTGGGCAAATATCATTTCTTCGTTTGATGAAGGAAAAAAACGCCTTTACTTAAACATAGGTGACGATGGCTCAAACCTCACCAATGATTTATTGATTCAATTTCAGTCTGTTGGCCCTTATGTGTTGGCAAATACATTCTTCTATCAGAGCTATGTTAATGAGAGGCTTACTGATGCAGTTGCCCAACTGCGTGAGCAATTGCTTGTTATTATTGCGATGGGGGATTACTTTGATAATGCAAAGTACGGTATTTCTCATACTTTATGGGCATTAAAAAACAAAGTCCCTTTTCTTAATAAAAGAGTTAAGAAACTCTTGCCGACCGAAGTGTTGGATGTTCCGGTATTTATTGTTGGGAACGGACCTTCGTTAGACGGACTAATGGATACACTAAAGGAAGAGTCTGAACGGGCAATCATAATATCATGTGGAACAGCGCTCCAAGCATTGCATCGTCAGGGGATTTGCCCAGATTTCCATGCAGAAATTGAGACAAATCGTTCTACATTTGATTGGCTCACTAGAGTTGATGATCATGACTATCTAAAGCGAATTACGTTGCTAAGCTGTAACGGTGTTCATCCCGATGCAGCTGCTCTATTTGGAAAAACCTTATTGGCCTTTAAACAGGGCGAAGCATCAACTGTGGCCTTCACAGAGCTAAAAAAGGATCACGGTTTTACGACGTTGAACTTTTCCTATCCCACAGTTACAAACTTCGCTGCAGATATCGCCACTACTATCGGTTTCAACCAAATATATCTTTTCGGTACCGATATGGGATTTGTTAGTGATTCATACCATCATTCAAAGTCATCTGGATATTACGATGTTGAAGGTAATGAGTTATATGATTATTCAGCTAACCATGCAATGTCATTAGCGATTCCAGGTAACTTTAAACCTTGGGTAAAAACCAAATACGAGTTCAAAGTTTCTAAAAGTGTTTTAGAGCAAGTATTTGCTTCTTCCTCTAGCGAAGTCTACAACCTTAACGACGGCGCGAGGATACTTGGAGCAAAGCCACTGAAACAGGAAAATGTGCTACTTGTCTCTGCGCCAGAAATGAAAGCTAATGCGAAGTCCGCTTTACACACGCTCGCATTTACTAGTGAGCATAATGATTGGTTTATTAATGAATTTGGAAATCGATACAGTACACAAAGCTTAATTGAGGAATTAAATGCCTTAACTGGGGTCGTAAAAACGACTTTTTCAACCATGGAAGACATTGACGAATTTATAATGAAACAAAGGGACTTTATTGTTTCTTCGTTTCAACGAAAAAAATCATTGGCTTTTTATTACCTCAACGGCACGTTCAACTATATTAACAGCATGTTTAGTAAGCTACTTAACCTTGCAGACGAACAAGTTGCAACACGTGCAGCCAACGAGCTTAGTGCTATCTGGGCGCGATACGTTGATGATATCCTAACGATTATTTCTGACGACCAATTTGGTCAGGATGCTGTCTCGTCTCTGTCTGGAGTGCGTCGTCAGAAAATCCTAGCAAATGAATTCAGTCGTTCTCCTTTGAATCTACAAATGCTACCGGCTCATTATTTTATCTCTAGTCCTTTGTTTGATTTAGCTAAGAAGGGAGCAGCGACGGATGCTAAACCGATAGTCATCAACTGGCTTATTAACAATGAGGATGTTAACAACGATACCTCAGTGTGCAATATCGCGATGGATATAGCCCAATGTGTTGGGCAGCCTATAAAAGGAGTAACTGTACTATCACCGGGGGCTTTTGAAAATCCGCTTGAGCCGTTGCAAGCAAATGATTTGTCTCGAGTAGACTTGGCTGTAATTGCTATTACGTCTGGCTTAGAGGACGTTATTTTCCTCCAAAAGTACACGCAGCATCCTAGTTTAGATTTAGCGTTTCTATCTCAATTTACTGTGGTTGGGGAGGGAAGGCATTGTTACGGTGGGCCCGACTTCATTATTATTAGTGACGAACCACTTTCAGAGAAAGCACTGGTCTTAAAAAGTGGTGATCGCCTAGTATTGATGCCACGGTTAAAGCCAATAGACATGCGCAGAGAGTTCATCAGTCAAGATGAATATTCAAAACGAAAAGAGGCCAGATTAAATCAAATTAGACAAGCTAGAGGTCAATAGGTAGTGGCAACCGTTACGGCGCTAATGACAACCTACAATGCCTCAAGGTGGGTTGGCGCTTCTATTGAGTCTGTTCTGTCTCAGACTTATGAAGACTTTGAATTGCTTATCATAGACGATGGTTCTACCGATAACACAACAGATGTTATTAATAGTTTCGGTGACGCTCGCATAAAGCTTGTTGCAAACAGCCAGAACAAAGGCGTGGGCTATTGCCTAAATCAAGCGCTATCCCTTGTAAACACGCCATACATTGCCAAAGTGGACGCAGACGATATCAGCTCGTCAACCCGATTCCAAGAGCAGATAAATTATCTTGAGGAAGGTGGCTTTGACCTAGTTAAATGCTTCCTTTCTTATTTTCCTGATAACGAAAAGGTGCGTGACTCAGCGCGCTTTAAGCAGTTTAAAGCAAAGAAGGAAGGACTACTAAATAGCGTATATGAGCCAAGTGCTATCCAAAAGACGCTCTTAGATTGGCCCTGTTTCCCTCACACTACCTATTTTGCAAAAACAACGTCGCTGCAAAAAGTTGGGTATCCTTGCTTAAGAATGTTTGAAGATTACGTTTTGTTTTTGCGATTGCTTAATGCCAAGGCTAAGTTTGGATGCGTTGAAAAAGTGCTCGTTAACATGAGGGTAAGCGACGCCTCTACCACGGCTTCTTTATCAGCGCGAGATCTTGAGCAAGGTCTGTCTCTAGTGGTTGAAGAAAAGTGGAGTAGGCTTTCACATTGCATTTCAGGCAAGTCGCTCTTTGTATTTGGAACAGGTCAAATGGCAAAAGCGTTTGCTAGAATAATGGTGCGTCTAGGCATTACAGTTAACGGGTTTGTAGAAACTTCGCCCACTCAAGATATAGTAACTGATAACGGAACGAAAACTTCCGTCATTTCACTTGATAATTATATGGCTGTTCCCCAAGCCGCGTTAGTGGTGGCTGCGCAACCTGTCAGGGAAGAGCTAACCGAGTTTCTCGAAAGTGAGAATCTGCATAATGGGCAAGATTTTTTGATCCTTGCCTAATAGTGGCATCTGAGAATAAACGTAGAATGAAATGAAAATATCCATAATAACGGCAACCTACAATTGTGCTCACTTAATAGAAGAGTGTCTTAGCAGTGTTGCCGAGCAAACCGCAATAGACAAAATTGAACATATAATTATTGATGGCGGCTCTACTGACAAAACATTGTCCACTATTTGTAAGTACCCACACGTCGCTAAGGTCTTTTCGGCGCCAGATAGAGGTATTTATCATGCATTTAATCGTGGGGTTGAATTAGCGTCAGGCGACATAATTTATTTTCTCGGCGCTGACGATTCGCTTTATGAAGCGAGGGTTATTGAAACCATTCTCGATGCTTTTGGACATGAAGATATTGATTATGCGGTAACAAAAGTCAGATGTTTCGATGAGGAATCTGGGGAGGTATGGTTTGCTAACTCAGAAATATCGAATCGTTCAAATACCTGTCATCAGGGATTTTTCTGCAAATCCTCGTTATTCAACAAGATAGGCCCTTTTAGCGAATGTTTTAAGTTATATGCTGACAGTTTCTTCATGAAAACTGCGATCGCACGGTATCACGGAACCTATATCAATGCGATTTCCGCTAATTTTCGCCAAGGAGGCGCAAGTTCTAGCAGCGCCAGTAGGTTGCTACTAAAAAGAGAAGCTGATGCTGTTGCTCAATTACTTGGAGAAACGAACTCAAGCAAGGAAGTTCAGCTCGATAAGAATGTTATTGATTTAAAATTGCTTCTTGAAAAGGTTCTCAATCAAGAGAAGCCTTTGGCAAGTTATAGTGGAATGAAGGTTGGAGTATTTGGTACACGACAATTGTCGATATTAATTGCAAATACGCTCAGACAAAATGGCGCCTACGTTACATGTTTTCTGCAATCCACACGAGATAGTATAAAAGAGATAATGGACGTTCCAGTAAAATCCATAGAGGAAGCGCGTGATTTAGCTTTATCCATGGTGATAAATGGTGTGGAAGGCGAGCATGAACTTGATATTAGTGAAGTGCTGAGGGATAAGCTCGAAGGAACGAAAGTGATAAGTTGGAGAGATATGTAATGCCTGAAAAAAAGAAGGCTTTAATAACAGGTATCACCGGTCAAGATGGTTCCTATTTAGCCGAACTCCTGTTAGAGAAGGGATATGAGGTTCACGGGATTAAGCGAAGAGCGTCATCATTTAATACGCAGCGTGTAGATCATATCTATCAAGATCCCTTCGAATCGAATAGGAACTTCATATTGCATTATGGCGACTTAACCGATAGCTCCAACATTATTAAATTAGTGCAAATGATCCAACCTGATGAGATTTACAATTTAGGAGCGCAGAGCCATGTCGCGGTGAGTTTTGATTCGCCTGAATATACTGCAGACGTCGACGCTATGGGAACCTTACGGCTTCTAGAGGCTATTAGGTTGCTAGGTTTAAAAGACAAAACTAAATTCTATCAGGCCTCTACTTCAGAGCTTTATGGCAAAGTTGCAGAGACGCCGCAAAGAGAAACCACGCCCTTTCATCCGCGCTCACCTTACGCCGTGGCCAAATTGTATGCGTATTGGATAACAGTTAATTATAGAGAAGCATATGGTCTATATGCGTGTAATGGGATTTTATTTAACCATGAATCACCTCGCCGCGGTGAGACCTTTGTAACAAGAAAAATTACGCGTGGATTGGCCAACATTTCTCAGGGCCTAGAGAGTTGTTTACATTTAGGAAATTTAGATGCGCTCAGAGATTGGGGGCACGCCAAAGATTACGTTTATATGCAGTGGCTAATGTTGCAACAAGATAAACCTGAAGATTTTGTTGTAGCAACTGGGGAGCAATACTCAGTTCGACAATTTGTTCAATGGTCGGCAAAAGCGCTGGGCGTTGACCTCAAGTTTTCTGGTTCAGGTGTTCACGAAATTGCTACGGTAATTTCTGTCGATAAAGCACAGTCACCAGCGCTGAATGTAGGAGATGTAATAGTCAGGGTAGATAAAAAGTATTTTAGGCCCGCCGAAGTTGACTCCTTGTTAGGTGATCCTACCAAGGCAAAGGAAACCTTGAACTGGGAGCCTACAATATCAGCGAAAGAAATGTGCGAAGAAATGGTAGCGTCAGATGCTGAAGAGGCACGTAGATTAGCATTTTTAAAAGCGAATGGGTTTGAACTCCCTATTAGTGGGGAAAGCTGATTATGTCGACTAAACGCATTTACGTAGCGGGTCACAATGGAATGGTGGGGCGTGCTCTAGTCAGTGAGCTATCTAAAAATAGCAATATTGAAATAGTGACAGCAAGTCGTGATCAACTTGACCTTACAAATCAGTTTGCAGTAAAGCAGTTTTTCAAAAGTCATCGCGTTGACGAGGTGTATCTGGCTGCCGCAAAAGTGGGGGGAATAAACGCCAACAACACATTGCCAGCGAGTTTCATCTACGAGAACTTGATGATAAGTGCAAACGTGATTAGTGCGGCACACGAAAGTGATATTAATAAACTGTTATTTTTGGGTTCAAGCTGTATTTACCCAAAATTTGCGGAGCAACCTATTAAAGAGTCGTCGCTTCTTTCAGGCGCTCTTGAGCCAACGAATGAGCCTTATGCCATTGCCAAAATAGCAGGTATCAAGCTTTGCGAAAGCTTTAACAGGCAATACGATAGAGATTACCGAAGCGTGATGCCTACAAATTTGTATGGTCCTCATGACAACTTCGAGCTTAACGGCAGTCACGTTATTCCAGCGCTCATCAATAAATTCGCTCAGGCGAAGCAAAATAACGCTTCGTCGGTAAGCATATGGGGTAGTGGTAGGGCTAGAAGGGAGTTTTTACATGTTTCTGATTTGGCTCGAGGCTCTATCGAGATAGCAAACCTTCCCAATGCTGCGTTTAATACGGTAATTCCACCAATGAGTTCGCACATAAATATGGGGACAGGTACAGACTGTTCTATTCGAGAGTTGGCTGAACTACTTTGCGATATAACCGAATTTAAGGGGAAACTTGTTTTCGACACGAGTAAGCCGGAAGGAACGCCGGTTAAACGGCTGGATGTTTCATTGGCTCAATCCCTAATCAATTGGAAACCTAGTATTTCACTTCGCGATGGCTTAACCAGCACTTGGAAATGGTTTCAAGAAAATAGCAACACTTGTAGGGTTTAGAGCAATGAGACATACGATGACCATTCCCCCTGAGAACCGGTTGGCGGGCTTATCTAGTGAAGATGTTCTTATCGTTTCGTTTCCTAAGACAGGTTCTACATTTACACGCTTTGTTTTTGCCAATATTGTTCATTTACTCAACAAAAACTCGGAACCTGTTGATTTTTACAATCTTGGGCAAATAATGCCGGAGTGTCTTAAAGATAATCTTGTCGAGTTTTGCTGGAAAGGAGACCCCTTACCGAGACTAGTGAAAACTCACCAACTTGCTGAAGATAATCCGCTATATGCTCAACCCAAAGTACTCTATATTTTAAGAGATCCCAGAGATACAATGATTTCGTTTTACTACTATGCGAGTAAGCGAAAAAAAGGCAGGTTTGAAGGTACATTTGACGAGTTTGTTGAAAATAATACTTTTGGTATTGATGCCTACAACAAGCACATAGAAAGCTGGTATAGCAAAGCTTCTTGGGTTTTCGATTATGAAACGCTTATGAAAGCCCCCTTAGCTAGTTTTCTCAAAGTATTTGATGACCTAGGAATTAACATACAAAGAGAACTACTTCAGAAAGCACTTCTATTTTCACAACCTGACAAATTAAAAGCGGCTGAAAAAGAGAATTCCAGACCAAATCATTCTGTGAATTTTGACGAAGATTTCACGTTTGTTCGCAATGCGTCGATAGCGCAATGGAAAGACAAAATGTCTCCAGAACAAGCTACACATATTTGGGACCGTAGTTCAGCAATATTGAAGGCACGCTATGAGCGATATTGATATCCCCCAATTAATTAATCAATCAATTTAAACGAGATGGTTTTGCTGTCTTAAAACGGCAAATTTCACTAACTGTCTGTCAAGAGATAGGTAACACACTGTCTCGTGCCGTAGAGGTTATTTCAGCTCAGTCTTCAAGAGATATTACTAATCTATGGTACCTCACTCATCGCACTGATAGTGGCGTGCTTTACGACGTTTATCAGCGTTTTCCAGAAGCTAGAAAAGCGGCTGAAGTGCCTGGAGTCACGGCATTCTTGAAAAGCTACTTTAATAGGAGCGTTTACCTGTATGTTAACTCCCATCTTTATAAGCCAGCAGACAAAGACAATGAGGTGCCATGGCACTAAGATTTTCTTAATCGACCTAATGAAACCGAGAAAGTGTTAGCGTGGGTTTCTCTTGATTCCGCCACGCAAAAAAATGGATGTTTACAGGTTATTCCTGGCTCTCATAAGCGTGGATTTAGAAAATGGTTTCACGTTGAAGGTGCAACGCATCACGACCGTATAGTGTTAGATAAAAATGAGGAGAGTAATCAAGTTTTTGTTGAGACTGAGCCTGGAGACATCGTATTGTTTAGCAATTATTTGATACATAGCTCTTCTCAAAATAGCTCTGATTTACCGCGTCGAGCATTGCGGTTTGTCTATAAAGCACTTGATGACGATGCATTGCCGCGAGGCTCGATGATCATGATACATACTGAGTCAGAAGATTTTTACACTGCCGTGCCTTTACCTAGAAACTAAGGTTTGCGGTAAGATGTGTTGCTTCTTAAATCATTGAGGTATAGGTTAAACATCTCTGCCTGACGAGATTGAGAGTAAGTGTTTCGCGCGTGTTGTGATATTTGCCCAGATGTTTTTGACACGCCGTTATTCAGCACGTCGTTAAGCGATGCTAGCAACCCTTCTGCACTGATATCTTTTGCAAGCCTCCCGTTTACCCCATCCTCAATCATATCTGGCATGCCTCCAATATTAAAACCCACCACAGGAGTGCCGCAACATATCGATTCAATAACAACATTAGGTAAGTTATCTTCTAAAGCTGGTAACACAAATACATCAGCTGCGCTGTAGATTAGCGCAAGCTTATGTTCATCATGAACCTCGGAAAAATCATGAACTTCAGGGAGGCTGCTGTTTAAATTTTTTCCCACACTGCACAACATGATTCGACTGTTATTCGCTTTAATGATTGCTTTTTCAAGCAAGTGAAAACCCTTTCTTTTATTACTAACACTGTCACTTACAAAAAGGACGATGTCTTTATCCTCAGGTAGTCCTAAATGTTTTCTGGATTCTCGCTTGTCCATATAGCGGTACGTTTCTGTATCGACACTATTGGCAATCCGCTTTATCGGGTAATGTTTGAAAAGCGTGCTAGATGCCGCGCATTCGTGTAACCAATTCGACAATGAAATTACGGCAATTGGGATATCGCTGCTCCGTAAAATGGCTTGTTTCGAGAGCAATAGTTTTTTAGCAAAGTCAGGGTCACTGGTTTGTCTTAAAAAATGTGGATTACTGTCATCAGTTTTATATCCTTCAAACCCGTCACCATAATGATATCCACCTGTAAATGGTGCCATGTCATGTAATGACCAAATGACCCGCTTTATACTTTTAGAGGCGAAAAAGGTTGGCCAGTTCAAGAACCGAGAAGTCCAATGAAGATTTACCACGTCATACTCACTAATCTGCGGCGCATTTTCAATTCTGAAATCGCTATAAATTGAAGAGAATACATCGGTATATTCAGACGCTGCAGTGCAAATATCTTTGATATCTTGAGTCTTATATTCGTGTACGCCATTTACAGTAATATGGGAAACACGATTCAGGATATTTCCAGCCTCCAAACCAGTGAACGATTTGTAATCGAAATGGAAAGGGATATCGTCCCTAGTCTTATTTAGCGTTAGAAAGTGGCTAGTATGCCCGGCATCGATTAATGCTAGATGTAATCTGATACACGCGTTCGCTGCTCCGCCTCTATCATACGTATTAACAAGTAAAACCTTCATTAGCGAGCAAGCTCTTGGGGCGAATACATACGCTTAAGTTCGTCGTTGTCAGTAAGGTAATTGGTAATTTTACCGCCCTTAGTGTAATCAATGGCACAAAAATCGGTTTCTAACGTATGCGCAAACAAGACTGAGTGGAATCGCATGCAAATGTTAAATGACGCACTTTGCATCGTGTGGACAACACTCGCTACAGTTGATAAACGTTTATTAAAGGAGATATCGATGTCAGGTTCGTCCGCGAAATAAGTATCAATAAAGTAACGACTGAAATCTCTATCGTCATAACCTACATCAAAATTATGCATATGATCGAGTAATACTGTATTTACGCCCAGCTCCTTTACTTTTTCCTTGATTAACCGAGCTATACCGGCTTCAAACGCTTTTTTATGAACCTCAAATTCTTCTAATGTCAATTCACGAGAGTACTCGTAAGTCCATTCGCGTAAGAAGCAGGCAATAAATGGCGTGTTGGATTTTATTGACTGCTTAAGAAAATGGCGTTCTATGTAAGGTTTCGCGAAATCGCCTGAAAGAGAGGCCTTTTCAAATCCCCATGCGTTGGCAGTGGCTACGCTTTTTCTATCTCTCAGTTTAATATCAGATGATAACGCCAGTATTTGTTTTACTGCTTTTTCATACTTATCTTCATGTAGTGGGCCAAGGCCACAGCCATAAACTACGGTTTTCTTTCCATTGTCTTTGGCTACCTTAAATCCTAGCAAAGGAATATAAAGTTCGTGTAGATCCATGAGGGGGCCGCCACCCATAACAACTTCGTCGGCACTTTTCGAATATCGCAATACATCAAGGGATTTTGTAGAAACAACCTTAGCGTTGATTTTGAGTTCTTTGCATGTTCTTTTGGTTACAAATGGATATAAGCTTCCCAAAACGAACTCAATATTGTCGCCGTGCAATTTCGTATATTCATCTACGATTCCGCCCAATATTGCTTTGTCTCCCACGGTCTCGGTGCCATACCAGCCAAATATAAATACTTGGTAGGGCTTGCTTTTGTGTGGGGTTTTTAATGTTTTCGCTAACCATTTAATCAGGTGAATATTGTCAATATCCAGAAGCCTGTGATGAGTTAATTCGGTAAGCTGCGTTTGTTTTTCTGCATAGGTAATGCCTGCGTGATAGTCATGAATGCAGTTTTTACAGTCGCGTTCTGCGATAGCCTCTTTTTGCGCAAAGTTGTTTTTGTACAAAACTTGCGAAGAGGTTTCTAATGCGTTGCCAATATCGTTACCTTTAGGCGCGCAGTAATTGACCTGTCCTTTAGAACCTAAAACAACACCATCGTTATGATAGGGACAACCTATCAAGCGTTCGCCGCCTTGTAGCATGTTTTGAATACTGCGATATGTTCGTTTGATCGTGGAACCAGGCTCGTATTGTCTTTTTAATTTCTCAAAAAATAATAAGAGGTTATAGGTTTCATCTTCATCGAAATTGCGTATTACCTTATCTCTATCACCGTTGTATAGGCGGTTGATAAACTCGGCAACACGAAACCTTCCATACATGTCGTGCTTTTTAGCATAATAGAGGAAGTCATCAACTTCCCACACATTCTGTTTAGAAATAGTGCACCCGAACGTAGTCGGAATCCCTAATGTGGTTCGGCAAAATTCGAAAATAGCGATAGCGGACGAGAAGTTATTTTTTATTCCACGAACCCTGTCGTGAGCGCTCCCTACGCCATCTATAGAAACCATGACAGAAAAGCTCATATTTCTGCTTTTACAAATATCATAAATAGCCGTAATTCGATTTTTTACATCTCTCTCTTCAATAGCATTGGTTATCATGCTTACGCCTTTTAGGGAGGGTAATGTATCGATAATGGTTCTATAAATATCGGGTAAGTCCTCACGAAGAGTTGGCTCACCGCCAGTTACACCTACATGCTGTAGTTCACTGTACAAGGGGTCAGATAAAATTAAGCCGAGTTCTTCAGGAGTAATGTCTACGCTTTCTTCATTCTTCCAAATATTACACATTGTGCATTTGGAATTGCAGCTATCAATAATATTTAGATTTAGGGCCTTCGGCTTACTATCTGGTCGAAGCTCATTCACCCGCTTCATTTTTCTTAGTTGCGAGTAGCTATCGTAGATGTGACGAATATCTTTTTTCTTTAACATATATCGGTAATTCGAAGGTTGGACTTTTATTAAAACATCTTTGATTCTATCGGCTCTGAACGAAAAAACTTAACTTAGATGTTGAACGTTACATGGATGGAAAAAAGACGCCAGAGCAACCGTTAATTTAAGCTATCTAGGATGCGAGAGAGCGTATCTACAATAAGGTCAATCTGCTCACGAGTTAACTCGGGAAAAAGGGGGAGTGTTATTGCCTGTTCGTAATAACGCTCCGCATTAGGAAAATCACCTAGATTGAAGCCCAGATTCTTGTAATAGGGCTGGCAGTGAATCGGGATATAATGAAGATGTGCAAAAACGCCTTTATCGCGAAGCTGCTCGACGACAAAGGCGTGTTCTTTGCGAGTTAGTCCAGAAGCACGTACAACGTAGAGATGATAGCTGCTATATCTATTATTAGATTGCTTAAGTGGTGAGATGTTTTCTTTCGATGCAAAACGTTCATCATAATGAGCAGCTAATGTATTCCGCTTTTCTAAAAAGCCCGGCAATTTTTTTAGCTGGCTTAAACCAAGCGCAGCTTCTACGTCAGTCATACGGTAATTAAAGCCCAATGCTATCTGTTGATAATACCAAGGACCATGACTGTCCTCAGTCATCTTCTCTGGATTATTGGTTATGCCGTGGCTGCGCAACATACGCATCTTTTCAGCCCATTCACTGTTATTTGTAAGTGCCATTCCCCCCTCCATAGTGGTAATAATCTTTACCGGGTGGAAACTAAACACACAAATATCTGAGAATTGGCAGCTGCCTACAAACTTCTCTTGGTATTTTGCGCCTACTGCATGAGATGCATCTTCAATAACAAAGAAGCCATATTGCTTTGAAAGTGCACGAATTTCTTTCATATCGCAGGGCTGACCAGCAAAATGAACGGGAATAACCACCTTTGGTAAGGCGTTTATGGACTCAGCTAGGACAAGCTTCTTTCGTAAAGCATCAACGCACATGTTGCCGGTGTGAAGGTCAATATCTACGAAATCGACCTTGGCACCACAGTAGAGCGCGCAGTTTGACGAAGCAACAAATGAGTTCGGAGATGTCCATACTCTATCGCCTTCACTCACACCTAGTGCAAGGCAAGCAATGTGTAGAGCAGACGTAGCGCTATTAACTGCAATCCCGAAATTAGCGCCACAATAAGCAGCAAGAGCAGTTTCAAATTTAGGAATAGCCGGGCCTTGCGTTAACCAATTTGATGTTAAGGTTTCGACAACGGCTTTTACATCATCTTCATCTAGGTGTTGTCGCCCATAAGGAATCACTATTGAGCTTCCTCATTGAACTTCTTTATTTCTTCAATACTAAGGAAATGTTCGTTAGTGTCTGAAACGTACTCGAAACCCGACTCTACCAGTTTTCCCTGTTCGCTAAGTGCATTGCTAGTAAAGTTATTACTTCGGTGGAAAAACTTAATAGCTGGGGCAATTACAAAGTGATCATCGAATTCAAATGTGTGCAGAGACATGTCGCCAGGGCACATCATTTCATGCAGCTTTTCACCTGGACGAATTCCTACATATTTGATTGGAATATCCGGTGCCATTGCAGTCGCGAGGTCAGTAATTCGAATTGATGGGATTTTCGGTACGAAAATCTCACCACCTAACATGCGCTCAAAGTTTTTAAGTACAAAGTCGACGCCCTGTTGAAGAGTAATCCAAAATCGGGTCATGTCTTTGTGCGTAACAGGAATATGATCGCTGTTTTCCGCTATCAACTTATTGAAAAAGGGTACAACAGAACCACGAGAGCCAACCACATTGCCGTAACGCACCACAGAAAATCGAGATGCACCAGCGCCAACAATATTATTGGCTGCAACGAACAATTTATCTGAAGCTAATTTGGTAGCACCGTATAAATTAACCGGGTTGGCGGCTTTGTCTGTAGACAACGCAATAACTTTTTCAACGTTATTATCAATGGCGGCGTTAATTACATTTTCGGCACCATCGATATTTGTACGAATACATTCGGTAGGGTTGTACTCAGCGGCAGGGACTTGCTTCATCGCCGCTGCGTGTATTACAAAGTCAACACCTTGCATGGCGCGATTAAGACGTTCTCTATCACGAACATCGCCAATAAAATATCTCATGCACGGCGCGTGAAATTTTTGCTGCATTTCGAACTGTTTGAGTTCGTCACGTGAGTAGATGATTAAGCGCTTTGGTTTGTATCTCGCTAACAGAGTCTCAGTGTACTTATGGCCAAATGAACCCGTTCCACCTGTTATGAGAATCGATTTTCCATCGAACATAGCTTGCTCGCTGTTTTTATGGTTATAAACACAATATATCATGTGTCGGCATTTTTGCCATAAAGCTTTAGAATCTATGCGCTTAGGTGAGGATTATTAGTCCTAAAGGTGCAGATTTCTTCGTGTTTAGGTAGAACTTGTTGTTTATCAGCAGGTAGGTTAAGCATTGATTTTATTTTATTAAATATGCTGGGATGCCGCCTAATAAAGTTCAAAGACCGAGGGCTGGAAGTTCATTCAGGTTTTGTATAGTAAACTTTGCATCAAAACCTGGTTTGGCAAGTGCGTTTTTATGAACCCCAGTTAGCACCCTAACAGTCGGCATTCCAAGTTTATTTAAATTAACGAAGTCTTTTGCTGGGTTGTCACCAATGTAAACCATTTCGTGCCACTGACATTGTTCAGCTTGTTTAATCTTTTCAAAGCAGTAAG
Source organism: Alteromonas abrolhosensis (assembly GCF_001953635.1). Classification (GTDB taxonomy): domain Bacteria; phylum Pseudomonadota; class Gammaproteobacteria; order Enterobacterales; family Alteromonadaceae; genus Alteromonas; species Alteromonas abrolhosensis. Next base: position 96,107 of record NZ_MEJH01000009.1, on the reverse strand, counting down.
TAGAAGGTTTAGCATGTTGCACTCCAAAGCGGTGAGTGACAAACACGCGCTTGAAGTAGTGCGCTATGTTGAGTGCTTCCACTTTCTTACTTTGTACTACTTTATTTCCGTCAGTTACGAGATAAAGCGGCTTTGGCAAACGTTCTAGCAACGTTAGGTGATTGTCGGGCAAAGTCAAAGTGGGCTGGTGTAAGCGATATGCTGAAACGCATGCACGTACATTTTTCTTATTGACTGCTATGCCATGGTTAGCTAAGTAATCATTGAAAATTCGGCCACGACCATTTCGTTCAAGCAGAGTAACTAATTCTTGAAAGCCACTTCGCTTATCAACGTTCCAGGTTTTTTCCACAAATGAGGCAACCGCTGCAAGGCCAGACTCTACGTATTGGCGCTCATCATAAAGGGTATCATCTAGGTCGAAGATATAAATCATAGGTAATAGTCGGTAGCAGCTCTAATCTGCGTTATTTTATGAGATGCGAGATCTACGGGCAACGAATCGATATCCACACCTATACTCTCGCACAAGCTCCAATAAAGACTATCAACACCCGCCTTGATACCTAACGTTGAAGCGCCTCCAAATCGTGAATTACATTCAATGATGTGAAGTGCTCCATCACTTATGATGCCCTGTAATACAACGGGGCCAGACAGCGTTAGGTTGGAAAGTGTCTGTGTCACCTGTGCTGTAAAAGGGCAATTCGGTAAAGTATAAGTAATTTGGGATTCACCATTAACAACTAAGTCTCGCACACGGCACACGGCCGCTTTAACCAAATGATCTTTTGTTAGCCAAGCGTCTACGCTAATTTCTTGACCTGCTTTGAATAATTGAAAAATAGGGGAGGACAGACCTTTAGCGTGCTGGACTGCGTCGTTTTCATTTAGATTAAGGCCAACTGCTTTACTACCCGCACCAAAACGTTCTTTGACCACATAATGCAATGGCTGAGTGTCCTGAACAACCGTTTTCACCTCTTCAATACTCTCGAATGAAGGGATGATAAAAGGAATACTGCATTGGCCGAATCTTAATTTATCTAAACAAAGCTCAATTGCACTTTCATTAGAAATAAGTACGTGAATGTTAGCGCTTTTTAGATCGTTTTTCAGCCTTGCCCAAAAAAGTAGTTCGCCGTCTCTACTTGGGAGAACATGAGTAATGCTTCGATGCTTGAGCTGGGCAATAATCTCATCTGCGTTTTCTTGTTTTGTGGGTGGCATTTGCCAAAAAACATCGCAAAAGTGTCGTGTGAGTACTTGGCTACTTAAATCTCCCGCCGTAACTATGCCTTTGTTATCGATACGCTTAACAGCGCATTGAAGCGCTTTTAATAGTGGAACTTTATTGCTGGCACTTGAAAGTAATACGTTCACGTTAATTTGACACCTTAACTATCACGCTCATTCACAAAGCGTGCGTTTTTGCACGCTTATACCTGTTCTAGGTGCTGACATCGATGCTCTTCTATTTTCGTATTCCGTAATTTGTGTCGTCTTTTTGGGCGTTTGCCAATGTCCGTACATAAAAGTGAGAAAGCCTTCTGCATCGAATGGGGCAAGAAAGGTTTCACCTAAAAACTCGATTGGCTCGTAACTGTCGAAATGTGTAGCGGGGGCAAAAAACAGCCCCCCCGAGGACAAGAGTTCAGATAAACCATTTATCGACTCTCTGCGCTGTATACTTATATCAAAAGGAACTAATTGGGTGTGTGATAAATTACTAAACTCTAGGTTGATGCAACAGTCTATGTTGTTGACCGTGATAATGACGATATTCCATTTTACGTCATAGTTTGTGTTTAATAATTTATAAAGCTCAGGTAGCGATGCCTGTAACCTTTCGTAATTGTCTTTATCTACAGCTAAATCTATATCGTCATCCCAAGGTATGAGCCCTTTATTTCTCACAGCACCTAATAAAGTTCCAGAATCTAGACACGCTGAAATGTTGTGGGAAACGAAGTATCGATTTAGCGTACGCATTACAGACTGGGCAAAGGCTAACGTTTCATTGTCTTCGAAAGGCAAGGCAGCTTTTACCGACTGCTTACTCGGTACAATGATATTCGACTCATTAATACCCATTTCTTTGGTAAGCTGGGAATAGATTTGATCAACCCACTGACTGGTGATAATTATGCTGTCGACATCGTGAGTATTGATATCTGCGGGTGCAATGATGGGATAACCCATAAAACGAGTTCCGTGTTTCGCACTATCGTTATCCGTGAATGCCACGACTTCTATATCTGGGTGATTAGAAACGTAGTTTTCTCCGGCCTTACTTGCACCAAACAGAATGGCTCTCATCTCACAGTAGCTCCCAACTCATAGGGGTACCTTTTGGAGCGTCGCGCTTGATTTGCTTCCCAAGCAAAAGGGGAAGGTATTTGGGAGGCAGTCCAAGTCCTGGACGAACAGAGCGTAAATTTTCCGCATTTAATGTATCGCCGGCTTTCATATCTTTGGCAATGTATAAAGAGCGTCGGTGTACCAACGAGGCCTTTTCTCGCTCAGTGGCGCCATAACTCACCTTGCCAATTGCTACCGCTGCCCGCGCCGTTTCCTCGACAAGCAGCTTAATTTCATGGGGTTCAAGAGAAAACTCTGCGTCAACCTCTCCGCCGTTTCTGTCTAAAACAAAATGCTTTTCAATGACTGTTGCGCCAAGTGCCACCGCAGCGACAGCTACCCCCACCCCCGGTGTATGGTCGGAAAGTCCAACGTGACAGTCGAAAAGTTCGCTCAAATGAGGAATTGTCTTTAAGTTGGCGTCTACCGGGTTTGCTGGGTAATTACTGGTGCACTTAAGTAATATGATGTCATCACACCCATTGGAGCGGAGTACTTCAACAGACTCGGCTATTTCTGCCTGGCTAGCCATGCCTGTAGAGACAATAACGGGTTTCCCTGTCTTTGCTACAGCCGCTAGGATAGCGTGGTCAGTATTTTCAAAAGACGCAACCTTGTAACAAGGAGGATTCAATGTTTCTAGGAAGTCGACAGCAGTTAAATCGAAGGGCGTGCTAAATGCCAATAGGCCTTTCTCTTTGGCATAGTCGAATAGCTCCTTATGCCATTCCCAAGGCGTCATCGCCTCTTTATAGAGGTTATATAAAGAGTTTCCTTTCCAAAGACTATTTGGGTCTTCAATAAAAAATTCGCCTTCGTGACAATCCAAAGTGATCGTGTCTGGCGTATAGGTTTGCAATTTTATGGCATGTGCGCCAGCTTCTGCAGCTGCATCAATAAGTCGGTAGGCTTTTTCTAATGATTGTCCATGATTTCCAGACATTTCTGCGATGATAAAGGGAGCGAGACCCGGACCAATTTGAATATCACCGATTGTGATTGGTTTCATGACTACCTCGTAACAATGTTCAATATAGTATCCATTACAAAAGATGGATTTTTGTTTGCGCTCACCAAAGATACCGCGTTGTTTGCTAGTTTACGCAATTCTTGCGGCGAATTTATCGCAAATTCAACGGCCTTGCTAATATCTTCATTTGTGACCTCGTCACATGCTCCTAGCCACAAACAGCAGTGCCGTTCGTGCAGGCACCGCGTTGTTTCAACTTGATTATCAGCCAATGTGATAATTATGCCCGCTACGCCCGATGCCGCGCGCTCCCAGTGCATCGAACCTCCAGCGCCAATCATTGTATTGGCGGCTTTCATAAGCTCGGATATGTGACCGCAAGCGACATGAAGCTTCGCGTTAGGTAGGCGTTCAACTTTTGCTTTAAGCGCACTAACGCCGGAATAAGCCGCTCCGACAACAATATCGGCTGTAAAAGTTAAAGACTTTAATTCAATCAAAACATCAACGACTCGCTCTGTTATATTCCCAGGGTCGCTGCCGCCAAAGCAGACTAGAATATGATTGTCATTTCTAGGCATTGGTGGTGAGCGGTAAAACTCATTTCTCAAAATAGCGAACTCAGGTCCTAAAAGTTTTTGGCAATGAGGAGGGACAAGAAGATCGTATCGGAATTCAAAGTCCTCAAAGAGATTTTGGTCCAAAATCACGTCACAGTCGTGTTGGCGGTTTGCTAAATCGTCAATGACAACAATATGTTTGCAGCGACTGCGCATTACTTTGCTAAACGAAGCTGATAGCTGATAGTGGTCGACTATAAGCATGTCGATAGGCTCATCGTTCATATCATCAAGAAGCGCTATACAGTGAGCAGCATGAGAGGCTTGCTCTGCTTCATTTAAGACTGCCGAAGCATTACCTTCCCGTTCGCCTTTATGAAGCGAGGGCGTGGTCAATGTTGTAATTCCAGCACGCTGTATCTGTTGTTGTAGAGTTGAAGGCAACGCACAACAAAGGAATGTTACATTGTGTGAGGGAAGTAATTGTGTGGCCAAGGTTAAGCAACGCATAACGTGGCCGAGTCCTATTTGCGCCGTACCATCGACCCTAAAAACAATCCTCACTTTACGCTTTCGCTCTGCACAAGCTTGTAAAGCAGTTCAGCTCTAACCCAATCTTCAGGTGTATCAATGTCTTGCACTAAGTGGTCTGGCATTACTACCATTTTCGAGTTGGCACCGAAAATGCGTTTGGTAGTATCAAGCCAGGTTTTGTGATGGCCCCAATACAACTGTCCTGCATCATGGAAGGCTGGTGGTAAATCCTGTGAGCGCTGAGTAATGCCAAACTCGTCAAAAGGTTTTACGCCGCCATTTTCGGTTTGTAATATCGCCCGTTGAATTGGAAATGAGAATCTTGCCGCTGTAAATACGTAGTCTGTATTGTCAGCGTTGATTAGCATTTCATAACAAGAATTAATTAAAGATGTGGTCAGAAGAGGCGATGTTGCATATACACAGGCGCAATAATTTATATCCCAGCCTTTTTCTAACAGAGTGCTCAGTGCATGGCGAACCACAGGACTAGTGCCTGTGTAATCATCTGCCAATTCTGCAGGTCTAATGAATGGCACCTCAGCACCATAATCTCTTGCTACGTTCGCAATAGATTCATCATCTGTTGAAACCACTACTTTGTCTACATAGGGGCTTGCCAACGCATTTTCTATTGCATGGGCAACCATAGGTTTACCGCAAAACGGTTTTATATTTTTTTTAGGAATGCGTTTGCTTCCGCCCCTTGCGGGGATTATGGCCACGTTCATTTACTTTTTCCGTTCAAAAAAGGCTAGCTCGAATCTGACAGCGAGCTCAAAGCCGCTGCATCAACGCATTTAAATGCTCTGTTAGACTTTGTAATTGGCGAATTTTTTCGTTTTGAATTTCGCTGATAACGGTTTTTAGTTCAGTTGTAGAGACATCTTGTGTGCGCGGAAGATACACAACTTTAACGATATCTTGCAGGTCATCGAACTTTCCAATCCAGTCATCACCCATCGCGAATATGTCAGCGCCTTCTCGCTCAAGGTCTTCTCGTTTCTGTTCCCAACAGTTTTCTTGAAAGACGTCATCGACATAACGGCAGGAGAGCAAAATTTCCTTTCTGTCTCCATAAGGTATGACTACGTTTTTACCTTTTACCGTATTGAATTCATCAGAGGACAAGCCAACCACTAGCCTATCGCCTAAGCTGTGTAATCGCTTTAAAAGCCTTACATGCCCTATATGGAAAAGGTCGAAGGTGCCGTACGTCACCACAGTAGTCATAGCATTAATCTCTGAAAATAAACAAATTGTACACCCATAACTTATCGGCAAGTCAAACTATTCCATGAGCGTATAGATTTGTTCGTAAAGGTATCGACTATCATACAAATGGCTGACTACATTTTGCTCAGCTTTCTGCTAAACTTAACGAGTTACATATTTTAGGAAAGCATCATGCAAGTTAATAGTTCAACGTCCTCACTTCTCAGCCAGGTGCAAGAGAAGCAAGAATCCTTGATGGAGAAGCTTGCCAGTGGTAAGAAAATTAACAATGCAACTGACGGCGCAGCGGCCCAGCAAATCATCGACCGGTTAACTTCAGAAGTAGAAGGCAACCGCCAGGCTATTAATAACGTTTACGACGGAATTTCGGTGGCGCAGGTGGCAGAGGGTGGTTTAGGCAGCATCAATGACGATGTAAACCGCATTCGCGAACTTACCTTACAATCTGGTAATGGTGTTTTGAGCAGTGGCGATCGCCGTGCTATCCAATCTGAAATAACACAGCTACAAGAGAATATCTCCCAAACCATTGAGCAGACGAATTTTGCTGGCAAGCCGTTACTATCTGAAAATGGCTCACTTGAATTCCAATCAGGTTCAAGTGCGGGTCAATCAATTAGCGTCAATACACAGGATGTTGCAGCTCAATTAAACGATGTACTGTCTATCGATATTACGTCGGGAACCAGCATTGAAGATGCGCTAGGTGTAACTGATGCAGCAATTGAAACGCTCGGTAACGCGCGAGGCGATTTAGGTGCTACCCAAAATCGTTTCGAAAGTGCGGCGCGTTCTCTTACTCAAGCTAATGTGAACACCGCTGAAGCGCGTAGTCGCATACAAGATCTTGATTTTGCTCAAGCTGTGTCACAGCAGGCGTCAAACGATGTGCTTGGTCAAGCGGCGCTAACCGTTCAAGCGCAAGCGAATCAGCAGCAAAGTCAGGTTTTATCACTGTTGAGTTAAACCAACATACGTTAATTTTGCTAAAATTAATCGAAAGAAGCAGGGTAACCTGCTTTTTTTATTGATACATTTCCGAAAACAGCGGTTGCGCTCCGATCTTTTGTCGTTACAATTTATAAATGCGCTAAACTGTAAATAATAACAAAGCGTTCTCGGGGAATTGATGAAGAACATTTTGCTGGTTAGTGACAACCAGGAACTTATTCAAAACTTGGAAACTATCGTTACCTTCATGGGAGAATCGTGTCAATCGCGAGGCTTTAGTGATTGCGAACGGTATTTGCAAGATAGTGGAGCTGATGCTGTTCTTATAGAGCACATATCGCCAGCCGTAGTCAGTGGACTGGTTGAGAAGTTTCCTCACATACCATTTGTAGCATTGGTTGAAAATAATAGCCAAGCATCAGCAGGTTGTAATCTCGTTAGCGTTATTGCAACGCCATTAACCTATCCCGTTTTGACCCAAGCTATCCATCGCTGCCAAGAATACTCAAGGCGCAAACCGAGCTTATCTCGTACATCGGGTACAAAGACGCGACTATTTAGAAGCCTTGTTGGTAAAAGTGAACAAATACAAATTGTTCGTCGACTAGTTGAACAAGTCGCTCCAACTGATGCCACTGTCTTAATTTTAGGTGAATCTGGAACGGGTAAAGAGGTCGTTGCACGTAACGTCCACTTTTTATCTGAACGCAAAGACGGGCCATTTATTCCGGTAAACTGCGGTGCCATTCCTGGCGAACTGCTGGAAAGCGAGCTGTTTGGTCACGAAAAAGGCGCGTTTACTGGCGCAATTAGCGCGCGTAAAGGCCGTTTTGAGTTAGCTGAAGGCGGTACGTTGTTTCTGGATGAAATCGGCGATATGCCTCTTCAGATGCAGGTTAAATTATTGCGCGTGTTACAAGAGCGTACCTTTGAGCGCGTAGGCGGCAACAAGCCCCTTCAGTGTAACGTACGCATTATCGCTGCGACGCACCGCAACCTTGAAACAATGATCAGTGAAGACAAGTTCCGTGAAGACTTGTATTACCGACTCAACGTATTCCCAATTGATAGCCCTGCACTTAGACAAAGAAAAGACGATATCCCTTTACTACTCCAAGAGCTAAATAGTCGTATCCAAGGCGATGGGGTGGAAGGTGTGCGCTTTACCGAGCAAGCGATTGCCTCGTTAATGGAGCACGAATGGGCGGGCAACGTTCGTGAGTTGTCTAACTTGGTTGAACGCCTAACAATCCTTTATCCTGGTCAAATCGTTGATATCGCCGATTTGCCTGAGAAATATCAATACGGTGATGTACAGGCTTACGAGCCTGATTATCCAGAAGAAATTCTTGAGCGTGAAGCATTCAATGCACTTTTTGCTGAAGCGGCCGCGCAAGAGCCAGAAGAAGACCTTAACGAGCAAAGCCACGAGGGTTTGAACGGAATGGTTTCTTCGTCTTTACCTGAGGAAGGGGTTAACCTCAAAGAGTACCTTTCTGAGTTGGAAGTAAATCTCATTCGACAAGCGTTAGACAATCAAGATTGGGTGGTGGCTCGAGCTGCCGACAAACTCGGAATGCGTAGAACAACGCTTGTTGAGAAAATGCGGAAATACGATATTCAGCGCACTGAAGAAGCGTAATGTCAGGTAATTGACGTTACGTTTTTCTTTTAAATTATTCTCTATCTAATTGATAAGTAAGCCAATGATGAATTGGCACATCTTCTGCTTTATCTAAGCCATAGTTTAACAGCGTCTGCAATTTGACGAGGGTAATATGGCTTTTGACAGCACACCACAATCTACTGAGTACTCAGCATCAAGCTATGCGTTAGATAGTATTGATAATGCGATATCTCATGATGAATACCATCCCTCGAGCAGTGACGACATTGCGTCTCTGCGGTTGCAGGCGAGTCGACTTGAGCACTTACTTCAGGTAATGCCTGCGGGCGTTATCGTTATAGACGGCAAAGGGATCGTGCGCCAGGCCAACGAACAAGCGAAGGCCCTTTTGGGTGAACCGCTAGAAGAGGAAGTGTGGCGAAGTATTATCACGCGCTCATTCAAGCCTCGCGCTGATGACGGTCATGAAGTATCACTTGTTGACGGTCGCCGAGTGAAGCTTTCTATCACGCCGTTAGAAAATGAGCCCGGGCAATTAATTGTTATTACCGACTTGACTGAAACGCGGCAGCTGCAAGCACGCGTGAGTCATATGCAGCGCCTGTCTTCTTTGGGAAAAATGGTAGCATCTTTGGCTCATCAAATTCGCACGCCTCTTTCTGCAGCCATGCTTTATGCGTCTAACTTAACGCGCAAAGGCTTAGGGCAAGAAGCACAGACCCAATTTGCAAACAAGTTAACAGACAGACTCAAAGAGCTGGAGAGTCAGGTTAACGACATGCTGCTTTTCGCTAAGTCAGGGGAAGAACAAGTGGTCAGCCAAATTAGATTGGGAGAGTTGTTTACTTCGATTGAAGGCAGCGCCCAAACCATGACGGCTCAAGCGCAGCAAACGCTAACTTTTAGCGGCTTCGATAACAACGTATCTATAACCGGTAATCTTACGGCACTTCAAGGTGCACTATTAAACCTTATCCACAACGCGAGCCAAGTTACTCCGAAAGGGGAGTGCGTGCACGTAGAAACCTCAGTGTCTGGTCAACGTCTGCATGTGGCCATTATTGATAAAGGTCCTGGAGTACCGGATAAACTCAAAGACAAAATTTTTGAACCGTTTTTCACAACTAAAACTCATGGCACGGGCCTTGGACTGGCGGTTGTTAAATCAGTAGTAAACGCTCACAACGGTTTGCTTAGCGTATCAGATATGCCAGAAGGTGGAGCGTGCTTTAGCGTGTCATTGCCGTGTGCCGTGAACGCTCAATCTTCACAAACATTGACTCATGTTGCGTAAGTCATAGGAGAGAATAATGTCTAAAACTACCATTTTAATTGTTGAAGATGACGCGGGATTACGCGAAGCACTCCTAGACACCCTTTTGTTAGGCAACTACGAAGTTGTTGCCGCTGACTGTGCTGAAGAAGCGTTAATGGTGCTGTCCTCGCGCCCAGTCGATTTAGTGGTTAGCGATATCCAAATGGGTGAAATGAGCGGTTTAACGCTACTTAAAAGTATTAAAGCCAAGTACCCCAATATGCCGGTTTTATTGATGACGGCTTATGCCACCATCGACGATGCCGTTCAGGCAATGCGCGATGGCGCAACAGATTATCTATCCAAACCTTTCGCGCCAGAAGTGTTGCTTAATTTAGTGGGGCGTTACGCGCCTGCGCAAAAAATAGAGTCACGCACGCCAATAGTTGCAGACCCTTCAAGCTTGAAGTTACTTGAGCTTTCTCGCAAGGTCGCGAAGTCAGATGCTACTGTGATGGTAATGGGACCAAGCGGTTCGGGTAAAGAAGTGCTGTCTCGCTATATTCACGATCAGTCGCCGCGCAGTGATGCGCCATTTATCGCCATCAACTGTGCAGCCATACCAGAGAACATGTTAGAAGCGACCTTGTTTGGTTATGAAAAAGGTGCTTTCACGGGCGCAATCCAAGCTTGCCCGGGTAAATTTGAACAAGCCCAAGACGGTACGCTGTTACTTGATGAAATTACCGAAATGGATTTGGCACTTCAGGCGAAACTGCTGCGGGTGTTACAAGAGCGTGAAGTAGAGCGTCTTGGCGGACGTAAAACCGTTAAGCTCAACGTCCGCGTTATTGCTACAAGTAACCGAGATTTGAGAAAAGCAGTGGATGCGGGAGAGTTCAGAGAAGATTTGTACTACCGCTTAAATGTATTCCCTATCGAGTGGCGCCCGCTATCTGAACGTCCGGGTGATATAGTCCCTCTTGCCGAACATCTGGTACAGCGTCATGCTAGTTCTCAAGGGCTGGGTACTATCAGGTTAAGCGCAGCAGCGCGTAATAAGCTCTCACAATACAGCTGGCCTGGGAACGTTCGCGAACTAGAAAACGTGGTTCAACGGGCGCTTATTTTATGCGAACACAATGAAATCGACGCCAGCGATTTAATGATTGACGAAGACATGACTGCACCTGTTGAGACACCGCAAGAGCATGTTGAAGAAAATAGGCTAGGGTCTGAGCTGCGCTACCAAGAACATCAAATTATCCTCGATACGTTGGTGTCGTGTAACGGCAAGCGTAAAGATGTGGCAGAAAAGCTCGGCATTAGTCCAAGAACCCTTCGTTACAAATTAGCGCGCATGCGCGAAGACGGTATTGAAGTGCCCGCATAAGGTCGCTTTCTACACTTTCGGTTTCCTCGTCCTTATCCGTCGCCTCTGTAGTAAAGAAGGCGGCGGTTTTTTGTTGCTCTCACTAAGTCAAACGCCATAAATTTGGCTAACCCTCTTATTTTTAATTTATCCTGTTGATATATATGGCTTTTTAAAGTTGGCAAGCCCTTTGCTAAATCCCTTCTATACATAAGTTATACGCCGATGTTCAGGCGGTCTCGAAAAAGCACTAGGAGTGGTTATGGACGTTAAAGCCAATAGTTTGTATCAAGAAATGCAGAACATGATTGGGCAAACTCGTCTTCAAGTTAATGAACCTCAACAGCAGCCGCTTAGTGAAGTTAATAGCTCGGCAAGTGATTTCTCGACCATGCTAAAGAATGCGGTAGATGGTGTAAACGGCATGCAGCTCGAATCTAAAGATGCTCAGCAGCGTTTTGAAATGGGCGACCCTAGCTTAAGTTTAGCTCAAGTTATGTTGACAAAAGAAAAGGCGGGCATTGCTTTTGAAGCCACTGTTCAAGTACGTAACAAAGTACTTGAAGCCTATAAAACAATAATGAATATGCCGGTGTAGGTGGAGTAGGTTATGGCTGAAGCTACAGGTACAAACCTTACGGTTCCTGATCAAAATCAAGCAGTGGACAATGAGCCAGAAAATAAATCTGGTTTTATGGACACTTTAGGTAGCGCTGACATGATGCGCCAAATGGCCCTTGTGGTTGTTTTGGTAATCTGCGTCGCCATCGCTATTTTTATTCTTATCTGGTCGCAAGAACCTGATTACCGTCCACTTGCGAAAATGGAAACCCAAGAGCTTATTGAAACCCTCGATTATATGGATGCCAACCAAATCGACTATAAGCTTGAAGGCAATATTGTTTACGTAAGAAGTGACGAATTCCAAAACATCCGTTTAGGCATGACCCGCCAAGGATTAACTAAGGCCTCTGATGCCGGTACCGATATCATTATGCAGGATATGGGGTTTGGTGTAAGCCAGCGTGTTGAGATGGAACGTTTAAAACACGCCCGCGAGCAACAAATCGCGGCTACCATCGAAGATATCGCAAGTATTCAAAAAGCCCGTGTCTTGCTAGCTATGCCTAAAGAGAACGTTTTTGCGCGAAGAGAGAAGAAAGCGTCGGCAACCGTTGTGCTAACGGCTAAGCGCGGTGCCGTAATTGCAGGTGAAGAAGTTGATGCTGTTGTCGATATCGTGGCGTCTGCGGTGCAAAACATGGAGCCGTCTAAAGTAACGGTGACAGACAGTAATGGCCGTCTGCTTAACTCAGGCTCTCAAGATTCTATGAGTGCCCGTGCCAGAAAAGAATACGAAATTGAGCGCCAGCGCGAGCAAGAGTATTTAGAAAAAATTGACGCCATATTGATCCCAGTATTGGGCATTGGTAACTACACAGCACAAGCTGACGTTGCCATGGACTTTACAGCTATGGAACAAACACAGCGTAGCTACAACCCTGATTTACCTGCGGTTCGCAGTGAAATGATAATGGAAGAAAACAGCGTAGGTGGTGGTGTTGGTGGTATTCCTGGCGCACTGTCTAATCAACCTCCGTTAGACTCTAATATTCCAGAAAATGCAGTGGGCGGTAGTCAGCAAACTATGCCTGGTCGCACAGCGAAAGAATCAACACGTAACTACGAACTTGATACCACTATTAGTCATACTAAGAAACAAACCGGGGTTATTCGCAGATTAAGTGTGTCTGTCGCGGTAGACTATACCCAAGTTGCAGGTGAAGATGGCGCGATGACGCCAACACCGCGCAAGCAAGAGGAAATCCTAAACATTCGTCGACTTTTACAGGGCGGCATTGGCTTCGATGTTACTCGTGGTGACTCCTTAGAAGTTGTTAGTGTACCCTTTACCCGGATGGATGCAGGTGAAATTGAAGATGCGCCTATTTGGGAACAACCCGGCTTTCTACCAATTCTTAAGCTAGTTGTTGGTGGTTTAGTTATAATAGTGCTTATCATCTTCGTAATTCGACCTATGCTTCGTCGTCTTATTAATCCTGACGAGTCTAACGACGCCGATGATTTTGATGCAGATGAAGGTTTAGACTTAGGCGATGACACGATTAGCATGCTGACGTCTGATTTTGATGAAGGCCAGGTAGGCTTTGCACCAGACGGCTCACTTATGCTGCCTGATCTACATAAAGACGAAGATGTACTTAAAGCCGTACGCGCCCTTGTGGCCAACGAACCTGAATTATCAGCCCAAGTAGTGAAGGGCTGGTTAATGCAAGACGAGTAGTGAGATAAGATTATGGCTGAAGAACTTGCCAATGTTAACGAGCCGTCATACGACGTCAGTAAATTAGAAGGCGTAGAAAAAGCGGCCATCTTGCTGCTGAGCTTGTCTGAAGAAGATGCCGCGCAGATATTAAAACACTTAGAGCCTAAACAAGTGCAAAAACTCGGTACTGAAATGGCGAAAGTGGATGATATGACGCAAACCAAAATTACCGCGGTTCATAAACACTTTATTGAAGAAATTCAGAACTACAGCACCATTGGTTTCCAAAGCCAAGACTTCGTTAAGCGTGCGCTAACGGCCGCGTTAGGTGAAGATAAGGCCGCAAACCTTATTGATCAAATCCTGATGGGAAGCGGTGCAAAAGGCCTCGATTCATTGAAGTGGATGGATTCTAAGCAAGTAGCGAGCATTATTCGCAACGAGCACCCGCAGATTCAAACTATTGTATTGTCTTACTTAGAGCCTGAACAAAGTGCTGAAATATTGGCGCAGTTCCCGGAAAAGGTTCGACTCGACTTGCTAATGCGTATTGCAAATCTAGAGGAAGTTCAGCCGGCTGCACTACAAGAGCTGAACGAAATCATGGAGAAACAGTTCGCAGGTCAAGCGGGTACACAAGCAGCCAAAATGGGCGGCTTGAAGTCTGCGGCGAACATCATGAACTATCTAGATACTGCGATAGAAGGCCAGTTGATGGATGCTATTCGCGAGCAAGACGAAGAAATGAGTCAGCAAATCCAAGACCTGATGTTTGTATTTGACAACTTAGTCGATGTAGACGACAAGGGGATCCAGGCCATACTGCGCGAAGTACAGCAAGACGCGCTGCTTAAAGCCATTAAAGGTGCTGACGAAGAGCTTAAAGATAAAATTATGCGCAACATGTCTAAGCGTGCTGCTGAAATGCTTAATGATGACTTGGAAGCGCTTGGCCCTGTGCGTATTAGTGAAGTGGAAACAGCGCAGAAAGAGATCCTTTCTGTTGCCCGTCGACTTTCTGACTCTGGTGAAATCATGCTTGGTGGTGGCGGCGGCGAAGAGTTCTTATAAGAACGCTAATCCCGTCACTTATTTAGCCTAGGTAAACATATGACTGCCAAAAAAAGTTTCAGCGAAAACGAAGTAAATGAAGCTAAAAAGTGGGACTTACCCTTTGTTGACGATCCTACTGCACCGAGAGACGACGAGCCGACTAACGCGTTGAATAAACGTTCTGACTGGAAGTACGAGCCGCCTGAAGTTGAGGAAGAGATCAAGCCGCCTACCGCCGAAGAAATCGAAGCTATACGTCAGGCTGCTTATGATGAAGGTTATCAGGAAGGCAAAGAAAAAGGTTTTGAAGAAGGGAAAGCGCAAGGCCTTGAAGCGGGTTTGGCTGAAGGGAAGGAGCAGGGGCATAACGAAGGGCTTGAGCAAGGGCTAGAAGAAGGCCGCCAGCAAATGGCTACTCAAGCTGAAGTATGGCAAATGCTCGCCGACAAGCTTCAAGATCCGCTTTCGCAAGCCAACGATGCAACCCGTGACCAATTAGTAAAACTCGCCGTAACTCTCGCAAAAGCAGTTATTAAAACAGAGGTGAGCACTAACCAACAGGTTATATTGCAAGCGTTAAGCGAAGGTATTAAGGCGCTGCCAATTAATCAAGCTGACTATCAAATTCATATGAATCCAGAGGATATTGAATTGGTAAAAGTGCATTTTGGTGAAGAGGAAATTACCAAAAAAGGCTGGAATTTGGTTGAAGCACCAGCAATGGAACGCGGTGGCTGTGACATTACCACTGCGCAAAACGCGGTTGATGTGTCGATTGAGCGCCGATGCCGCGACGTTATTGATAAATTTCTACTAAACCAAGGTTTGTCTGATGACTAGCCCTTGGCATGCCCATTTTGAATCACTTACTAAACAAGTGACATCGCCACCTGTTGTAGCGGCAGGAAAATTAGTCCGAGGCATAGGGCTTACCCTTGAAGCGGTGGGTTGTCAGCTACCGGTGGGGAGTCAATGTTTAGTGCAAACCATCGAAGGCGAGATAGAAGCTGAAGTAGTAGGCTTTGGCGATGATATTACTTACTTAATGCCCACTGAAGCGGTTCGCGGTATTGTACCGGGAAGTCGCGTGATGCCGTTAAACCGACAAAGTGGTTTGCCGGTGGGCATGGGACTACTAGGTCGTGTAGTAGACGGCAATGGTCAGCCCCTTGACGGTCTGGGCGAAATTAATGCCGAAGCCCGTGCACCAACGACTCGTCCTCCCATGAACCCGCTTATTCGCCGGCCAATCAATACCCCTATGGATGTTGGCGTACGTGCCATCAATGCATTAAATACGGTTGGCGTAGGCCAGCGTATGGGGCTTTTCGCAGGAAGTGGTGTGGGTAAAAGCGTACTGCTTGGCATGATGACCCGGGGCTGTGAAGCCGATGTGGTCGTGGTTGGGCTCGTTGGTGAGCGTGGCCGAGAAGTAAAAGAGTTTATCCACGAAATACTGACAGAAGAAGAACGCCAACGGGCGGTTGTTGTTGCAGCCCCAGCTGATACATCGCCACTAATGCGATTGAAAGGATGTGAGACTGCGGTAACGATTGCTGAATACTTTCGCGATAAAGGCATGAAGGTGTTGTTGCTGATCGATTCGTTAACTCGTTATGCCATGGCGCAGCGTGAGATTGCATTAGCTGTGGGTGAGCCACCAGCCACAAAAGGCTATCCGCCTTCGGTGTTTGCTCGGCTGCCCGCACTAGTAGAACGTGCAGGTAACGGCAGCGAACGGCAAGGCTCTATTACGGCTTTTTATACGGTGCTAACCGAAGGGGACGATTTACAAGACCCCATTGCCGATGCAGCCCGCGCTATCTTAGATGGTCATGTGGTCTTGTCGCGGGCACTTGCTGACAGCGGTCACTACCCCGCTATCGATATTGAGGCGTCAATAAGCCGTGTAATGCCCATGGTGGTGAGTGACGAGCATCAACTGATGGCGCGCCGAATTCGTCAGGTTTATTCAAACTACAAACAAAACCAAGATCTTATTTCTATAGGCGCATACGCAAAGGGATCTGACCCACGTATTGATTTAGCTATCCGCGCGGAACCCGCAATTAATGCTTTCTTACAACAAGGAATGAAGCAGGTATTACCTTACGACGAAAGCTTAGAGGGCATGGCTGCATTGGCGAAAGGCTTGGGGCAAGGCTAATGTGTATCGCCGCAGATAAAATGTGGTTATTGCTTATCACACTCTCATCCACGGTTTTTAAGGTAGCGCAAAATGTCTAAACAACTAGAACGTTTAGCCGAGTTCGAGCACGAAAAAGAGCAGCGAGAAGCCTGCTTCTATCAGCAGGCTCAACTGAACGTTAATCAGCAAAAGCAAAAGCTAACTAGTCTTGAGCAGTACCGCATTGACTACATAAAAGGTATTCAACAAACCGGTAAAGCGGGTGTTACCGCCACCTATTATCAGCAGCATTTATCCTTTGTTGGAAAGTTGGACAAAGCGTGTGAACAGCAGATGCAAGTGATTGCCCGTGCGCAAATGGCAGCGGACCAACGCAAGCAAATGTGGTTAAAGCAACAGCAAAAAGTTAAAGCTGTTACTTTGCTGCTAGATAAAAAGAAGTTAGCAGTTCAAAAAAAAGAAGCAAAAGCCGAGCAGGCAATGATGGACGAGTTTGCTACCCAACGATTCTTCAGAGCAAAACGCTCACCATTCTGATAATTAGTCGAGCCCCTGTCACTTTGGCTCGACCCTTGCAAAACTCATTACAAATTGTATCAACGCGACGTAATTACTTTGCAATGGCAATTACGGTTAACCACCTTTTCTTTGTTTTTCTATACATAGTGTAGCGTGAGAAACTCAGTGAAAAAGACCAAAGACCGTAATGCAAAACAATAGCTAAACACGCTATCCAAGTAAGACTAAGTGATTGTAATGTAAGTAAGCGTTGATGGGGTTGCGATGAACTTGCTTCGAGTTTTGTTACGAAAAGCCAAGTGGATTTCTCGCATCATATTACGTCTTCTTGGTGAAGAACGAGTTAAATGTAGGACGGTAGGACAATATGCAACAAGTTGCCGCACATAAAACAGACATTGCCGCATTACCTTTTTCTGCTTCTGGTACGGCTAAAGCCGTTGGAACAGGAATTGGCAGCCAGCAAGAGACGGGCAGTGAAAATAACCAAGCATTTAATCGACTTTATCAAGAAGCGAAATCAAGCAAGCCAGATTTCGTTCTGAATGACAAAGAAACGCTGAACTCTCAATCGCGCGTGACAAACCGATCAAACAGCACGTCTGCTAATTCATCAGTTTCCAGTGAAACGATGAAAAATGGCAAAGACCGCGACGCCGGGCATACGGATTTACCTGTACGTGACGAAGTGACAGATATTCCAGCTGAGTCTGAAGCTTCCCCTCATAACGCGAATCTAGAAGAAAACGAAACGCTTGGAACACGAGAGGTTGCACAAGACTCAGCAACAACAACGCAGCCCACGACTGACGGTGAAGAAAATACCAATTTGGCCATTGATGATGCTGAAGGTGCCGTGGAGCAAAAAGGCGTAACCGACACTCAGTTTGTGATTGGCGAAGGTGGCAAAAAAGATACCGAAGCTGGTGTTATCACCTCACCTGGCACGCCAGACGGAAAGCCTAGTAAAGATGATGGTGAGCAAGACTGGGTTGCATATGTTGAGACCATAGCCAACCGTTTTGGAAAAGGTGATGAGTCTTCAAGTAATGCAGACACCAGACAAGACAAAAGCATCTCTGAAGTGGCAGATGAAACAGTTGATGTGGTTTCTGTTAAAGAAAGCGGAAAGCTTTGGAAGCTTCCGGAGGATGTGGACGCTAGCGATGTGCCATCTGTTATGGCTCATTTGTTGTCGCAACTTAGCATTAACAATGACGGTGAAATAGCTAATGAATCCTTGTCGTCTGAGGCGCAGCAAACACTCAGCGCGTTAACTTCACTTCTTCTTGGCGCCAATTCGGACAACCAACAGAGTGGAAGCGATAGCGATGCGAACAATGCGCTTTCAAATGCTCTAGCTGAGATTAATGCTAGTTCAGACAATAAAGCACAGAGTGACAACGAGCTTTCAACGTTAATAGCTAAGCTAATGCAGACTGAGAACACAGAAAGTTCAGAACAAGGGTTAGTAGCGGATGCTAAAGCCGAAAGCGCACTTAGCGGAATGTTAGAAACGTTAAACGGCGAATCTGAAAGCAGCAAAAAATCCGCCGATGAATCACTTGTTTTAAGTCTACTAGCAGATGAGCTAAACGATGTGCAGACAGAGTCTCTTGATGACAATCTCGCCCAAGCTCAAGAATTACTGGCTGAATTAACCTCAGAGGCAGCTGTTGCGGCAAATGCAGCAACTTCAAGCGCCTCTAAGTCAACGCCGTCTGATGAGCTACCTAAAGTTGAAGGTAGCAGCGAGTCAACCAAGGTACTTGATTCTTTACGCGCCACAGAAATTTCAAGCGACCTGCTTACAGCGATAAGTGAGCTATCGCCGCAAAGCGCGCAAAAGGCAACGGAAGCGTTTGCAGAGCGTGTAGTCGCGGCTATGCCTAGCGGTGGGCAGCAACAAGCGGTGAAAGCTAACATTATCGCTGGTATTAATGAGTTCCAGCAACAAGTGCAGCAAGGCAGGGAGCCAGGTATTGATTTGTCAGCTATTGTGGCCGATGCAGCAAAAGATGCCGCCTTAAGCGTTGATGTGGTTGCTTCGATGACTGCGAGAGTGGACAGTCAAGCTAGTCAATTTTTAAATTTGATGACGCAAACCCAAGCAAGTGCTCAACATGCTATTGCGGGATTGGTCAATCAAACTGAATCGGTAATGCAGGAGAATTCTCAGCTTCGCGCTGAAGCGTCAAAAACTCAACAAGCGTTTGAAGGTTTTGATAAAGCGGTGAATATTCACAAGAGCGATGGTCAGCAGCAGCTTGGTGAGAAAATTCGCTGGATGGTTAATGCGCGAAATACCATGGCTGAAATACGCTTAGACCCACCTGAACTTGGCAGTATGCAAGTGAGAGTAAATGTGGCGGGCGACGCTGCTAGCGTGAGCTTTGTAGTGCAGTCGCAACAAGCCAAAGAGGCACTGGCTGACGCTATGCCTAAATTACGGGATATGCTTTCAGAGCAAGGTATTGAATTAGGCGATGCTCAAGTGAGGAAAGATAATTCCTCAGGTCAAGATAATGGCCAGCAACTTGCAGGAGATAGTCACCAAGGTCAGGGAGCCGGAAATCGTGGAGAAAATGACGGTTTAGACGACACAGATGGTATGCGTGTTATAGAGCAATCGATTTCGCGTGCGGACAAGGGCGGCATAGACTTTTACGCGTAGGCTTACTTCGCGCAAATAATTACCAATAGGTGGCATAGAGAGAATACTTAAACGCTGCTATGTTTGGAGTTAAGAGGGAACAAGCAATAAGAGATACTAACTGGGAATTGAGAGCGGTAAAACGCGTAAATTAACAGTGCTCATATTGTCGAACTCAAATAATGGCATTGCCATTTTTGACGGAACCTTGATAATACGTTTTTTCCGAGCATTACTGACGAGTTACACATGGCTGATGAAGAATTACAAGTAGAAGAAGGCGGTAAAAAGAAAGGCAAAATGATGTTGATCATCATTATCGCTGTGGTTCTTTTAGGAGGCGGAGCAGCTGCCTATTTCTTATTGTTTACAGGCGGCGATGAGCCAGCAGCCGAACAACTTGCTGAAACTGACGCTGCAGCGGCAGCTGCGAGCACACCGGCATCGGCTGCAGGGAAAGCTGAAATGGGGACTGCACTCTATGTTGCCATGCCAAGACCGTTTGTTTTTAACGTGCCTGGCGCAGGGCGAGACAGACTGGTTCAGATTAAAGTGCAATTACTTGTGCGTGGCTCTGACAATGAAGAGTTAGCTAAAACGCACATTCCGCTGATTGAAGGCACTTTGCTACAAGCATTTAGTATGTCAAATGCAGACGACCTAGTTACCGAAGCAGGCAAAATTGAGCTTCGAGAACAGGCGGTAACTGAAGTGCAAAAAGCATTAAAAGACATTACGGGCAGCGATGTTGTTGAGCGCGTACTGTTTACTGGGTTCGTCATGCAGTAATGCATCGACTAGGTAAGGTAGAAGACGGTGAGTGATTTATTATCTCAAGATGAAATCGATGCCCTATTACACGGGGTAGATGATGTAGAAGAAGATGAGGTCGGCGGTAGCGACTCTGATGCTTCTACGCTCGAGTACGACTTCTCCTCGCAAGACAGAATTGTTCGTGGGCGTATGCCTACTCTGGAAATCGTGAATGAACGTTTTGCGCGCCACATGCGTGTGAGTTTGTTCAATATGATGCGCCGCTCAGCTGAAGTATCGATTAACGGTATTCAGATGATTAAGTTTGGTGAATACATACACACATTATTCGTACCAACGAGTCTGAACATGGTGCGTTTCCGTCCGCTTAAAGGTACGGGGCTAATTACCATGGAAGCCCGTTTGGTGTTCATTTTGGTGGACAACTTCTTTGGTGGCGATGGTCGCTATCATGCGAAAATTGAAGGCCGGGAGTTTACGCCAACGGAGCGCCGTATTATCCAGATGCTGCTTAAAATAATCTTTGAAGATTATAAAGAAGCATGGGCACCGGTCATGGATGTGTCGTTTGAATATTTGGACTCAGAAGTAAACCCTGCGATGGCGAACATTGTGAGCCCGACCGAGGTGGTGGTCATCAGCTCGTTCCATATCGAGCTGGACGGAGGCGGTGGCGACTTCCACGTGTCGTTGCCATACTCAATGCTAGAACCCATTCGCGAACTGCTTGATGCGGGTGTTCAAAGCGATAAAGAAGATACGGACTTACGCTGGAGTAAGGCCCTTCGCGATGAAATCATGGACGTTAAAGTAGCGTTAACCACGCACATGCTAGACGTTGATGTACCACTTCGCGATGTGATGGAGTTTAAACCTGGCGATATCATCCCTGTGGAGATGCCAGAAACCATCACAGTATTAATTGAAGATTTACCCACGTTCAGGGCTAAGTTAGGTCGCAGCCGCGATAATCTGGCACTGAAAATCGTAGAGAAAATTGCAAGACCGACTTCAGTGAAGTCTGAGCTACAGTTATTAACCCGCGGTGGGCGCATTATTGATAATGACGCAGAACTGCAAGTACTCGAAGAAGACCTGTAAGGTAGAGGGGAGTTCCCATGAGTGAAGACGGTATGGACGATTGGGCAGCGGCAATGGCCGAACAAGCCGAATCTGAAGCGGAACAAGAGGCTGGCGATAACGAAGACGTACAAGTTGCTGAACTTGACGAATTAACTGACGACGCGCCGATTACGCAAGAAGAAAAGAAAAAGCTAGATACAATTCTAGATATTCCTGTGACTATTTCGATGGAAGTAGGTCGTAGTCAAATAAGTATCCGAAATCTGCTACAGTTGAACCAGGGTTCTGTGGTGGAGCTGGATCGTGTTGCCGGTGAGCCACTAGATGTATTAGTTAATGGCACGTTGATTGCTCATGGAGAAGTAGTAGTGGTCAACGACAAATTCGGTATTCGATTAACGGATGTTATTAGTCAAATTGAGAGAATCAAGAAGCTCAGATAAAACTTCTTATAAACTAAGGGGTTGCGCAATGCTGCCCCTTTTATTTAGCCAGATAGCCGTCGCACAGTCGACGCAATCAATCACCAATCCCACGTCGGTACTGTCAATTTTCCTATCCTTGCTCGTCGTCGTTGGCGTCATTTTCGCCCTGGCTTATGTGCTGCGTCGAGTTAATGTCACTGCGATGGGAGGAAACCAAATGAAGGTGGCTGCCAGCATGGTTGTTGGCACGAAAGAAAAAATTATGGTGATTCAGGTGGGTGAAGAGCAGCATCTCATTGGTGTTACCAGCCACAACATCTCTCATTTAAGCAAATTGGATAAGAATCTCGATGTGCCTGTGAAAGGTGTGAACAAAACCACAGGCGAGCAGCAAAATGGCGCCGATGCGTTTAAACAAAAGCTCGTTGCTGCCATGGCGGAAAAGCTCAATCCCAACATAGAAAAGAATAAAACAAAGGAAGAGTCGAGAGATGCGTAAGTTTGCCTGGCTACTTTTAATACTGCCCTTATTACTTCTTGTTGAGCCCGCCTATGCTCAGCAGGGAATTTCCGCAGTAACGGTTACGACCAATCAAGATGGTTCTCAAGACTACACGATGACGCTTCAAGCGCTATTTATCATGACAGCGCTAAGCCTTATTCCTGCGTTTATCATGATGATGACCTCTTTCACGCGTATTATTGTGGTGTTGTCTATTCTGCGTCAGGCGATTGGCTTACAGCAATCACCGTCAAACCAGATACTAATTGGCGTAAGCTTATTCCTTTCTATGTTTATTATGGCGCCGGTATTTGAAGAGGTGAATGAGCGGGCTCTGCAGCCTTATCTTAACGAGCAGCTCACCAGCTTAGACGCTCTTGAGCAAGCCAAAGGCCCCATGCGCGCGTTTATGCTTTCGCAAACACGGGTTAAAGACCTAGAAACTTTTGTACGGATAGCCGGAGATGAAGGAAAATACGCCGATACCAATGAAGTACCGCTAACCATCCTTATTCCGGCTTTTGTAACCAGTGAACTTAAAACCGCGTTTCAAATTGGTTTTATGCTATTTATTCCCTTTCTCATCATTGACTTGGTGGTAGCGTCTATATTGATGGCCATGGGTATGATGATGCTTTCACCTATGATTGTATCCTTGCCGTTTAAACTCATGTTGTTCGTGTTAGTTGATGGTTGGAACCTGATATTCGGTACGTTGGCGACCAGTTTCGGTATGGGCGTCTAGGAGGGCTTATGTCACCAGAAGTCTTTGTAGAAATACTCCGGGAAGCCATGTTCATGGTTATCGTGTTGGTATCTGCGGTCATTGTTCCAAGCTTGATCGTGGGCTTAGTCGTCGCTGTATTTCAGGCCGCTACCAGTATAAACGAACAAACCATGAGCTTCTTACCGCGCTTGCTTGTTACGCTTCTCGCATTGAGTTGGGGAGGAAACTGGTTAGTGCAACAGCTTATGGACTTTACTTTCAGAATGGTTGATATGATCCCGCAGGTTGTGGGATAGAAGGCTAAAACTGTGGAAGTCGAACTCGCGACCATCAATCAATTTCTTGCGGACATGCTGCTGCCGTTTATGCGCATTAGCGGCTTGTTTGTGGCCATGATTGGACTTAGTGCCAAGTCAATACCACCGCAGGTGAGAGCGCTGTTAGGCGTAATGCTGACACTGATTATCATGCCGGTGGTTCCCCCGTCACCCATAGAAAATTTAGTGGATGTGGGCACATTCTTAATTGTTATTCAGCAGTTGCTAATAGGCATTGCTATTGGTTTTATTTCAATGATGGTGCTCAATACCTTTGTGCTTGCTGGCCAAGTTATAGCAATGCAAACCGGTTTGGGCTTTGCGTCTATTGTTGACCCAGTCAATGGTATTAACGTGCCGGCGGTAGGTCAGTTTTATCTGATATTGGCGACTTTGTTGTTTTGGACTTTGGATGGGCATTTGTCCATGATCCAAATGATAGTAATGAGCTTTGAAGCATTTCCCATAGGCGAAGCATGGTGGACAGGTGAACAGTTCCGCGACATTGCACATTGGGGAGGCTGGATGTTTATCTCGGCTATTACGCTCTCATTGGCACCCATTGTATCGCTACTCATTGTGAATTTGGCGTTTGGTGTAATGACAAAAGCTGCGCCACAGCTAAACATATTCAGTATCGGCTTTTCTATTGCTCAGGTAATGGGGCTGCTAATTATTTGGATAACACTAGATAACTTTACTGCACACTTTGAAACTCAATGGTTTAGAGCCGAACAGTTTATGTGTGAACTATTGAATATTTGTGGTTAGGACAAAATGGCAGATTCAAGCGAAAAAACAGAAGACCCCACGGGGAAAAAACTCGAAGATGCCCGAAAAAAGGGGCAGCTAGCCCGTTCCCGTGAACTATCCACAACTTTAGTGCTTATTGTCAGCGCCTTTATGTTTTTATTAGTAGGCGGGTGGATTGCTGAATCTGTTTTTAAACTTACCCAGCGAATGTTTACTCTCTCTCGTGATGAAACCTACGATATCACCCATATGTTCGGTGCTTGGGGTGAAGCTTTTTCTGCAGTAGGCCCTGCCGTTGTGCTCTACATGGTCGTAGCAATGATCGCGGGTATCTATGGTTCTATTGCGCTTGGCGGCTTTAACTTTACGTGGGAAGGTGCAAAACCTAAGGGTTCAAAAATGAGCCCTATCCAAGGCTTCAAACGCATGTTTGGCATGAACGGCTTGGTAGAGTTACTTAAGTCTATTGCGAAAGTTGTAGTCATTATCGGCATGGCCATTGGGGCACTATTGTTCTTTGAAGATGAAGCGCTGCATTTAGATATGGAGCTTTATCCGGGAAATATCTTTCACGCTCTCGACATGCTCAAATGGGCGTTTCTTATTTTGGTGTGCGGAATGATCCCTATTGCGCTTATCGATGTGCCTTATCAGATGTATAAGCACAACAAAGAAATGAAAATGACCAAGCAAGAGGTAAAAGACGAACGGAAAAATGCGGAAGGCGACCCCATGGTTAAAGGTCGTATTCGCCGCTTACAATATCAGGCGGCAACAAAGCGCATGATGCAGGAAGTACCACAAGCAGACGTAGTAGTGACTAACCCGACCCATTTCTCGGTTGCTATCAAGTATGATGAGAAGGGAGTGAGGGCACCCGTTGTGGTCGCGAAAGGGGCTGATGAACTTGCCATGCATATTAGAAAAATTGCTACCGCTAATGACGTGCCGCTGATCCCTTCTCCCATGCTTGCCCGGGCCATTTTCTACTCCACTGAAGTGGACGATGAGATCCCTAATGCGTTATTTATGGCTGTAGCCCAGGTGCTAGCTCACGTTTACCAGTTAAAAGCGCATAGAGCAGGGAAGGGCAAGCGACCTAAGCCGCTCAAACGAGATTTGCCAATACCACCAGAATATCGACGTTAATTGCGCAGTAAAGATCGAAAATTTTTAGCGTAAATAAAGTGGGCAGTTTCATTCGGTACTGCCCAACGTTTACGTTAAATGCAGCGTTACCAGCGAGCTAAGGTTCCTCTCACATCAACATGAACGAAAGGCCCGTGCGCCGCATTAGCACCGTAAATACCAAGCCCACCGATTCTTGGGCCGAAAGCGCCTTGTTTAGACATATTTGAGATAAAGTTGGCTAGCCAAACAGCGTCTTCACGGTTTACTACGCCGTCTTTATTCAGGTCATCCATTACACCGTCCTTCGGTGACTGATCAATATAGAAATCTGCCGCGCCCCCCCAGACGTGCCGGCTGTACTGAACGTTACCAATGGCTTTGTTGTAAAACGGGGTGCGATATCCGCTCATAATGGTTAGCCCTTCAACCGCATGCCCTTCGTCATTTAAAGTGTGCAGAATTTTCTCCAGTTTCAACAACAGTCCTGCGCGCAAATGCACATATTTTGGAAACCCTTGTTGTTGCTTAGACAGAAATTGACCGAGGGTGAAATTGGGAGACAACCTTACGTCCGTTTGTTCTGGTAATACTTCTACAAGCCCTTGGGGGGGTAAATAAATAGGGTTATTTTTTAAAGGCTTTTCAGGGTACTTGCCAATCGTATAGCCGTTTAACTTACCTGCTTTGTCCACCTTATCCAAAGGGGTCATAACAAACACGTTAAGTGTGGCAATCTCACCGGTTTGCTTGTTGGTGGTCTTAAGCACATAGTGCCCTGATTTCTTTGGTGCAAGAATAGGCGCCTTTCCCACGCTCCCGCTGGCAGCGGGTAGATTCGAACTCGTCTTAAGTGCTTCACCATTCGCGTGGTGAAATTGAAAATTTCCCGTGTGATTTTTATCAACAAACTCAACAGTGAAAGCCTTGTTTGGCATAACAAAAATGGAGAATATTGAGTAGGGAACCGTATTTCCATTAATATTTAGCTTCGAATTGAGCATTGTATTTTCAAACGAAAATACGTTACCAGTGTGCGCGAAAGACAGAAGAGCAATCAGCATTAATAAAGACTTACGCACTCTTATACTCCTTCAATTTTTCAATAATGTAGCTGTCGCGATTGTATGCATCACGGCGAAAAACAATGGTCCCTTCTCCATTCGCAAACGCAGTGAAATATACAATAAGTACAGGAATAGGTTTCTTTAAATACAGCGTGCTAGTCTCTTCACTTTGAAGCAATTGCTCGGCTTGCGTTATCGCCTCAGCTTGGCCTGAGTGATTAAGCACCCACTGAGTTAGCGCAAGGGGGTTAGATACTCTAATACAGCCTGAACTAAAGTTTCTTTCCTGCTTTGAAAAAAGGCTATGATCAGGGGTATCGTGTAAATAGATTGCATGCTTATTGGGCAGCATAAATTTCACTTTACCTAGGGCATTATATGGGCCCGGTTTCTGTCTTAGCGTGTAATGGAATGTACCTCTCGTTACGTTCTGCCAATCGAATTCATCGACAGGTTTGAAACCACTGACACCCGCAGGCTGAGCTTCATAACCTTGTTTTACTAATACGGAGGGATCGGTTTTTAATTTTGCAAGCTTGTCTTTGGTAGCAATACTAAAAGGTACGGTCCAATAAGGATTAAAAACCATGTATTTCATAGATTCAGTGAAAACGGGCGTTTGTCTTATCGGTGTACCTACAATCACTGGCATATCCAGTGTTTGTTCGCCGTCAGAAAATCCTCTTAACTGAAATGAAGCAATATTTACACGCAGATACGTCGACCAGCTTTGGTGGGGAAGCCAGCGCCAACGCTCTAAGTTTGCATCGATTCTTTCTAACCAAGAAAACGTGGTGGCATTTAATGCTTCTAAAGTGGAACTTCCCACAATACCATCTGGCTCTAAGCCCGCCGACATTTGAAACTGCTTAACCGCGTCCAGTAAATCTTTATCGAATAACTCTGAATAGGTTCCTGGCCCTAAAAGGCGAGACTTTAGCAACGCAACTCGTTCGCTCGTTGAGTTCAGCTTAAGTGTTGGGCCAGCTGGAATTTGTGTGGTAACTGTAGATACAGCTGACAGTAGGCTTCGTTTTTTATCCAGCAATAGCTGATATTCGTGGTGAGTAGGCCACATGGCCTGCAATGTTGCAGAAACACCGTTTGTTAATGCGTGATTGAGTGAAGCTACAGGGTCTGCTTCCCTTTGCTGAAGAAACCAATGAGCATCGGCATTGGCGGGACTGACAAGCCCGTTTAATCGATGCAGGGTCTGACTGATAAAGGCGTCTGTTGCTAGTACATCTAAAAGCGCAGTATTTGCGTCTCGACTTTCAAGAATTGACGCATGGTAATACTCGGGAGAGAAGCCGTGTAATTCGGAGTCGGCAATTTCATGCAGTAGCTCTTGTAGGCGGGTTTCTGCTTCGCTAGTGCCAAACCAAATAAGCTGGTAGTCGTTTTGAGTGTAGACCTCGCTTACCAAGACTCTATTGTTCACACGCGATGGGTTACTGTTATTGGGGCTATATTTATCTACGGCATCAACCAATAAATTCTCGACTCGTTGTCGTAAATTAGGCTGTTTGGATGCATGAGCTACATGACTAAAAGTCAGCATGATGACAAGGCTGACCCAACTAAACGTTGCAACACCGTTTTGTAGTACTGCCATGAATAATCCTTTTAAAACGAAGAGTAGGCCTTAGGAATAGTGACGTAATTATAAACTGTTCGTATGTCCCTCGGATACAAAATCTTAATCGCTCTATACAAGTCACTGTAGACCGTAATCACGCATGATTACAGCTCAGATTTGGATAACTTTTGCGTAAAACACAAAGCTGGCACGTTAGTTGAAAACTCTCCTTCAGTTTCACGTAAAGCGTCAATTTTCTGATAGAGAGACACCAAGCCATGCAGTTATCCGGTTATCTTCAGCGATTCGATAAAAATCAGCTGCAAAATTTCACCAGTGGTTTAGGCGCACCCATCGTCCTTTTGGCAATTATGGGCATGGTCATATTGCCCATGCCGCCGTTCTTATTGGACGTGTTGTTTAGCTTCAACATTGCTTTGTCACTAGTCATTATCTTGGTGGCTGTACTTACCCAGCGTCCAGTAGATTTCGGCATTTTCCCCTTGGTGTTACTTATCGCTACGGTATTAAGACTTGCACTGAACGTTGCTTCTACGCGGGTTGTATTACTTTATGGGCACGAGGGCGGCGATGCTGCGGGTAAGGTTATTGAAGCCTTTGGTGCAGTTGTTATTGGTGGTAACTATGCCGTGGGTATTGTTGTTTTCGCCATTCTTCTTATTATCAACTTTAAAGTAGTGACCGCAGGTGCAGGACGTATCTCAGAAGTAAGTGCTCGCTTTACGTTAGATGCTATGCCTGGTAAGCAGATGGCAATCGATGCCGACTTGAATGCTGGTTATATTGACCAGGACCAAGCGCGCAAGCGCCGCGAAGAAATTACTGCAGAGGCCGACTTTTACGGGTCGATGGACGGTGCCTCAAAATTTGTTAAAGGTGACGCGGTAGCGGGTCTTTTTATCATGCTAATCAACATTGTTGGTGGTCTTTTCATAGGCATGATTCAGCACGGTCTTTCATTTGGTAACGCCATAGAAATCTATACGATACTGACCATAGGTGATGGTCTGGTGGCGCAAATCCCTTCATTATTACTTTCGGTAGCCACAGCAATTATCGTTACCCGTGAAAATGAAACCCAAGAAATGGGCAAAGAAATCCGCGGGCAGCTTGGTAACAACCAGGCGCTTTATATTGCGGCAGGTGTGTTGTTTGTTATGGGTATCATCCCAGGCATGCCCCATATTGCTTTCTTAGGTTTTTCATTCTTAATTGCCGGCTTTGCTTATTGGCAGTCGGTTCAAGCGAAGAAAAAAGCTGCAGAGCCTAAAGTGCCAGACAACGTAGTAAAAGATGAATCTGTCGCGCCTGAAGTGAAAGAACTGGGTTGGGATGATGTTCAGCAGGTAGATACTATCGGATTGGAAGTGGGCTATCGCTTAATTCCCCTGGTCGATAAATCCCAAGGTGGCGAGTTGTTGACGCGCATTAAAGGTGTGCGTAAGAAACTATCGCAGGAGTTGGGTTTTCTTATTCCGCCTGTCCACATCCGTGATAACTTGGATTTAGAACCCAACACCTACACCATCGCTATGCTAGGCGTAACCATTGGCGATTCTATTATCAGTCATGATGAAGAGCTTGCTATCAACCCTGGGCAGGTGTTCGGTAAATTAGAAGGGCGAGCCACTAAAGACCCAGCTTTTGGTTTAGATGCAGTTTGGATTAAGCCGAATAAGCGCGAGCATGCGCAAACCTTGGGATACACGGTGGTAGATGCTGCTACGGTTGTGGCAACGCATCTAAGTCAATTGCTTTCAAATAATGCTTATCAATTGCTAGGCCATGAAGAGGCACAACAACTTCTTGATATGCTAGCCAAGCAGCATCCGAAACTGGTGGAAGGATTAGTGCCAGATATTCTCCCGTTAAGTACGGTAGTGAAAGTGCTGCAAACCTTATTGTTTGAGGGCGTGCCTATTCGCGATATGCGTACCATTGTACAAACGCTTAGTGAGTACGGTACACGTAGCCAAGACCCAGATGTACTGGTGTCTGCAGTGCGTATTGCCCTTAAGCGTCTAATTGTCCAGGAGATTACACAAGGGGCAAAAGAGATACCTGTCATAACCTTGGCGTCAGAGTTGGAACAGATGTTGCACCAGTCACTTCAAGCAGGTGGCGAAGACGGTGCTGGCATAGAGCCAGGTCTGGCAGACAAGCTGCAGAAATCATTGCAGCAAGCCAGTCAGCAGCAAGAGTTAGAGGGAGAGCCTGCGGTACTCCTTACCTCTGGAATGCTACGACCCGTACTGTCTCGCTTCTTAAAGTATTCGGTTGTTGGGCTTCATGTTCTTTCTTACCAGGAAGTGCCTGACGACAAACAAATAAAAATAGTCAGTTCGGTCGGTCAATAATCTGACACTGGGTGATTGGAGAGGTTGCAATGAAAATTAGACGTTTCTTCGGCAAAGATATGCGTGAGGCGTTAAGCCAGGTTAAAGCTGAATTGGGCAGTGACGCCGTGATCATGTCAAATCGCAAAGTTGCTGACGGTATTGAGCTTGTTGCAGCCTACGACAAAGAGCCTGAAGCTAAGCTGTTCACGCCTAAAGCTTCATCTAAGCCAGCACCCAAAGTACCAGGCCAAAAAGCGGTGCCTAGTTTGAGCGAAATCATCGGTGACGATGGCCCGGACAGCCTTAAAGCGTTGCTCGAGAAGCAGCATGGTGGAAATGCCGAAACTTCGAATGTAGCCCAGTCTAATCCGCCTTTGTCTGCTAACGCCAAGCACGCTAATGAGATTGCGTCACACTTAGATTTTTCAGAAGCGTTTATTGACGATGTTGAAGCTCAGCAGCCTGCTCGTGAAACAACTCGTCAACATGCATACCCAGAACATCAAGCGTCAAGTATGGGCGATACCCCCGTATCGCAATCTGCTGAACTAGCACAAATCAAAGAAGAGTTAGCGTCGCTACGCGATGTATTGCAGTATCAAGTAGCCGATTTGATGGAAGCAAAGAATAAGCGTCAAAAACCCGTACACCAATATCTTATTACGCGTCTTACGGATATGGGGTTAAGTAACGCATTGGCTCAACAGCTAATTAGCTATACTCCGTCACACTATAATGAAAGAGATGCATGGGTATATCTTCTTAACCTATTGGCTAATCGCATAAATGTGACAGGAAACGATATACTTAGTGCACAAGGTGCAGTTGCATTAGTAGGACCAACTGGCACAGGTAAAACAACCACTGTTGCAAAACTTGCTGCCCGCTATGCGCAAAAGTACGGCGCAGAATCGGTAGCGATGATAACCATTGATACGTATAGAATTGCAGCCTATGAGCAGTTAGCGACATACGGAAAAATCATTGGCTGTACAGTGAGAAAAGCACAAACTAGTGAAGAACTTGCGGATTTATTATTCCAACTTCGTCATAAGCGACTAGTATTGATTGATACGGCTGGATTTAGTCAAAGAGATAGTCGATTAATTAAGCAAATTAAACAGTTTGATAACGGCCAAATGCCAAATGTTAAAAAATATTTGGTAGCACAGGCAAATACGCAATATCCTGCTTTGCAGAGAATCATTCAAGCGTATGATGACATTGAACTAAGTGGCTGTATTTTCACAAAGTTAGATGAGTGCTACTCTTTAGGAGAGGTGCTTAGTGCAGCGGTGGAGTACCAATTACCGGTTAGTTATGTCACCGATGGTCAGAAAGTACCTGAAGACATTAAGATTGCAGAAGCGAAATCTTTAGTTTCCGCTGCTGCAAAGCTTTATAAAAAGTACGGTTTGAATCATACTAGTGTTAACAACGCAATTAAAACAGCATAAGCAGTATGATTGACGACCAAGCGAGTAGCTTAAGAAAAATGAAGCAATCACGGTTAATCAAAGTAATCGCCGTCACCGGTGGTAAAGGTGGCGTAGGTAAAACAAACATTACACTGAACACCGCTATCGCTATGGCGAAGCAAGGTAAACGTGTCATGGTTCTCGACGCAGACCTCGGTCTTGCCAACGTAGACGTTATGTTAGGTCTACGCGTTGAGAAAAACTTATCTCATGTGCTTTCAGGCGAATGTACTCTTGATGAAGTATTAGTGACTGGTCCGCACGGAATTAAGATTGCGCCTGCAACATCAGGCACGCAGTCGATGGCAGAATTATCGCCAACGCAACATGCCGGTTTAATCCGTGCCTTTAGTGAATTGCGCTCGCAGATTGACGTACTTATTGTCGATACGGCGGCGGGTATTTCAGACATGGTGTTGAGCTTCTCAAAAGCGGCACAAGACATCATGGTTGTTGTGTGTGATGAACCTACATCATTGACAGATGCTTACGCATTGATAAAGATTCTAAATAGAGAGCACGGCGTTTTTCGCTTCAAGGTTGTGGCCAATATGGTACGTGACGTGCGAGAAGGGCAGGAGTTATTTAGCAAATTAAGCAAAGTGACAGGGCGTTTTTTAGATGTTGCACTAGAATTAGTGGCGACGGTGCCGTTTGACGAAAATATTCGTAAAGCCGTACGTAAGCAAACTGCTATTGTTGATGCATACCCAGGTTCTCCGGCCGCCGTTGCAATTACTCAGCTGGCAAGTAAAGCCTTAACATGGCCTATCCCAGCGCAGCCAGGTGGCCATTTAGAGTTCTTTATTGAACAGTTAGTTGCAGAAAAAGCCGTAGGAAGTCAGCGTTGAACAGCAAGGCAGCCGCTTATCAACAACAAACCGATAAAGCGCAGTTAGTCGAACGACACGCGCCATTGGTTAAGCGTATAGCGCATCACTTGATAGCGCGATTGCCGGCTAGTGTTCTTGTAGACGACCTAATTCAATCAGGCATGATTGGGTTATTAGAAGCAGCTCGAAACTTTGATGGCTCCAAGGGTGCCAGCTTCGAAACCTTTGCAGGTATTCGCATCCGCGGTGCTATGTTAGACGAAATTCGCAAAGGGGATTGGACGCCGCGTTCAGTTCACAGAAATGGTAGAGCCATTACTGAGGCAATCTCGCAAGTAGAGAGCGAAACTGGGCGAGATGCGAGAGATTCTGATATTGCTGATAAGCTGAATGTTAGCTTGCAGGACTATCACCAAATGCTTAATGAAGTAAATGCCGGAAAGCTGGTAGGTATTGAAGATTTAGGTGTGTCGGAAGATGTTATATCGACAGAGCAAAATCGAGGTAGCGACGCACCACTAGAAGATTTGATGCAAGGCGCTTTCCAAAAGGCGCTTGCCCATGCAATTACGACATTACCTGAAAGAGAAGCGATTGTACTTTCGCTGTATTATGATGAAGAGCTGAACCTTAGAGAAATTGGTGAGGTTCTTGATGTAAGTGAGTCGAGAGTCAGTCAAATTCACAGTCAGGCCATGTTAAAACTCAAATCACGAATGAAGTCGTGGCAAGCTGACGAAGAATAGAAATTAATAACAATTAACCCCTCACTGGAGGCTATTTTGGACAAAAGCATGAAAATTCTCGTGGTCGATGATTTTTCAACCATGAGACGTATCATCAAAAACCTACTTAAAGATTTGGGTTTTTCCAACATCCAGGAAGCGGATGACGGAAGTACTGCATTGCCTATGTTGCAGCAAGGTGATTTCGATTTCGTAGTTACCGATTGGAACATGCCTGGTATGCAAGGTATTGATTTGCTTCGCGCTATTAGAGCCGATGACAAACTAAAGCACCTGCCAGTACTTATGGTTACTGCTGAAGCGAAGAAAGAGCAAATTGTTGCCGCTGCGCAAGCAGGTGTTAATGGCTACGTTGTTAAGCCGTTCACTGCAGCAACACTTAAAGAAAAATTAGATAAAATATTCGAACGTTTAGGTTGATCCAGACGCTCACCAGAGAAATGAGGTTTACTGGATGTCAACGAATGTAAACGTTCCAATTTCGTTGGAAGAAGCAAAACAGCTTGTCACCTATCTTGAAGAAGGTGACAACGCTTCAGCCAATGCCCTATTAGAAGCGGCCTCAATGAAAGAAAACGTTGAGTTATTTGCCGAAGTAGGGAAACTGACGCGTCAGCTCCATGACGCGCTGAATAATTTCCAAATAGACGACCGCATCAAAAATCTCGCGACTGATGATATTCCCGATGCACAATCCCGCCTAACCTACGTAATTGAAGAAACTGAAAAAGCTGCTAATACTACTATGGATGCCGTCGAAGCGAGTATGCCTATAGCAGAAATGCTATCGGCGCGTATCGATAAGGTTATGCCTGAGTGGAAGAAGCTGATGAATCGCCAAATTGAATTAGGTGAGTTCAAGGCTTTGTGTGCAGACTTAGACGAATTGTTGGAAGAAGGTTCGGCTCAGTCAGCTAAACTTACACAGTTGCTTACAGAAGTATTGATGGCTCAAGGTTATCAAGACTTGACTGGTCAGGTTATTCGCCGCGTTATCGACTTGGTTAAAGAAGTTGAAGACAGCTTAGTTAACATGCTTACCATGTTTGGTGAACGCGACGGTGCAGAACAAACTAAACCATCTAGCGTTAAGGCCGATAAGGTTGATGGTGTAGAGGCAGAAGGCCCTATCATTGATGCCGATAAGCGCGACGATGTCGTGTCTGGCCAAGATGACGTAGATGATCTTCTGTCTAGCTTAGGTTTTTAGGGGAGCGGGCGCATGTCGTTTGATGTTGACGAGGATATATTACAGGACTTTCTAGTTGAGGCTGGGGAGATACTTGAACAATTACAAGAACAGCTCGTTGATCTTGAGAACAATCCTGAAGACGCGGATTTGCTAAATGCAATTTTCCGTGGATATCACACAGTTAAAGGTGGAGCAGGCTTTCTGTCTCTTACCGAGTTAGTTGAAATTTGCCATGGTGCGGAAAACGTTTTCGACGTAATGCGCAACGGTCAACGCACACTAACCCCTGAACTGATGGATATTATTCTGCAAGCCACAGATGTGGTGGTTGAAATGTTTGAACGAGTGAAAGCTCGGGACCCATTGGAGCCAGCAGATGCACATCTAGTCGACTTATTACACAAACTAAGTCGCCCGGAATCTCCAGATGAAAATATTTTTGGTGAACAAAGCGCCCCGGCATCAGAGCCAGAGCCCGCCATTGAAGAGCCAGAATTAGTGGTAGAGGAACCTACTGCTCAAGCCCCTAGTACAAGTGATAGTGCCGGCAGCATTGAAGAAATCACCGAAGATGAGTTTGAAGCTCTCCTTGATGAACTTCATGGTTCTGGCGCACCTGGACAGTCACCTACAGCAAAAAGCGAGCCGCCGAAGGCTGCTACTCCTGCTGCTGTCAGTGATAGCGATGATATCACTGATGAGGAATTTGAAGCGTTACTCGACGATTTACACGGCAAAGGTAAATTTAGTGGTGAAGCGGAGAGTGTACCTGCGAAGGCGCCTGCTCCAGCACCGGTAACCCCAAGTGCAAGCGGTGACGAAGAGATCACCGACGACGAATTTGAAGCATTGCTTGATCAGTTGCATGGTTCTGGGCAAGGCCCAACTAAGCAAGGCGCTGCTTCTAAGGCACCAGAGCCTCCTGTTGATAAGGCGGCTACTGAAGCGGTGCAAAAAGCTAAACAAGCTGCCCCGGCGGCTCCTAAAGCTCCTGCAGCGCCGAGTGCTGCAAGCCCTGCGAAAGCAAGTGCGCCAGCTGCGGCAAAACCTGCTCCTAAAAAGGATGAGAAGAAGGGAACCCCTGCGGCTCCTCCTGCAGAGACAACGGTACGTGTAGATACCAAGCGCCTTGATCAAATCATGAACATGGTGGGCGAGCTCGTACTCGTGAGAAACAGGCTAATTAGCTTGGGGATAAACAGTAACGACGAAAGCATGTCAAAAGCCATCGCTAACTTAGATGTGGTGACGGGTGACTTGCAAGGTGCGGTGATGAAAACCCGCATGCAGCCAATTAAAAAGGTATTTGGTCGTTTCCCTCGCGTTGTCCGAGACCTAGCAAGAAGCTTGAAGAAAGAAATTACTCTTGAGCTTGTCGGCGAAGAAACAGACTTAGATAAAAACCTGGTTGAAGCGTTGGCCGACCCGCTAGTGCACTTAGTTAGGAACTCAGTCGACCACGGGATTGAAATGCCTGATGACCGCGCTGCTGCAGGTAAGCCGCGCATGGGTACCGTTCAGTTAGCGGCGTCTCAAGAAGGGGATCACATTCTACTTACCATCGAAGATGACGGTAAAGGAATGGACCCTGAGAAGCTTAAAGAAATTGCTATTAGTCGTGGGGTGTTAGACGCAGACGCCGCAGCACGTATGTCTGATGTGGAAGCATTTAACTTAATTTTTGCACCCGGCTTCTCCACCAAAACAGAAATAAGTGATATTTCTGGTCGCGGTGTAGGTATGGACGTGGTTAAAACCAAAATTAACCAACTCAACGGCACAGTCAATATCGATTCACAGTTAGGGAAAGGCACGCGTTTGGACATTAAAGTCCCGCTAACGCTAGCTATTTTACCTACCTTAATGATTGTTGTAGGAAAACAAACCTTTGCGTTACCATTAGGTGCGGTGAACGAAATAATAAACATGGACATCAAGAAGACCAACACGGTTGATGGCCAGCTAACAATGATAGTTCGTTCAAAAGCAATTCCATTGTTCTTCCTTGGTGAATGGTTAATTCGAGGTCCCAAAAACATCGATAGAGAAAAGGGACACGTTGTTGTAGTACAAATTGGTACACAGCAGGTAGGATTCGTTGTAGACGCGCTAATAGGCCAAGAAGAAGTGGTTATTAAGCCGCTTGATGCATTGTTGCAAGGTACACCTGGTATGGCCGGGGCAACGATTACATCAGACGGTGGGATTGCACTTATTTTAGATATTCCGAGCCTGCTAAAACGGTACGCGCGTAAACCCATTAAGTAAGGCGATGAATTAACAGGAATAATAATCCATGGTCTTTAAAGTCCTTGTCGTGGACGACTCGACTTTTTATCGTCGTCGAGTAAGAGAAATACTCGATGGCGATAGGGAACTTGAAGTTGTTGGGGAAGCGAGAAATGGGCGTGATGCACTTGAAAAAGCAGAAGCGCTCAAGCCTGATGTAATTACAATGGACGTTGAAATGCCTGTCATGGACGGTATTTCAGCTGTGAAGGCCATAATGGAAAAACGGCCAACGCCAATTCTCATGTTTTCCTCGCTTACGCATCACGGTGCGCAAGCGACATTAGATGCTCTAGAAGCGGGAGCACTCGATTTCTTACCTAAGAAATTTGAAGATATAGCACAAGATAGAAAAGACGCGTCGCGATTGTTGTGTACGAAAGTCCGTTTAATTGCGCGCCGAGGAATTGGGCTAAAGCGTCCCTCTTTCCGCTCTGTTGAAACAAGAAAGTTACCCGATAACGCACCTAAACAGGCGTTCTTCAAAACGTCGGGCTTGCTTTCGGGGCATAAGGATGCGGCCAAACAACCCACTGTTTCGTCTGTTAGAGCAACGGGGAAACAGTATAAGTGTTTGGCGATTGGGGCTTCCACGGGCGGGCCTGTTGCGCTTCAAAAAGTGCTCGCTCCGTTACCCGCAGATTTTCCTTATCCTATTTTGCTTGTACAACATATGCCTGGGACATTCACCACGGCATTTGCTCAGCGACTAGACACAAACTGCAAAGTTAAAGTGAAAGAAGCAGAGCATGGTGACATTTTAAAACCTGGTCATGCTTATCTTGCTCCAGGCGGAAAACAGATGTTGCTTGAGTCAGTTGGTGCAAATAAGCGCATCGCTATTGTCGACGCTAATGCCAATGATAAGGTGAATTATAAACCCAGTGTGGATCTCACTTTTAGCTCCTTAGCTAAGGCCTATGGTGGGGATGTATTGGGAATTATATTAACGGGTATGGGAG
Organism: Alteromonas abrolhosensis; assembly: GCF_001953635.1. Classification (GTDB taxonomy): domain Bacteria; phylum Pseudomonadota; class Gammaproteobacteria; order Enterobacterales; family Alteromonadaceae; genus Alteromonas; species Alteromonas abrolhosensis. The sequence continues at coordinate 58,365 of NZ_MEJH01000009.1, read as the reverse complement.
CTGACGGCAGAGAAGGATGTCGGATGCTCAAGGAAAAAGGCGCGACCATTTGGGCGCAGGATCAAGACTCTTGCGTAGTCTATGGTATGCCGCAAGCTGTGGCCGTTGCCAATATATCCAGCAAAAATATAAATATTGATGATATGAGCAGTTGCGTTCAAACCGAAATGCGATAGCAGTTTGAACCGTAATGGAACAGCAAATATGAAAGTGTGGACAGTAGCAAATCAAAAGGGTGGCGTAGGGAAGACAACCACTACGGTGAGCCTTGGTGGCTTGCTTGCACAGCAGGGCAAGCGAGTACTAATGATTGATACTGATCCGCATGCGTCGTTGAGCTATTACTTTGGCATTGACGCAGAAGCGTCAAGTCATTCTGTTTACGATATTTTTATTAAGTCTAATGACATATCTGCCGATAATGTAATGGACTGTTTGTGTCCAACAAAGTTGGATAACTTGTACGTGTTACCCGCAACGATGGCACTAGCGACCTTAGATAGAACAATGGGTAGCGAGCAGGGCATGGGGCTGGTTTTAAAGAAGGCCTTAGCTAAAATAGCAGATGAATTTGATGTGGCTATTATTGATTGTCCTCCAGTGTTAGGGGTATTGATGGTTAATGCACTAGCTGCGTGCGATAAAGTTATTGTGCCTACACAAACAGAATACCTTGCGTTAAAAGGGCTAGACAGAATGATTCGTACCATGGAAATTATGGGACGTTCGTTAGATAAATCCTTTGATACTGTAATTATTCCAACTATGTTCGACAAGCGCACAAATGCGGCGCTAGCATCGCGAAAACGCTTGATGGATGACTATGGTGAACGAGTATGGGAAGGGGTCATTCCTGTAGATACGCATTTTAGGGATGCAAGCTTGGTGCAGCTTCCTATATCAGCGGCATACCCAAAAACACGTGGTGTGTCTGCGTATGAGAAACTTTTAGCGGTATTGGAGAAATAACAATAACATGAGCAAGCAATCGCCTTTTGCCCGTGAAGAAGTGATGGAGGCCTACCTAGATAGCCTTCTCAAAGAGCCAGAAGCACCGGAAGATGTGACTGCGCGCACGGCAAAATTGCTTGAGCAGGCCTCTCAGCAGATGGCTGAGTCAGCACTTGCCTCTACCGCAAACGTCAATGAATCGTTGAAAAACGAACAAGAAGCGTTAGCGGAAAAAGTTACATCGTTAATTGAAACGCAAAAAGCAGAGACCATTGAGAGTGAGAAACAAGAGGCTCACACCGAAACTTTAGTAGAAAATCAGCAAGAAACAGCGTTAAGTCGCTCTGAAAAAACAAAAATTCCACTAAAGGATACTCTCGGTTTTCGCTTTCAAGCGCTATTCTTTGAGGTTGCAGGGTTGACCCTTGCGGTGCCGTTGACATCGCTAGGTGGGATCCACCAAATTGAGAAAATAGGGCCTTTATTTGGGAAACCTGATTGGTTTATGGGTGTAATGTTGCACAGAGAGTCTAAACTAAGTGTTGTTGACTCTGCAAAATGGGTAATGCCAGAAAAATATGACGAAAACCTCGCACAATCGCTTAACTACCGATATCTTATAATGTTAGGAGAAAGTACGTGGGGATTGGCGAGCGAAAAGCTTGTTAATACGGTCAATTTGACTACCGATGATGTTAAATGGCGCGAGTCCACAGGTAAGCGTCCCTGGTTAGCGGGGATGGTTAAAGAAAAAATGTGCGCGTTAATTGACGTTGAAGAATTAATATCTATGCTTAACAAAGGCTTAGGCAGTAACGACCAGACGCCATAGTATTGGGAGCCAGGTTCATGAGCGACGAAAGAATAAATAACAACGCCACCGACAGCAACGACGAAGTCCTTCAATGGGTAACGTACCGCTTAGGTGAAGAAACTTACGGTATTAACGTAATGCAAGTGCAAGAAGTATTGCGTTATACCGAAATAGCCCCTGTACCCGGTGCGCCCGATTACGTGCTAGGTATTATTAACCTGCGTGGTAATGTGGTAACTGTCATTGATACCCGTGCTCGATTTGGTTTGCCTCCTACAGAAATTACGGACAATACACGTATCGTCATTATTGAATCTGACGAACAGGTTGTCGGTATTCTTGTGGACAGTGTTGCAGAAGTGGTTTACTTGAAATCTTCAGAGATTGATAGTGCGCCTAATGTAGGTACTGAAGAAAGCGCCAAGTTTATTCAAGGGGTGAGCAACCGTGACGGTGAACTACTTATTCTTGTTGACCTGAATAAATTGCTAAGCGACGAAGAGTGGGATGAGCTTAGCAACATCTAGATAAATGAATAGGCAGTGTCGCTATCGATGCTGCCCACATTTCCCCAAGGGTTACGTCCATGGATTGGCAGCTTGCTGCACCTACCTTATTAGAACTCATACTGTGTGTTGTTGTAGTTTTGCTTACCGTTGCTGTAGGCGTGCTACATTCACACATCAATCAGTTGCGTAAAGCGTTAAGCGAAAGCGAAAATAGCCACGCTGAAGCTATTGCACGTGCCGAAACAATAGCCAAGAACGCAAACAATCAACAATCTGAAGCGCAAGCACGAAGCTTGGTCATTACTCGCCATCTTCAAGAATTAGATGAAAAGCAAACTGAAATAGAAAACCAACTTCGCGAACTGAAGCTACAAGACCCATCTCTACGCCTATATCAGCGTGCTGCTGACCTTGTTAAACAAGGCGCCAGCATTGATGAAATTATCGAAGCGTGTGACATTCCTCGCGCCGAAGCAGAAATGCTAGTGATGGTACACAAGCAAAATACTTAATATGTTGTACATCATAAAAAAAACGTTTAGACGTCTAGACGTAAAGATGTTGACATATTCCCAGTTATAGACACAATACAGATATTGTAATTTATCACTGGAGCCCTCTATGCCAATTCGTATTCCTGAGCAGTTACCCGCACAGAATGTACTACTAGGTGAAAATATTTTTACCATGGACATGGACAGGGCCGCCAATCAGGATATTCGTCCCCTTGAAGTCGGCATACTTAACTTGATGCCAAATAAAATAGAGACGGAAGTGCAATTACTTCGTCTACTGTCAAATACCCCACTACAAATCAATGTGGACCTGATCCGTATCGACAATCAAGCGCCTAAAAATACACCGCAGTCACACATGGATGCCTTTTATCACGATTTCTCAGCGGTAGCGGATAAGAAATACGATGGTCTTATCGTTACCGGCGCGCCCCTTGCGCTTATTGATTATGAAGAAGTGAAGTACTGGGACACCATGACCACCATATTGGAATGGGCGCAGCGTCATGTAAACTCGACCCTTTATTTATGCTGGGCTGCTCACGCCGCTATGTATCATTTTTACGGCATCACACGTGAACTAAGAGATGAAAAATTCTCAGGCGTGTTTAAACACAAAGTAAACGACCCGCACAATGAGTTACTACGAGGTTTTGATCCGACATTTTACGCACCTCACTCTCGGTATGGCCATATTAAAACGTCGAACTACAACAGTGTTGAGGGATTGAGTGTTGTGGCTGAATCTGACGAAGTGGGTGCCTATATTGTTGCATCAGATGATAAGCGCATGGTGTTTGTAACGGGTCATCCAGAATACGATCCAGATACGCTAAAAGACGAATATCTGCGTGATCTTGCTGCGGGTCAAACTCCAGCAATTCCAAAAAACTATTTTGAAGGTGATGATCCAGCCCAGTCTCCTATTGTACAGTGGCGCTCACACGGCAGCCTATTGTTTACAAACTGGCTGAATTATTATGTCTATCAGACCACGCCATACGATTTAAGTCAGCTAGCTGAAAAGTCACAGCCAAAGAGGTAGCACGTGAGCCAAAGACCAAATTCAAGCGCGCAGGCAACGCTAACAGAAGCCGCGAAAAAACGCATTCTTATATTAGACGGCGCAATGGGCACAATGATCCAGCGTCATAAGTTAGAAGAAGAAGATTATCGCGGAGAGCAGTTTGCCGACTGGCACTGTGACGTTAAGGGTAACAATGATTTGTTGGTCCTTACTCAGCCCGACATTATTTATCAAATTCACTGCGATTATTTTGAAGCTGGCGCGGACATTATCGAAACGAATACGTTTAATGCCACGACTATCGCTATGGCCGATTATGATATGCAGGCCCAATCTCGCGATATCAATTTAGCTGCCGCCAAATTAGCGCGAAAAGCGGCTGATGAGTTCACAGCCAAAACGCCAGATAAACCCCGCTTCGTGGCGGGCGTACTTGGCCCAACAAACCGCACTGCATCTATTTCGCCTGACGTTAACGACCCGGGTAAGCGCAATGTCACGTTTGACGAATTAGTGGAAGCTTATAGTGAGTCTACCGAGGCCTTAATTGAAGGTGGGGTAGATTTAATTATGCTAGAAACCATCTTCGACACATTAAACGCAAAAGCAGCAGCTTACGCGGTCGAGTCGGTATTTGAAAAGCTGGGTACGTCGCTACCTGTTATGGTGTCTGGCACGATTACCGATGCTTCAGGACGAACTCTATCGGGGCAAACTGCTGAAGCGTTCTACTACTCAATGAGACACATCAACCCGTTTTCTTTTGGTTTGAATTGCGCTCTTGGGCCTGACCTGTTGCGCCAATACGTAGACGAAGTGGCCGCTGTCAGCGAGTGCTTAATATCCGCACACCCGAATGCAGGTTTACCTAACGAATTTGGTGAATACGATATGGAAGGCCCTGAGATGGCCGAGCACATCAAAGAATGGGCGCAATCAGGTCTAGTAAATATTGTAGGCGGCTGTTGTGGTAGCACTCCTAAGCATATCCGCGATATTGCTAACGCGGTTGAAGGCATTGCGCCAAGAGAAGTGCCACAATTTGAACCCAAAATGCGTTTGTCAGGCCTAGAGCCGTTTGTACACTAGGAGGGCATAATGAGCGCAGAATTTTCCACATTTATCAATATTGGTGAGCGTACTAACGTTACGGGCTCTGCTCGTTTTAAGCGCCTTATTCTTGATGGTGATTACGAAGCCGCGTTAGATGTTGCGAGACAGCAAGTAGAGAACGGCGCGCAGATCATCGACATTAATATGGACGAGGCCATGCTTGACTCTAAGCAGGCCATGATCACATTTTTGAACCTGATCGCCTCCGAGCCTGATATTAGTCGAGTTCCTATTATGATTGACTCGTCTAAATGGGATGTTATCGAAGCTGGGCTTAAGTGCGTTCAGGGCAAAGCGATTGTTAACTCAATCAGCTTAAAGGAAGGGGAAGAGCTCTTCTTAAACCAAGCAAAACAAATAAAGCGCTATGGTGCTGCAACCGTGGTGATGGCATTTGATGAAACCGGTCAGGCTGACACGCAGGCTCGCAAGGTAGAGATCTGTCAACGTAGTTATAAGCTGCTTACTGAAGAAATAGGCTTTCCACCCGAAGATATTATTTTCGACCCCAATATTTTTGCAGTAGCAACAGGTATTGAAGAGCACGATAACTACGCGGTTGATTTTATTGAAGCTACCCGTGAAATACGTAAAACCTGCCCCTATTCACATATTTCCGGTGGCCTTTCTAATATATCTTTCTCGTTCAGAGGGAATAATCCAGTACGCGAGGCTATGCACTCGGTATTTTTATACCACGCTATTCGAGCGGGCATGGATATGGCTATTGTTAATGCCGGTCAGCTAGAGGTTTATGACGAAATACCCGCTGAACTTCGCGATGCAGTTGAAGATGTTATCTTAAACCGCAGAAGTGACGCTACAGAACGCTTGTTAGACATTGCCCCAAACTATCAAGGCGACGGCAAAGCTGCAGCGAAAGAAGATTTAACCTGGCGCGAGCAGGACGTTAATAAGCGCTTAGAGCATGCCCTTGTGAAAGGGATCACCGACTACATCATTGAAGACACTGAAGAAGCGCGCCAGCAGGCTGAACGCCCGCTACACGTTATTGAAGGGCCGTTAATGGACGGCATGAATGTAGTGGGTGACTTATTCGGTGAAGGCAAAATGTTCCTTCCTCAAGTGGTAAAGTCAGCCCGCGTTATGAAAAAAGCGGTTGCTCACTTACAGCCTTTCATTGAAGAAGAAAAATCAGACGATGCGAAAAGCAACGGCAAAATTCTTCTGGCCACGGTAAAAGGCGATGTTCACGATATCGGTAAAAACATTGTGGGCGTGGTGCTTCAGTGTAATAACTTTGAAGTGATTGATTTAGGCGTGATGGTACCAGCAGCCAGCATTCTACAAACGGCTAAAGACGAAAACGTAGATATGATTGGCTTGTCGGGCCTTATTACTCCATCACTTGATGAAATGGTACACGTTGCCAAAGAAATGGAGCGTCAGGGCTTTGACATTCCGCTACTTATTGGCGGTGCGACTACCTCCAAAGCGCATACGGCAGTAAAAATTGAACAAAACTATCATGCACCTGTAGCCTATGTTCCAAATGCCAGTAGGGCTGTAGGTGTATGTCAGCGCCTTCTAAACAAAGCGTCTCGCGATATTTACGCGCAAGAGCTCGCGAAAGAATACGATACGGTACGCGAACAGCACGCCCGTAAAAAGCCGCGCAGTAAACCAGTGACGTTGGCAGAGGCCAGAGGAAACGCCTTCAAGCCTGATTTTTCGGTGATGCCGGTAAAACCTGCTAACTTAGGTGTGACACCAGTTACTGCTGATTTGGCTACACTGCGCAACTACATTGATTGGACACCGTTTTTCTTAACTTGGTCTTTGGCTGGAAAGTACCCCCGTATACTTGAAGATGAAGTGGTAGGAGAACAAGCTCAGTCTTTATTCAATGATGCCAACGCCATGCTGGATAAAATTATCGAAGAAAACAGTCTTCAGGCAAAAGGCGTCATCGGGTTATTTCCAGCTAACCGCGTTAATGACGACGTGGAAATTTATACCGATGAGTCGAGAAGCCAAGTGCAAGGCATCGCTCACCATTTGCGCCAGCAAACCCTAAAAGATAAATTCGCTAACTATTGTTTAGCAGACTTCGTAGCTGAAAAGTCGAGCGGCATTAATGATTATATAGGCGCTTTTGCCGTTACTGGCGGTATAGGCGAGGACGAACTGGCTGATAGCTATATTCAAGCGGGTGATGACTACAACAGTATCATGGTGAAGGCGGTAGCAGACAGGCTTGCCGAAGCTTTCGCTGAATACCTTCATGAGCAAGTGCGTAAGCACTACTGGGGCTATGCTTCTGATGAGTCGCTAAGCAATGACGAGCTTATTCGAGAAAAATATCAGGGTATTCGACCTGCACCAGGCTACGCCGCATGCCCAGAACATACTGAAAAGCAGCTTATCTGGGATTTGTTGTCAGCAGAGCAGCATACGGGCATGAAACTCACGGAAAGTTATGCCATGTGGCCTGGGGCCTCGGTATCGGGGTGGTATTTCGCTCACCCTGATGCTAAATACTTTGCGGTTGCTAAAATCCAATCCGACCAAGTAGAGGATTACGCCAAGCGTAAAGGCTGGACTATAGAAGAGGCAGAAAAGTGGCTCGGCCCCAACTTGAGCGATTAATGCTGATAGAGGCGGGTGAATAGCATGGAAACCGAAAAGCCTTTTAGTCAGGCCTGTGAAAACAACAAGCGCGCCATTCTGAGCGTGCTTGAACGGGCATTTGCTAATTGTCATCAAGTGTTAGAAATTGGTAGTGGCACAGGCCAGCATGCCGTGTTCTTGGCTGAGTATTTACCTCATCTTATTTGGCACACCAGCGATCAACCACATTATCACGCGGGTATTACTGCGTGGCTAACCGATTCAAACGTGAGAAATGTGAAGCCACCCATTGCATTCACTGTTGGACAAGATGCGTTTCCTGATATCGACATTGACGGCATTTTTACCGCGAACACCGCACATATCATGCAAAAAGAAGAGGCAAAGCTATTGATGGAGTCAGTGGCTTTGCACTTACCTAAGGGCGGCATTTTTTGCCAGTATGGCCCTTTTACACATAGCGGCAAATTTACCTCTGAAAGTAACCAAACATTCCATTTTTCGCTTTTAGAACGCGGCTATGGTGGTTACCGCGATATCGATGAGCTTACTGCTTGGGCAGGCGAGTTAAGCTTGCAAAAAATAATCGACATGCCCGCTAATAATCACATGCTTATTTGGCAAAAAGGTTAAATCGGCATTACTAGTACAACCTAAAGGAGTAGCTATGAGCTTTAAAGTAAACCATTATTTCGACAACAAAGTGAGTTCTATTGGGTTTGAATCTGCAAATGGCCCCTGCACATCTGGCGTAATGGCTGTAGGTGAATACACATTTTCAACGTCACAAAAAGAACTAATGAAGGTTGTGGAAGGTGAGTTAGTTGTTAAGCTGCCGGATAGTGATGAGTGGCAGTCTTTTGCTACAGGCACTAGCTTTAATGTGCCCGCCGATGCTTCTTTCGACGTAAAAGTATTTACGCCTACGGCTTATCTTTGCTTTTATAGCTAGCTCTTTTAAGTGTTCAATTCACTCTGTATTTAAACTTTCGTAGAATTGACTTCCAGAGGTTGTAAAATTTCTCTGTATATCTCAAAGTATTAGAAGTGCAAGCGTACTCAGTCTACTTGCACTTTTATACTAATAAAACTAAACCTGTAATGTGTGCGAATTATCAGGGCCTGTTGACCTTTGATGTACGAATTTTGGTCTAAATTGAAGCCTTTTAATCGCGAAACAGTCCTGCAAGCCTAGTGGGCTAAGTTAAAGGGCTGTGACAAAGAGTAAAAGGCTTCCATAACGACCCCTTCGGGCAGCGCCTTTGTGCCATCTATACTGCGTTGAATGTTTTCGACTTAGAACCACTAAACCGTCAAACATCCGCCTTGTCTAGATGGCACAAAGACCGCTGCAAAAATGTACAACAAAGGTCAACAGGCCCTAGTGTTGGAACACACTTTTCACACATTGCGGCGCTTAGTAAACAATGAGAAGTACAAATGAAATCCATATCACTCCAAAAAAAGTTTATGCTTATCGTTGGTGGTAGCATAGCTTTCATGCTACTCATCACGGCCTTCTTCTTAGTTAACACGGTTGCGGACAATACACGTAGTCGCGTGGAAAAAGAGGTTAAGTCGTTAGTCGCTCGAGAAGCAAATGATGTTGAAGGCTTCTTCGCTACCTATGGTGGCGTGGCAAGAGCATTCCTAAGCAGTCCTTTTCTACAAGATTTTTTCGCTCGCCATAATTCTCGTGGGGCACCTGAAAGTCAATTGCCAGAGGCAAAAGACATTTATGCCACTTTCGAGAACATTAGCAGTCAAGATCCAATCATTAAATCTGCCTTCTTTGGCTCAGCAAAAACAGGAGAGTACTTTTACGAAGAAGGTCGCGTAGGGGTTGATACTTCAGGTCCTGATGCTGGCAACCCTAATGCAGGTTATTTCGCCACAAAGCGCCCATGGTTTACTACTGCCGTTGAGCAAGGCAAGCTATATGTAACGCCTCCTGCAGTTGATTCTCAGGACGGAAGCGTGTCGGCGGTTGTTCAAACACCTGTGTACAGAGACGGTGCACTGTTAGGTGTCGGCGGTGTCGATATCCTTATTAGTACGGTAGGCAAAGTAATAGACGCTATTCGTTATGAAAAGCAAGGAACAGCGTTTTTACTCGATGAAAATCAAAACATTGTTTATTTTCCAAAGCAGAGTAAGGAATTGCCGCTTAGCTCCTCTATTCGTAACTTTAATAACGTATTTGACAATACCGAAGGCTTTGGGAAATTAGCAGGAAGCATAGCGGCTAACGAGTCTGGCATTGAACATGTTACTTGGAATGGCGAAGATTATGTTGCCGTATTCGAGCACGCTAAGTTAACTAACCCACAGATGAACTGGTCATTGGGTATTCTTATTCCCGCCAGCATCATTGATAGCCCGATAAATACTGCTATAACCACGGCGATAATCGTCGCTGTTGTGATCATTGGACTGATTGCCCTGATTACCTATTTTGCAAGTGCCAAAGTCACTCAGCCATTGGTTGAAATGCGTCATGCAATGGCTGAAATAGCGCATGGCGACGGTGACCTTACTAAGCGTTTGGAAGTTAAAAGTAATGATGAAATTGGCGCTCTCGCCATAGAGTTTAATACGTTTACCGATAAATTGCGGGCGCTGTTGCAAGATACCGCCACCAGTACCAAGGCTGTGTCTGATGCGGCAGATCACCTTCGCGATGTGAGTCATGCTACGAGTAAGGAAATCAACCAAGAACGCAGCCAAGTAGACAATGTGTCTACAGCGGTTACCCAAATGGCAGCTACTGTTGTTGAGATTTCTAAAAATGCTGCGCAATCCAGTGATGCTGCTACGAAAGCCGACGAATTGGTACAAGCCGGCAGCGAGCAAGTGCAAGACGCCATGAGGGAGATTCGTGCACTGGCCGACGAAATAAGCCAGGGCGTTGAAGTGGTAGGCGGACTAAGTAAAGAGTCTGATAGCATTGGCGCTGTGGTTGACGTAATTAACAGTATCGCTGAACAAACTAATTTACTTGCGTTAAACGCTGCCATTGAAGCGGCGAGGGCCGGAGAGCAGGGCCGTGGCTTTGCCGTGGTTGCTGATGAAGTGCGTTCATTAGCAAGTCGTACACAAGAATCGACGACTGATATACGTAAAATGGTGGAGCGCCTGCAAGCAATGTCCGAGCAAACCAACAGCGTTATGCAGGAAGGGCAAACTCGTTCTCAATCTGGCGTGGATAAAACAGAAAAAGTGGTCGAGACCCTTGTGAACATTACCCAATCTATAGGGCTGGTTCATGAGCAAAGTACCCACATTGCTCTAGCTACCGAGCAGCAAACAGAAGTTGCACAAGACATTAATAAGTCGCTTGTGGCGATTACAAGTCTAAGCGATAAAACCAGTCAGCATGCAGAGGAATTGGCGGTAGAGGCTACCCAGCTAAGCGCGGTTTCTGGTGACTTAAAAGAGCTGGTGGGACAGTTTAAAATTTAGTGTCAGGCACAGCATTAATGCTGAGCTGAATGTGCTATTAAAATCTAAATTAAGCGGCTGCCTACAGCCTTTAGAGATTTCGCTTGCCTATGTTGATGGCAAGCGGATTCTTGTGTTCACAGCTAAGCCATTAGTAGAAAAATATCGGGTATAAGGTTAAGGCTTATGCCTTTGCGAAAGAGCAATAAAATCATCCACAAACCCCAATACGTCCTGCGCTTTTCTATGGCCCAAATACAAAGTTTTTGATACGCCTTGTTCTCCTAACGAGCGACACGCTAGAAGATCGCTTTCCTTCGATTCATCAATCAACCATTTAGGCAGCGCAGTAACACCGCGCCCGGCTGCCACCATCTGTAAAATGATCTCTGTGGTTTCAATGGTTTTATGCTGCTTCACTGTGCAATTGGCAGGAGTGAGGAAATGCGTAAATACGTCCAGACGACTAAGTTCTACCGGATAGGTTATCAGGGTTTCACTGCTTAGATCTTGCGGTGTTATGAAAGACTTCTTTGCCAGAGGATGGTGCTTATCCATTACCAAAACCTGTTCGTATTCAAATACCGGCGCGTAAGTAATAGTATCGAGTGAAAGTGGGTCCGGCGTGAGTAAAATATCAATGTCATAGCCATGAAGCGCCTGCAATCCGCCGAAAGAAAAAGCTCTACGTACATCAACATCTACGTCGGGAAATGCTTTTAAAAAAGGCGCTACCACTTTTAGCAACCACTCAAAGCAAGGGTAGCATTCCATGCCGATACGTAATATGCCCTGTTTTCCGTCGGCAAACCTTCGTAACTGGGCTTCGGTGTGTTCAAACTGAGGTAATACACGATGCGCTAAACCCAATACACTCTGGCCCGCCTGAGTTAGCGTGAGTCTTCTGCCGTCTTTTTTCCAAAGCGGAACGTCGAAATGCGCTTCCAGCTTTTTCATCGCGTGGCTTAATGCTGACTGGGTTAGAAAAAGTGATTTAGCTGCTTCGGTCATAGTCCCCTCAGCATCTATTGCTCTAACAATTCGCAAATGTTGTCTATCAATCATAAGTAACCACAGCTAATTTAACGTCTTTGAGCGTGCGATGGGGCAGCGCTGACAATAGTGACTGCATCTGACAGATGCGTTTCAATTATTTCTTTAATAATAATGGATATTTCCCTGAAGGTCTTTCGTCCCGGGGCGGTGTTTCGCCACGCTAAAGAATGCTGGCGCTCAATTGGCATATTAGCTATTTCACACACGTGTAGCGCTTCGGGTTTATGTAATTCAGAGTGAATATATAGGCCAGGCAAGAAGGCTACACCCATGCCCATAACTACCATTTGCCTTAATGTATCAAGGCTTGTGCCTTCATAGTCACGCTGTAAATCAGCACCAATTTCATCGCAAATACGCTGTACTTGGTGGTGGAAATGGTGTCGGTCTTCCAGTGTGAGCACCTTTTCACCGCTAATTTCTTCTGGCTTAACATACGCTTTTCCCGCCAGCTTGTGGTCAGACGGCGTAACAAATTTTAGCGGCTCCTTGAAAAGCGGCTGTGTGATTAACTGGGAATTTTCACCTGATAGCGGAGAAAGGATTAGATCATATTCACCACGCAATAGTCCGTGTTGTAATGCACTGGGCGCGCCTTCACGCACGTAAAAGCGCAACCCCGGCTTCCGCTTGTGTAGATCAGGTAATACAAAGGGAAGAAGATAAGGCCCGAGGGTTGGCGGTATCCCTAACCGATACGTAACCACTTCACCTTCCGATAAGTCGCGTGCAATTTCTCCAAACCGCTGTGATGCTTGCAGCACTTCTTCAGCAGCATCTAACAACGCTTTACCCTGTGGTGATAAAAGTGTTCCAGTGCGCGAGCGCTCAAAAAGCGTTAAGCCCAACAGGTTTTCCAGCGCGCTAATCTGACTGGTCAGAGTTGGCTGACTTATACCGAGTATTCCTGCAGCCTGCCTGAAACTTAGGTATTTAGCCACGGCCACAAAATAGCGGATTTGGTTGATTGACGGGGTCTTTCCGTTGAATTGCATGGTGAAAATTGCCCTCTCTTACTAAACTTACAAGTAGTACTGTTTGAGTGGTGATAGTATTTAGCTATCGCGAGTTAGTATATTAAACTATTAATCTATCAGGTGAAACTGGCGTAATTACATAATCATTACAATTATTAAAAAATTGGGAGTTTTATATGGATCACGTTATCTCAGGTGTCGCTAAATTCCAGAAGGAAGTTTATCCGAATAAGAAAGCTAAGTTTCAAAAGCTAGCGACTGGGCAAAATCCTGAAGTCCTTTTTATCACGTGCTCTGACTCACGTATCGACCCAAACTTAGTAACGCAAACTGATCCGGGTGAACTGTTTATCTGCCGTAATGCAGGTAACATCGTACCTCCTCACAGCAATCAAACTGGCGGCATGACTGCGTCAATTGAATTTGCAGTTGCTGCGCTGGGTGTTTCTCACATTGTAATTTGCGGCCACACCGACTGTGGTGCAATGAAAGGTGCTATTAACCCAGAAGGTTTAAGCGCATTACCACACGTTAAAGAATGGTTAGGTCACTGCCGAGTTGCGACAGAAGTTGTTAAAGAGCGTTGTGGTCACTCAGAGCTATCTCTTGACGATTTAGAAGCAGTAACCAAAGAAAACGTTGTTCAACAAATTCAGCACCTTCGTACTCATCCTGCGGTTGCCGCAAAAATTGCCACAGGTCAGGTTAAGTTACATGGCTGGGTTTATAACATCGGCTCGGGCGAAGTGCTTTATTACAACACTGAAACTGGCGATTTTGATGTAATGGACGAGTCTACCGCTGAAGCACAGCTAGCACGCGGCGAATAAGGTCTAAGACTATGGTAAAAATTAACCTTTCAAACCTACGAGGCGATTTTACCGGCGGTTTAACGGCCGGTATTGTAGCCTTACCACTGGCGCTTGCACTTGGCGTAGCGTCAGGCTTAGGGCCAATGGCGGGCCTTTATGGTGCCATCGCGGTTGGCTTCTTTGCTGCACTTTTCGGTGGTACACCTGCTCAGATCTCGGGCCCAACTGGGCCAATGGTTGTTGTGCTTGCAGGCTTGTTCGCAAGTCTGTCAGGCGACGCCAGCCTTATATTCACAGCTGTGATATTGGCCGGTATATTCCAGATTGTTTTTGGCGTCCTTGGCGTTGGTCAATACATTCGCCTGGTGCCTTACCCGGTAATATCGGGCTTTATGTCAGGCATCGGTGCAATAATCATCATTCTTCAAATCGGCCGTTTATTAGGACACGAACCTCCAGGCGGAACAATCGGCGCATTGACATACTTGCCAACAGCGCTTGCCGATATTGATTTTGCAACCTTGGCGTTAGGGCTTGGTACCTTGGTTATTGCCTACAAATGGCCACCGCAACTAGGCAAGTATGTGCCTGGCGCACTGGCTGCACTGATTATCGGAACACTAGTTAGCCTAGCGCTGTCAGTACCGATTCTTGGTGACATTCCTACAGGCTTACCTAGCCTTCACCTTCCAGTATTCGACCAAAGTAAAGCACTGCTAATACTTGAAGCTGCATTTATTCTTGCTGTACTAGGCGCCATCGATAGCCTGCTAACATCACTTGTTGCTGATAACATGACGCGAACTCGTCATGACAGTAACAAAGAGCTAATTGGACAAGGTATTGGTAACACATTTGCCGGCCTTATAGGTGGTATCGCAGGTGCAGGTGCAACAATGCGTACTGTTGTGAATATTCGCAGCGGTGGTAAGTACAATATTTCAGGCATGGTACACGCACTAGTTCTTCTAGCAATTGTGTTAGGTCTTAGCCCGCTTGCGGCGCAAATTCCTCACGCCGTACTTGCAGGTATCTTGGTTAAAGTTGGTTTGGACATCATCGACTGGAGCTACCTGAAGCGTGCTCATAAAGGCCCGCGTTGGGACTTTGGCCTTATGATCATGGTGCTTGCACTTACTGTGTTTGTCGACCTAATCACAGCGGTTGGTGTAGGTGTAGTATTTGCCGCATTAGCGTACGTTAAGCAAATCGCGCAACTGCAAATAGAAGAGCTTAAGAAAATCCCTGAAACGCTGAACGATCCTAAAGAGAATGAGTTGTTAGAATCACTGAAAGGTAAAGTATCAATCTTTAGCTTCGGTGGTCCACTAAGCTTTGGTGCAGCCGCAGATTTAGGTCACCATGTACGTGAACGAGTGAAGCCAGGGTCTAAAGTCACTATTCTAGACTTCTCTAGGGTACCGTTAATGGATGTGTCTGCGGCAATGGCTGTTGATACCGTTACTTCTGACGCGTTAGCAGCCGGGCGGCAGCTAGTTATTTGTGGTGCAAACGCTGAAGTGAATAAGGTGCTTGAGGGCGTTAACGAAGCCCACCCAGGCATACCTAACTTTGACACTTTACATGACGCCTTGCTTTATGCAGAAAAGCAAGTAACCGGAACTGAAAGCAAAAATACCCGTTTTCAAGCCGCAACGCAGTCGTAAAGTAAGATCAAGGTAAGATAACCTTTCCCTTTTGGCCCTCCTTAGCGAGGGCTTTTTTGTATCATCTCACCTTTGAAATCAGCTGCTATAAAGCAGCAATTTCTGAATCTCTGTTTTCACTATTGATTAAGATTTATTAGTGGTCAACGTTGGTCATTTTTTATTAATTGATTGTTCAATTAAACTTAACGCAACTGTAACAATAACTCCCTATGGTAGTGATCAAACATTACACAACTACTACGGGAAACACATGAAAACATATAACAAATTGTCGGTTGCAGTACTTTCAGCGCTGTCCTCTATGGCCGTTCATTCAGTAGCAATAGCAGAAGAAACCACACGTGCAGACGACGAACGAATAGAAGAAATCACTGTAGTTGGGCGAAGCGTTTCATACGCAAACAACGCAACCAGTGACGATATGTTTAAGCAACAGGCTAACCTTAGCAGCGTATTAGCCGCTGTCGATAACCTGCCGGGTGTACTTATCAACGAAGGTGATACCTTTGGGGCTGATGACTGGTCAACGTCTATTGTTATTCGTGGCTTTCAAGTAAACCTAAACGAGCAGCAAATTGGTATGACGGTAGACGGTATTGCCAACGGTAATTCAAACTACGGTGGTGGCGCAAAAGCAAACCGCTATATCGACACCGAAAACGTGAAAGGCGTTGAAGTTTCTCAGGGTACGGCGGATATCGCTTCCCGTTCACACGAAGCCCTGGGCGGCACACTGAATTTCACCACTATTGACCCGTCTGCGGAGCAGGGCTTAATAACCAGTGTGACTGCGGGTTCATTTGATGCGTCAAAATATTATGTGCGTTATGAAACGGGCGAGATCTTTAAAGATACCTACGCGTGGATAAGCCTTTCAAGTCAAGAAAGCTCTGACTTTATGCAGCAAGCAGCAGAGAATACGCGTGATCATTTAGCCATGAAGTTTATCTCTACTGTTAACGATGTGTCTCTTACAGGTTACCTGTCTTACGACGATACCCACGAAGATAACTACCAGCGCATTTATGGGCTGGCACAATATGAACAAAACCCAGACTGGGACCAGTTAACCGACGAGTGGACAGGCGTGCCTTATCAAGATCAGGCATATCGTCGAGGGTGGTCTACTTTGCGAGAGAATCTTTTTGCCTATCTACAGGCAGAATTCACGATTGGCCAAGTCGATTTTATGACCAACGTGTATTATCACGACAACGAAGGCCGCGGGGAGTGGGTTCCACCATACATTGTTGATATCACTGATGACGGCGCAGAAGGTCATTCAGAGCTTGTAGTCGGTAATACCGTATACGGTGGTCAACAGCTTGGACAAATTTACTTTGTAGACAGGCAAGGTAATCAACTAAGTCCAATCGAAGGTTGCCAAAGCTCACTGACTTTCCCTTATGGTGGTGCAGGCCCAGAATATGACCCAGGTTGCCACGAGCAAGGGGCAATTCCAGTGGGCTCTTATCGTCACACTCATTATGATAAAGAGCGCATTGGTATAAACGCTGATGCAATCTGGTATACAAAAATTGGCGATTTCGATAATACGGTACGATTCGGTATTTGGTGGGAAGACTACGAACGTGGTGAGTCTCGTGATTGGCACAAAATTACTAATTCGTCTATCAGTGTAGATTATGACAACGTGCCTTACTGGGTGCAGTACGACAGAACCTTCCCAGTTGATACCTTAATGTATTATGTTGAAGATGAGCTTGATCTAGGCTTTGCCCGAATTCGTGCGGGTGCCAAGAAGTTTAACGTCGATATTGAAAAAACGGACAACTTTGATTCAGCCAATAACTTAGCAGTGAATACTGACTCAGATACATTGTTCTCAGCCGGTATCGTCGCACCTTTACCCATTGAAGGAGTCGAAGTTTTCGCGGGTTACGGTGAAAACTTCGCGGCAATTAAAGATGCGCAGCTAGAACGAAACGACACTGATCTTCGCTTTATAAAGCCTGAAACTGCTGACAACATTGACCTAGGTTTGCGCTACGCATCACCGGGCTTTAATGCCAGCGTAACTTACTACAATATTGAGTTTAACGACCGTATTCAATTTACCAGTAACGAGACGTCAGAGGGTATAGACTTTCTTGAAGAAGCCGCGGGTGGTTACAAGAACGTAGGTGGTATTGAGTCCAGCGGTTTTGAAGTTTCAGCAGACATTATGCTAACCGAAGAATTCTCGTTGTTTACGTCTATTACCTTAAGCGAATCAGAATACGTTGCAACAGTAGGTAGTTCAGGTACGAAATACGATACCCTTGCCGATGCCCAAGCTGCTATTGCAGACGCTGAAAACCCTGAGGTATCGCTGGTAGCGATTGAAGGCAATACCGTTATCGGTACGCCAGACACTATGGCGGTAGTCAGTCTTGACTGGGCGCGCGATAATTATTTTGCTGGCTTGTCTACCAAGTACGTTGATAGTCGTTACTTGGATATTGATAACGCTGCACAAGTTGATGACTATATCGTTAGTGACTTCTATATTGGTGGCTTTATCGAAAACATCGGCCCAGGTGTTGAAGAGCTTGAAGTCCGCTTAACAGTGAACAATGTGTTTGATGAAGACTATGCGTCTACCATCGCACCAGGTGCATTTTGGATTGGCGCACCTCGCGCTGTTGCAGTCAACGCACGCTTAACCTTTTAATCGTGATATCATGCCTGCGGCGGCAACGTGCTGTCGCAGGTTATTTTTTAGATTTAAGGTTTGGAGTTGTAGCATGCCCAAGGTGGGAATGGAGCCAGTTCGCAAGAGACAGTTAATAGAAGCAACGCTAGAAGTGATGGCAGAAGTTGGCTATCACGGAACAACGATTAGCTTAATAAGTAAAAGAGCTGGGCTTTCTTCAGGGATAATCAGTCACTATTTTGGTGACAAGCAAGGGTTAATTGAAGCAACGATGCGCCACCTCCTCGACGCGCTAAAAATTACACAGCGCATTGACGATCCCCTAGAGCGGATTGATTTCATCATTGAAAATAACTTTTCTCAAACGCAAGGCGCAAGCTCAGCAACCAATACCTGGTTTAATTTCTGGGCGTTGTCACTTCACAATGAAGGTTTGCATCGTTTGCAGTGTATTAACCACAAACGTTTAGAACGTAATTTAGCGTTTAGCTACCGCAAGCTACTTCAGCCCGAGCAAGTTAAAAATGCCGCTTCGTCTACTGCAGCATTGATTGATGGCTATTGGTTACGTTACTCCATGGGCAGCGTAGGAAACGGTGACTTTTCAGAGGCTGTAGCCCGCTGTAAACAGTACGTTCGTGATTTAGTTGCTCAATACGGAAGATAGACAGGTATAAGGCAGATAAAAAGTAACCGCAAGATAAATAAGCGCTTGCTGCTTTAGAAAAACCACCGAATGAATGCTGACTAATAAAATAAAAAGGGCGGTTCGAGATAAATCGAACCGCCCTTTTTAATTATCTACACTCTTTAAATGGACTGCATGGTTAGCGTAATTGTCGCCAGATACAAATCGCTATCCGGCGCGAAAAGCTAACATGTGCTCACTAAGTGGTTAACTCAACAAGTTACCAAATTCTTACGCGCTCTTCAGGCGCAAGATAAAGTGCATCACCTGGTTTCACGTCAAACGCTTCATACCATGCATCATGGTTTCTTGGCGCTTGTGCACGATAACGACCTGGCGCGTGTGTACCTGCGCGAAGTTGATTCAGCATGCTTTCTTCAGTGCGTTTTTCTTTCCACACTTGTGCCCATGCAAGGAAGAAACGCTGATCGCCTGTTAGGCCGTCAATTACCGGCGCTTCTTTGCCGTTAAGGCTAAGTTTGTAGGCGTGGTAAGCCATAGCTAGACCGCCAACGTCACCAATATTTTCACCCAAGCTGTTGCGACCATTTACGAAGTTGCCTTCGATAGGCTCGTACTGGCTGTATTGCTCGGCTAGCATATCTGCTTTTTCTTCAAACGCTGCGCGGTCGGCATCGGTCCACCAGTTACGCTGAATACCGTTTGCATCTGACTTCGAGCCTTGGTCGTCAAACCCGTGTCCCATCTCGTGTCCAATAACCGCACCGATTGCACCGTAGTTCACGGCTGCGTCGGCATTTGGATCAAAGAATGGCGGTTGTAAAATAGCCGCTGGGAATACAATTTCATTAAACGAGCTATTGTAGTAGGCGTTAACGCGCTGCGGTGTCATACCCCAGCGGTTGCGATCCGTTTTCTCTAGCTCGCGCTCTACTGACTGGTCTTGGAAGAA
The DNA here is from genome assembly GCF_001953635.1 of Alteromonas abrolhosensis. Taxonomy (GTDB): domain Bacteria; phylum Pseudomonadota; class Gammaproteobacteria; order Enterobacterales; family Alteromonadaceae; genus Alteromonas; species Alteromonas abrolhosensis. Next base: position 38,631 of record NZ_MEJH01000009.1, on the reverse strand, counting down.
TGTACGTAGGTTACGAACATTGCCCACTAAGTCCTTGTCGCTAATTGTTACGCCATCAAAAGACTGCCATTCGTCTGGGTAGCCAATTTTAGGGTTAAATGCCATAAGCTTTTCTTTGGCATTTACCTTGGTTTCTTCGCTCATCCAGTCTAGGTTCTCAATACGCTCACCTAGTGCTGTACGCAAGTTCTCAACCAGCTCTGCCATCTGCTCTTTTGAGCTTTCTGGGAAGTATTCGTTCACGTAAATCTTACCGATAGCAAAACCAAGTGATTCAGTACCAGACATTTGGCTCACTGCACGCTTCCAACGAGGACGAGGCTCTTGCTGACCGCTTAGTGTGCGACCAAAGAAGTCAAAGTTGGCTAGGTAGATATCTTCAGAAAGGAAGTCCGCATTATTTGAAATAGTGTGATACTTCAAGTACGACTTCCAATCAGCTAGATCAGCTTCGTTAATAATCTTAATAACGTCTTTTACTGGCTCAGGCTGTGTAATATTCAGCTCAGGTACCTTATAACCAGTTTGAGCAAAGTACGTGTCCCAATCAAAGCCAGGGTATTCGTCAGACAGTTTGCTACGCTCAATTTGATTAAGTGTAAGGTCGCGGTCACGGCGTTTTTCGCGAGGCCACTGAATTTCTGCAATTTGTGTTTCAAGAGCAAGAATGTTTGCTGCTTTTTCGGCTGCGTTTTCTTCGCCTGCAAAATTAAGCATTTGCTCGATGTGTGCTACGTAAGCTTCACGAATCTTAACAAAACGTTCGCTATCACTTAGGTAGTAATCGCGATCAGGAAGACCTAAGCCACCTACGCCAACACTTAACTGGTATTCGTTCGGGTCAAGACGGTTGTACCACATGCCACCGTAAATTGGTGTGCTTGAACCTACCAACCAGCTATTACCAAACGCTTTGGTTAGGTCAGTTCTATTCTCAATGCTATCAATAGAGGTTAGTACGTCTTTAATCGGCTCAATACCTTTTTCGTTGATGGTATCGGTATCCATGTAAGCAACGAAAAAGTCGTGAACAAGCTTCTCTTCTGCATTCAGCGAAGACTTTTCCATTAGACCGTCAATGATGTTCTTAACTTGCTCTTCACTGCGCTCGGCAAGACCAGTAAATGCGCCGTAGCGAGTTTTATCAGCGGGTAACTCGTAGTTGTCGTACCATGTACCGCTAGCGTACATAAAGAAGTCGTCACCAGGTTTTACCGCTTCGTTGCGAGCGGTTAAATCTACGCCAAAAGATCCTAGCTCAGCTTCGCCCTTCATCTCTGGCGCTTCAACACTGCTCGTTTGGTCTTTTGTTTGTTCAGGTTGGCCACAACCTGCAAGGCCTAAAGATGCCGCAATCGCTACGGCAAGAAGTTTATATTTCATCATTTTTCTCGTTGTGATTATAAGTGTCGTCGTTAGGTGCAGTGACACTCGTTGTTTTTAAAGTAGGCACAAATTCCTTGTTAAACGGTAAAGCATTCCGTGCCTGATTAAAATAGCTTGTGATGTGCGGCGTTTCTCGCTGTAAAAAGTCTGCTACAGCTGTGTGAAACGACCCGTGTTGTAATTTGTGATGTGAACGGCAATAAATGGGCTCGAAGCCGCGAAGTATTTTATGTTCACCCTGGGTGCCGGGGTTAAATAGCGGCAGCTTTTTCGCAATGGCAAATTCAATGCCTTCAAAATAACAGCAGGCAAAATGTAGCCCGTCTATTTCTTTCAGCGCTCCCCAGTATCTGCCATACAGTCCTGTATCATCGTAGAAAAAGAGGGCGCTGGCTACCGCTACCTCATTCTCTATTGCCGTCACTATAAGCATGTTGTCGCTCATGCTCTCGACAAGCTGCTCAAAGAAGGCATCATTTAAATATCCCACGTGACCGCTTCGTTTTAAATAGGTTGCTTTGTAACACTTTGTGAAAAACTGCAATGTCTCTGGGCTAATCTCACTGCCGGTATGATGGGTGAAGCGGACGCCTTGCTCGTTTAGTTTGCGTCGACTTTTCTTGATATCTTTCCTTTTGCGGGAGGTAAGCGCATTTAGAAAATCATTGAAATCATTATAGCCGTAGTTATGCCACTGAAACTGTACCGCGTATCGGGTCAGGTAGCGGTTTAGCGTGTCGGATTGATCTCGAAGTCGTTCAATGGATAAGTCATCGGATAAATCATTTGCCTTGTGGGTACCGCTACTGGTGATTTGAGCCGATGTGCTTTCATTTGGGAATAACCAGTGAAAAGAAGATAAGGTTTCACCAAATACGGATTCTACGTACGTTGCCACCGTATCTTCCAGTTCGTGTAAAAGAGCCGGAGTAAGCACAATGTGCCCATCACAAAGCAGCCTTGGACCAGTTACAGGCGTGAAGGGGATGGCCGATATCCATTTAGGATAATAATCGAGACCGTGCTGTGCATAAGCATTAGCCCAAGCGTGGTCAAAAACGTATTCACCGTAGCTGTGAGTTTTCAGGTAGCCAGGAATAACAAGATTTGCAGCCTCATGCTGACCTTTCGCTATAGCGATATGACAAGGTTGCCATCCAGATTCATTGCAACACGAACCGCTGCGTTCTAGCGCATGCAAAAATTCATAAGAAAGGAAAGGGCCCGCTTCCTTTGCGAGATTTTGCCAGCGCTCTTTAGAGAACTGTTCAATCGAATCTATTATTGTTATGCGATAGTCAGATGCTGTCATGCAATTTACATCATGTAGAGGTTAAGTGCGTAAAACGTTAGATAGTCGCAATGTACGAGTATTTAACGCTAAAATAACGCGGTTTCTACGTTTAATACAGAAGAGTAAGCTTACAAAAATGTCAGAGTTCGACCGAAAAATCATTACCGACGCGATTACTCGCATGCTGGCACGACGAGAGCATAGCTTTAACGAGATCATGGGAAAGTTACAGCAGAAGGGAATAGCGAGTGATGCTTTCATGCCTATTCTGGAGGAATTCAGAGATGCTGATATTCAAAGCGATGCGCGATTTGCCGAAAGCCGAGCTCGCGCTCTGTACTTGAAAGGGAAGGGGCCTCGCGCGATAAAATTAGACTTACAGCAATCCGGTGTAGATGAGAGTACCGCAGAATACGCAATGAAAGAGATTGACGCTGACTGGTTTGAAAGCGCTAAGAAAGTAAAAGAGAAAAAGTTTGGTGAATTCTATGAAACCGAATTCGCGTTGAGGCAAAAGCAGAAACAGTTTCTTCAGTATCGCGGTTTTTATCAGGAACACATTGAATATGCGGTAAGCGCAAACGAATCTAGCTAAAACGGCTCTGGCACGAATGGCTGGGTTATCGCCCATGTTGCCTTGTAAATATGGGCTCTCGGCGATTCGTTTTGTGAATACTGGCTATTTTCGTCGATTTAAAGTGAAATTTGAGCCTATCTTACCCCCGTTACACTTAACAAAATTGCGCTATCCATGGTATCGTTGCGCAAATTTGTGTGCATTTTAATTATCCAGAGAAATATAGCGGAGATTGGCGTGTTGTGTATTAGCGAAACGCCCCGATTATAAGGCTCATTAGAACAGGCAAATCGCACGTTTCAAAAATAGAATAAAGGAAGTTAGGTTTTCAATGACATTATCAACTGCTGACTTACGTAACAAGTTTATCGATTATTTTAAAAGCCATGGCCACCAAGCGGTGGCGAGCTCGTCACTGGTACCGGCAGATGATCCCACACTTCTTTTTACCAACGCGGGCATGAACCAGTTTAAAGACTGCTTCTTAGGTGCGGAAAAGCGCAGTTATACCCGTGCGGTATCATCGCAGCGCTGCGTTCGCGCAGGTGGTAAGCATAATGACCTTGAGAATGTAGGTTATACCGCTCGTCACCATACCTTTTTTGAAATGCTGGGTAACTTCAGCTTTGGCGATTATTTCAAAAAAGAAGCGATAGAGTTTGCGTGGAATTTCCTTACCAAAGAAATTGGTTTGCCAAAAGAAAAGCTCTTAGTCACCGTTTATTCAGAAGATGACGAAGCGTTCGACATCTGGGAAAACCACATTGGCGTGCCAAAAGAAAAGATTATTCGCATTAGCACGTCAGATAACTTCTGGTCTATGGGCGATACCGGTCCATGTGGCCCTTGTTCTGAAATCTTTTACGATCACGGTGCTCACATTTGGGGTGGTCCTCCGGGAACACCGGAAGAAGATGGCGACCGTTTTATCGAAATTTGGAACCTGGTATTCATGCAGTTTAATAAACAAGCTGACGGTACTATGGAGCCACTACCAAAGCCTTCTATCGATACCGGTATGGGTCTTGAGCGTATTTCCGCTATTTTGCAAAACGTGCACAGCAACTACGAAATCGACCTTTTCCAAAACTTGATCAAATCGGCAGCATCAATTGTTGGTAGCGAAGATTTAGAGAACAAGTCACTTCGGGTTATTGCCGATCACATTCGCTCGTGCAGCTTCTTAATTTGCGATGGTGTTATGCCATCGAATGAAGGGCGCGGATACGTATTACGCCGCATTATCCGTCGAGCTGTTCGCCACGGCTATCAGCTTGGCGCAAACGATATCTTCTTCTACAAGCTTGTGGCATCACTTGCAAAAGAAATGGGTGAAGCATACCCAGAACTTGTAGACCAGCTACCGGTAATTGAAAAAGTACTGCGTGTTGAAGAAGAGCAGTTTAGCAAAACACTAGCCCGTGGTATGGCTATTCTAAACGATACGTTAGAAACCTTAGAAGGCGACACAGTGCCGGGTGACGTAGTGTTCAAGCTTTACGACACCTATGGTTTCCCTACTGACTTAACCAATGATGTAGCACGTGAGCACGACCTTAAGATTGACGAAGAAGGTTTTGAAGCCGCTATGCAAGCACAGCGTGCCCGTGCACAGCAGGCTAGCAACTTTGGTGCAGACTACAATAGTAAACTCGCCATTGACCACACAACCTCATTTACCGGGTACACCGATGTAGAAGGCCAGGCGAATGTGGTTGAACTTATCGCCGACAATGCGTTTGTTGAGAAGCTTGAAGACGGTCAAGAAGGCGTTGTGGTATTAGACAGCACACCGTTCTACGCTGAAAGCGGTGGTCAGGCTGGAGATAAAGGTGTGCTTCGCGTGGCAAACGGTGAATTCATTGTTACCGACACCCAAAAAATGGGTAATGCGTTTGCACACAAAGGTATTGCTAAAGGTTCGGTATCTAAAGGTGATACGGCAACCGCAGCGATTGATGCAGCAAATCGTGAAGCCATTAAAAAGAACCACAGCGCAACGCATTTACTTCATGCAGCACTGCGTGAAATTTTAGGTGAGCACGTAACTCAGAAAGGTTCATTGGTTGAAGCGCCGCGCATGCGTTTTGACTTCTCGCATTTTGAGGCGGTAACGGCTGAGCAGCTTGCTGAGATTGAAAGACGAGTTAACCAAGAAATTCGTGCAAATCACACGTTAGCAACTGAACTCATGGATTTAGATGAAGCCAAAGCATCAGGCGCTATGGCGCTGTTTGGCGAAAAGTACGACGAAAAAGTTCGTGTGGTAACCATGGGGCCATTCTCTGTTGAGTTATGTGGTGGTACTCATGTTACGCGTACTGGTGACATAGGTTTGTTCAAAATTACCAGTGAAGCGGGTATTGCATCGGGCGTTCGACGTATTGAAGCGGTTACTGGAGAACACGCACTTGAAGTTGTGCAAACACAGCAAGCAACACTGTCTTCATTGTCTGCATTATTAAAAACAGACAGCCAAAATGTACTCGATCGCGTAGTTTCTCTACAAAATCAGACTAAAGAACTAGAAAAAGCGCTCAATTCTGCGAAACAAAAACTGGCGAGTCAGCAAGGTGCTGATATGCTTAGTAATGCATTAGAGATAAATGGCGTTAAAGTTCTTATTGCTAATTTGGAAGGTGTTGAAGCGAAGTCATTGCGTTCAATGATGGACGACATTAAAAACCGAATTGGTGAAGGGATCGTAGTATTAGGTGTGGCTAATGACGCGAAAGTGAATCTAATTGCTGGCGTTACTAAAAACCTCACAAGTAAAGTTAAAGCGGGCGAGCTTGTTAACTTTGTCGCATCTCAAGTAGGTGGCAAAGGGGGCGGTCGTCCAGATATGGCACAGGCCGGCGGTGATCAGCCTGAAAACTTAGGCCAAGCGTTAGATTCGGTTAACGCTTGGTTACAAGATAAGCTATAATTATTTTTGTGTATAACAGTGAGTTTTTGAAGTGACGCAGAAACATGGAATCACTGTCGCTTCCATCGGGTCGTGCCGATGGGTTAGCAAATCTTAATGGATGATGTTCAGTATTAAGGAACAGGAGCAAGCGAATGCTTATTTTGACTCGTCGAGTTGGTGAAACGCTTATGGTTGGTGACGATGTAACCGTTACCGTACTAGGTGTAAAAGGGAATCAGGTACGTATCGGTGTGAATGCACCAAAAGAAGTTTCTGTGCACCGTGAAGAGATATACATGCGCATTCAAGCAGAGAAAGGCGGTCAGCCAGGCTCTGCAGAATAATTGCATTATACGCTTCATTGGAAAAGGTCAGCTTATGCTGGCCTTTTTTGTTTTAGGTGAGTAAATCTCTATCGGACTTTATTCTTATACCCATTGAATAAGCCTTTTGTGTCTTTTCTATTTCGTCAAATATGACGCTGTACTTACCGATGGCTTCCGGTAATGAGCAAGTTAATTTATTGGAGCGTGCACAGCCTTTTTAATGCTCTATGCCTTTTAGATTGACGATCTTAAAATCGAAACATTTACCACTTTATTTAAGGTTTTGAAGCGTTTTTGTATAACGTAAGTAATCAATACGAAGCAGCGCACTTGGTTATATACAAATAATTTTAAAACTTTTTGATATTATTTTTGGAAAATTGACTAAATTATTAAAGAGGGTCAGTTAAAACTGCAAAGCAGCTGCATATATTTAAATGCGAATTAACGAATAGCGTTAAATAAAATTCGGTTTAATTGCTTGTATTGCGAACAAATTACTGGTTTTTTGCTCGAATCGTTTAAAATGGCAGCGAGTGAACAATTTCTTTATAAAAAAGGTTTGACTCAGGCCAATGAATCCGTAAAATGCACCCCGCAGTCAAGGAGAGGTGGGTGAGTGGCTGAAACCAGTTCCCTGCTAAGGAACCATACGCATATACGCGTATCGAGGGTTCGAATCCCTCCCTCTCCGCCATTATTCGTTGGCAGTGACGGCCAACAACAAGTTTTGCGCGTGTGTAGCTCAGCTGGATAGAGTACCTGGCTACGAACCAGGCGGTCGGAGGTTCGAATCCTTCCACACGCGCCACTTATTTTAAAGCGTCACCTTTTGAGGTAATATTCAAAAGTACACAAGTTTACGCGTGTGTAGCTCAGCTGGATAGAGTACCTGGCTACGAACCAGGCGGTCGGAGGTTCGAATCCTTCCACACGCGCCATATTGAAAAGCCCACCTTTTTAGGTGGGCTTTTTCATTTCTACTTTTCTTTACTCCACTTTCGTCTAAGCGCGCTGTTTGAATTTTGAGCTAAGCTTAATGTGTCTAACAGCAGTAAAGCGCGAGGTACGCTATGGCACATCCAACCACCACTTTCCGATTTTTAGCAGAGCCCACTGATGTGAACTTTGGTGGCAATGTACACGGGGGAATTGTAATGAAATGGATTGACCAAGCCGCTTATGCTTGTGCCGCACAGTGGTCGAAATGTTATTGCGTTACAGTTTCAGCGAACGGCATTCGCTTTATAAAGCCAATAAAGGTAGGTCAACTCGTAGAAATAACCGCATCCTTGGTACACACTGGTGCTTCAAGTATGCATATCTATGTTGTGGTTAAATCGGGCGACGCTACGGAAAATACTACGTCGGTCGCAAATCGCTGTTTTATAACTTTTATGGCGGTGGACTGCGAGGGTAACCCAGTCAATGTGCCTGCTTACGTTCCCGAGGATGAACGGCATATGCAGCTGGATTTATACCAATCCGCATAGATAATTACCCACTCAGAAGGCGCTGGCAAGTTTCCTAGCGAAGCGTGGGAACGCAGGAATGGCTGTTCCCTTTCAAATTCCCAGAATGAAGCTAGGAAGCTTGCCAGACCTTCCCGAAGGGCGAGTTTAAAATGTCCGTACTCTTTGTTGTGTCACCTTGATGTAGAACCACTATACCTACGGTAACACGCCGCGATTACGAACATTTTAACTCTCGCTGAGTGGGTGATTATCTATGCGGATTGGTATTGTTGGCGATGCACGCCAAAGACTTCGCTAAACAGTTAGACAGTGACTTTACTGAGAATATAGGTTTTCATTAAAGCGTCTGCATAAATGAACATTACAGTGTGCAGTGAAAATAGAAACTCAAACACAAGTGTTAATGATGCGCTTTGTTGCAAATTTATTAAAAAATAATGCATTAAGTTTCATTTTTAGTGGGTTTTATTCAATTTTTAGTGGTTTTTTATGCTGCTTTGTTGTGTTTTGAAAAACCACGTGATACTTATTCAGGTACAAAATAACAACAGGTTTGAATATGAACTCGGGATCGGTCGCTAGTCTGCTCTTTGAAGCAGGCTCTCTAATGCTCATAGGAATGGTTTTTGTTTTTTCATTCTTAGGGCTGCTCATTGTGGGTATTCATCTCATTGCACGGTTTTGTGAAGCCTTTCCCGGAGAAGAGCAAGAGCCTTTAGCCAATGTGAATCGACCCTCAGTTAACGTGGATCTAAATAATCAAGCGGTACAACCTGGAATTGACGGAAACGTTATCGCCGCTATTTCCGCTGCTATTCATACACATCGCCAAAATTCTAAAAAATAAAGTCTAATCAGGAGTTACCATGTCTAAGCCTCTGGCCCTAACCGAGCTGGTCCTGCGTGATGCCCATCAATCACTCCTTGCTACGCGTATGCGTGTTGAGGATATGCTTCCTATTGCGGAAAAATTAGATAAAGCTGGCTTTTGGTCGGTTGAATCATGGGGTGGTGCTACATTTGATGCCTGTATTCGTTATTTGGGGGAAGACCCATGGGAGCGCATTCGAAAATTAAAAGCAGCCATGCCTAACACGAGACAGCAAATGTTGCTGCGCGGTCAAAATTTATTAGGCTACCGACACTATGCTGATGATGTTGTTACCCGTTTTGTAGAGCGAGCCCACGAGAGTGGGGTCGATGTATTTAGAATTTTTGATGCTATGAACGACATCAGAAATTTGAAAACCGCAATAAAAGCGACCATCGACAGTGGCGCCCATGCCCAAGGGACAATCTCTTACACGGTAAGTCCAGTGCACAACCTTAAGCTTTGGCTTGAAATGGCGAAGCAGTTGGAGGACTTAGGAGTTCATTCTATCTGCGTAAAAGATATGGCAGGTCTTTTAAAACCGTATGAATGCGAAGCACTGATCACGGGGCTGAAAGAAACCGTCAATGTTCCCATTGCCATGCAGTGCCACGCCACGACAGGATTAAGCACAGCAACATATCAAAAAGCTATTGATGCCGGTATCGATATGCTGGATACGGCTATCTCCTCTATGAGCATGACTTACGGCCATAGTGCGACTGAAACCATGGTTTCTATTGTGGAAGGTACAGAGCGCGATACGGGCATTTCACTGCCTGAGCTTGAAGACATTGCTAGCTACTTCAGAGAAGTAAGAAAAAAATACAGTAAGTTTGAAGGCAGCCTCAAAGGGGTAGATGCACGTATTCTTTTGGCTCAAGTGCCAGGTGGGATGCTAACCAATATGGAAAGCCAGCTTAAAGAGCAGGGCGCTCAAGATAAATTCGAAGAAGTACTAAAAGAAATTCCACGGGTACGGGAAGATCTTGGATTTATTCCCCTAGTTACGCCAACCTCACAAATTGTAGGCACGCAGTCGGTACTCAATGTACTTACCGGCGAGCGTTATAAAAGCATTACTAAAGAAACCGCAGGCGTTCTTAAGGGTGAATATGGCGCTACCGCTGCACCAGTAAATAAAGAGTTGCAGGCGCGTGTGCTTGATGGTGCAGAGCCCGTGACCTGCCGCCCTGCTGACAATATTGCCCCAGAGCTTGAAACGCTTAGTAAAGAACTTGATGAACTGGCTGAGAAAAAGCAACTCTCGCTGTCAGACGATAAAATTGACGATGTTTTGATTTATGCCTTATTCCCACAGATAGGCCTTAAATTTATCGAAAACCGCGGCAACCCTGACGCATTTGAACCTGCACCTAGCGAGCAAGAATCACAAAGTTCGAATGCACCTAAGCCTGCTGAAGCCAAGTCAAACTCACAGGGGGCTACAACGAGTGAAACTTACGATGTAAATGTAGATGGAAAAGTGTATCGTGTTGAAGTGGCACCCTCAGGTACGCTGACGAGCGTTACACCTGCTAGTGGCTCTCAGACACAAGCACAGCCTCAAACCAATAGCGCTGCGCCATCGGCCTCTACCGCTTCTCAATCTATTGATGCACCGCTTGCAGGTAACGTGTTCAAAATCTTGGTGAGAAACGGCGACAGCGTGTCAGAAGGCGATGTGGTGATGATCCTTGAAGCCATGAAAATGGAGACAGAGATCCGCTGTGCATATACAGGTACGGTCACCGATATTACCGTAGGTGAGGGCGATGCCGTAACCAGTGGCCAACCGTTAATCTTATTGGGGTAGTACATGGATAAGTTAATGGTACTTTGGGATAGTACCGCGCTTGCGCATTTTGAGGCCGGCCAGCTTATAATGATGGCAGTAGGTTTCGGCTTGCTGTACTTGGCCATTGTTAAGAAGTTTGAGCCACTGCTTTTATTGCCCATTGGCTTTGGTGCATTGCTTACTAATATCCCTATCGCTGGTTTTTCAGAAGCGGGGGGCTTACTTCACTACATTTATAAAATCGGCATAGATACAGGGGTATTTCCTCTGCTCATCTTTATGGGCGTAGGCGCAATGACGGATTTCAGTGCGCTTATTGCTAACCCCAAAATGCTGTTACTTGGCGCGGCTGCGCAGTTCGGCATTTTTGCTACCTTATTTGGCGCTATAGCGCTGAACCTTATACCTGGCTTTGAGTTTACGCTAAAGGATGCAAGCGCCATTGCTATTATAGGTGGCGCGGATGGGCCGACGGCTATTTTCCTCGCCTCACGGCTTGCACCTGATTTGCTTGGTGCGATTGCAGTCGCTGCATACTCTTACATGGCGTTGGTGCCTATTATCCAACCACCCATCATGAAAGCGCTGACCACAAAAGAAGAGCGCGAGATAAAAATGGGTCAACTACGACCTGTGTCAAAGCGAGAGAAGATTATTTTCCCGCTTGCTGTGCTGTTTATGACTATCTTGTTCTTACCGGCCGCTACGCCGCTTGTCGGCATGTTCTGCTTTGGTAACTTGATGAAAGAGTGTGGCGTGGTAGATAGGTTGAGCAAAACTGCTCAAAACGAACTTATCAATACGGTCACTATTTTCCTTGGTTTAGCAGTAGGATCAAAGTTATCAGCTGAAGCATTTCTTACGGTCGAGACCTTAGGGATTTTGGGGCTTGGGGCTATCGCGTTTGGTATAGGTACTGCCGCGGGCGTACTCATGGCCAAGCTAATGAGTAAGCTGTCGGGTGGCAGTATAAATCCACTGATTGGCGCAGCTGGTGTATCTGCTGTACCAATGGCAGCCAGAGTGGTGAACAAAGTTGGGCTGGAAGCAAATCCCCATAACTTCTTACTTATGCATGCAATGGGGCCTAACGTGGCTGGCGTGCTAGGTAGTGCGGTTGCCGCAGGTATTCTTTTGGCTCTGGTTGGCTAGAAAGCACGAATGCATTGCTGTACAAGGGGCAGTTTATCTGCCCCTTTTTTATTGCATGGCTTTCGTTCAAAAAAAGGTTATCTAGGGTTTGCTTTTTGTGACGAGTAGAGCGTACCTGTTTGGTGCGTAAGTGCGCTTTTCAAAGAAAACAGCACCTAAACGATAAACTCGTTATTCTCGAATTGTGTTTTGTGGCACTAGTGATTGGTATGCGGTCACGAGTTTCTTAGTGCGCGTATGCTGCGGCCATCTAAATATAGTTTCGGTCTTGCCTTCTTCTACAATTTCGCCGCCTTCCATCACAATAATTCTATCTGCAATGTGGCGTACAATACCCAAATTATGACTAATAAAGATAAACGCCAAGCCAAGCTCTTGTTGAAGCTTCAATATAAGATTCACCGTCTGCGAACGAATTGACGGGTCTAACGCTGCAAAGGGTTCGTCAGCCACTAGCACTTTAGGTTTTAACACAATGGCTCTGGCTAGTGCTACGCGCTGCTGTTGCCCATCAGAAAGCATGTGACGGTAAAAGTAATAGTGTTCGCGCAGCAGGCCTACCTTTACTAACATATCTTCTATGATGGGTTTACGTTCTGCTTCACTAAGGCCCGTATTTAAACGTAAAGGCTCATCTAGAATTTTGCCAACAGGAACCGATGGATTCATAGATTCGGAACTGTGTTGAAGAATCATTCGAATATCATGGGTACGTTTCTGCTGGCCATCTTTAGATTGGTATTTGGCTAAGTACTTGTGCGTGTTAATTTCAATTTCACCTGCATCAGCAGGTAGTGCACCTACCAAAAGCTTCGCCAACAAGGATTTACCTGAACGGTTTTCACCAATAATAGCGATGGTTTCTCCGCGCTTTACGCTTAAGTTCACCGGGCCAAGTTGAAATACTTCAGGACGCTTCAGCCAACGTTTTTTTTCGTTATGAATAAACGTGAGATCTTTAACCTGCATGATATCCATTACAGCTTCTCCATATGTAACGGAAAATGACAGCTGTAGCTGTGGTCATGAATTTTACGTACGGCAGGTGTCTGTACGCAGGCACGCTGAGCACGAGGACAACGTGGACCTAATCGGCAACCAATAGGCAAATGTTGTAGCGTTGGAATAGAGCCGCTAAGCGTAGGTAGCAGTGATTTGGGCGGTAAATCTTTTCTGAAGCTTGGCGCACTGTCTAACAACGCTTTTGTATAAGGATGCAGAGGACGCTTCTTAATATGTTTCATTCTACCCGATTCCACGGTCTGCCCTGCATACAGTACCGTCATAGAGTGCGACATACTTGCTATAGCTAGAAGGTCGTGGCTAACAAACAAAATTGAAAGCGAGCGCGTCTGATTCAAACGCGTGAAGAGCTTTAGAATTTGTGTTTTTGTTGTAGGCTCCATTCCCCGAGTTGGGTCATCGGCGATGAGCAATTTAGGCTGTGAAACCAAGGCCATCGCAATCATGAATTTTTGACCTATATCAGCAGGAATTTGATGAGGAAACGCGCTTAAGTAATGCTTGTGGTGCTTTATTCCTACTTTGTGAACGGTACTTATTGCGATCTTTTTGCGGTGTTGTGCACGCTGCCAGAACCAGCTACCTTCAACGAACTCATCGGGAATACTCTCTTCTAACTGCTCGCCTAAAGTTGCTGATGGGTCTAAGCTGGCTTGTGGGTTTTGGAAAACTACTGCTATTTCTCGGCGCATAACTTCACGACGCTGCTGTACAGACATACTCAGCAGGTTTTCACCATTCCAGCTCATGCGGTCAGCGGTTAAATTCCACTGATTGGGGAGGGCACCGCAAATTGCCGACACAATCAAACTTTTACCCGAACCCGATTCACCTACCAGTGCACGAATTTCACCACTGCTTACCGACAAGTTAACCTTGTCCAACGCTTTAATCGCGCCTTCGCTGCTCTGCATTTCTAAGGTGAGGTTTTTAATATCAAGCATTGGCATATTAATGACTCACTCTTTTTCTAAGTGCTGAGCGCAAACCGTCACCTACGATATTTATCGAGAGTACCATGAAGAATATTGCCATACCGGGGACGGCTACGTTCCAAGGAGCAAGATAAGCCACATCTAAGCCATCCGCTAAAATAACGCCAAGCTCAGGAAGTGCTGACTGAGCGCCTAAATTTAAAAAGCCCAACGCAGAGATATCGATAACGGCAATCGAGAGCGCAAGGGTGCCTTGTACAACGAGCATCTCAGTCATGTTAGGTAAAATAGAGTGAACAAAGAGCTGCCATTTGCTAGCGCCGTCTAATTTAGACGCCACAATATAGTCTTTCTTCATTTCTGCGCGCACAAAGCTTCTTGTGTGGTGCACGAACTGTGGAATGAGCGCGAGTGTAATCGCCCACATACTGTTAACCAGACCTGTACCTAATATGGCAACAATGATGATGGCAATAAGCAGTGTGGGAATAGCCATCAGTGCATCTAGTAAGTGGTTGGCAATACTTGAACGAACGCCACGCAACATTCCCGCAAAAGTACCCAAGCTTACGCCAACTAACATAGCGAGCACAACGGTAATAAACGCGGAGCCCAAAGTGATACGGCATCCATAAATAATACGGGTAAATAAGTCTCGCCCCAACGCATCGGTACCGAATAGATGAGATATCGATCCATTAGCTAACCAGCTGGGCGGTATTAACAGTCCGTCGATATTTTGTTCTACCGCATCATAGGGGGTAATAATTGGGGCAAACAAGGCACACACGACAAATAGCGCCAGTATGGACAATCCAAGCATAGCAATGTGGCTAGCTTTAAATGATGCCCATGTCCGCTGCCACGGCGACGGATGGAATTCTTCGTCGTATAAACTAAACTGTGGCACGTTCGTATTTCTCTCTACTTGGGTCAATCATTCGGTTAAACAAATCAACCAGAATCGTGAGTGTAATTACCACCGTTGATACCGCCATCATCCCAATTCTAAGGGCAGGGTAATCTCGTTGATAAATAGCTTGAATCAGCCAATTGCCAATTCCTGGCCATGAAAATAAGGTTTCGACAATCATCGCATTGGTTATAAGCGTTGTTATTTGTATTGCCATCAGAGGTAAAATGGGCAGCAATGCATTACGTAAAATATGACGGAAAAATATTTGCCAACTCGAAAGGCCTCTAGATATTGCCGCAGCAATATAAGGGCGGTGCTTCACATCAATTACTGAGCGCCTTGTGATTCGTACCATAGACGCGGTGGCGATGGCACCAATAGCAAATGTTGGCAATGCCAAATGAGATAACGCATCTTTGAAGGCCAGTGTTTTGTTTTCTATGTCAGACAGAAGAATATCGATAAGAATAAAACCTGAAATGGGCTCTATGTCATACAGTAGACTGATACGTCCTGATAATGGAGCCACATCTAATTGCAAACTGAATATTAAAATTAGCAGTAGTGCAAACCAGAAAACGGGAAAAGAGTACGTAGTAATGCTGGCGCTATTTATTAAATGATCAGACGTTGAATAACAACGTATTCCTGCATAGTAGCCCAGAGGTATTCCAATGAATAAAGCCATCAGCATGGCATAGGTTGCCAATTCTATTGTAGCCGGCATTGCAATACCTACTTCTTCTCTCAGCGGCAGGCCTGAAGTAAAGCTGTAGCCCCAATCTCCGGTTAGCAAATTGCCCACGTAATAGAAAAACTGGAATATGAATGGTTGATCAAGCTTAAACTGTCGCTCTAATGCCGCACGCTGAATTTCATTTTGCGGCACAAGCCCTGTTAAGTTTTCTAGTGTATCGCCTGGAAAAAGGTAGGCGAGAGAAAACGAAATAATCGCTAACACCAAGAGCGTTAATACGAATAAAGTGCAGTATCTTACGAGGATCTGTATCACAGTGCTTTTTCTACTCCGCCAAAGCGTACACCGCCGAAAGGATTAATCGTCATGCCCTCTAATTCATTCCTGTATGCCTGATAGCGATAGGCATGTGCAATGGGAACGAGAGGAAGGCGTTCGTATAGTAAGCGGTTTACTTGTCTATAAATGGCCGTGCGCTCTTCAATATCATCGGTCTGAAGCGCATCATTGAGTAATTTATCATAATCTTCACTACACCACATGGCGCGATTAGTACCAGATGGAATCGCTCCACAGCTCAACAGCGGGCGATAAAAGTTGTCTGGGTCACCGTTATCGGCAGACCAACCTATTAGCACAGAATCGTGGAGGCCTTCTTGAAGGTGGCGTCTAAATGTAGTCCAATCATAGCTGACAATAGTGGCCTCTACACCAACATCGCGAAGATAGCGCTGAATAAGCTCAGCCATTTTAGTTGCATTAGGGTTGTAAGAACGTTCAACGGGCATGGCCCATATTGTCATTGAAAAACCTGGTTTTACACCAGCGTCAGCCAGTAATTTACGGGCTAGGACAGGGTTGTAAGCTGTATCATCTGCATCATTTTGAAATGCCCAACTTGCTGCTGGGAGCAGCGTTTTAGCTCTTGTTGCACTGTCAAAGTATACCGCTTCTAATAGTGTGTTCTTATCAATAGCCGCTGCTAGCGCGCGTCTAACGTCTGGGTTATCAAAAGGAGGACGTTGTGTGTTAAAAGCCCAAAAGCCAATGTTAAGTCCTGGTTTTTCAGCAAGCGTTAAATCTTCTTTTGCCCGAATCACTTCAAGCTCAGTTTGCGCAGGAAACGCTGTTGCATCGCATTCGCCAGTCATCAATTTAGCCAGCCTTAGTGAACTTCGGGGCGTTATATCGAATATAAGTTGTTCTACAACGGTTTTTTCAACATCACTGGTTTGCGCCACCTCGTTTTCAGATACAACTTCACTGCTTTGATTATTTTGTGAGTCTTGGCTGGCGCTATCACCAGCGTCAACGAAGGTATAGGTTTCGCTATCCGTATCATCGTCTAACAGCTGGTCGCGCCAATAGTTATCGTGACGCAGATATTTAATAAAGTGGTCTTTGCGGTAGCTATCAAATTTAAACGGTCCAGTGCCTACGGGAAGTTCATCAATTTTGCTTGGCGTACCGGCTTGAGTAAGTTGTTCGGCATATTCCTCTGACAATATTACTGCGAAGTCAGTGGCTAGATTGGATAAAAATGAGCTGTCTCTGCGTTTAAGTGTAATTTCAACGCGGTAGCCATTCACTCGCTCTACTGAAGCAATATTTTGTGCAAGGCCAATACTTTCAAAGTATGGATAGCGTCCGCCTGATACATAATGGTATGGATGGGAGCGCAGGCGCCACCTATTTATGCTAAAGATAACATCATCGGCGTTAAAGTTTCTTGTTGGCGTAAAATACCGTGTCGAATGAAACCATACGTCTTTTTGAAGCTGAAAAGCATAAGTAAGGCCGTCGTCACTTACCAACCAACTACTCGCTAAACTGGGCACAATACGGCCAGACTCTGGGTCGAAATCAAGCAGTCTATCGTACAACTGGTGAGATGACGCGTCAGAAGTCGTACTAGAAGTATCAAGTTGAGGGTTGAAGGTGACGGGATTACTTTCAGAGCAGTAAATAATACCCGTATTGTAAAACGCTTGTTTGTTCTGCTTAGCACAGGATGCAACAAGAAGCGCTGTACATATACATAATGACAAACGCTTTACCAAACCATGGGACATGCTTTACGCCTCGACGCTTTCCGCGGAAGAATCTAGTAAGTTATATTTTTTGAGATAGCCTCGTAGCTGATGATATGTCAGGCTTAATTTTTCAGCGGTTTTCTTTTGATTAAACTGACTGTCAGCAAGTGCCTGTTTTATCATATCTATCTCATGTTGTTGAGAACGTTCTTTCAAATCTATGGGATATTCAACAATTTCAGGCTTTTTCACTGGTGCCAGGGGCGTAATGTCTGCACTTTCAATGCGTTCGTTGGTGATTGGTGTATCTGATTGTGCTGCATGGCTGACAGACGAATCTGTTGCGTTTACTCTGTCATTCGTCTTCACTCTGCCTTTAGGACGGTAGGCAGATTCAAAGGGATCGAGAATAATTTCGTGTACCGGTAGGTGAGGGTTGTTTGTTCTGTAAACTGCGCGTTCTACCACGTTTTTAAGTTCACGAATATTGCCAGGCCAATCATATTCTAGCAGGGTACGTTTCGCCTTCTCAGTGAAGCCGCTGAACAATTCCATTTCCATTTCGCGGGCCATATTAATAGCAAAGTTCTCGGCCAACATCATGATATCTTCTCTACGCTCACGTAGCGGAGGAATGGTAATAACGTCAAAGGCGAGCCTGTCGAGAAGGTCTGCCCGAAATTCACCTGCATCGGCAAGAGCGGGTAAGTCTTCGTTGGTAGCCGCAATGAGCCTTACGTCAGTTTTTACCGACTTACTTCCGCCCACGCGCTCAAACTCACCATATTCAACAACGCGAAGTAGCTTTTCTTGGATAAGGCCCGATGTATTTGCCAACTCGTCAAGAAACAAGGTGCCATTGTGAGCCACTTCGAAACGTCCTTCACGGCGCTTTGATGCACCAGTGAACGCACCTGCTTCATAACCAAATAGCTCACTTTCTAATAGGCTTTCACTTAAGGCTGCACAGTTAAGCTTGATGTAGTTCTGATCCCAGCGCTTAGATAAGAAGTGAAGACGCGCGGCAATAAGCTCTTTACCCGTACCTCGCTCACCAATAACGAGCACAGGCTTGTCTAGGGGAGCTATCTGTGAAATTTGTTCTAAAACTTCTAGAAAACTATTCGCTTGGCCAAGCAAATTGTCTTGCTGTCGATACCTACTCATTAAATCCCTCAAAAGTTAGTCATTTCGACCAATTAATAGTGTAGAACAAAACATATTGAGAAACGAGTATTATTTGAACTTATAAAAAGTGCTTAAAAAATAGTTGGTTACAGCAGTTATAAAGTTGGCAAGTATATTGAATACAACTCATACCAAGAGTAACCTATTTATCAAGTGTGGTGTTTTTTAACACTTACCATTTTTAGCAAGAGGTAATTATTATGGGTATCTTCTCGCGTTTTACAGATATTGTGAATTCGAATATTAATGCGCTTTTAGATAAAGCGGAAGATCCTGAGAAAATGGTTAGATTAATCATTCAGGAAATGGAAGACACGTTGGTTGAGGTGCGCTCTGCATCTGCGAAGACATTAGCCAATAAGAAGGAAATCGCCAATCAAATTGCAAAATATGAAAGTGATGCAAGTGATTGGGAAGCTAAAGCTGAGCTTGCTTTAAGCAAAGACAGAGAAGACTTAGCGCGAGCTGCATTGCAGGAAAAGAAAAAATCTGCTGAAGCTGCTGAAGCGTTGAGTAAAGAACTGGCTATCGTTGAAGAACAAATTAGTAAACTTCAGGACGAAATTGGTCAGCTTCAAGAGAAGCTAGCTGATGCGAAAAGTCGCCAAAAAGCGATCATTATGCGTCAGAAAACAGCGAGCTCTCGTCTTGAAGTGAAAAAGACGCTGGATAGCACTAAAGTAGATAATGCAATGGGACGCTTTGAGCAATACGAGCGTAAAATTGATGACCTTGAATCTCAGGTTGAAGCCTACGATTTAGGTAAGAAAACATTGCAAGACGAATTTGCTGAATTAGAAGCAAGTGACAAAGTTGAAGATGAACTTGCTGCGCTAAAAGCGAAAGTTAAAGGTGCAAATCAAAGCACTGAAAAGTCAGAATAATAAGAATAGGGTGTACCCTCCTGATGTTAAATCGGAAGGAGGGTAGTGACATCAGAGTTTGTAGGAGAGATTGAGATGGATGAAGGTACGATTGCAATGTTGGTCATGCCCCTTGTGGTGTTTTCAATATTCGTTGCTCCCATTTGGCTAATTTTGCACTATCGAAGCAAAAAGCAAGTGAACCAAGGACTGAGTGCGGAAGAGCATGCGTCTTTGCAAGACTTAGCTGAGAAAGCTGAGAAGATGAGCGAGCGCATTGAAACACTTGAGGCCATTTTAGACAGTGAGGCACCTGAGTGGAGGAATAGAGCATGAGAAATGGTAAGCAGCTCTATCGAAATCCGGAAAATGCAAGGATCGCAGGTGTGTGCTCGGGTATTGCTGAATATTTCGGCTTGGAAACCTGGTTAGTAAGAATCTTAGTTGTGACTGGTTTCTTTCTACTAGCTGGCCCATTCATCTTTGTCGCTTACATCGCTGCGTGGTTTATTCTTGATAAGAAGCCTGTTGGGTTAAAGAATTCGCCGACGCCACCTGTATTTTCAAGAGGTAAAGGCTGGACGAACCCTAACGGTGGTCAGGTAAAAAGCCCTAAAGTTGAAGTGAAAACTAAGGTTTGGCAAGCGGGTGAGCCTCCAAAGCAGGCGTTCCATGATATTCGCAATCGCTTTGAAAAGGCGGAAGTACGACTTCGTAAAATGGAAACCTATGTAACGTCTCGCGAGTATCAACTTAATAAAGAAATTAGCCGTCTCTAATTTCACCCTGAAGACGAAAGAAGACCGCTCACTTAGAGCGGTTTTTTATTATAAAAAACAATGTGTTTAGCTAGTCTTGTAAAATTCTTGTTACAGCAAAACGGAGTCCCTCGTAAGGGCATCCACTTTCCGGCGTCGCGAATTTCATTAGACTGATAGGCAAGTTATTTAACACCTATTGGTTACAGAAGTTATGCCAAAATCAACCCAATACCAGTCGAGACAATCTGACGAAAATGGCATCATCCATTGGTCAGACGAAGAGAACCAAATTTGGTCTGAACTCTATGCGAGACAAATTCCGCTGGTGAAAGAAAGAGCGTGCCAAGAATACTTGGACGGGCTTGATTTGTTGAAGTTAAATGAGAAGGAAATCCCTCAACTACCCGACATCAATAAGGTGCTGATGGAGAAAACAGGATGGCAAACTGCCGAAGTACCTGCATTAATTAACTTTGGCGAATTTTTCCGACTACTGGCGAATAAACAATTCCCTGTTGCTACCTTTATTCGTACACGAGAAGAGTTCGATTATCTTCAGGAGCCCGATATTTTTCACGAAGTGTTTGGCCATTGTCCCTTACTAACGAATCCTGCGTTCGCTCACTTTACCCATACTTATGGCAAGCTAGGCTTAGCGGCAAGCAAAGAAGATAGGGTTTACCTTGCGCGCCTTTATTGGTTTACCGTGGAATTTGGCTTAGTAAGAGCGAAAGGCGACTTGAAGATATACGGTGGAGGCATCTTATCTTCCCCGGGCGAGACAATATATGCGTTAGACAGCGACACGCCTTTGCGCAATCCGCTTACTGCTATTGACGCATTGCGTACACCTTATCGCATCGACATTATGCAGCCTCTTTACTATATTCTACCAGAATTCGACCACCTGTTTGAATTAGCGGAAATGGATATTATGGCACTTGTGGAAGAAGCTAAGTCTCTGGGCTTATTTTCCCCACTTTTCCCACCTAAAGAGAAAAAAGCCAGCTAACACTATTGTTAATCAAATGTGTTTTATATAGGATGCCGCTCACAGAAGCGGCATTTTTACATCTGTCTTTGTCACAGCCGCTGTCACGCCTCTTGCGCACCGTTAAGTTTGTAATTCATCGCAAATTTAATCATCTGTAACATTTATCTTGTTATCTTTTTGTAAAAGTATGATATCCTGTACATATATGTTTACAAAATAGCTATAACACCCTATGCGTCTAGAAATAAGCTGTCAGGACCGTCTTGGAATCACTCAAGATGTTTTAGATATTCTCGTTACTAAAGAAATCGACTTACGCGGCATTGAAATTGATCCGGCAGGGAAAATTTTCCTTAATTTTCCCAATATCGAATTTGCAGATTTTCAGCACTTGATGCCTCAGATTCGTCGTATTGACGGTATTGACGACGTGAAAACGACCCTATTTATGCCAGGAGAGCGCGAGAAAAATCAGCTTTCTGCTATTTTAAGAACCTTACCCGATCCTGTGTTCTCTATAGATGCCAAAGGCAATATTTTGCTATGCAATGAAGCGGTATGCGCAGGGCTGGAAATTCCGAGTAGCGATATTGAAGGAACTGAAATTAGCGAAGTCGTAAAAGGCTTCAACTTTACTAAGTGGATGGATGGGAAATCACCCGGCCCACAGTCTTCGAAAGTGAAGTTTATCCAGCAGGATTATCTTGCGGACATGCTGCCTATTACCGTGCCAGACGGCGAGCAGAATATGATCATGGCAGGCGCTGTGGTCATACTGAAATCAGAAATGCGACTTGGCCAACAATTTACAGCGTTTCACCAGTCACCCACCGACAGCTTCGATCGTTTTATTACTCAGTCACCGTTCATGAAGCGTGTTGTCCATGAAGCTAAGCGAATAGCTGACCTCGATGCTCCCATTTTAATCTTTGGAGAAACTGGCACAGGTAAAGAGATGATTGCCAGAGCCTGTCACCAGTCCAGCCGCCGCAGTGAAGGTGCATTCTTAGCCCTTAACTGTGCCTCTTTACCCGACAGCGTGGCAGAGACCGAGTTGTTTGGCTATGCCGCGGGAGCATTTAATCAGCCAAATGCAAAAGTGGGTTTATTGGAACAGGCAAAAGGCGGCACTCTTCTACTTGATGAAATAGCAGATATGTCTTCTCAGCTTCAGGCTAAGTTGCTGCGCGTTTTAGAGGACGGGGAGTTTAGAAGAGTAGGGGATTCTGAGCCAGTTAAAGTAGACGTGCGATTTATTTGCACCACCTGTCGTGATCTCGGTCAGCTAGTAGAAGAAGGGCGTTTCAGGAAAGAATTGTACTACCGCTTAAACGTATTGAGTTTGGTTATGCCTTCTTTAAAAGACAGAAGGCAAGATATCGTTCCACTTGCCGAGTCATTCATTGTTCAACACAGCACCAAGTTAGGCCGCCGTCCAGCAAAACTTAGTAAATCATGTGTTGATTTTCTTCAGCAGTATCCTTGGCCGGGCAATGTAAGACAGTTACAGAATGCATTGTATCGCGCGCTATCACTTCTCGATGGCAAAGAAATTACCAAAGAAGATATTCAACTTCCAAGTTGTGCTCCAAGTGTCACTTATATAGACGAAAACTTCGATGGAACACTGGACGAAGAAGTGAAGAAATTTGAAAAGGATCTGCTTAAGCGCTTATATCCATCTTATCCAAGTACCCGTCAACTGGCTAAAAAACTGGGATTAAGTCATACGGCAATAGCCAATAAGCTGCGCGAGTACGGCATCAATAAGGCAACGGTAAAGCTTTAGAACATGGTTATGTATCGACCTTTCCTGTTTAGCAAAGGTCGATGCCGTTTCCTTTTCAAGAGGGGTTAAGCATAAATAACAACGGTGAAAACTAATGCGCACCGTTACTCCACGATGTCTTTTTGCTTGCCAATACCCTTGCCACGCCTCTGTTACGAAAAATTTACATTACCCACGGAGCGAGCGACACAGCGCTATACCTGCTCAGTAAACGTTTTGTGGCGTACATCCTTTCTTACAGCAAAATAAAACTTCGTTAGCAGAACACTTCTCAATGTATACCAACTAGTGGCATAACTATATTCATGTAATTGTGCGAGGAGCCGTCGCTTAAATTTACACTGACCCCATATTTAGGGCGTAATGTAATGAGGGAGGACAACGGCGCCAAGCGAATGAATTATTTTTCGAGGAAAGAACAATGAAATTAGCTACCTATAAGAATGAAACCCGAGATGGCTGCCTAATGGTAGTGTCGAAGGATCTTTCTCGAGCGTGCAGTGCACAGGACATTGCCAAAACCATGCAAGACGCATTGGATAATTGGAAAGAAGTTGCTCCTCAACTGCAGATGAAATACCAAGCGTTAAATGATAATGCCTGTGACAGCGTGCCATTTGATGCATCTCGCTGTGAGTCTCCTTTGCCTAGAGCGTACCAGTGGGCTGATGGAAGCGCTTATGTAAATCATGTGGAATTGGTGAGAAAGGCACGTAATGCTGAAATGCCAGAAAGCTTTTGGACCGATCCATTAATGTATCAAGGTGGTTCTGATGACTTTATTGGACCTGAAGATGACATCATACTTCCAAGTGATGACTGGGGCATTGATTTTGAAGGTGAAGTTGCCGTTGTTACTGATGATGTTCCTATGGCGTGCACGCCAGAGCAAGCTGCTGAGCGCATTCGACTTATCATGTTAGTTAACGATGTATCACTTAGAGGACTAATTCCGGGCGAGTTGGCAAAAGGGTTTGGCTTCTTTCAATCAAAACCAGCTTCGAGCTTTTCGCCAGTTGCTGTAACTCCAGACGAACTAGGTGATGCATGGAAAGACAGTAAAGTGCATTTACCTTTGCGCTCTACTTACAACGGTGAATTGTTCGGTAAGCCTGAAGCGGGCCAAGACATGACGTTTGATTTCGGTCAGCTAGTTGCGCATGCTGCGAAGAGCAGAAATCTAGGTGCAGGCGCAATCATAGGCTCAGGCACTGTGTCTAATAAACAAGGTACTGACCATGGTTCGGCCATTGCTGAAGGTGGTGTTGGTTATTCGTGTATTGCTGAAGTGCGCATGATTGAAACCATCCGTGACGGCAAACCTTCTACACCCTTTATGCAGTTTGGTGATCGCATTCGCATAGAAATGCTGGACAAAGAAGGCAACTCTGTTTTTGGCGCTATCGACCAGCAGGTTAAACCGCTTAGCTAAAACGCTAGACGTGAACATTTGAGTGAATAGTAACGACATTGTGGTTGGGTAAATAGGCTTACTAAGCAAGCACGATGTCGTATTACACACTATTCTTATTAAGGGCCATTAAACTTCAAACCATTGCAAAGTTTGATAGCCCTAATTGTAACGTTTGACAAGTGTGGTAGTACCATGAGTATAAAACTTTACGGCTATTGGCGTTCAACTGCTTCGTATCGTGTGCGCATAGCGCTAAATTTAAAAGGTGTTGAGTACGAATACGTACCTGTACATTTAGTAAATAACGGGGGCGAGCAGCATAGCAGCGATTATACGCGATTAAACCCAGCGCACCTTGTTCCCACACTGGTCGACGAAGACGAAGATATAATTCTCAATCAGTCTTTGGCGATAATTGAGTATCTTGATGAAAGATACGATGGTGAGCATCAGCTTGTTCCTGAACATCGAACAGAGCGAGCACGAGTCAGAGCGTTAGCACAAGATATCGCGTGTGATATTCAGCCTATCGGTAATCTGCGTGTGCTGAATGCGCTAAAAGGAAACTTTGATGCCTCTCAAGACGACGTGGCCAGGTGGGCAGCACACTGGATAACGCTAGGATTTGACGGCATTGAAAAGCGCCTTCAGACTCAAGCGGGTAAGTACTGCTTTGACTTTAATGTTACGCTTGCAGATGTTTGCCTAGTACCTCAAGTGTACAATGCGCAGCGTTTCAACGTTGATATGAGTCGCTACCCTTTAATTAGTAAGATTGCGAAAAACTGTAACGAGCTAAGCGCATTCGAGTTGGCTAAGCCGGAAAATCAAATAGACGCAGTTTGAGTAAGAGGGGCAGAGTAATAATGTACTCTGACCCCATTATTCAGGTTATTGGCGCTTGATAGGTAGCTCTGTGGTGTTTTTCACCTGTTTTAATGCGAAGGTTGAGCTTAGGTGGTCAACAAGAGGTAGGTGAGTCAATTTCGTTTTGAGCAAGAATTCGTATTCTTCAATACTTTCTACTATCACTTTTAATAGGTAGTCTTTTTCACCGCTGGTGGTATGGCATTCCACGATTTCATCGATATTTTGAACCGCATTTTCAAAATCAGTAAGTGAGTCACCATCATGGTTTTTTAACGTAACATAAATAAAGACTGATACGCCTAGATTAAGTTTCTTACTGTTGAGTAATGTAACTTTCCCCAGAATAATGCCATCGGCTTCCATACGTTTGACACGTCTCCAGCACGGGGTGTGCGACAATCCTACACGCTGGCTCAAATCCGCCATCGACACCGTGGCGTCTTGCTGAAGTACGCGCAAAATCTCACGGTCAAATTTATCCAATTTCATTAACACTGTTTCCGTCGTTTTTATGATGTTTATTATATATCAAAAAAAATTCTAGGATAGCTGTCCTAGAAAAATTGTATTCAAATCTATTGTATTTCAGTTTGTAAATTTCATTAACAAACTTTGCAAGGCCTGTCCTCAAAACAATCGGATACACTTGGCAAAATGTTGCTGATCTTTGCGAGGCTGATAAGTGTATCGCAAATCATCTTCAGACTCTCACATCATCCCAAATGAGCGGCGTTTTGTTTTCGTGACAGCTTCACCTTGGGTAGGCTTTAACTCACTACAGTATTAATAGGGAAAATATGTCAGTTTTTGATCACCCAGAGTTCAATAATCATGAACACGTTGCGTTTTATCATGACGAGAAGGCGGGCCTAAGTGCCATTATTGCTGTACACAACACCAACCTGGGTCCCGCTCTTGGTGGTTGTCGTATGTGGCCTTACGTGAATAGTAGTGAAGCGCTAACCGATGTACTGAGATTATCAAAAGGTATGACATATAAAGCTGCTATGGCTAACTTAGAGCTTGGTGGTGGTAAATCAGTCATTATCGGTGATCCTCGAAAAGCCAAAACACCAGAAATGATGAAAGCAATGGGCAAATTTGTAGAGTCATTAGGCGGAAAGTATTTTACCGCGGAAGATTCGGGTATCTCAGTAACGGATTTGCAAACAATGGCAACCGAGTCTGATTATATAGCCGGCATTCACGCTAAGTATCATTACGCAGGCGAAGTACCAGATGGAAACCCAGCACCGTCTACAGCATATGGTGTGTTTGTGGGATTAAAGGCAACGGTAGAGTACGGTTTGAAGCGTAGCCTTGATGGCGTCAGTGTTGCTATTCAAGGCATGGGGCACGTTGGCTACCGTCTTGCAAAGCATTTACATGAACACGGTGCGAAGCTTTACGTTGCGGATATCTATCCTGAAGGCGTTGAAAAAGCTGTGTCTGAATTTGGCGCAACAGCGGTAGCACCAGAGGAAATTTTAAGTTTAGACGTTGACGTGCTTGCGCCGTGTGCATTGGGTGCGGCCATTAACGACCTATCATTGCCTGAAATTAAAGCTAAGGTCATTGCTGGCGCTGCAAATAATCAACTGGCACGTGAAGATATTGGCGAGTTGCTTCAGCAACGCGGTATTTTGTACGCGCCAGACTACGTAATTAACGCCGGTGGGGTTATTGATATCTTCCATCAGCGCATGGAATCAAGTTCTAACGAAGCATTACGCGCACACATTGAGCAAATCGGTGAGACACTTAAAGAAATTTATACTCGTGCAGAGCAAGAAGGGGCGGCCACTAACCGTGTAGCAAACCTTATTGCTGAAGAGAGATTTTCTTTAAAGGGTTGAAAACTCTGAACCAAATAGTCATAATGCGCCCCGCAGTCAAGCAGGGGCAAATGACTTTGCTTTGAATGCGATTTTCTATGGTGGGCTTTTGGTCCTCCCGCAATGATACTCTGTGAACCCGGTCAGGCCTGGAAGGGAGCAGCCGCAGCAGACGACTCATGTGCCGGGATGTGGCTGGAGGCCCGCCACCCAAACCTCCTAATCCTCATCTTTCTTAGATTTCTCAGTTTCATCTAAATACTTAAGTGCTTTACTGATCGCGTGCTCAACGTTCATTTCCATTTGATTACGCTCGCTTTGCGGTAAGTAAAAAGCCATATCAACTTCATACCGAATATAACGTGGTGGAACTTGGTTTAACGCAAGGCAGCACAAATCAGCTAAGTAATCAGGGCTTTTCGTGGTATCAAGCCCAAGCTTGCTAATTCTTTCTAATACTAGGTGTTCATAATAGTTGTGGATATCGTCATCAAGTTTCATATTCATTCCCCTTATAATTTTTGTTAGCGCCGTTCGTTGACCTGTTGTGTTGTACGAGGTAGCTACGCAGATA
The DNA here is from genome assembly GCF_001953635.1 of Alteromonas abrolhosensis. Taxonomy (GTDB): domain Bacteria; phylum Pseudomonadota; class Gammaproteobacteria; order Enterobacterales; family Alteromonadaceae; genus Alteromonas; species Alteromonas abrolhosensis. Next base: position 10,949 of record NZ_MEJH01000009.1, on the reverse strand, counting down.
GAGCAGCCGTTTACCTTTCTAGATGGACACATTTTTATACACGTTAAGTGATACAACACGGGCCATGGCTATATATCCCTATAATGTATAGCTTGTATTCTGTGGATGTCGAGGTGACGGTGATAGAATTACAAAGATAAACAAAGCAATAAGGCAAGAACGACATGAAAAAGAATATAGAGCCCTGCTACTACGGTGATTACCTACAGCTTGATAAAATACTGGGGGCACAAGATTTACAGAGTGAGAAATACGGTGACGCGGCGCATGAAGAAATGCTGTTTATTATTGTCCACCAAGTTTACGAACTCTGGTTTAAACAGGTCCTTCATGAACTCAATGCAGTCATTGATACTTTCAATCAGGAAACGGTGAAAGATCAGCAGCTAACACTAGTTGTGCACCGCTTGCAGCGGGTAATACAAATTCAAAGTTTGATGAATGACCAAATTGCGATCATGGAAACAATGACACCACAGCAGTTTTTGTCGTTCAGAGATTACCTGGTGCCAGCATCTGGCTTTCAAAGTATCCAATTTAAACGCCTTGAAATATCGCTTGGTTTGAAGCGTGATTTCAGAATCGACTTCGATAAACAAAGCTTCTATAACCGGTTGACTGATAAAGACAGAGCTTTATTGGAAACGCTTGAAAGCAAACCTAGTTTGTTTGAGCTGGTCGATAAGTGGCTATCTAGAATGCCGCTTTTAAAAACAGAAGGTTTCGATTTTTGGCAATACTATAAAAATGCTGCCGATGAAATGTTGAAGGACGATCATCACACCATTTCAACCAGTGACATGCTGTCAGAGTCAGAGAGACGACAGGAGCTCAAAGACTTACAAGCAACCATAGAAAACTTTGATGCTTTATTTGACGATGCAAAATTTGAAACGCTGAGGGGGGAGGGCAAATTCCGCCTAAGTCATAAAGCATTGCTTTCTGCACTATTTATAAAGCAGTACTCAGAAGAGCCAATTTTCAATCTACCGTTTCAACTTATTACTGCGTTAACCGAAATTGATGAACAACTGACTATTTGGCGCTATCGCCATGCAATGATGGTTCAGCGAATGCTTGGTACTAAAATAGGCACGGGTGGTTCTTCGGGACATCATTATTTAAAGAAGACCACTGAGTCTAACCGCATCTATTTGGACTTTTTTAACATGGCAACATTCTTATTGCCGAAAAGTGCGCTGCCAGAATTGCCTGAACCTGTAAGAAGGCGACTAGGGTTTTATTTGCAGTAAGTATTGACCGAGAATATGTGCCGTGTGAAAACCGGGAATGCTTAACTTACATTTCCGGTATTCTTGAAGACTGTGATTCTAAGGTAGAGTGTTGAATTTTCCACTCCCGAGTCTGAAAACTAGCGTCAATATCATTAAGCAAAAATTAATACTTATTTCAAACTCCGATAATTTGATTTCACGGTACAAAAAACGACCTGAAAAAGAGTGATAAATAACCTGTAAAGTAGGGTGGTACAAAAAACAAACAAAAAAAATTTAACTATTTTTGTTGTTGTCTAAATTGTTGTTTTTATTTGTTTATTTGCGATTTTGTAGCAAATTAATTACATGTTTCATAAAACCTAATAAAAAAAAATTGAACTTTTCCGAACCGTTTATCTGATCCTTATTGACCCTGAATTGAGCTTGTGTTTATTATCAATATGAGGTCCAAAGCCTTACTAATAATAAATCGTTATAAAGACGATGCTCGAAATGCTAAAACGTATTTTCAAGTCCAGGGAGACAATACATGTTTACAAATTCTAAGCTGGCTAAATCAGTCAAGCTAGCGTGCGCGTTTAGTGCTGCGTCCGCTTTCTCATTTTCTGGTGCAGTTCACGCACAGGAAGAGCAAGAAGCTGTTGCTGTTGAAAAAATCGAAGTAACAGGATCACGTATCAAGCGTACTGACCTAGAAGGCGCTGCTCCAGTTGTTTCAATTACAGCTGCTGATATTAAACTAGAAGGTGACTTTACTGTTGCTGACGCGCTGCGTTCAAGCTCACTAAACTCTTTCGGTTCATTCTCTGAGCGTTCAGGTAGTTCTGCACAGTCACAAGCTACAATCAACCTTCGTGGTGCTGGTTCTCGTCGTACACTAGTACTTCTAAACGGTCGTCGTTTCCCTGGCTCACCTACGCTAGGTGGTGCTTCTGCAAACCTTAACGCTATTCCAATGGCTGCGGTTGAGCGTATCGATATCATGACTGAAGGTGCATCTTCTATCTATGGTTCTGACGCGATGGCTGGTGTTGTAAACATCATCCTTAAAGACAACTTCGAAGGTCTAACTTTCAACATTGGCGCGGGTATGCGTGACCAAGACGAAGGTACTACTTCTTCTGAATTCTCTGTTGTTGGCGGTATTTCTAACGACAAAGGTAACGTAACGTTCTCATTCGATCACCAGCGTCGTGAAGGTATTTCTGATGCAGATCGTGATTACACTAAAGCAAAAATTGGTGACTTCGACGGCGACGGCGATATCCAAGCTTACACTGCAGATACTGTAGGTTGGTCTTACTTCGGTGCAACAGTATTGTCTCCAGACTTCTCAGAAGCTCAGCCTTCACTTCTTTGTGATAGCCTAATCTCTGAATACGGCGAAGATACATTCCGTCGCGTAGACGCTGACGAAGATTGGGGCGAAGGTTCTGAGTACTGTATGTATGCGTTTGCTAACGTGTCTTACAACACAGCATCAATTGACCGTAACACACTGTATGTAAGTGCCGATTACGAAGTAATGGAAGATGTTGAGTGGTTCGGTCAAGCAATGGTTGTTCAAAACTCTTCATTCGGTCGTTACGCTCCACCTGCTGCGGCATGGGAAAACATGTCAGCTGACAACCCACACAACCCTTACGGTGTTGATGGCGCGTACGGTTTATTCCGTTGGGTTGGTATCGGTACTCGTGACGGTAACGTAGACGACTACAACCAAGATTACACAACTGGTCTTCGCGGTATGCTAGACTGGAACAATGCTGAGTGGGAAGTTTACTACCACTTCAACATGGCTGACAACAAGTCTGTAGGTCAGTACTACCTGTCTTACTCAGGTCTTGCTTACAACGAGCAAAATGGTATCGACCTAGGTTCAGACGAAGGCGTTGCAAACATGAAAGCAACAACCCTTCAAGAGTCTAGCTCACGCTTCCACCAGTACTATGCAGGTATCGGTTTCGACATGTTCGAACTACCTGGTGGTATGGTTGCACACTACTTCGGTGCTGAGTTCTTTGAACAGACTTACGCTGACATCTATGACGGTCAGTCTGAAGCTGGTCTAATCGGTGGTTCTGCAGGTAACTCATCTATGGGTGACCGTGATGTAACAGCTTTCTTCTTCGAATCTGTACTTCCAGTATCTGACACTGTAGAGCTAAACATCAAAGCACGTTACGATGATTACTCTGATTTTGGTAGCAAATTATCTCCAGCAGTATCTGCTCGTTGGGAAGTTGCAGATGGCCTAGTACTTCGTGGTTCTTACTCTGAGTCTTTCCGTGCGCCAGGTCTTGACCTTCTAAACGCTGCACGTACTTTCTCTGCAGAAGATGCAATTGACTACAACAATGGTTCAACTGTTGAACGTCAATATGACACGTACTACACAGCTAACTCTGAGTTAGATGCTGAAACTTCTGACTACATCAACCTTGGTGTTGCTTACGATGTAAACGACAACCTAAGTGTTAAACTTGATTACTTCAACCTATCGATTGATAACGTAATCCAAGCGAAAACGCTTCAAAACCTACTTTCTGACGAGGCTGCAGGTCTAATCACTGCGGTTTCAGTAGATACTGATACTTCAGACGAGACTTTCTACCTTAAGCGTGCGGCGTCTGGTGTTCTAGTTGAAGCTGGTACGTCTTACTTCAACGGTGCAGGTTTTGAAATTGAAGGTATCGACTTTACTCTTAATGCGAACCTTGAAACTGAATTCGGTAACTTCCGCTTCCAGAACGTTAACTCATTCGTACTATCTTACGACACTGAAGTTGGCGGCATCGTTCAGGATATCGCTGGTTGGTCTGGTAGCCCAGAGTTCAAGTCAGTTGCTACTGCGGTTTGGAGCTTCGAAGAGCATACTCTTGCTTGGAACATGACTTACACAGACAGCACGTCTGAGTTTGAAACAGCGCCTAAAGATGCAGATGGCAACACTATTGTTGGTCCTTACGACATCGCTGGTAAGCTTGATAGCTGGTTAATCCACAACGTAACTTACACGTTTGATATGGCTGACTACGGTTCAATCACTCTTGCTGTTAACAACGTAACAGATGAAGATCCAGTATTCTCATCTAACGGTACGTGGGACAACCAAGACCTATATAACAACTTTGGTCGTGACTACCGTCTAAACTACCAAATTAGCTTCTAATTATAGAATCTAGATAAAAAAGGCCGAGCAATCGGCCTTTTTTTATTTGTGGACAAATAAATTTACCTTTTACAGTGCTCAGCACCAATTAAGAGAACTTTTCATGAATAGTTATTGGAGTGAATACTGGCAGCAGGGCCACGTTAACTCTTTTGCCGATTCAACAAGTCGTAATTATGAAGGCGAGCTTGCAGAGCAATGGTTGGCGTTTTTTAACGAAACGAACGTTCATGGTGGAAAGGTTGTTGATCTTGCGACAGGAAACGGCGCCCTTATCGACCTTGCAGTAAATGTTGGTAATTTCTGCGAACCTGAATATATTGGTGTCGACTACGCGACCTTAAAAATAGGCGATAGTCTTAGGCAGCCAAAGATCTGCTTTTTGCAAGAACAGAATATTGAGTCGCTACCATTTGCAGATAATGAAGTGACCGCTGTCGTTTCCCAGTTTGGTATCGAATATAGTGTCCTGAATCTTACACTGAATGAAGTAAGTCGGATTTTGCAGCCTGGTGGAAAGTTTAGAGTGGTGGTCCACCGAAAGGAAAGCGTAATTGTTGCCCCAAATTTTCAAATTCTAAAGGTTATACAAACGCTTCAAGAAAAGGGGAGTCCTTTAGATGCTCTTAAGCGCTTAGTGGCTGCGTTAAACGAATCGACTAAGCCAAGCCCGGAAAAAGAAACCATTCGAACCGAGCTGAATGAAAAAGTCGGAAAACTCGTCGATGAATATAAACAAGCATTGTACGATACAAATTTCCCCAAGCTTTTGAAGACGGTCTTGAATCCGAATATTTCGTTTTCACAAAAAGAAACTATCTTCAAAGAGTACGACAAAGAGCTAGAATCTCACGGTGTTAGACTATCTGATTTAATTAATGCAGCTAGAGATGCCGAAGAAGTTACGTTACTCAAAAGTAAATTAGCGTGTAACGATTTTGTTGATATTTGCGCTTCAGACGTTGTTGACAAAAAAGGTTTAATAGGCACAACAATTAGTGCCGTAAAGAAGAAGTAATCGGACGTGTTTGTAGTCACTAACTGTGAATTTTTATGCGTAACGTGTCCTTCAAGTTAATTTATTAACAAACAAATTGCATAAAAGGTGATTAATTGGGCGCTGAGTGAACAATTAACCTCCACTTCTATGGTGCAAGTGCTTTGCTAACTTGACTCTACCGAGTAATCCATGTGAATATACCACGTTCGTAGTAGTGCATTTTCATATCATTACTACATTCCTGAAACAAAATTGTGAAAGTTTTATACGCCCCTTGCCCGAATATTTTCCTATCGGCGAGGATTCAAATAAGAAATTTGGTTGGGAACTATGTCCAAAATGAGCAAGAGAACTCTTATTGCTTCTACTGTTATGGGTGCATTCGCACTAACAGGTAGCGCAGTCTCTGCAGATACGCTTGAAGATCTTCATAAAGAAGAAGCGAAAATCCACGCGGCTGCAGCGAAATCTCAAGAAAAAATCAATACGTTGTTTGAACAATCTCAAGAACTACTTGTTGAGTATCGTCAAACAGTAGATGAGACAGAAAACCTTAAAATCTACAACGATTACATCGCTAGCCTAGTTGCTGATCAGCAGCGCGGTATCGATTCGTTGCAACGTCAGATCGACAGCATCGAACAAACTAAGCAGGGCATCGTTCCTCTTATGTTCCGCATGATCGACAGCCTAGAACAGTTCATCAAGCTAGACCGTCCAATTCACTTAGACGAGCGTCTTCAGCGTGTTGAGCGTCTTCGCGACCTTATGGCTAACTCTAACGTAACTGTTTCTGAGCAGTTCCGTCAGGTACTAGAAGCTTACCTAGTAGAAGTTGAATACGGTACTAAGATCAATTCTTACCAAGGTACTATCGACGACGCGGGTACTGAAGTTACTGTTGACTTCTTTAACCTTGGTCGTACGGCGCTAGTTGCACTTTCTCTTGACCAGACTCACGCGTGGGTATGGAACAACGAGAGCCGCGCTTGGGAAAAACTGGGTGACGAGTATCTGTCTTCAGTTGTTGACGCAGTTAAGATGGCTAACAACGTCATTCCTGCGGATCTGATTAAACTACCAATTAGCGCAGCGGAGTAATTGTTAATGAAACCAGTATTCAAATCTCTTTTAGCCGCTGCGACAGTTGCAGTTGCAGCAACCGGAGCGCAGGCTCAGGAAGCAAAGAGCCTGAAAGATCTTCTAGACCAGGTTCAACAGAACCGTGTTTCTGAAGCTCGCCTAGACAAGCAACGCGAAGCTGAGTTCCAATCAGCACGTGCTGACAAACAAGCACTTCTTCGCAAGGCACAAGCAGACCTTAAAGCTGAACAAGCACGTGGCGACCGTCTACAGAAGCAATTCTCAGACAATGAAGTTACGCTAAATGAAAAGGCTGCTGAACTTGACCAAGCTACAGGTACACTTGGTGAAATGTTCGGTGTGGTACGTCAAGCATCTTCTGAAGCTTATGGCCGTATCTCTACGTCTATCGTAAGTGCACAATTCCCTGGTCGTGGCCAGTTCCTAGCTGAAATGTCAGAAGACTCTAAAGGTCTTCCAAATATTAAAGAACTAGAAGACCTATGGTTTGCTCTTCAAAAAGAAATGACTGAAGGCGGTGAAGTAGTTAAGTTCACTACAGAAGTAGTTAACCTTGACGGTGGTTCTTCACAGCAAGAAGTTGTTCGTGTTGGTACTTTCAACCTTGTTGGTGAAGCTGGTTACCTAGCGTATGACGCTGAAGCTGAAGTTGTTCAGCCTCTAGGTCGCCAACCAGACGGTCACTTCGTAGCTTCTGCTGACGAACTAATTGACGCAACTTCTGGCTTTGTTCCTTTCTATGCTGACCCTTCTCAAGGTGCAATCCTTGGTCTATTGAAGCAGAAAGCGACAATGGCTGAGCGTTATCACGCGGGTGGTCCAGTTGGTTACACAATCACAGTTATGCTTGCGATTGGCCTACTAATTGGTATTTACAAAATGATCACGCTTACGATCACTGGTGGCAAAATGCGTTCGCAGCTTAAGAACGTAAACAATCCTTCTGAAGGTAACCCACTAGGTCGTATTCTTAAAGTTTACCAAGAGAACAAGACTGCTGATGCAGAAAACCTTGAGCTTAAACTAGATGAAGCGATTCTTCGCGAGCTTCCAAAAATTGAAAGCGGCATCAACGTTATCAAGATTTTCGCAGCGATTGCTCCTCTACTAGGTCTACTAGGTACAGTACTAGGTATGATCGAGACATTCCAAACCATCACTCTATTCGGTACAGGTGACCCACGTATGATGGCAGGAAGTATCTCAATGGCTCTTGTAACTACTGCTCAGGGTATTATCGCGGCTCTGCCTCTAATTCTTACTCACAGCATCGTAGCTTCTCGTAGCAAATCAATCATCCACATTCTTGATGAGCAAACTGCGGGTATCGTAGCTGCTCACTCAGAGTCGGAGAAAGCGTAATATGAATTACCTGATTGGATTATTCGAATCGGTCAGGGACTTTATCGCTACCGGCGGTGACGTACTTTATTTCGTTGCTGCCGCGCTCTTTCTCATGTGGGTTTTAATGATTGAGCGTTACTGGTATTTAACCTCGGTCTTTCCAAAGGTGAAGAAAAACATCATCGCAAATTGGGATGCCCGAGCAGATACTACATCATGGTATGCGCATAGAATCCGTGACGCGTGGATTTCTCAAGCGTCAGACGACCTAAACGCTAGAATGCTGATTATCAGAACCATTATTGCAATGTGTCCACTAATCGGTCTACTTGGAACAGTAACCGGTATGATCAGTGTTTTCGAGACAATGGCAACGCAGGGCACCAGCAACGCTCGTCTAATGGCTGCTGGTATCTCTATGGCAACTATCCCGACAATGGCGGGAATGGTAGCTGCGCTATCTGGACTGTTCATCAGTTCACGTCTTGAAGCGAAAGTGAAGCTGGCAAGAGAAGGGCTAGTTGATAGCCTGCCACATCATTAGAGAGAGAGATTATGGCTCGAAAAGTCAGAACCGAGGAAGAAGATGCACAGATCGACATGACTCCCATGTTGGATATCGTGTTTATCATGCTGATCTTCTTTATCGTTACCACTGTTTTCGTTAAAGAAGCAGGGATCGAAGTCAACAAGCCAGATGCGAGCCAGGCGATTCTTCACAAAAATGCAAACATTTTCATCGCCGTAACTGAAGACGGAAATGTTTGGCTAGACAAGCGTGAAGTAGCGCCGGACAGCGTAAGAGCGAATATTGAAAGACTGCTTACCGAGCAGCCTACAGACTACGTAATCATCCAAGCTGACGTTAAAGCGAAGCATGGTTTAGTAGTTGAGATTATGGATCAGGTTAAAGCCGCTGGCGTTAACCGAGTCTCGGTAGCGGCAAGGGGATAAGATGTTACGTATAATTGTATCTATACTTTTAGGTGCTGGTGTTGCATTTGCCCTTTTCGTTCTAATGGCCAAGTTGATTGAAAATTCATCTAGACCAGCAGACGAAGTACCGCCTGCACCGGTTATCGATATTGTAATGCAGGAACCAGACGACCAAACGCAAACGCGTACTCGTGTTCCACCACCACCGCCGCCTCCGCCGCCATAGCCTCCTAAAATGGAGCAAGTTGAGCCGGAAACTGCGGAACCTGATGCAGATGGCTTTAGCTTAGCTATTCCAGCTATCGACACAGGTGGTGTTGGTGTAAACATTGGTGGTGTTGGTGCAATGCAACGCGATGGTGAAGCAACACCTATCGTTCGTATCGACCCGAAATATCCACCTGATGCAGCTCGTGATGGCCGTGAAGGTTGGGTAAGACTATCTTTCACTATCAACGAAGTTGGTGGTGTTGAAGATATCGAAGTTATCGAAGCTGAACCTAAGCGCGTATTCGACCGTGAAGCACGTCGTGCTCTACGTAAGTGGAAATACAAGCCTAAGATCGTAGATGGCAAGCCGGTTAAACAACCTGGCATGTTCGTCCAGCTAGACTTTAAACTGGAGCAATGATCATGATGAAACGTTCATTCAAAATGTCAGCCGTTGCTTTAGTGCTAGGTGCAGGTGCGGTGCTTTCAGCACCCGCTGCCCTGGCGCAGTCAGCACCTGTTGTTTGTCCTGGATATGAGAAGGGAAAAACAACGCTAGTAGGTGAGCGTACCGGTAAGAAAGTTCAAAAAGCTTTTGAATTCTATAATGAAGACCAGCTTACTGAAGCGTTAAACGTTCTTTATGAAATCGATCCTTCTGACGATTTCGACAAGGCATACGTTAAGCGTTTCATCGGTAACTTATTGGCTTCACAAGAAGGTCAGGGCGGTAAGGCGTTAAACTATTTGGTCGACTCTGTTCAACCAAAAGTTCTTAACGACACAGAGCACTCTCAAACACTTAAATTGATAGGTGATTTGAGCATGCAGGAAGAGAAATACACTGATGCCATCAAATGGTATAACAAGTGGATGGAATTTACCTGTAAAGAAGATGCTGACGTGTACACGCGTTTGGCGCAGGCTTACTTTGAATCTAAGCAACTTGCTAAGATGGTTGAGCCAGCAGACAAAGCAATTGCTTTGTATGAAGAGCCAAACAAAAACCCTTACGTACTTAAATTGACTTCTTACTACGAGCGTAAGATGTACCCAGAAACGGTTGCTGTTGCAGAAGAGTTAGTTAAGACTTTTCCTCAAGAGAAAACCTGGTGGTCGCGTCTTGGCTTTTTCTATATCTTAGTTGAAGACTACAAAAAAGGTCTTTCAACACTAGAACTTGCTTATATGCAGGGCTATCTAGAAAAAGATTCAGAAATCAAAACGCTTGCTCAGCTTTATCAAAGTAACGGTATGCCTTACAAGGCTGCTAAGTTACTTGAGAAGCACATGAAAGAAGGCTTGTTGAAGAATGATGCCGATATGCTAGCTAACATTGCTAACGCGTATCACCAGGCGAAGAACTTCAAAACTGCAGCAAACCTGTACGCTCAGGCTGCCGCAAAGAGTTCAGATCCTGAGCACTATCGTAAGCAAGGTACACTTCTACTTGTAGCTGAAGACTATAAAGGCGCTATCAAAGCACTAGAGAATGCTCTAGAGCGTGGCGCTGAAGACCCTGAGAAGATTCACTTCACGTTAATGGAAGCGAACTTCTACGCAGGTAACTTTAAGTCTGCTTACAAACATGTACTAGAAGCTAAGAAAGATCGCTCACTACGCCGCAACGCTGCAGCGTGGGAACCTTATATCAAGGAAAAAGCGAAAAACCGTGGTATTAGTATTTAATATGCGGTTTGACTAGTCCTGAAATAGGTTGACACTTATTTCGGTTAAAACGCCCGATGTATTTCATCGGGCGTTTTGTATTTAAGGGCCAGATGTGGCCTCCTACCATTATAGATAGCTACTGACTCTGCAACCATCTTTCTCGCTTCTTCTAAATCTCTTGGCTTATGGAGTAAGTATTCATTTTTAAGAATACCGTTTATCCGCTCTGCAAGGGCGTTTTGATAGCAGTCGTAGCCATCTGTCATTGAGCACT
>NZ_MEJH01000008.1 GCF_001953635.1 Alteromonas abrolhosensis | reverse complement strand
CTCGCAAAGGCAAGTTCCCAAGCATTACTCACCCGTCCGCCACTCGTCATCTTCTAGCAAGCTAGAAATGTTACCGTTCGACTTGCATGTGTTAGGCCTGCCGCCAGCGTTCAATCTGAGCCATGATCAAACTCTTCAATTAAATATATCGAAATATGAATCGTCGTTGTGACACTCTTAACGAGTGCCCACACAGATTGTCTTGTCTAAATTTTTAAAGAACATTCACTAAAAGCCGTTGCTTCTTAGCGACTCACCCTGTTCGAGTGAGGTGCGCATTTTACATCGTTTATTTTCGATGTCAACCATGTTTTTAAACTTTTTATTTGTTTGAAAACTTGGTTTCGCACTTGTTGCTAAGTTGGCTTTGTTTTTCTCGAAGCCCCCTCAGAACGTGGAGCGCATTATAGATACCTCCTGTGAAAGATCAACACTTAAATTGGATTTTTTTGCTTTTTAAGCCACTTTTGGTGTTAACCGCTCATTTCTGCATCATTTCTCGTTGCTCAATGCATCTTTCGACTAGTTTTTTCACATTTTATTGTTCAATTTGTTACAAATGAGTAAACTATGTACAGCCTCCAACACCATAATAAACAATAGAAAGGTAGGTATATGAAAGTAGGCTTTATTCAATGCGCTGTTATTAGCGCTATTTTTGCAATTGCAGGTTACTTGTTATTTTCTTCTGCTAGTTTAAACGTCCATGTTCCACTAACCGTATCAGCAGCTCTGCTGATCAGCGGTATCGTTACTCCTTGGCTAGCGTCTCTTATTCAAAGTCCATCTTCCTCAGATGCCAGAGCACATTCTAATGACGGATCAGTAGAAACCTTATACGTGGGTAATTTGCCTTATAGAGCAAACGAAAACGCAGTAAAGGAATACTTCAGTAGCTTTATTGAAGTACAGTCGGTTCGCTTAATGAAGGATCGCAAAACTGGAAAACGAAAAGGATACGGTTTTATCGAGGTTGTAACAGACGACCTAAACAGTGTTATCGATAAAACCAACGACTCAATCTTCCAGGAACGAACGCTAAAAGTTCGCCCTGCAAAGGACAAAGTCGAACACGCGTAATTCTACGTACGGTTTAAAGGCTATAAAAAAGCCCGGCTAGCTTTCGCTACCGGGCTTTTATATTAATGAATAGTTAGTTACTCACTCGTCTCAGCAGATTGAGGAAGTCCATTGAGTAATGTTTGATTGAAAGCATGAAATCTATTTATGGCAGATACAAGGTCTGGCACCTGCACATCTTTCATTTCACTGATCAACCCACCTATTAAGGTATTATAGTCTTCGTTACTTCCTAACGTACTTTCGGCATTAGCAAAAGTATCCATCATCTTCTCTAAATATTGAGCTATCGGGCTAACTACATTCCCGAACTTAGCATTATCACTTTTATCATCGTTATAATGCTGAATGTTCTCATATGTCTTTAATACTTCGGTCTGTGTTGTTCTGTTCAGCTGCAATGCGTAGCCAACCAACTCTTTATCGTCAAAACCTAAACTTAATGCTTCTTCAAACGCTTTGTCGATGTCACCATTGTAAAAGGTGTCTGCGAGATCCTGAACTTGACCAACCAAATCAGCTATCGACTCCAACTCATCTTCATCAAGTTCGCCCTTCAATGAAAAGCTAATACCGCTACGCTCATAATATTGATACGACGTTTGTTCTGTGTAAGACGTCGAGAAGCTGCTTTCACTTTGCTCACCACTATTGCCAGATTGCTCCTGAGAAGCCTGAGCCTGGAAGTTAAGTTGCTGGGACGCCTGAAACGAGCGAAGACTCTCAAAACTAAAACTCACTTCGTCGCCATCTTTAGTTCGAATCAGCAAGCTTCCGCTTTTCTCATCCGATGCAGCTACCGCGTTTAAGGACGAAAGCGTTACAGCGTTCGGCTGCTGTCGACCAAATATGTCAGTTTCCAGATCGTTTATTCCTGTATCGATGAGATCGCGGCTTTTTGTCATCCCTTGCTCAATCTCTTCATTCATAAAACCAGCGAGGTCTTTTTCAGCCATAGCGAATCCACGGCTTACGCCTTCTCTCGCTTGGCTAAATAAGCCATTAAGCTTTTCTTCGCTGGCACCACCGTTTGCCGCACCTCTAATGACGCCACCTACGAACTTAAGTACGTTTCTGGCAACTTTTTCAAAGTCGAACAAACTGTTCGACTTATCTTCAATGGTTTTCTCTTTGGCTTCTTGTGGCTTTTGGCCATCTATGACCAACGCTTGGTTAAGGCTGCTACTCACCACACGTAAGCCGATGCTAGTTTGGCTACTGGAAACAGATACTGATGCCGCTTGTTGTTTAGAAAACTCAGCCGCTTGCTGCAATCCGTCTTGCTGTAACTGCTTTTTCAACATTTCGTTCGGGTGAACTGATGCCTTTTGATCTGCTTTTTGATCGACCTTCTGGTCGCCCATAAAAGCCTTAATTTGACCCACGTTCATAATTTGATCCTCACTATCCTCAATCTTATTATCGGCAAAGAATCAGTATTGTTTAATTTTAATACAGCTTTTTTACTAGTTCGTTCCTAATAATAATGCAGAAGTAGATAGAGCTTGTTGCAGTTATTTTATAAGGGACTACAATTCGCGACCTCAATATTGAATGGAGAATTTTATGACCGCGACCGAACAACAACGCTATCAAGCTCAGTTGGACGAAAAAGTAGAACGTCTTACTGCGTTACTTTCTCCGTTCAATGCGCCTGACTTAACCGTATTTCCATCGCAACCAACGCACTACCGTATGCGCGCCGAATTTAGAGTATGGCATGAAGGCGATGATTTGTTTCACATCATGTTCAACCAGGAAACAAAAGAAAAGTACCGCGTAGATAGCTTTCCTCCTGCTTGTAAAGCAATAAACGATGCTATGGCGCTGTTGCTTGAAGAAGTAAGACCAAATGAAGTGCTAAGAAAGAAGCTTTTTCAAATCGATTATCTTTCTGCACTATCTGGCGAGCTTGTCATCAGCCTTTTATACCATCGTCAACTAGATGAGAAGTGGCAAGAGGCTGCAAAAGAATTAAAGGCGAAACTCGAGGCTCACTTTCCGAAAGTAAACATCATCGGCCGTGCGAGAAAACAAAAGCTTATTATCGACAACGATTTTGTTATTGAGCGCTTACCCGTTAATGGCAAAGAATTCATATTTAAGCATATCGAAAATAGCTTCACTCAGCCCAATGCCGAAGTGAACTGTAGCATGATTGAATGGGCACTAGATTGCGTAAAGCCGCTCTCTGGCGATTTACTGGAGATGTATTGCGGTGCAGGTAACTTCTCACTGCCGCTAGCGCTTCACTTCGATAATGTTGTGGGGACCGAAATAGCCAAGCCCTCTGTACAAGCTGCGCAGTTTAATATTGAACAAAATCAGCTTAATAATGTGAAGATCGTAAGACTCGCCGCTGAAGAATTCACTCAGGCTATGAAAGGTGAACGTACGTTTAGTCGCTTAGAAGGCATTGATCTAAGTACATATAATTTCACAACTGTATTGGTCGATCCACCAAGAGCTGGGTTGGATGAAGACTCGCTTAGAATGATTCAGGATTACGATAATATCGTGTATATCTCGTGTAACCCTGAAACGTTGGCGCAAAATCTTGAGCTTTTAAGTGAAACTCACGACGTTGCTCAATCGGCATTATTCGATCAATTCCCGTTTACTCATCACATTGAGGCTGGCGTTTTACTTACACGCAAAAGCTAGTTTTGGTAAAAATTGACAAGGCCTTTGGAGTCACAAAGGCCTATGAAGACATATTAGAATAAGGTGGCTTTGATTAGAGCAAACGATGTGGACTTAAAAGGCCAATCGCCACTAATTCAATTATACGCTTTTTTGCGTTGCACCTACTTGAACGAAGCGAAGCTGTGCTTTCACTCTCTCACCAATTTCGCGGCGAAGCTTATCATCAGCTTCTAGTGCTTCAGCACCTGCACTGAATACGAGCCTAACCATAGCATCAGCTTGAAGCTGCGCGCATGAGTATTCTACGCCCTGCTGTTCAATAATGTAGTCGGTCAACTCGTCGATGAAGTGTTGAATCTCTCTAAATACTGCCAACCGATAAGCCGACGACGTACCAGTATGCTCGCGTAATAATAAACGAAATACGTTTGTATTTGCCGCAATAAATTCCATGAAGGTTTCAACAGAAGTATGTATTACGCCACCTCCAGAGGCTATACGCCGCCTTGCCTGACGCATAAGCTGCCGCAATGCTAAACCGGCTTCATCCACCAGCGTTAAACCTAATTCGTCCATATCTTTGAAGTGTCGATAAAAAGACGTAGGTGCTATACCTGCCTCTCGGGCAACTTCACGCAAGCTGATTGCAGATAAGCTGCGGTTTTCATCGAGCAAAGAAAACGCAGCATGAATGATATTTTGGCGGGTTTTTAATTTCTGTTCTTGTCGACTCACATTCGCACCATAGGTTGATTAGCTCTAAACGGCTTGATGATTTTTAGCGCTTAGGGTTGAAGCCCTTACGTCATCTGTATAGCCATTAACGCAATCAAACTTCGTACATCAAAGACTAGCATGTGTAGTTTATCGCAACACACACCAGTGGGGAAAGAGAAACAGAATCATCTCTTTTATAAACAAGCATTAAGCGGAAAAAGCCACAATTAACGAGCGCTTCAGCGTAGCTTTACTATAATTAAACTTTACACATGTAAGCAGAACTAATCTGGGTTTTGCTTGCCTGAAGCCTCGTAAAACGATAAATTAGCGAACAGTTGTAAGCCAAGTTGTATAAAATGAAAAAACCTCCTCTTATCCTTACTAATGTGCTGGTATTTATTATATCTGGCGCAATTGCGTTTATTGGTGTGCCGCTATGGGTGGCGTATCAAGGCATCGATTGGGCAGAAATCGGTGCGGCTATATTCCTATTTTACTTTACCGGTATGTCTATAACTGCCGGCTATCACCGCTTATGGTCGCATAAAACTTACGACGCCAATGTGGTAGTTCGTGTGATCCTTGCGATTGGTGGCGCTATGGCGCTGCAAAATAGTATTTTGCACTGGTCGTCAGATCATCGCGTTCATCATCGTCATGTTGATGATAACGACAAAGACCCCTACTCTGCGAAGAAGGGGCTTTGGTTTGCGCATATCGGCTGGATGTTGCGTGAGTATCAGGCCAAACGTTACGATGACTACAGTAACTGTAAAGATCTTCAAAAAGATAAAGTGGTGATGTGGCAGCATAACTACTATTTGCCCATCGTGCTGGCGGCCAACTTTGGTATCACAGGTCTTCTGGGCTATTTAAATGGTGACGTATTAGGCATGATCTTGGTAGCCGGTGTACTTCGCCTGGTGCTAGTGCATCACGTAACCTTCTTTATCAATTCGCTTGCTCATTTTTGGGGTAGCCAGCCTTACACCGATAAAAACACAGCACGAGATAACGGTATTCTTGCGTTTTTTACCTTTGGTGAAGGTTATCACAATTACCATCACATCTTTGAGTACGACTACCGTAATGGCATTCGCTGGTATCAGTTTGATCCTACAAAATGGCTTATTAAAGGATTATCACTAGTAGGTCTTACGTCAAACCTTCGCAAGGTTCCAGAAGAGCGCATCGAGAAAGCATTGGCTGCCATGCAGCTGCAAAGAGCAAGCGAAAAAGTCTCGCTGTTACCAAATGCAGAAGAAATGATGCACACCATACAAGAAGAATACGATTTGTTAATGCAGCGTATGAGTGATTATTACGCAACGAAAAAACGCGTAATGCGCGTTAAGCAACGTACGCTAAAGCGCAGCATTGAGGGATTAGAACTTGCGTATAAATATAAAGAGCTGAAACATGCCTTTGCTGTACAGAAAGAGAAATGGACACAGCTACAAAGCCTGTCCCTGCAAATGGCATAAGCTAACGCTCTGCATTACGAGTTGAACCTATAAAAACCACATAAGTGTCTGCTTATGTGGTTTTTTTTATTCTATAGTTGGAATTACAAAGCAAGTAAGGTAGTTATACTAAAACCAGAATCATTCATTTTGTATTGCGGCCAACCTAGTGGTGACATCGCATTACAAAAGTAACAACATGGGAAAGTAAGATGGCAACGAAGCAAAAAACTAAAGCCCCGTCGTATCACTATGACGTAATAGTTATTGGCACAGGTCCTGGTGGAGAAGGCGTTGCAATGCAGCTTGCCAAAGCCGGAAAAAAAGTGGCGGTTGTTGAGCGCTACGAGGCAGTGGGAGGGGGCTGTACCCATTGGGGGACCATTCCATCAAAAGCGCTTCGTCACTCAGTAAGTCGTCTTATTGAATATAACTCTTCTCCCTTGTTTGCCGACAACCACTTAAGTAAGAGTCTTACGTTTTCTGACATCATGCGCCATGCTAGCGGTGTGGTAAAAAGCCAAACTAGACTTCGTTCTTCATTCTACGATAGAAACCGCGTAACGCTTTTCCACGGTGAAGCCAGCTTCGTAGATGCGCATACGTTAGAGATAACCCGTAAAGATGGCTCGAAAGATACAGTCACTGCCGGTCAAATTGCTATCGCAACAGGTTCACGCCCCTATTGCCCTAAAGACATCGACTTTAGCCACCCTCGAATATACAACTCAGACACTATCTTATCTTTAAATCACGATCCCAAGTCCATCATAATTTATGGCGCTGGGGTAATCGGCTCCGAATATGCCAGCATCTTCAGAGGCTTAGGTGTCAAAGTTGACCTGGTGAACATGCGCGATCGACTTTTATCTTTCCTAGATGACGAGATCTCTGACGCGCTCAGTTATCACCTGTGGAACAATGGCGTACTCATCCGTCACAATGAAGCCTACTCTTCGGTTGAAGCTACCGATGACTCGGTTATTTTAAACTTAGAGTCGGGCAAGCGTATGCGCGCAGATTGTCTCTTGTTTGCTAACGGAAGAACGGGTAATACAGATACACTTAAACTCGAGAATATTGGTTTAAAAGCCGATGGCAGAGGCCAACTCAAGGTTAATGAAAATTATCAAACTGACGTAGACAATGTATTTGCAGTCGGCGATGTCATTGGCTATCCAAGTTTAGCATCTGCGGCTTATAACCAAGGTCGCTTTGCCGCTGAAGCTATGCTTGGCATAAAAACACATTCGGCATTGGTAGAAGATATTCCGTCAGGCATATACACCATCCCAGAAATAAGTTCTGTTGGTAAAACAGAGCAAGAGCTTACTGCAGCGAAAGTGCCTTATGAAGTGGGAAGAGCCCAGTTCAAACATTTGGCCAGAGCGCAAATTGCGTCTACGCAGACAGGAAGTTTGAAAATTTTGTTCCATCGAGAAACAAAAGAGATCTTAGGGATCCATTGTTTTGGCGAACGTGCTTCTGAGATTGTCCACATCGGCCAAGCGATAATGCAGCAAAAGGGCGAAGGCAATACCATAGATTACTTCGTTAACACTACATTTAACTATCCGACCATGGCTGAAGCTTATCGAGTTGCTGCCATTAATGGACTGAATAGGATTTTCTAACGGACACAAAAAAGCCGGCGAAATTGTCGCCGGCTTCTGTGTGTTAACTAAAAATTAGTTACGGTTCGCAGCAAGCGCGTTAAGCGAATCTTTATGTGCTACGATATCAATGTGCATATTTTCTTGATCGAACGTCATTGTTGCAATGGCGTAGTCACCCTGACTTTCGCTTGCAATGTCGATCAACTTTGCTTGTGCATCACGGAAACGAATGTTATTGCCGATTTTGTCAGACATACATTGGTTATTCATTTCGAATGTTTTCGCATCCATGCAATCGAAAAGCTGGTTATCTCCAGATTCCGCATGCGCAATACCAAAGGCCGCTGATAGAGCTAGGGTTAGTACTACTTTACGCATGTTTTTTCTCCTGTGTTACAGTCTACTACTGTCACTATTAAACATACTGTATATACATAAGATAGTCAAACTGAGATCATAGTTTTATGACAAAAGTATGACAAAGTGAAATATTTGGAGAAAAATTTGAAAGGGCACAACGCATTGGTGGTTAAAGCAAGGAATTGCAGGCTGTGCGCCCCTTATTTGCCACAAGAGCCCAACCCTATTTTTAACACTGCACCATCAACCAAAATACTCATTGTTGGACAAGCGCCGGGGCTAAAAGCGCATGAAAGGGAAACAGCTTTCGAGGATCCTAGCGGGGATCGTTTACGCGATTGGCTTTCTGTCTCGAGAGAGACCTTTTATAACCCGCGCTTAGTCTCGGTTATGCCAATGGGCTTCTGCTTCCCCGGTTATAAAAATGGCGCCGATGCACCACCTAGAAAAGAATGTGCGCCTACGTGGCACAATGAATTTCTCTTCTATTTAAAACCCAAAATAACGCTTTATGTCGGGCGCTACTCACAACAGTATTATCTTCCACAATTCAAAACGCTGACTGAAGCTGTGCGGACACCATCTGAGTCCCATTTTGTATTGCCTCATCCATCAGGTAGAAACAACCGATGGCTGGCCAAAAATCCTTGGTTCGAGCTTGAGATCCTTCCTGCCCTAAAACGCACTATTGCGTCTGTTTTATCAGCCTAATCTTGTTCTTCAAGAAACGCTAAAAGCGCATCGAACGGCATCGGCTTCGCATACAAGTAACCCTGAGCCTCGTCACATCCTAGTTTTATCATGTAACTCGCCTGCTCTCGCTTCTCTACACCTTCTGCAATAGTTAATAAGCCGAGCTTATTCCCTAAAGTTACAATGGTTTCAGCAAGTACAGCACTGGCTCCGGGTTTGATATCTTTGACAAAAGAGCGATCTACCTTCAAACGATCTAACGGCAATTGTTGAAGATAACTCATTGAAGAGAAACCCGTTCCAAAGTCATCAATAGCTATTTGAACGCCAAACTCTTTCAATGAACGCAATGCGTCTATTACAATTTGCGGTTCATCCATCACTACGCTTTCTGTGATCTCTAGCTCCAAAAGGCTTGGGTCACAATTTGCGTTAGATAGCGCCTGCTTCACTTTGTCTACAAATAGCCTGTCACGGAACTGCGGAATAGAGATGTTAACGGCAACTCTTAGATGGCCATAACCTTTCTCTTTCAACTCCTGAAGACGACGGCATGACTCTTCTAGCACCCATTCACCGATATCAACGATGAGACCTGAATATTCGGCAAGTGGTACAAACACGGCAGGTGAAATGTATCCCCCTTCCCCATTGGGCCAGCGTAGTAAGCCTTCCATGCCAACCACTCTTTCATTCAGCAAGTCCACTTGCGGCTGAAACCACAATTCCAGCTTTCTTGCTGCAAAGTCGCTTCTGAGTTGGCGAATCATATCTAGACGCCAAGTCGTCTGATCTTCGATGTCTTTGGCGTAATATTCAAAGTTATCGGTGAGATTTTTCTTTGCTCGGTTTAGCGCAATATTGGTACGCTTCAAGATCTCAATGCCGATGTGGCGCTTATTGTCTAATTTGCACAATCCAAGGGTGATGTTTACCGGAAGGGTGTGATCACCGACCTGAAACGAAGACTGGAAAATATTATTGATAGACTTTGGGCATACCAGTTCGTCAGGGCCGATAAGTCCAAAAACATCGGCGCCTATGCGGCCTTTTTTCACTATGCTGTCAAAAGATGACTGAAAGCGGTCGCTGATGGCACGTAGCAGTTCGTTACCAACTTCTTGCCCTAACCCATCGTTAATGTCAGAGAAATGGTTTACATCGATAAGGGCTACGCTGTAATTCTCTCCCGCAAATAAATTAGGTTTATCTAACATATTGATAAACTCGTTGCGGTTAGGTAGACGCGTTAACCAATCTCGAAATGCGGCGTTTCTTAACTCATGGAAAAGATTGACGTTTTCGTAGCCTACCGAAATGCTCGAAAGAAAAACTTCAAGTAAGTGCTTGTCTAACTCACTTATTTCATGAGTTTGACGCACGAAAACGGCGGCTTCAAAACCTGCGCGGCTGATATAAAGCACAGAGCAACTAGGTTCAAATATGTGCTTTTTCAGTCGTAGACAACGGCTAATATTTTCTTCAATCTCGAGATTCTTGAGAGTAAAAACGGGCTGGTTAATATATTTCGCATATTCGCCAGCTGCACCAAGTACGTAAACCTCTTCGTCTTCTCTATCCAGCAGCGAACCCGCTCTTGCACAGAGTAAACCCTCAGAATCTAAGCCAATTAGCGAACTTATCTGAGTAACTACGCCTTCACAAAACTCTTTTACTGAGTGCTCTTCAAACAAGTTGGCTGAAGAAGTAATAATCTTTTCTAAACCAGCACGACTTTGGCTAATCGTCACAATTTGCTGATACGAGCGAAGCGAGGAAATAATAGTGGTAAGGAGTTTAGCGCGAGTAAGTTCAGTCTTCGTTTTATAATCGTTGATATCGTAAACTTTAATGACTTGCTCTTCAGGCGCGTAGCCGGGCTGGCCTGTACGCAGAATAATTCGAGGTTCAACTAACTTCATGTCTTCGCGGATGTATTTAACAACATCAAAGCCCGCGTCATCTGTCTCCATGACGACATCAAGTAAGATTATGGCAATGGTGTTGCCATATTCATGAAGCATTTCTTTGGCTTGTTTTGCAGAATAAGCATGAATAAAGTTTAACTTTCTATCGTTTACGATGAGATCAGAAAGCGCTAGACGCGTTACCGTGTGAATCTCTTCATCGTCATCGACAATAAGAATGTTCCAGTCTTTGCCCAACAAAACTTGTTCTTCAACTGAACCATCATCATCTAAAAAAATTAACTCGTCGTTATCGTAATCCATTGCCGACATTACCGCTCATTTCCTCGATACATACAAAACAAGAATGCGCTATTCATTGTATTAAGGCGACGATTACATTGATAAATGGGTTACGCAATGCAATAGTGCTCTCATGTTACATGCCATTTTACATTCGATCATTTAAGCATTTATGAAGATTACATCCCAGCACTTTTCCCCTGAAGTCAAAAAACCTCAGCAAACAGAGGAGAAGACTGTCAAGGTGACAGCAGAATCGCCTGCGGCTGAGAAAGCGGCCAGCAACACAGTGAAAACCGATGCTAGTCGCCAACGTATGCTTTCATGGTTTGCCAGAGTGGGAATTAGCCCCTCTATGATGTCTCCTGATCCTAAAAAGCAAAAGCATGCGCTAGAACGAAGAAAACAAATTTTAGAAACCCAAAAAGCGAGCAATCTTCAAGCTGTATTAAATATAGCATTAAATGTGACGATCAACGAACAAACTAGCGATAATCTTGATCCCGACTGGTTTTTTGCATTTAGTACCATGGCTGAGGAAATTTATAGCCCACCTATGCAGGAATTATGGGGAAAGATTTTTGCTGTTGAAGTGGCGCGCCCAGGTAGCTTTTCACTGCGTACCCTTCAGCTATTAAAAACGTTAACACATAGGGATGCCCAAGTATTCAATAAGGCTGCAAATGTGGCCAGTAGAAGAAATAACGACACGGTGCCGCGCATATTAGTGGGCTACCACAAACGTAAAGGCTTGTTCTCTCTTCTGAAGCGCCCCGTTCCCGAACAGATAAACTTAGCCAACGTTGGGTTGAGTTACCCTGATTTGTTGTCTTTGCAGGAAATGAAATTAATTTACGCGAGCGAGATTGAAAGCGGTGAATATGCTGAAGGTCAGCAAGTCACGTGGCGATGTGTTAATGAAAATATCTCATTAACTAGTAAGACGTCGGGGGTTGCCTTGGTGTATTACAAGTTCACTTCGGTGGGCAGTGAACTGTATAAATTAGTGACTAAATCGCCCAATGAAGCCTATTTAACTAGCATAAAGTCGGTATTGGGCGAGGTATTTAACGTAAGTTAAATACCGTCACCAAACTCGTGCAGTCCACACTCGCGTTTCAATCCAAAGAAACGCGTATCTTGTTCGCTCATTCCTTCCTGAAGAGATTGTGTAGTATGCCAATCACCAATGGATACGTACCCTTGCTCCCAGAGCGGATGATAAGATAGATCATTATCTTTTAAATAATAATGTAGGTCTTTATTACTCCAATCAATGATTGGGTAAAGTTTGAACTGCTGCCCTACTTTTTGAAGTACCGGAAGCTTTCCTCTAGTGTCAGACTGGCTTCTGCGCAAGCCCGCAAACCATGTACCCGCATTAAGGTCACTTAATGCCCGCTGCATAGGCTCGACTTTGTTCATTTTGTTGTATTTTTCAATACCTTCAATGCCTTGTTCCCAAAGTCTACCAAACCGCGCTTCCTGCCATGCAGAAGACATATCTGCACTGTACACGTGAAGATTTAACTTCAACTTCTCTACAAGCTCATCAATGAACTTGTAGGTCTCAGGAAAAAGATAACCTGTATCGGTAAGCACAACTGGAATATCCGGCTGTGCCTGTGTAAGCATATGCAGCATAACCGCCGACTGTGCTCCGAAGCTCGAAGACACAATATGAGTATCGGGCAAGTTTTCCAGCGCCCAAGCAACTCGCTCTTGCGCTGTCATTTTCTCCAACGTCTCATTGATATCAGCAAGGGCTTCCTTACTGATATCGAGCGTTAAAGGCTGCTTTGTCGCTGTATTATTCGTCATAGAAATCCCGTGCGGAGTCTACTACTGGTTTTACAACACCAGCGCGAACCACAAAATCACCAAACGCTTCACCCGCTTCACGCTCCTTCGCCCATTGGCCAAGCAGCGTATCGAGTTCAGCCATGATTTCCTGTTCGCTAATGTTTTCTCGATACATACGTGGAATACGCGTACCTTCTCGGTTTCCACCCAAGTGCAAATTGTATTTACCTGGGCCCTTACCTACTAAGCCAACTTCAGACAGCATCGCTCGACCACAACCGTTCGGGCAGCCCGTTACACGGAAAATAACGCTGTCTTCCTCTAAGCCGTGCTTAGCTAGCAAACCTTCTAACTCTGTAACGGCATCAGGCAAGTAACGCTCAGCTTCAGCCATGGCTAGTGGACAGGTTGGCAATGCAACACAAGCCATTGAATCTAGTCGCTGGTTTGAAATTGATGGTGCTATTAATCCATGTTCACGGGCTAATGCTTCAATCTTGTCTTTGTCTTGCGGCGCTACACCGGCAATAATCAAATTCTGGTTGGCAGTTAAACGGAAATCACCTTTATGGATTTTGGCAATTTCTGCACAGCCTGTTTTTAACGTTTTGCCTGGGTAATCCAAAATACGGCCGTTCTCGATGAACACGGTAAGGTGGTATTTACCGTCAATGCCTTCAACCCAGCCAAATCGATCGCCGCGACCTGTGAACTCGTAAGGTCGACTTTCTTGGAACGTCACACC
Source organism: Alteromonas abrolhosensis (assembly GCF_001953635.1). Lineage (GTDB taxonomy): Bacteria > Pseudomonadota > Gammaproteobacteria > Enterobacterales > Alteromonadaceae > Alteromonas > Alteromonas abrolhosensis. Next base: position 170,274 of record NZ_MEJH01000008.1, on the reverse strand, counting down.
CGCGCGCTTTTCAACTTCAGCTTTAAAGTTGTCTACCCCTACACGCTCTAAAGTGTACTTGGTCTTTGCGTTCTTACGGTTAACACGGTTACCCCAATCACGCTGGGTTGTTACAACCGCAGCGGCAACGTCGAGCGTGTTTTCAAGCGGAATAAATCCGAAGTCAGACGCTTTTCGTGGATACGTGCTCTTATCACCGTGGGTCATCGCAAGACCACCACCCACAAGTACGTTAAAGCCAACTAGCTGGCCGTTTTCTGCAATCGCCACAAAGTTAAGATCATTCGCATGAACATCTACATCATTTTGCGGAGGAATAACTACTGTCGTTTTAAATTTACGCGGCAAGTAGTTATCACCCAAAATAGGCTCTACAGGCTTTTCAGTTGTTTCAACTTTCTCGCCATCTAACCAAATTTCTGCATACGCTCGAGTTTTAGGAAGTAAGTGTTCACTTATCTTTTTAGCCCATTCAAACGCTTGAAGATGTAACTCAGATTCCACAGGATTTGACGTACATAATACGTTTCGGTTTACGTCGCCGGCCGTAGCAATAGAGTCTATGCCCACTTTATTTAGCATTTGGTGCATAGACTTAATCTTTGGCTTTAACACACCGTGGAACTGGAACGTTTGACGGGTAGTTAAACGAATGCTGCCATACATGGTGTGATCGGCGGCAAACTTATCAATGGCTAACCATTGGTCTGGGGTGATAACACCACCAGGTAAGCGGGCACGCAACATCACATTGTGAAGCGGTTCAAGTTTCTGCTTTGCACGCTCAGCGCGAATATCGCGGTCGTCTTGTTGGTACATACCGTGAAAACGAATGAGCTGGAAATTGTCAGCTGTAAAGCCACCGGTCAGATCATCTTTAAGATCGGTCGTAATTGTGCCACGCAAATTATTACTTTCGCGCTTTAAGCGCTCGTTGTCAGCCAGTTTGCCCTCAACGATAAATGGTGATTTTTCGTTACTCATTAATAGACATCCTTCTGATAACGTTTCGCTTTTCGTAACTCTACAACATAGGCTTTTGCATCGGCTTCAGATTTACAGCCGTGCTCTTGCACAATACTAATTAGGGCGTTCTCTACATCTTTCGCCATGTGCATTGCATCGCCACACACATAGAAGTGCGCGCCCTGCTCTAGCCATTCGTACACTTCTTTCCCGTTTTCAAGTAAACGGTGCTGAACATATACTTTTTCTTCTTGGTCACGAGAGAATGCTAGCGTAATTTTGTCTAGCAGACCTTCTTTAACGTAACTTTGCCATTCCACCTGATACAGAAAATCTTGTGTGAAATGTGGGTTGCCAAAGAACAACCAGTTTTTGCCTTCAGCACCTTGTACGTCACGCTCTTGCATGAACGATCTAAACGGCGCAATACCCGTGCCCGGACCAACCATAATGACAGGGGTATTCGGATCAGCAGGCAAACGGAAGTTGTCGTTGTTCTCAACGAAGACTTCTACGTCACCATTTTCTTCTAAATACTCACACAAAAAGCCCGACGCGCCACCTTGATGACGATGCCCAAACGCTTCATAGTCGACGTGAGCTACGGTTAAATGTACTTCTTCTTCCACTTCGGCTTGGCTAGATGCTATAGAATACAAGCGAGGCGTTAGTGGTCGCAGAGCATCGACAAGCTGCTGTGCAGAAAGTTTACCCGGATGGTCGCGAACAATATCAATGATTTGACGTTCAGCCATGTAAGTGCGTAGCTGCGCTTTATCTTCCATTAGTGCAGCCAGCGACTCAGAGCCCGTCGCCTCTTGATATGACTTAATAAAATTAGGGTAGCTTAGTGTTAATTCAAGCTTTGACTTTAACGCTTCGGTGAGTGACATGGTCGCGTCAGCCACAGAGACTTCTGCATTGCCGTCTAGTGACAAAATGCTTATAAGCTCTGACACCAACGATGCCGCATTTTTAAACCACACACCAAGTGCGTCACCTGGCTTATAGGTAATACCGCTACCTTCAAGGCTTATCTCAATATGACGTATATCTTTAACGGAATCACGACCTGTGATTTTCTGTGATTCAATTAAGGTTGCTTTAAACGGCGCTTTTTTGGTGTATGTTTGCGCTGCTACACTTTGTACTGCCGCGCCAGTTTGCGCCGCTACTGCAGCTTGCGGAGCAGCACTAAAATCGTCTTTTAGCGAGTCGATTAGCTTGCTCAGCCATGCCTCGGCTTCCGCTTCATAGTCGACGTCACAATCTAGTCTCTCAACAATGGCTTTGCCGCCAAGTTTACCTAAGCGTTCATCGAAATCTTTACCCGTCTGACAGAAAAACTCGTAGCTACTGTCACCCAAGCCTAAAACGGCATATTTGGTATTAGCTAGCTTCGGGGCTTTTTTACCCGCCAAGAATTCATGTAACTCAATAGCATCGTCTGGCGCGTCGCCCTCACCATGGGTACTCACAAATACCGCAAGGTGAGTTTCTGCCTTCAAGTTACGCGGCTTGTAATCAGCCATGCTAACTAGCTTACTATTAAAGCCCGCTTCTTCAGCTTTCGCTTGGCATTGCGCAGCAACACCTTTTGCATTGCCGGTTTGTGAACCGTACAAAATAGTTAGCGTTGGCGCATCACCCGCTACTGCAGGAGTGCCTTGCATCATTGGTGCGACCGAACCACCTTGCGCAGCAGCCATGCCCGCAGCATAACCACTTACCCAAGTAAGTTGATCACGATTTAAGCCTGCAATGGCTTGCGTAATCGCATTCCACTGCTGTTCGTTTAATACCGCGCCTGGCGCTGAGTTCGAATTAGAATCTTGTGACATAGTCTTTTAGCCTTTTATCAATGGCGCTAAGGCTAACGGCTTTCTTCAAGAAGAGAAAAGAATAAATGAAACTTTTTTATTACTGAAAGTGCTAATGACTGTGCGAATAGGTAATAACACGATCGAATTTTTGCAAGGAGCAATAAAAAAGGCGTGAGCTGCAATAACAGTCACGCCTTTTAAAATAAGTAGTTAGGGCCTAAAAATGTAGTTCAAGGCCTGCAAATACGCCGTCGAATTCCATATCAGCGTACACGTCATCAAGGTCTTCGATATCAACCGTTACATTTCTGTAACCCACCTGAAGCGTCATATCAACGGCTAAGCTTTCAATGAATGAGTACTGAATTGCAGCTTGATAGTCACTTAGTTCATGGTCGTCAAACGACAAATAACTTCCTTCAAAGTATGCTGATAAACCTGTGAACGGTAATCCTAATTGAACCTTGGAATAAGCCATCGGAACAATGCCAGAAAATTCTGCTGACCCACTTGTGTCGCTTGCTCTATCTACAACGAACAGTGCGCCATCGATGTACTTCGCATTAACACCTAAGTCAAAGCTTACTAAGTCGTTGTCAAATAACTCGTAGTACAAAATGAAATCGGTAGCATCAAGTTCCACTTCAGTATTAACCGTTGTGCTTTCAGTAAATAGTTCGCCGTCAAAAGTGAATTCAGACTGAAGCGTTGTGGTGCCCGAGTTATCTAATGTCGTGTGATTTACTTTTACGTTAGGTAAAAACGGTACCGGATGCTCAAAGGCAATGTATAGCGCCGTATTGGTCTCATCATCAAAGTTAAAGTCAGCGGTGTTGTTGCTATCAGCAAAACCGCCCTGCGTATCAGTTTGCCATACTTGGGCTCCAACATATACGCCTGCGATAGTGTCTGCTTGAGATGAAACTGAAACTAATGCGCATCCCAATGCGGCAGCTATAAGACCCTTTTTCATTAATTATCCTTGATTAAGAAGTTCTGAAAGTTCAATTAAAGCAGCGTTTGCACGAGAAATATAGTTTGCCATTACCAAAGAATGGTTCGCTAGCATGCCGAAACCGCTGCCATTTAAAATCATGGGACTAAATACCGACTGTTGTGTCGCTTCCAGTTCCCGAATAATTTGCTGAAGACTAACCAATGCATTCTTATCTTCCAGTACATCGTAGAACTCAATTTCTACGGCTTTTAGAAAATGAAGCAAAGCCCATGTAGCTCCGCGTGCTTCATAGAAATTATCGTCTAGTTTCCACCAACTCGTTTTAACTACACGCTGGCTGGCTACAGGAGAAGACTGTTTAGCATTTGAGTCACCCGCCAAATCGGTATTTATTCTCGCCGATCCTACGCTGGCACTAAGTCTTTGTGAATAACTACCCAAACGTTTTTCTACCTGTTTCAACCACTCGCGTAAGTTGTCTGCTCGAGTATAAAACTGACTGTCGGTATTTCGGGTATTGGCTAACTCGTCACGGTATTTTTTTAGAAGCGCTATACCATCGGCATAACTTGATTCAGAAGAAGGCAATGCCCAGCTTTTGTGGTCCATATTGAACTTAGGATGGGCCTTTGTAAGATACGGATTTTCAATAGACTGAGATTGAGAGCGGCTAAAGTCTTTGCGCATTGAAAGTGCCAGATCGCGCACCATTTCCAGCGCACCGAACTCCCATGCAGGCATGTTATCTAAAAAGATGCCGGGAGGAGTAATATCGTTAGAAAGATACCCACCTGGCTTATCAATTAAGGTTTCTGACACATCGATCATAGTGGTGGTCAATGTGTAACCCGCAATATTGGTTGGGTTTTCAACTGGCGAGTTTTGTTCTAAGCGCTTTCTAACATCAAATGTATCTGGGGATAAACTCCAGTACCAACCAATTAGCCAGAAAAGCAAAAATATCACCACAGCGACAATCGCTATCCGTTTTGAGTTAATAGATTGTCTCATATAACACCAACCTTCCTTTTAAATAACAAATAGCCGACGGAGGTCAGCTATTCGTGGTCTTTATACTATGTGAAAAATGCGAAACCTTTATGACGGCTGTCTAATATCACCATCTTTTACTACGTTAACACAACTTAAATAAAATTATGATGATTATACATTATGGTGCATATTTCCGTCATTTTGCTGCTTATAGGCGGCAGAATTTCGGTTTTTCAGTGCATAGAGCGCAATTGCGATAAGTATTATTGGCCAAAATGCACTTACGCCCACAACTAATAGCGCTAAAAACCCCGCGCCAAGCGCTAACAGAATGGTGCCAACAACGCTTACAGCAACCACAAATCCAACGATAGCTAGGACTACGCCAACTAGCGACAATACTGCTACGTTTTCCCATGGACTTAGTAAATCATCTGACATAACCAGGTGCATACCTAACCAGCTATCAACCAAACTGCCTAAACAGTTCACCAGAATAATGGCGATGACCAATGCAATTAGAAAGTTTTTCATTACACTAATCTCGGCAATAAAATTACGGCTGCAACATAAGCTAATAGTGTAATAGGTGTCGCGATAAACAACCCAGCAACGGCAGCCGCTCTCACCCATACTGCATCTATATCAAAATAACGTGCAACCCCTGCACACACACCTGAAATGATTCCAGAATCAAGGTCTCTATAAATTCGCTTTTGTGATGGTACTTTCATCATCTTCTCCAAAAATGCTTACTTCGATATCTACAATATGGGCTTGCGGTACTTGAGGTCGCTTACGCGACCTTTTTCTTTTTAAGTTCAGCCAATTCCTTTTCAATAGCTTCATCCGCTTCCATTGCGTCGAACTGTGCTTGCAATGAAGTTGCTTCATTTGACTTTGTTAAGTCATACGCATCGACTTGCGCTTCTAAGTGATCAATACGTTGTTCGTAACTCTCAAAACGCATCATGGCATCATCAATTTTGCCTTCATGGTCAGCCTGTTTTACTTTCAAGCGTGTTTGCGCTGAATGTTTACGCTGAACCAGCGTTTTTTGCTTAGCCTTGGCTTCCGCCAATTTACTGTTCAAGCGCGCGGTATCGCCTTGGATCTTTTCGATACTTTCTGCAAGATGCGCTTCTTGTTCTTCAAGAGAAGAAAGTTTTGCGACATATTTTTGCTTTTCAATTAGCGCAGCTTTAGCCAATGACTCCTTATCATTATTCATTGCGATTTGCGCTTTGTGCTGCCACCCTTCTACTTCCTTTTTCGCAGACGCGATGTGACGCGTTAACGTTTTCTGCTGGGCGATAAATCGTGCTGCATCGGTGCGAACCTCAACTAATGTTTCTTCCATTTCTTGAATAATCAAACGAATGATTTTTTCAGGATCTTCAGCCTTATCTAACATCGCATTGATGTTTGCTTGAACAATATCGTTTATGCGTGAAAACATACCCATGATTATTTCTCCGTTAAAAGTAGTGTTGTGGCTTCCAGCACTTATTCTTCGTGACGCTACCGCTGGTTACCGCTGACTGAGTTCTTCTCAACAGTTAAACTATTACAATGAACATGCCAATTTCGTAACCAATTGATTAGTATAGACTTAATAGATTTTAGGAAAACAAAAAGCTGTTCACTTCGCAACCAAATACAATTTATTAGCGTATTTAACCAACGACATTGTTAAATTGACCAACCACAGTTTTTTTAATTTCAAGCTGTGCTTCACGCACAAAAAAAGCGCCTTTCGGCGCTTTTAGTGAATAAGTACATCGAATTAATCAGCATCTTCGTCTGCCGAACTACCTTCAGGCGAAGTGGCTACAACTAAATCAGTTACACTGACTTTACCGTTACCACGCACTTCCTGTGGGCTTAACTCGAAGTGATAAGTGGCGTTCGCCACAGCCTGATATACGTCTGCTTTAATTTCCTGCGATGTGGTAGCCACTGCATTTGAAACCACATTAGTCAAAAACGTTTGAAGCACTGACTCTTCTGCATTTGCTACGCTGCTTGCCATGCTTGCCGTCAGTAAAGTTGCTGCGATTAGTGAAGTTTTCATAATTTCCCTCTGAATTTAGTCAGTGCAACAACACGCCGTTGTTGCGATACTTAGAGGATTGCGAGAGCCGTGCCAACTCCTTAAAAAGAGCTTAAACAGTTGATTATTTTAGGAATAAACAAAAAAGCTCGCGAGAGAGCGAGCTTTTTAAAATTGAACAAATATTAAACTTTAGTCAAAACTACTAAGTCGTTAGTCATTTTGACTATTGTACGCTGCCACTTCTTTTTGGGCGCTTTCTACTGCGTCTAATGCATTTAGCAGTAAATTGGGATCTGGGTTTTTGCCTGTACCATTTTGGCTTAAGTATCTACGCCAAATACGCCCACCTGCTTGTCCTTGGTAAAGGCCTAATATATGCCGTGCTGCATGCCAGGGCTTAAAATACGGGTCGTCTTGGCGTTCAATATATTGCTGCATTTTAAGCACTACTTCACGACGTGACATGCCCTGAGCTTCAGTATCTCCGAAAATCTCTTTATCCACTGTCGCCATAATATACGGGTTGGCGTACACCTCTCGCCCTACCATAACACCGTCTACAAACTCTAGCTGCTGCTGGGTTTCTTCTAGCGTTTTAACGCCGCCATTAATGCTAATAGATAATTCAGGACGAGCCTGTTTCAGTCTATGAACCCGCGGATAGTTTAACGGCGGAATTTCGCGGTTTTCTTTTGGACTTAACCCTTGTAGCCACGCTTTTCTTGCGTGAACAATAAAGGTATCGCATCCCGCGTCTGCTACGGTATCTATGAAACGAGCAAAATCTTCATCTTCGTCCATATCATCAATACCAATACGACACTTAACCGTAACAGGGATATCTACCGCTGACTGCATGGCTTTAACGCAATTGGCTACCACCTCTGGCTGGGCCATTAGACATGCACCAAAACTGCCGTTCTTAACCCTATCACTTGGACAGCCTACGTTTATGTTCACTTCATCATAGCCACGTGCTTGTGATAATTCGGCACACTTAGCCATGTCAGACGGATCGCTCCCACCCAGTTGAACCGCTACCGGGTGTTCTTCTTGGTTATACCCCAAATAGTCACCCTTGCCATAAATAATTGCGCCCGTGGTGACCATTTCCGTATAAAGGAGTGTGTGCTTAGACATTAAACGTAAAAAGTAGCGACAATGGCGGTCTGTCCAATCCAGCATTGGAGCGACAGAGAATCTTCGGTCAAGAGTTTGAACAGTAGTATTCAATTTAAGCCTATGTTTTGTATAGATAATATTTAACTCTTCGAGTAAATACCAAATGCGGTATTTATCCTTTTAATTCCTTATTTTCACTGTATCGGGGTCCAAAAAGAGTCTTTTTGGGGCCCAAGTTTTTAGGCGGAAAATAAGATGGCGTATTATAGCATTACTAAGACGACGAGAAAAAATATCAATGTCTATCGCGTGAGAGTAAGAAACAAAGAGTCGGGAGTTATTACTTTTTCAAAATCGAAAACATTTCAAAACAAGGCAGCCGCAGTGAAGTGGGCTAAGGGCATGGTTCACAAAATTGAACGGCATTTAGTTGATGTCGACATGGAGCTAGTTGATTGCACCGTAGCAGAGTTAATAACTAAGTATCTTGATGCGAAGCAAAATAGTAATAGACCTATTGGCAGAACTGCACTTTATACACTGCAAAATATAGCTAAAAGCGACTTTGCGAAAATGCTCGTGTCTAAAATTAACGCTAGTGATGTGGTGAGCTATTGCCTTGAACGCAAAACGTCTGACTCTTCCCCTTCGCCTGCTACACTCTCTGTTGACGTTAGCTGCATCAGAAAAGTATTTCGTGTCGGTAAAAGTATGTTTGGTATAAACGTAGACGACCGCCCTATCGTTGATGCTTACCCTGCGCTCCACGACTTAAGGCTAATTTCACGTAGCAACGAAAGAGAGCGCAGACTAGAAGGAAACGAGTTTGAAATACTATTAGATGCGTTAAAAGAAAAGCAGCAACATCACTGCTGTTTAATTCCATATCACGATATTTTTCTCATATCGATACTCACTTGTTGTCGAATAAGCGAAGTCTGCAAACTTAGATGGCGAGATTTAGATATAAAGCAAAAAACGATTGTTGTGAGGGATAGAAAAAATCCGAATGGCAGCATTGGCAATCACTGCATTCTACCACTTCTTGGCGATGCGCTAGATATCATTTTGAGACAGCCTCAGACTGACGAGCGTGTATTCCCATTTAATTCTCGTTCGATTACAGCGGGCTTTCGGCGAACAAGACAAAAGCTTAATATCCCTGATCTTCGCTATCACGACCTCCGTCGTGAAGGCGCAAGTCGACTGATTGAGATGGGTTATTCGGTTGAAGAAACAGCGCGAGTAACGGGGCACCGTGACCTAAACGTACTATGGCGAGTTTATGTAAATATCAGACCTCAGCATTTTCTAGAGCGTAAAATGATGTAAGTAATCTAACTAATTGAATAATATTAAAAATAGCTTTCTCAACCCCATCATATAACTAAAAGAGACTTACTAATAAAAAATAATTCTATATCGGCAAATAGCCACATTAGCACGCAAAATGGCAGTTATTGTAACAATAACTGCCATCACGCTTTGTTTTAGGCGTTTCATAAAATAATGTAAAACATCGGTTTTTTAATTTCGCTGACAGGAATAGCTCAGAAAAACGCATGAATTACAATCGCTCCCGTGGAACAAAACCAGAGTTTCACGACATAACAAAAAACGCAACCTGTTGATTCAGATAAATAAAAGTAGGAACATCGTGTAATTAAAAAACAACGGCTACCCCCTGTTATACCAACAATGCTTTTAGAACAGTTAGTTAAAAACAATATTCGACCTGTAATTCAATTTAAGAATAACAGGTATATTTGTCGTTATAGAAACAACGAACATAAAATAGATAGAGAAGCAAAATTCGATAATGAAAAGGATGCAGTCGCATGGCGCTCAGAGATGATAAAAACATACGGAGCCATAAAGAACAAAGGGCCTGCCGGAAAAAACACTCTTATAAAACGAACAGAGAAGGCAATCTCGACTTCATCACAGCTCAAGATGTACATTTTGTTTTGGCTTGACGCCATTCGCGATGTACCCTACAAACCAGCTGCAAGTACCATTGCGAGTCTAAAACATATGCTCAAATACGATATTGTTAGGACTCCAGTAAACAAATTAGATTATACAACTCTATCTCGTTATATGGCGCAACGCGCTCAATCACTTACCAAACCTAGTGCGAGTACGCTTAATGTCGACATGTCTGCTATCAATCGCGTTATCAATGATGTTAATGCGCATCTAGATATCGCGTTCGATAATAGTGCTCTAATAAATGCTGGCCGACTACTCCGAAAAAGCGGGCAGATCAAAGGGTCTGGTGAAAAAGAGCGGCGCTTGAGGCATGGTGAATGGAAGCTATTACTTAAGGGAATTTACGCAACCAAAAAAAATAGAGCTCTAAGACAAAATTATACGCTAATACTTCGGCTATACATTAGTACAGCATTGCGCTGTTCAGAGTTGCTTTCTCTTACATGGGAGGATGTAGATATTGAAAACTCAACAATTAACCTTGTTATACTCAAACAAAGAGGAAAGCGAAAAGGCTTGGTAAAATCAATACCGATGCTCGATAAAACGAAAAAGCTTTTTCTAAAACTCCGTCCTCACGACTTCTCCTTGAAAGAGCCCATTTTTCATATAAGGGCAAAGTCTATGTCCACGGACTTTACGAAGTTCGTAAAAAGTGCCGGTATTAAAGGCCTCTCGTTACATGACCTCCGGACGGAAGGCATTAGCCGTATGTTAGAAATGGGGTTAACCATACCGATTGTGGCATGTTTTACAGGTCATCGCGAACACACAACTATAACCCGAATTTACACCAATTTGTGTGCAAAGAGAGTAGCCACCAAGGTTAGCTTAATTGCCCAAGTTAATAATATTCAATCTGAATGGCATTAAATTATTCGCGAAAATCAGACATTCTCGGCTAACGCGAAGGGCTCGATTAATTCATCACCGCAATGCATTTTTAAATACCAACGATTTCTAGCTTATCGTTAGTGTCATAACTTGTATTGTCCGACAGGGAACCCTTTTAATTGTTGAGCTAAATACTCAAAGCTTGCTTTATCTTTAGCAAACGCTTTTCAAAATCTTGCATATCATATTTACTCAGATGGACAGCAGAGCGGTCAAGCCGCTCTGAGAGCTCCGCTACTCGTCCACAAACCTTGCTCATAATGATGGCATCCAGCTTCAACTTTTTGACTAAACGAAGCCCTCTGATAGAAGTTAATAATTTTCGCCTAGGCGGGGTTATGTAACGCTCTATGTCGATAAGCAACGCGTCTAAGCGTTTTCTAGTAACGACACAATTGCCTTCAGAGGTTTTAATTGAACTCTTCATTGCAATAGTATTTCCAGAAATCCGCGTACTTTTAGAACGCTTCTTGCTAGCATTAATAAGCCGCACTTTTTCAGCAATAACCTCTTTGGTTAAGTGCTGAGGGCCGGATCTGGCTGGGGTTACCGAATCAGGAGCATCGTATTTATCGCTAACATTTTTGGCTTGTGTATTTTCAAATACCTCGGGAGTTACCCCGTTAGAGTTAGTATCGTCATTTTTTGATTCAATATTTACAGATGCGTAGCTCTCGCCAGTATATCGAGCCTCTTGAAAGTGGATATTCCTTACAGTGGAAGTCTCAATACTTTTCTGTTCAGGCGATGTGCAATTCAGAGTCTCATGACAAGACTTTCGATATATAGAGAGTTCATCGCTACCCTCACTGCTAGAACTTATGCTATTAGAGAGAATAGGCTCAGCGTCGTCGGCTACAGGTTTGCCCCCCTGCCCACCGGGCGTGTTGTTATACCCAAACTCAAATGTCCTATATTTCTTGATGTATAGTTGCTCAAACTCATCTAAATCCTCTTCTCTGCATTCATTAATAACGAAAAACGTAAACTTACTAGCACCTTTGGTATTCCATGCATGCTGCAACCCATCGTTATGATGCTTACCATTATTCAAGGTTCGTACGTGCTGCCGGAGCCGTTTACCTATATCTCGGGCTTGACCAATGTAAGTAGCAAAGTCATTCGAATAAATGCAGTAGATTCCGGTCTTATTTTTGTGCTTCTGAAAAAATGATTCCAAGTTTCTTTTAGGGGCGAAGGCAACTTTGGATATTGGATGTTTTTGCTTGCTGTATTGCCTCTGTGTGATAGGTGACGCTTTGTTATGGCTAAACTCTGGGCGTATGTATTTTTTTTGAGCTTTTCTAGGGTTAGATTTCTGAATTGTCAGGATTGGATAACTCGTCACATTCCATTGTGGAGCGCTTAATATAAACTCTAAAGGAAAGTCTACTTGGGCTTGAATTTTTTTTAGCTGAGAATAGTCATCGGCAGTCAAAAAGCCGACAATGGTCCCCGCAGCAAATATATTTCCATTTTCTTCATAAATGTTATTTTGTTTTACATAACAGCTTGTCGGTCCCGCATATATTTTTTGGAGCTCTTCTGGTTCAATACCGGTTTCATTTAGAATCCACTCGCGCCCTACTACGGCAAATGAAATGGGAAGACTGTTTTGTATATCCATTACTATTTAACTATTTGATGACGGCTTAACTTTCTTCAAAACACTTAGTTATTAACTGTTTTACTCTTACTAATTGTTCCACTTTTCTTATTTCTATCTCCACATCGCCAGTACCCCAGTGCCCGATATTTCTCATATCTTTAATGAACCCATCTTCTAGTTGAATGGTATCTGGATCTAATTTCAACCACAAAAGTACGCGAGGGTCTTTGTTCGGAACTATGCTTATACAGACAAAATTTTTGATTCGTTTGAAAGCCGTATACTGTTTTAAGTCTTTGCGAGTAATATCATCGCTCAAAGACTCTACGTATGAACATATCTCATCAAAAAAAGTTAGTAAATGAGGACTACATTGAGACTTAGCTTTTTCTAGAGTCCAGTCATACACCTGACTTTTTCTGATAACTGGTGTTTTTTCATTGTCTGCCGCTACATCTGGTCTCGAAGATACTTGAGTATTTACAAGTTCTAATAGCAGTAAGTCATCTGAGAAATATTTATATCTCATTAACTCAATATTTCTGTCTATCTGCTTAATTGCGTATTCATCATAGCGATTAAAATCAGAAGCGATGCAGATTAGCCTTGCGCCAGGCCATTCAATCGTTGCAGCCGTATCATTCCCTAACTTAGACATTACTAACAACTGAAAATCGGCTTTATGATCAAGCAACCAGTCCAAGTAGAACAAACCTTGGTTGATAACGTTTTCGTTTGAATGACGTTTATACTCAATAATTACAGGACAGCCGTTTTCATCCAAGCCCAAGCTGTCTATTCACCCGCCATTAGATGTAGAAAACTCTGATGCTAAGAAGCGGATACTGAGAAAGGTATCCATATTGATTTCAATTTGTTTTTGAAGTTCTCGTTCAAGCTTCGCTGATTTTGGCGCTAGCTCTTCCACTGAACCTGATAACGTTCTGAATAATTTTATATCGCTCATTCGCGCTCCCTGCTATGACTCATTAACCGATAAGAATAACATGCGTTGGGTAAAAAGCTTATTTGTGTTATTTGATGTAATCATATTGCCATGTAGTTATCTTCGGCGTAGTTTTAATATAAAAATAAGGAAATCAGGGAGGAACATTGATGTTGGATGCATTAGAGAAGATAGCTTTAAAAATACGAGAAATCAAAAAGAATACACACGATATCGAGAAGCTTGCAGAACTAAATAAGCTTATTAAAGTGTTTAACGATATCAGTAGCAGGAGTGGCTTAGAAAAACAGTACCCAGAGGCCTTAGTAAAAGAAGCCGAGCAGGTAATATTACGCGCTAAGCAACAAAAAAAGTCGGAAATTCGTAGTGATGACAAAGCTTCATGGGTTACTGATAGTTTTTACTGCCAACAATGCGATTCTATTGAGCTGTCAGCATTCCAAGCTACAAAGACCTCGCTCATTTCTGAACAGGGCTTCGATACTTGCTCATTCAGCGTTACAAGAACCAGAGTTTGTGAAAACTGTGGTTTCACATACCGCACACAAGAAACTCTAATCTTGAACGGTGATACAAAAACAAGAGCTGCTAGACAAGTACCGCATCTCAATTATGACACTATAAACAGTTTAGAGTCAGCAAGAGGGTTTATACGGAAGTCCGTATATTGGGTAAATCATTCATCTGGCGGTGATGTCTTATGTCCTGGTTTTTCAGAGAGAGTCTACAAAGGCATCTCTGGCTTTGAAATTGACTTTGGAGCTAATAAATTATTAATTACTGTATTATTCAAACGCGTTATTGACGAGCTTAATCGTGTACTGTCTGGTGAAACAAGTGAACTCACCGATGATTGGATTGACCTAATTATACGAGGTGCAGTAGCAAATCATAAGGGAATAGAGTATTCCACTTATTACCCCATTATTGATGGGTGTTACTTAAAGTTCGGTAACCATGGTATCGACATCGATAACGCACGCGGCTTTATCCTCACTCACCCCAAACTGACAGAGTTTTTCGATACGAAAGCATATAAATTAGCAGCAAGCGCAAATTAAAATTTGAGCATATACTAACTAATTTATCCCGACTCAAGTTTTTGCTAATATTTTTCGCTATTACTTTTAACTTTTACGAAAAAAGCTAGCTAGTAGCTCTGGGCCGAAGAAATTTATGCAGTAACTTCTACGAAATTTACGCTTTCTCTTATTTTTCTTACATCAATCTCTATTTGCTTAATAATTGAAGCCATTTTTTCAATAGTGTTATTAACTAAATCTTGATTTACAGGCTCTTGCTCTTCCCAAACCATTCTATTCACCTTATTGCTATCTTCACCTCCAGCATGCGCTTGAATATTGAACTCTATTTCTTCAATTTTCCGAAAATAAGTCGCCGCATCTAAATACCAGTCGTCGTATTTATCTGACAGTTCATTGCTTATATAAAGACGATTTTCTTCTATACTTTTTCTAAATTTTTTAAAGTGTGAAATAAACTCATAAGTCGGATCTATAAACTCAAACGAGCCGTCTTCATGCTTAAATTTTTCATATTCTGCCTTTATAATTAAAAGTTCAGAGTAAATATCTATTTTTTTATTGAATATATTTTCAAAAGTAGATTTCGATATCTGGTGGAACTGGTCTTTTTTTACCAACTCTAGTTGAAGTTCTTTTTCTAAAAGCTTTATCGAAGTTTGGTGCTCATTTTGCGTATTTTTAATGATTTTCTCTAAACCTGCTTTCTCTCTAAGCAATGATTTATCAGCTAATAACTTTCCAAGATAAGCAGATAGGCCTGTAATTATAAATCCTGCACCACCTAAAACCGAATAAATATGTTCAATAACAAATTGACTGGAAGACACCTAAATATCCTTAATATATATAACGCCGTACTGAATAGCGCGAGGTATTCTATAAAAACTTTCAGAAACGAGTGCCTTCAAAAGGTTTACTACCCGTTAAACTAGCTTCAATACTCTTTTGATACGTTCGTACACTCGCCTGAATTTAGGCTGTATTTCACTAGACAGCATTAAAACTCGGCCACGCCGCACTTTAGTAATAGCATCGAAGCTGTCTTCTCGAAACAGTAGAGGAGGAAAACCGTCAACACTGTGAGTTGGTGCATCTACACTTAGCTCGTGAAAGGTTATCGGGAACAGGTTTGAGCGACCTTCAACAGGTATGCCTGAGCCCGAACTTCCCTCATAAACTCTGCCTGTCTGTTTACAAATCCCAAGCTCACGCATTTAGCGTCTCAATTGAGCTTTCGATTGATTTGATTTTTGAATCGACTGAATTTGACAATAACTCGCCTTTGAAAGCTTTAGCTAGTATTGATTGAGTGAGTTTGTCTAAACGAGCTTTGGCGGCATTGTATTGCTTTTCTACTGTATTGGCATGTTCAAATAGCTGATTAACTCTACTAACAATTTCAGATTGTTCTTCGTCGCTTGGATAATAAATCTCAAATGCTTTGATAATCTTCTGATTCAAATTAACCATTGTGGAGCCAACGGAGTTTGATTCGAAAAATTGAATCGCTGTTGGAGATCGTAGCGCAATGGTTAAAAATGCAGGAGAGATACCTGACTCTTCAGTTCTTATAATCATTGAGCCAGTACCACACAGCATTGGCAAATGTTCTTCTTTTATTTCAGCTGCTCGCCCCATCTCACCACGTCTACCAACGATTACATCACCTATTTTTAGATTCCAAGCCTTTAAATCTTCAAACTTGTCGTGCGTTATGGTCATACTTTCAGACGAAAAAATTTTCCCCTCACTTATATGAGTCGGATTTACAACGGGAATCCCAGACATAATATATTCAGACTTATGGAGAGCGCTGCCAAATGGCCCAGTTTTTACAATAACTCCAGCATTTCCTAATGTTACTTTTTTGAAAGCTTCATGATGTTCCTCTCGCCAGTCTTTGGTGAGTTCGCCAGAAGTTGCAGCAGCAAGCACAGACTGACGGAAGCGTTTTGAGATAGCGGGAATTTTGTCGAGACGGGCCTGAGCGGCTTCGACTTTCGCGAGCACGCTATCGAGTTTGTCTGCGATGCGTTTTTGCTCTACACGAGGAGGTACTGGTAACTCAAAAGCAGACAATTTTTTCTTAGTTATGCGCCTTCGAGTAGTTCCAGTCGCTTGCATATCAATCAGGTTTCGGATTGCGGGTGAATTTAACCAATACTTTAACAACCTATTTTCCATTAGGTCATCAGGAGTTAGCCTAACGATACAGATATCTACTACAGTGACACAATCGTTCCTTAATTCAGGGAAAAGACAAGCTCTACCTAACGGGTCGGGCATTCGTGCTATCAAAACATCGCCAGTTTGCAGAAAGGTACACCTTAATAACGCAGCCTTTTCTTTATTCATAAAGCGAGACGATTTGTCCTTAAAATTACCGTCTCCAATATCAGCTAATTGTATTAATCTTATAGCACCAGAAGGGTCTTGGTCTTTACTCTCGACCCAATCTCCATCCGAAATCAAACCCGTAGATGCAATTTCTGAAAGTTTTTTAATTTCCCACCCTTGAGGCAACTCACTCATAGCACAACCTCTTCCGAAGCCTCTGCCACATCCAACTCAACCAAAATCGACTGCAAATCAGTAATTGCACCCGCCAGTTCTTCTATCGCTTCATTAATCAGCACATCTGGTTCAGGCAGTTTAGAAGCATCTTCAACACTATCGTCTCGAATCCAAGCCAAATCTAAGGAATCTTCTTTCGCAGCAATTTCTTCACGAGTGAATTTACGTAGGCGACAGGTATCGACATCCCCCACATCACTGCCGTTTTGATGATTATCGATAAAGGCTTGTCGTTGTGCCTCATCAACCTGAGTAAGGTCGCTGCCTACTGCCTCATAAAACTCATCGAAATGAGCTTTGGTCAAGACTGTGCGTTTGCCAAACTGCGGCATGTTCGCTCGCATATCGTAAACCCAAACATTTTGAGTGTTATCTGTGTCTTGATTCACATCTTTTGGCTTGTCGAAAAACAGCACATTTGTTTTTACGCCCGCCGCATAGAAAATACCTGTCGGCAAACGAAGGATGGTATGCAGGTTACATTTTTCCATCAAATCGTTACGTATCTTGCGGCCTGTGGAGCCTTCGAACAATACGTTATCAGGAAGCACTACTGCAACTCGCCCGCCAGGCTTAAGCATGGTTTGGTACATGGCATGAAGAAAGGCCAACTGCTTATTACTAGTGTAATGTACCAAGTCGTCACGGGTAGGCACGCCCCCACCCTGCTTTGTGCCAAAAGGCGGATTGGCTAAAATAAGCGAGGCTTTCGGTAAAGCTTTACCTTCATTTGATAACGTATCGCCATAAAGTACACCTGCATTGTCATCATCAATTGCCAAGTCGTGCAGCATTAGGTTCATCATTGCCAAGCGACGTGTATCGGGTACTAATTCCATGCCGAAGAAGGTTTTATGCTGATATTTGTCGTATGCAGTTTCCGAAAGGCTTGAGATATCGTTATGTTTTTCTAGATATTTATGCGCGGCGATAATAAACCCGCCTGTGCCTGCCGTTGGGTCTACCACTACATCATCTAGCGTTGGGCGCATTAGCTCTACCATGGCATCGATAAGTACCCTAGGCGTGAAGTATTGGCCTGCGCCCGACTTCTTCTCACTTGCATTGATTTCCAGCAAGCCTTCGTACATGTCACCTAGGCCTTCAACCTTGGCTGAGTACCAGTCTAACTTGTCGATTTCAGTTACCAGCTTATTCAATGTTGCTGGTTTACGAATACATGTTGCTGCATCAGCAAAAATCGCTTTTGTAATTAGCGAGCCATGTGAACCAAGGTGAATAAGTAGCTTTTTGTATTCTTCTAAACGTGTCGCTGCGTTAAAGTTTTCAATATCGCTCCAGCGATAATTTTCAGGAATGAGATTATCCTGCCCTGTTTCTTCAACCATTTTCAGGAAAATTAGGTAAGTTAGTTCGTTCAGGTACTCGTGGTAAGTTACGCCGTCATCACGCAATACGTGGCATAGATTCCATAACTTACTGATTAAATCTTGTGTACTCATACTACTGTCTCTTATTTGGTTCGTTGCACAGCCTGAAATCAGGCTGTTGCTTTATCATCTGTGTAGCCGCCATCATCATCGTTTACCCACAATGCACGATTAAACTGGGCGAGGATGTCGGTGATAGGCTGGTCGAAGAGTTTGTTGGCGCGATTGATTCCACCTAGCCGTTGCTTGAAAATACCTTCATTCAAGTTGGCTTCATCAACGATGATGTTAGCTTTCATTTGTTTGGCAATAGTGCTTAACCAGTCCCGCTGCGGTGTTTTCCACGGCTGGCTTGCAAGTATTCTATCTAATGCTCTATCTACTCGTTCTTCGTATGGGATAAGGGCTTCACCTATTGCGGCTTGGCGAATGTAACCAATGATTCTGGCAGCGATATCTTCGTTTCGTACTTCTTTCCATGCCGCTTTGAGATCTTCTTCTCTAAACTCGTTTTTTTCAAGTTCTAATGCTAATTGTTTCAAGCTTTCACGGGTTAATTCCCACGGACGTTGAATGACTGTTTGAATTGCAACCATTCTATTACTGTTAGCATTCACGAAGTCGTTAAAGGCGGTTAGGTAGTCTTCTGGCTTTTGGCCGCTGCCATAACCTGTTGAGGTATCGAGCACCTCGTCTTCATGCTCAGATACCACAATACGATTAAACCCACCCGTGCCCTTTACTTTCATATCAAGCAGCTCGCCTAAGCCTGGATTATTTAAAAACCAATTTGCTACTTCCTGCACAGGCTTTGCTTTTAATTCTTGCGCAAACTCCTGAGGCGGCTTTCCAACAATACGCTCGAATTCGCTTTGCTGAGTTTCAGTAAGGTAGCGCTTCTTACTTTGAAGCTTACTCAAAAATTGATCTCTCGCGAGTTCCTGAAGTTTGCTGTCTCTACCCTCTGCAATCTCGCTTTCCAGTTTGCTAAAGGTAATGTCTACGTTCGTGACCACGGGCTTCATGGTGTTCACTTTTTCGAGCTGCTTGTAAATGTCTACAGCATCGTAAATACGAAACCGCTCTTTAGCGATGTCATCACAGCGACGCGTAGCACGGCCTAACATTTGTTCGTAAAGAATTCGGCTGTTCACGCGGCGCATGAATACCAGGTTGCAAATGGAGGGCACGTCCACGCCAGTGGTCAGCAGGTCTACAGTGACTACTATATTGGGGAGACGGTCATTCTTATAACGCCTGATGAGCTGGAGCGGCTTATCGGATGCCCCCGTTATTTTCATGATTGCGTCATCGTCAACGGCCCCGTGATAATGCTCACACGCGTCCTTCAGCGCCTCTACCATCTCATCAGCGTGTTTGTCAGTTACACAAAAGATGAGTGTTTTCTCTTGAGAGTATGGGTCAATTGAATCACTTTCTATCAACCATTTCGCTATCGCTTTGGTAAACTCTGGTGCTATTACTTTTCTGTTGAACTGCGCAACATCAAAGTCGAGCTCATCAGGTGTATGAATGAGTTCAAGTTGATTGGTTTGTGGGTCGTAAACCTGCACTTCTTCATTCACATTGTAGTGAATACCATCAGTGTTGAGTTTGGTATGGATTCTTACAGGAGGTAGATGGTCAACTAGGTAACCATCAATTACTGCTTCGGTATAGCTGTAAGAGAATACTGGGTCGCCAAAGATATCGGTGGTATGTAAGGCTGGCGTTGCCGTTAACCCAATTTTGAATGCATCAAAGTAGTCTATTACAGCGCGATATTTTGAAACATAATCTTGCTGGTCTCTAAACTTTACTTCTGTTTCACTTAGCTCTCGGTCTAACAAGTAACCACGGTGGCACTCATCCACAACAATGCAATCATACTGCCCTACTCCTGGCCTAGAGGCATCTTCTGATGGGTACATGATACGCTTAACCAAACCCTGTACTGTAGCCACGTGTACTTTTGTGTCGTCATCAGGTGTGGGTTTTGGATTTTTTTCTGGCTCCATTCCTAATACGTCAAAAGTATCTGCAAACGTATTGAGGTTTTCCATACGCACTTCACCAAAATCAACTGTGGCCTGAACGCCAAGAGCACTGCGATCTACCAGAAACAGGATTCGGCGAAAACGTTCGGCTTTTAGAAGACGGTACACCAGCGCGATACAGGTTTTTGTTTTACCTGTTCCGGTTGCCATTGCTACAAGCGCACGCTCTTTTTCATCTTTAATAGCTTGCTCAACGCTTTGAATGGCTTTTTTCTGATAGTCACGTAACTGAAGTTCGTATTCAAACCCCATCTCATCAAGTTGTGCATTGGCTTTCTGAGGCGTCTGGCGAAGATAGGTTTTAATCTCCTGCGGGGAGTACCAGCCCTTCAACGCTTTGCGGCGATTAGTGGTATCACGAACGTCTAAGAACCATATCCCGCTTTCTTGCTCCAATTGTTTTAAATACGAGCGACCATTGGTTGCGAAAGTAAGCGGCACTTTAAACTCGCCGTACTCTGTCACTTCAATATCACCAGTTAACGATGCTATACCTTTAGCGTAGCGTTTGGCCTGGTCGATAGCGCCATATACATTCCTGGCATTTTTCTTTGCTTCGACAACAGCCACCAGCGTTGTACCGTTAAAGAGCGCGTAATCAGCTGGCCCAGAATCTGTGGGCCACTCTGCAATAGCACGGTTTTTATTGGGTTCTGGCCGAGCGCCTTTGGAATAGCGTAAGTTCTCTGTATCAGCTTCCCAACCTGCATCAATAAGTTGCTGATCAATGATGACACGGGTCTCCGCTTCATCCATTTCAAAGTGGGACTTTTCTATGCGTTGAAGCTCGGCGGCCTGCTGCTCTTTTGGTTGCGCTTTGAAATGGTCAAAGTTGACTTTATTTTCACGCTCAACTTCAGCTCGATAGTTGGCAAGCGCCTCTTCTTGCTCATGCGCCAATTGTTCCCATATCTCACGCTCCTCAGCCATCCGCTCTGCACGAAGGCGCTCAGCCTCGGCTTTTTCATGCTCGATTTGACTAAGCTTTTCTGCAACTTTTATGCGGTCTGATGTACGTTGAGCTTCAATCTTGAGTTGTTCTAACTGCTCTTCTATTTCTCTAACGTAAGCGGAGGGATCTTCAGGTTTCACAAATTTGGAAACTTTAAAGCCTTTGGCCTTGTCTCCTCCAAATGTGCTGTGAAACCACATGGAAAGCGCGTGGCCTACCATCATCGACTTCAGGGCATCGCGGTGGCTGCTACTATCAAATTCGTGGGTTGCTGTATTCCCTACCTTTCTTAAAGTATGAAAAGCGTCTCGAACGTTTTCATCTAATCTAAGTGAGTAATCTATATCGCGGAGTAAATCTACTTGCTTGATATCGTTGCCATACTCAACGCCCACACGGGCTGCAATATTTTGGGCAATGGCTTCGCCGAGTTGGCGCATTTTAATAAGTGTTGTATTGGGATCTGAGGAGAAGTTGCGCTCAGCACTTGCTGCAAGGTTATAAAACCAAACTCCGTGTGCTTTAAGAAACTCAAAATTGCTTGTGAATACCATACAACTTTCCTTGTCTACTCATTTACTGCTCACACTATATACTAAAGTTTAATCTTGATTAAGATTTTACTGAATACCGTGTGTTCGAATTTAATAATTATTTCCGCAAGTTAGCATTACTTTTATTCAACCTCCACGTCACTCATCGCGCCTCTGATTTATGCTCAAAAGTTCTCGCGTTCATATGTTGAAATATGAATAAGGAAAGCCTATAGAATTCTTCACTGGATACTCTTTACTCAATTTGGACTCATAATGACTAAAAGCTCGAAACTTATTAAATTCGTGAGCTGATAACACCTTCCTTATATCAAAAAATATCGATATATCTGTACTGAACAAAAACATGCTCCCAAATTGGAGCAATGGAACTTCGTTTATATGCGGAAGCGCTACTGTATTACTGTTCAATATGGCGTTAAAACTTGAAATTCCGCTATAAGAACAGGCCTTAAAGTTACCCAGTAAATATTTAGGCCAAGGTAGCTCCCCCTTTTCAGTCTTTATGAAAGTCTTCACACCTTTAAGTTTTTTGCCATATACGTTATCGAGGTGCTCGATTCTTTTGACAATTTTTAGCGCATGTTTTGTTTTTCTTATCTTGTAAGCTGCTAGTGCAGCTCTGTCTTTTTGGGAGTGTTTAATAGATTGCTTCTCTGCCAACTCGTTTTTTCGAATTGAATTCTCTAAAGAGCAAATAACCTCTTCAACCGAAAATTTAGGAGAACTGAAGTAGGGCTTAAGCTTCGTATTAAGCTCAGTCGGCGATAGAAACTTTTGTGACTCACCAAAACTAACTAAGTCACCATCAACAAGTACCTTAAATCGCAAACGCTCGGATTCAGTTAGCGCTTCGAAAAACGTTTCAATCAATCCATCGTAACGATGGTTAAACTGTAATATTGTTTTTTTGGAGAGAGGCTTTACTCGCTTATAAATGTTATTTAAAGCGCTTATCTTGCTATCTGCATCGATAATTTTTTGCTCTAATTCTTCGTACTCACCGTGTACGACACGCCCTATTCGACGTCCCAAGCTCCTTTTTATTTCTCTCTGTTTTTTGATAATTGCCCTTCTGTCCTCGCTAGATAAAACACTATCTTCAATCCATTTATTGTTTTCTATTTGGGTAATTTTACGGACATCGCTTGCCACAGCGTAACTTTCATCGACGAAAGCTAACTTTTGTTTAAGTGCGGACATCTCTACATTTGTGGATTTTTTGTAGACCAACTTATTCCATCCGATTGATTTTAAAGTCCAAGCGCCAATTACACCTTTTTTAGCAACGCCGCCGCAAGAGTATTTAAATACCAATATCAACACAACTCATAAGCAGGAACTAAAAATGAACATACTTATTACTCTTACACAAGGCGCTATCAAAAACGGCTACATAAACCTAAGAGGCAATCTAGACAAATTTGAGAGTCGGTATATTGGCGCAAGTGGTGAGGAACAGCATGGACATATGTTGCTGCTGGATATAGGTGATGGAGAAACCTTCGGTAGCGATGTATGCAGTACGTATCACCGTTTTCGCAATAGAACAGCCCTAAAAGCACTTGTAAAGAAATTTGGGGTTAAAGCGGGAGACACAATATCTCTTAAAAAGCTATCGAACAGTCATTGGTCAATTTCAAAAATGTAGTCATAACCCCAGCGGGCGGTGGGTTTGGTAACACCCGCAACCAGGCTTTAATCTTCACTCCCCGATACAATCGGTTCGAAGATATTGGCTTTTTACAAGGATATCAATGCGATTAGGGGTATTGATAGAGAGGTAAAATCTAAAAGTGACTGGCTGACAGCGGGAAAGACTGCGATATTCCGAGTTTTTTGTATTTGAAATAGCCTCCGCAAGGAGGCTATTAGTTATAGAGTAAATATTATTGTTTGGACTTATTTTTATATGCTTTTTGTGTAATAGTTATAAGAATCGAGAACAAGGAAAGTTGACGAAATGGCCATAACAATAAGACACACCTTTTTTGCTTTTCTTCTTGCGTCTAGCACTGTATGTGCGGAAAGAGTAGCAACTCCATCAAATGATTTTAATGAGCACTTCAGTTCTAATGTTCCCGTATCGGGCAATATTCTTGTTGGCGCTATGTATTCTAGTGCACTTGCTAGCACAGGCTTTCTTCTAAATACTTCCCATGAAGTGAGTCACTTTTGCTTTAAAGTATCTTCAATAGACGGGGCATATGTATCTGAAAATGATTACGAACTTCAGGCAGATATTGAACCAAGCTCTCAAACCGTATCTTTAGAATACCCTACAAAGTTTGAAGACATTCTCTCTAGCTTTAATCAGAACCAGCTAGCACCATTAGCAACAACTGGCAGTTGCGAAGATCAGCGCTACCAACACGTTTTACTTTCATCTAGAGCTGAACCGCAGAGCGGCTCTGATGTTCTCTTTATGATTAGTTCTGGAAGAAGTGAAGTTTTTATGCAATTAAAATCAAACGACGGTACAAGGGTAAAGGCGACTTGCGCTAGAATTGAAGATGGTAAGAGAACGTCGTTTGATACTATTTGTTCCGTGCCTGCTCTGTCTCTAGTTGACGAAGACTACAATGTGCAAATTGTTAGAAGAAAAAATGGAAGAAGTCTACCTGCAACACAGTTCACACTTTTGAAGAATAAATGAAACTTTCAATAGAGCGGGTAACCGCAATACTTTCTTTGCGAGATAAGCGACTCAACGCGGGTTATTTTCTAATTGCAACGATTGGCATTGTTGCGGTCATTATTCTACTAGGTGATAGAACGAATATTTATAGCGTAAAAGGGCACTCGCAAACGCTTACAATAAACACGACGAGCTCTGATATAAACGAATGGTATTTTGATTCAGGTACTCTAGTAGCAGAAGAGCTTTTTCTAGAACCCATAACTCTTTCTAGCGAAAGATATTTCACTTTTGCATCTGGTACAGAACTGCGCATAACCGCTGTTAATAGTGCTGGACAACATAAAATCCTGATTTCAGCAAAGAGTTTGAAACACTCTGGAACTCTTGAAAGTAGTGACGCTACCACCCCCCTCTCAGGTTACCTCGAACTACTTGTTAATCTATCTAAAGACATAGTGCTACCTTTTGAAGGCAAAGCGTTTTTAGGTGAGGATGTAGGGCGAGATGTAGACTCTCTTTTGCTGGAAGGCGAGGTAAATATACTTGAAAGCCGTTTTATGTCATCGGGCAGATATCAAGGCGAAACTTACACCTTAGACACTGGTGACAGAGCTACAATCGTAGACTTGAACAACGAATATATTTCAAAAGGGTTTCTTCGCTTTACTGATGAAAATGCCTTTTATTTTTCGGTTGTATCAGAGGGAGATGGAGTACGCGTAACGAGATTTGGTAACGAAGATCTTCTTTTAACACCTTCAATTTGGAGTCGCGTAACTAAAGATCCAGTTGTTGCTGCTATCACATCACTATTTGCATTAATGTTTTTACTTCTAGAATTCATTCTTCTTTTAAAGCAGACGATTAAAAATAAAGATCAGCTATGAATAAACTCTCATACATTACCCTTCTATTTCTTTCTTTCATTTCTTCAGGTTACGCAAATAACTTCACCCAAGTTTTCATCGAAGGTGATGATATTGGACAAGGTTTCTTAGTTAAACGACTTAACCTTTGTTACTTTATTTCACCGCTACATGTAATTGAAAACAGTGTGTTTCTAACTGTTAAAGGAAGTGACGAACTTCGCTCGTTAGGAGATGGACAGATGCTGCAGCCGTTCGGCTATGATTTATCGGTTGGTCATGTATCAGGCTCTCTTGCTAACCAATGTGGAGTAGATTACAACGCAATATCGGTTAAACAATCGGATATAGAAAAAGCGAAATCTGTAATTGTCTCTACAGTAAATAGTGACGGGTTACCCTCAAATATGAGTGCTACTATTCAAGAAACAGGCTTGATCTACTTAACTATCAAGCCACAAGCAAAAGAAAGAACGTTTTTTAAAGGGATGAGTGGGAGTTTAGTCTTCTCGGGAGGTGTCCCCGTAGGAATGCTGCAATCTATAGACAATAAAACAGGCTTAGGCAAAGTTCTAAGAATGGATCGACTATTTGAGACGGTTTCTCCATTTTTTTCTACTGATGGCGGAGATACTCAAGTTAACGAAGTTGCACCGACCAAAGGTTCAAATTTAAATTTCATTGTGACTTATTGGAATATGCCTCCAACAGTGAGCCAAAAGTCTATAAAGCTAATCAATGATGGCGACACTTCGACTTACTATGAAACTACTTTAAATGGCGATATCGCAGAGATTGATTTCACGTTATCTGATTATAATCATATTGAAGGGCTAAAGCTCAGTCTTCCTAATGACAGTGGAATAAAAGATATTGAAGTGCTTACCTCTAAAAAATCGGAAGGAAAAAGAGGATGGATTTCAACAGCCAGCAGCACTATATTGCCTAATCAGAGCGAAGTAGTTATTGAACTGGGAAGTATTAAAGCCCGCCGCTTGAAAGTTAAATTTTACTCTAGCTGGAATAAAAACGGGCTTATTAAAATTTCTGAAGCGACTATATTTTAAAAGATGCTTATTGTGGCGGGGAACTGTTGCTTTTCGCAAGTTATGGTTCCTTTGAATAACAAGTCGTCTGCCAACCTTAAGTGGCCATGACAATATCTCGTACCTAGAAAAAGGTTCAAACCGGACAAACTGGATTCTCCCGTACTATTTGAATAATTTGTATTATTTATAAAGACACCTTTTTCTTTATTGTATTGTTTAATTTTAACATTTAATCGCCCACCTATTTTCTGATAAATTGTTTTAGCTTCTTCGCTATCTGGCTGAGAATTAAAAGAAACGATAAAGTTATCCAACTCGCTAAATTTATTTCTAATCGTTAACGCTACTACAGATTCGTCGGAGGCATTTACTCCAGCAGAAAAAGCAAGTTCTCGCATCGCTAAATCATCAGAGTTTTGCATAGTATCTATCGCAGCAAGTCTAAGTGCAGGGTCAGCGCTTTGAACTAATGCTTTAAGTTCATTTATTTCCGCAGCTCTTTTTTTAATTTCTTCGATTGAATTAGCTGATACTGAAGTGGCAGTAGTTGAGAGCAGTGCTGTTGCAGCGAGGGTTCCCATGATTTTTCTTAGCATTGTTTTTCGTCCTTTGAGTAAATTAAATGCCTCATTAAGTTAACGATTTTCGATGTATTTTACAAATACCTTTAAGTCTAAATTTAACTATAAAACGAGCAGCTATTCCTAAACAGTTGATTATTTACTGGAGATTTTTAGTAGGTTGTAGCCTTCGATGCTTAGGATGAGTCAATTGCTTAAAAAAGCCTCCATCTAGGAGGCTATTAAGATCAGCGTGTAAGCTTTCGCCATCGCGCTTTACACGCGATCATCCATGTTTCAGCATCGATACCGAAAATACTTTCCACATCACCAGAAAAATTTCGAAGAAAGTTTGTGATTTCATCATGGTAAGAAAGCAGTACAGACAGAGCACCTTTTCCCTGACGGTATTTACCACCTCCGTCATCCATTTCCTGCTCAAGAGAATTACTGATTGATATCCCCAGCCATCTGCCGACACTATCGCGATGTAAATAAATATATCGCTGATAATCCAAAACAACGCCAGTTGGTTCAGCAGTAAAGTTTGCTAACAATAGGATTGTTGAGTCATCTCCTTCAAATGGCGACCTAGAGCGTCGTAAATATTTTCTAATGATAGATGGTGTTGAGCCTTGCATTTTGTTACTCCTGTTTTGTCCTTGGAAGTAACTAGGCTCCTAGATGGGAAACTCCTCTTTTTTTTCTGTGTGGAAGTCCAACCTCATCTGTTTTGAGAAATAAACTAAATCATCTTCTGTCCATTCCGCATAAAATTCCGGTTCGCTTAGTACAACGCCGATGAGTTCACGTATCACGGGAAAATGTGCAGGATTCGACACGATGTGATTTTGCAAAATGACATTCATAATAACGTCTTCGATATGCTGATTGTTTTTGTACTGACTTCCATCGAACTCATCTCGATAAGCCATAAATGCATTTGCTAGGTTATTAAAAACTTCGGATACGATTGCAGAGCATAGGTATGTATTTGTAGTCATGAATTTTCCTTTTTGTTGTTATTCATAATTACTTAGTCTCCCTATCAGAAAAATTTCCCTATTACTGACTTATTAAAAGATAAGACTAACTAGAAAAGGAAATAAGACATGACACACCTATCGCTCATTGAACAGCCAAAGCGTTGCATCTCAGATGATGAGGACTACATTGCTTTATACGAGAGCGAAGGCTCGTATATCTATTACGTGAGAAATTATGCAGCGCAAACTGAGTTTCTACTGCTAAGCATGGATTTGATGATGGCTTTGGAGGAAAGGTACAGAACAGTCGCGGGTGTTTATTTTACTCCCCACTTTTCAGTTTTGAAACATTTTGAGTCAGAGATCACACATCACGTACTTACAAGTGCACTACTGCCTCACTTCCATCACTTGTTCAATTGTAGTGTTTCAAAGTTCATCAAAAGACTTTGAACTACTGAAGCCAGCTTTTAGCTGGCTTTATTTTCAATATTACAAAGCTAAAAGTAGTTTTACGCTGAATTAGTTGCAATTTATTAAGTTTCTCTTTTCATGCCTCTCATTTAAAACAGAATCAAAGAAACTCTTTGTTTCTTCAATCCTTGCAAAGTAGCCGTTGCCTCCAAGACTATGCTCATCATAAACGCTGTACCAAGGAGCTTCCTTATCCTCAAACTCAATTGCATTTACAGATAATACATTTTGTTTAGCCTCTGGCATTCCAGATAGATACCTGCAAAACAATTTCTTGTCGGCACCTGCTCCCGTGGCTCCCAAAAAGGATAAGTTACTTATTCTAAATAGCTTGCCCAAGGCAATATCTCGACTATTAATTGAGAATACAAGAGAGCTATTAGGTGCTAGTAGACCTACTCTATGTTCTTCTTTGTCAGAAGGAACATTAAAAGTTGATGTCGGAGTAGCCGCTGCAATCATTCCAACTGTGACAGAAGAGAAGGTTGGAATTCTGTATAAACCATCTGATGGTTCTCCCTTACGATACTTTCTAAACAGTTTATATTCAGATTCTTGAGGCTGTTGTAGATTAGGTAAGGCATAATAGGGATTACCGAGTAATCCCCCTACAATGAATGCCCCCGAGCTGTGTGTAAATATTTTCAAACTCGGGGGATTAATCCCGTTATTTACAAACTGCTCTGCCAGCAAGTTAAATAGTTGTCGTAACTGAAATCCAACCAGAGGCCCAGAGCTTTGTGCCCTGCTCCATGCTCCTGAGATAGGGTTCCCCTCAAAACCATCCCAGTGAATGTTTACAAACAGGAACTCTCTCGACTCTGGCTCTGCATATTTGGAAATGTGCTCTTTGAATAGTTCGAAATTATTACTACTCTCATTAAAGTTATTGTTGTATCCATGAATCAAAACTATTAACTCGCGTTCAGTTCCGATTAATGACTGATAAATATGCTTTGCTCTACTCTTCCATATTTTATTTTGCACAATACGCCAATGGTCAAGGGCTTTTTGTTTGTCCTTTATCGTGCAGAGCTGTTCCACTTCCGTTGAGGCTTTAATTGAAGTGCAATCAAACTCTTCAGAAATTATGAGTTCATATAAACCATCATATTTATCAATACTCTTCGCGATATTCGAATCTAAGCCGCTTTTGGGATAAATACTTCCAAATGCATCAACGAAAATATTTATACTCTCTTTGTCTACTTTTTCTTGACTGGAAGCTTGTTCAACATAATAAACGTGAGTTGCACATCCCGCCGTAAGAAAAACAATCATTAGCAAAGCCAATTCTTTCATCATTCTCTCCTTTTTAAAAAATCGAGATAGCTGCTGTCACACTTACGATGTTTCCTGAATCATTAACCACTGTTATTTTAGTTTTACCTTCTTGTAACGGTGTTATATTAACTTTATCACCTGTACAACTAACGACAGCGACGCTTTCGGCACTAGAGGAACACCTTTTTATCTCTTTACCTTTAATAAGTGATAACGTCACTTTATGATAATTTTGCGCTTCGCTTTTCAGTTTAAATGGACTGGTATCTCCAATAGTGTCAACAAATTTGGCTTTAGAGGAGTCAACTTTTATATCTACATTGTTGGTATTTAGTCTAAATAGTTCGTAGTTCCCTGTTGCTTTCGCAATATCTTCTTGATCAGGTATAGTTTCGAGAAGTGAGTCCCTCATGATTTTTAGCGTCGCCATAACGCTTACGAATAACTGCGCTCCTTGAGGAGAAAGTTGCTCTTTTGGTATTAGATCATCTTTGCTACTTGCTACCTCAGCTCTGCTCCTAACATAGGTTGCATTTGCTTTTTCCACCAAGTCTAATGCCTGTGAATAGGCACGGGCTTTTCCTCCAGCATTTATAATATTTTCAATATCTGGAGTAAGAGCGCTCAATCCAGCTAATGTTGTTACAACGTCGGGATGAACTCCTGTAGAAGCTGAAAAAGCTGATGCGAATGCAGCAAAAACGACTTGGAGAGCAGACAAACCTTCTTCCCACTTTCTACCGTGGTCTACTCTTTTCCTCATAGTATCTTGTAATAAATAAGTAAACTTATAGACCTGTCTATCAGTTAAATCGAAACTACTGTCATCGATTACTGTATTAGTCGCTTTAGAGGCTTCAAGAAGTGAAAAAGAAGGTGTCGTTCTAACATCAAAATCTCCTACATCAGGCTTGTGATACACTCCAGAACATCCAAAAATAAGGTATATCAATGCAATTACTGTAGTTCGTTTGATATATATCATCAGCTATTCCCTTAGCACAAAAATCAAGATTGGTTGTTTTTTATACACCTTAGGTTTTATAAATGCAAATACTTACAATTGAAGACTAATCCTCTTATCGACCACTACTAATGTACAGCCTAAACGAATGAACACTTAAGGAGATCAAACAAAATCACTTTAACCTTTTTCCTGCTATCCTTACTTTCAGAGTTAAACTCAGTCTGAGTAACGTTGAAAAGCTCTAAGTCGGGAAGCACGTAACATGAGCCTCAAGAGTGCCTATGCCATACCTTCATTGCCTGTTCCACCGTAGTTTTTCAAACCACTTTGAACTACTGAAGCCAATTTTTACTAGCTTTATTTATAAAACCTCTGTAACCATCGCTCTTCCGTCATAAACGCTGCGTTGATTTCCGACGAAACTCAATTGTTCCACTTCAAGTAACAACATCCCAACTCTCAACTAATAGTCACCAAACTAATTTCCAAACAATTTTGATTTTAAGGCGCTTTGTGTATGCCTAATCGCTAACATTTAGCAACAATATGTCATTTTAGAGAGAACCAATGTTCACAACAAAAATCACCTTTGATCCCAACCCCGATACGGCTAACTTTCGTTCGATGCTAAAGCATTACCCAAAGCTCGAAAAATACTGGGACTTTGAAAAACATGACGATGGTGAGTTGCTGTTGCTGGATGACGAAAGTGTCTATATGACTAAAAGCGACCGCCTTCTCTTCCGTTTTTTCAAGGCAGTCTGGACGGGTTCTGGCGAAGATGCATTGAAATTTGATTTTGTCGAAGCTGCGTTTCGTTTGGAAGTGAAAGATCGTCAAATAATTGCAAACTTCTTTATATCGCCAGTTGCACCGTAGTGTACAGTGGCGGTGGATTAGTACGCCCATGAATGGCTGGTTTGATAAACGATGGTTAGCAGAGAAATAACGCAAACTTTCAATAGGGTTTCAAGGATGGGTTAGCTGAAAAGAAATATGTATTTTCACTAAAGCGCAAATGAGGTTGTGTTTATTTCTCGCTTTTCCAAATACACTTTTAACTGTCGGAACAAATAGAGGCTGAACGATGGTAAACATTTTATTTTCATTGCTGGTTCAACAATTCAATAGTGAGTGTATACAACCAAGTGATATCTCAACCTGGTTTGCAGCTAAACCTGCTTCGAAGACGCTTCTTACCGATCTGGCAAAGTATTTCGCACAGTCGAAGGAATTGGATTGTGATATTTCGTTGATGCAAGTGGCTAAGGATTTAGTCGCAAGCAAGTCAGCTAAACTGAGTACCCCAAAAAACATGCAAGATATCAGTCTTCACGAACAGTCTGTGGATACGCTAAACGCGTCAATGTCAAAACTCCAACTAGCCACCTTTTTCTTTCAGCAGCTCGGCAATCGCGCAGTTGTTCCATTTGCTGAAGCTGCTCAACTTTTTCAAATCTCAGCTGGTTCGGCGGAAGCAAAGCTGAAAAGCGGAGCTTATAAAGAACTGTGCTATATGGAAGTCGAGAAAGAAAATCGCAAGTCTCGCCCCTTGGTAAGCGTGTTAGACCTAGCTGACTACTTTTACAAAAAGAGAGAGGTAGTGGTTCTGGGGGATGCGCCCCAAGATTAGCGCGACGCTTAACTAGAGTGGAGCACTGGGTACAGGTCTTTTAGAGCGAATGCTAAAACTGAGAACAAAACTCCTCAGCTATTTGGGCGGTGAACGACTTTTCACCGCCAACCCATCAAGCTACTTCTTAATTCGACGGAATATCAGAGGTAAAGCACCTAGAAGCAAGAAAATTGCTGAAGGCTCACTTACGCTAATTTGATTTCTCTCAGAGATGGCACGCACTAGAGCCGTTCCTTGTGTAGGCCGCGTGTAAAATTCAGAAAACTCGTCGTTCAGAGCTATCGATTGTCCGAACTCCCTAGGTGGGTTTGAATTAGTTGTTCTATCTCTCAAGTACGCTGAGCGGGCTGTGACAGTCCAAGGCATATTTCTAGTCGATGGGGACTCCTTATAAAACCATGCCGAAGACCAGACATTCGAATCACCAACACA
Organism: Alteromonas abrolhosensis; assembly: GCF_001953635.1. Taxonomy (GTDB): domain Bacteria; phylum Pseudomonadota; class Gammaproteobacteria; order Enterobacterales; family Alteromonadaceae; genus Alteromonas; species Alteromonas abrolhosensis. Next base: position 137,425 of record NZ_MEJH01000008.1, on the reverse strand, counting down.
GTCATACCAAATATTACCTTCAAAACAACTCGTGCCTGTTACGCCGAATAACTCTGAAAAGCTACTATATAACGCTTCACCTTCAGAGTAATCCCAAGAATGGGAACCATCTTGATATACCTGTCCTAGCGACTCACCGAAATGACTGCTTAAAAGTGACTCAACTTGATCATACATAGCAACTTCCCAGCCACCAGCTTGGTAATCGTCGCGAGCTGCTGCAAGAGACATATTCAAGGTTTCATCCCACTGAAGCCATTCAAGACCTTGTGAGTAATCAGTGACTATGTTGGTTTGAGTGTCTAACGAAAGATTTCCATGCGTAATAATCGCGGAGTTACTAAAGAAAGGGGTAATACATAATGCTGCAATCAATGTGCTTTTTTTAATCATTTTTATGACTTCCTTGATTTTTAACTACTCGCTCCAAAAAAGCGAACGCGCAATGAAGCAATTTAGAGGCCGTTTTTCAAAGGTCGTCTATAAGCACCGCCACAAAGGGAAGCGACTTTAAAAAAAAATCGGTTCAACTAACAACTGTAAAGAAAACAGACACTTGAGAGGTTGATTATCAATCAAAAAAGGGAAGCACTGCTTCCCTTTTCAACAACCTTTAGTCTTCGTCGTCCTCACCACGATATTCTTCGTGGTTTGGGTTTAATTGGTTAGAGTGATTGTCCAAGCTATCCCAATAAGCATCGTTGTTTGGGTTCATGCTGTCGCTTCTATCGTCATTCGATGTTCTACTCATTATTTTTTACCTCTGTTTTGTTGAATTTGCTTTCCACGGTGGCCCATCGCTTGGTCGTACTGCTTGTTTGTTCCAGATGTACCTTTATTGCGATTGGTCATGTTCGCTGAGTTGTCTGTAGGTTTGATGTTTGACATTAGAGCTTCTCCTTATTTGTTGCTCGACGTGTATTCTGATTTAATACAACCATGAAAAAAGGGACATTTGAGTGAAATTATTTAATCGAGAACTAGATAAGGGATTACTGTTCAACCAGTTTCAGGGAACGACTTTGAGAGCAATTAATTCAATTAAGTCAGAATCAGATTTTTTAGTAAAAGTTGCCCAAAAAACGAAACGAAATAAAAGTATCACCCACGACCTTCAAATTTTCAGAGACTTTCGTGCTGATAAGCTTGACCCAGAAAAACTACAATCTTATCTGGGGTTTGAGTTTCCCTCAGGCTATCCAGGCTACAATAGTAGTAACGATGACATTATTGGAGGTTGGCACCACGTTCAGAGCGCTGTCTTCATGCTACGTCATACCAGCGATAAACCTGATCGATTGACTACTTTCTGGGACTTCATTAACGCTCACTGCATTTTGGAACGCGAGCAAGTTTTATTCGTGCGTTCCACAAAGAACATCTCGTCGGCCGAAGATTTTCTCAAACGATGGCTGTATTTAGGTGATACAGACCTAACATTTAAAGATTCAAGTTTCAGAGTTATATACGTTATCAACATGATTATGTTTTGGAGCGCTTGTTTCGAACTTTTTCTAGAATTGGAGTATGAGTCAGATGAGCACTCAATAGTGAGCCATATACTTCCATCTTGGTACACGAAAAAAGGGAATAAATACTTTAGTCCAAGTAATGAGAAAGTGATTGAATCAGTTAAGCGTAGTTGGGCAAAGAAGGCTTACAATGTCGATAACATATCTAATGTACAGCTTCACCGTGATATTTTGGTCAAGCAATACAATGACAAAACGCTCGATACGTCGAAATTATTTACGTGTAAAGAAGATACAATAGACCCAAATACAGACGCCATTAAGAAGAGATTCCAACGGATAGGTGAAGGGCAACTTTTTACTCTCAACCAGTTTAGGACGGACATAGCGATCCTAAATAATTCATATGCACAAACAAAAGAGCAACTTCCAATCATTATTCCTTTTTTGCTCACTAACCTATTCACACTTTGCCAAACGGATTTGATTGAAGCTGGGTGTAGTTTTGAGTCTATCGTTAACAACTTCGCTAGCTACCCCTCGCTAAAATCAAAAATTCGTAACCGCTACGATCATTTTCTTGATTCGGAAGAATTACGCCCCTAGCTTCCTACACTATACAATGGAATAGTATTTCGTTGTAATCATCGAAGGTTTTATTAACATAGTTTTGCGACACTTTCGCATTAACGCGGGGACTAATAGGTGGAATTATATTGAGGGAATATTGCTTAAAGCTTTGTATTTAAAGGGCTAGAGGAGAACTGCTTGTCCAATCCAGCATTGGAGCGACAGAAAATTTGCGGTTGAAGGGGGTGATTAGCACTGCGTTACCTTTTCTTATCTGCAAAAACGTGGTCAAAAAAGCGCCTTGAAATTAGGCGATGCGCATTCTACCTACCTATGTGCGAAAACAAAAGCAACCAGCATTATTAAGATCGCATTCATCTAATTTAATTATCGCGAAGTTCAGAGTTGGAAAAAATATTGTAGTAATAGGTTGCCGACCACGTAAGCATCATAAAACCAACTAGGGAGATTGAATCAATAATTACTGCTAGCTCGCTGTGAGGTGTGTGGGTCAAACTACCTAAAGTCGTAAAACTACTGGCGGCAATATGAACATAATCATCGATGGATAAACTTACGTCGCCTTGAAATCCACTTACGCCCCATATTTCATAAGCGAAATACATCATCAAGCTATACCAGGCAATTTCTATAAGGTGAATGAGAAAAAGGCACACTACTACCGATATGCTCATCATGAAATGAGAAGAAAAGCGCTTCGAAAACTGGGTGATTGTTCTTAAGCCCCAGTAGTGAAATATTATTATCTCTACTGCGCTAAAAAGCGCAAAGAGAACACTCGCAAAGAGTAACATTATTCACCTACCGCTTCTTCATAGACATACGCTTGGGCACACTGCTGCGCGATTTGCTTACCAAAATCAGCGCATGTATCTAGACCAGGAATATTAATGTACCAAGGTGTCACGAAAGCTGAGCCTATATAAATGTGGGTAGACTTACCGTTAAGCAGTAGCTCGTGATTTTCAGCGACCGACCATTCATCGCTGTTATTGCATTTTCCCCTTTCATTACTTGCTTCGCCAAAAGCTAACAAGTTCCTAAGTTTCGCAAGTTTATCTTCACACTCAATTACCCCTTTAGCGTCAATTTTAACTGCCTCTGCATCCTCATCTTCTCTTAACGTTTTGCCTTCAGTCTTTTCGAAACTGAGTACGCCACTGTCATAGAGTGCGATGATCCAATTTGCACTTTCTAGTGGAATCGAAGCAAAGCTCGCTGATAGCTGTGATTTAATATCGTGATGATTGCTTAGAAAGTCATTAAGTAACAACGGAGTTTGCTGAATGTAATCTATACCTGCCGCTATAACGGCGGGCCAGTCTGATTGACGGCTTGTATCGGCCAGAGAAAGTAATTCGGCTTTAAGCTTTAAAATAGGATGGGTTTGTCCTTTACGCTGATTTAGAAAGGTGAGGCTTTCAGCAAAAGACATGTTTTTTATCTGTTGATAAATTTTGGGCATGCTTTGTTTAAAAATAGGCAACAACTTGTGGCGAAAGAAGCTTTCCACGCCACTAACGTTAATTGCACTGTCTGCATCCAATTTTTTCTTATAATCAGCAACAACATCACTGTTATACCAAACTTTTGGAAACACACCCGTACGTGAGCGCATAACAATTTTAAATTCTTGGTTGCTTCGGTATTTCATACCACCAGCATCACGATAGAACTGCCCTTTAGTTCTAGCTATTGATAGAGCGGCGTCAATAGCCGTCAACGACATACCATCTATTATAAATTCCGCTTTATCTTCGTGCATGTAATACCTAGGAGGATAAGCCCATAGCGCATCATCAAGTTTCTCTGTCGCACATAAGTCACTGCCCATGTTGACCACCACATGAGTGAAACCTGAGAGCCTTTCGTTGTCCGTTTCAACGCTAAATTGATGGTTCTCCAAAACAATGGTTCTAACCGCAGCGCGAGTTTTTAAAGTGACGTCTAAACCAGACTCTTTAAGACTCTGCACCACTCGATTAAAGCAAAAACTTAAATACTCTCCCAACACACCTCTTGGAATGACCTGACTTTCTGAACTGTCAGAATCGTCGGTGCACGTAATAAAAGCATTTGGTGCTGTTGAAACGCTGTCTTCGCCATACACGTCACGAGCCCACGAGGAAAAAGAAACGTTAAGCGCTGGAATTTCATTTTCATTTAAGTTGGAAAGTAAATTGGGGCTGGCGTTTTCTTTTCTAAATGGCGTCCCTTTACCTGGTTCAGCATGTTTTTCAAATATCACTATCGACTGCGGAACATCATCTGCTTCTAGCAATGCGCAAAGAAAGTACAGCGTCGTTGGTCCCGCTCCTATTACAGCTATATTGCTTTGGTTACACTTCTTCATGATGTCGACTCTTTTCCCTTTGTAATTTTTAATCTAGAAAAAGGGAATAGATCACTCATACGCACATGTTTTCTGGTCTTTTATCGTTTAACTCTGCGCATAAATAAAAGTGCTCTGATTAGCACTAACATGTAAGCGAAAAATGGTGGTTCGGGGTTATTTAAGACACGCAGGGGAAAAACGGTGTTTTGAGGAGCCATCCCGCAACGTCATTTGGAATCAAACGCGAGATCAACTTACTGAATAAAATATGGTTTTTGTGTAGGTATTTACCACAATTATGCTTTTAGCGTATTTTAAAGTTCACGATTAGCGGCTATTGTATAAAGTAACAAGCATAATTATTAGCACAGACAAAAATGTGATTGCAGCTCGTTTGCGTGTTCAATGCAAAGACCTGCGCCTTCCGGAGACATTTTATGGCGGACAAGAAGCCGAAGGATCAGCAAGCGCAAGACGTAACTCAAACTGAAGGCGCGCCTCAACCAGCAGACGAACTTGCTCAACTTAGAGAAATTTTGTTTGGTCAAACAAACCGTGCTTTCCGTGCAGATCTCTCTGCTTTGGAATCACGGGTCAACGACAGCTTTACTAAACTGAATACGCATCTTGATAATCAGTTTAATGATATACGTAAGCTTATCGATCAACAGATCACTGAATTATCTAATCAGTTAGCCAGTGCAAATGACAATCATAGTAACGTCCAAGAGCAGCTTCAAAATACTACTGACAAGTTGCAAAGTGAGCTAGAAATAGCCGAGACCGCAGCTAAGAACGATAACGATGCGTTAGAAGCCCACGTAGTAAAAGAACTTGAGTCGCTAGATAATTTATTTAGTAAGCGACACCAAGAGCTATTAGAAAAGCTCCAGCAGGTTACTAGTGAGCTATCAGAAAGTAAAACTGACAGAAAAACGCTGGCAAACTTACTTTCGACTATGGCCACCAACCTCGCCACAGATCATTAATTAATGACTGAAAAAGTGCCGCCGTCTGAGCTGTCGGACAACTCTCTAGACAAAGTCAGAGAGCTACTTATCGGACGGGACGACAAGTTCGTTCAAGAGAAACTGAATCGCGATGCGAAAGGCATTGTGACCAACGTGGTTTCCGAAGCGCTATTTGATCGCGAAACAAAGGACGGTTCGGTCAACAAAGTCTTAGTTCCTCTTGTTGAAAAATCGCTGCACCGCTCTATAGAAGCTAATAGCGATAAGATTGTCGGCACGCTTTACCCATTAGTTGGCACGCTGGTAAGAAAGGCAGTGTCTTCATTTCTTGTTGAGTTTGTTGAGCGAACCAACGCGCTTATAGAAAACAGCCTAAGCCCCAAAAGTGTGTCCTGGCGATTCAAAGCTTGGCAATCTGGGATCAGATATTCTGAATACGTCGCTTCACAGATTTACCAATATCAAGTTCAACAATTGCTGGTTATTCATCGGGAGACCGGCACGCTTCTTCATAGTATTTCTTCAGATCCTGATAAAGAAAAAGACGCCGATCTAATTTCCTCAATGCTAGTGGCCATTAATGACTTTGTGGCAGATGCTTTTGGCGTAACCAGTACCGAGTCAGAAAACGAGCTTGGTGAAATAAAAACGGAAGACTTCACGCTGCTAATAAAAATTGGACCGCAAGCACTGTTGGTCGCAGCGGTCACTGGAAGTATTCCTCCTGAGGTACGCGGAAAACTTCAGCAAGCGCTTGAAGACTTTCATCAATTCTATCAGCAGCCACTACTTAATTATGAAGGCGACAATGCGCCCTTCGATGGATGCGAGACTATTCTTTCCGATTGCTTAATAAGCGAAAGAAAAGAAGGCGAAGGTAAGAAATCTAAGCGCTTAATAGGCGCTGTGGTACTTCTAGCGATTTTCTTGGGTCTAGCTGTGTTGTCATTTATGCGATTGTCACTAAGCATTTTGAAAAGTGATTTGCACGAGCTTACTCCCCCACCGGGAATCATCGTAACCGACACTTATATTTCTAACGGAAACGTGCATGCTAAAGTGCTTCGTGACCCCATCGCCACCAGCATCGAGAGCTGGTTTAGTGAAAATGGCATCGATACAGAAAGGGTCACCGTTATTGAAGAACCCTTTGTATCTTTAAAGCCAAGCGTAGTCGAGCGCAAACTTAGTATGTTGGTGAGCGACTATCCGCTTAGCGAGTCAGAAAACATATCAATGGAAAAAGGTGAAAACGGTAGCTTTGTAATTACTGGCACCGTATTTACTCCAACCGCAATTAACCTTACTCAGCAGATTAGTGCGATTCCAGGGATCTCGATGCTAAGCGTTGATACCACCTCACTCAACGTGAAAGCCGCGCATCAGGTAGACAATGCCGTGCTCCAAAAGGCCGCATTGAACCGGCTAGTTAACAAAGTTTCTTCACAAAATGTACTTTTTGCTACTAACCAAGAAGCGCTTTCTGAAGTACAGTTAGCAAAACTAGAACTACTGGCGAACGACATAAAGCAATTGTTAGCGCTTGCAGACAAAACGGAAACCGTTGTCAGCATTGTTGTTATGGGTTCCAGCGATAATTCAGGCTCAAGCGCACGTAATCGCGCATTGAGTCAAAAACGTGCAGAGAATGTTGTGAATTCATTAATTTCACTTGGCGTAGAAAGTGATATTCTTATACCTGTAAGCTTAGGAGAGCTGCCATTGCAGAAGGCGTCAATGGGGCGTTCGGTTATGTTAAACGTATTAATATCCAGTGAGCAGCAGTAAGGAAGCTTTGCAGTGATACAGAAGAAAGTTTGTATTTTAGGCCCTACTGGTGTTGGAAAAACAAGCCTGATAAAACAGTTCGTGGAAGGTATTTTCTCTGAAAAATACAAGACCACTATTGGCGTTAAAATAGATAAAAAACAAGTCAATAAGGATGGTCGCGGCATCCAGCTTCTACTTTGGGATTTGGAGGGTATCGACAGGTACTGTGGCTTTAATCCCCGCTATCTTCGCGGCGCTAGTGCATACATTATTGTTGTGGACCAAACCCGATCTCAATCCTTGCTTGAAGGCATGGAAATTCTAGAGCTCGCGCGAGAGCACTATCCAGATATCCCGGCATTTTTCGTTGTAAACAAAACGGACCTCCCCACAAGTTGGCACTGGAGTGAAGAGGAGCTGAATACTTATGCTCAAAAATTCGCTTCGCTTACGAAGACCAGCGCAAAGACCGGTGAAAATGTAGAGAACTTATTCAGTACAATTGCGTTTTGGTAGGAGATTGCCATGGATATCCATTTATTAAATGCATTGGGCATTACTAACTGCGCGCTTTTTAAATGTAATACTGAATCTGATATTGAATGCTTAACGCCTGAACTTCCATGGTTAGCCAATGTTGTGACGCTTGACGAAAACAACAAACTCCAAAAAAAGCATATCCCCTCTATTTTTTTAGACGACTTTTTTCTTGATGCCGACGAAGTATGGAAAGGTGATACTTCATTTACGCTTTCTTCGGGTTTTTGGACTGAGCAGAGTGAGAGCCAGGTACTTCGCCTAGAAGCATTAGCTATTAACAGTGAATCGGGTTCTCGCTATCTGGTCGTTAAAAATGTTGAAGAGCAATTTGACGAAAAGCGCAAAACCCTTCAGGCCGCTCGAGAACTTTTGCTAAGCCATCACGAAATTGTCGGTCAGCATGAGTACATTAGGCACAAACTTAACAGTGTTCTACGCAAGAATACGCGGCTTCAAAAGCTAGTTCCTCCCATTCAGCAAGCAATTCACAATCTAGAAACTGGCGTGGTCATTTTAGACGACAAAGGTGGGTTGATATTAGATAACAAAGCGTCTCACAGGCTGCTGCTTTGTAACAGCACCACCCCAAGCTCTATTCGCGTGAACGAATTGCTCAGAGATATCGACGCTCCGGCGGCATTTCTTCCGGCATTAGTGCAAAGAAAAGCACCGTGGCAAGGCGAGCTCTATTGGCAACCTGTTGATGATTACAACGTATGGTTACAGGTGACTATTCATCCTGTATTGCAAGGTGACGAGTTAACCCATTGGGTTTATCTACTTACCGATATCACTCATATCCACAATAAAGAAGAGAGCGTGTTAACCGCCAGCGGAATGGACTCGTTGACAAAGGTAGCCAATCGCAACCTCTTTACCGATACCGTAAGACGACTGGTTCAGGAAGAAACCGCATTCAAATTGTTTATCATAGACATATGCGACTTTAAGAAAATCAATGAGTCACTCAGCTATCAATCGGGTGACGAGATATTGAAGTCATTCGCACTGCGACTGCAAACCTTTGTGGGCAACAGCGGTTTTATCGCAAGGATAGGCAGTAACGAATTTGCATTAGTAAAACGTGAAGATACCTTCAAAGAAACAACTAGTGCTCAGTACATCGAGCAGCTAATCAAAAAGCTTACTCAAACTTACACCGTACTGAACGGCAGCGAGCCAAATTTGGGTATTAATATTGGCGAAGCGAACTTCCCTTTGCACTGTCAGTCAACAGAATCGTTACTTCAGTGTGCCGATATCGCACTGCAAGCTGCTAAATATCAAGGGCGTAATGTTGCGCTTACTTATAGTGAAGAATTGCACAGACAGCACCACGCAATAAATGAGCTTGAAAATCAGCTTCGTAGTGCCATCGAAAATAACGAGCTTAAGCTCTTCTTGCAGCCTATTGTCGATTTAGAGACAGGCAAAATTGTTAAATGCGAAGCTTTAGCAAGGTGGATAACGCCGGAAGGCAAGTTCATTTCACCAGAGATTTTTATTCCACTTGCTGAGAAAAGTGAGCTTATATTCCCGTTTGGAGAATGGCTTATCAATGAAGCCTGCGACGCCATTGAAGCATTAAAAGCATCGAATTTAGACATCAGGCTAGCCATTAATATTTCAGGACGCCAGGTATCAGATTTAGCGCTTCTGAATCAAATCAAAAACGCACTGGAAGATCATCAACTACCGGGTTCGAACCTGTCTATTGAACTTACCGAAAGTGTGTTTGTTGAAAGCTTAGATACCGTTTCCGTATTGCTTAACGAGCTTCGTGCTATGGGAATTACTGTGTCGATTGATGATTTCGGTACAGGATTCAGTTCACTGGTGTATCTGAAGAAACTGCCCATTGATGAACTTAAAATTGACCGCTCTTTTGTTAGTGAACTCGAGAAAAACACCGACGATCAAGCAATTGTGCAGGCGATTCTTGGGCTAGCGAGTAATTTGAATATTAAGATTATTGCCGAAGGTATTGAGACACAACAGCAGCAGCAATTTTTGCAAAGTCATCGCTGTGCTTATGGTCAGGGCTACTTGTATCAGCGTCCTGTCGCTATACCTGAATTCATATCGTTAGCGCAAAAACTGAAGTAACTGAGTATAGTTGCTCACCCAGTCTACAAAAAAAGCCGGAAGATTCCGGCTTTTTTTGTTTACTTTTTACAGTTAAATCAAACCCATGTGCCCAGCATGGAACTCTAAATGCTCTTCAATAAATGACGCGATGAAGAAGTAACTGTGATCATAACCTTCATGCATATTCAGCGTAAGTTGCGTATCTGACTGTTGTGCAGCATGAACCAGAGATTGGGGCTTCAATTGCTCGTGCAAAAATTCGTCTTTGGTACCCTGCTCTACCAACAGAGGCACGCTGTGCTTTTTGCTTGCCAGCAGCACTGATGCATCGTAATCCTTCCACGATGCCTCATCATCTCCTAAATATCTGCCAAGTGCCTTTTTGCCCCATGGACAATCCGAAGGATTCGAAATAGGGCTAAAGGCCGACACCGATACGAATTTGTTCGGATTACGCATACCAATGACTAACGCACCGTGTCCCCCCATGGAATGACCACTGATAGCACGCTCTTTGGTTACGGGGAATTCGCTTTCAATAAGTGCAGGCAATTCGTTTACAATGTAGCTATACATCTTGTAGTGCTTATCCCACGGCGCCTGTGTAGCATCAACATAGAAACCAGCCCCAAGTCCGAAATCATAAGAACCTTCTTCGTCGTCTGGAACACTTTCACCGCGAGGTGAGGTATCTGGCGCAACAATCGCCATACCAAGTTCTGCGGCCAGCTTCATTGCACCGGCTTTTTGCATGAAGTTCTGATCGGTACAAGTCAGCCCTGACAACCAGTAAAGCACAGGTACAGGCTTCTCTTTCGAGGCGAAAGGGGGAAGAAAAATTGCGAAAGTCATATCGCATTGTGTCGTTTCTGCTTTATGGGTGTAGCGTAAATGCCTCCCCCCAAATGCTCTATTTTCGCCAATAAGCTCCATTTCAGCTCCTTAAATTCGTAAATTTGCACCTTTATTGTGGAATCAGTAAAGGCTCTATCGGATTTTAGATCAAGTTCGTTTACACTAAGCGCCTAATTTTTGAGGTAAGTACAATGGTAAAAGCACTGTTGCATCATATTGTTGGCACTATTTCGGTCATCTGCTATTTCGTCAATACGGTAGTGTGGTCAACGCCTATTTTCATTTTGGCTATTTTTAAACTTATACCCATTACGCCGTGGCGAAGGTTCATTTCTTACTTACTCGATGCCTGCGCTACAGCATGGATCGGTGTAAACAACCTGAACCAGCGCATCAGTGGGCGCACAAAATGGCAAGTGAACGGGCTTGAAAAACTCACTCGAGATGATTGGTATCTCGTTGTTGCTAACCATCAATCTTGGGTCGACATCTTAGTTCTTCAACGTGTTTTTAATCGAAGAATTCCGTTTTTAAAGTTTTTCCTTAAAAAAGAGCTTATTTACGTTCCTATTTTAGGGCTTGCTTGGTGGGCACTCGACTTTCCGTTTATGCGCCGATATTCCAAATCATTTCTTGCGAAAAACCCGCATTTAAAAGGAAAGGATATGGAAACCACGCGCAAAGCGTGTGAGAAATTTCGCAATAAGCCTGTAAGCATTATGAACTTTGTTGAAGGCACGCGCTTTACGCAAGCCAAGCACGACAAACAAGCTTCGCCTTTTACTCACTTACTTAAGCCCAAAGCGGGCGGCATTGCATTCGTGCTATCAGCAATGGGTGACCATTTACATAAGCTTATTGATGTCACTATTGATTACCCGAACGGTGTCCCTTCGTTCTGGGACTTTGTCAGTGGCAAGGTTCGTGACATTCGTGTGAATATTAACGTTATGCCAATTAAAGATATAATGGAAAACGGTATTTTTAACGACAATTACTTCGATGATCCTCAAGTTCGAGCACGTTTTCAAACGTGGTTAAACGAACGCTGGCATGCCAAAGATCAACTTTTAGATTCACTAAACGCAACACAGAAACCATTATGATTCGCGCAGTACTCGCTCCTTTTATTTTTGTTTTACATACTTCGCTGCAAATTCTCAACCTTGCGTTGTGGGGTGGCTTAATTATCTTACTAGGACTAGTAAAACTCGTTTTGCCAAATGGCAAAGTTAGAACGGCCTGGAATAAAGTGATGCACGCACTTATGTTCAGTTTCGGAAGAATCAGCGTTCTATTGATACGCTTATTCAATCGCGTAGATATTGAATGTTCGGTGCACGGCGAACTATCAAAAGATCGTTGGTATTTGATCATTGCCAATCACTTAAGTTATCTCGACATTATTCTGCTTATCGAATTCGCTACTAACCGTATTCCAGCGCCCAAGTTCTTCCTTAAGAAAGAACTCATATGGTTACCATTTGTAGGGCTAGGCGCTTGGGCACTTGATATGCCGTTCATGCATAGATATACCCGCGCATATTTAGAAAAGCACCCAGAGAAAAAAGGAAAGGATCTCGAAACCACAAAAGCGTATTGTGAAAAATTTAGAACCGTGCCAACCACAGTGATCAACTTTGTTGAGGGAACGCGATTTACCACAGTGAAGCATCTATCAAGACAAAGTCCTTACGAGAACCTACTTCCACCGAAAGCGGGCGGCGTTTCTTTTACTTTATCAGCGATGGGCGAGTTGTTTACTAACGTATTGGATATCTCACTGCTTTACCCAGAAAACAAGCGCCATCCAATGATGGCCATGTTAAGCGGTCAGATGAAAAAAATCGTGATCGATGTGAACGTTACGCCAGTACCTGAACTACAACAGCATTCAGAACGCACTGAGTCTGAGTTTCGTCTTTATTTCCAGAATTGGTTGAACGGCTTATGGGAAAATAAAGATAACCGAATAAAGAAAATGTTGGAGTTGTAATTGATGGAAGTCAGTGCTTCAGTACGCGATAACTTTATCCACTTAGTAAATGATATTTTCCCGAATCTTACGACTGAAGATCCGCTATATAATGTTATCGCACTTAGCAGCATTCTGGTTGTATCTGCGGTCATCTATATAATCGCAAGGCTGCTGGTTCGCCCGCAAATTGCACGCTGGGTTTATAAATCAAACAATCTATGGGATAACGCGCTACAGCAGCATGGCTTTTTCCGCCGTTTGATGCACCTGTTCCCAGCGCTATTTATTTACCTTACTACGCCAATTCTTATTAGCGACGAAGCTGTGATGCACGGCATGGTGATAAAAAGCGCCCAGCTATACATGCTTTACAGTGGCCTTCTTGCCTTATACGCCATGCTAAGCACAGTGGAAGATGTGTACAACGCCTCTGCGCTTGCTAAACGCGCCCCTATCACCGGCTTTATCCAGGTTACCAAGCTAGCATTTGCTATTGTCACCATTCTATTAAGTATTTCTTTAATTGTAGACAGAAGCCCGCTGCTTATTGTGTCTGGCCTAACTGCACTTGCAGCCGTACTCTTACTCATATTCAGAGACACTATTTTAGGCTTTGTTGCTGGTATTCAAATTGCCGCCAACCGTATGTTCAATACAGGCGATTGGATTGCCATGCCTAAGTATGAAGTAGACGGTGAAATACTTGAGATTGGCTTAACTAACGTTAAAGTCCAGAATTGGGATAAAACAATTTCTACGTTGCCGACTTACAGCCTTACAACCGAAGCGGTTAAGAACTGGCGCGGCATGCAGGAGTCAGGTGGACGCAGAATTAAACGCGCAGTTTATATTGACGTACACTCCATCAAACTTTGCGACAACGACATGCTAGAGCGCTTCTCGAAGATTCGTTATATCAACGAATATATTGAAAAGAAGAAAAATGAGCTTCGCGCCTACCACCGAGATTATTCCATCGATGAGTCGGACTTGTTAAACAGTCGCCGCCTTACCAACATTGGTACGTTTAGAGCCTATTTAGAGGCATACTTGCGTAAGCACCCAGATATAAACCAAGAACTAACGCTTATGGTTAGGCAGCTACCGCCAAATGAACTTGGTTTACCTTTAGAAATTTACTGTTTCAGTGCACAAAAGGAATGGGTGAGATACGAAAAGGTGCAGGCGGATATTTTCGACCACGTTATGGCCATGTTAGATCTGTTCGATTTACGTGCCTACCAACGTGATGGGCATCTATCATTACTCGCCTATCGTGAACACAGCGTCTACAACGCGAATAGTACACACAACAGTGATGCGGCGTCTGATATGTCTGAACACCACCGAAGTGAAAATACAAGCGATGATAAACATGACGATTTTAAAGAGAAGAGCGAGTCTGAACGCAAAAAAGACGGTGCCTAGAGCGAACTAAACGTTTTCGAGACGAAAAAAAAACCGGCTGTGATAGCCGGTTTTTTTAATGCTTATCGCTTAAGCCAATGCGTAGGCCATCAGTAAGCAAAGCACTAAACCAGTAACGCCAAAAAAACCGTACTCGATTTTTTCCTGCATACCTTCAGCACCTGCTTTAGCAGTCATAAAGCCCATAACGATGCTGCTTAGCCCTAGCGTAAAGGCAATTAGCGCAACACCAAACATAATTGCATTAATCCAATCAGCCATTGTGATAACCCCTTAAAAATATTGGCGGTATTATGCACCAATAAATAAGATTTGAACATGCTTGGATTGGCTTAAATGTACCGCTATTGGTATTAATTGATCTTAGTCAAATCTGCTAATTAATTATCAAATTCACTAAATAGTGAAATTAACCGAATTAAAGAAAACCGACAAGCCCGCTTAAATCATTGAAAAATAATGCATTTAAATATTGGCAAGACCATTGCTCTATCTCCGTTATACCAGCTTGTATTGCTAGCTTATATCTGACAGTGACAGTACAGCGCATTGCAGTATGCCCAGTGCACTAACGCTGACGCGTCACACGTAAATTAAGGAATGAACAATGTCTAACAAATTATTACTTTCAGTTGCCGTTGCCAGTGCTTTGATGAGTGGCCAAGCCTTTGCGCATGACACAAGCTTTCAAAATAACAGCTGTGATATGGAGCTAGATGGTCATATCCAGTATTACCAAGGTGACCTAACCGTAAAAATGAATAACGGTACGGTAATGACGATTGATTCACACCACAATATGACTATTAACGGTGAGTCGGTTTCGCTAGACAGCGACCAGCAGCGTTGGGTAAGTGAATACTATAACAACATTGATATTGCCATTCCTATGACACTTAACATCGCCAGTGAAGGCCTACAAATAGCCAATGTGGCGGTTACTGAAGTGTTTACTGAACTGTTGGGCGGCGATCAAATGGGCGATGACTTTCGTGAGTTGTTTACTTCACTTGAAACCAAGCTGAACACCTCTTTCTATGATGATGCGGGCAATATTCGCGTTGATTCTACCAAGTTCGACGAGCCAGGTTGGTTTGACGAAAGTTGGGAGCAAGAGTTTGAAATGCAATTAGAGTCTTTGATCAGCGAGTCTATGGGACGAATTCTTATTGCCGTAGGCACACAAATGCTGTGGGAAGGTGGCGATATGTCTGAGTTTGAACAAAAGATGGAGCGCTGGGGTGAAGATTTAGAGAATCGTTTAGAAAGCCAAGCGGCTGCGCTAGAAGAGAAAGGCGATGCTTTGTGTGAAGTGCTTAAAAAGGCTGATTACGCCGAAGGTAAAATGCAGGCTTCTATATCTGGGCTTGATGATTTAAACCTTCTAGATATTGACCATCACAAAGAAATGAAGATGTAATTTTAGAAACGAAAAAGTTCTACACCATTCCTTTGAAGAGCCGACTGTACCGCAGTCGGCCTTTTTATTTATGCTTTAGCTGTTGCGAGTCTTCTCTACGCTTTCTCATCTAAAGCTCGTGATACTCCAACTTCTTCTAAATTCGCGGCCAATGTTTTTTGGAACAAGAACGCTTTGTTGCGCAAGAATGTTTTTGTCCGCAATAGGCTGGCCTTTAACCCCGCTTGAATTAACATGCCTTTAGCGTCGCGTTTTCAGCCACCAGAATTTCCTGATCCTGTTCAAACTATGCCTTCTTTGAAGGTTACTGTTAACGACAAGACTACCCGAGTTAATGTACTCTTAAGCCCTGAACAAAAGGGTATTCAAAGTATGAATCAGAATTTAGTAATGAGTGGCTACGGATGGTTAGCTGGCTATGTGGGTAACGCGCTTTCAGGAAAGCTCAATATTATTGGCACCAGTCGAAGTCCAGAGAAATGCTTCACGTTGAAAGCACAAGGAATTGAAGGGGTTCAATATGCACTAGGCGACGATACATCAATTCTGTGCAGTCACCTGCCTAACGCAACCTTACTGCTAAATATTCCCCCCGGTCGAAGAAACACAGATTTGGCGGTGTTCACTCAAAATATGCTTGGGTTAATTGATGCTGCAATCACTGCAAGTGTCGCGCATATTGTGTTTATCAGTACCACCTCAGTTTATGGCGATACAACGAACGACGTGCTCGCTGAAGACAGCGCTACGCAACCACAAACCGCATCGGCGAAAGCCCACGTAACTATTGAAAACTATCTGTTATCTAAACGAGGCCAAATTGATGTCAGCATAGTTCGTTTAGCTGGTTTAGTTGGCCCCGACCGTCATCCCGCACGTTCCCTAAGTGGAAGACAGTTGGATGCAGGAAACAAAAGAATAAATCTTGTACATGTGAGTGACGTGGTATCTGCTTTGACTACCATCATTTGCGACTTGCCGCTTAATGACGTTATACACTTATGTAGCCTATCTCACCCTAAACGCGGCGAATATTATGTAGATGCTGCCCACGCTATGAAAATTGATGCCCCACACTTTTCTGATACTGAAGCAGAACCTGCTGGCAAAGTGATCGACGCAACACAAAGCTGGGCAAGGCTAAATATTACACCAGAGTATAGCGACCCCTATCGCATGTTTTAGGCTTTACACCTAGTGAAAATACATACTCTTGCACAAACAAAAACGGCAAGCTTTGGGTTTGCCGTTTTTAAGTTGAGCTCGTTACTTGCTCACGTCAATTCTTGTAAAACCTTACTAACCGAAAAGGCTCAATCCGAAGTATTTCACCGCAACCGTGTTTACAAAGATCACGAGTAAAATAAGCGGAATAAAGGTCTTCAGCGATATATCCACATACTTTTCGAACCAGCTTCCTTTGTAACCGCTGCTACCTTCTTCAAGAGAAGCATTGAAATTAGCGCTCTTCCAACGGTGAATAACAAACAAGCAAATTAGCAGGCCGTTCAACGGCAAAATAGTGTCGTAGAACACATCGTAAATCACATCGAACAGTGACTTATCTGCGCCAGCATAGTGCATAAACGATGTAAGCATCTCGACCTTACCAAACGACAACGCACTAAGAATGGCCAGCACAATCATAATGCTGCCCAAAGAACCTAGAGCCCATTTACGGCTTACGCCTTTTTCATCCATAAGTGCCGCAACGGGTACTTCGAAAATAGACACAAGCGAGGTAATTGCCGCAAAGAAAACAAGCAGGAAGAACAAGCTTGCAACAACCGATGCGCCCATATACCCAATAGAATCTTGTAATGCTAAGAAGATACTAGGTAGATAGGTAAAAATCATACCTACTGAAGACTCGCTTAAATCGTCAGGATTAATTTCTGGGTTGAAAGAGAATATGGCAGGAAGAATCATCAAACCTGCGGTGAACGCCACTGCCGTGTCTGTTAACGCCACTAGCTTAGCAGCGCTTGGCACGTCTGCGCGCTTATCGATATAGCTTCCGTAAGTTATAAGAATCCCCATACCCAGTGATAACGAGAAAAAGGCTTGCGATAATGCGCCATTTACCACTTCGGCAGTAATCTTTGAAAACTCAGGAACAATATAGAACTCAACGCCTGCCATCGCATTTTCGCGAGTTAAAACGAAGATAACGAGGCCAATTAGCATTACGAAAAGAGCGGGCATAAGTAGCTTCGCCGCTTTTTCTATCCCTTCCTTAACACCGCCTTGAAGGATTAGGTAAACCACACCAACAACGGCCGCCATATAAGCAAAGATGGCTTCTGAATTAATAAACAGCCCAAAGGTTTCTGGGTTAGCTAACTTGTCTAAATTCCCGCTTACTGCCTCAAAAAGATAACCGAATAGCCAAACAGTAATAACCATGTAGAAAACGGCAATCATGAACGGCGTAGCAATGGCTAGCCAACCCGCGATTTTCCATTTCTTTTCATTTCCACTGATATCGCTATATGCGCCTAGTGGGTCTTTTTTCGCGTGGCGTCCCACCGACATCTCTGCCAGCATTACCGGTAAACAAATGGCAAAAACGAAAATAGCGTACATTAAGAGAAACGCACCCCCGCCGTTTTTTGCAGCACCTACAGGGAAACCAACCAAATTACCTATGCCTACCGCAGAACCTGCAGCAGCCAAAATAAAACCTATGCGCGATCCGAACTGTTCTCTGGCCCCGCTCATATCCCTTCCTCTTGTTGAGTTATTGTTATAGCAGTTCGCCACGTCACACCTTGTGACTTACAAATATGCCTTGTGATATACAAACATTTTGTACTCACAATTTGTACTTGTTGTTCGTACTTACTTCTCGTAAGTATCGAGCCGAGCGAACTGGTATTATTTATTATCAGGATGGCGTTTGTTGTTATGACTCACGTGTGGCGTCAACGCGTTGTATTGCTACCTCTATGGGCTTATCAATACGCTGCACCATTCCCAAAAATAGCATGGTAACAGCAGTGAAATAAAAAGTCTTGATGTTGAACTTGCTGAAGTGATGTTAGACCGTATCACCAAGTTACCACTTCGCCATTCCAGTCGATAAAATGGCAAGCTTGGTCTCGATTGAGCACCGAAAGGTGGTGAATAAGTTGTTTTGCAGTGAAAGCCGCAGTGAACAGTTTCTTGGCGGCAACGTTCTTTTGAAAAGGCTTAGATAGATCTGTATCGACCGTGCCAGGGTGATAACAAACAAGCATGGCATCTTTCAATCTGCGCTTGTATTCTACAGACGCCGTTTTGACCAACATATTGAGCGCCGCTTTCGATGCGCGGTAGCCGTACCACCCGCCAAGTCCGTTATCTGAAATACTCCCTACTCTTGCGCTTAAGCAAACAAGGGTTGAGCCTTCTTTACTCATAATATTTACCAAGTGCTTAAGCCATAATGCAGGAATAATGCTGTTTGTCTCGAAATAAGCAGCTAATGCATGCTCACTTACATCCTCTAAGCGTTTTTCAGGGTGAATTCCATCGCTATCGCGATGCAAAAATCCGGTAGTTATTACAACCGTGGTTAACGTGACATCTTGCTTTGCAAGTTGCTTAACAAAGTCGCTTATGGCCTTGTCATTTTGCTCAGCAAGCTGATGATACAAAACGTTCTCAGATTTGCGAACGTAAGCAGCGGGTGCTCGGCTAACTGCATACACCTGAGCACCTTCGTTGCAGTACTGCTCGATTAGTGCAGAGGCTATGCCGCCTGAGGCACCAACGATGAGTACATTATTTTTCATTCAGCTCTCCAGGAATACATCGCTCACACTCACGCTTTTTACCAGTCAACAGATAGGAAATGGTGTATCTATGCTTTGCGAACAGGTTGTAAGCCCCATCTGCTACGTGTCTAATAATGGGCCATCTTAGCGGCGCGTAGAGCCATCCCATTCCAACTGCTTTCCATGCTTCATGCGTAACATCAAGCCCGGTAATTAATGTTCCATCCTCGCGAAGTCCGTGAATCCTTGCGTTTAGCGCGTGCCAATCCATTGCAGGGAATCGCGTTGCAAAATCGGGGGCTTGAATATCTACAAGGGTCAACTTCTTATGTTTGTCTCGTTTACGTAAATGCTTCATTTCTGCAATACACAAAGGACAATAGCCGTCGTAGAAAATAATCACCTTTGGTCACCTCTGCTAAATCAAGCATGTGTTACTACACACACCAACGCAAACACGGGAGGTTTAGATTAAAAACCTTTGCCCACAGCCGCACGTTATTTTTATTTAATATTCGTTTATACGATAAAAAAACACGCTTGGATGACTTGTGTTGTGAACGGCGCGCACCCACACTACAGTCAAAGATTAAGAGAGGTTTTACTATGGCAAATTTACAAGTCGCCACCCTAGCCGGCGGATGCTTTTGGTGTATCGAATCTGCGTTCAACAGTGTAGAGGGCGTAGAGAAAGCAATTTCGGGCTATGCTGGAGGCGAAAAAGCTGACCCAACCTACGAGGAAGTATGTACGGGTACCACCGGCCACGCGGAAGTAGTGCAGGTAACGTTCGATGCCGACATCATCAGTTACCGCGAAATATTAGAAATATTCTTCGCGCTACATAACCCTACTCAGCTTAACAGACAGGGTAACGATATCGGCACGCAATATCGCAGTGCAGTTTTCTACCACGACGATACTCAAAAAGCTGAAGCACAAAAGATTATTGCTGAAATTACAGAAGAAGAGATCTGGCCCGATCCAGTTGTGACCGAAGTGGTTGCCGTGAACAACTACTATGATGCAGAAGATTATCATCAGGACTATTTTAAAAATAATCCTCAAAACCAGTACTGCTCAATGGTTGTGGCGCCCAAACTTGCAAAATTCAAAAAGACGTTTGCTTCTCGCCTTCG
Organism: Alteromonas abrolhosensis; assembly: GCF_001953635.1. Classification (GTDB taxonomy): domain Bacteria; phylum Pseudomonadota; class Gammaproteobacteria; order Enterobacterales; family Alteromonadaceae; genus Alteromonas; species Alteromonas abrolhosensis. Next base: position 117,080 of record NZ_MEJH01000008.1, on the reverse strand, counting down.
TAGTGACGCATAAAGTAAACGGCTGACCTCACTCTCATCCGCACAACTAATAACAAAAAGGGTTGCTCGAACAGCAACCCTTTTTTCATTCCAACCATTGCAAGCTTTAATGCTCTACTCAAACCAAACTTCATTGATTTTTAGAGGAAAGAGCAATGGGGCTAAATCTTCGTAGCGACGCTTATGGGCTTCGCACTTAGCATTTTTAAGGTAATTTTTTTCCCACGGGTCGTTAATAATCCACAATGTATCGTCAATGGTCACTAACCCTTCCATCGAGGAATTATCCATAGTGTACTGCTCGCAGTTTTCATCACTGGCTACATCAAAGGTAATAGGAACTCGCTTTGTTGGCTTACTACCACTGGTATCAATTACCCACAGTTCATTATCGTTTCTTGCCGCGCCTAACAAATAGGATGTGCCTGTTGAATGCGTATAAAGTGCCAGCCCATTAATAGGATGATTGCCTGAAGTAAATACTGGAAGCTGCAGACTAGGTTCACTCATGGTGGCAAAGTCACTTGATGCAAAAAAGTCTTTATCGATGGATAAGGTAAAAATTCGTGGTTGCCCTGCTTTGTCTTTCTCTAGCGCTAGATATAGCGTGCCATCATCCGCCATAGTCAGGCCCTCTATGCCATCGTTCGGGAAGTTGCCCACTTGAAATTCGGTGGGAAATTGCAGCGGACGTACTTCCGACATTTCGACCGACCCATTGTCTTTTCGTGTCAGTTTGACCAACAAGGTGGGGTAATCTGTAGATCCCGTTTCCTCGTACTTACTTTCACAACGTGGGCTTAATGCGCCAGTACGAGTTGCATCTTCAGTTACCGTATAGATCACGTTGGTGTCTCTGGGGTCTACGGCTAACGCTTCTAGGTCTGGTTGCTCACTTAAGTAGCTATAAAAACAACTCCGACGCACTGCACTTGAATATGAAAAGCGTTCGCTTGAAGCGGTAAGTGTAGCGGTTTCAGGTGAAATACTATGAAGTTTTAGCTGCTGTGTAGCATCGGCGCTGGCGTCTGCAATAGTAACAAGTTGACCATCTAATACCACTAATCCCGAGGTTTGAGGGTCAAACATCACCTTGCCCTTTTCATCAAGGATCCATTTGCCCACGGTCACTTCTGTTAAGTCTTGAGGCTCTGGAGTAATAATAACGTCTTTCGGCTCACTGCAGGCGCTTAACAGTAAAGCGGTTAACACAGCACTGGTTAAATATTTAAACATAGTATGAAGTCCTCTCTCGAATCATGTCATCAAGAGCAAAAGGTAAACTGAAAAAATTGTAAGGGAGTATATCGAGCATACCGTTTATTCACAAAAAAGAGTAAGGTTATGCGATAGAAATCAGATTTACCAAGTACATGTATGATTTTGCAGCTTTAAATATTGTTATGGTTGCAATTTACGCTTGTATTAAGCCGTACGTTTAAGTCGCTACTTGGTTTTACAATCATATGTATTTGTATCGAAAAGAATGAGAGGAGAGCGTCATTTCTACGCAGAACTTGCCCCAGGTTATTGCAGGTCCATTAGTGAGAAAAGTGACATCCAAAGAGTGTCATATTTGGGTAGTAACCAGTAACGCCGAAACACCGGCGCTAAATTTATCTATAAATGGCGCAACCGTCTCTGGCAAATATCAAAGTGAGACCGTTCGCGTAGGCGCGCATGCTTTTATACATTTGCTCTCTTTCTTTGCGAATGACCCGTTCGAAGACAGAGTACGAGTGGGCTATGAGCTATCGTTCAATAACGATATCCAACAGGCAGCATGGGTAGAAGAGCAACGCGCTCTTCTTTACGATGAGCAAACTTCGTTAAGTTTCCACTACACCGAGACCCCTGAAACAATACTTCACGGCTCGTGTCGCAAACCCCATTTTCATAGCGACGATGCCCTAGCGCAAGTTGATGCGCTTCACAAAAAGGCATTTGAATCCAAGCATGAGTTTCCCGATCTACTTTTGATGACGGGCGATCAAATATACGCTGATGATGTAGCGGGCCCGATGCTTAAAGCTATACACAACGTGATTGAACGTTTAGGTCTTTATCATGAAACACTGGAAGGGGCAGTAGTAACCAACACTAATGAACTTGCCACACATGAACATGGGTATTACGAACGAGAGCAGCTTCTTCCACAAATTGCGACCAATACTGTACTGTCTTCAATTTTCTTTGGTGCTAAGAAAAAACCGGTATTCACATCGGTAAATGCGCAAAATCACTTGATCGGCAGTGCGGAAATCATCGCCATGTATTTGCTGGTGTGGTCTGACACGCTATGGGCTGATATCAATATAGATAAAGGCGGGATCCCCCAAAAATACCTCGCTATTTTCGACAAGGAACACGAGGCGCTTAACGGCTTCGTAAAACAACTTCCGCAAGTACGTAAAGCGCTGGCGCACATTCCTACCTATATGATCTTCGACGATCACGACGTTACCGACGACTGGAACTTAACCCGGGGATGGGAACAAGAAGTCTACGGCAATCCTTTATCGAAACGCATGATCGGCAATGCGCTCATTGGCTATCTGCTTTGCCAAGGCTGGGGAAATGCACCTAAAAAAGTAGCGCCATTGATTGCTAAAGTACAAGAATCGATGGGAGAAAGCGGTTTAAATTCGCACGACGAAATTATTGATGATCTGTTGGATTTTGATCAATGGCATTACCGCTTAGATACCACGCCGCCTATTGAGGTATTAGACACCCGCACGCAGCGTTGGCGTTCGGAGTCTAATATGAATAAGCCTTCGGGGTTAATGGACTGGGAAGCACTGTGTGATTTTCAGCATTCAATAATCGGCAAAGAGTCTGTCATCGTTGTCTCTGCCGCCCCTATATATGGTGTAAAGGTTATCGAAGCCATACAAAAAGTGTTCACGTTTTTTGGCAAGGCGCTTACTGTCGACGCTGAAAACTGGATGGCCCACAAAGGCACCGCGAATGTAATACTAAACATTTTCAGGCATTACAAAACGCCGCCAGACTTCATCATTCTATCTGGCGATGTGCACTATTCTTTCGTGTACGATGTACGTCTACGCTTTAGACGCAACAGCCCTCATATCACCCAGTTCACCTGCAGCGGGTTAAAAAACGCATTTCCAGATGGATTGATTAAGTGGCTGGATAGATTAAACCGAATACTTTATCGCTCGAAGTCCCCGCTCAACGTTTTTACTCGGCGCAGAAATATGTCCGTGAAAGCAAGGGAACCAAGCATGGGGTATGGCGAATTATTCAACGGTTGCGCCATTGGTGTATTAAAAATTTCACAGAAAAACACCGATGTTCAGTGCAAGGCTTTGTTGAGCAACGGTAAAGAGGTAGAATTCCCAGCTTCTAAAGACGATTAGTTCAAAAGAGGTATCTAATGAGTGATAGCGCACTGTCCATAGGGCTTTTTTACGGCTCAACAACCTGCTATACCGAAATGGCGGCAGAAAAAATCCAAGCGCAGCTCAATAGCCTTTTTGATGAAGACATCGTTGATCTTCACAACATTAAAGACGTTAACCTCACGCGCACAGCCGAATACGACATTATCATTTTTGGTATTTCGACTTGGGACTTCGGTGAGCTGCAGGAAGACTGGGAGTCTCATTGGGAAGAAGTGCACGGCTTGGACTTGGCGGGGAAAACTATCGCTCTATTCGGACTCGGCGATCAACTTGGTTACGGAGAATGGTTTCAAGATGCACTAGGTATGCTGCACGATGCAGTATTGCCATCGGGCTGTAAGATAGTGGGTTATTGGCCGAACGAAGGCTACGAGTTTACCGCATCAAAAGCTTTGACCGAAGATAAGACCCAGTTTGTAGGTTTATCTCTTGATGATGAAAACCAATACGATAAAACAGACGCACGCATCGAAGCATGGTGTGAACAGTTATTGGTCTCAATGGCTTAATCCCCTTTTACATTTGGATGTCAGTGTTGGAAAGTAAAGGCCGTATTCATCAGCAGTTTTATCGCAACGGCCCAAGCCACAGGGACGGCGCTGATGTTTCATTTCAAGATATTCGCAAGCTGTTTAATTTCGCGACGATCACCGTTGGTAGATGGGTGACGGCTGAAGAACAACAGATCGCTGCCAACCTGTTTTTCGATGCACTTTACGATCTGGTCGCGATCTTAAATATCAATGAACAGGTGTTGTCGCTGAACGGATCCCTGTCACTGGCTTTTGGCAGCGGTGGTCAAAAGCATAGTAGTGCCCATTACAACAGCGCGAAACGACAGCTTGCGCTTGCAAAAAACGCGGGTGCTGGCGCGTTGGCTCACGAGTGGTTTCACGCCTTCGATCATTATATTGCACCACGGATGTTCAGCGGCATTGCTGCCGGTAGTTTTGCTACGCAAGCCTGGCTAGATAACGCGCCTATGAACGATCATCCATTGAATCAAAAATTGAGCGATTGCTTCTCGTTATTGTTCTTAAATGATCAAAAAAGGCCAAATGAGTACTTTGTGCGATCCGTAGAAGCTGATCGCGCGCTAAAAATGTATTATTATGCTATGCCTCAGGAGATGGCTGCCCGTGCATTTGAGGCCTGCATTCAAGATCACGAGATCAAAAATGCGTTTTTGGTGCAAGGTACAAAAAAGTCAACGGAAGCTAGACTTGGCATTTATCCTCATGGTAACTTGCGTACATCACTCAATCAGGCATTGATGTTGTATTTTTACCAATTAGGTGTCGCTATTTCACACAAACAAACCTAGTTTGTTGTTTTATTACTGTGAAACTGAGTATTTTTTCAACAACAAGTGTTAATGAGCACACTGTTTTTATACAAAACCCTGTATATTTTTGTAACAAGCAGTATACTAAAGCGCTCGAACGTAACAGAAGAAAGAAGACGAGATGAAAAGAAAGAAGCATACCTCGGCTGAAGACGAGGCTCAGATTGATATGACCCCCATGTTGGACATCGTGTTCATCATGTTGATTTTCTTCATCGTAACGACCTCGTTCGTGAAAGAGAAAGGTTTAGACGTAAACCGTCCAGAAGATAATCAAGCTAAAAACGATAAGCCTTCAAAAGCGCTTTCTATTCGTATTGATGCTGATGGCACAATCATGATGGGCGGCCGTGAGGTTGATATTCGTCGTGTGGTAGCTAACACACAAACATACTTAGCGGAAAACAACACGGATTCAGCTGCTATCCAAGCTCACGAAGACAGCGAGCACGGTACTGTGGTAGAAGTTATGAACCAAGTTAAAATTGCAGGTATCGATAAAGTATCTGTTCTGGTTAAGAAGAAAAGCTAAAGCGCTTCATTGACTAGACAAAACTTTACAAAAGCCACCTTCGGGTGGCTTTTTTCGTATAAGACCTTATACCAAAGTATCTCTTGTGCTATCGCATGAATTTTGTTCAGATCGTACCATTCGGTGTGTCTGGAAAATCCATGTTGAAGCTCGGTTCCAGACTCGGATGTCACTGGAGCCATTATGCACAAAAAAATACTCTACACTGCTGTAGTTGCAGCGGTTATGTCAGCACCACAGGTGTCTGCAGCCAAAATTGAATTAAGCGAAGCGTTTGAATATAACGCGTTTATCTTCGACAGTTTTACTGGTCAATCTTCTGATGTTGAAGGAAGACTTGCAGTAGGTGGCGAAATGAACGTAACCGACTTCAATGTTGGATTGCTATTATCACCAAGCATGTCTGAGTCTGCCCTTGCGGTAGGCGGAAACCTTCATTTCACACGCGGTGACGTTCACGGTGGCTCGACTACCGTGTCAGGTATGGTATTTGGTTCAGAACTCACATTCGATAAAGCAGTTAACGCCGAGCAGACCGTTAATCTAATAAACTCGACGGTGAAATCTGGCGGTATCTCATCGAAAGGTGATGTCAAACTAGGTAACTCAAACGTTGTAGCAGGCGATGTACACGCCAACACCGTGAAGCTTGGTGGGCCAAACAGTGTTTACGATAGCGTGAGCAACCCCAGTCTTTATGGTTCTCAAGTGGAAAACGGCAATGTATTTGCTGAATCTAGCGTTGAACTTGATAGCAGTGAAGTCAACGGCGTTGTAACGCTTAACGACGTTAACAATTACACCGCCATCAACGGTTCGACAGCAACCTCTGTTGAACAAGATAGCGTGAGTAAGGCTGACGTTAACAACATTGACTTTAATGCGATTGCAGCCGAAGTTACAGCGCAGTCTCAGGAGTTTGCGTCAATGTCGGTGAATGGCTCAACTACATTGTCATGTACCGATGCCAGCGATCCGGATAAAGTAGTAGCATGTACCGACCCGAATACCGCTGTATTGAATACCATCACCTTCTCAGGATCTGATGACATCAATATCTATAATATTGATTCAAGTTGGTTTAGCGCTGCTGATAAAGGCATTGTTTACGATTTCTCTACCACCAGCTATAACATCATCAACGTTTATGGTGAGTCGGTGGAGTTATTCAACACAGGCTTCTTTAATACTGCCTTTACGCAGGAAAATGAATACTTCAGAGAAAATGGCCAGTATAGAGACAATGACAACAATGTAGGCCATCGTCACGATGGCCTGTATACCAACAACATTTTATTTAACTTTGTAGATGCCGATTTTCTTACGCTACATAGTGTAGGGGTGAAAGGCAGCGTACTGGCGCCATATGCAGAGCTAAGCTTTTATAATGGTCATGTAGACGGCAACGTTATTGCTAACAGTCTAACTACTCCATTAGTGCAATTGGTTAACGACCAAGGTCAAAACTACAATGCACCAACAGGCCAAGTAAACAATTATCGTTTTGGCGCTATCAATGTCAGTGAGCCAGCTTCAATCGCGCTTTTATTCGGCGCAGGTTGCTTTATGTTAGCTAGACGTAGAAAGGCGAACTAACGCTCTAGAAAAGATAGATAGTCTTCAAATGAAAGCGGCTTTACAGTGCAAAGCCGCTTAATCTTGGCGAAGAGAGCAACAGTTCATCGCTCGTTACACCAGTGCCTCGTCCTTCTCGCCATCTTATCTGAATACCCGCTTCGAACGCTTGATACTCAACGGCAAACGCTTTTCCAATATAACCAGCCACAATCCAGTGGTTATTAATACGATACTGGCCTTCAGCCATAAAGTTTCCGCTTAAGCCCGTATCTGAGCTTTCACCAAGGGTAGCGTCCTCATTAGTCGTTGGAGAAGCGCCTCCAATCGGAAAGCGAGGGTCATCATCTTGCTCTAGACGTGAAAGTGCAAGTGAGCTTCGAAGTTTAACTTGCCAGTTCAGTGCTTCAAGAGTGAGTAATTCAGAATACCCCCCAATGCTGACAAACTGACTCGGGCTAAAGTAGCCACCGTTGCCAACCGTAAAGCCGCTTAAGTTATTATCGTAACTTATATAGCTTAAGAACGGCCCTACACGCCAATAATCAAGCTTTGGGGATATCATAGTCGCAATATCGTAACTTACATCTCCACGTAGCGCGAGTGCGCTGTTATCAGCAACCTGTTCGCCTTCTAAGCGACTCAATTGCGCGGTGCCTGCAACAGACCAGTTATCGGCCACTGCATGGGCAACCAATCCTCTTACACCACTTTCTATCACGTAGCCCCACGGCTTCGCGTGGTCAGCATTAAAGGTTCCGTTTTGGCTTAACAAGCTGTCTTCTTTCGCCTTTCTAAACAAGGTCGCGGCAACTGTTGTGCTGCCAAGAAACTTGCTTGCTGATATTTGCCCGGTTACTTTTGCGCTAACGGGCTGGTCGAACATGGCATATTCTAGGTTAACGTAAAAATTAAAATCGGGCGCTTGATAATGCGCTTCGGCGCGAAGCCCCTTATCTTCGAAGCCGCTTATTCCTGAAAATGAACCGCTTAATTGGTTATCGCCAAACCAGTCACCTATCTGAGGGCGACCGCTATAAAACTGCTTATAGTCGAGTGAAACTTGCCACAGCCAGTTTTTGTAACCGCTGCCAATGCCAACGTATTGCGACAGAACATCGAAATTACCAAGCCCCTCGCCTCCGCTTCGGCTACGAGTATTCATTCCATAAACCGCACTTAGGCCGTCTTTGGTTTGTGCTGTAACTCCGCGTGCATCACCGTTTTGATAGGCCAACCAAAATTGTTTTCTAGGCCAAGCATTGCGTGATGTCCGTTCTTGCAAAATGCTTTTAACCGCGCTGTATCTCAGCGCCAATCGGTTTAGTGTGGCGTCGTCGTTTTGATTGAGCATCACCAATTCGTTGGCGATCACCGTATCGGTTGGCGTCTTCGCTAGCACTCGCTCGAACGCTGAGGTGGCGGTTGTGGTGTCTTGTATTTCTTTAGCAGCCCAACCAATTAGTGCTTGCTCATCAATGCTCAAAGGTCGCAATCGCGCAAGCGCCTCGCCGGCTTCTATACTTTGCTTGTAACGCCTTGTATCGTAAAACTGCGCTTGCTGGCTTGCCAGTGCATCAGCACAGCGTCGAATGAAAACTTCGGTATTGATACTACATGCTAAGTCGAAAGCGCGCTGCTTTGCCGTGTCACCGCTTTGGGCGCTAAGAGATAAATATCTGCCTTCGTTATCGTTAATCAAACTAAATAACGCTTCAGCAAAGTCATAGTTTTTTAAATCGTATTGTTGCCACGCTGCGCCTTGCAGTACTTCTTTAACGTAGCCGCTGTTATCAGATTTGAGAAACTGCTCCAACGTTTTCGTATCGCGCAAAGACAATGCCTGCTGTAGCTTAATACCAGTGACACTGTTAAGGCCTTGTTGAGCAGATTGTTTATCAATATCGCGCACTGCAGATTGCAAGGCCTCAGAGAACTGCTGCGTTGCCACCTCTAACATGCCTTTATCGAGGGCAGTCCATCCCATCAGCAGGTAAAAATCAGTGCGCTTAAGTTGATTACTTAAGGCAATGAGGGTTTCTACTTTTTGCTTAGGTGTATTTGCCCTGGCCTTGGGCGTTAACTGGGCAAATTGCTCTAGCGGGCGAGCTTTCAAAGCGGGCTTGGCCGGCTGGTTTTGTGCGGCTGCCGTCAAATTCCTAGACTCTGAAGCTACAGGTTTGATAGTACCTTTTAATCGGCCGTTTATTCTGTTTAGTTCGGTTTCAACTTCTTGTGGTACCTGCCACGCAGGATAACGAGCTTTTAAGCGCGTGAATTCCTCGTTAGCTTGTTGAACCTGTCGCTCATTAATATGGTACCAAAGCCCAGTTAAATCTGGCTGCTCCTGCTGTGCCGGTAGTATGCCCAGATCTTTTTCTTTGTACGTTGTTTTAGCTTGCCCCAAAGCCTGCATCGACACAAAAGACGTGGCGAGTGCTCCTAGGGCTAAATATAAAGACGTGCGTGTAAACCTATCTTTCACGATGCATTATCCAAAACCGCTAACATAGATAGCAGCGTTAAACTTGCCGAGTAATAATCCATGTTTCTATTGATTTCAGGCCACACTGCCCTTTGGTGATCGTCTGATTGCATCAGGCTGGTCACGGCAAGTTGCACTGATTGCATCCCCTCGGACATTTCATACTCGGCCGTTTTTTCGGTTAACAGGTTGACTGTCGCTGGCGTAGGCTTTTTTGCCCACCACGCGTAATATGGCGCAAGAAGCTTCTCGGTTAGTGCAGCATTTTCGCGAAATCGTGGCGACCATGAAAGCTGTAGCGGAATACGGATGGCATTAAATCCAAACTCAGGCGATATTACGTTGTCCAGCGTTAACGCGGCGCGGTCCAAACTATTTTCACGGCCTGATTCATTAGGTGTCAAGCGCACCCAATCGCTGGGCAATCGATAAGATGAAAATTGCATATTTGAGAGTAAGGTTAAGCCTGACTCATACAGATTTTCCCAACGTTCCGGCGTTACCGATAAATTGGCCAAATCAGTTATAGCGGGGAAAATCCAATAGGAAAGATTTAACTGAAGACTGGTTTTGCCCGCCTGTTCAGAAGTAAAGCCGTATTCACCAGGCAGTAGCAGCACGCTCTTATTGTGCGCTACCAGTAACTTCTGCTCCACCGCACTGACGATATCTTTGGCAGCGTCTCGATAACTGCCTACACCCCACTTTTCACTTGCACGCAATAATGCCCAGGCAATGAGGATCTCTCCATCAGAGGCATTATTAGGGTCATCGATACAAGAAGATGAATTATCCACACAAGGTCGGTAGCGCCAGCTAAAGAGCCCGTCATCGCGCATGAGCGTGCGCCTGGTCCAGTGCCACAATGCGTCAAAGGTATCTTTGTCGTTGGCGGCGACGGCAAAGAGCATACCGTAGCCCTGCCCTTCGCTGTGCGACACATCGTCATTTCCCGTGTCTATCACTCGCCCACCATCAATAAACAATGCCTTATACGCAATGTATTGCGACTTGAACTCGCTATCTTCCTTGGTAGAGCAAGACGCGAGCAAGAGGAGAATACCTACCACAAGCGCCGTTTTTGTTGCAAAGTGCAGGCTTACCATGAGTCTTGTACTTGTTTGTTTCGGCGTTTAAGCAACAGGTAAATCAATAGACTGACAACAAACACCATCAATACAAAGCTCATCAGCCAATACCAAGGATTGTTAGACAACCAAAGCCTTAAATGCAACCAGCTATCGTCGGCTTCTCCCACTTCGTATTTGTCACTTACTTGCATAATAAGTGAAGGTGACAGTCCATCTTTCCATGCGAAAAAGTCACCGGCCATCTGCCCCCACATAGACAGACTGACCAAGTCTTCTACCCTTGCCTGAAGTAACTCTGGAGATTGGGCTGCGACAATAAACAAGGTATCGGTTTGCGATGAAGTTGGATGGGCTTGTGCGGTAAGCACAGCTTGCTCACCCAAATCGCTTTCTTGAACTGTATGACCATCAATTCGCATTTCTTTAAAAGACTGATCATCGGTTAGGTTTCTAACGCGATTGTATAGATTATTTTGAAGTCGATAAGACCAGCGCTTTGTTGCTTCGATAGCGGTGTTGAATTCAGATTGTTCAATTTGCGTTAAGGTTTCAGGTGTGCCAAGTACAATCACAGAGCCTTCAGTTGTAATGTCGTTCCCGATTGCGATTTGCATGTTCAATAAAGGGACTTGCGCTACTTGTGCCAATTTAGCTGATAGAGTCAACGCGGTATCTAGGTAGTCTTCTGAAGGTATTGCAATCGTTGAAAGAGGCGCAGATTTAAAGCGCACAAACGGATATGCAGTTTCTGAAAGCAGTGCGAGATTAGGCTGAACTGCCACGTTTCCTGCATCGGGCAATTTCATAGCTGAAGAATCATCAAGCTGGAATACAAGATGAGATCCGGGAATGTCGTCACAAGGTACGCCCGCCAGTGGCGCTCTCATTGTCACTGCGAAATCTAAATTATTAACCCCGCCTTTAAAGAAACGCGCTGGTATTCTCAGTTGATAGTCTCTGAATGACTGCCCATTAATATTATTAAGCGATAAACCGTGAACAAGCTCGTCATTGACGCTGACGTTCATAACCGAGCCTGGCCCAAAGCCCGCTCCATATCCAAAGTCTAACAGCAAACTCACGCTTGCATTTTCAGGCACGTAAAAGTCAGCGGGCAGCCTGAAAGACACCCGTTTTGTGAAGTTCCCTTCATCTCTAAACTGAGTAGTCGACACACCAAAGTCTTTAAATGTGTAGTGATTGTCCGGCTTCAGAATGCGGTGGCGCTGCAGGGTTTCTGCCTGCATCTGTGACTGAGAAAGTACGGTAACTTGCGAAACGGGATTTATCGCGTCATCCATTACTGCCAAGGCTTTGGCGGCCTCAAGCACTTCATCTTGTGTGGTGCCACTTACAATTAAGCGATAGCTAGCTGGCACAATGACTTTACTGTCTTTTACAAACGCAGGTGTGCGTTGTGCCTTTAAAAACGCGCCATCAATGTCGTTGATCACTTCGTCAGATAATACCGGTGATAAAGCCTCAACTGTCCCGACTAGTACGTGTACGGGTTGCTTCTGTTTTGCCTTCAAATACCATGCTGCACGCTCGTAACGGGCGACATTTTGGTCATCCCAAAAACTGTTTTCTGTGTCTTCTAATTGAGGCAAAACATAGCCATCATCGAAGCTATCGTGCTCGACAATCAGCGGCTGATATTGATTTCTCAAAGCGAGGGCTTGCGCCACAAGAGGTAGCGTCTGCTGTTGGATTTGAGCTTCAACTTCTCGCGCCGTATATAGCTGGACATTTCGCTGACCGCCAATACCTGGATTAAAAAAGCCGCTTAGTTCATCAAGTGTAAAGCGTTTCTCATTCACCGATGTTGCAATCTTCAAAGTCGAATTGTACGCGTTAATTTCACTCCATAATTCCGGTGCGCTGCCGTCAACGCACTGCTCGGCGTAATGTTGACTCACTGCCAGCGTTAGTGAGTTAAAGCCTGCGCGCCACAATGATGAAGGGATCGCAATTTCCGATACAAGAGATGGTCTGTCTGGATCGAAAGCAATCTGACCAATAGTGGCGTTGTTGAACCTAACGTATAGCTGTGAGCGTTTTTTAATGAGCGCCTGCGAACTTACGACTTCTAGCGTCAACAGCGCGTTGTCCACATCGGTTACTGAGCTAAGAGGAATGGGAATGTCAATTGAGGCAGATTTACCCTGCAAGCGCACGGTACTTTCACCACCGAAAAAATCGGTCAGGCGGTACGTATCGGTTTGTGCCACAAGGGTAAAAGGCATGCACAAACACACTATGAACATAAGGTATTTTTTTATCATTGATTTTCCTTTGCCGGCTTACCAAGTAAACCTAATTTGCCGGCGAATTTCCCCATTAATACAAGCATATGCAACAAAACAGGCTTTAACCCAACTTTCAACACATGTTTTGCGCCGAACCAGTATGAGATAGCCCTTGTTCTTCTTCTTTGAAATGACATCCATCGTAAACTATCACACAGTGAATAGGCGACCACTTCGTTCTCTTGTTCTTCGGTTTGTGGCACAAAGCGCACCCGAAGTATTTTTGATTTATTGTCGTAGTGAAGCACGTCAATTGGCAAGTGAACGTTCTTTTTCAGTGCGTGACTCCACGATGTCAACGTGGCATTTTCAGGCACCAACGCTCCCTCACCTTTTAACCGCAGCCGTGCACCGCCCAGGGATAAGTCAACCAAATCTCCAACCCACGCTTCGTCGTTCGTAGTTTTAATGACGACACTGTTAGTAGCGGGTAAACGAGCCTGACTTCGAACCTGTTTTCGCTCCAGTAACACACTGAGAACGGATAACAAAAGAATCAAGTTAAATACATTCCACAACATAACCACCACAGTAAGTTCGCGAGTGAGTGGCTCTGTTATAAACTTATAAACGCCGCTACCTAATGCGAACGTGATAACCAAGATTAGCCAGTAAAACACGCTCGATAAGGGTGAAACGAACGTTCTGTCTAGGCTTTCTCCTTTCGGCGTAACCACAAATGAAGGAGCCCGCGGCTTTAAGAACACTTTTATTAGTGCGTTTAATGTAAACGCACATTGCAGTATTTCGTACAATTCCGAAACTAAGGGCCATCGCGTTCGCCCAAAGAGCATCGTGGATATCATGTACGTGGCAATAACGTGAGGCAAGGTGAAGGCAAAAATTTCTAGCATTGACGCATGATAAACCTGAAGGCCAAAGACCAAATACGCCAACGGCATAAGCAAAAAGATGATGCGAGCAAACGGGAACAGCCAAAACATGATTGAACTCATGTAGCCTACTCGCTGATACCACTTAAGACCTTGTGCTTTAAACGGCTTTTTTAGTAACAGTATTTGCGTCATACCTTGCGCCCAGCGCATGCGCTGCTGGATAAAAGCGTCGAAGGTTTCTGGCGCAAGTCCGCTTACCATGGGTCTGTCCACATATACAGACTCATACCCCATTTTATGAAGGTCTAACGCAGTTTCTGCATCTTCAGTGATAGAGTCGCCGGAAATACCGCCCACTAAATCAAGGTGCTTTCTTCTCATCAATGCCGCTGAACCACAGAAGAAAGAACTACCCCAGTAATCTAAGCCCTTCTGTATGGTTCCGTAAAACATATCATTTTCTGAAGGCATGCGAGTAAACGCAGAAAAATAGTTGCGTTCTACCGGGTCTGGGTTGGCCATAAAGTGCGGTGTTTGTACAAGAAAGACTTTCTCGTTTTTAAGCATCCAAGGCACAGTTCTGTCTAGAAAATCTGATGTCGGAACATGATCGGCATCTAAGATTACAATCAAATCGCCTGTGGTATTTTGTATCGCACTATTTACATTACCCGCCTTGGCAAACTCGTTTTTCGCCCGGGTATGATAGGTGATGTCTAATCGTTCACATAACGCCTGTAGGTTGAGGCGACGCTGTCTGGCAGCTGCTGCAGCTACTGGGTTCTGAGCATTTATCTTCTGGTCAGTACCGCCATCATCGAGCAAATGAACACGCAGCTTTTCCTTAGGGTAATCAAGCATTTTTGCCGCGCGGATCGTAACTTCTAGTATCCCCTCATCTTCGTTGTAACTTGGGATCATGACATCAACGCTAGGTAAAGTAGATTTATCCATTCCTTCTAAGGTCAACAGAGGTCGACTTAGTGGGAACGCGTTAACGATAGCCCCTAATACAGACGTTATCCCCGCATAAATTTCAGCACCGAATAACAACCAAACGGCGATCATTGAGAAGAAATCTGAATAGGTGAGCGTGTAAATACCTCGCCACAACAAATACCTTACGCTAAGTGCAATAGCTAGCACTAGCGCGAATATACGAAATAAGTTCTGATATTTTTGTGTGTGACGAGCTTCTTTGCTGCAAAGCGATATTGCAATGAGAATAACAACTGAAGATAGGAGCTGGCCCAAGGCATCCATGGGTGCCAGAAGTAGCACCCCAAGAATAAAGGATGCTACCAGCAGTAAGATGATGAACTGTGTGGTGTAGTGCTGTCTACGGGTTTGCGAATAATCCAAGTTTGCGATCCAATACGTGTATTTGCGTTACACTTGCATAGTTCGCCCTGTTAATTAACGTAATTTTACCGTCCGACATTTCGATTTCGTGATTACTCTTATAAAACAAACGAGAAATGTCATCTCTCTGCTTTTTATTGCTCTTTGAAGCTAAAAACCACGCCGGATACGTTGCCATTCCAAATGCGGCTACAACAATAAGGCCGTAAAACACTACCGGCGACATTGTTGGCGCTATGTACAGGGAAAATAAAAACATAGCCATACTTGCAATCGTAAATATACCAGTAATTTTACGAAAACGTATAACTTTCATAAGTTTATTTTCTGCATCTAGCAGCATCGAAAGGCGCTTTTTCCACAGCTGTTCTGTCTCTAAGCTTGTGCGCTCCTCAACCAGCTGTGGTTTAGTGAAAGCTGAAGGGGTGTTTCTAAACTGTTGAGCGCGCTCAAATACGTTTATCGTAGCGCCGTCATTGATGGCGCCCTGAAACGATTGTTCAAGCGTAGGTGATTGATCAAATTGTTTTGAGTTATCTACTAATTTCACTGCGCACACTCCCCTCATTACTACACGCTGAGTCTACTTCCGTACATCCAGAGGAAAAATTGCTGAAACCATACTTACTGATTAATAATGATACGCTTCCATACCTAAAATAATATTGAACTTTAGCTCATTGAACTTTGGTATAAGCGATAGAAAATAAGGGCTGAAGGGAGATTGTGCCGAGGTAAAACAGCGGGGTTACTGGTTTATAGAACGTACGGATTCATTAAACCAATCAGTGCAGTGAAGTAAGCGTGCAGTGGAATAAGCGCGCAGTGAAGCAAAGGTACGAACGTACAAAAATTAAGACGTGCAGCTCCATCTATAACAACCAGATGGAGCGGACAGGTGAGTTAGTAAGGTATGTAATCTGAATTGAATGTCAGAAACGTAAAGCTAAGGCTTACGCAGTTTACTTAAAATGCTAACCAAATTACTTACGTTGAATACTGTGCCGAAAATGCTTCCTACCGATATGGCGTATAAGAGCCCCAAGGTTTCGGCAACAAGGAAAACTTTCCTAATGGTATGGGTGTTGCGAATAACCAAAGAGCCTACGGTGAAAATGAGTGACGACGCATAGGCAATAAAGATTATCCAGCTATGTGACAACACAAACCATTCGTAAGCAAGAAAGCCTAGATTTACCGCAACGAAGAAAAACAAAATAGCATTGCTTCTGTGTTTAATTGCAATGAAATTGCGGACACTAGCAAGCAGTGTTCCGATGCCTGCTGCCATAGCATCTAGCATAAAAAAGTGTACGCTTAGCGCACTTAAAGCAAACGCTGATATTAGCAAATATTTGTCTACATTGGTTTGGCGATACCCAATAAAATTCAAAACAACGGCGATTGCGCCAAAGCCTTCTGCAACTATGTTCATTTATATAAGCTCATTAAAATTTAAGGTAAAAAGGCTGGCAAAGGGCTTTGTATTCGCTTGTGTAATTGCCCTGCGCGTCTCTAATGGTTAAAGTTGTCTTACTCGCCTCTTTAGCAATTACCCCGACATTTTCAATTGATGATAGTGTGGAAGTTATCGCTAGTTTTCTAAAGTGAAAGGCGCAAAGGTAAGGAGCGCTGTTAGATTCATGCCTGACGTAAAGTTGCTTTTCTAACGCGAAGCTATGAGAAGCGGCGTTCTGAATTACCCTTGCTTCTAGCGAAAAAGGATAAACGCAATACAAATGCCCGTTTGACTCAAGCAGTTTGTAGCTGACCTCAAAAAACTCTTCTGTACCAAGCGCCAAAGTCTGCCTTGCCAAATTTCGAGGTTGGCTTTGCTGATTGTAAGCATTTGAACGTTTGGCTGGTGAGTCGAAGTAAGGCGGATTTGAAATGACTACATCGTATAAATAGGGCGATGTAAAACTATTTACATCACAACGGCGGGAAAATAATTGGTTAGCCCACTTTGAGTTTTTAAAATTTAACGCGGCCTGCGCCGCAGCATCTTCATCAATTTCTATCGCGTCTATTCGAAAGGCTCGCTGATTACCAACACGCTGTTCATCGGTACTACTGTGAAAAAAATGCTCTGACTTTTGCGCCATCATCAGCGCAAGAATGCCACTACCCGTTCCTACATCTAGAATATGCTTGGCCGAACCGGGCTCAGCCCAACTTCCTAAAATCAGGCTGTCGGTGTTCACTTTCATGGCGCATTTATCTTGCGCTACGGTGAATTGTTTACAGCGGAACATAAGGAAGTCGTATTACCTAAGGCGTTTGAAAGGCGCGCATTCTATACCAAGTTATGCAAGGCTTCACGTTAAGGTTGTGACAATTACTGCCAGCGCTGCAGAGACATCATATTTCTAGCCACATCAACAGCATGAACCGGTCGGTATTTCTTTAACGGCCCTTTCATTATACTTTGCCAAATGGGCGCCGTTTTCTGCGCTATATCTTCTAGCGTTCTCGACTCATCGCGACTGCCTAATAATAACGACGGGCGCACCGCAGAGGCATGTGGCAACTGCGGCATTCGCATGATCGCGTTTTCTAGCTCACCTTTTACGCGCAAATAAAAGTTACTGCTTTTAGCATCAGCGCCTACTGAAGATATCCATACAAAGCTGTCTGCGCGCTGTGCACGGGTAAGCTGTGCAGCAACATGAACATACTCAAAATCGACGCGGCGAAACGCTTGCTTAGACCCTGCTTTTTTCAATGTGGTACCCAAACAGCAGTACACATGATTTACGCTGAAGTAACCTTGGTAATCCTGAAGATTTTCAAAATCGATAACCACGGGCTTCAGCCGATTGTAAGGGTCATTAAACATGCTAGAGGGAAGCGGCTTTCTCACTAAGCAAGTGACTTCATTGTACCTTCTGTCCTGTAACAACATATTTACAAGCGTTCGCCCCACTAAACCTGTCGCTCCTAGCACCATTGCGGATTTCATACGTCGCACCTTGTATCATAAATTGATATAGCTACAATCAAACCTTCGACAGTCAATTATGCAGATAAAAATGAAAAAAGCCCTTTTAATTGGAGCCGCTATGCTCTCTACTGCTTTAAATGCTGAAACGCTCACAATCGAGCGTATTTTCTCTTCACCTTCTCTTGATGGCGATGCCCCCCGTTCATTAAAAGTGTCACCCGATGGTCAAAGGGTAACGTTCCTTAAAGGTAAGCAAACCGACTACGAACGTCTAGATTTATGGGAGTACCACATTGAAAGTGGTCAAACCCGTATGCTGTTCGACTCAAACGACCTACAAAGCGGCGAAGAAGTACTTTCCGATGAAGAAAAAGCACGCCGCGAGCGCATGCGCTTATCTGGCAGCGGGATTGTTAGCTACCAATGGTCGGACGATGGAAAAGCCTTACTGTTCCCATTAGGGGGCGACGTGTTTTATCACAAGCTAGGCGAAAAAGGGGCGAAGCAACTTCTAGATACTGACGCTTTTGAAACTGATATTAAATTATCACCAAAAGGTAACTACATTTCCTTCATTCGCGACCAGAACCTTTATGTAAAACATATCGAGTCTGGTAAAGAAATGGCGATTACTAAAGAAGGTGGCGACAACATCAAATTTGGTATGGCTGAGTTTGTGGCGCAAGAAGAAATGGGCCGCATGACCGGATACTGGTGGTCGCCAGATGAAACTAAAATTGCTTTTACCAAAGTTGATGAAAGCCCAGTAGATGTTATCACGCGTTCTGAAATCTATGCTGACGACATCAAACTTATCGAACAGAAATACCCGAAAGCGGGTACGCCCAACGTCTTGGTGGAACTTGCTATTCAAGACATCAACTCTGGCGATCGCACCTGGGTTGATTTAGGTAAAGACAAAGACATTTATTTTGCCCGCGGAAAGTGGATGCCAGATAGCACCACCTTTACCTACCAGTGGCAGACACGCGACCAGCAAACACTGGAGCTTCGCGCGTTCGACCTTAACAGTAAAAAAGAAAACGTACTGCTTACAGAAACAAGCGATACCTGGATAAACCTGCATAACGACCTTTACTTTCTTAAAGACAAAGAACAGTTTATCTGGGCGTCTGAGCGTGACGGTTTTAAACACCTTTACCTATTTAACAACAGCGGCAAAATGGTTAAGCAATTAACCAAAGGCGACTGGGTCGTGGACAGCGTTGAAGCTATTGATACTGCGAACAACCGTTTGTATTTCTCTGGGCGCAAAGACACGCCACTAGAAAGCCATGTTTACAGCGTGCCATTAGATGGCGGTGAAATTACACGAGTAACCGAACTTGGGGCTTATCACAGCGCGGCATTCAGTAAAGATGCCTCTATCTTTATCGACCGTTTCTCAACCATTAACTCTCCTGCTCAAGTTAGCCTAAATAGTGCCACCGGCGAGCGAATTACCTGGCTTGAAGAAAATAAAGTTGAAGAAGGCCACCCTCTGCACGCTTACATGGATAGCTGGACGGCACCTGAGTTTGGTGACATCACTACAAAAGATGGCGCAACCCTTAAGTATCGAATTTACACGCCTGACAGTGCCAAGCAAAATCCTAAACAGAAGCACCCTGTTATTGTTTACCTTTACGGCGGCCCGCACGCACAAGTTGTAACAAACAGCTGGGCGGGTAACCGTGGTTTGCTATTCCAACACTGGGTTGACCAAGGTTATGTGGTATTTACGCTAGATAACCGCGGCTCTAACTATCGCGGCAAAGGCTTTGAAGATCCTATTTACAAAAAAATGGGCTTTATTGAAGTGGACGATCAGGTTGCAGGCGTAGAGTTCTTGCGCACACTTCCTTTCGTTGATGCTGAGCGTATTGGTGTTCATGGCCACAGCTATGGCGGATACATGACCCTAATGACCATGTTTAAAGCGGGCGATTACTTTGCAGCGGGTGTATCAGGTGCGCCGGTAACCGACTGGCGCTTATATGATACCCACTATACTGAACGCTACATGGGCAACCCCAATACGGATGACGATGCTTACACCGCGTCTTCAGTGTTCCCCTACGCAAAAGACCTGAAAGGCGACCTTTTAATTTACCACGGCATGGCAGATGACAACGTGCTGTTTACCCATTCAACGATGCTATACAAGCACCTTCAAGACTTGGCAATTCCATTTGAAACTATGGATTATCCGGGCAAGAAGCACAGCATTCGAGGCAAGCAAACGGGCATTCACTTATACAAAACAATAACCAACTTTTTCAATAGAACGCTCAAGTAGCCATAAGTGAATGAAATATAAGGGCATAAAGATTATTTATCTTTATGCCCTTTTTTTGGTTATTAAACTTTATAATAATTTTTTACTTCAAGGTTTGTTTAATTTTTTTCATAGTGTAGGTTCGAAAGTGAGCAATTTGCTCACCCACCACAAAAAACAATCAAAAAGGTGGGATTACACAACAGGTGAAACAGAGTGGTACCTATGAAAAACAATAAATTTACCCCTTCTTTAATCGCTGCTGGTTTGGCACTTTCAAGCTTCGGCGCTCTTGCAGACAACGACCGTTATATTATCCAAGTAGACAACAACGCCAAGGGCATTGTTAAAGCACTAGCCAAACAGTCTGGCGCAGAAATACACGTTGATGCCGATGGCTTTATTGCTGCAACCTTCAGCGGTAAGTCATTAGATGACGTTAAAGGCTTGCTCAACAATCCACATGTAAAACTGGTTGAGGCTGACCAAAAGCGTGTACCGCTAGCGTTATTTAACGACGACGCGGGAGACCCAACGCAAACCCAATTAACGCCGTACGCGGTTTATCAATCACAAGCTGATCAGGTTGTATTTGATAGCAACGCAGGCATGAAAGTGTGTGTCATCGACTCCGGGTTAGATTCATCGAATGCCGATTTCAACTGGTCTGCAATTACCGGTGACAACGACCCTGGCACAGGTAACTGGTTTGAAAATGGTGGCCCACACGGCACACACGTAGCAGGTACCATCGGCGCGGCTGATAACGGTTTTGGTGTAGTGGGTATGGCACCTGGTGTTGATATGCATATTATCAAGGTGTTTAACGCTTCTGGCTGGGGATATTCATCAGATTTAGCACAAGCAGCACAGCTTTGTTCTCAAGCTGGTGCCAACATCATCAACATGAGCCTTGGTGGCGGCGGTGCAAACTCTACAGAAGAAAATGCGTTTAAAGACTTCGTAGCTGGGGGCGGCTTAGCAGTAGCTGCAGCGGGCAATGATGGCAATAGCGTACGCTCTTACCCTGCGGGCTACTCGTCAGTGATGATGATTGGCGCTAACGATGCTGATAACAACATCGCGGATTTCTCTCAGTATCCGTCGTGTACCACAGGTCGTGGTAAACGCGTAACGACCGACGAAACTATCTGTGTGGAAGTAACTGCAGGCGGTGTAGACACTCTTTCCACATACCCAGCTGGCGGAGCTTCGCTTTCTTCTATGAGTGCTGACGGTGTCGGTTTTGCTTCATCAGCGATGGAAAACACTGGTACGGCATCAGCTGCAACCTACTTCCTGGGTTTGGGTGATGCTGTAGATAGCGGTGCTGCTGGCAAAGTTTGTGTTATTGACCGCGGTAGCGTGTCGTTCTACGACAAAGTTAACAACTGTGAACTATCTGGTGGTGTAGGAGCCGTCATTATTAACAATGAACCAGGCATGCTTTACGGCACGCTCGGTGATACTAACAATACATCTATCCCTGCTGTAGGAGCAGCATTCGAAGATAGAAGCGCATTAGTTGCGGCATCTACCATTGATATCTCTATTGGCGCAAGCGACTACGGCTACATGAGCGGTACTTCAATGGCGACACCAGCCGTTGCAGGTATTGCGGCACTGGTATGGTCAAATCACCCAACTTGTACAGGTGAAGAGATCCGAAGCGCACTGAAAGCTACGGCGATGGATGCAGGTGCAGCGGGCAAAGACGACTTCTTTGGTTATGGTATCGCCCAAGCGGCTGATATGAATGCTTACCTTACGCAAAACGGCTGCGCCGGAGGCAACGGCGGTGGCGGTACTGGTGGCACAGGTGAATTAACTCTTACTGCCACCGGCTATAAGGTAAAAGGCACACAAAGAGTGGATCTTTCTTGGGCTGACGCTACGTCATCAAATGTTGATGTATATCGCGACGGAAATGTAATTGCTACCACGGCTAACGATGGCGCTTATACTGACGCGCTTAACGTTAAAGGCGGCGGTAGTTACAGCTACCAAGTGTGTGAGACCGGCACTACTACCTGTTCAGCAAGTGTTAGTGTGGTTTTCTAAGGTTTTAGCGGGTTATGTTTCCGACATGAATTTGCAGTGATTCGCAAAAAGATTGTCTGAATCTTAAAGCAATAAACTAAAAAAAGCGGGCAGTTCACACTGCCCGCTTTCTTTTTATTAACCGTAATCTAGGTAAGCAATTGCGCTTAGCTAAACATCTGGGTTGCTAGGTTTTGCTGTACCGCCTGAGCAGACGATGCACTTAGTTCAATCTCAATTGGATCGGCTTTGCCCGACAGCCAAATTTTAAGCTCGGCGTCAGTATCAAAATGCCCTGCCGTCTCAACGATAAACTGCGTGATTGATTTATAAGGTATTGAATGATAGTTCACTTTGCGCCCGGTAAGGCCTTGCTTATCAATAAGGATTAGGCGCTTGTTTGTGAATACACTTAAATCGCGCACCAATTTAAACGCAGAGGTAACGGTTTCGTTAGCAGCAAGTATAGGCGTAAGCTCTTCTTGAACATCTGAAGCGCTAGTCTCGCTTGCATTCCCCATGATGGTATCAAATAAACCCATGACATTTCCTTTTAAGCAGAGGCAAGTTTAACTCGCCATTGAACTCTATGCGCCAGTGGCTTGGGTTTATCCAAAGCAAAGCCTTGACCGAAATCTACTTTAAGGTCTCGTAAAACCTCGGCGGTCGCGTTATCGACCACAAACTCGGCCACAGTCTGTTTACCCATACTGTGCGCGATATTATTTATCGCAGTTACTGTAGCATGATCGATAGGATCGTGAACGATATTTCGCACAAAGGAGCCGTCGATCTTAACGTAATCAACATCTAGATTTTTAAGGTAGGTGAACGAGGACATACCTGCACCAAAGTCGTCTAAGGCAAAGCTACACCCCAAATCACGTAGTGTAGAAATGAAGTGTTTAGCAGCGCTTAAGTTAGTTACCGCTGTTGTCTCTGTAATCTCAAAACAAATTTTCTCAGCAGGTACAGAAGTACTTTGCATACGCTTTGCAATCTTATGCAGCGCCATTTCATCACCCAATGTAATACCCGATAAATTAATCGCGACTTTGCCTACGGTATCGATGTGAGCAGGATTACTTTCAAGGGTTTTAAGGGTGTTATCTACCACCCACATATCCACTTTGTTCATTAAGCCGTGACGCTCTGCCAACGGGATAAAAAGCCCTGGACTTATAAGGCCACTGTTTTTTGCATGTAGACGCAGCAAAATCTCGTAATGCTGTAGTTGGGCGGCCTTTTCTTGATTGGGCACGTTAAGCGGCATGATAGCTTGGCTATACAACTCAAAACCGTCGTTTTGTAATGCGTGGTGCAAGGCATGTAGCACCTGGTTTTCACTGTCATCAATGGCCATTTGTGAATCATTGTCATGAAACACAAAGTAACGGTTTCGACCCAAGTGTTTGGCTTTGTAACACGCGTTGTCAGCAGCTTTAATTAACGCTTCTGCGCTTTGTGTACTCTCGTTTATTTCGATAACGCCAATGCTTGCCCCCACAAAGAACAACTTGTCGTCATAAACAAAACGATAATTTGAAATCGCCAATAAAAGCTTGTCTAGGCGCTTGGTCACCTCATCCAAACTTTGATTGCGAAATATAATGCAGAACTCGTCTCCCCCTATTCGGGCAAGCAGGTCTTTCCCATTCACGTATTGCCTAAATATGGTGGAGATTTCTTTTAGCAGCTTATCGCCGGCTGGATGACCACAGCTGTCGTTAACTAACTTGAATCGATCCATATCGATAAAGCACATCACGCTTTGCTTGTGGTAAGCGCGAGGCAAATTGATACTCGCCACTTTTTCAAAATCAACGTGGTTTAAAGCCTTGCTCTCGCCCTGCTGACCAGCCGCTTTATGCGTTTCATCAAGGATCTCTCGTAGTTTTTCATCAAATGCATAGCGATTAAACAGCCCGGTTAACTGGTCATGGTTTGCTTGAAAATACACTTCTTCCTGCAGCGCCAGCTCTTTCGTCACATCGCGAGCTATGCCTTCAACGGCAACCAGTAATCCCTGCTCGTCGACAATGGGCGTGTCTGAAAATTCAATCGCTAACGGTTCGCCGACCTTGCCTTGATAATGCACAATATAAGGCTCGGGCTTTTCGCCACGGGCAATGGTTTGGCGTATCTCAAACGTCTCGTCAGGTACTTGGCGAACGTACTTCGACTCGTTCGCACAGAAGTCTTCTGCGCTAAACCCTAAAATCTTTTCAATACCTGCGCTCACATACATAAAGTTGTGCTCGACGGTCTTGGTGTAAACAAAGTGGCGGTGCATGCCGTCAACTAAGCGGCGATACTTTTCTTCGCTACGCTTTAAATCGTGCTGGGCACGAAAACGTTCGGTCACGTCCCTTACGGTCACCGCAATATTGTCACCAGCTCTTACCACCTGGACTTTTATCCATTGAGGCGCAATCTTATCACTGTGAATGGCAAGGTGAGCTTCATAAGGCACGCCAAGTTCAGCAACGTTTTTGGCGTTTTTAAATTCACTGCTTAAACCTAAATAACGCGTTTGCTCGGCTAAACTCATAGACCTCAATACATCGCATGCACCGCGAAATAGGTAGCGACTGTATGAGTTTGCTTCTACTAGAGAAAAGTCGTCATCTGTTGGCTGATAAATAAGAAGCGCATCAAGGGAGGCTTCGCTAGCGGTGAGGTAACGCTGCTGACTTAAAGACAAATTAACCGCACCTTTAAGCTGCTTGTGCAGCACATAGCTCACTAGCGCCGACATCAACAGTCCAATCATAATAATTAACAAGCCAGCGTTATATGGGCTTAGCTGAGACTGCATGGAAAGGTAAAAATCGCGTTCTAAAAAACTGAACGGCAAAAGCGACACAATGGTGCCATCGTTGACTAACTCACCGCTTTGAAAAAGCGTTGCACTGTCGGCGTTAAGCTGAAAGTTAAACTGTGGGCCTACTAACTCGCCTAACATCACGGTTAATATGGTTTGTACGTCGAACCCCGCCGCCAGAAATCCGTGCTCAGGCTCTTGAGGGCTTATGGCCCTGCCCACAACGATAAAGTGATGTTGAGCGGCATCTGAATACAAAAGCGTGCTTTCCAAATCCTCGGACAAACGCGATATGTTTAAGCCCAACGCTTCCATAGGATGGCCAATGAGGCTGTTGTCTATACGGGTTTTGATACCGGAAGATGGCGTTGCCACCCACGCTATCTCACCGTTAGCATCGACAAATACCAGCGATGAAAAGCCTCGCTGCATGCCCATCAATGACAGTGCTTGCGCATTAAACCAGTCTACTTGGTTTGGCTCAAAGGTGGGCCAGTTTCGCATTAGGTTGTGCAGCGCTTGAATACGTTCGCTTGAGAAAACTTCAAGACTAATTTTTACCTGCTCTGCAACCGACTGCGCTTTGGAAATACGTGCTGCGCGTTCATCGTTTTGGATAAAAACACCAGCAGAAACAAATAAAAAGGTGAGAAAAAGAAACAAAACCGTAGGTAAGGCGTAAATACGATGGTTGTGTTTGCTTAACATGTGCCTGTCTCCGGTAACTTGCGCCGGTATACTAAATAAGGTTTATGAAATAAATATGAATTGTCTTATAGGTATAGGCTCTGGCGTTATTTAATAGTATCTGGCACTGTAAGGTATCGGTTTTCCTTTTAGTGCGTAAAGCCCTTGTCGGCGCTAACCCATTAAAAACTCAAAATGAAAAGAGCGTTACGTAATGAGTATTTCCCCAAATTTCGAAGACATTAAACAAGCCTATGAACGTATAAAAGGCGACGTAAAGAAAACGCCAATTGTTGAATCTTCGTTGCTCAACAAATGGATGGGCAACCGCATTCTGTTTAAAGCGGAGTGCTTACAGACCATTGGGGCATTCAAAATTCGCGGCGCCATGAATTTTTTAGCCCGCTTGAAAGAGGAAGGTCGTTTACCGAAGCATGTAGTTGCCAATAGTTCTGGAAATCATGCTCAGGCGGTAGCCTATGCAGCAGCTCACTTTGGTATTAAGGCCACTATTTTCGCGAGCGAGACCATTTCGCCGATTAAAGCTGCTGCTACGCAAAGCTATGGTGCTGAATTAAAACTATTTCCTACCCGACCAGAAGCAGACGCTGCTGTCGAGCAAGCCTCAAAAGCACCAGACACGGTCTGGATACCGCCGTTTAACCACAAAGATATTGTGGCAGGACAAGGCACGGCAACGTTAGAAGCGCTTAACGAAATTGGTGAGGTGGATGCTGTCTTTGCGCCCTGCGGAGGCGGAGGGTTATTGTCGGGCTCATTGCTGGCAACTCGCGCACTACAGCCAAATGCATTGGTCATTGGCGCTGAGCCTGCCGAGGCGAATGATGCCTCTATGTCGTTGCAAGCAGGTGAGATCATTGCCTTAGACTATGCACCAGATACCTTAGCAGACGGCGCTGCCACTCCTTCTGTTGGCGATGTTACGTTCCCTATATTGCAAGAAATAGATGATTTCTATGAAGTGGACGAGCTGCAAATTGCTTATTGGACCCAATGGCTACATCATTTATTAAAGCTTCATATAGAGCCCACATGTGCGATGACCATGGCTGCAGTAGCGGCTTGGGCTGCCAACACCCCGCCTGGGCAAACGGCTCTTGTTATATTGAGTGGTGGAAACATAAGTCAGGCGAGTATGGCTAAGATTTGGGAGAGAGATTTTTTGCTGCAGCCTCCTATCCTTGACCTTGATGACGAAGATGAACTTGAAGAAACTGAGCGTGTTGAGGCATAGCGTTTTGTTAGCGCACAGCTATCTAAATTCGGACAACTCGGTATAAGAACAAAGAATAAAACAGAAATAAAAAAGGCAGAAACTCACTATGAACTCTACATTGTCGGCACTGACATTTAAAAAGCACTCGCTTTCAAAATTGCTAACCGCAACGTTTGCAACAGCGGTAACGTTAGGTGCTATGACCACCACGCTTACGGTAGATGCTGCAACGCTAGTCGAGAACGTAAAAGGCTATACGTTAAATGAAAGTGGCAAACTGATTACGTTTAAAAACCTTGTCATTGATGAAGGCAAAGTAGTTGCATTAGATATCGACAAAGATAACACGCCTGTCGATAGCACTATTGATGGCAAAGGCAAAGTCATGCTACCCGGGCTTATCGACGCTCACGGGCATTTGCTTGGCTTAGGCGCAAACTTGTTGGAAGTCGATTTGCGAGAAAGTAGCAGTGCACAAGACGCGGCCAAGACAGTTGCCGAATACGCCTTTGCAAATGGACAACAAGCTTGGATTACCGGGCGCGGTTGGAACCAGGAGTTATGGTCTGACAGAGCGTTTCCAACAGCGGCTGACCTGGATAAAGTCATTTCTGACCGACCTGTGGCACTAGCTCGCGTAGACAGCCACGCTACCTGGGTGAACAGTAAAGCGATGGAAATTGCGGGTATAACTAAAGACACCCCATCGCCTGCAGGGGGCGAAATCATTAAAGACGCCGACGGTAATCCTACCGGTGTTTTCATTGATAATGCATCGCAATTAATAGAAGCGCACTTGCCTAAAGCAAGCAACGCTATTTACGAGCAACAATTACATGCAGCAGGTGAGCACTTACTAGCAAATGGTGTTACGTCAATGCACGATGCTGGCATAGACAGAGACGTTTACGATTTCTATTTAAAAGAAGCGGTAGAAGGTGACTTGCCTGTGCGTATTTACGCCATGGTGAGTGCGACAGACCCTGACCTCAGCACCATGTTAGGCAATGGCGCTATCCGCGATAAAGACGACTTTTTATATATTCGTTCAGTTAAAGCTTATGGCGATGGCGCACTAGGTAGCCGAGGCGCAGCATTGCTTGAACCTTATTCAGATGCGCCGCATCAACATGGATTGCTGTTAACTCAACCAGAAGATATGACCCAACTGTTTACTACGGTAATTGGTGCGGGCTTCCAGCTTAACTACCATGCCATTGGTGATAAGGCTAACCATGTTGCACTGAACGAGTTTGAAACCACGTTTAAGAGTATTGGCGGCAGCGAACTGCGCAACCGCATTGAGCATGCACAGGTGATTGCGCCTGACGACCTAGCTCGCTTTGCTTCGCTAAATGTTTTACCTTCCATGCAGCCAACTCACGCCACCAGCGATAAAAACATGGCGGAAGATCGTTTAGGAAAAGATCGTATGAAAGGCGCTTACGCATGGAAAACGCTACTCGATTCAGGTATTGCACTGCCTTTAGGCTCTGATTTCCCTGTTGAGCTTGCTAACCCATTTTACGGCCTTCACGCTGCGGTTACGCGACAAGACAGAAACAATCAACCCGTAAAAGGTTGGTATGCCCACGAAGCGTTAACCATTGAACAAGCCTTTAAAGGGTTTACTTTAGATGCAGCCTACGCAGGGCACATGGAAGATACCTTAGGCACACTAACTCCAGGAAAATGGGCAGACTTTATCTTGGTCGACCAAGATATTTTTACCATTGATGCCAAAGACATTTGGAAAACCGAAGTACACGCCACTTATGTGGCTGGAGAAGAAGTTTTTTCTAAATGAGTAGCGAAAACAAAAGCCTGTTAACCAAAGGGATTGGCGGCATTGGCGCTGCCCTTTTGGTGTTAAATGGCCTTATTGGGGCGGGCATTTTTGCTCTGCCCGCCAAAATGGCCGCTGAGCTCGGCGCTTTCAGCCCTTACATCTTTTTGATTTTTGGCGCGCTAATGCTGGCCATTGTGTGGTGTTTTGGGCAGCTAGCGGCGCTGTACCAAGAAACCGGTGGACCTGTGGTGTACGCCCAGAAAGGCTTTGGCGACGCAGCGGCGTTTCAAACTGGCTTTATTTACTATTTAGCTCGCGCAACCGCGATTGCCGCCAACATGCACGTGTTATTGCTGTACGCCGGCTATGTGTGGCCCGAACTGAATGCGGGAATAGGCAAGTCATTCGCTATTATCGCGCTTACCACAGCACTAATCGTAGTGAATATTGTCGGCCTTAAGGCCGCCATGCGTTCACTTGATACTATCTCGGTGCTAAAACTGCTGCCTCTTGTGGCGCTTATTGCGGTTGGTTACTGGCAGCTCGATTTTTCTACTGCGCTAGCACGTTCTTCGGAAACCGTTGTACCGGCGTTTGACACCATATCTGCTGGTGCCCTACTTACGCTTTACGCTTTTATTGGTTTTGAAACGGTAGTGGTCACGAGCGGCGAGACCAGTTCGCCGAAAAAGACCATACCTCGGGCTTTGATGCTTACGGTTTCAGGTATTGCCATATTTTACTTTTGCGTGCAGTGGCTTTATTGGCACACAGTAGGGCCTGCAGAGCCGGATAGCGCACCGCTTATCGCACTCGCCAATATAATATTTGGCGAAACTGGGGCGCTTATAATGACGCTAACCGCCGTTGTGTCGGTTGCCGGTAACTTACTGGCAAATATGATATCTACATCTCGTCTGACGTTCTCTATGGCGCAGCAGTCACTTATTCCAGGTAAACTCGGACAGAAGTTAGGCGAAATTCATGCGTCCTTCGCTACCCCAGCTGTTTCCATATCAATACTGGGATTATTTGCAGGAGCTATGGCACTTAGCGGTAGCTTTGTATGGCTGGCTATTTCAAGCGTGCTTGCCCGGCTTGTGGTTTACGCCGTGTGTGTAGTGGTGTTGATGAAAGCACAGCGAGATTCATTGCAAGGGGCTTCCTTGCAGAGCGCTACTTCACAAGCCAGCATGCAGCAAGATACTTCTGGGAAAGACGCTTACCTTAAAGGCTCTGCAGGCGCATTTGCCATCCCTGTAAACCTGTTTCGACGTCTGATACCCTTTGTCGCACTAGCGGTTTGCGCATGGTCTATTGCGCAGTCTTCAACCAACGCGTGGCTATTTTTACTGGGTGAATTAGTGGTTGGCGCACTGCTTTATTTTTTTTATTTCGCTCCAAGCAACAAAGAATCAAAAGGTTAAACCGTGGAAATTCAAGTTATACCCGTTACGCCCTTTGCCCAAAACTGTTCATTAATTTGGGACTCATCCACTAACAAAGGCGCGTTTGTCGACCCAGGTGGCGACGTTGAAACGTTAATTGAAGCTGCGTCAAATAAAGGCGTGAGTATAGAAAAAATCATACTCACTCATGGGCACTTAGATCATGTGGGCGGCACTGTTGCCATCGCAGAGCATTACGGTGTACCGATTTTTGGGCCTCATATTGGCGACAAATTTTGGTTAGATGCACTTATGCAGCAAAGCCAAATGTTTGGCTTTCCACCCGCCCAACCTTTTATTCCCAACGAGTGGTTAAACGACAACGATACCATTTCAGTGGGCAATTTAACGCTAGAAGTGCTGCATTGCCCGGGTCATACACCTGGTCATGTGGTGCTGGTAGAACGCTCAAGTAATCGCGTTATTGTGGGGGATGTCATTTTCGCAGGCTCTATTGGCAGAACGGATTTCCCACAAGGTAATCATCAGCAATTAATCGACTCGATTAAACAGAAAATTATGGTGCTGCCGGATGATATGACGATTTACCCGGGTCACGGGCCAACTACAACGGTTGCAACCGAAAAGGCCACGAATCCTTATGTATCTGGCAGGTTCGGTTAGCCTAATTAAAAATAAAAAGGCGAGGTACGTTTAATTGCCATTAACGCCCTCGCCTTCCTGCTAATTGACGCCCGCTACATACAAGCATGAAGCGATAATTAACAGACCTTACAAATAATGCTTATTCGTAAGCGCCACTTGCATAATGCAACTCATAGCTGTGGCTATAAATTTCAAGGATGTTGCCAAACGGGTCTTCCATGTAAATCATGCGGTAAGGCTTTTCACCAGGATAGTAATAACGCGGCGCCTTCATTCGCTTTTTACCACCAGCAGCGACAATCTTTTCAGCCAAGCCTTCAACATCTGGGTCTTGAACACAGAAATGAAAGATACCGGTTTTCCAATATTCAAAGTTGTTTTCTGGGTTCTCTTGGTTGCTGAACTCAAAAATTTCAACGCCAACACGATCACCTGTTGAAAGGTGCGCAATGCGAAATTTCCCCCAACCTGGACCAAATACATCGGTACACATTTCGCCAATTGCCGAGTCATCTTCAATAATCTCTGTTGGCTTCATGATGAGGTACCAGCCAAGTACTTCGGTATAAAATTTCACGGCAGCTTCTAAGTCAGGTACCGAAATACCGATGTGAGAAAACGTACGTGGATACGGTGTTTTTACTGCTTCAGTCATCACTTACTCCTATGTAGTGCAAGTTATCAAAATGGCTTAAGCGGTCGCCTCGTCTAGAAGGCCAACTCGAACACCGCTTAAGTGAATGTGCATACATAGTAGCTAGACAAAGATGAAACATGAAATTATGATATTTTCTAAATTTGATAAATTTAAATTATATAAAAATGATAAACCCTATTTGGCTAGACACCTTCATCACGTTAGCAGAAACGGGGAACTTTACGCGCACCGCAGAACAACGGTTTATGACGCAGCCGGGCGTAAGTCAGCACCTTAAGAAACTGGAAGAGGCTTGTCAGTGTGAACTAGTCGTCCGTTTAGGCAAAGGGATTCAGCTAACTGAACAGGGCCAGCGTGTGTACCACTATGCCAAGGAGCAGCAGGAAAAAGAGGAAGATTTTATTACCAGCTTAAAGTTTGACGCCCCTTTTGAAGGTAAGTGCGTAGTGGCCTGCTCGGGTGCTATTGCTCAGCGTATTTACCCAGCCTTACTGGCACTGCAAAAACAGCATAGCGCGCTTAATATTCACGTGGAAGTCGCACCTCGTCGTACTATTTTGTCAGGCATTGCGAGCAATACGCTGGAGCTTGGCATTGTGACAAACCAGCCAGAGAGCGAAGATATACATAGTGAGTATTTAGGCGAAGAAGCATTGGGGCTTATTCTACCGCGTAGTCTACCTGACGCGCTTGCTGCGCAGGTTCCTGAGTTATCTGAAAACGCGCAGGGTTTTGTTTCGGATTCGGATTCGGATTCGGATTCGGATTCGGATTCGGATTCGGATTCGGATTCGGATTCGGTAGCAAAAGTAGCAAGCGTATCTGGAAAAGCAAAGAGTAAAACTGGTGATGGTAGAACAATAAAATCCGTCATCAAGCATTTAGGGCTTATCAATCACCCTGATGCAATGCACTACTTACAGCGCTATTTCAACGATTGCGGAGAAGCTGAGTTAGCTAACATTAATCCAAATAAGTTGCCTCATGCCGGCTACATAAACCAGCTTTCGCAAATTCTACTGCCGGTAAGCGAAGGATTGGGTTACACCGTGCTGCCCACCAGCACACTAGACTTTGTGTCTTTTGCCGACAAACTTACCGTCTACAAAGCCAAAAATGAAGTAACCGAGCCCCTATACAGTGTTCAAACACCCCACAGCGCTCTACCCGCCCGCTACCAAGTAGTGAAACAAACCATCACCCAAGTATTGGGTTAAAAATGGGGTCAGAGTACATTATCGATCTAGCTAACCTGAATATTGGGGTCAGAGTACATTATTAGGCTGGTTTAACAACTAAGCGGCGAGCTTTTTGAGAGCGGGGCAATTAACGTTACTCTGACCCCACAATTCGTGATTAGTCGTGAAGCGATGGATCTGGCGCTACCATTTCGGCTTCTTTTTTGTGTTCAGGGACATCCACTTTACCCGAGGCTATGACTTCGCCTTCCTGCCATAACTTCCACTCGCCCCGTTCGTAGATATCCCACTGTTCATCGTTTGTTAGCGGTTCAGTAGCAATAATGCTCACTACATCTTTTGGCGTGGTTTCAGCTGCAAAATCAATTTCCACCTCTACATCACTCAAACAAGCGGGGCCGAAAGGTGCTCTACGAGTAATGCTAGCTAACTTTGTACTACAGAACGTAAATAGCCAATCGCCGTTACTCAGCAAGCAATTGAATACACCTTGCTGAGCATACTCCTTTGAAAGTGCCACCAGCGTTTCAGCTAACTGCTCTGGCATAGCGTCTCGAGGGAGGTTTTGCCTGACGTTATTCATAATATCGCAGAAAAGCTCTTCGCTATCGGTGTCCCCAACTGCTTCGTAAATACCCGTTCGGCGCGAGAAGCTAGGTAGTTGCCCGTTGTGCGCAAACACCCAATATCGCCCCCACAGTTCGCGAGTAAAGGGATGCGTGTTAGCTAAGTTAATGTTACCCACATTAGCCTGACGAATATGGCAAATCGCATTCTTGCTTTTTATAGGCAACTTCGAAACAAAGTCAGCGATGGGTGATGTGGCGCAAGGCTCGGGATCGTGAAACATACGCACGCCCTTCCCTTCATAAAAAGCAACGCCCCAGCCGTCTTTATGCGGCCCTGTTTCACCTCCGCGGCGAGTCAGCCCGGTAAAACTAAAACATAGGTCAGTGGGAGTGTTCGCACTCATGCCTAAAAGTTCACACACAGCGTTTATTACCTATAGCAGTTATTTCATGAAGTACGACGAGAATACGCAAGCACTTTAGCCGAATCAATTCGACATTGGTCCGTAATAAAGGAGAGGCAACAGACCTTACAACCCATTTAATTTTTTAAAGCCAATAACCTTCATACCACTTTATTTTAATTGAATTGCGTAAAAACGTCCGTTTTATGTTTACCTCCCCTTTCATTTACAATAAATAATAATGATAAACAATTACAAACAAACCACTCTTTCATATATATGATGCGCTACCACTCTTTCTCGATTTATTCGTTTTTCGTCATTGTTATGTGTTCGGTGTTATTACCCTACACTTCTTTTGCTAACGAGGTTTCGCCTTCAACTCATATCGCTAATACTGGGAACTACGAGGTAAATCAAACCTTTAAGCATTTATTAAGCGAACATCAAATCGTGGCAATTGGTGATATACACGGCTCCGCAACACCGACAGAGCTCTTAATCAACGCCCTGTCTGATCGTGATATCTTTGAGAGTGTCGACGTCATTGTGACTGAGTTTGGTAATAGCCATTACCAAGCTGAGTTGGATGATTATTTGCTTAATCCCAATACAAAGGTTTCACTGCAAGAATTAGAGCCTTTGTGGCAGGACAGTATTTATTTTATGGCGTGGCAATATGAGCATTACCGCCATTTTGTGCAGACACTAAGATTACTCAATGCATCGTCAAACCATAAAGTTCGCATAGCTCTTGCTGAACCAGAGTTTAAATGGGAAAGATTGAGCAAAGAGCAATGGCAGTCTCTCACCAAAACACGCATTGTTAACTATGAAAAGACTGTGAAGCAGATAGCTGAACAAAACAATAAAGCGATTCTTCTGTTTGGCGCAATGCATACATTAAAGCAGCCGGTGTCGTTAAAGCGCGGGGAAGCAATCAATGAGTTTGTGCCCTTTACTTCTAAGCTTAAGGACCTAAATATTGCGACAATATGGACCCATTTTTCTACATCGACAATACCTGATATTTCTACTCCTACGCTCGTTTTGCTTAACGAAAAGAGTGAATTGAACTCCCCTTTATCCAGCGTTTCAGCACGATTTGCAAACGACACAATTCAAAAGCTTTCAGACGTTGCTGACGCATACTATTACCCGGGTCCTTTGAACCGTCATGCGCCAGTGCCTTCACATATTAAACAAAACAGCCAATGGCACCACGAAATGAATCGGCGCGCCGCAATAGTTGACGAACGAGTCTCAGCACAAATCGCTAAGCAATTAGCTGAATGGCAAGCCAAAACCGACTAGCATTGTGAAATTATGGGGTCAGAGTACTTTTTTAGTAATGTACTCTGACCCCATTTATTCGGCGTGTTGTTGGGGCTGACAAATCTCATGTAGTGCTGAAGGGGCGTCGACGCTGAGATAGAGTGTGTCCATCGACTCAATAAAAGTCGCTAAACCAGAGTAATACTTTTGTTCTGAAACAAAAGTAAGTTTAACGTTTGCGTTGCCTATACCGAAATGGAACTGTTCTTTTGTTGAAGCAGCCGTCCAACTGCCTGTTTCTACTTGTTTAATATTGGAAAGTGGAATAACAGTCATTCCCCACCACGAATTATTCACCATAAGCTTATCTTTTATAAGGTAAACAGAGTAATGCTTGCTGACTCTGTAGTTAGCAATAAACATCACTATGAGGTAAAAAACCAAGGTTGCCACGACAATGGCAACCGTTTCACTCCAAAGTGCTATGGCGAGATAACTTGCATACGTCGCAACTACAAGCGCTACACAAACCAGTGACACATGCCACCACTGTGCGGACCATAAATGCAGATTGGCTATGGCGGGAACATGGTTTCTACTAAAACGAGGAATGGCGTAGTACCAACTGGCGGGCTCATGAGCAAACATAAGTGCCAACTCTAACTTCTTTGCTTCTTTTGACCCTTTTTCATAAATGTTATCGCCTTCATATTGTTCCAGCATATGAATTCGCGGATCGCCAGAGAGCTTTCGAGCCCCCCACAACGCTTTAACTATCGTTACCAGAAGGAGAATTTCTATCACCATCAATACGGCAATAATCGGATATTTAAGATAGGTAATGAATTCGAAGTAATAGGCTAACTGCTCTGGATAGTTATAGCGTGCGACCAAACTACTTAAAGAAAGAACTAACAATAATTTCCACAGAGCCTGATTGCCAACTTGAATGATCCAGAAATAGTAAAGTACAGGCAAAAAGACAAAATATGCTAACGTAACAAGCAAGGTATTTCGCCAATGTGCTTCAGCCCAAATACTTTCAAAGGAGAAGGTTATTTCAGGAAGGGTTTCAGGTAAAAATAATGCGCCCACATAAAAGCAGGCAGCAGCAACTATTAGAAAAGCTATCCGGTATTTAACGGGTTTGCGCATAATTCATCCCTGATGCGTTAAACAAGCTGGCTGAATGCCGAACCAGCGTTACACCTACCATACTGAAAATGCGCCGAAACCAAAAGCGTAAATCGTAAAACTAATGGGGTCAGAGTACATTACATAGAAATGTACTCCGACCCCATTTTTTAAGCAGCTTTCACTTTGGGAGAGTCTTCGTGCTCAATTGCGTTGCTTTGAGTATCGCTTTTTGTGCTGCTTGATTCGTCTGTAGTTTGGCTATCGCGTACGTTTTTCTGCACCGTAATAGCGGCGAAAAGGCTTAATATGAAGGCCATGCCGAAGAAGCCTTTTTCACTTAATAAAAGCTCAGCATTTAATAAGCCAATTACCAACAATACGATGGCTGATGCGGTGGCTACAGCTGATGCAAGGAAATACGCTTTGGTAGTTGGCACACCTGCCATTTTATCGCGTACCGTTTTTTGTAAGCTCACCACAGAAAACAAGCCAAATAACATAATGGTGAAGTAATAACCCTTTTCATTAAGCGCCATTGGGGCATTGTAAAGGCCGATAAAATAAGCGCTTACACCCACAATTAGGGCTGCCAGTGAAGCTATGCGAAATGCTTTCGTTGGTTTATTCTGAGTCTGCATTGTTAAATTCCTCGATAATAGTTGTCTCACCGTTACTCGCAAAAATAACTGCCTTTTCCGATAAATCGTATTTCTGCATGTAACGAGCAAGGCTGCCAAATGTAGTTGTTTCCACCTTACGACCGTGATCGGACAGCGTCACGCCGTCGCTGAACATACTCGCCAAGCCAAGTTTGGCGCGGCTCATGTTTACTTTTTGCGGCGTAAAATATGCCTTTGCATTAGCTTTTAGCTGGGCTATATCTGTGGTGGAGTACACCGCAGCATTCAGCACATCTAGGGTGTACTCGGTACAGTTTTGTCGTTCACTGTTGAATGGGTTAGCAACCACTGAATAGCGTGGGTTATGCAACAATTTTGCTTTATCTTCGCTGTACATACTTAGAAGCGCTTGCTGCACGGCAACCGATGGGATAATCAGGCCAGCCTCGAGCGCATAAGCACTCCAGAAAAAATCTACAGGATAATCTGTAACTAAATGACTCACGTCTTGTTCATCAGCATCTTGATACAAATTATGGATTGCATAGCCTTTAGCAGTCTCTCCATTATCTAGCTGAATGCTTGAGTAGATAGCAATAGCAGTGTGCGTGAAGCGAATGCCCTCCGGCATGTCTTCAATCGGTCTACCTCGCCTTGCAATAATGAAAGCACGAGCTCCTTGGCTTGCCGCATACTTTTCTACTTCTTTAGAAAAAATGGCAATGGCTTCTGGTGAAAACGAAGGTTTTCCGTGCTGCTGACTACCTGCCAAAGCTTGATTAGCGTTGGCAGTAAGTAGTACCAAAGCCACAGCCATTGAATACAAAAACGTTTTCATACTCTTCCCTGCTTAGATTTTCTCGACTTGCACTGAATAAGACCCACTTAAAGCGCTCACTAATTTTTATGAAGTACTAGATGCACAACGCTTCGCTGTAGCAGTTTTTTACCAAGCTACAGCAATTTTTATAGCTTCCAGTCGCACTCCAAGCCGCTAGCAATTAATTACCGTTAGCGTTTAGTTGTGGTAGTAGTTGTCGTAGTCGTTGTTGTGTTAGTGGTCGCAACGACTTTGTTTGGTGCAGGGTCTGCTGTAATGATTGTTTCGGTAATCACTAACGGCTGGTTATTATCAACGGAGGACTGATGACTAGCTCCGTGAATACTGCGGCTACTCTCGTCAATCACACTTTCAGCAACTGCGCTACCTGCCACTACAGCACTGCCGGTTAGTATCACCGGAACAGCGACTACGGCACTCGCTACTGACGCCGTCGTAGCTAAGCCTTCAGATGCTGCAAGCGCGCTATGTTTACTGGCTTTGCCACTGTGGTCGATAGAATCATCTGCCATTACAGAATGGGTAAGAAGCGCACTACTTAATAGTGCAGTTAACATCAATGTTGAACGCGAATTTTTCATATCACTTGCTCCTAGTATTTAAAGGCGAGATGTGCCTGAACATGTTCTACACTAGAACCAAGAATAAATTTCGTAAACCACAATCGCTGATGTAGTATTAAACTACACCACAAGTATAAATATTTAATACCATGAGCCAAATTAACCTTGTTTACGACACGCTTAAACAATGTTTACGAGAGCAGCGATTTACCTACAAACAGATCGCACAGAAACTGAACGTAAGCGAGGCCAGCGTAAAACGAAATTTCTCTCTACAGGCTTTCAGCCTCGACAAGCTGGAACAGATTTGTGAATGCCTAAATTTGTCATTGAGCGACCTTTTTAGCCTGTCGCAAAAGCAGCAGGAAAAAATTTCCCAGCTATCTGAGCAACAAGAAATGGAGTTACTTGCCAATCCCAAGCTACTGCTTGCAGCAGTTTGTGTGCGTGATGGCTGGCGCTTCTCGGAAATCATCAAGCACTACAATATTTCTGAGGTCGAGGGCATTAAGCTAATGACAACCTTAGATAAACTTAAGCTTATAGAGCTGTTACCGAATAACCGCTACAAGCTGCTCATTGCGCAAAACTTTCGCTGGATCCCTGGCGGCCCGCTAGAAAAATTTATGGAGCAGGAAGTAATGGTGAAGTTTATGGCTCCAAAGAAGAACGAGCCATGGATGTTCCGTTTCTATTTACGCGGCCGCTATTCTCAGACCTCGGTTTCGATTATTCAGCGCCGTCTTGAACAACTGCGACAAGAAGCAGCAAAACTCAGCAGCGAAGATAATGCCCTACCAATTGAAGAACGCCAGCACATTGGTCTTTTAATGGCGATGCGGCCTTGGGAGCCTTCACTTTTTGAAAATATGAAGCGAAAATAAAAGTAATGGGGTCAGAGTACATTAAATAAAAAAGTACTCTGACCCCATTTTTAAGCGATCCCGCTTTCTTCGAGAGCACGCTAAGCAACATTCAGCACATTATTTTGGATGGGCTAAAGCCAGCGTAAAACTTGATGCATGAGTTGCCGCGGGCGTGGAATAAATTTGCGGGAGGGTCTTTTGGCGCTCTCGCATGTGGAGGACAGTAGCCGCTCTTACAATGGTAATAGTGACGAACTTTCTCTTAAAAAGCCTTCCAATCGCTCGACCTGGGTAATTGCCACGCCCCCGTAGCGCTTTTCAATCAACTTTAAATCATACAGCTTCGTTAATGATTTATGTGCGGTAAGTACGGTAACGCCCAATCTTTCAGCATAATCGCTTTGCCTTAAGGGTATAAAGACGTGCTTAGAGGTAAGATACGATTGATAAATTAGCTTAGCTAACTGGACGTGAGTGGGTAAGCGTCGAATATCATCCAACCTTTCCAGCGCCGAGTGAAGCTTTATTGCCAGTGACCGGGTGATGAATTCAGCAATCGCTGGATGTTGGCTTGTCAGAGAACGAAAAGCAGGTTCAGGTATTTGTAATACCTTACATTCCGTTAGCGCTTCAGCGTGATGCGTTCTTGCAAGTGATGCATACAATGTGAACTCGCCAAACGTATCTCCTCGTTGCAATACAGTAGTAATTTGATAACTGCCGTCCAGGCCATAATTACCAATCTTTACTTCTCCTGATACTACAACAGACAGCCCTTTGTTTTTACTTCCCCTATCGTGGATTGTCGCGGTAGCCGCATAGGTTCTTAGCGTTCCAAAAGGCAAACAAAGCTCGACGTATTCGTCAGGCATAATGGTTTGCTGCTTGCCGTGGATGTAGGACATGACATTCAAATCTATACAAGTATATATTCTTGCATGTTAACGCAATGTAAATTCACTCTCAACAATCTCTTGGTGGGAGTCATTACAATGGGTTATCAATGGGCAATTTTAACGGTTTTTATCACGTTTGCTTTGCTGGAAGCGAAGAACGGTAAGCTATTTAAAAAAGCGACAGAAGTAAGCGATGATGGAAAAGTAGAGCTCATAGGTACGTTACTTTTATTTATTGTAACCCAGCCACTGGTTCTCTTTTGTTCTGCAACAATGATGGCACTAGCATTTCCTCAACTTCAGGGAATACTTGTAGATTCCCCTATTCTTTCACACATAGCGCTACTTTTGATTTTCGATGACATGATGCAATATTGGTGGCATAGGCTGTCACATTCCACCCGATTTCTTTACAACCTACATAGAGCACACCATAACGCTAAGTACATGAGTGTTCGCATCATTTACAGAAATAACTTTTTCTATTACCTGTTTATGCCTTCACTTTGGTTTTCCGGTGCACTGATCTACCTGGGTTTGGGTTGGACCTATGCCTTTTACTTGGTGGTTAAACTTACCGTTATCACCGGCGCACACGCAGAGTGGAAATGGGACAAAACACTGTACAGTATTCGGTGGTTACATCCTGTGGCCTGGGTAATTGAACGCACGATATCAACGCCTTCTACACATAGTGCGCATCATGGGTTAAAAGCAGATGACGGCGTGACCAACTACAAAGGTAACTATGGAAACCTGTTGTTCTTCTGGGATGTACTATTTGGAACCGCTAAGATCACAAGACAATATCCTGCACAATACGGTATTGAGGGTATGTTTTACGCCAACTGGAAAGAACAGCTTATTTGGCCGCTTTATAAAACGCCGCGAAAGCCTAAAGCAGTGCAAAGTCCATCGACGAAAGTGAACGATGCTAGCCAACCTTTGATACCAAACACAAAACAATTACCCTCGTGTGAAACAATTGAAGGTAAAGCCTAGCGCATTGGTACGCAGCAAGTAGGTTCGTGCTAGAATAGGGTCTTAATCTAGAACAAGCAGCGGCACTTTATGAATCAACAACCCAATAACCCCTTACATGGCTTAACGCTAGAGAAAATCGTCACGCAACTTCACGAGCGTTACGGATGGGATGGATTGTATTACCGCATCAAAGTGAACTGCTTCAATAATGATCCTTCGATTAAATCGTCACTTAAGTTTCTTAGAAAAACCCAATGGGCGCGAGATAAAGTAGAGCAGCTTTATATTCAGACGTTTAGTAATAATGCTTCAAATGGTGAATCTTAAAGCCATTTGAGCTGCAAAAGATTGAAACCGGTTTCCATAAAAGCGTTCAAAGTCGGCCTAAGCCGCTAGGGACATTAGACAAATAAACCAAGCAATAACACAAGAAAAAGCCCAATAAACCCTATTAAGGTCGCCATGCATGTCCAAGAAACAAAGGTGTCTTTCACCGAAATATCAAAATAACGATTAATGATCCAAAACCCCGTATCGTTCACATGAGACATGGCCGTGGCTCCCGCTGCGATAGCGATTGTCATCAGCGCAAGCACGGCAGGTGAAAA
The DNA here is from genome assembly GCF_001953635.1 of Alteromonas abrolhosensis. Lineage (GTDB taxonomy): Bacteria > Pseudomonadota > Gammaproteobacteria > Enterobacterales > Alteromonadaceae > Alteromonas > Alteromonas abrolhosensis. The sequence continues at coordinate 75,644 of NZ_MEJH01000008.1, read as the reverse complement.
GGCCAAATCCTGCACTACAGGGCCCATTAAACCTGCAGCTGTTAACATAGCAACTGTTGCCGACCCTTGAATAATTCTGACTGAAATTGCGATAAGAAACCCGGCTGCCAACGGGGGGAGCGGCGATAGTGCGACAACATCGGCGAAGGCCTGCCCCGCCCCAGAATCGATGAGCACTTGTTTAAACATGCCACCCGCGCCTGTTACCAGAATGACCAAGGCAACCGGTTCTAACCCTCTCGATGCGATGTTTCTAATTTGCTCGCTAGATAAGCCCTGCTTCTTCCCAAGTACTTTAAAACAGGCGATGGTGGCGATGGTCAGGGCAATGAAGGGATGACCAATAAATAGCAACGCCTCTTTCAAGAAACCATCGGGTAGTGTGAACTTCGCTAACGTTCCAATCAAAATAGCCACCAGAGGAAATATCAGTAGCGCAGCCACTGAAGCAAAACTGGGAAGGTGCGCAGGTTTATTGTGCGACGCCTCTAAAATGTGAGCAGGAACCGGTACATACAAGCGCTTGGCCAAAAACGTCGCATAAATTGGACCGGCTAAACATGCGCAAGGTACGCCCACAATAAAGCCGAATAATATGACTAAGCCGATATCAGCCCCTAAAATTGAGGCTACCGCGACGGGACCGGGTGTAGGAGGTATGAAGGCATGGGTTACGGCAAGCCCAGCAGTAAGCGGAATACCGTAGTAAATGAGCGATTTCCCTGACTTCTTCGCCAATGAATAAATTAGTGGCATTAAGATAATGAGCCCGACTTCAAAGAAAACTGGAATTGCCACCAAAAACCCCGTAAGCACAACCGCCCACTGGCTGTTCTTCTCACCAAACTTAGTATTAATGGTTTGCGCGAGTCTATCGATACCACCAGACTCTTCTAAGAACTGCTCGAACATAGCACCCAGCCCAACGATAGTGGCCACAAATCCCAGCGTATTGCCCATGCCTGATTGCATGGATGCCAGCACATCGGCCGCTTGCATTCCCGTTCCAAGACCGACAAATGCTGCAGCCACCAAGATTGCTATGAAAGCATGCACTTTTCTAACTACCACTAAATAAGTTAGAAGCACGATGCTGCAAATGGCGACAAAAAGAAGTGAAAAGGTATCGGTCATACGTGTTCTCTGGTACCTGATAACGACCTCATCATAGTATGACGAAGCCACAAGCCAACATTAGCTTGCTATCAACATCGACCTAAGTACTTCCCGGCCGATGTTAATTATTTATTAAATAACATTGTATTTTCATAACAATATTATAATCACCACTTGAACGCAACCGGTTTCCAAACTAATATTTATGGTAGTGCTGATAGTGAGAATATCTCTGCGTATCCTCCTGAACTAAACTGTGAGAAGTAAACTTATGACCCACCGCCATGTATTTTTCGTTTCGGGAGTTTCAGGGACGGGAAAATCAACATTAAGTCGACATTTAGCTGAACGGTTTGCTATGCCTTTTGAAGAAGGAGATCGCTACCACAGCGCAGCAAGCGTAGAAAAGATGTCTTCTGGCATACCGCTACAAGATGCAGACAGATGGGAATGGCTAATTACCCTAAACATGATTGCCAAACAGCACCTTCACGCTGGCCGCAACGTGGTTATAAGCTGTTCAGCGCTGCGCTCAGCTTATCGTGACGTGCTAACCAAAGACATTTCGTCTCACTGCCATTTTATTTATCTTCAAGCTTCACAGTCAGTGCTAAGCGCGCGATTAAAACAACGGGAGCATTTTTTTAACGGTGATGCTATGCTCGAAAGCCAGTTTGCAGCCTTAGAGCTGCCTTCAAAAGAAAGCGCATTCATTATTGATGTGGCGCAGTCCTTCGAGCATGTATCCAAGCTAGCCGAAGACTTTATTCGCCCTTTAATATCAGAGTAAGACTGGCGACGTTATTTCGTCTACTGCGCTGATTACCGGAACTAGCGGCACGTTAAAAGATTGAAGAATGAGTAAGGTAAAAAAGTCTCGCACCAAAATATCAGATGTAGCCAATCATTTAGGGGTTCACAAAACTACTGTATCTCGGGCACTAAATAATTCTAGCGGCATTTCTAAATCGTTAGCCCTCAAAATTAAAAAGGCAGCGCGAGAGCTAAATTATATCCCTAACCGTGCCGCCCAATCGCTATGTGCAGACAACAATAGAACCATTGCATTACTACTCCCATCCTTCGGAAACAATGTGTTTAACGATGTAATGTTAGGTGTGAAGGCCGTTGCCGATAAGGCAAATTATGCACTGATGATTGGCGACTCGACCTATACCGAGCTTGGCGAGGAGCGTACTGTCGAATCTTACATTCAACAGAACGTGAGTGGCTTCATTCTTACTTCGACGCGCCATACTGAAGAAACGAGAAAAATGCTGCTAGCCACAGGGACGCCTGTAGCCGAAATTATGGATATTTCTAGTGAGCCCTTTGATATTAACTATGGGGTAAATAACGAATTAGCAGCCCAATCTATGACCCAACATCTCATCGACAAAGGGCGCCGTAATATTGCTTTTTGCTCTTTGTTTTTAGATTGGCGCGCAATATTGAGAAAACAGGGCTGGGAAACCGCGCTTGACAATGCAGGGCTATCAGCAACGCGATATGTCTCCTCTAGAGCCGACGCTTCATTTCAAGCTGGTGCTGAGCTTCTCTCAGAAACACTGCATAAGTGGCCCGATACTGATGCGCTATTTTTTGTGAGCGACGAACTTGCGGCCGGCGCGGTCATGGAATGTAATAGGCGAGGTATTAAACCTGGCAAAGATATCGATATCTGCGGTTTCAACGACTTGAGTTTTGCACGTTCAATTTACCCAGCACTAACAACGGTTTCAGTCCCGCGCCGAAAGATGGCAGAAATGGCAACCGAATCATTGATAGCGCTAATAGAAGGCGAAGACGTTGAACGAGCGAGCCAAGTTTTACCCTTTGAGCTTAAAATACGAGAAACTGCTTAGCAGACATCTGAAAGTTTCAGCCCTTAGACTTAGTGCCCGTTAGCCTAGTACTCTCTAACTAGCTACTCTAGTCTAGCTCTTCTAACCTAGTCCCTTGGGCGTGGTAGCCAAAAAACTGGCGCCCAAAAGCCTTCTGCCTGAAAGCCTTTTGTCCTTGAACCATTTGCCCAACAACTCTGTGAAAATCCTTTTTAAATAAATTGCAGGGTAGTAAGAGATACTCCCCTGCTCATTTATTCATTATTAAACGCGACGTTGCTAGTTAAGCATCGGTGTAAAGCGTAGTTATCCACTTCTCTTCGCTAATGAAATTCCAGCCCCAGTCGGCCCATTTTTCATCTAAGCCCATTGCTTTAACTTCATCAAGGGTTTTGCCGTCTTGCTTAAGTGCCTTAACGTAGTTGAACGTTTCAGAGATCATAGCTAAAAATGCGCTGTATTCTTGCTTGTTACTTATGTCGCCATGGCCAGGAATGATAACCGTCTCGTCATCTATTTTAGCAAGCAGCTGTTTTACTGAGTCCATATAGCCTTCAACATTGCCACCTGCGCCTTGGTCAATGTAGGGAAAACGACCATTAAAGAACAAATCCCCTGTGTGCATTACGTTTGGTTGCTCGAACCACACTACGCTGTCGCCGTCGGTGTGGCCTACTGCTAAGTGCATCACGTGAAGGGTTTCACCATTGAAGTAAATTTTAATTCCGTCTTCATAGGTGATAGTTGGCAGCGCTTCGGGTTTTACTTTTTCATCGATAGCTAAACGAACTCGCACATTCTCATGGGCAAGAATGGTTGCACCTTTATGACTGTGGAAAAATGCGTTAGAGCCCGTGTGATCGCCGTGATAGTGAGTGTTTATCACGTATTTTGGCTTGTCGCTGCCTAACTCACCAAGCTGTGCTGCTATTTTTTCAGCAAGGGGAGCGAATTGATCATCAATGATCAAAACACCGTCTTCCCCGGCTGATACGCCAATGTTTCCGCCAGCCCCCGTTAGCATGTGCACAGAGCCTTTTATCGCGGTTGCCTTTACTTCGACATCGGCAAATCTATCTTGTGCGCTAGCGGTGTTAAACGTTGAATATGCCAGCGGGCTCACAGCGATGAGTGCGGCCATAATATGTGTGCTAAAACGAGGTGCAGTTTTCATTATTATTTCCTTGTAAAAAGCCTGTTTAAATAAGACCTCTTACACTATGACCTAAATTCACAATTAGATCATTTTTTCATCATCAGGAATATCACCAACATAAGCGAAACGAGGAAGGGTTTCTCCATCTTTTTCAACCGACTCAACAAACATATCTAGAGGGCGAACCCAAAGCGCTTTTTCGCCGTAGCATGGGCGGTATACCACTAGCTTGCTTTCGTCTTCTGAATGCGTCGCCACTTCGTATACATCGTATAAATTACCTTTGTAATGCTTGTAGCGACCTGGGGTTTTAAGTTGTTTCGCGTCCATATTATCCTTCGAAAAAGTAGAGTGAAATTGTAAAGGCGTATTTGCCACGGTTGCACAGTAGAGTTCAATGAGCTCTATCTGCTTATTTGTGTAAACCTGGCTTTTGAAAAGCTACCTAAATTGATGGATGTTTAGTGCAGCATCATTACGTTGAGTATAACAAGCAACTGAAGTGAGGCTAGAGCCCTTCAGCATCTATTAAAAGTGTGTGAGGCGTTTCATTTAAATCTGACCAAACGGTAAAACCAACTGCTGTGTTGATTGGTCGGCAGCAAGACCTATATGTACCCCAACAAGGCGGATACCCCGTCCAGTTGCTCGCTCGAAGGCTTCCTGCATTAACGTGCGAAAATACGCTTCATCCAGCGTTACGCAGCGGTGTTCTACCGTAGTTAATTGGAAGTCGTTAAACTTAAGCTTTACTCCCTGTGTGCGAATACGTACCGGCTTACCCGTTCGCTTCTTGTGATTTTCCATTCGCTCTTGAAGCTTTTCAAATAAATGTGGCAAGAAGTCAATGCACTGCTCTAAGGTGTGGATGTCTTCGCTTAACGTACGCTCCACACCAATAGACTTGCGTTCACGAGATACCGATAGTTCACGTTCATCAATACCGTGAGCTCGCTCCCACAGCACACTGCCAAATTTACCCAGCTCTTTTTGAATACGCTCAAAAGGGTATTGGCGAACATCGTCGCAGGTATTAAGCCCCATACGCTGAAGCTTTTGCATGGTGACTTTGCCCACGCCCGGTATTTTCTTTAAAGGCATGTCGCGTACAAACTCATCGAGCTTATCAGGAGTAATAACACAAATTCCATCAGGCTTGTTTTCATCGCTCGCTACTTTTGCCACAAACTTACAGGGAGCGACACCTGCTGAAGCGGTAAGCCCAAGTTCACTTTTAATGCGCTCGCGTATTTCTTCGGCAATTAACGTGGCGCTGCCACCACAAAATTCACTGTTGGTCACGTCTAGGTAGGCTTCATCTAATGATAAAGGCTCAATGAGGTCGGTATAGTCAGCAAATATCTTACGTATTTTTTGCGACTCAGCAGCGTATACATCCATGCGCCCTTTCACTAGAGTGAGGTTAGGACATAGCTTTAAGGCATACGCTGTGGCCATAGCTGAGCGCACACCAAATTTACGGGCGGGGTAGTTACAGGTAGAAATAACCCCTCGACGGTCGGCACTGCCGCCAATCGCAATGGGAATATCGCGCAAGGCTGGGTTATCGCGCATTTCAACTGCGGCGTAAAAACAATCCATGTCGACGTGGATAATTTTTCGCATTACCTGCCTTTGCTCTTAACGTGCTCACACGAAACTGTACAAAAAGACAGTATATTATCAATAACGTTTAATTACACTACCTCGTTATGGAATATTGATAATATTAACGGGTCCCTAATCCCCGATAAGAGGCAGGCGTTAAAACGAAGGCATTTTATAATGGGTGGTTGACTGAACGAGAGTAGTCAATAAAAAGCGGCGACACCCCAACGTTGGAGTGTCGCCGCTCAATCATAAATCGCCTTGAAAAGTATCAGAATTAACTTAAGCGGAGTTACCTACTTCGCTCGGCCTAACCAATACATTACTCGTGATGTCGACATCATCACTTCCAGGCTTCCCTCAGCAGATTTTCTCGCATGTAGAGAGTGGCTGCGGGCTGGGCCAATCAACGCAGGGCTCTTCCAAATACTGATGCCTTCAACCGTCATTTCGCTGAGTTCAGAAGCACTATAGTAACCCCAGTCACCGTCATGCGCCGACGTCACAAGAAGTGTCTGTTCAGTAGCGGTTACTGGATTGGCTACCATGTCGACAATACTCATATTTACAGAAACGTCTGATGTCTTCGTCAAAGTGGTTTCATTTACTTCAAAAATAACCAGAGATTGGCTCTGATCGTTATAACAGGCAAGTTCGGATGCAGCGTCACTATCAGCGTTTATAAAGGTAAGACGCGCACAAGAAATATCGGCGCTTGCCTGAATAGAGAAACCAGATGTTGTTGGCGTTAGTAATTGCGTTATGTCGTTACCTTGAGAGAGCGCCACATACACATTGCCATTCATCGACACAATATCAAAATCACGGAAATATTGAGGCATGGTGTAAGTAGCCAACATAAGTTGATTGTTCACGTCGACCGCTTTTAATGTGCGACCATCAACATAGACTGCATCATCAAAACCATCGTTATTGAAGTCGAATGCCTTGATAACTGAAACATCGTTCGAATAGTCGCCTGTAATCTCATATTGAATAGAGAAATCATTTAATCGCATTGCAGCGAATGCGCCATCATAGGTTTGTGCAGTAGGCAGGAATAAATCACCGGCACCATCATTGTTGTAATCGGTAGTTACGGCAATACTAGAGTTATCCCAGTTAGAGGAAATTTCTTCACTAGTGATGTAATTCCCTGTGTTCTCCATTAGTAAGACTTTAGAGCCGTCATAGCCGCTCCCCGTACTCGGTACGAAGAAAACAGCACGTTCGTCACCAGGATACAAATCTGCCCACCCAGCCGCATTAAAGCTATCTAGTTGATGTGTAGTTGCTGTCGTTTTTATTGTTGCAGAAGTTGCCGTGACATCTGCCGTTACAAGTAAATCTTCACCAGAAGAAGTAGTGCCAGTGCCCCATAACAGTTCATTAAGGCCATCGTTGTCGGCATCGCCAAGGGTCAGCGAGGTAGAACCATGATCCACCATATCAATGCTAAATACTGAAGTTAGCGTATTGTTAGACAGCTTCATGGCGTGAACATTGCCCCATTGGCAGTCCCCTACAAGCAATACAGGATTACTATCATCAGTCAGTTTTCCTGCGCTAATGTCACAAGTATTAAAATTCTCAACACTCGTAATTTGAGATTTGTTTTGTGCTGAGTACACATAGATGTAAGACCAACTGTCAGCCCCTACAATTTCTTCAATACCGTCGCCATTTATATCGGCAACAGCAATGTGGCGACTACTAAATCCTGAATTCAAAAACCACTGGTTTTCCCCAGATCCAAGGTCATAAACCAAACCAGAGTTGGTAACCAGTTCTAACTGAGTGTCGGAATCTACATTACCCAGAGCAATTTCATAGGTATCTTCAGCGGTAAACGTAAATAAAGGTGTTTCGGGCGAACCAAGGTCTACCACCACAATATCACTGGCTTCGCCGTAATCACGTGATGAATATAGGTAGGCCAATTCATCGTCACCATCATTATCTATGTCACCGAGAACAGCACTATGTATGTAATTGTCGGTAGTAAAAAGCGTTGTTGCCGTCTCGTCAATGTCGGTAATAACGGATACGCTGTGTTCAGATATCACTAGAATATCGGGGTAATCATCGTTATCAAAATCTGTGCTGAGAACTTGCTTAACTTTTCCAGCGTCCGCCATTATGTATGGGTACATCCAAGTTTGGTTATAGCTGCCATTTTGATAAGACAGCAAGAATATGCGGTTTGCAGAATCGGTGGAAAGAACTTCATTGTCGCCGTCATGGTCAAAGTCACCCACTACCATTGAATTGTTCATTTTAGGCACTTCAATACCCGAGCGAGCTAATTCTTGAACCTCATTATTAGTCACTGAGACATGGGTTTTGACTACTTCAGCCCCCTCTTGCCCCGTCGAAAAACCAAATGCGTAAAGCTGGGTTTTAAACAACTGATTACTCGGCGCTTGCCAAGAAATCAATCCATCTTCATTAATGGTAGCACCTGAAGGTGCTGATACTAAGGTGGGTATCCCTTGGTTGTCACCAAGATCAGGGTCAGACACAATGGCTCTGAATTCGATAAATTCTCCTGGAGACACTGACTCTGGTAAATTCTCGAACGCTACTTGTGCCGGTGCATCCGACAGAACAATTGAAATGCGACCTGACTCTACAGTGTTAGCACTATCTGAAACGACCATAGATACTTCAACTAAATCGTTAAATACAGCGCGGTAGGCCGGTAAGGTATCACCTGATATGTCCTCTACTAAGACACCGTTGATGTACCACCGGAAACTGACCGATAAATCTTCGTAGTCTGTATCGTTATCATTATAATAGCCGGGACTAACGGTAATAGGTGTCGTTGTATCGACTGTGTCCCAGTTGTAAAATTCAGGTGCATAGACAGTTGGTGGGATAGACATGTCAGTAATAGCGACAAGAGTTCTGTCAGCAAGGTTACCACCAATTAAATCATAGGCATCGACTAAAAATGTACCTACATCGTAGTTACCGTCGTTATCAGTATCTTCTAGATAACGAATAATGCCTTCTTCGAAAAGTAACGTTGCAGTTTTATCACCTGCTACAACTACTTCCCCCATATACATGTATGGCCATAAATATTCAGGGGCCTCTGCTTCAATAGCTAATTTACCTTTAGAGCCAACATAGAAGTCTAATTCAGCATGGTTTACGGTTTCATTAGGCGAATCATGTATATTGAAATCGCCTTCTAATTTGTATTGCTCTGAGCCAATAGTGAACGCGACATGCTGGCTGGTATCTACGTAATAGTTACCGTTAGTTTCGTTGAAGCCTTCATCGATTGAGACGACACCCGACAAAGTATAAGGTACGCCGTCGTAAGTCCAAGTGAGGCTATCAACATACAAGCTGTATTTCACAGCGCTCTCTGACACGCTTTCAATGGCGATGGCCGTTGATCCGGAAATGGCTATGCCGTTGCTATATGACCAACAGTTTTGGTAATTCATGGCGATGACACCTGTTAAGGAGTCTGTCACCTTCCCGTCATAGGCAACGCTACCACCTTGATCACAGGCGTATGTTTTCTTAATCGCTCCGCTTTTTACATCATCAGTGAAGTCCTGTTCTGCCAGTTCTGGCACCGTCATAACAGAATCACTAAATAATAAATTGAACGCTTGTTGGACCAACTGAAGATCAACTTCCGCATCAGTTGTTTTGCCTTTGTATTGGGCGTTTGCAAGTGACTTGGCTGCAGTGTTAAGTCGAGACGCGTCGTAATCTTTTGCGTTTTTGATGATGGTAGATGGCGAAACCGAAGAGGAGCCTCCATTTACCGGCCCCGCAGAGTCCGAACCTCCGCCTCCACAAGCCGCTAAGGTTAATGCGACTATACCGATAGTCCCGAGGCGTACACTGCGTGTCATAGCTCTTCCTTGATCTGTTGTTATTGGAATTAGTATTTTTTGAAGTTTAAATTTAGCGTAAATATAAATGTGGAGCAACGAAATATAGGGCGAGCATAATGATGTTCACAAATTTAAATGCTTGTCACAGGCTCGTCTGTAACGATAACGGTTGGCTCTTGAAGCAAACCTAATGCTACATCGAATGAGCTGACCAGATTAGGTGAAGTACGTTAGCTGACAGATACAAAAAAGCGCTGTCGAATTACTCAAACAGCGCTTTTAAATCTTAAACGAAAGATGGGTGAAGCATCACAAAATTTGGTTTTGCTTCCATTCGTTTAGCTTTTTCTGGCGGGCTTCTTCTTTTTCCATGCGTGACTTCTTACGGTCACACGGTTCTGGACAGTCACAGGCCTTTTCAATACCTAGTGCACCTAAGCCACCACAGCTTCCAGAGATTGATTTTTTCTGAAAAAGGTAACCTACAGCCATAGCCAGTACCATTGTTAGAAAGAAACCAAAAGCAAGGATAAATGTAGACATTGCTACCCCCTAATTATGAACTGTGACCAGTTTATCAAATTCTGGCGACGCATACTCTTCAAATCCGTCTTCTGTGCGACGAATGAGGAATACAGCAAGTTGTTCTTGCTCAGCAACCGCTATCGCTTGTTCCCACCCCATTACGTTAAACGCGGTGGCTAGACCATCCGACGTCATTGAAGAAGGGTGAATTACTGTAACCGAAACCAGGTTATGAGAAATAGGTTTGCCCGTTGTGGGGTCGATTAGGTGCGAGTAACGAACACCATCTTCTTCGTAATAGTTGCGATAGTCTCCTGATGTAGCGACTGCATTAGTGCCAATAGACACCACTTTCTGAACGGCACGCTCAGTGGTAACTGGCTTTTCAATGGCAATCAGCCACTCACTGCCGTCACCGCGTTCACCTTTCACACGCATTTCACCACCTATTTCTACAAGGTAGTTTTCAATGTTGTGCTTTTCAAGGATCTCTGCCACTTCATCAACGCCAAAACCTTTAGCAATAGTCGACAAGTCGACATAAAGCATTGGGTGACTTTTCTTTAAACCTGTAGGCGTAGTTGACAGCTTCTTATAACCCACATATTCGCGAATATCGTCGATGTCTGTCTGGCTTGGTACTTTTTCAGGGCGCTTAGTTGGGCCGAACCCCCACAAATTAACCAATGGGCCAACGGTAACATCTAGTACTCCGCCACTAAGGTTTGCCAAGCGTAACGCCTCATTAACCACGGTTAGCGTATCTGGCGATACGGCGAAATTGTCGGTATAGCGATATTGGTTAAATCTTGAAAGCTCTGATGTTGGGTCGTAGGTAGACATCATCTTGTTTACCTCAACAAGACGGGCGTCTATTTCAGCCTGTAAGCCTTCCACAGGCGCTTCTTCTACAAGATATTTTATATTGTAGGTTGTGCCCATTGTTTGCCCTTGAAGGTGCACTACAGGCGTTTTTTCGTCGCTACAGCTTGCGAGAAGTAGAATACCTACCGCAACAAAGGCGAGGAATATTCGAATAGCAAATCGAATCACGATGTTGTCCTTAGCTAATATGCACAAAACGGAACGGGTATTATGTGCATTATGCGTTTTGCTTCAACGAAAAAGGGGCTTACGCCCCTTTTAATATGCTTAATTTTTTAAGCGAGTAGCTTAGCCACCGAAGTCATCAAGCATGATGTTTTCGTCCTCAACACCTAAATCTTTAAGCATGTTGATTACGGCCGCGTTCATCATAGGTGGTCCACACATGTAGAACTCACAGTCTTCTGGTGCAGGGTGATCTTTCAAGTAGTTCTCAAGAAGTACTTGGTGAATGAACCCTGTGTAACCTTCCCAGTTGTCCTCTGGCTGAGGATCAGAAAGTGCTACGTGCCACTCAAAGTTATCGTTTTCTGCTGCTAACTCATCGAAGTCTTCTGTATAGAACATTTCACGAAGTGAACGTGCACCGTACCAGAAGCTCATCTTACGCTTAGACTTAAGGCGACGAAGCTGATCGAAGATGTGTGAACGCATTGGGGCCATACCAGCACCACCACCTACGAATACCATTTCGTTGTCAGTTTCTTTCGCGAAGAATTCACCGAATGGACCAGAGATAGTCGCTTTGTCACCTTCTTTCAGGCTCCAAATATACGATGACATTTTACCAGCAGGTAGACTTAGGTTATTAGGTGGCGGCGTAGCAATACGCACGTTCAACATAATAATGCCTTCTTCTTCTGGGTAGTTTGCCATTGAGTATGCACGAATTGTCTCTTCGTCTACTTTAGACTCGATGTCAAAGAAGCCAAAACGCTCCCAGTCACCGCGATACTCTTCAGGAATATCAAAGTCTTTGTACTTAACATGGTGAGCTGGCGCTTCAATCTGAATATAACCACCTGCACGGAAAGGTACGCTTTCACCGTTAGGAATTTTAAGCTTAAGCTCTTTGATGAAGGTTGCTTTGTTATCGTTAGAGATAACTTCACAATCCCACTTCTTAACACCAAATACCGACTCTTCAAGTTCGATTTCCATGTCTTGCTTAATAGCAACCTGACACGAAAGACGACAGCCCTGACGCGCTTCACCTTTAGTGATGTGGTCTAGTTCAGTTGGAAGAATTTCACCGCCACCTGAGTGTACATCTACACGACACTGACCACATGAGCCACCGCCACCACAAGCAGAAGATACGAAGTAACCTGCGTCAGCTAGTGCACCAAGAAGTTTGCCACCCGGTGCAGTTTTGATTGCCTTGTCTGGGTCACCATTGATAGTGATAGTTACATCACCACTTGGTACCAATTTAGACTTGGCAAACATAATGATAAATACTAGCGCCAATACGATGGCAATGAACATGCCGACGCCAAGAAATATTTCTACGTTATTCATTTATATGCTCCCGAGCTCTATTACAGCTGAATACCAGTGAATGACTGGAAGCCAAGTGCCATTAGGCCAGCGATCATGAATACAGAACCAAGACCACGAACACCATCAGGCATATCAGCATACTTCAGCTTTTCACGTACTGCCGCTAGCAATACAATTGCTAGTGCCCAGCCCATACCACTACCAACGCCGTAAACGATGCTTTCAGTGAAGTTGTATTCACGCTGTACCGCAAACGCCACACCACCGAAGATTGCACAGTTAACGGTAATTAGCGGAAGGAAGATACCTAGTGCGTTGTAAAGCGCAGGGAAGAACTTGTCTAAGCTCATCTCTAGAATCTGTACCAACGCCGCGATAACACCGATAAACGTTAGGAAGTTAAGGAAGCTTAGGTCAGCTTCTGGGAAACCTGCCCATGCTAGTGCGCCTGGAGCAAGAATGTTTACATAAATAACTTGGTTAACGGGTACAGAGATACCTAGTACCACGATAACTGCAACACCAAGACCCATAGCAGTCTTAACTTTCTTAGATACCGCTAGGAATGTACACATACCTAAGAAAAGTGATAACGCCATGTTCTCAACGAAAATTGAGCGAACAAATAACGACAAATAATGTTCCATGACTTACTCCTTAGGCTCTACTTGCTCTGGACGGATAGTACGGATAAACCAAATCATACCGCCGATTAAGAAGAATGAGCTGAATGGTAGGATCAACAAACCGTTACCCTGATACCAGCCACCGTTTTGAACCAGTGGAAGGATTTCGAAACCTAAAATAGTACCGAAACCAAATAGCTCTTTAATTGTACCAATTACAACTAGAATGAAAGAGTAACCCAAGCCGTTACCAATACCATCAAGGAAGCTCATTAGAGGTGGGCTCTTCATGGCGTAGGCTTCAGCACGACCCATTACGATACAGTTAGTAATGATAAGACCAACGAATACCGACAGCTGCTTCGATATTTCATACGAATACGCTTTCAGGATTTGGTCAACAACGATTACCAACGACGCAATGATGGTCATCTGGATAATAATTCGAACGCTAGATGGGATCTGGTTACGAATTAGTGAAATAAACAAGTTTGAGAACGCTACAACGCTTGTAAGCGCAAGCGACATTACCAATGCTGTTTCCAGCTTAGTGGTAATTGCCAGTGCTGAACAGATACCCAATACCTGTAGGGCGATCGGGTTGTTGTCCAGGATTGGCCCAAAGAGGGCCTTTTTCATTTCTTTAGTATCTGCCATGAGACTTCCCTTATGAACGCCATGCTTGGTTCTTCAGGAACTGGCCGAAGCCTTGCTCGCCTACCCAGTAACGAATAGTGTTTTCAACACCGTTGCTGGTTAGGGTTGCACCTGAAAGCGCATCGATAGTGTGAGGATTGCTAGGGTTAGCATTTTTCACTACGCGAATAGCAACTTCGCCATTCTCGTAAAGCTCTTTGCCGTCCCATTTGTCCTGCCATGCAGGGTTTTGCACTTCACCACCTAGTCCTGGCGTTTCTTTTTGCTGATAGTAAATAAGCTCGCGAACCGTTTGGCCGTCTGCGTCTACCGCTAAGAAACCGTACATAAGATCCCAAAGGCCGCTGCCGTGCACAGGAAGGATGATACGAGATACATCACCTGCGTCGTCGCGAACTAAGTAAACACTTGCCACGTTAGGGCGGCGTTGAAAACCAACATTACTGTTAGTCACCTTAGTGCTGTACTCAGTTTCTTTGGCTGCTTTATACATATCGTAATCTGGCTTAGGCGCTTCTACGAAAGTACCTTCGTCAAGATTTACATAACGCTGCTCTACTCGCTCGCTGTACGTGCTTTCAATTGCGCTATTGCTCATGCCCATTTCATAAAGGCCTGCAGCATTAAGAATGTTGCTCTTTTTATCTAGAGCTGCGTTTGTTTGTTGTAGAGAGCGAAGGCCAACAGCCGCGCCAGAAACAACAATTGAACAAACTAAACATACGGCAACAACAATACCTACCGTTTTGCCTAAAGATTCTTTCTTAGCCGACACGTGCTACCCTCCGCTTGATATTGCTTTGTGCGACAAAATAGTCGAACAGTGGCGCCCACAAGTTAGCAAATAGAATTGCTAGCATTACACCTTCAGGGAAGGCTGGGTTTAGGACGCGGATTAGTACCGTCATGAAACCAATGAAGATACCGTAAGCCCACTTACCTTGGTTTGTGAACGACGCAGAAACTGGGTCTGTCGCCATAAAGAACATACCAAAAGCAAGACCACCAACAACAAAGTGCCAATGAGCAGGCATTGCAAACATAGGGTTAGTATCGCTGCCGATTAGGTTTAGCAAGGTTGCGAAGAACGCAACACCAATTGCTACACCAGCAACAATGCGCCAGCTTGCTATACGCATGTACATGATGAACAAGCCACCAAGAATAATAGCAAGTGTAGACACCTCACCCGCTGAACCTGAGATAGTACCGATGAAGCTGTTCATCCACTGATCCATGTTCGCGTAATCAAGGTTGCCTGAAGCCGCTTGGCTTAGAGACGTTGCACCAGAATAACCATCTGCCGCTACCCATACTTGGTCACCTGAAATCTGCGCAGGATACGCAAAGTAAAGGAATGCACGACCAGACAATGCTGGGTTAAGGAAGTTACGACCTGTACCACCGAATACTTCTTTAGCAATTACAACACCGAAGGTAATACCTAGTGCAACTTGCCATAGAGGAATAGTAGCTGGAAGTGTTAATGCGAACAGTACCGATGTAACGAAGAAACCTTCGTTAACTTCGTGCTTACGCACAGACGCGAACAATACTTCCCAGAAACCACCTACCGCGAACGTTACCGCGTAGATTGGCAGCCAGAAACATGCGCCATAGAAGAATAGACCTAGTGTACCCGCATTTACTAAGTCACCGCCAAGGGCAGCGAATAGACCTGCTTGCCACGTATCAGGTAGTGTTCCTGCGCCAGCAGCAATAGCTTCTTGCGCTTGGAAACCAATGTTATACATACCGAAGAACATAGCTGGGAATGTTGCCATCCATACCATGATCATGATGCGCTTAAGGTCAATGCTGTCACGCACGTGCGTGTTAGCTTTGTTTACTTTACCTGGGGTGTAGAAAATGGTCGCCGCAGCTTCGTAAAGCGCATACCACTTTTCATGCTTACCACCTGGTTCGAAGTTTGGTTCGATTTTTTCTAAATACGCTTTTAAACCCATGACTTAACCCTCTTTCTCTATCGTGGTCAAACAGTCGCGTAAGATAGGAGCGTAGTTATATTTGCCAGGGCATACATAAGTACACAATGCCAAATCTTCTTCGTCCAGCTCTAAGCAACCCAACGTCTGAGCACCGTCAGTATCACCAGAAATCAGGTCCCTAAGCAGAAGCGTAGGAATGATATCTAGGGGCATAACGCGTTCGTAATTACCAATTGGAACCATAGAACGTTCAGAACCATTGGTAGTTGTTGTCATATCAAATTTCTTGCTGCCACTTAGGTGACCTAAGTAAGCACGTGTCACAGAGTGTTGGTTTGAACCAGGTAGGATCCAACCGAACAATTTCTTCTCGCGACCTTCTTTTAGTAGTGAAACTTGGGTGTGGAAACGACCAAGGAAGCCGTGAACGCCCATCGCTGTCGTACCGTTAAGTACAGAACCAGAGATAACACGTACTTCACCGTCTACTTGCTCGTTAGCAGTAAGCTCGGTCAAGTCTGCGCCTATTACAGTGCGCACTAGGCGTGGGTTGGTTGCTGCAGGACCTGCAAGAGAAATAACACGACGGTTATCTAGCTCGCCAGAGGTCAACAATGCACCAATTGCCATTACGTCTTGGTAGTTGATGTGCCAAACCGTTTTGTTCATGCCAGCAGAATCAAGGAAGTGGATGTGAGTACCCGGTAGGCCCGCAGGGTGAGGACCGCCAAATTCTTCAACATCAACTGCCGCATCGCCAGTAGCAACAGAAGCACCTGCCGCTTTACAAACGTAAGTCTTGCCGCCGCTCAATTGCGTTAACGCTTTAAGACCATTTACGAAATCGTCTTGGCGCTCAGCAATAATCACAGCAGGATCTGCTGCTAGTGGATTGGTATCCATTGCTGTAACAAAAATTGAACTTGGAACAGAGTCTAGCTTAGGAGATTTGCTAAATGGACGTGTACGGAACGCTGTCCACATGCCTGACTCTACAAGGATTGACTGAAGCTGCTCACGTGAAGCGCTCGCGATCTGGTCAGCTGCAATTTTATCAAAAGTTACAGCATCGCTGCCGTTCACTTTGATAACTACAGACTGAAGAACACGTTTTGCACCACGGTTAACCTCTACCACTTCACCCGCTGCTGGGGCAGTGAATTTAACGCCAGGGTTCTTTTTGTCTTCAAAAAGCACCTGACCTTTCTTCACTACATCGCCAACTTGGACGTGCATGGTAGGGCGCATACCCACATATTCTTCTCCCAGAATGGCAACGCGCGTTGCAGCAGATGCATCAGCAATCTCCTGCTTTGGCGCTCCCTCAATTGGGAGGTCGAGACCTTTCTTGATTTTTATCATATGTAATCGCACTACTCTAATAGAAATACCCTTTTGCATGACCGCAGAAAACCTGCCTGTCAGCATGCAAAAGCGCACTATTAACAGGTGTAGAACACCTTTTCGTTGTTGATTGATGGAACTTGCTGCAATTGCTACGGTCAGCCTGTTATGAAGCCGTAACGCATAATTCCTTTTGCGGACGCTTAATTCGCCCTTTCTTTATAGACCACCAGCAGAAATTTACACTTTTTATTATTGTTGTGTAGCTGCAATCGCCACTGCTGTTTTGGTAGAGGCAGAAAAGACCCCTACTTAATTTCGGGATTTTAGCATTAACCCATACGTTTGTGCCACGCTAATTCAAGATAAAGGCAAATTTTTCTACAATTTAATGTAAACCTTTGGTCTTATTCATTTACATTTTTGCTCTCTACCCCAAATATCGACTTAAAATTTGGTACAAAAAAGCCGTCAAATCAGACGGCTTTTACGCATATTAGCATTAGGTTAATTAATGGTAAGTTTAGGTATTACCAATTAACCATTGGGTCAACTTCGCTGTCGTAATCAACACTTGAAATGTCAAAACCGAATAGCTTCAAGAATTCATGGTTGTAACCTTTGTAGTCACTTAAGTCATGAAAGTTCTCTTGTGTCACCTGGTCCCATAGCGCTTTAATTTTGGCTTGGGTAGCATCGTTAGTTTCTTTTCCATCCATGCGATAACGATTTGCTTCGTCCAACGTTGGCGTGTCGCCAAACAGGCACTGAGTGAACAAGCCATAAATCTGTTCAATACACCCTTCATGCGTCCCTTCCTCTTTCATCACTTTGTAAATAAGTGAAATATACAGAGGCATTACAGGAATAGCCGAGCTTGCTTGCGTTACCAAAGCTTTTAATGAACTTACGTTCGCCTGTACATACAGGTCGCTGTTTTTACCAATAATGGCCGCAGCGGCGCGATCCAGGTCTTCCTTCGCTTTTCCAATAGTCGCCTGACCATAAATAGGCCATGTTAGTTCTTTACCGATATAGGTATATGCGGTGGTTTTACAGCCTTCAGCAAGTACGTCGGCCTCGCGTAAAAAGTCCATCCAACGCTCCCAGTCTTCCCCACCCATAACTTTAATGGTGTTAAGGATCTCTTCGTCGTTGGCTGGCTCTAGCGATACCTCATGTACTTTGTCTTTATCAGTATCATAAGTTTTTGTGGTGTACGCCTGCCCTACTGGCTTAAGCGTAGACTTGTATGTGACACCTGTTTCTGGGTCAGTTCTGCGTGGGGAAGCAAGGCTATAAATAACCAGGTCGACCTTGCCCATTTCCGCTTTAATCTTTTCGATAGCTTCATTTTTGATTTCATCAGAAAAAGCATCGCCATTAATGGTCTCTGCATACAAGCCCTTTGCTTTGGCTGTTTCATGGAATGCAGCGGTGTTGTACCAACCCGCAGTACCTGTTTTGCGTTCTGTTGGTGCTTTTTCAAAGCATACACCTAGCGTTTTTGCGCCATAGCCAAATGCAGAGGTAATGCGCGACGCTAAGCCGTAGCCCGTTGAGCTACCAATAACCAGTACATTTTTAGGGCCTTCGCCTAAGTCACCTTTTGCTTCTACATAAGCAATTTGTTCTTCAACCGCTTTTGCACAGCCTACCGGGTGCGCGTTTGTACAAATGAAGCCTCTCACTTTAGGCTTGATAACCATAATAATTTTCCTTATTTGAGCGTGGGGCTATTGTAATGCCGAAGCCACTGATAACAACTCGGAGCAGATGAAACCTAGCATATCGCAAACGCAAGGCGACACCAATGAAACAACGTACCAAATTGAGGTTTGCTTTGTATTTAAGAGAAAAGACAGAGAAGAAAAGAGAAAGAAACTTTAGGCCATAACGCTAAACTTAGCGAAGTGCGGGCTAATATTTAAAGTGCTATGAACTATGAATAAGAAGAGATGGAACACAGGTGTACAGAACTGCACACCTGTGAACAACACATTAACCTAGAACGTCAAGTAGCTCTACGTCAAAGATAAGCGTGCTGTATGGTGCAATAGCTGCACCCGCGCCTTGCTCACCGTAAGCAAGATCGTGTGGCACGTATAGGCGATACTTAGCACCTACTTTCATAAGCTGTAGTGCTTCAGTCCAACCTTTAATTACGCCGCCTACTGGGAATTCAGCTGGCTGGCCACGCTCGTAAGAGCTGTCGAATGTAGTACCGTTGATAAGCGTACCGTGGTAGTGAACGCGTACTGTGCTAGATGCAACCGGTGTTTCACCGTCACCTTCAGCAATTACTTCGTACTGAAGACCAGATTCAGTTACGGTTACTTCGTCACGCTTCGCGTTTTCTTCAAGGTACTTTGTGCCTTCTTCAATAACCGCTTTGCTCGCTTCTTCTTTAGCCGCTTGCATACGCTTGTGAATTTCGCCAAACGCATCACGTAGTGTGTCGTTATCAACCTGAGGTGCTTGACCTGCGAAGGCGTCTTTTAGGCCAGCTACAACAGCATCAATCGCTAGTCCGTCAAACGGATTTGATTGTAATTGTTGACCCATTTGAAAACCAATGCCGTAACTTGCTTGGGTTTCTACTGTATTGAATGTATCAGTCACAAGAACTCCTGAAATTAAATTACAAATGCAGTACAAATTTCAAACAAAACGCATAGCGCGAGAATGTTTCTGCATTTTCCGGTGCAAGAGTGTATCACACCACAAAATATCTTGCTTTGAGCAATGTTAACTAGGGTGCAAAAGTATCAAAATGTTGTAAATTATAACCGAAAGTGGTTAGACAAGTCGCAAAGGACACAGTATGGTTAAGGCCATATATTTAGGAGGATAGCATGCAAACACACTACGATGCTGAACTGAAAGATACCGTTCGATACCTAGGTAAAACCTTGGGTGAAACAATCAAAAATCAATTGGGTCAAGAGTGGCTAGACCGTATTGAAAAGATTCGTAAAGGCGGCCGAGCTTCTTATCAGGGAGACGCTACGTGTAGCGAAGAACTGAAAGAAACTTTCAAAACAATGTCTGACAGCGATTTGCTTACTGTTGGCCGTGCATTCGCACAATTCTTGAACTTAGGCAATATTGCTGAGCAAGAATACAACGCAGCAATGAACGTTGATGCGTCGATAGATGCACTATTTAAGCACCTAGATAAAGCTGATTTGACAGCTGAAAAAGTACAAGATGCAGTAGCAAAGCTAAACATTGACCTTGTACTTACCGCGCACCCGACTGAGGTTACGCGACGTACACTTATTCACAAACATAAAGAGTTGGCGAACTGCCTTCAGGCAATTCACCAGGAATCGCTTAATGATGTTGAGCGTAAGAAAATTGAAACCCGCATAGCTGACCTTATTGCGCAGGCTTGGCACACCGAAGAAATTCGTTCGGTAAGACCTACGCCGGTTGACGAAGCTCGCTGGGGTTTTTCTGTTATCGAAAATTCACTGTGGGAAGCAGTGCCTGACTTCATGCGCGAACTTGATGACCGCCTGAATGAAGATTATGACGTATCACTGCCACTAGATGCGTCACCCGTTCAGTTTAGCTCTTGGATGGGCGGCGACAGAGACGGCAACCCATTTGTAACGTCAAAAGTGACTGAGCAAGTTCTATTGCTTGCTAGAAAACGTGCAGCCAAGCTTTTCGCTATTGATCTTGATCGCTTGCAAGTTGAGCTTTCAATGTACGACTGCAACGACGCGTTGCGCGAGAAAGTGGGCGACGCCAACGAGCCGTACCGCGCCCTACTGCGTCCACTTGTCGATAAATTCATCGCTACCCGCGATGGCATTAGCGACTACCTAGCAGGTAAAAACCCAGATACTTCAAATTGGGTTGAAAGTGATGATGAGCTAATTGAGCCACTGATGCTTTGCTATCAGTCACTGTTAGACTGCGGTATGCAAGTAGTTGCCAACGGCCTATTGCTAGACACTATTCGCCGTGCACGAGTATTCGGCATTCATCTTTTGCGCCTCGACGTACGTCAGGATTCTGAGCGTCATGCCGACGTCTTTAGCGAACTAACACGCTATCTTGGTCTTGGTGACTACGCACAGTGGAGCGAAGCAGATAAACAAGCGTTCCTATTACGCGAGCTAGGCTCAAAGCGCCCGCTATTCCCCGCTCATTGGGATGCGTCTGAAGAAGTGAAAGAAGTGCTGGATACCTGTAAGGTAATTGCAAAGCACAGCAAACACGGCTTTGGTATTTACATAATCTCTATGGCAAGTGAGCCATCAGACGTCATGGCCGTACAGCTTCTACTTCAAGAAAGTGGTGTAGATTGGCCAATGCCAGTGGCGCCATTATTCGAAACGCTAGACGATTTGAACAACTCGCCTGACGTAATGCGCAAACTTCTGTCTATCGACTGGTATCGCGGTTACGTAAAAGGTCGTCAGTTCGTCATGATTGGTTACTCAGACTCAGCTAAAGATGCAGGTGCACTTGCCGCAGGTTGGGCGCAATATCAATCACAAGAAGCCTTAGTTGCCATTGCTGATGAGTTTGACGTGAGCTTGACCTTATTCCACGGCCGTGGCGGTACGATTGGTCGCGGTGGCTTGCCAGCGCATGCTGCTATTTATTCTCAGCCTCCTGGCTCACTGGACGGCGGCTTCCGCGTAACAGAACAAGGCGAAACTATTCGCTATAAATTCGGTATGCCTAAGCTGGCTAAACGCAGCCTAGGTATTTACGCCAGCGCCATAATTGAAGCCATGTTATTCCCGCCTCCGGCGCCTAAAGAAGAATGGCGAGAGCTAATTACTGCAATGGCAGCCCAAGGTCGTGACAACTACCGTGCAACCGTGCGTCACGATAAAGAGTTTGTACCTTACTTCCGTGTAGCAACGCCAGAGCAAGAGTTAGGCAAATTGCCATTGGGTAGCCGCCCGGCGAAGCGTAAGCCACAAGGTGGTATTGAAAGCCTACGCGCTATCCCATGGATATTTGCTTGGGCACAAACCCGTTTGGTGCTACCAAGCTGGCTAGGCGTTATGCGTGCTATTGATAGCGTGAAAACCCCGGAAAACGAAAAAGTGGTTAACGAGATGTTCAGCGAATGGCCGTTCTATCGTTCACGTCTTTCAATGCTAGACATGGTGTTCCATAAAGCCGATCCGCGTATCAGTGAAGCTTATGATGAGCGCTTGGTACCAAAAGAGCTTAAACACTTTGGTGAAGCTCTACGTGCCGAGCTTAAAGAGAGCATCTCGTCGCTACTGGCTATTACTGGCGAAGACGACATTATGAAGAACGATCCGCAGGGTAAGGAGTCGATGGAGATCCGCGCAGCATATCTTCAGCCCCTTCATTACCTGCAAATTGAGCTATTAGATCGTATTCGTAAAGCGGGTGACGATGCACAGAACACCAGCCTAGAGCGTGCCATGATGGTCACCATCGCGGGTATCGCAATTGGTATGCGTAACACGGGCTAAGTAAGCTAACCCTATAAACCAAAAAAGCCCGCTTCGTTTTACGTAGCGGGCTTTTTTATTATTACTATGTACATGAGCTAACCATGCTTTGCAATCGGTAAAGGGAAGTGCATCGCCTTTAAGGGTTAATACTTTGGCAGTTGAGCGCGTGCAGTGTCTGCTAATGGTTTGGTATTGCTTGTAGCCGCAACAGTATGGCGTTTGAAAAGGATAAAAGAGCGATAAAAAGTAAAGTAATTCGTTTTAAAAGACTCATAACACATCCTTGTTGAATTCAAATAAAAAACAGTCAGAATGGAGGTGGTAAATAACGAAGACGTAAACGACTTAACAAAATACGGACCTGATTAGTAACAAAATTTGTCGTTGTGCATTGAATTAAACAGCCATTCACCAAACAGATTTGTGCTTTTAGACGAAAGCAAGCGTTACTCCTCTTTTTTCGACTCGTATCTATTTAACCAAGGAAGTTTTGTGCAAGAATCAAGGAAGCTAGAAGACTATTTGATCGAAAGACCCAAACCGAGTGGAATTGACGTTGTATGTAGCCTACAGCATTTTGCAATTATCACTTACGCAGTGCCAGCTAAGCGATTTGAAGGAATTTTCCCCGAGAGGTTTCAACTCGACACTATTGAAAGAAATGGTCAAGAGCTTGGGCTCATATCCGTAGTACCTTTTATCGACGTTGATTTCACTTCCGCCGTGTTCCCTTTCCCTAAATTTACGATGGGACAAACCAATTATCGCATTTACATCATCGATAAAGAAACGGGTGAGCGTTGTGTCTGGTTTCTTGGTACTACGCTAGATTCTTGGACGCTAGCCGTTCCCCGATACGTTTGGAACCTGCCGTGGCATTCGGGAAGGGTTCGTTTTGATTGTGAGCAAGACAAAGAGAGTGGTCTCTATAACAAGTATCGAATGAATACCGTTTCTGATTGGGCCCCTGCGTCGGTAGACTTAGTGCAAGGTGAAAGTGACAAGCTTAGTTTCCCGGGCTTTCCCGACGTAGAATCTGCTTTAGTTTATTTAACCCACCCTCTCGCAGGCTTTTATTATCGAAGTGATAACAAACTGGGGACTTATCGCGTCTGGCATAAAGAACTAGCTGTTAAACCCGCTAAACTTGTATCTGCGAGTTTCAAGCTTTTATCTGATCTCGACATTGTTAGAGAGTCAGAACAACATTCGCCTTACAGCGTCCTGATAGAACCCATCAATGAGTTTACTATTTACTTGCCACCGACTGTCATTAAATAACGCGAAGAGCTTATAAGCTCCTGTACCAAGGATGTCGCGACGCAGCCTGCAAAGATGCAACAAAAAAGGCCGGATACGTAAGGTGGTAACAGAAACACTTCTTTTTAGAGAAATGAGAGCTAATAAAATTTCATCTTGGTGCAAGGACTGGAAAGGCGATTGAAATGTAGGCTCTCCACCGCAGGGATGCGGTGGCGAAGCCTACATGGACGTATTCACGGCGGGTCTACGTTTTGATTGCCTTTTCAGGCTTCCCCGCCAATAGCGCTATTAGCCGTTTACGAAGTCAACGCCTAGCTTGATGTCGCCACGTAGGCCTTCAAGCATGTCGTTTTTCGCTTTTTCTTCAAATGCGCTTAGCTCGCCGTATGGCAAGATTTCTTCAACACCGTTTGCGCCTAGGCGAACTGGGTGTGCAAAGAATGCTGCGTCTTCGCTGTCGTCAGTTTGTACATAAGTGTACTCAACCACGTTCTCACCTTGCATTGCTGCAACTAGTGATAGACAGAAGCGTGCTGCTGCTTGACCCATTGATAGGGTTGCAGAGCCACCGCCCGCTTTAGCTTCAACAACTTCAGTACCCGCGTTTTGGATACGAGTAGTTAGGCTAGCAACTTCTTCGTCTGTGAACTCTACACCTTCAACTTGTGAAAGTAGAGGAAGGATAGTTGTACCAGAGTGACCACCGATTACCGGTACGTGCACAGAAGATACGTCTACACCTTTAAGTTCAGCAACAAACGTTTCAGCACGGATAACGTCTAGTGTCGTTACACCGAATAGCTTGTTCTTATCGTAAACGCCTTTTGCTTTAAGCGTTTCAGCTGCAATAGCAACAGTAGTGTTAACTGGGTTAGTGATGATACCAACACACGCGTTCGGGCAGTTATCAGCTACACCTTCGATTAGGTTTTTAACAATGCCGGCGTTGATGTTGAATAGATCAGAACGATCCATACCTGGCTTACGAGGCATACCCGCTGGAATTAGAACAACGTCTGCTCCAGTTAGTGCATCAGCTAGGTCATCTTTACCGTGACCGGTTACTTTTACCGCAGTGGGGATGTGGCTCAAATCAACGGCAACACCAGGAACAACTGGCGCTACGTCGTAAAGCGCTAAATCTGAACCTGCTGGCAATTGTGTTTTCAACAACAAAGACAGCGCCTGACCAATACCACCGGCAGCACCTAACACGGCTACTTTCATACCATTTCTCCTATGGGATTACTTCACGTATTTAAACGGAACGTCACACTAATGCAACGCGGGGGAAAACTCAATCACCGGATCGTCTTATTAACGTTATTTATGGCGATTTTATCTCGATATTCATTATCATGAATGATTATGCAAAGAAATTGCGCAAAGTCTACCTGTGCGGCACAATATACGCATACTAAATACAATTCCTAACGATAACCCTCAAAAAAGAAAAGAGCGCTAATGGCAAACGCAAAGCAAGAGCTACTCATCAAAGCTTTTAAAGAAATTCTTAAAGCAGAAAGTTACGGTTCACAGGGCGAAATTGTTGATGCATTAAAAGCACAAGGTTTTGACAACATCAGTCAATCTAAAATTTCTAGAATGTTAAGCAAGTTCGGCGCGGTCCGTACGCGAAATGCCCGGGGAGACATGGTGTACTGCTTGCCTCCAGAGTTAGGTATGCCAACTGCGAAAAGCCCTCTGAAACAGCTGGTTCTTGATATCGTTCATAACAATGTGATGGTGATTATTAGAACAAGCCCAGGAGCGGCACAGCTTATCGCGCGCCTTCTCGACTCTCTAAGTAAGAAAGACGGTGTTTTGGGTACGATTGCAGGTGACGACACAATTTTCATCGCACCAGCTGATGTTGCTAGAATTGAAGAACTAAGGCAGCGTGTCGAGGATCTGTTCGAAAACGTTTAGTTCATAAAACGATTTTGAAAAGTGCCCTCTTGAAGAGGGCGCTTTCAAGAAATACATTGTCCCGCTAGCTCAATAGCTTAATTAGTGCATCAGCTGCTGGTCGTGATGAAGGCGGGTTTTGCCCCGTCACCAATAACCCGTCGGTACACACTTTTACTGCAAAGTCGTCGGCACTCTCATACCTACCGCCTTTTTTAACCAGTTCATCTTCAACTAAGTAAGGCACTACCTCAGTGAGTTCCATTGCACTTTCTTCGCTATTTGAAAAGCCAGTAACCGCTTTGCCATCTACCAAATACTTTCCATCAGGGGTTTTCACATCTTTAAGGACGATTGGCGCGTGACATACTGCTCCAACAGGCTTATTAGCTGCAATCATGTCTTCAATGAGCTTAATAGAGTGAGCGTTATCTGACAGATCCCACAATGGTCCGTGTCCGCCGGGATAAAATACCGCGTCAAACTCTTCTGCTCTCACGTCTTCAAGGGGAATAGTCGACGCTATTGCACTTCGCGCTAGCTCATCTTTGGTATATCGCATAGCGTCATCTGTCATCGCATCGTCCGCAAGGCTATTTGGATCAATTGGCACCTGCCCTCCCATAGGAGACGCCAAAGTGATCGTGTAGCCCTCATCTTTAAATGCGTAGTACGGTGCAGCAAACTCTTCCAACCACATACCTGTTTTGTTACCGGTATCACCCATAATTTCGTGAGATGTCATTACCATTAACATACGTTTAGACATAAGCCCTCCTTGCGAGCATTTAAAAAATTCGTTGTGAATTACTTCGGCTAAAGTACGCAGTTAGATCATTAAAAAGGGTGAGAGATCGGTTGATTACTTAGTTGTGAGATAAATAACAGGCATAAAAAAGTGCCACTTCCTGTTAAGGAGAGTGGCACCTAACACTACAACTTGTAGTTAGTGTCTATCTACAGCTTAGAAGCGGTAGTTAACACCTACACGCATTTCCCAAAGTGATGCATCACCTTGACGACGCTCTGGGTTAGAAGAACCAACTACAGCTGTATTGAATGAAGTCTCTTCTAGGATACCCCAATCATCGTTAAGCATGTTCGTGAAGTTATCAATCACGAAGAATACTTGTGCAGTGTGGTCTTGATGGAACGCAGGAACATCTTGGCGAACCGCGATGTCAACCTTCGCCCACCATGGGCTTTCTTCATCGTTACGCTCAGCACCGATTGGAAGAACGTTGTTAGAATCCAAGTATGGTGTGCCGTAAGCTGCTTGGCTGTCACTGCGTGATAGTGTGAAGCTGTAAGGCTTACCAGACTGAGCAACCGCGAATGCAGAGAACGTAGTGTCTAAGCCGTCGAAGAATTGCGTTGTATAACGGAAGTCTAACGTAAAGCGGTGTGCAATGTTCCAATCAGATAGTGAAGACACTTCTTCGTTTGGATCGTGGAATGCACGGTACTGGAAGTTAGAGAACGCTACAGAGCTAGTCATAGGCTGAACATCTTCAGCGTGGCTGTAGTTGTAACCACCAACGATTGAGATGCCGTTGTCCCAAGACTTGTTCATTGTTGCTGTTAATGAATAAGAAGTAGAGCTCTCATTTGAGTTAGTTAACTCTAGTGAGCCCAAACCATTTCTCTCGTAATCAACATAACCGTCTTCTGTTACGCCAACAGCTTCAATACCTTTGTATTTAATCATCGCTTGGTCTTGCGTGATGCTCACCAATAGATCTAGGTTAAATACATAGTCTTCGTCAGTTACATGCGTCATACCTGCAGAGATTTTCCACTCGCTAGGCATTACGAAGTCTGGGTCAAGATTGTTTGGCTCGAAGTTACGGCCAACACCTGAATCCATTGTTGCATCTAGGTCAGATGGTACTGAGTAACCTGGACCAGCAGTAACGCCGTCTTCAGTGTTAACCCAAGTGATGCTGCCATCTAGGATGTTTGCGTAGTCGTTTCTTACTTCACCACCAGTAACGTTAGTGTTCTGATAGTTGTTGGTCATCCAAACGTTAGGGTTACCGCCTGAGAATAGACCAAAACCACCGCGTAGTTCTGTGCTATCGCTTAGCGTGTAGTTAAGACCAACACGTGGTTGAAGAAGGTCTACACCGTCTAGGTTAGCACTGTTGCTGTAACCGTAAGAATCAGTGAAGTCTGTATTCTCTAGAGGACGATCTGAAGTTGTGATCCAGTCATAACGAAGACCAGCAACTACTTTTAGGTCGTCAGTAAGGTAGAACTCGTCTTGCGCGTAGGTTGAGTGAGACGTGTAGCCCCATTCTGCTGCACGGTCAAGAAGGTTACCCGAGTATGCATAACCGTATTCGATACGTGCATTAGCACCGTTTTCGAAATCGTCAATGCTGTTAAACGTAGTTGTAGTTTCAGCGTGCTGTACGAAAAGGTTGAAGATATCAAGCTTGTCGTTTTCGTAACCGAAAGTTAGCGTGTGACCGTTGTCGAAGTAATAGTTACCACGGAACATGATGCTAGTTGCATCCCAGTCTAGGTCGTTGGCTTGACGGCTGTCATCAGAACCTAAGTAAACTGTTAGGTTATCTGAAGAGTCATCCGGATCGTTAGCCATACGGATTAGGATTTCACCGAAATCATTTCCACCTGGAGTGCCGTCACCGTAGAAAGAGCGCTGAAGGTTATCAAGCTCAGTACGTGCGATACGGATTTCAGTTGAGAATTTGTCTGTCCAGTCTGAGTAAAGTACACCGATGAAAGACTGAAGCTCTGCACCACGCTCATATAAGTGGCTTGAGAATTCAAATTCATTTGAATCGCCGTCAGACTCAGAGAAGTTGTTACCGTCGTTGTAGTTATAGGTAAACGCCAAACGGTGTTGGTCGTTGATGTTCCAGTCTAATTTAACAAGTAACTTTTCATCTTCGTTAGCAAGGCTTGATGGAACACCGCCAGCGTCAAAGTTGTAAACGTCTTGAGAAATCTGTTGGATACGCTCAACTTCTGCTTGCGTAATATTAACTTCGTTAATTGCACCAGAACCGATAGCACCACGGTCGAAGGTGTTTGCACCTTCAAGCTTTTCATATGCAGCGAAGATAAATAGTTTATCTTTGATTAGCGGTGCACCAACGGTGAAGCCGTAACGTTTTTCAGTGTACGCGCCTAGGTTGATGTCGTCGCCTTCTAGAGAGTCACCACGTAAGCTGTCGCTACCGTAGTCGTAGAATGCAGAGCCGTGAACTTCGTTAGTACCAGTTTTACTTACTGCACTGATGTTACACGCAGAGAAACCACCGTAAATTACGTCAAAAGGTGCAATTTCAACTGAAACGCCAGCAATAGCGTCGAAAGAGAAAGGCATTCTTTCTGTTGGGTAACCGTTAGAGTTAAGACCGAAAAGGTCGTTCATGCGAACACCGTCAACAGTCAAGCTGTTGAAACGTGGGCTCTTACCCACACACTGGATACCGTTGCTGCCGCCTTCGTCTACGTAGATACGTGGGTCGATACGAACGATATCAGTGATGTCACGGTTAATTGCAGGCGCTTCTTCAAGAGTAGAAAGGTCGAAGCTTGCTACTGGGCCAGTTTGACCAAAAGAAAGGCTGCTAATTTGAGAACCAGTAACAACAATGTTTTCGTACTGAGCCGCAGGCTCAAGCATACGTTCGATAGATGCTGATTCACCAAGCTCTAAGTAAACATCGTTGATTGTTTGATCAGCGAATTCATCAGAATCAATAACAACTGTGTATGGACCACCAACGCGAAGACCGCGAAGACTGAATGTACCACCACTGTTAACTGTTACTGTTTTCACAGCACCAGTAGGAACGTGAGTTACCGTTACAACGGTACCTGCTGCTGGGTTACCTTGAGGCCCCATAATTTTACCGTTCAATTCAGATGACGTTACCTGCGCCATTGCAGTAGACGACAAACCGATTGACAGCGCAACCGCAGCCGCAATGCGACTGAACTTTGCTGATGTTCTCATGTGTGTTTCCCTTTTTGTTTAAATTTGTTTTAGGTTCGCTAGTAGGGTATTTCCCTTAGCTGACCTTCAATTAATATGAACCGACGAAATTGTTATAGAGGTTCATGTCAATTTTATTACAGCTTTACATTTTTATTTAGCAGCAATCCCCCTAGGCCTATGACTTTGCAAAAAATATCTTGACCAAATGGTCAGATTAATTTACTTGTTATTATTCTTGTCAATTCACGGCGGTTAGCTGTCCCTATTCTTGCCATATCGAGCACTAATAAACAGCGTTTAATAAAAATCAGGTTTACCCATAAAAATAACAAAAATTACAACAACTTACCATTTTAAAATAAATTTACCTATTGCAATAAGTAACCTTAACTGATGAAATCCGCATATAAATCGTTAATTCATTTGGTCGTTTTTTTGACAGATTTTAGAATTGTTACCTCTGCAAAGTGGATTGTCTTGGTTGCCGTTGCATTAATATGTAGCGTAGCTAGCTATTTTAAAAATTCTATTTTTTATGATGACATTCTGCCACAAACCGGTCAAATATTAACCTGCAATACTGGATTATCGGGTAACGAAGACGTTTTTTCTGCTTATATTACCGATGGGCGTATTGCAGAGATGGTCAACGAACGGCTGTGTTCTGATAGTACAATCAAACGCCAATATAGCGGTATAAAGGTAGTAGTTGGACAAAGCGACTACGATACCTTTAGATATATTAATCATGGTGTTGTTGATCTTGCCTTGGTAAAAAGCAACATTGTTGACGCCTTTGGCGCCGACAAAATCTATGGGCTGACAAAGCTTGCAGCCCACCCTGACTACCCTGCATATTTTATAGCACTTAGAGAAAAGCCCACGTTAAGTAAAGAATACCTGCTTGGAAAACGCATAGGCCTGCTTGATTATCCTAGTAGTCGCTCCGGTCACATCGTGCCTAAAACAGTTTTACATCACTTAGGCCTGACTGACAGCAATGTCGATATCATTTATTACAGTTCTCACAAAGAGTTAAGGCGGGCACTCCTGGCTGGTGAAGTTGATATTATTTCGACTTATTGGGCCGAAGAAGACGGAGAAACGTTTTCTAAAAATTACATCGCTCCGCTATTAGAAAGCGTAAGCGGCATGCAGTGGTATTTAAAGATGCAGACACAAAACACCGACCTTTTCTGCGCGGTACAGTCGGTTGTTTATGAAATAGCGACAACCCATCCAAGACCATATTACAAAAATATTACGTTGGAAGAAGGGTGTAACAAATGAGTAAAATTAAGTTGCGCCTCAAATCACCACTAAAACTTGCTGTAGTTGTCTTTTTACTCGTCGTTTCATTGCAAATTGCGTCGCTGATAGGCCAGTACTTTGCTCATCAATCTTCTATTCATCGCGCAATTGATGTAGTTGAAAGAAGAATTAGCCTTGATAGCGCATTCTTAGATGTGGGTAATGAAACACTCAATACGCCAGAAAATAGATACGCGATAGGTCGTTATATTGAGCGTTTGAACCGAGTAATAGAAGAAGCGCAGCTTCCCGTTATCGTTAGTGAAATTCAAGGTGTTCCGACAAAGTTGGATTCCTCTGCTTTTCCAGTACAGCACCGCACCAAGTTTCAAAACGCAGAGCAAACCATTGATATTTTAGTTAATAGTAAAGCGCCAGTAAGCGAGTTAAGCGTAAGCTGGTTAAGCCTGCTATTGGCTTTACTTGTTGCGCCACTTTTTGCGTTTACTAATAGAAAGAAACGCGTGCAGTCGAAACTTGAAGAATTAGTACTTCCACCTAAGCCTAAGCTAGTTATCAATCTCCAAGAAAAAACGATTTCAAACGGCATTGATGACAGAATAGTGACCTTGCAGAACAAGCCGTTGTGTTTTTACACCGCGCTTGTCAAATACTGCATTGACAATCCACATGAGTCCCTTCCGCCTCACAAGGATGTACCGAGCGAACTAATGGCGCTAGCTAATAAATGTTTCGCCCGTCTCATTGAGTTGGGGCATACAAAACGAAAACGCCCAGACTTCAACGCGAACTTAGATAAAACCTTAAGTGAAATTCGCGCTGCCCTTGATGAGGTGTTTATTGGCTACCTGGAAGAAAAAGAAACCTATTATCCGCCTAGAGCTCAAGGTGAAGGCTCTCGCTCTAAACAACACTCGTACGCATTGCCGAATATTAAGGAAGACGATATAGAAATTATTGGAAACTAGTAATTTTTTAATTCTGGCAGTTAAAAACTGACCACTTGGAGAACTTTTTACTATTTTTTGCAAGTCGACTAAACGCCCTGCAATACCTTGAAAATACAATAAAGTTCTAGCAAAGACCGATCCAAATACCGATAACTTGTGAATATAACATTGATTCGCGAGGCCTAAACGCGTATCTTTGCACCAACAAAATCAGCTTTATAGTACTATGCAATCGCCACTTATTATTGCCATTTCTGGAGCTTCTGGCTCTGGGAAGTCTCTTTTTACAAAAAATTTGTTTAACGGCTTCAGTGCTCAGGGCCGCCCGGTTCAAGTGCTGCGCGAAGATCACTACTATCGCGCGCAAGATCATCTTCCCATGGAACAGCGTGAGAAGAATAACTACGATCACCCAAATGCGTTTGAACATGAGCTTTTAAAAGCACACTTACAAGCATTGCGCGATGGTCAGCCTATTGACTATCCACATTACTGCTATAAAACGCATACGCGTTTACCTGAAACTGAGCGCCTTAATCCAGCGCCAGTTATTATCCTTGAAGGTATTATGCTACTTGCTCGTACTGATCTACTTCCTTTGTACGACGTGAAGATCTTCATTGATACTCCGCTTGATATTTGTTTGATGCGTAGAATGATGCGCGACCTTAAAGAACGCGGTCGTAGCATTGAGTCTGTGGCAAAACAGTACGAAGAAACTGTTAAGCCTATGTATCATCAATTTATCGAACCTAGCCGCTTCACTGCCGACGTAGTAGTGACGCAAGGTGGCAAAAACCAAATTGCATTAGATGTGATCAAATCACACATTCAGCAAGCGCTTCTTTAAGGGAACATTACTATGGTGAGTTTACTGGGCATTGCAGTCCTTCTGGGTATTGCTTTCGCGTTATCGTCGGCGAAACGCAGTATAAATTGGCGCACTGTTGGTGGCGCGTTTGCTATTCAAGCATCGGTTGGCGCGTTTGTCCTGTATTCTGAACCTGGTAAAGAAGTATTGTTAAGCGCGACTCGCTTTGTCGCAAACATCATCGCTTACAGCCAAGAAGGTATTAATTTCTTGTTTGGCCCTATCGGCGACAAGTCGATCGCGTTTATTTTCGCTTTTAACGTACTTCCTGTGATCGTGTTTTTCTCAGCGCTTATTGCCGTTCTTTATCACCTGAAAGTGATGGGTATCATCATCAAAGTGATTGGTGGTTTCTTACAAAAAGCGTTAGGAACCAGTCGCCCGGAATCTATGTCTTCTGCAGCCAATATATTTGTGGGCCAAACTGAAGCACCTCTAGTGGTACGCCCTTTTATTCCACACATGACGAGCTCAGAGCTGTTTGCCATTATGGTGGGTGGTCTCGCGTCTATTGCGGGCTCGGTAATGGCTGGTTATGCAGGGATGGGCGTAGACCTTAAATATTTATTAGCAGCCAGCTTTATGGCTGCACCTGGCGGCTTACTTATGGCAAAAATCATGTTGCCAGAAACCAGTAAGCCCAATGAAGATTTACATGACGTAGATGCGGAAGATACCGGCTACGCCAATGTATTTGATGCGGCCGCCAGTGGCGCTGCATCAGGCATGCAACTTGCGTTGAACGTAGGTGCAATGCTACTCGCTTTCATAGCACTTATTGCCATGTTTAACGGCCTTATTGGCTGGACGGCAGGGTTATTCGGCTATGAAAACGTGACGTTTGAAGGGATCCTGGGTTATGTGCTTCAACCTCTTGCATGGGCAATCGGCGTACCATGGGAGGAAGCGCAACTTGCAGGCAGCTTTATTGGTCAGAAAATGGTAGTTAACGAGTTCGTTGCTTACCTCAATTTCTTAGAGAACCAATCACAGCTATCTGAAGCATCTCAGGCCATTATCACCTTTGCACTTTGTGGTTTTGCAAACTTCTCTTCTATCGCTATTTTGATGGGTGGAATTGGTGCTATGGCACCAACACGCAGAAAAGAAATTGCGAGACTGGGGTTAAAAGCTGTTATTGCTGCAACGTTATCTAACTTGATGAGTGCCGCGCTAGCGGGCTTTTACCTCTCTCTTGGTTAAATTTCATTAATTTGGACCAGTTGGTCAAGATTTTACTAGACTAACTGGTCAGGTTTCTGTAAATTACGCGCAAATTCCTCGCGGGATTGATTTATGTCAATTTCTGCGACTTTTTTCTGTAGCCCGTCTACCTTTATAATGCCGCAGTCAAAATATACGGGATAAAGTTATGCAATTAGTTGCTGTTGATTACCAAGCGGAAAACGCACAAGAAGAATTCGTGAAGTCACTTCGCGAGACAGGGTTCGGTGTTTTGAAAAATCACCCTATCCAACAGTCATTAGTTCAAGGCATTTACGACAATTGGCAGGGCTTCTTCGACAGTGAAGAAAAGAATGATTACCTGTACAACAAAGGTAAACAAGACGGATTTTTCCCTCAGAGCGTATCTGAGGTAGCCAAAGGCTTTACGAAAAAAGATATTAAAGAGTATTACCACTTCTACCCATGGGGTCAGTGCCCAGAAGCACTACGCCCTCAAATTTCTCAATACTATGAGGAAGCAAACACACTAGCGAAAGAGCTATTGGGTTGGATAGAAGAACATTCTCCTTCAGAGGTGAGTGATAAGTACAGTCAGCCGCTGGGTGACATGATCAAAGATTCTGATCAAACTTTGCTGCGCATACTGCATTATCCGCCACTTAAAGGTGATGAAGAAGTTGACGCGATTCGCGCTGCTGCTCACGAAGATATTAACCTGATTACTATCTTACCGGCAGCTAACGAGCCTGGATTGCAAGTAAAAGCTAAAGACGGTAGTTGGATTGAAGTTCCGTGCGATTTCGGGAACTTAATTGTGAATATTGGCGACATGCTTCAAGAAGCATCTGGCGGATACTTCCCATCAACTACTCATAGGGTGGTAAACCCAGATGGTGCTGATATGACGAAATCTCGTATTTCACTGCCATTATTTTTACACCCTAGACCGGATGTTGTTCTTTCAGAACGTCATACCGCAGGGTCATACCTGCAAGAGCGCCTTCGTGAGCTGGGCGTTATATAAATTAAGTTCCTTTTGTAGTGTTATTCTTTTGCCGCAGCTAGTCTGCGGCTTTTTTTATATAAAGCTTTCTGTCATCCCTCCCCTATCCTCCCTTTTTAATTATTTGCCAAAGCCGATAACTTTGACTGATAGCGAGACTTGTCTTGTCTATTATCCGCATGCTTCATAGCACGAGCTAGATATTGTTCAGCGTTTGTAATATCTCCACTCTCGTAATAGGTTTTCGCTAGCCCGAACAAAATCTCGTGACGAGTATTATCTAGCTTAAGGCCCTTTTGGTAGTGTGATATTGCTGCCTCGTACTGTTCATCATCGTACGCTTGCTCACCCAGAATATAATGGTAAAACGGGTTGCTTTGACGCTTGTTATCTACCATTTGGGTGATGTTTTTTGCCTCTTCATGTCTATTTTGATAACGATAGAGAATTGATAGGTTTTCCCATGCAGTTAGATTTTCATCACTTAAAGACAGTGCGTGCTTATACACTGCCTCAGCTTGGTCGTAGGCATCAACCATTCTGTAGAGCACTCCAAGATTGACCCAACTCTGAGCCAGTTCTGGGGCTATAGTTGCCGCCGCTCTAAAATAGCTGTAGGCCCTAGTGTAACTATTCGCCACAATCGCATCTGCGCCTTTGTTATTATAGAACATAGCAATGACTTTATTCTCTGAAACGGCAATTCTAGGAAAGTGACTTCTAAGTGTCTGAGGGTCAAAATCCACATCTGCCCAACTGCCTCCGATAGATACAACGTTCGGATCTTCTGGTAGCTGAACTCGTAAATTAATATGGCCGTTTAGTAAACTGTACCCTTCTCGACGCGTCCAATATTCGGGAATTTCAACTTCGTAGAAGGTGGCCTTTAGTCCTACATGCTCCGCCAGCGCATACGTCATAATAGAGAGAGACAAGCAGTTTGCAGCTCGATTATTAAATGTGGTGTTGGCGGTGGTATTAGCGCCATTTCTATAAAGCATGCCCTGGTCAGAGTGATCAAATATCGCCTTCACTAAGCCCCTTACATTTTTCTGTAAGGCACTTTTTTCATAAACGGCTTGTTCAGCAAAAAACTTTGCATCTTTGTCGAGAAAAAATATTTCCTCAGCGGTCTCAACAGGAAATAGCGAATAAGAAGGGAATAGGCGGTCGTTCAACAAGCTGGGCCCAGCTTTTACCTGCTGGTTATCGGTAGATTGGCAAGCACTTAGCGCTATGCAAAACAATAAAGGAACAGCGAGTCGAGCACTCATTACAGGCACCTTTCTTTTTTACTCGATACCCTAAGTATAGCAGCCGATCTATTATTTACATTTTATTTACATCCTGTTCTATTGCTCGTTTAACGCATATTTGAATACTCCATTTCCTCATTGAAATATCCAAGTTTCGCGAATTGGCATTACACAAAGTTAATCATCAAATTCTTCTAACATGCCGTACCAAATCTCAATTCAGTAGCTTTGTGTAGCGTAGGTCATGTAGTTGACGATACGAAGGATGTTGAATTTCACTTAACGTATTTAAATAGGTAAAAGGAAAGAGTATGAAAAAGTTAATTAGCGCGTTCTTCTTAGTGGTTTTAAGCACCTCGGCGATGGCAGGGCATCACGCGAAAGATGGGCATAAAGATATTGTCGATACAGCGGCAAGTAATGAGATGTTTTCTACACTTGTCACCGCAGTTAAATCAGCAGATTTGGTTACTACACTAAAGGGAGATGGGCCATTTACCGTGTTTGCCCCTACTGATGGAGCCTTTGCCGCCCTTCCCCCAGGCACGCTTGAAATGCTTTTGAAGCCAGAGAATAAGCAAACGCTTGTGAAAATTCTTACTTACCATGTGGTCACGGGCAAAGTCACAGCGAAAGACGTGTCTACGCTATCTGATGCCACTACAGTGGAAGGGAGTAAGGTGATGATTTCAACGGACATGAATAAAGTTATGATAAATGACGCTAACGTAATTAAAGCCGATGTCATGACAAGCAACGGTGTTATACATGTGATCGATGCCGTGTTACTTCCTAGTGACGTAAAAGCGTCACTTTAAAAGCATACTGTACGCGAAAGCACTTATTCGTAGTGCTTTCGCGCGTATTTCCATTTTTGTACCGACATCGATCTCTTCAATTCATATCAGCGTAGAAATAATTATTGAATAATTGAGCCTTCCTCAAGCCCTGGCTCGAAGCAACATCTATTTGCAAAAATCTCGCTTTAATCATTCGGACAAATCTATTCAAGGAATCAGGAAAGGAGTTCACATGTTTACCGTCTATACTTATAGCATCGCTGGCTTACTGGTAATTAGTTTCACTGTTTTCGTTCAAAATATCGTTGCTGCAGTCGCGCACCGCAAGCAATCTCAGTACATCCCAGGAAAAGTAAGCGAAGAGCTCAGTCACGATAGTTTTGTGTTCAGAAGCCACAGAACATTTCACAATTCTCTGGAAAACATCCACCAGTTTACGCTCCCTGCTATTCTTTGCATTTTTCTCGGCGCATCGACCAGCATACTTGCGGCATTAGTTTGGCTTTACGCGCTAAGTCGGATTATTCATATGGGGCTTTATTACGCTATTGCCACAGAGAAAAATCCAAGCCCAAGAAGCTATTTTTATATGATTGGGACACTATGTACGATGGGCGTTTTCGGGCTAGCATTATTCAACCTATTTA
Source organism: Alteromonas abrolhosensis (assembly GCF_001953635.1). GTDB lineage: Bacteria > Pseudomonadota > Gammaproteobacteria > Enterobacterales > Alteromonadaceae > Alteromonas > Alteromonas abrolhosensis. The sequence goes on along the minus strand of NZ_MEJH01000008.1, from coordinate 37,978 downwards.
CATAGAGTCTAAGTAAAACAATAAGTTGGATTCGTAATTAAACCATACGGTTAAATATTAAACTTTTGGTTAATCCACTTTTTTGAATTTTAGGCGTACTCTTTAAGTCGAACACTCACATTCGTGTTTAGGAGTACTTGTGTATATTGAACAAGTTGGCGATCGAACTTTGGCAGATTGCAAAGTATTGATTGTCGACGACCAAGCCAGCAGCAGACTTGTTCTGGAAACCTTACTTGAAGACACTGTAGCTTGTACTTCTGTCAGCTCGGGTAAAGAAGCTATTGAGTATTGCAAATATAATACCCCCGATTTGATCCTTATGGATGTGTCTATGCCTGAAATCGACGGGCATCAAACAACCGCAATATTAAGAAAAAAGCCGCTATGCGCTCATATTCCTATAATTTTCGTCACCTCTTCATCTAGTGACGAAGAAGAGTCTCGATGCTGGGAATCTGGATGCGTTGATTTTGTCGTAAAGCCTGTTAATGCTTGTACCCTACGCAATCGCGTCAAGTCGCACATTAATCATAAGCTTAGAAACGATTTACTCGAGAAGCTCATCTATGTGGATAAGCTTACGGGTGCCTATAACCGCCATTATTTAGATGACTACTTACCGCGATTAGTCAGAGACGGATTGCGCAATGTTGCGCCGCTTTCTTTAGTCATTTTTGATGTTGATCACTTCAAGTTATTTAACGATATGTATGGCCACTTAGACGGTGATAGCTGTTTATGGAAGGTGAGTAAAACGATTAACGATGCTCTTCTTCGACCTATGGACAAACTAGTAAGAATTGGTGGCGAAGAGTTTTTGGTGATTCTGCCGAACACTGATGCCGAAGGCGCAAAGTCTGTGACCGAGCGTTTGTTACGAACTGTTTATGATCTGAATATTCCTCACGCTGCCTCGGAGTATGAGCGTGTTACGTTAAGCGCAGGTCTAGCCGTGAAGAACGCCGATGACAATAAAACTATCGATTACGTCATGCTAGAGGCTGACAAAAACCTTTATGTTGCTAAAACCTCTGGCCGAAATCAGCTAGTTGCCCCTACTTCGAAAGCGGCTAGCAAAGTTGAAACCTTATCCCCTCCTATGAAGATGAAAGCCCAAGGCTAAAACGTCCCACGGCATTAGTATGAAATAAAGATTCGATAGAATCTTCCAGCGTAATTCCCAATTCGTTTAGCTGAGCGTAAAACAATTGTAGCGTTGCTAACGCATCGTCTAACGCATTATGTTCTGGAAATGCAGGGAACCCCAGACGTTGTCTACAAACGGTAAGTGTCGCGCTATTGCTGGGTAATACCTGATGCTGTTTATTTAGCTGATAAAGTGCAAGCTGAAGGGTATCGATATAAACGACGTCGACTTGAGGTAATTCACAGCGCTTGAAGGCACTATTGAGTGCCATCAAATCCAACCTCGCATTGTGAAAAATCAATACATGGCTTTCTAACAAAGGTATCAAGGACTTCAACGCTTCCTTAATACCTTCACCTTGCTGCAATATATCCAGGGTCAACCCGTGGATCACAGGGCTTTGCCCCAAATCTGCGGAGGTATTTATAACGTGATAACCACTGGAAGAAAGCGCAATTTTTCCGGCAGAACCACTTACATATCCAATCGATGTGATTTGTGTTGTTAAGGGGTCTAAAGAGGTTAGCTCTAGATCCACTGACGCTAAAGGCGTGCTACACAGCTTTTTGTCACGCAAGGATTTCCTAAATTTGCTTTTGCCAAATAACGCCGATGAACAAGTTTCAATTAGTCGCTTTATCATAAGATTAACTGACACCGCCAGAGAACTTCATTACCATCGCCTGATTAGTTCTCTCAATAGCTTTGAAAGCAGCCTTTAGCTGGTGTTTTTCTATCGATGATAGACTGGATATAGACACTCGGTTGTCTGTGACTTTGTTTTCCAGTTGATGCCGCCAACGTAAGCGGTTTAGGAAAAGCCAGATATCTCGTAAGTTAGTTGCATCCCTTTTGGAAAGCTGTGAATTAGATGACAGAGCCTCTAATCGGGCTAATGTATTGGGCAATGTCACCCCATCAGCTAACGCGTAAATACGCGCTATATTATTAATTAACGCAACGGCTCTTGTTTTTAAATCGATTACGTCTTTTTCCTTACGTCCCTTTTCATAAATAAACTTTTGGAACATGGAGAGTGGAACTGATATTTCGTTACTGTTTCGCGTAAGCGCGGCTAGAAACATATTTTGCTGCATTAACGGTGCGCGTTTACGCTGTAGCTGTTTAAATAAGCTCACATCACCGGCTGCACAGCGAACATCCAGAAAAATGTTGAAGTGCATAATCGCATCTTTAGTTGGCGCCTTTACCCATCGTTTAGCTTCTTCAATGGCTTCGTCAAGCGAAAGCCTAAGGTCTGGGTTGCTAGCCATAATATTGCCGTCACACAGTTTAATACCGCATTTTGCCAATCCATTGCAGACGTACTCTGCCATTTTTGCGAAATATTCAGCTTGTGCTTTGTTAGGCCGCTGTGCAAGAAGAAGACCGTTGTCTTGATCTGAGCCCATTGTCTGGTCTTCTCTAGCTTGAGAGCCATAGACAAGCCAGGCGAACATCATCGGCGCCTTTCCATTGGCCTGTTGGAAAAAGCCAATAAGCTTTCTTGTCATGATATCGGTAGCCTGAGATAAAATTTTGCCAGCAATGTCGTAGTCTCCTGCTTTTTTAGCGTGGGCTGAGAAATAATGCGGCAATTGCCAGGACAACCTGGTCAGTTCATACAGGTTTTCTGCTTTACTTAGTTCGCCAATAATAAAGAGTACATTTCCCCGCTGATGACGAATAATGTCGCTGGCTGTGACCATTCCCAGTGGAGCAAGGGTTTGTTGATCTACGACAGGCAAATGATGGATGTTTCTTTCTGTCATTAGCGCTAAGGCATCAAAAAGCGTTCTATTTCCCATTATTTGCGCAGGATTTGGGGTCATGATGTGGCTTACAGGAAGGTGAATATCAAGAGACGCAGCCACCACTCTTGAACGTAAGTCGCGGTCAGTAATAATACCAATTAGCTTATCTTCTCGGGTAACCAGCAGTGACGATACTTTCTGAGTTGTCATAAGCTGCGCCGCGGCTGTAATTGAGGTTTCTACATCCACCGACACTGGTGATTTGTTAATAACGTCTTCAAGCCCTTTGTAAAGCCACATGGAATTTGTGTCGGAAATAGCGTGGTTTTGAAGTGCGTTGTTGCGCAGCCCATCAAAGAAATGGCGAATAACAGGTAAGTCAAATAAGGGGGCAACCGCTGAAGCTTTAAAACAGTAAACAAGCCCAGGGCTGTCTACGCTTATGCTCAATGGAAAATTGCGGTTTTCCATAATGTTCACATAACCAAAGTAATCGCCTTCACTCAGGTGACGTAAAGGCGCATCGGAATCTTGAACAGAAAATTGACCATTTTGAATGAGATAAAGTGACGCATCGCCCTTTTGCAGATCGCCAACATTATCCGCTGTCAAATATACCAGCTCAGTATGTTTTACCAGCTCAAGCTTTTGCTCTTTGTCCAGCACGTCAAAAGGTGCTGATGTGTTGAGAAAGTCTTCAACTTGTTTAGCCATCGCAGTCATAGAAAATGTCCAGTTCACAAAAAGAAAAAACCAACCTACTCACTTTCGCCAGTAGATTGGTTTTGTTTTCTTAAAGCCTATCTTAAGGCAGCATTAGTTTAGTGAGCCGATGCTTCACCCGCTCCCTTAGGATAACGAATGCTTTCAACCAACTCTTGGATTTCTTCTGGTGCTTCATCAGTTGCTTTAAATACTAAGAATGCAACAAGGAAGTTAACCATCATACCCAATGTACCAATGCCTTCTGGAGAAATACCAAACCACCAGTTAGCCGGCACGTTAGCCGCAGGATTCACAAACTTGAAGTAGATGATATAGGCGGCGGTGAATGCAATACCGCTAACCATACCTGCAATCGCCCCTTTATCATTCATTCGCTTGCTGAAGATACCCATGATAATTGCTGGGAAGAAGCTCGATGCAGCCAAGCCGAAGGCAAAGGCGACCACCTGCGCAACAAACCCGGGCGGATTAATACCGAAGTAGCCTGCAATTACAATGGCCACACCTGCCGCTAATCGCGCGTACATCAGTTCTGCCTTATCGGTAATATTCGGCATAAAGTTTCGTTTCAACAAATCGTGGGAGACGGATGTCGAAATTACCAACAGTAGACCCGCAGAAGTAGACAAGGCTGCAGCTACACCACCCGCGGCTACCAGTGCAATGACCCATGCAGGTAGATTCGCAATTTCAGGGTTCGCCAGAACCATAATATCGCGGTCAACCTTCATTTCGTTGCGCTCATCGCCAGAATAGAACATCTTGCCATCGCCATTTTTATCTTCAAAGCCGATAAGACCAGTTTGTTCCCAATTCTTAATCCACGAAGGCGCTTCTTCATAGCTGGTACCCGTCATTTCAGGACCATTAATGGTTTCAATCATGTTTACACGAGCAAAAGCGGCAAGTGAAGGCGCAGTAGTGTACAGAAGTGCAATGAACACGAGTGCATAACCTGCAGACTTACGAGCATCGTGAACCTTAGGCACAGTGAAGAAACGTACAATTACGTGAGGAAGACCCGCTGTACCTACCATCAGAGCGAACGTAATAAAGAATACGTCGATAGTACTCTTAGTACCTGAGGTATATTCATTGAAGCCGAGTTCCACGGACAACATGTCGAGCTTCTGCAACACGTACATTCCGGAACCATCAACTAACGTGGCACCAAAACCGGTTTGTGGAAGAATGTGACCTGTCACCATGATAGAGATAAATACTGCTGGAACGATATAAGCAAAAATTAGTACGCAGTACTGTGCAACTTGGGTGTAAGTAATACCTTTCATACCACCAAGCACAGTATAGAAGAACACGATAACCATACCGATAACAACGCCCGATACGATATCCACTTCTAAGAAACGGCTAAATACAACACCTACGCCACGCATTTGGCCTGCAACGTATGTGAAACAAACAAAGATTGCACAGAATACGGCAACCGTACGTGCTGTCTGTGAGTAGTAACGATCACCGATAAAATCAGGTACCGTGAATTTACCGAACTTACGTAAGTACGGTGCTAAACAAAGTGCAAGTAGAACGTAACCACCTGTCCAGCCCATTAGATAAACGGCACCGTCATAACCCATAAACGAGATAAGACCCGCCATCGAGATAAACGAGGCTGCCGACATCCAGTCTGCTGCGGTAGCCATACCATTCATAATGGGAGGAACACCACCACCGGCTACGTAAAAATCATTAGTCGACCCAGCGCGGGCCCAAATTGCTATAGCGATATAAAGCGCAAATGATGCACCTACGATAATAAACGTTAAAGTTTGAACGTCCATGATTTACTCCTCATCTACGCCGTAGCGTTTATCCATGGCGTTCATCTTCGCCATGTAGACAAAGATTAATGCAACAAATACATAAATTGCGCCCTGCTGCGCAAACCAGAAGCCTAATTTAAAGCCAAAAAATTGGATTTCATTTAAGATATCGACAAAAATAATGCCGGCACCGAATGATACGACAAACCAAACGACTAAAAGCTTGGCGAGAAGGGCGAGATTCTCCCTCCAATACGCTTTTTTGTCCTCTTCGTTTCTAAATGCCATTGTTTCACCCTCATGTCAGGTTAATTGATTGTTATGATTTTACATATTCCTAACGCCCGGCTTTGTTAACGTTATTGCTGCGTAATGTGCGATTGAGAAGAAACAACCACACGCAGCAAAGTCAAGCATTTAGGAGCTCGCCTACTACTCTAGACCTGACACTAAAAATTCAAAATGAGACCATGGTCGTAGGTTGACTATGATCGAAATGATTATAATAGCGACAGCATTGTTAAAACTAAGTTAAAAGGAACGTTATGGTTTTTGGTTGGGTAACACTTGCAGTACTGTATCTCTTCTTGCTTTTTTCATTGGCGAGTTGGGGTGAGAAGAACTCGCCAACCGCAAGAGCTTTAACGTCACATCCAGCGATTTATTCATTAGCCCTCGCCATTTATTGTACCGCGTGGACATTTTTCGGAATGGTAGGTCAAGCAAGTAGAGATACGTGGATATACCTTCCGATCATGCTTGGACCTATTCTTGTTTATGTATTAGGTTATAAGTTTATTTATAAGTTGACGCTAGTTAGCAAGAAGCAGCACATTACTACCATTTCAGACTTCATTGCTTCGCGCTATGGAAAGCGCCAAACCGTGGCATTGGTAGTCACGCTTATTGCTCTACTCGCCACCATTCCTTATATCGCGCTTCAATTAAAAGCAGTCGGCGCCACTTTCCAGCTTCTTACTCAACAGCCCAATAGCAATGGCATTATCATTGCCGCAACCGGCTTTATCGCTGCGTTCGCTATGTATTTTGGTACACGCCAAACGGACGTCACCGAATACCGACGAGGTTTAATGTTGGCCATTGCGTTCGAGTCGACCATTAAGCTGCTAGCGTTGGTGTTGGTTGCGGTTGTTGGATATAGCGCATGGAAACGCACTCAGTCGGGGCCGTTTTTCGAGAGCTTTACTAACGAAGTCGCCTTAGCGCAATTTGGTTCGTTTACCTTCATTGCTCAAACAATCATGGCCGCCGCAGCCATCGTTTGCTTACCACGACAATTCCACGTTGCCATTATCGATAACCTAAGCTTGGGACACCTGCGCACGGCAAGGTGGCTGTTTCCGCTATACCTAACTATCATCTCAGCCGTTATTCCCGTTATTGCCATTGCGGGCAAAGCCATTTTTGCAGGCGCAAATATCGAGCCCGATTCTTACGTGCTGTCGCTCGCGGTCTTTTCAGAGTCAGTCCTTCTTCAGGTTATAGTGTTTGTGGGCGGGCTGTCTGCCGCAACCGCCATGATTATTGTAGCTACGCTCACTTTGAGTACCATGCTGACCAATGATGTAATCTTGCCGCGCATTCTTGCTTTTACAGGCAATACTGACGACAAACAGGATGTATCAAGCAAGATCAGACTTATTCGCCGTATAGTTATCGCTTTTATCCTGCTCATGGCTTTTTTATACCACCAGCAAATGACTAGCAGCCGCTCCCTTCACTCAATTGGACTTATTGCTTTCTCGTTAGTTATTCAGCTTATGCCAGCAATTGTTGGAGGGCTTTATTGGAAACGTGCTCATGCGCACGGGGTATATGCGGGGCTCATGGTGGGCTTGGTCATTTGGGTGTTGTGGCTTGTGCTTCCTATCGTCAGTGAGCAAGTATCGCAAATGGAGCAAAATGAACTCATTAGCCAAGGTGCCATGATCAGCTTAGCGGCGAACACCTTTGTCTACATACTCTTTTCACACTTTGCTCCCCAGCGTCTTATCGACAGGATGCAAGCGGAAGCCTTCGTTTCTCCAGCGATATCCAGTAATAATACCGTGAAGGCTCAGGCAACCAATGTAACGGTTTCCGACCTAATCACGTTACTTTCAACCTTTATGGGATCAGGTCGCTGCGAACAACTGCTGGAACAATATCAACAGCTTAATAACTGCCAATTGAAACATGATGACACGCCGAATGAGTCGTTTTTGTCATTTTGTGAACGCGCTCTCGGCGGCGTAATCGGCGCTTCAAGTGCCAAGGTGCTATTAGATAGCGCACTGCGCGGCAAGAAGATGGATTTCACCGAGGTCATCAACTTCTTTGATGACACTACTCAAGCCATGCAATTCAATATGACTGCGCTTCTTACGTCGCTTGAAAACATGGATCAGGGTATTAGCGTAGTCGACAAGCACTTAAACTTAGTGGCGTGGAATAAGCGCTACGCCGATCTTTATCCCTACCCTGATAATTTGCTGGCGGTGGGAACCCCCATCGAAAAATTAATTCGATATAACGCTTCTCAGGGAGAATTCGGCACGGATAACGTAGACGCTGAAGTAGAAAAAAGGCTGGCGCACTTACGCTCTGGTATGCCCCACCGTTTTACTCGACAACGCATGGATGGACGGGTAATCGAGATGGTAGGCAACCCACTGCCCGGTGGTGGCTTTGTAACCAGTTTTAACGACATTACTGGGCACGTTGAAATACAGCAAGCACTTGAAGAGTCGAACATTGATCTAGAAGCACGCATAAAAAAGCGTACAGAAGAAGTCCATTCCATTAACGCAGAGCTTCGCCTTGAGATAGAAAGGCGCTCTGAAGCGGAAAAAGAACTTATTCGAGCCAGAAAAGCTGCCGAAGACGCCAACGCGAGTAAAACCCGCTTCTTGGCACTCGCTAGTCACGATGTTCTTCAGCCACTCAATGCTGCCAAGCTGTACGTCAGTGCCCTTGAAGAGCAAGAATTGTCTGAATCAGCACTGGCAATTATCCGTAAGCTTAATCACAGTGTAACCTCTAGTGAAACACTAATAGGCACCTTGCTCGATATCGCGCGTTTAGACCAAGGTGAAATGAAACCCGACATTGAATCTATCGATGTAGTAGCCCTGCTATCCCCACTTGTTGACGAAATGGCTATGCGCGCTCGGGAAAAAGGGCTTGGCTTTAAGGCGCTAATACGTCCGTGTTGGGTGAAAGCTGACAAAACCTATTTATACCGAATAACCCAAAACTTGCTCTCTAATGCGGTGAAATACACAGAAAATGGTCGCGTTCTTTTTGTAATTAAACCTGTAAAAGACACGGTTTATTTTAAAGCCATCGACACAGGGATTGGTATTTCTACTGATAAGAGAGACAGTATTTTTGGTGACTTTTTCCGCGCAAACGAAAGCAAAGAGCATGGATTGGGACTGGGCTTAGGTGTGGTACGCCGCTTAAGCCTGCAGTTAAACAGCGATATCAATGTTACCTCTAAAATTGGTAAAGGAAGCTGCTTTGCTTTTTCTCTTGCTAAAGCGGAACCCAAGTTAGTTTCTGATGTACCAATGAAAACTCGCAACACGACATTTACAGGGATGGATGTACTGTGTGTTGATGACCAAAGAGAAAACCTAGATGCAATGCAGACCCTACTGCAGAAGTGGGGAATAAATGTTGTGCTGGCTAACAACTGGGATGACGCGCTGAAAGTCTGTGAGACGATTCAACCCCAAATCTTATTGATGGATTATCAACTTAGTCACGACAGCGAGAAAAATGGGTTGGCTCTGATAGAAGAACTCAGGCACAGGCTCAATATTGTAGTGCCGGCGGCGCTGATAACGGCAACACCGGATGAGAGCCTAGTCACACAGTGCAAAGCCCAAGGCGTAAACTTTTTAGCGAAGCCGTTAAAGCCAGCAAAATTGCGTGCGCTACTACAAAGTATGACGCGCTACATTAGAGAAGCGAAAAACGTGTAGGAAACTGCACGCTTTTCGATGATCGCTTTACCAGAACAGATTAAAGTAATTCGTCGTGTGGTTTACTTTCTTCAATCTTAACCACCGGCGTTTCAACGCTCGACTTCGCCACAACTTTACCCATTGCCCCCCACTTTTCTTTAGGATTAAGTAAAACTGGGCGAGTTAAAATCAGGTTGTTTGGGTACATAAGGGTTTCGCGCTCGGCGGTAAGCAAGCGCGTACTAAATGGCCCTACATCGGCAATTACGCCTTCAATGAAGTTATCGCCGTCAAGAATGCGCACGTAATTACCTCTGCGGTAGGCTACATTCGTAAGTAATATAAAGTAGGCGGTAATATTACTGATAAGCGACCAGCTTGCGAAAAGCGCAACACCCGTTACTGTAATGATAGAAGTAGAAAGGACTAACAGCCCGGAAAAGTCGATACCCCATGCTAGTAACAACAACGCCAACGATACTGTAGCGACAATGACGCGTGCGGCAAAAAGTCCTTTTAAGGCGCTATTCGACTTTAGCTTTGACTTGACGATGTTGGTTTCCAGTTTTGGCAGTAACTTTCGAGACATTGCCAAATACATAACTAAAACCAACCCACTCCACACGACATTTGACTGGTACTGAGTTAACCACGCCAAAAACCCATGCCACCACTCATTCATTAACCCTAATCCTTACATTCATTTAACTAAGCATACCGGCCTAAAATGCTAATTTTACTTTAAATAGGCCGACGCGCTCTAATGCTAACGTGAATAGCCGACAAGTTCATGCATTAAAAGCAATCGACACAACAAGAATTATTCGTAAGACACCCCTTGGCAGTTACATTAGTATGCGCGCAAAAATGACTTGTCTATTTAACAATCACGTTCTAACGTGGTAATAGGTTGGTCGATAAAACGACAAAATAAAACACAAACTACAGGCTTTTTTATAATGCGCATTGCAATTCTTTCCAGAAATCCTCGTCTTTACTCTACTTCACGCTTAGTCGAAGCTGGGCAGGCTCGCGGGCATCAGGTTGACGTTATCGATACCATGCACTGCTACATGGATATCACCAGTGCGCGACCGTCTGTTCGCTATAACGGTAAGCGACTTCCTTATTACGATGCCGTGATTCCGCGAATTGGCGCGTCAGTAAGCTTTTACGGAACGTCGGTTGTTCGCCAGTTTGAAATGATGGGCACCTACAGCCTTAATGAATCAGTGGCTATTAGCCGCTCGCGAGATAAATTGCGTTCATTGCAGCTTTTGTCTCGCAAAGGTATCGGCATGCCTAGGACAGGCTTTGCACATCACCCTGACAAGATTGACGACGTTATCAAAACCGTTGGCGGCGCGCCGGTTGTTATCAAGCTGCTAGAAGGTACGCAAGGTATTGGAGTAGTGTTGGCTGACACCCAAAAAGCGGCCGAATCGATCATTGAAGCATTTATGGGTCTTAACGCCAGTATTTTGGTGCAAGAGTTCATCAAGGAAGCTGGCGGTGCAGATATTCGTTGCTTCGTGGTTGGCGGAAAAGTTGTGGCAGCTATGAAACGTCAGGCAGCTCCTGGGGAATTCCGCTCAAACCTTCACCGCGGCGGCCAGGCAAGTTTAGTTCGCTTAAGCCCAGCTGAGCGTAAAACGGCAGTAGACGCGGCAAAAACAATGGGCCTTAACTGCTGTGGCGTAGACATTCTTCGCTCTAATAACGGCCCTGTGGTAATGGAAGTAAACTCATCGCCTGGCCTTGAAGGTATAGAGAAAGCGACAAACAAAGATGTCGCCAATATGATTATTGAATTTATTGAAAAAAGCGCTGAACCGCACAAAACAAAAACCCGTGGAAAGGGCTAGCGCCCTTTAACCTTTGCTTTGCAATGACGTAAATATAGGAAAACGTTAGTGGTAAATGATGTTTTAAGAATTGGGGGTGAAAACGTTGCTCCTGGCGAAACAAAAAAAATTGAGTTAGAAATGCCGCCGCTGTACACGGCAACCAATATGAGCATTCCCGTTTATGTAAAGCGAGGAAAGCGACCTGGCCCAATTATGTTTGTTAGCGCGGCCATCCACGGTGACGAGCTAAACGGTATTGAAATAGTAGGTAGACTTATCCGTTCAAAAGCAATTGAGCGTTTAAGGGGAACCCTTATTGCAGTACCTATGGTCAACGTTTATGGCGTATTAAACCAATCTCGTTATTTACCCGATAGACGCGATTTAAACCGCAGTTTTCCAGGAAGCAAAAAAGGCTCACTTGCGGGCCGTTTGGCTAACTTGTTTTTCAAAGAAATAGTAAGTAAATGCGACGTAGGCATAGACCTTCACACGGGAGCAATTCATCGCAGTAACCTGCCTCAAGTTCGTGCTGACTTAGACGACCCAGACGTATTAGAAATGGCGAAAGCGTTTGGGGTACCTGTTTTACTTAATGCAGAACTGCGCGACGGTTCGCTACGCGAAGCAGCCAGTGAGAGCGGCGTAAAAATCTTACTTTACGAAGCGGGTCAAGCGTTGCGCTATGACGAATTTTCGATTCGAGCAGGCGTAAGAGGTATTATTAATACCATGCGTCACTTGGGCATGCTAAATAAGAGCCGCAGTAAAGGGCACAGCATTGAGCGCTTTATAGCACGTCAAAGCGGATGGGTACGCGCACCAGAAAGTGGTTTCGTGACGCACTTAGCGCAGCTTGGCGACCATGTAGCAAAGGGCGATAAACTGGCTATCATTGCTGACCCATTTGGCAATTACTTAGACAGTCTTGAAAGCCCTGCCGAAGGTGTTGTAATTGGTAAACAAAATATTCCGCTTACTCAAGAGGGTGAAGCGGTTTACCACATTGCATACTTCTCAGAGCCTGATACTGTTGCTGAACATGTTGAATTATTACAAGACAATTTATTGCCACCAGAACAGGGTCCTGTTTTATAAAATTGGTAGAAAAACTGATGAACAATAAAAAAATTGTTGGTGCGGTAGAACTGTGTGATTTACCTAAACTTGCGATCACAGATTTAAACGTACGCGTTGATACAGGCGCGGCAACATCGTCACTTCACGTTGATAACATTGAAGAATTTGATCAAGACGGTGAGCTCTGGATTAAGTTTGATATACATCCGGACATTCACAACGTTGAACGCGTAGTGCGCCGAGAAGCGCGTGTAGAGGGGCAGAAACGCGTAAAAAGCTCAACTGCTACACTTGAGAAGCGCTATGTTATAATTACGCCTATAATAATGGACGGGTACCAATGGGATATTCAATTAACCCTTACGGACCGCTCGGAAATGACCTATTTAATGTTACTCGGAAGAGAAGCAATGAGTGGGCACTTTATTGTAGACCCCGAATACGATTTTTTGCTTACGGGGAAAGATTAGCATTACAAGTAAGCCATAAGGGAAATGTTAGCTGGATCCCTTGGGCAACTTGCAGTAAGGCATGCGCTTAGTGCATGAAAAATACAATATGGATGTTACGAAAAAAGCCCTAAGCGTTGTCGCTTTGCTAGTAAGTGTATTCACTCAACACAGTGTTAACGCCCAACAGCAAAACACAAATGAGGTAAGTACTGACTTACCTCATACCGTTCTTCGCTTACCAAATGTCCATCCCGGGCGAGACGCTGTATACGCCTATGCAAAACGCCTGCTTACAGAATCACTTCGCGTGACCGAAGCCCAGTACGGTACCTTTGAACTGATTGTCAGCGACCAAGAAACCGCGCAAGAACGTCAATTACGCAGCCTCGAGCACAACATGCTGGACGTAACGTGGAGCGTTACATCAACAGAGCGTGAACGCCAGTTTCTTCCCATTCGCATTCCCATTATGGCCGGACTGTTTGGTAAGCGTGCATTGTTTGTAAGAGAAGACGACACGCGGTTAAAAAGTGTAGAGTCATTGGAAGAGTTGCGGGCCTTTAGAGCGGTTTTAGGCTACGACTGGCCAGATACAAAAATTTTTCGCGCAAACGACATTCCTGTTCTAGAAACGACTTATCGAGCTTCATTTCGCATTGTCTCTGAAGGCTTTGCTGATATGTTTCCAAGAAGTGTTATGGAAATTAAAGAAGAACTCGCTGATAAGGCGCTCTCACGCGGTCTGACTATCGATGATCACCTTATCATTTCATATCCAAGCCCCATCTTTTTCTTTGTAGGAAGCGACAATCAAGCGCTTGCCGGGCGCATTGCTGAGGGCTTGCTCATACTGTTCGAGACAGGTAAGTTTCAAGAACTACTGTTAGCTCATGAAAACTTCAGAGAGGGAATGGCACTGATTGAAGGGCGAACCGTCATTGAGATTAGCAATCCACTGCTAAGTGAACAGAGCCGCCTGGCATTAGAGAAGTTTTTACCTGAGTTTTCTTCGTCACAAGCGATGAAGCAGTTTGACGCTACTGAACGGGTGGCTCCAGTTCAAGTTGTGAAGCAATAAGTACCGCTTGCGTGCGGTTGTTTATGCCTAACTTTTTGAAGATCGCCGTTACGTGGGCTTTAACAGTAGCTTCGGCTATATCTAAGTTAAAACCTATTTGCTTGTTTAGCAAACCGTCTCGCATATAGCAAAGCACTTTGTATTGCGAGGGTGTAAGCGATGCTACTTTGTCCGCCAACTCAGAGAACTCTTCGTTCACCTCATCAACGTTTTCACTTAAATTATCAGGTAGCCATACATCGCCATCTAATATTGCTTCTACAGCGTTTGCAATATCTTGCGCACTGGCTGTTTTCGGGATAAACCCAAGCGCGCCTACGCTGATTATCTTTGAAATAAGTGTAGTGTCTTCCGTACCAGAAACTACGGCAACAGGAAGTTCGGGAAAGAGTTTTCGAATATGAAGCAGACCAAATAAGTCGTTGCTACCCGGCATATGTAAATCAAGTAACAACAAGTCGATATCCTCATTATTGAGAATATCGACCGTAGTGTTAAGGTCTCCCGCCTCTTTAAGGGTTAAGGCTGGAAGTGACAACGACAACGCGCCTCTTAGTGCATCGCGATACAGCGGATGATCATCAGCGATTAGAAGGGTTATCATTGTCTATATCCTTAGTTTCTACTTATTTAGACGTTCCTCTATCAGTGTATCAACAACCGATGGATCCGCCAACGTAGATGTGTCACCTAATTGCTCATGCTCATTGGCGGCAATTTTACGCAAGATACGGCGCATAATTTTACCTGAGCGAGTTTTAGGTAGCCCGCGTGACCACTGAATCATATCTGGTGTGGCAATTGGGCTTAACTCTTGGCGTACCCACGCTTTGAGTTCTTTAGTAAGGGCTTCATCTGCTTCAACCCCTTCATTTGGTGTTACATAAACATAGATCCCCTGCCCTTTAATGTCATGTGGGAAACCAACAACGGCAGCCTCGGCCACTTTAGGGTGGGCAACAAGTGCACTTTCAATCTCAGCGGTACCCAAGCGGTGACCCGATACGTTCAACACGTCATCCACACGACCGGTGATCCAGTAGAAGCCATCTTCGTCACGACGTGCGCCGTCGCCCGTGAAGTACACGCCTTTGTATGCGCTGAAGTAGGTGTTAATAAAGCGTTGGTGATCGCCGTAAACCGTGCGCGCTTGACTTGGCCAGCTGTCTTTAATTACTAGGTTACCTTCTGCTACGCCTTCAAGCTCTTTGCCGTCAGCGTCAAATAGCGCCGGCTGAATACCGAAGAATGGGCGCGTAGCTGAACCCGGTTTTAGCTCCGTGGCGCCAGGTAGAGGCAGAATCATGTGTCCACCCGTTTCTGTCTGCCACCATGTATCGATGATAGGACAACGCCCTTTACCAATAACTCTGTGGTACCACTCCCATGCTTCTGGGTTAATTGGTTCACCCACTGTGCCTAGTAAACGCAGCGAAGATAAATCACACCCTTCTGCTGGAACGTCACCATGAGCCATTAATGCGCGGATAGCAGTTGGCGCGGTATAAAGACTATTTACCTTGTACTTCTCTACGACCTGCGCGATGCGTTTAACATCTGGATAGGTCGGTACGCCCTCAAAAAATACTTGTGACGCAGCGTTAACCATTGGTCCGTAAACCATATAGCTGTGACCCGTGATCCAGCCCACATCAGCAGTACACCAGTACACATCATCATCTTTATAATCAAAGGCATACTTAAAGGTCATTGCGGAATATAGTAGATAACCACCTGTGGTATGTACTACACCTTTTGGTGTTCCGGTAGAACCTGATGTGTAAAGAATGAACAGCGGGTCTTCCGCATTCATAACCTCTGGCTCACATTGCGCAGATTTACCCTCTACAGCATCGTGCCACCACACATCGTGCTTGTCATTCCAATCAACATCTCCACCCGTTAGCTTGTGAACTAAAACGTGAGTGATAGATGGACATGCATCGCCAGCCAACGCTTTATCTACATTCGCTTTTAACGGAATGCTTCTTCCAGCACGGCGGCCTTCGTCTGCCGTAATGACCACTTTCGCGTTGCTATCATTAATACGATCGGCAATTGCGTTTGGTGAGAAACCACCGAAAATAACAGAGTGAACGGCACCAATGCGGGCACACGCTAGCATGGCATAGGCAGCTTCAGGTACCATAGGCATGTAAATGGCGACACGGTCACCCTTTGTTACGCCCATATCTTTGAGTGCATTAGCTAGTTTACAAACTTCGTAGTGTACTTGTTGATACGTGATATCTTGGCTATCTTCTGGTGAGTCGCCTTCCCAGTGAAAGGCAACTTTTGTGGCATTGTTAGCCAGATGGCGGTCAATACAGTTATAGCTGGCATTTAACTCTCCATCTTCAAACCATTTTATCGACACATCGTTTTCGCCAAACATCGTGTTTTTAATTTTGGTTGGCTTTTGATACCACTCAAGCATGGATGCGTGCTCAGCCCAGAACGCTTCAGGTTGCTCTACAGATTGCTTGTACATCTCGTCGTATTGAGATGCGGTTAAATGCGTAGACTGAAGAATGTTCTCAGGCACAGGATAAGTTTTGCTGGCGGTCATATAGATTGCCTCCAATATCAATGATGTAAAATTCTTGTTGTATGGTGAAACACTCTAGCCATTCACCCACAAAGCAAAATGAGACTTTGGTCTTAGCAGCATACAACTAAGGTTCTACTAGAAAAGTATTACGACTATAGTCTTATGCGACCATTGGCTTATTTAATTTTGAGATAATAAGTACACAATCAGCAATGTTAACGTTGAATTTACATTTATTTAACCACTTTTTTGGAACAGACACGATGAAAGCTAAAATAAAAAATACGGCTACAGCAGTAGCGCTGTGCCTAGCAGCATCTACCGGTGCAGCGCAAGCAGCAACAATCGGCGACACAAGTGTGAAATTCACAGGCTACATTAAAGTCGACGCTATGGTCAGTGACTACTCAGATGGCACCATTGCATCGGGTAGCGTAGGTCGCGATTTCTATATTCCTTCACTAACACCTGTTGGTGGCGTTGACGAAGATCCACAATTTGACGCGCACATTAGAACGTCGCGATTCCGCTTTGCTACTTCTACTCCAACTGCTGAAGGCGATACCATAAACGGTGTTTTCGAGCTCGACTTTATTGTAACTAGCGGCGGTGATGAGCGTATCAGTAACTCTTACGTTCCTCGTGTTCGTCACGCATACCTGACCTACAAAAACTGGTTAGTAGGTCAAACTTGGACGACATTCATGGACGTAGGTTCACTACCAGAATCACTAGATTTCATCGGTACGACTGACGGCATTACCTTTGGTCGTCAAGTTATGGTGAGATATACTAACGGCGGCCTTCAGCTTGCCCTTGAAAACCCAGAATCAACCATTACGCCTTTTGGTGGCGGCGGCCGAATCACAAGTGATGACAACAGCGTTCCAGACTTTGTAGCTGCCTATACGTCAAAGTATGACTGGGGTTATGTTAAAGTTGCGGGCTTACTAAGACAGTTGTCTTACGACAACGCAGCTGGCATTGACGCTGACGAAACCAGCTTCGGTGTATCTGTAACTGGTAAATACAACCTGTCGAATGGCGATGACATTCGCTTTACTTTCAACACTGGTAAAGGTTTAGGCAGATACTCTGCACTTAACGCCGTAAATGGTGCAGTGCTTACTGAAAGCGGCGACCTTGAAGCCATCGACTCAACGGGTTACGGCATTGCCTACCGTCATAAGTGGAGCGAAAAAGCGCGCAGTAGCATCATGTTCTCAGCGTTTGAAGCAGACAATGATGTGTCACTCACAGGCTTGAATACCACTGAGAGCACTTATAGTACACGTGTGAATTACTTGTACTCGCCAACTAAGGCGCTAACCGTTGGTGCTGAATACGCTTTCGCAAAACGCGAAATTGAAGCAGGCCTTGAAGGCGACATGAACCGCTTCCAAGTATCGGCTAAGTATGCGTTTTAATTAAACGCTGCAGTTCAACAAAAACGGCGCTTATTCAAGGCGCCGTTTTTTTGTATCTTCAGAAAGCTTGCGTGCGTTCAACGAGGATATAAGCGCGTTTAAAAGCCTAGGGGATACTGCCTTAGCACGTTGTGAATGTCGTCTAACGTTTCGCTTGAAAGGGAAATATCAAATGCGTCGATATTCTCTTCAAGTTGAGGCAGGGTTGTAGCCCCAATAATTGTGGAGGTAACACCTGGCACTTGCTTACACCACGCTAACGCAAGTTGTGAGGGTGTAATTCCCGCTTTTTCAGCGATTTTCATATACTCAGCGGTAGCCGCCTGCGCTGGCGCTTTGTCTCTAAATAGTCCCATGCGCTGCGCTAGGGTCCAACGACTTCCTTCTGGTCTTGCGCCACCCTGATATTTACCACTTAACATGCCGGTTGCCAGTGGAGACCATGGTAAGTAAGCAATATTCTCTAGCTCACACATTTCAATTAAATAAGGCCAGTCTTTCGCATGAAGTAAGCTGAATTCGTTTTGAATAGAAACAGGAAGCGGCATATCCAGCTCTTTGCAAAGCATAAGGAAAGCGTGAATTCCCCAAGGTGTATCGTCTGATAAACCCCAATGCCTAATTTTTCCTTCGTCTAATGCGCGTTTAATACCTATAAGAATATCGCGCATTCCATCAAGCTCTTTTTCTCTGTTGGTTTTCGTTGGATCAGCACCATCTGGCCAGTGTTTGCCAAAGTGAGGGGTTACTCTGTTCGGCCAGTGCAGTTGGTAAACGTCGATATAATCAGTTTTCAAACGCTCTAACGAGTAAGTAAGCGCGTTAGCAATTGCACCGGATGTAATAGGCCCAGCGTTACGAATATACTTCAATCCGCTGCCGGCAATCTTTGTCATTAAGATAATATCTGAACGCTTTGACTCATTACGTGAAATCCAATTACCAATAATGCGCTCTGTGTCGCCATAGGTATCAACATTTGGGGGAACCGGATACATTTCGGCGGTATCGATAAAATTCACGCCCTTATCAAGAGCAAATGCTATTTGTTCGTCCGCATCTTGTTGGGTGTTTTGAATGCCCCATGTCATTGTGCCCAAGCACACGTCCGACACTTGTAAATCGCTGTTTCCTAAGCGGTTAAACTTCATCTTTGCTTATACCTTGTTCATGCAATAATGAGTCGACCGCTTAAGAAATAAAAGTGCCCTTCTGTAATTATGAGGCTTTCTTAGTGGCCAACTCGGCTTCTACACTGGCTAGTCGCGCCTCAATATCTCTTTTAGACTCGACCATCTCATTCGCCAACTCTGCGAGTGACTTTAACTCTGCAAACCCTAACTTTCGCGTATCAATCATTTGATACTGACGCTTGCAACGATAAAAGAAAGTAAGAAAGTTAACAAATGCACGGTGAAAAGTCGCAAAACTCTTGATCAATACCAGAATTAACACGACAGAAGTTAGCGCGGCAATACTTAAGCTGTAAATACGCACTTGGCCTTCTTGTTGTTCAATCATCGGTTGCAGAGCGGTATCAACGCCTTTTAGCTGAGTCTCAACGTTATGGGCACTTTGTCTGAAATCGCCACGAAGGCCTTCGTTGTGAGTAACGCCAAAGGTTGTAAACGCATCCACTAACTGTAGAAGTGCTTCTCTATATTGAACTACAAACTCACCATACCCCGTGTTATTGCGGTAATCAGAGACCAAGCGCTCACTCATTTCATTCATCAGCTTGGCATAGTAGCCTTCATGCGTTATTTGGTAATTTCGCGTGGCAAGCTGGATATTCGTTAATAATTCTCTTGCTTGTGGAGATTGAGAAAGCGGCCCTTCATTAAGCGTTTTTTCTAGCTCAGATATACGTCCTCTAAGTCCATCACTTTGGGTAAGTCCAATGCGCTCTTGAAGTGACACAACCTGTTGAAATACTCCTCTGTAGGCTTCCATCGAAGCAGACAGACTTTCTACATCCGCAACAGGTAGGCGATATTCGTTAAACATAGGTACAAGCGTAGTCAATCGTCCCTTGAACGAATAAGACTGTTGAAGAAATTTATCAAAGTAATCTGTGTCGTGGCGAAGTAAAAAATCCTTTTCGTGTCTTCTCATTTGAAGCAAATCTTGTCCCATTCTAAGTAACGCATCGCGCTGCTGATTTAAGCCAATCAGACGCTGCGTGAAGTAATGCTGACTTACCACCAGCATGCCCATTCCAATCACACATATAAGGGTCATTAAGACCAATCGAGACTTAATTGAATCAAACTTCATGACGAACTCCTCTTGGGAGAAAACTGATCGAAGAAAACATAAACAAAAGCTAATAAGTGTTTAAATTTCGCCAACATACATCACTACTATAGGTGCTAAACCCAACATTTTTTATTAAACCTTTGTAGCAATTTTGTACGTTTAAATATTAAAAAAAAATCGCACAATTAGGGTGAAACCCCTATGTTCGAACAAAATTCAAACGGCCACTATTAAGGCGTACTTTGCTGCGATGACGTAAATCGACAAACGCCGTGTTTTAGCTCAGCCAAAGGCGCTAATACCATGCGCCCTGACAATAAAAACGCGTTCGAAAATGCTAACGACAAAGCCAGTTAAACATTTGTCTTCAGCATCAATGAAAAAGCGCAGCCTCAAGAATTTGGAGAAGAATATGAAGAAGTTCGCCCTATCTACGTTAGCTGCAGCTATGCTTGCAAGCCCTTCAGCCTACACGCTTGCCGATGCTTATATCGGTTCACAAATGGCTGAAAAACTTGTATCGCTATCCCCTACCGAATCGCTGATGGCTGTTGTTACGTATGATCAAATGTCGCCACTTGCCGAGTCACAAATTACTCAGCTGTTGAACTTGGGCATTACAGAAGGTATTCAATTCAAAAACCTTCCTATTATTGGTGTGGTGGCAACCAAGGCGCAAATTGAGACTATCGCCCAATTCGACGGTGTACGCTCGGTTTTCGCTAACCGTGAGATGAAGCTATATAACGCAGATGCGCGCGAACTTACCGGTGTAGCAGATTTGCAGGGCGAGGGATTTGCGTCGCGAAACAACGTTGAATTTACTGGTAAAGGCTCAACTGTTTTAGTTATAGACTCAGGTATTGATGCTTCTCACCAAGACCATTTCTTTGGTGACACCGTGGTTGATAACGTTCAAGCAATATTGAACCCAGGGGCGCTTTCCATTGTTGGCGTAACAGGCCCAACACTATCGAATCAGGTAAATACAGATCTAAATTCAGGGCACGGTACGCACGTAACCGGAACTATCGCGGGTAGTGGTGCAATGTCTGATGGCAAACACCGCGGCGCAGCGCCAGATGCTGACATCATCGGTTATGGTTCGGGTGCTGCAGTTTTGCTTCTAGATACTATAGGCGGCTTTGATTACGCTATAAGTAAGCAATATACCTTCGATAACCCTATTAAGGTTATCAGCAACTCTTGGGGTTCTAGCGGTAAATATGAACCACTCGGCCCTGTATCGTTAGCAAGTTACAAAGCGCATACAATGGGAATGATAAGTGTTTTCGCGGCTGGTAATAGTGGCCCGGGTGAAGACTCACACAACCCATACGCTCAAATTCCTTGGGGAATTTCAGTAGGCGCAGGTGACAAGTTTGGAAAATTGGCTGGCTTTTCATCTCGTGGCCTAAAGGGCGAGTCTGGTGATTTTACCATGCCGGATGGTACGCAATGGACGTATAATAACGAAGTATCAATTGTTGCACCTGGTGTCGACATTATTTCTACTCGCGCTGTACTTAACGCTGCTGCAAATGGCGGTGATGCGGATGTCGATGCAATTGAACCGCAGAATCTTCCCTTCTACACGATGATTTCTGGCACCTCTATGGCTACGCCTCACGTTTCTGGCATTATCGCTTTGATGCTAGAAGCAAATCCAAACCTTGATAACGCAACCATTAAGCGCCTACTTCAAGAGACAGCCACTAACATGCCTGGCTATGAGCGCTGGGAGGTGGGTGCAGGTTATGTAAACGCGCGTTCTGCAGTTGCCGCAGCATTGCTTGAAGATATGGATCATAAGGTTACGGTTAATAACCTTGATGGCAAGAGCTTCAAGGCAAATGCACTAGTCACAACCAGCGATCGTGTGGAAAACTTCGATATCTTTTATTCACCCGTTGGTGAGCCTGAAGTGATTCCTTTTGAGGTGGGCACAGATGAAGTACTTGTTAAAGCATCGGCCGACACATTTGCGAACCTGACCAAATTAGTATTGGTGGCACCTGATGGTACCGAGTATCGCGGTAACCTTACAACGCCTGTACTTACCACAACCATGCGCGTTGCTGCGCCGGCCATGCCTGGCACGTGGGGCATTTATGTTTACGGGCTAACTTCACTTTCTGGTATTGAAGCCGACCCATTAGGTTTGACTAATGGCCCGGGTCTACCTGAAACTTTCAACGTAACGGTATCGTTTGAGAACAGTGGTGGGTTCGAGGGAATGGATGACGTAGTAGGCCACCCTCAGCAAAACGCCATTGAGTTTGCCGTGAGTGAACGCCTTATGGACGCCATTAATAGTCGCGGCTTCTCACCAGATGCACGCCTAAAGCGCAAAGACTTTGCTCGCTACGCCGTAATGGGTGGAGCAGTAAGACAATACCGTGACCTGCTAAACGAAGAACGTCCTAATGTTGGTTCAGTGCCTGGTTTTGACAAAGCGTTTATCGAGTCAGTAATGGTTAAAGGTGGCGCGCTAAAAGATAAGCTTCGTACACAGGCTCCTGTACTTCGCAGTGAAAATGGTAGTGCTGACCCGTTCGCAAGTGTTACTAAGCTAGATATCGCTTACTCACTGGTACAGATGCTTGGTTTGGAAGAAGCCGCACTTAGTTTTGACCCTAACGCCGACATCGTCGTTGACTATAACGGTGAGCAAATTGTGCTGGAAGATCAAGACAGTATCCCTGCTGATATGAAAGGTTATGTGCAACTTGCGCTTACCCTGTCATTGATCAACGCTGAGTTTGGTGTAGAGCAAAGCCCATTTAGCTTGACGCCAACCATTACCGCGAGTTTTGCGCCTGATACAGCGATAACCAGAGCACATTACGCAGTACTGGCATCACGCTTCTTTACGCAGTACTTCGAATAAAATCGCAAACCACTGAAAATGGTGCCATTATAATAATTGATAATGGCACCATTTTAGGTTAAATTTTAACCAATACTGGAAGAGGTCATCCTATGATGTTTACTGCGATGAAATTCAGACAACTTACCACTGTTGTTGCCACCACTGCTCTACTTCTGTTTTCTACTGCGCAAGCGCAGGTAGTAACGCCCGCAACCCTCACTGTCGATGACAATAAGATTCAGGCGAAGCTTACGCTCACTAGTTTAATTGAAGTGGACTTAACCGTTGAGTTCGAAAACAGTATTGGCCTTAATGCTAACAATATCGATATTACTGCTGAGCTACTTGATCCAACAGATTTAACCATTACAAATCGCCTCCCCTCTGCATTAACCAGCGCAGTCTCGGGTTTCCCGGTTCTTGTATCTATTTCTCCGAAAGCAGACGCAGGATTTGGGTTTGAAGGCTTAGCAATGGTTGAGCTTTACACCAAAGCTATTCACTATACGCCTACTATTCCATGGCGTTTATTTACATCCCATGAAGGCGATACGTTCGAAGATATAACAGCGTTAACTTCTTCGGGTAGTTTCCGCGCTCGTGGTAGCACGGGGCAATTTTCTGACTTCATCATATTACTAGACAATCGCCCGTCTACTACCGTCATCAACGACAAAGTGTCGAAACTTAACACTATCGTCAACGACAACCGTGACAAAATTGCAGCGCTTTTAGAAGCAGCAATAGACAGTGGTGTTAACGACATTCAGTCAGCGTTAGCGGTAAACGATGATGATGCGGCACTAGTTGCTGTAGATAGCCTGATATCGCTTATCGACAATGCGTCTGGAAGCGAAATCGCGGACGTATGGCGTTCAAGCGGAGATGTGGTTAATGTGAAAGGACTACTTCTTACTCAGCTTCAAACATTACGCTTTAGCTTGAGAACATTATAAATCACGCATGTGCACAAATGCTGGATTTAAACAAATTCAGGTGAGCTAGAGTTTAGCGTCACGGGTAAAACGGCGAAAAGAATAGTCCTATATCGGGAGTATGAATGACCGTTGTCAATGCCAGTGACGTGACGAGGAATTTGCCATGCCGCTACAAATTGCTTTTACTGAAAACAACGGAAGCGTAAGTGAGCACTTGCTTTTTGAAGGGCGAGAATATCAAGTTGGCCGTTCTGAAAGTGCAGATATTGTTATTTCACACCCGCAAGTTTCTCGTTCTCATATTGTACTACGAGCCGCAGACAACGATCGCGTATGGCAACTAAATGATATGAGCTCTACAGGCTGTTTTAGTGCGGGCGTCCAAATAAAACACCTGACGCTAGACAAGCCTCACGTTCTTCAACTTGGCCCCGTACCCTGCGAGTTCACCCCTGTCGAACTTAACAATGTTGTTAAACTTGATAGCCAACGGGAGTGGAGAAAACAACAGCTAAAGCAATATCAAACGCAGCTTCAACGTTGTAATAGCAGCACAGCACTTATTAACTTGGCCAGAGAGTGTTTAATTCAGTCGTTAGGTTGTGAGCGAGCATCACTTATTCTGTTTGATAAAATCAATAATTATCAACTTGGTGTGGGCTATGAAAGCTGGATGCAAGGTGACGATTTTACCGGCAGTCGCACTATTATTAATCAGTGTATGCAAGCAAATGCAGTTCGCGCAATCGGCAATATTGTTTGCGACGATTCGCTGAATAAGCAACATAGTATAATTAATCACGGCATTCAGGCAGCCATCTGCGTGCCCGTCTGTATTGAAGAAAAACCTGTTGGCGTTTTGTACGCAGACTCAACACTGGGACGCCGTTACTTCACCCAAACGGACATAGAATTTGCCACCTCTTTAGCAAATATGATTTCGATGCGTTTGTTATTCCACACAATAGAGCATAAACTTTCACTTATAAGCTAGAATAAAAACAATAACTCTTAAGTCTGTCGCCATATTGTACCTCATAGGTAAGCAGACTTGCGTGGTGTAATATTTATGTAGTTTGCACCAACGCAGTAATTAGTGAAGTGTGGAGAAGGCTTTGAACAGGCCAGATGTATTCTCGTCGCAAAACAATTCTCTTAAAACTGAAGCGTTAGCTTTAGGGGCTTCTGTTACGCCAAATTCACGGTTAGCTAACCGTTTTCGTATTCTTGAACGACTGGGTTCAGGTGCCCAAGCTGCCGTTTACAGTGCCCTTGATGAGCTACTAGATGTAAAGGTAGCACTAAAAGTTATTGAGGGTGGTGCCAGCGACCCGGTAAAAATGCAAACTATCCGCAATGAAGTCAACATTGCCAGGCAACTACAGCATCCCAATATCATCCGCGTTCACGATGTTTTCTCTGACGGAGATACCGCCTTTTTTACGATGGCATTTATTGAAGGTGAGCCCCTTTATACGCGCCTTCAACAACCTATCAGCAAAGCGAATTATGACAAGTGGCAGCAACAACTTATTGAGGCCCTGTTAGCATGTAAATCGATAGGCATAAAGCATGGTGATATAAAGCCAGATAATATTCTTCTTGATCACAACGCTGACATTAAACTTATCGACTTTGGTATTGGACAAAGTGCGGCGTCTGGCGCGCAGACGAGTGGCCACCAGCGCTACACTGCCCCGGAGGTTATCCAAACGGGAAAAGCAACCGAGCACTCTGACACTTACAGCTTAGGCAAGGTGTTAGAAGACATGCTAGGCTGCGTGCAAAAAGAGGGGATTGGCTTTTCCCATTACCTGTGGGTAAAAAAGCGCAAAGCATGCATTAAGCAGTTAACACACCATTTACCAGCCAAAAGACTCCCCTTAGAGCAGGCGCTTAGCATTAGTTCTATAGGTGACAACAGCAGTGCAAACGTGTCTTACACCACCTTTGTTACCTTTTCGGCAGTTGCGCTACTTGTATTAGTGGTGAGCGCCAGTATTTTCTCTTACTCTTGGTATCAAAAAGAGAAGCCTAAATTGGCCTCTGATTCCCCTGTTCAACTTTTACTATTAAATGATCCGCAATACCCACTTTTAGATACCATCAACACGCTGCTTCGCTATCCTCTATCTACGCATCCTCATATTGTTTTAGATGACCAATCACAAACTCAAGCTCTGGTGTCCAACTTGGCGCTGTCACCGTTTGAGCGTGATAACGACAGGGTAGACTTGGCCGCAACAATTATGGCCGACAGCGTTTTATTGCTTGATGCTACGCCAACCAGTAGCACGGGCTATCTGCTTCACGCGAGTGTGCTCAGCATGCCAGCCAATACACTTATTTTTACTGTGTCGCACAATGTAGATGCAAACACCCTTTCCGATGATTTGAGCGTGTTTGCCAATAAGCTGATTCAGTCGCTGTTTGACGCCATCGAAACTCAATCCCCCCAACCTCTGCCTGATTTACGGTATCTCGATGCGCTTGACACCGCTTGGCAAAAGGGAGAAGCGTTAAACAGTAATGACACCGTTGACGCCATAATAGCCACCACACCGGATTATCCTGGAGGGTGGGTAGCAAAAGCTCGAAATACAATGAATACAGGAGATTACGACGGTGCAAGACAGGCACTAGATACCCTGTTCCAACTCCCTGACTTGGCAATATATTGGCGTTTACAAGGCGAACTGTTAAGAGCCGAATTAAACGAAGATTTGTCGCTTGCTCAGCAATCGATAGATGCGCTTGTCTCACAGTTTCCTAATAGACCTGACTTGCTATCGCTGCGCGCAGACATCTATCAGTGGGCAGGCGAAGATGCCAAAGCAATGGCCGACTACAAAGCCGCATTAGCACTTCGACCTAATAATGGCCAACTGTGGTTCGAACTGGCCCGTTTGCAAATTATTAATGGTGATATAGACACCGCCACCAGCGAATCGTTAACGCGCGCTTTGGTATCTTTCCGGCAGGCGAAAGATAGCGAAGGGGAAAGCTTAGTATTGAATGCGTTTGGCATTGCGTATCTTCGCACAGCAGACAATATGTCAGCTGCTCGCTACTTTAAAGATGCATTAGCCCTGCGTGATGCAAAAACGCAGCCCTCTCAGCGAGCCAAAACATTAGCCAACCTCGCGATTGCCACCTCGCTTACTGGGGACTACGCCACCGCCGAAGCGTCGTTAGAAGAGGCGGTAAAACTACTGCATGATTTAGGTGATCTTGCCCAAGAAGCCCATGTTAACGATACATTGGGCTTTATGTTTGAAGAGCGCGGACAGTTTGCGAGAGCGTTGGATTACTATAAACGCGGCCTTGATATTCGTGTGCAAACCGATGACAAAGTACTTCAGCCACAAAGCATGAGTAACGTGGCTTACATGCACTTCCTCATTGGTGATATCTCACTAGCAGAGATTTACTGGCAACAGGCAAAGATGTTATTTGAAAGAAACGGTGACGAATCTCACTTGCTTCGAACCCATCAAAATCTTGCTCAGCTAAGCCTGGTGAAAGGTGATAAGAACACTGCCACAAATTATTTAACAACAGTTGAGCAAAGACTCGGGGCACAGCACAACCAAGAAAAGCTATATAACCACCTGCTGTTTAGCTACTTAAACTTTGCAAATGGAAACTTAGCCGAAGCCACTCAGCACGCTGCTGATGCAAGGCGCTTAGCCCAAGCTTCTGAAGACGCAAGAGCGCAAACCGAAGTGCTGCTATGGCAAGGAGAGATCTGCTTACTTACTGCAAATTGGTCCTGCTTGGAAAACAGCCTTGAAACGGTAACCCCAACTATTAGTCAAGAGCGTCACGAGCAATTTGCGGTTTATCAATGGTTAACATTAGGATTGAAGCACCATCTAGGCACACTGAATAACGAGCGCGACGAAATTTACAATACGCTCGTCGATAACAGCAACGTACCAGTGATAACCGAAATTAAAATTCTGCTCGACATGCAGCAGCGACTTTCTTTAAGTGAAAATAGTAGTGCTATGGAAAAGCTAAGTTCGCTTATTAAGCCTACCTACTATCAACCTTACCTGCAGTGGCTATACGTGAGAGCGTCGCTGGGTGATGAAGAGTCTATTGAAAAACTAAAACAAAAATTAGCGCTCTACCCCACCTACTGGCGCAATCACCTTTACTATCGTGCCATTCCGGGTAAAGAAGATACCGTTGAGAAATTGACCACACAGTGGTTGTCACAATTACCTGAAGAACAAGTTGGAGACTACAGGAACGCCTATTTTGACTGACTTGGCCACCGAGATAGAGAACATTAAAGCGTTGCAGGCAACCCTTCAAGCGCGTTTAGATGCCGACCAAGAGGTATTACAACAGCTTGCTAAACGACTGTGGGCCCAACAAGAATCAGAAAAAGCGAAGCTTTCCAGGGAGTTACACGATGGTATCGGCCAGTTACTTACAGGCCTAACCAGAAGACTACAGGCTTTATCTACCTCATCACCTGAGCTAGAAGCACTACACGGCATTGCTGAAATGGCGCTAAATGACGTTAGGCAACTGTCACGGTTAATGAGCCCCACTATTCTTGATGACTTAGGTCTTAAACCCGCACTTAACTGGCTATGTCGAAACTTGCTTAGTGGGGAAGTTATTGAGTACCACACGGATATAACCATACCCTCTGACCTTCCAAAAGATATAAGTATTTTATTATTTAGAATTGCGCAAGAAACGCTGGTTAATGCTATAAAACACAGTGAGGCTACTAACCTTACCTTATCGATTTCTTATCACCATCACGTAATTCGTTTGGATATTCTCGATAATGGTGTAGGGTTTGATAGTAAAGCCATAGAGCCCGGCATTGGTCTTTCAAGTATTCGCGATAGAGCTGAAGCGTTTAACGCGACGCTAGAAATAGACTCTGCAGTGGGGCAAGGCACCAGAACAACAGTAACGGTACCCGTATGACAATTCGTGTAGTGCTAGCCGATGACCATGTACTTATGCGTCAGGGCGTATCTCAAATGCTTAATGCCAACCCTGATATTAGCGTCGTGGGAGAATGCGACGACGGTGTCGCACTGATCGCTGCCGTGTTAAAGCTCTCACCAGATGTTATTTTGATGGATATCTCTATGCCACGAATGAGCGGGCTAGTGGCTATTGATAAAATTTTGTCCCAGCGCAGCGACGCAAAAATTCTTGTGCTGTCTATGCATAACGAAGTGGAATACATTGAAGCCATGCGTGACGCAGGCGCAAAAGGTTATATATTAAAAGAATCCTCCGGCGAAAGTCTGGTTGAAGCCATCAAGAAAGTTGCCGCAAACAAAACCTGTTTTCCCGATGAACTAACCCAGTCATCTAGCGATCAATGTCAAAAGCACGTATCGCCGCTGAGCGTATTAACTAGAAGAGAGCGAGAAGTCTTTTTCTTAGTTGCCGCAGGCAACACCAGTAAGAAGATTGCTGAACTCTTAGATATGAGCCTTAAAACTGCAGAAAATCATCGTAGCAATATTTATAAAAAACTTAATTTAAGCAGTTCTGCAGAACTTATCAGAATGGCAGGAAAAGCAGGCTTACTAGAGTAGTTGGTCTTTATTGCCAGCGTAGAACTCTTTCCTTTTCACTTTTTGCATTCTCAGCGAATAGTGATTACAGCATTTAACGCCCTAAACAAAAAAGAGGGCCTTGCTTCAGCTACCCCTCTCTAAAAATTGCGCGAGGGCTGGTTGTGGCATTCAAAATCCGTAGCAGTACACTTGCTGCAGAGGATTCTCCACAAGTGAGCTCCATTAAATTGAACACTGCTCCATTGGACTTTTTTACATTAAAACTAAAAAGAGGGGCCTTGCTTCAGCCCCCCCTCTCTAAAAAGTGTGCGAGGGCCGGTTGTGGCATTCAAAACCCTCAGCAGCAGGGATGCTGCTGTGGAGCGCCCATGGATGGGTTTACCGCGTGTTTTGAATGTTACAACCGGCCCTCGCCTCAAAGGACTAAAGTTCTGCGTATTGCGTTAAGATAAACGCAGCTTCGCCTCGTGACACGCCATCTTGTGGGTTAAAGAAGGCTTTAAGCGTAGGCTGTAGGTCAAATGGACCTTGCTCTACTTTCACTTCCACCTGCATTAAGCCAGCAGCTAATGCCTGTTGAACATAACCACGATATTCTGGTGCAATCGCATCGGTATCTTCAACTTCTACCGCTTCGCCTAAGACGATAGCGATAACCTTCTCTGAATCAAAGCTTTGTGCTGCATCTTCAAGACCTAGAGCTTGAACCATTGAGTACGCCATTTCTTCTTTGCTTACCTGCATATTACTTCCAAAGAAATCTCCATTTGCCTGCATAACCGGTTGCGTATTCATTTCTAAATCTCCCAACACTGCACCTGTCGCCGTGGCAGAGTTTACCGCTGCAGCGCTCTCTGCACCCACATCGGTGTAGTTAACTGTATTACCGTCGTTGGTTTGACGAAGGTTGGCACTGAGGGCTAACGTATCAGCAAGTTCTATACGTGTTAGCGGCGCATCTGGCGCAAACCCACTTTCTTTTGCGTCCATTAGCTCATTTGCAACTACGTATTCGATGAACGGTTTAGCCGGATGGCCTTGTGCATCATCAATACCTGTATAGCCTGAGGTTACCAGTAAGCGAATATTTACATCGTTGGTTCCAGGTACACCCACACCGTTTGTTACGCCAAGAGGGTCTACTGATACACCGCTAATACTACCAATACCACGGCTGTATAGCTTCCATGTGCCCGGCATACCCGGAGCAGCTGTGCCTACAGAAGAACCTAAAACAGGTAGGCCAATGCCAGAGCCGTAACGATTGCCTGCAGGATCTTCCAGTACAAACGCCGTAGCCGTTTCAATTGATGCGCTAGCAACAACCATTGACACATCTGCTGTTACTTCGAATTCTTCTACCGGAGACTCACCAACAGGAAGGTAGGTTGTAGGTAGCGTAAAGCTATCGCCTTCTGCTACATTCGCAAACGCATTAAATTCACGATTTTGCTTCACGGTATCGCCAAATACTTCCTCGCCTTCCAGCACAGCAGTTACCGCAGCATAAGCGTTCACGTAACCTGCACCCACTTCCCACTCGTCCATGCCTGCCATTGGTGTTGCAGTTTCCTGAAGAATACGTTTTACATCTTCCCACTGAAGGTTTGGATTGGCTTCTAGCATTAGCGCAACAATACCTGACACGTGCGGCGCAGCCATTGATGTACCGCTAGATACGGTATAAAACGGTAGGTGTTGTGGCTCAATCATTTCAGCGTCGTCAGCAGCGCTTAAACCGCCTAAGCTAGACAGTGATGCACGAGCAGAAATAACGTCTACACCTGGCGCGGTTACGGTAGGACGGTCTTCCCATGTAAACACTTCTCCATCGACAACCGCTTGTCCGCCTTTCCCGTCGACACCGCGTGAACTAAAATCAGCCAGCTCGCCCTGCTTGTTACCCGCAGCTACCGTAATTACCCAAGGTGCCTTTTTAAAGTTACCGGTAATTGTCGACTCACCTGGACCTGAGTTACCTGCCGAGAACACAGTGATAATACCGTTATCAGCTAATGCTTTAGTCACAACGTTTGTTGGGTCATCTGGGTTAAACTCTGTACCCACATCGCCAGTGTTACCAAACGAGTTTGAGATAACACGGATGTTGTAATCGAACTGGTGCGTTAACGCGTAGTCGAATCCACCGATAGTATCTAAAATGAATAGACCTGCGCCCGAGCCATAACCAATGATATCTGCACCCGGCGCTACACCTGCATGCAAACCACCGCTCTTAGCGCCGTTACCGCCTACCGTGCCTGCCACGTGCGTTCCGTGACCGCCTAGAATGTCGGTGTTAGATACGTTTTCTTGATAAGTAATCGGTAAAATGCCGCTGTAGCTGTTTAGATTAACTTGCGCTAGGACGTTTTGAACTACGTGATCAGGGAATGCTAAATCACCATGAGTGCCGTCAACACCTGAATCGTTAACAACCACGCCGATGCCTTTTCCTGACACTGGCATTCCGTTAATACGAATATCACGGTCAGCTCGCAGCGCCTGAACACCTGTAATTTGAGTTGATTCATGATTTTCTAGTTCAAGCGGATCGTTGTTCCATACAGAAACCACGTCATCGCGCTGATAAAGTGCTTCAACTTGTTCTTTGTTAGCTAGCACACCAACAATAGGCACGTTGCGAAGGCTAACACCACCCGTGATGCCTAACGATTCAAGTGCTGTAATTTGTTCTGTTGTGGCAGGTCCCTTACCTTCAAATGTAACAATAACTTGTTGTAGTTCTAGTGGCGAAGCAGCAAGCGCATCGGCCAATGTTTTATCGAAAGTTTTTGCATTCACCATGCTCGCTGGTAGGGCACAAGCAATAGCTACTGATAATACTGTTTTGTTATTAAGGAACTTCATAATACACCTCTCTTTGAGTACCCCTTGAGTATTTAACAACCAAAGAAGCAAAACTATGGGGAGTTCCCCCTATTCGGTGTAATTTATAAAAGCGTTGAAAAAGCAGAAACTTAAAAAGAAAAAAGCCCTCACAAAAGGAGGGCTGAAAACACCAACTATCGAGAAACATAGATATGTTGGAGGGAACGAACGAGGTACCAGAAACACATTAGCTAAAAAAGGATTACTGTTTGCGCTTTCTCATTGAAGTAAACGCGAACAAAATTAGCATCGCAGTGGCAAAAGAAGCAGGTTCGCTCACTTGTGTTGAACCATTTGTAGACTCGACAGTTTTAACAAGTTGAAACAAGCCACCTGCGCAGCGGTCGCCATTTTCAAAAAACACGCACGAGTCTGATGATCCTAGCCCGGCTAAACCTGAACTAATAGTGAATTCGTATGGAACGCTTGAGTCTTCAATAAATAGTTGAAAACCTTCACCGCTTTCATCACCAAACACACCATTTTCTAAATCAACTATCGCAAACTCATCAATATCGTCTTCTAAAATATTATAAGTCGTACCATTGAACTCTAGCTGAAAGAAAAATGATAACCACGTGCTCATATCGAATTGGGTTTCGTTTTCATCAAAAGTGATTTGCCCAATTAAACTGGTTTGGTCAGCTTCGTCACCTAACACTAATCGAGTGAAATCATAGGTGATTACGCCGGCGAAAGAAGGCGCAGAAAACAGAACGAACACAGCGGCAATTAATGACTTCATAGTAAACCCACTTCTAAATTCTTATGGGCTTAGTATTGAACTTAATGCATTGAATACAAATAGGGAGTTCCCCCTAGTTGTATTCAATGCTATCTAATATGACGTGGTTTAATTAGCGTTTTGTTCGCGTAGTACTTTTGCTAGTTCGTAATTACCCTGCGAAAGAGCGATATCCGCTACCGAATTACCAGCTTTATCCATGTGAGCTGGGTTAGCCCCTTGATCGATAAGCGTATTGATAATTTCTTGTCTATCGAAAAGGCTTGCGAACATCAACGCCGTTTGGCCTTGCTCGTTTTCTTCATCTATATCGCAATCGGCAAAAACCAGTTGCTTAGCTACACTGACGTGACCTTTAAATATGGCCCCCATAAGTGCGGTGTTTCCGCGGTTGTCTTCTTGACATGGGTTGGCATTAGCTTCGCTGATAAGAAAGTTCACGGTGTCGGTATGCCCATGGTACGCGGCAAGAATAAGTGCGGTGTAGCCTTTTTCATCGGCCACATTAACATCTAGACCGGCTTGATAAAACGCACTCAGCATGGCGCTATCACCTTCCCGCGCTGCATCAAAATAGCGTGCTTTCAAGGTCTCCATATTAGGCCTAGTTGCACTTTGTTGAGTATTATCTTGAGTGGTTGCGTCGGTTGCGGCACTAGTATAGAAACTGGTGAAGGTGGCAACGACGAACAGTGCTGCCGTAAGTGTTTGCTTTAAAAAAGACATTGTGCCCCCTTACTGGTAAATCTAAATTTGGTTACTACTAAACTGTTTTCAGCAAAGCTGTTACAGAAAGATTGTTATAGAAAAGTGGTTTGAGATAAATAGGAGTTACTCAACACTATGATGTAACTCCCAACCCTATTGCTACTTAGCTTATTGCATTAGTGCGGTTAGGCTTTCAGCAACTTGCTTCGCTTTTGCAGCGCGTGCAGCTTGCTGTTCCATTAAGTCTTTCGCCGTTTGACGAACTTTAGACATTGGTGCTTTCGCTAATTTTGCTACACCTGCACCATAGTCCTTATCAGCGTTGTACATATAGGCACTGATAATGACGCGAATTTCTTCTTCAGGCACCGATGCCAATGCACCGCCTAAGTTACTAATTAGGTTTTTCTGACCTTCTTTAGTTAGGTTTCTGAAAAACTCACCCGCTTGCTTGAAGTTCTGTTCTTTGTAGAACGGAATTTGTTGCGTCATACCTGCAAGCGGCTTGCTTGAATAACGAAATGCTGGGTCTTCGTTAAGATCAAGACGACGGCTTGGCTGGTAGTTTACATCGCGGTTAGTACTCGTTGTGCGTAGCTGACCATGTTGCTCGTGGTTATTGATAACCGCATTTTTAGGCGTATTAACCGGAATGCGGTACGCGTTAACACCTAGGCGATAGCGCTGTGTATCAGCATACGAGAACAAGCGACCTTGAAGCATTCTGTCTTCTGACGGCTCGATACCAGGAATTAAATTGCTCGGAGCAAATGCCGCTTGTTCAGTTTCTTCAAAGAAGTTATCTGGAACACGGTTAAGCACTAGGCGACCAATCTTTTTAGCCGGAACTAGCGATTCAGGCCAAATCTTAGTGGTATCAAGTGGGTTAAACTCAAAATCATCCAGTTGCTCAGGCTCTAGCTCTTGTAAATAAAGATCCCAAGACGCTGTTTCACCTTTTTCACCAATTCGCGTGTAAATGTCGGTTGTATGCGGCTGCATATCCATTCCCTGCACTTTCATCGCTTCTTCATTGGTGAAGTTCTTAATTGGCTGATTAGACTTCCAAGTAAACTTCACGTACTTATAGTTACCTTCGTCATCAACAAATTTGAAAGCGTGAACACCTGAACCATCCATATTTAGATAGCTTGCCGGTGTCCCGTAGTCAGAGAAAAGCATAGTTAGTGTATGCGTTGACTCTGGTACGTGAGAAAAGAAGTCAAAAATGCGTTTGGCGTCTTGCTTGTTTGTTACCGGCGATGGTTTAAATGCGTGAACCATATCAGGGAACTTGATTGCATCACGAATAAAGAAAACCGGAAAGTTATTACCCACTAGATCCCAGTTACCTTGTTCGGTGTAAAACTTCACCGCAAACCCGCGAGGGTCACGCAATGTCTCGGGCGACAAATGGCCATGTACTACAGACGAAAAACGAACAAAAACGTCGGTCTTTTTACCCGCTGATTGGAACGGCGCAGCCAATGTTTCATCTGAAAGGTCGACTAGGTTTTCATAATACCCATAAACGCCGGTGCCACGTGCGTGAACAACGCGCTCAGGAATACGCTCGCGGTCAAATGCCGCTAGCTTTTCAATAAGGTGCGAATCTTGTAGTAAAACCGGTCCCCATGGGCCTGCTGTTTGCGAGTTTTGATTATCGCCTACGGGGGCACCATTTTGACGGGTTAGTGTATCGGCGCTTACGCCTAAGGTAAGCATACTGGCAGCTACGCCGCCTAGGACAAACTTAGTTAACGTTGATTTTATTGAGGCTCTCACAGCTGTACTCCCACATGAAGGTTGGTACGAGGTTTAGGGGCTTTGACTTCTACGCAAACTTGGTCGCCATAATAGTTATCAGCGTAATTGCATTGCGTTCGAATGGGTTGATTAGTTGTGGAGGAAACACGGTGGCTATTCGCCGTTGTTAGCTTTTTTAATAGTGCGCTCATTTGGCTCTCCTTGTTAAGTTGAGAGCATTATCATTAATTGAGTAAAACTATTAAAACGGGATTATATGATTCAATTAATTGAATATTGCGATTGTAAAGATGCTAGCTAATCGTAATATTTTATGAATGAGTGGAAACCGTAACTTTAAATGGGAAAGCGAAATAACTGGGTTGGAAAAAACTTTACTGCCTAGGAAGGTGTATGTTGGCGCAGCGTATTAATTACAACGCTGCACCGATTACAAGAAAATTAAGCTTCTAGCCAAGGGCCGGTAATTGCCAAAGTTTTCGTTGGTGAGTATATGTTTACAAAAAGCGTTTTACCATCGGGTGAGAAGCAGGCTCCGGCAAGTTCAGTTTGCTCATGGAGTTTGGCAAAGTTATACACTTCTCCACTAGGCGTAATGCCGCGCAAATGGTTATCAACAATGTCAGTATATTGATCTTCACACACCAACAAATGCCCGTTTGGACACACCGTTAGGTTATCGCCAAAGTTATACAAGTTCTTGTCTTCACTTTCTAAAAACAGCTGAAGTTTGTCTTGTTTTCCATCAGCAGAAGGAACAAGTTTCATTACTTGACCGAGCTGCTTTTGGCCGCCATTTGTACAGCAAAAATAAAGCTCGTCTTCACCCCAGTGTATACCTTCACCGCGAGCAAATAAGGCCGCACCTTTCTTGTACCCTCTAGCCCGTAAGTCATCGTTCGGACTTTCCGGGTTGTCTAATGCTACCCACTCAATGTCAAACCAAGTTGCTACCGGCATCGTTGGGGAAGTCCAGTTACGGGTATCAAACTGAGGCCTGTCTTTGACTACTAGAGCTTCTAATTGGCCGCCAGCAGCCAAGTTACCGTACTCGTTAGGTACAAAGCGATACAGCAAGCTGTCACCCTGATCTTCGGTAAGGTAGACAACACCGGTTTTGGGGTCAACACAAGCCGCTTCATGGTTAAAACGCCCCATTGCTTTAAGGGGCTTAGCTTCTATCAATGAATTAGCATTAGCAGGTACTTCAAAGATATAGCCGTGATCTTTGTTTACCACGTCACCGTTCGGGCCGTGAGGACGGTCTACCGATTCTTCACACGTTAGCCACGTGCCCCAAGGCGTAACGCCGCCAGAACAGTTTCTTACCGTTCCAGCAAGGCTAATGAACTCTCGCTCTACCGTTTGCGTGGTAAGGTTGTACACCATAGTTGTGGTGCCGCCCGGCAAAGCAACCCCGTTGTGGTAGTTATCATAGGCCAGCTCACTTGTATGCTTTTGAATAGACTGTGGCTGAGCGCCTAAATGCTTCGGGTGCAATTCGTGGTTGCGTATGAGTGCCACTTTTTCGCTGGTACCGTCTATGGGTAGACAACCCATGCCGTCTGCTCGGTCAGGCACATGCATACCGTCAGACATCCTATTTCCAAGACTAGATATAATCTTGTAACTAAAGCCTTTAGGTAAATCGAGCAGCTTTTGAGGGTCGGCGACTAATGCGCCATAGCCTTCACTAATCGGCATAGACGCCAAATCTAACTTCTTACCGAAAGCACTGCTAGCCAGGCCACCAAATGCTAAAGAGCCTACTAAAAACTGGCGTCGTGTAATCATGAAAATCTCGTTAAACAATAAAGCCGGGCATAATAGCCATTAATTGTTACTGTATAACAACAAAGGCATGAAATTTCCACTTCTTCTCTGCGTGCTTATCTTATGCCGATAGAAGGGAATGAATGCTGTACCTTTTGAAATCCGACAACGCATGGTGCGATTCAGGAACTCTTACATAAAAGCGGGGATGGGCTCGCGGCGTGTTACTACCCTCTCACCAAGCTTTATATATTCCAAAGGGGTGGCGCTTATTCAATCTAGAACTCTCTGCTGCATGGATGGCTTTACGGCGTGTTTTTGATGGGGCTTCACTCCCGAAATTCCAAATCACAGGCATAAAAAAAGCGCACCTAAGTGCGCTTTTTTGTACCTTGTGTTGCTAAGTCTAGATTAGTCTAGGATCTTAGATACAACACCAGCACCTACTGTACGACCACCTTCACGGATTGCGAAACGAAGACCTTCTTCCATCGCGATCGGAGCAATTAGCTCAACTTTGAATTTAAGGTTGTCACCAGGCATTACCATTTCTACGCCTTCTGGAAGCTCTACAGCACCAGTTACGTCAGTTGTACGGAAGTAGAACTGTGGACGGTAGCCTTTGAAGAATGGAGTATGA
>NZ_MEJH01000007.1 GCF_001953635.1 Alteromonas abrolhosensis | reverse complement strand
CAGTGCTCAATGACAGATGGCTACGACTGCTATCAAAACGCCCTTGCAGAGCGGATAAACGGTATTCTTAAAAATGAATACTTACTCCATAAGCCAAGAGATTTAGAAGAAGCGAGAAAGATGGTTGCAGAGTCAGTAGCTATCTATAATGGTAGGAGGCCACATCTGGCCCTTAAATACAAAACGCCCGATGAAATACATCGGGCGTTTTAACCGAAA
The DNA here is from genome assembly GCF_001953635.1 of Alteromonas abrolhosensis. GTDB lineage: Bacteria > Pseudomonadota > Gammaproteobacteria > Enterobacterales > Alteromonadaceae > Alteromonas > Alteromonas abrolhosensis. The sequence goes on along the minus strand of NZ_MEJH01000007.1, from coordinate 273,937 downwards.
TAAGTGTCAACCTATTTCAGGACTAGTCATTGTGTTGGTCAGTTTGATTTAGACGGCTAAAAGAGAGCAAGTAAGGGGTCTTAGTCTTTTCTTTACTTACTTTTACCGCTAAAAATCTTGCGCTTCACTCGACTATTCGTCACGATAACCTGAGAAATCTAAGACGATGTGGAGAAGCGCAATGTTGCGCTTGTTCAGTTGTCGACAACCGAAAAATAATAGTTACTCAAATAGGGAACAGGCATGAAATTTTCAGGTAAATCACTAGTGGTAGCTGCCACGGCAGGCGCAATCTTATCGGGCTCTGTATTGGCTGCTGAGGTGACAGAAGCAACATCAGAAAAGCATGCAGCCGCGGCGACGCAATACCGTCAGGCTGTTTTTCAATTGGTCCGCAGCAATATGGGGCCATTAGGTGGAATGGCGAAAGGTGCGTTACCTTTTGACGAAAGCGTAATGGAAACAAATGCCGTACGTCTAGAACAACTCGCTGACATGATGGGCGATTACTTATCTGTCGATACCCGTAAGTATGACGTGGAAACTGGCGCCAAAAATGAAATCTGGGAAAATTTCTCGGATGTAGAAAGCAAGGTGATGGCGCTTAAAACGGCAGCACAAGGCCTACAAGCTGCTGTTAAAGCCGGTGATGAAAGCGCATATAGAGGTGCTATTGGTAAAATCGGCGCAAGCTGTAAATCATGTCACGATGACTATAAAAAAGACTAACCAGAGCCTGTTTTTATACCCATAAAACACTCTGAACATGGGTCGGCAATAGTGCCTTTTGCTGACCCCAAATTATTGACTAATATCACTTTACCTTCGAAGACTTATTTAAGGCGTACTACTACAGTACCTTTAATTCTGCCTCAGATAAGCGACCTTCCAATTACTATCCCAGACCTTTAACAGCGAAATCGTAGATATAAAGACCTTGAATTTCGTTAAGGTGATATGGTGGTTTTGCTGGAAATTTGTACAATCATTGGCTATGTTAATAAGAATAGTTGACGTTTTTCTCCTCATCGTTGGAAACTGCCCTTGGAATTCCTAATTGGTAGCGGTTTCTAACTTGATAATATAAAAACAACTCGTCGACTGTGTACGCAGCAAAATTCATTAAGCTATTAAAAGCACGACATGACTTCTCTTCTTTACAGTGTCGTGTCGCTTTCGTTTGTGCTGAATTCGAAGAGATATTAAAAGGTTTGCTTAGATGGATTTACGCAGTGAACGCATGTTATCAACCATGCGTACAACACAGCAGGACATTTCTGTTTTGCTCAATGAAAGTCGGACGAAAACAGAGGCGCTGTGCGTTTTACTTGCCTCGGTAAACCCAAATAATGGTAGGGCAACTGTTGTTTCTTGCGACGAGAACCACTCAGCATTAGAAGCACAAAGTGTTGTTTTCCCTTCCCATGTGCTGCTTATGCTTCCGCTGACAAATTTAAGCGCTCCCATTCCTTGTAAAGAATTTTCGTTTCCCCCTTCTTTAGTGCACTATGCTGAAAGTTACGTAGTAGTTGCCACAGTACGTGATATGCAAAATGAAGTGATGGGGGTTGTACTCACTTTTGTGCGTCAGTCCGTTTTAACCCCTTTGCAGCATACATTAATTGATATTGCTCGCCAGAAAGTCGAGCTTAATTATCAGTACGAATTAGCACGCCACCCCTATTCGGACAAGCTTTCTGAACAACTTTCCTTGTTAGAAGAAGTGAGTTCAATTTCTAAAGTGGGAGCGTGGGAGATCGATAGGTTTTCTGGCGTGCTTACGCTCACTGAGGTGATGAAAGCGCTAATAGGCCTACCTCGGGTAAAAAATGTCAGTTTGCACGATGTACTCGACTTGCTAAAACCTAGCGATAGAGAGAACCTCAAGCAGCGAGTTTTCAAAGCACTTAGGAATGATCGGCAGTTCGTAAAGCATTTCGATTTCCACGACAAACAAGGCCGTAAAAGAAGTATTAAACTCACGGTGTTCTTGCAGGTTCAACAAGGCGCTTTTAATGGTATTAAGCTTACCCGGCTATATGGAGCGGTGCAGGATGAAACGGAGATTCAACGCCTATCTGATTCACAACACAATTACAGCGACTACCTCACAAGCTTACTGAATAATGTTGATAGTGTAGTGCTGAGTATTGATGAGCATGGCACCATTTTAACAGCAAACGAACGCGTCTATCCTATTCTGGGCTTCGAACCCGAAGAGTTGATAGGGCAGGATATAAAATTAATTTCCACGAAATTGCAAAACAGTAACGTGCCTTCTTGTTTTCTGAACTTAGCAGAAGGATTAGCGTTATGTAGTGAAAAAGGTCCGGTGAACGAATGTCTTCGCCACAAAAATGGAAAACGCATTGCTTGCGAGGTTAATTTATCCAAGTGCTCAGTACACAACCAGCAACTGATCGTAGCTACGGTGCGTGACGTAACCGTTCACAATCATGAGGTTGATCATTATAAGCAACTTGCGTTAACTGATTTGGTGACAGGCCTACCAAACTTAAATCAGTTCGAGCGTTACCTTAGTGAAAACCCCCATGTTGATAGGTCATCTAAGCCATTCGCGACCTTTTTGCGGGTTGCCATCTGCAATGTGAAAGAATACGAAAACGCATTCGGTGAGCCAACTATTGACTACATTCTTCGGATTTTAGCCAGTCGCTTTATTCGGATTTTCGAAGTCACTCAACGTAATTCAGCCAGCGTATTTAAGTGTGAACGAGGCGCATTTTACATCCACCTTCACCAATACGTCAGCGAAGAGGTGCTATCGTCGAATGCGGCTCGCGACTGTGCGAACCTTATTCACGACCATGTTTTAGCGCCAATAACACTGCACAACAGCCTCTTGAGTATCGAAACGCAAATTATTAGTTGCACGGTCCCAACTAAACACTTCTCGTTTAAGAAGATAAAAGAGTTACTGTCTAGAAAACCCTTAAGAGACACGAAAAGTCGATCTGCATTACCTACAGGGCATGAGTACTTCCATGTTAATGCTAGTGACATTGAGAGATACAACTACATAAAACACTCTCTTAGCAGAGCAATTTCCAATAACGAACTGTTTGTTGAACTTCAGCCTCAATACGATGTAAACAATACCGTAATAAGCTCAGAGGTTTTACTGAGATGGAAGCATCCTCATTTAGGTTCGGTCAATCCTGCTGAATTTATTCCTATCGCGGAAGAAAATGATTTTATCTCCGAACTTGGGTTATGGGTGTGTAACGAAGCGTGCAAACTGTTAAGCGAATGCCAGTCGCTGAAAATTAAGACCAAATTGTCGGTGAATATTAGCGCTAAACATCTAGCGCGCGCTGACTTTGTTAGTAAGTTTGTGGCCACCGTAAACAGGTGGCGAGTGCCCCATAAAGAATTGACCCTAGAGCTTACCGAGGGAGCTTTGATACGAGGAGTGAGTATCATTCAACGCCGCGTGAGAGAGCTAGCAGAGCACGGATTTAGCTTATCTATCGATGACTTTGGTATTGGTGATTCAAATTTAAATTACCTTCAAGACTTGCCTATCACTGAACTGAAAGTAGACCGAGTATTTATAGAAGCTATAGAGGGGTCACAGCAGAAGACCTTATTAGTCACTAGTATTTGTAATATGGCTAAAGCGCTACACCTTAATACTGTGGCTGAGGGTATAGAAACTACCGGACAGCTAGATCAAGCTAAGGCTTGTGGTTGCAGTGCATTTCAAGGCTATTTTCTAGATAAGCCTATGAGTATAGAAGATTGGAGACTGAAAATTGCTCAGCCGCAGGGGGAAGAGGGTTGATATTAGATGGCTTACAGAATTGGTCTTGAAAATACGCTTGTCGCAAAAGGTTTTACTTCGTCTTTCACCTCGTGTTGCTCAATGTTTAAATTTATGTAAATCAATTTGTTAGGGAATCTACGCCTGAAGTCTTATTCGCAGACTGGTTGTAACTGTCGTAGGGTGAAGATAAACCCTACTCAGGACATGGTTATGACTTACAAGAATGAATACGTTACCTCAATAGAACACCCCGACGAGTTTTGGTTAGAACAAGCAAGTAAGATTGCGTGGTTTCAAGCACCACAAAAGGGATGCCAACAAACGGAAAACGGGTACTATGACTGGTTTAGAGGCGGGCAACTCAATACCAGTTATTTAGCGCTGGACCATCATGTTAAACGTGGTCGCGGAGACAAAACTGCGCTTATTTACGACTCACCGGTCACCCGAACAACTCAGCAATTTACCTACAATGAGTTGCTTGCTGATGTGGCTAAATTTGCCGGGGGCTTATCTCGCTTGGGCGTAACAAAAGGCGACCGGGTCATTATTTACATGCCGATGATCCCGCAAGCTGCAATTGCAATGCTTGCTTGTGCTCGGTTGGGAGCAGTGCATTCCGTTGTGTTTGGCGGCTTTGCTGCAAATGAACTTGCCGTTCGAATTGATGATGCAAAGCCTAGCGTTATTGTTACTGCTTCTTGCGGTATCGAAGGCAGCAAACTCTTACCGTACAAGCCTCTTGTCGACGAAGCAATATCAATAGCAGAGCACAAGCCACAGGCGTGTGTATTATTTCAACGTGCTCAACTTACTGCTGAATTGAACGACAAGACCGATCATGATTGGCAAACTCTGGTTGAATCCAGTGAACCAGCTTCTGCTATTGCTGTTGATGCAACTGATCCTCTTTACGTACTTTACACGTCGGGCACCACGGGCAAACCTAAAGGCGTAGTTCGTGATAACGGGGGGCACGCCGTTGCACTAAATTATTCAATGGGCTCAATTTATGGTATCAGTGAAGATGATGTATTTTGGGCAGCGTCGGACGTTGGTTGGGTGGTGGGGCATTCCTATATAGTTTACGGTCCACTAATAAAAGGGGCTACCACGGTGTTGTATGAAGGAAAGCCTATCGGTACTCCTGACGCTGGGGCGTTTTGGCGCATGATTGAATCGCACAGAGTTAATGTGCTTTTTGCCGCACCTACGGCGTTCCGTGCAATACGAAAAGCCGATCCTGACGCTGAATTCCTTTCTAAATATGACACGTCGAGTTTGCGCACGCTGTTTATGGCCGGTGAGCGTCTAGACCCGCCTACCTACTACTGGGCCAGCGAGAAGGTTGGCGTACCTGTTATCGATCATTGGTGGCAAACTGAGACAGGTTGGCCAATCTGCTCAAACCCTATGGGCATTGAACCATTGAAGACCAAGCCAGGCTCGTCAAGTGTCCCCACTCCCGGCTTTAATGTAAAAGTGCTGCAAGGTGCTGATGTAGAGCAATCTACGGGGGAAAAAGGTGCTATTGCGATTAAGCTACCGCTTCCCCCAGGCTGTTTGACGACAATCTGGCAAGACCATCAACGGTTCATTGATGGTTATTTACGAGAGTTTGATGGGTACTACAGCACTGGCGATAACGGCTACGTAGACGATGACGGCTATGTATTTATTATGGGACGTACCGACGACGTTATAAATGTAGCTGGGCATCGTTTATCTACCGGTGAAATGGAAGAAGTACTGGCAGCCCATCCTGCTATTGCTGAATGCAGCGTTATCGGGATCAACGATGCGCTTAAAGGGCAATTACCCGTTGGGTTAGTGTTACTTAAAGATGGCGTGACCGTTGACGAGAAAGAGTTAGAGCAAGATTTAATTCAACGCGTTCGCGATAAAATCGGGCCAGTGGCATGCTTCAAACGCGCCATAGTTGTGAACCGTTTGCCAAAAACTCGGTCGGGGAAAATACTTAGAAAACTGCTGCGCCAAATTGCTGCTAACGAATCCGTTGCTGTACCTTCAACCATTGACGACCCATCAAGCGTAAGGGAGATTGAGTCGCTGATGCGAGAGAAGGGGTTAGTTAACGAGCCCACCACCGTTTAATGTAAAAGGGGAAATTCGCAATAGATTAAAGAAAGGGGCGTTAGCCCCTTTCTTATATATAGCGACGCATCCAACATAGCGCGCTTAAGTTGGCACCTGCGTTTAATTCAGTGCTCTATTATATTAGTAGTAATATTCATCTACCTGTGGAGCAGGCGGATATACTTCAATGGCCACATATACTGCTGCCGCGGCGATCAGCGCCACAATAAGAGCGCGAAAAATTCGAGAGTCGGTGATCCCCACTGTATTAGTCACCTTGTTACCATGCACCATAGCAGGCACTAATTTTTGCTTTTTATATAAGCTGTAAAAAATGACGGCACCCACATGAAGCGCAATTACATAAAGCAGCACATCAAAGGCTAGGTGGTGTAGACTATTCATTATCTCTAATGTCTGTTCGCCTACTAACTGGCGGTAAGGGCCATCCAAAAAAATATCGTCTGTCATAAACAGGCCAGATATGGCTTGGACAGCAACCAGCACAAGCATAACAATTACAAACCATCCGCCTAATGGATTATGGCCAATTGCAGGCTCAGAATGTCTGTTGAATAAGGTTTTTACATAGCTAAAAACGGTTTGAGGGCCAGTGACAAAACTACTGAACTTGGCGTGTTGCGTGCCAAATACCCCCCATAAAATGCGGAAAACCACAAGAAATAGGGTGAAGTACCCTATATAAAAATGCCACTGAACTTTGTTTTCAAGCCATTCTACCGTTGCGTATTGGGCAAAAAGGCTCGCAACAAGTAGCCAGTGAAATAGGCGGGTAGGTAAATCCCATATAAGCGTTTTTTGCATAGTGATTTTCACGTAAAAATTATCGAATTATTATTTGCTATAGCGTCGCTTAACTCATTGTATAAAACAAGTAAGCCCATCGGGACAAAACTTCTATTTATCTTAACGAGCTCCCAGTCCACCATGCCCATTGATTTAATATACCCTAACCATAACCCTAACTCGGATAAAAACGCGCAAAAACAGCAGCCACGACAAAGTTAAAATTTAACCCGTTCCTTATTATGCGTATTTAATATGAATCTCACATTGCAATAGTGTCGGCATTTGGCAAAATGCCTGATAGTTGAAGGTTAATAAAAGTGTAAAGCGAAAAATGAAAGTAGGATTGTTTGGTGCCAATGGGCGCATGGGACGTGTTTTGGTTGAAGCGCTAGATTTAAGTGAAGACGCAGAGCTTAGCGTTGCCACAGTGCGCGATGACTCGCCTTGGGTTGGTCTTAATGTCGGTGAACTTGCCGGCATTGGTAAAAAAGAGGTCGATTGCACCGCGCTATCAGATTTAAGCGGCAACGATGCAGACGTAATGATCGACTTTACCCTGCCTTCTGTTATTGAAAGTAACCTTGCGTGGTGTGTAAAGAACAACATGCCTGTGGTTATTGGTACTACTGGGTTAAACGAAGCGCAGCTAGCTGCACTCGATGAAGCTGCAAAGCATATTCCTATTGTATTTGCAGCGAACTATAGCGTTGGTGTAAACCTTATGCTTTCCTTAGTTCGACAAGCTGCAAGTGTACTAGGTAACACAGCTGACATCGAAATCACAGAAGCGCATCATAGATTTAAGCAAGATGCGCCATCAGGTACCGCTATGGCTATTGGCGAAGCCATTGCCGACGAATTAGGTCGTGACTTAAAAACTTGTGCAGTCTATGGCAGGAAAGGGAAAGAACCTGAGCGCGACCAAGGTACCATTGGTTTTGCAACCATTCGAGCTGGAGATATTGTAGGTGAGCACACCGCCTTATTTGCAGATATTGGTGAGCGTCTTGAGATTACGCACAAGGCGTCAAGTCGCCTTACTTTCGCTAAAGGTGCAGTGCACGCGGCAAAGTGGTTGTATGGAAAAGAACCTGGTCTATACTCCATGGTTGATGTACTTGATTTAAAGCTGTAGGCGTTTTGGATGTCAGCATGCTGTAGCTTAAATGCTTGCTGACTTTAGGGCGTTATCAAAGTGTTAAACTAAAGTTGCACTTTTAATGAGCAATAAGCCGTACTTTCGGTGGTTCTGTGCAAAAAAGGTGGTATAAGCGTTATTTTAGTAAATTATTACAAATAAATTTGCCATTTTCGGTCAGTAATGTATACTCGCCGGAATTTGCCAGAATTTCGTATTCTGAAGCCTTAAAATAGGCTGAAGAGTGCGGTTTTATTAGCTGCAAAGATCGTAAAACGGGATGTATTGTCATCAATAACTCCCGTTTTTTGTGGGGTTTGTGCAGAAAACTGCACAAACACATAGTTATCCTTAATCTGGAGGTTGACTTGGCTAATTCTGCCCTTTTGGTGTTAGAGGATGGTTCTGTTTTTAAAGGTACGGCGATAGGCGCTACAGGCTCCGCCGTTGGGGAAGTTGTTTTTAATACTTCCATGACCGGCTATCAAGAAATTCTCACCGACCCATCCTACGCTGAACAACTCATCACCCTTACTTATCCACACATTGGCAACACCGGCACTAACGAAGAAGACGTCGAAGCAGATAAAATCTGGTCGAAAGGTCTAATCATCCGTGATCTACCTCTTGTTGCTAGTAACTTTCGTCAACAGCAAACTTTGTCTGAATACCTTAAAGCGAAAGGCGTTGTGGGTATTGCCGACATTGATACACGTCGCTTAACGCGTATCTTGCGAGACAAAGGTGCACAAAACGGCTGCATTATTTGCTCTGATGAATTAGACGAGTCTAGCGCACTAGCGCAAGCAAAAGCTTTCCCAGGCCTTAAAGGCATGGATTTGGCAAAAGTAGTAAGTATTACTGAGCCGAAAACATGGACAGAAGGTAGTTGGGAACTTGGTAAAGGCTACGTTACGCCAAGTGAAACAAAGTACCATGTTGTTGCTTATGATTACGGCGTTAAAAACAACATCCTTCGCATGTTAGCTGACCGTGGTTGTAAAGTTACACTAGTACCAGCGCAAACGCCTGCAGAAGACGTATTAGCCATGAATCCTGACGGTGTGTTTTTGTCGAATGGTCCGGGCGACCCTGAGCCATGTGACTATGCGGTGACAGCAATCAAAACGATCGTCGACACCGGTGTGCCGGTATTCGGTATCTGTCTTGGCCACCAATTACTTGCAATTGCCAGCGGTGCAAAGACAGTTAAGATGAAGTTTGGTCACCACGGTGCAAACCACCCGGTTAAAGACCTTAAGCGCAATGTAGTTATGATCACCAGTCAAAACCACGGTTTTGCCGTTGATGAGTCTAGCTTGCCAGATAACCTAGAAGTAACTCACATTTCGTTGTTCGACAAGTCGCTGCAGGGTATTCACCGCACCGACAAACCTGCGTTTAGCTTCCAGGGACACCCCGAAGCGAGTCCAGGTCCTCATGAAGCGGCACCGTTATTTGACCACTTCATCGAACTTATTGAACAACACAAGCAGTAGGAATTAGCCCGCTATGCCAAAACGTACCGACATACAAAGTATTCTTATCATTGGCGCTGGCCCTATTGTTATCGGCCAGGCTTGTGAATTCGATTATTCAGGCGCTCAAGCGTGTAAAGCCCTTCGCGAAGAAGGCTACCGTGTTATTTTGGTTAACTCTAACCCAGCAACCATCATGACCGACCCAGAAATGGCAGATGCAACCTACATCGAGCCTATTCACTGGGAAGTGGTTCGCAAAATTATCGAAAAAGAACGTCCAGATGCCATCCTGCCTACAATGGGTGGACAAACTGCACTTAACTGCGCACTAGAGTTAGATAAGCACGGCGTACTTGAAGAGTTCGGTTGTGAGCTTATTGGTGCAACAGCAGATGCCATTGATAAAGCAGAAAACCGCGAACGCTTTGACAAAGCAATGAAAAACATCGGCCTTGAATGTCCTCGTGCGGAAATCGCGCACAGCATGGATGAAGCGCACGATGTGTTAAGCCGTATTGGCTTCCCGTGTATCATTCGTCCGTCTTTCACCATGGGTGGAACCGGCGGTGGTATTGCGTACAACATTGATGAATTCAATGAAATTTGTACCCGCGGTCTAGACCTTTCTCCTACTAACGAACTTCTAATCGATGAGTCGCTACTAGGTTGGAAAGAGTACGAAATGGAAGTAGTACGCGATAAAGCAGATAACTGCATTATTGTATGTACTATCGAAAACTTCGACCCAATGGGTGTGCACACGGGTGATTCAATCACCGTCGCTCCTGCACAAACCCTGACCGACAAAGAATTCCAGCTAATGCGTAATGCCGCAATGGCTGTACTGCGTGAAATTGGTGTTGAAACCGGTGGTTCAAACGTTCAGTTCGGTGTTGACCCTAAAACTGGTCGTATGGTTATTATCGAAATGAACCCACGTGTATCGCGTTCATCTGCGCTAGCGTCAAAAGCCACAGGCTTCCCAATTGCTAAAGTGGCAGCGAAACTTGCGGTAGGTTACACACTAGATGAACTGGCTAACGATATAACAGGTGGATTAACGCCTGCGTCGTTCGAGCCATCTATCGATTACGTAGTTACTAAGATCCCACGCTTTAACTTCGAGAAGTTCGCCGGTGCAAACGACCGTCTTACTACCCAGATGAAATCTGTGGGTGAAGTGATGGCAATAGGCCGTAACCAGCAAGAGTCACTTCAAAAAGCCCTTCGCGGTCTTGAAGTGGGAGCTTCAGGCCTTAACTCTATGGTTGACCTTGAAGATCCGGAATCGCGCAATAAGGTAGTATACGAACTTCGCCAACCTGGTGCAGAGCGCATTTGGTACATCGGTGATGCATTCCGTATGGGGATGACAGTTGAAGAAGTATTTAACCTTACTAATATCGACCGCTGGTACCTTGTGCAGCTTGAAGACCTTATCCTTCTTGAAGCTAAAGTGGCAGAGCTTGGTTTGCCGGGTATTGATGCTGACTTTATGCGTGCACTTAAGCGTAAAGGCTTCTCAGATGCGCGTCTTGCTGAGCTAACCAAAGTAGCGGAAAGCGATATTCGCGAAACTCGCCGTGGTTTTGGAATCTCTCCTGTCTATAAGCGTGTAGACACCTGTGCCGCAGAGTTCTCTACCAGTACAGCTTACATGTACTCAACGTATGACGAAGAGTGTGAAGCAGCGCCAACTGACAAAGATAAGATTATGGTACTGGGCGGTGGTCCTAACCGAATCGGTCAAGGTATCGAGTTTGATTACTGCTGTGTTCACGCCGCGCTTTCAATGCGTGAAGACGGTTACGAGACCATTATGGTTAACTGTAACCCTGAGACAGTGTCTACTGATTACGATACTTCAGATCGACTGTACTTCGAACCAGTAACGCTGGAAGACGTACTTGAGATTGTAGAAAAAGAAAAGCCAAAAGGCGTTATCGTGCAGTATGGTGGTCAAACACCACTGAAGCTTGCTCGCGCCCTAGAAGCTGCTGGCGTTCCAATTATGGGTACGTCACCAGAGGCTATCGATCGTGCTGAAGACCGTGAGCGTTTCCAGCAAATGGTGAACAAGCTTAACCTTAAGCAGCCGGCAAATGCTACGGTAACGAATGTTGAGCAAGCGCTCACCATGGCCGAAGAAATTGGCTTCCCGCTGGTTGTTCGCCCCAGTTACGTATTAGGTGGTCGTGCGATGGAAATCGTATATGACCTTAAAGACCTTAAGCGTTACCTAAACGAAGCGGTTAAAGTGTCAAACGACGCGCCAGTGTTGTTAGACCGTTTCCTAGATGATGCAATCGAAGTAGATATTGATGCTATCTGCGACGGTAAAGAGGTTGTGATTGGCGGTATTATGGAACATATCGAACAAGCCGGTGTTCACTCTGGTGACTCTGCCTGTTCACTGCCTCCGCACTCTCTATCTAAAGAGATTCAAGACGTAATGCGTGAGCAGGTTCGTGCAATGGCGCTTGAGCTTGGCGTAGTTGGTCTGATGAATACGCAGTTTGCGATTAAAGACGGCGAAGTATACCTAATCGAGGTTAACCCTCGTGCAGCGCGCACGGTTCCGTTTGTGTCTAAAGCAACGGGTGTACCTCTTGCTAAAGTCGCAGCGCGTGCGATGGCAGGTGTGAGCCTTGCTGAGCAGGGCGTTACCGAAGAAGTAATTCCTCCTTTCTACTCTGTGAAAGAAGTTGTGCTTCCATTTGCTAAGTTCCAAGGCGTTGACCCACTGTTAGGCCCAGAAATGCGCTCTACCGGTGAGGTAATGGGTGTTGGTGATACCTTTGAAGAAGCGTATGCCAAGGCAAACTTGGGTGCTGGAGCTCCGCTACCTAAGCAAGGTAAAGCGCTTATCTCTGTACGTGAAACTGATAAGCCAAAAATTATTGAGCTTGCTAAAGCACTTGTCGCCGCAGGCTTCAGTATTGAAGCAACCCGTGGTACAGCCACTGCGTTATACGATGCTGGTATCATGAGCACGGTGGTGAACAAGTTATCTGAAGGGCGTCCTAATATTGTTGATGCTATCAAAAACGGCGAGTACGCGTATTTGATTAACACAACAGAAGGCCGTCAAGCCATTACCGATTCAGTTTACATTCGTCGTGAAGCCTTGGTGAACAAGGTAACGTATACCACAACGATGAATGCAGCGTTTGCGACAATTCGCGCAAAATCTGCTGATGACCGTAACAAAGTGGCGTCAGTTCAAGAACTACACGCTAGACTTAAACACTAATGACATACGCTAGGATACGAGGTATCCTAGCTCTATTACATTTGTGTGAACGAATAAAAAGTGCGCCTTCGCGGCGCACTTTTCTGTTTAAATTACTAGCTAAGTGAGACGTATTCATGAGTCAGTATCCAATGACAGCGCGCGGCGCTCAAATGCTGCGTGACGAATTAAATGAGCTAAAAACCAAAACACGCCCACGTATTATCGAGTCTATTGCCGAAGCACGTGAGCATGGTGACTTAAAAGAGAACGCTGAATATCACGCAGCCCGTGAGCAGCAAAGCTTCTGTGAAGGCCGTATTCAAGATATTGAAGGCAAGCTATCGAATGCGCAGATTATCGACGTTACTAAGATGGAAAATACCGGTAAGGTAATTTTCGGCACAACGGTGACCATTCTCAATGTCGATACCGAGGAAGAAACTACCTATCGCATTGTTGGCGATGATGAGGCTGATATTAAGAATAACTTAATTTCGGTAAATTCTCCTATTGCTCGTGGTTTAATCGGCAAAGAATTAGATGATACGGTTACTATTCAAACGCCTGCTGGCGCAGTTGAAGTAGAGATCATTGAAGTAGAGTATATTTAATTACTCCAGCCAGCAGAGCCTTTCTGCTGGCTATCTCCAGCCCCACACTTTCCAGCTATTCTCTTTCTTTTTACTCTTGTACGCTCCCACTTATTATTAACTCATTTTATCCATAGCTTATCTTCTGATTTATGGTGCATATAGACAGACGTTAAGTAATGATTGCTCATGTCGTAATGTCTAAGTATGATTTTTCCTTTTGTTTTCGAAAGGATGCATCATGGCTTATGATTTTGGTTCCCAGACGTTAGGGATAAAGAACCCATTTAAAACAGAAGGGACGCTTAGGACACTTGGCGGTGTTTTAACATTACTGTTGGCGGTTTATGTTGTTTTCACTGTACCAGCGATATTTGAGGCGAACAAAGTAAAAGGCTACACACTACTTGCGGTAGGCTTTATCTTAGTCGTATCCGGTATACGCCATACCGCTGTGGGTATATTGCAGCTTATGCGCTTTTTTGTGGGGCGAACGGTGCCCACTTCACTAGCCTACAATTTTTCTAAATCTGAACAGGACGCTGCTCAGGCAGAAAAAAAATCTCTGCTTTATTCAAAAGAGTCTTTACATTCTATGCTCATGGGCAGAAGAAATACGACATTTGAAGAGCCAAAAGGGTGGCTGGCGCGTCTAGTTCACAGCATTTTTCCAAAGCTTGTTTTCTTACCTTATCCGTTACGTCATCTTGCCCAAGAGATTTTGGCCATGGGGGCAACTCTTATCGTGGGGTTAGTTACTTACGCAATCGTTTATTTTCTAGTAAGCAACGGGTTTGCTGGCGAAGTTGCGAAAATTGTCGTTATGCCTGTTCTTTCTTTGGTATTGCTTATCTATTTTGTCGCCAATTGGACATCCACCGCAAAAGGTATACACAACGAAGGAAACTCTCAACTTGCCAAGGCAGGTGGGTTATCGATTGGTGTGATTATTGGTTTGGCTCTCGTCGTTCCCCTAGGTGCGGGTGTGTTCCTTGACGGCGTAGTAGGAAGCAATATCGATGAGCTTAAGACCTGGTCAGAAGAACATGCCTTTTTTAGCGCTTGGTTAAATTTCGTGTATTTGTTTATAAGTATTGGGGTAGTAATAGGTCTTGTGTTTCCGCTACTTAAAAAGCGTATGGATTTAGTGACACCACAAACCGAAGTTAGTGAATTTCGAGCAAACATGCAAGAGTCTGTTCATCCCAATGAGATTTTTATCAATATAGAAAACATCGTGCTTGCCAATCGCCGTTACAAGGAAGTCCCAAACAGAATATACGCAGACTTTGTTCCTAAGCTTAAAGAGCAGGCTGAAGGGAAGGGGAGTTTTGAAGGGGAATTACTGATAGAAACTCAGCCAACGCTCAGTGAGGGGGTGGCTTTACCCAAAGGCGCTAAAGTAACGTTAAGTGCTATCGCACAAGTTGCAGTGGTTGCTGCAGCGGTATTGTTTTATTCATCCGGCGTACAGCTTGCTGAGCTTCTTCACTTGGTTATTAACATCGGTGTAGATAACAGCGCACTGCTGAACAATGCCTTTTCAATGGTAAACAATTTACTCATGTTGATCTTTGCCTGGCTTACTTTCAGAGCGGCGGGCAGTATTTTGAACAATGCCTCTCACATGTTTTGGGGCGAGCTAAACTTTAACTCCTTGCTGATGTACATGAAAACCGAAGGTACTTATACCGAGTCGAGAGTTTCGACAGGGATGGCAATTCACGATTCCACCCGCTCAGAAAATGTTGTGGTAAGAAGCAGTATTACTCCTTGGATCATAACTAGTCGAATTAATACGTCGATTTTTGCCACTAGTGGTATGAACAACTTGGAAGCGCCGCGCTTTGTTATGGGAATGAATAAAAACGACGGAGAGTTGAAGGAAATTGTCGATGAAATCAAAGCGTTCTTGCGTGGTAGAGAAACCATCGCGTCTATTACCAATGAATCAGACTTAGCCAATGCGAGTACCATTCATCAAGTAAATCAACAAACTCGTGCATTCAATCAAAATTCCGACGAACGTCTTACCCTTAAAGAAACTGAGGAAAGTGCAGGCTTTTTGCGAAACGAAAAGGACAAAGAGTGAGGGTAAAGCATGGCAGAAATTGAAACGCTTGATTCAAACGTGGTCTACGAGAATAAATGGCTGCGTGTAAGAGAAGATAAAATACGACGCAGCAGCGGAAACGAAGGTATTTATGGTGTAGTGGAAAAGCCGGACTTTGCCATTATTTTACCTATCGAAGGTAATACGGTTTTCATGGTCGAGCAATATCGCTACACCATAAAAGAGAGACAGCTTGAGCTGCCTCAAGGCGCTTGGGAGAGTAGCCCAGATGCCGATCCTATGGAACTTGCAAAAGGTGAACTTAAGGAAGAAACAGGGCTAACTGCCAGTACGATGGAGTACGTGGGTTTTCAATACTTAGCGTATGGCTTTTGCAATCAGGGTTATCACATCTACGTAGCTAAAGGATTAACACAGGGCAAGCAAAAATTAGATATTGAAGAGGAAGATTTACGGGTCATACCACTTCAATTGGATGAATTAAAAGAGAAAATAATAAACGGAGAGATAAAAGACGCAAGCACGTGTAACGCAGTGGGTTTAGCCATGTTAAAAGGGTTTATTTAAACACCCTGTTACAATTTGCTAACTGTTTTTTTCTTTCTGACAAGATAGGGTTTACAGTCCTAACTATTATTCATTTTTTAAAGAGATATTCATGGCGTTCAAAGGAAGTTTTACCATTACTCAATGGGACGAAGACACTCTCAGTGAAAGATCAGAGGGAATTAAGGTTTCTCACGCCAGCATAAAACAAACATACACTGGTGATATGAGTGGTGAGTCGAGCGTCGAGTTTTTGATGTCCTATCAATCTCAGATGTCAGCTAAGTTTACGGGGTTTGAAACTTTCATCGGTGTGGTAGATGGCATGCGTGGCACCGTTACTTTTCAACATGATGGTAAATTCGAAAGCGGTATCGCTAGTAGTGAATTCGTTTCCATTGACGGGGCGGCTACAGGGGAATTGGCGGGCAAATTACTTCGAGGTAGCTTCACATCAGGTGAGTCGGGAAAAGCGGATTACATAATAGAAGTCGTCTCACGCTAAACAGCCATTACGCCTTTGTTTGCAAAGGTTGTTTCTGTAAGTAAAAAAAACGGCGCCGGAGGCGCCGTTAAAAGTTGGGAAACAAACCAAGAAACTAATTATTAATTCTCAAGTAGACGAGAACCAATTTCTATTTGACGAGGCTTCTTGGATTCAGGAATGACTCGCTCCATATCGATATGTAACAGGCCGTTTTCCATATCTGCAGCTAACACTTTTACATGGTCGCCAAGTTGGAATTTACGCTCAAAGTTGCGCTCTGAGATGCCTTTATGTAAGAACTTACGCTCTTCACTCTCTTTATTTTCTGCTTCCGCTTTTTTCGTACCAGTAATTGTCAATGTGTTCTCTTCAACCTGAATTGAGACATCGTCTTTACTGAAGCCCGCTATCGCCATGGTTACGCGATATTTATCATCGCCAAGTAACTCGATGTTGTACGGCGGATAAGTGCTTTGCTTTTCTGCACGAGATGCTGCATCAATTAGTGATGCTAGGTGATCAGAACCAATGAATGAACGGTAAAGTGGAGATAGATCGATAGTACGCATAGTCATATCCTCAAAATTAAGCAATATGTTTAAAATTTAAATGCCCCGACTTTGCGGCGGCGGTTTTGTCGACCTGACCTTTCAGCGCCGACAAAACAGATATAGGAATGGCACAAATACTTTTCAAGAAAGAAATTTCATTTTTCTTCAAAAAAAATGAGTATTTTTTGTAAGTATTTGATTGTTATTTGTTTTATGCGATAAAAATTTTCTTAAAAAAGAGTGGTTGGGAGTAGCCACCGCGAAAGGACAATGCAAAAAACCTTGCAAACTATACGTGTATGCGATGTTTTTTATAAAACATTTAGCAATTGTTTAACCAATTCAATTGTTTATAAATGCTACAATTATTGTCAACAAATGTCTTACCACTTTTATTTGTAAAATTTCAAACATGAAGAAAGAAGTTATAGTTCTAAACTGCGGCAGCTCATCAGTAAAGTTCGCGATAATTGATGCCGAAACAGGTGAAACTGGCCTGTCTGGTATCGCTGAAGCATTAGGTAATAGTGATGCAAGTTTGTCTTTTAAGTTAAATGGCAATAAAGAAAAGCGCGCATTACCTGTGAAGGCAGGACACACCGAAGCATTAAATGCTATATCAGAGGTTATTGCTAGCACTGGTGTACAGCCAATAGCTATCGGGCATCGCGTAGTACACGGGGGCGAAAAATTTAAACAAGCGGCACTTGTCGACGAAAGCGTGTTAAAAGCAATCGAAGATTATGCGAGCATGGCTCCGCTGCACAACATGGCTAACTTAAAAGGAATTATAACGGCGCAAGAGGCGTATCCAGACCTGCCTCATGTAGCGGTTTTTGACACCTCTTTCTTCCAAACTTTACCAAAAAAAGCATTTATTTATGCTTTACCCATGTCCCTTTATCGCGAGCACGGGATAAGACGCTACGGATTTCACGGTACCAGCCATAAATTCATCCTTGATAGCATGGCGAAAATCCTCGAAAAACCAGTTTCAGAGACCAGCATCATCAGCGCCCATTTAGGTAATGGCTGTAGTGTGTCAGCAATTGAAAAAGGACAAGCAGTAGATACGAGTCTTGGTTTTATTCCATTAGAAGGTTTAGTTATGGGCACTCGATGCGGAGACTTAGATCCAAGTCTACCGGGTACCTTACAGAAGAAGCTTGGCAAAACCGTTGATGAGATAAGCGATTTACTAAATAAACAGTCGGGACTTCTTGGTATTTCTGAATTAAGCAACGATTGTAGAACTCTTGAAGATGCTGCAGGTGAAGGTCACGAAGGTGCATTATTGGCTATTGAGATTTTTTGCTATCGCTTAGCTAAATACATTGCAGGTTATATGGTATCGGTTCCTACTTTAGACGCTATTGTTTTCACTGGCGGAATTGGTGAAAACTCGTCGCTTATTCGAGAAACGACTATGGGATACTTCGCTCACTTTGGTATTCGCCTGGATGAGCAAAGAAACACCGACGCGCGTTTTGGTCAAGGTGGAAAGATTTCTACTGATACAGCGTCAACGGCTGTTTATGTTGTTCCGACCAATGAAGAATGGGTAATTGCCGCAGAAGCTGCAACTTTCGCGTAAATTGAACTAGTAACGCCAAGCGTTAGCAAAAGCAGGAGTATCTATGTCTCGCAGAATTATGTTGATCCCCGTGGGCACCAGTGTGGGCCTAACTACGGTCAGCATGGGCCTTGTTCGTGCTATTGAAGAACAAGGTATAAAGCTCAACTTTTACAAGCCTGTGGCACAGCCGCGAAGAGGCGACAATGGTGAAGAGCGCTCTACGGCAATTATTTCCCATCATGCCAGTGTTACGCCCATCACGCCTTTCGGTCTTGAATACGTAGAGCGGATGATCAGCAATGACAACACCGATGAACTGTTAGAGGAAATTATCGAACGGTTTGAAAAAAATAGCGTTCAAGAGGCGGTGACCGTTATTGAAGGGTTGGTGACAACCCGTCATCATCCTTATGCTGAGCGTCTGAATTTAGAAATTAGCCGGGCACTTGACGCCGACATCGTCTTCGTGGCTGTGCCGGGTAACGACTCGACGACAGATATAAACCATCGCCTTGAAATTGTTGTAGATACCTATGGTGGTCATAAAAGTCAGAAAGTAGTGGGCTGTATCTTTAACAAGGTTAATGCGCCTTTCGATGAGCATGGTCGTCTTCGAGCGGATATCGGCGCAATTGAAGCCCCTGAACACGACGAAGAGCGAACACAGGCGTTACGCGGACTTCCTATTTTTAAGAAGGGATTGAGCCTCCTAGGCAACATCGACTGGAGTGCTGATTTAGTGTCTCCCCGCGCGACCGATGTAGCGAAGCATCTCAATGCTAGCTTAATCAATGAAGGCGAATTGGCTGAGAGGCGCTTAAGCAGCGTGACGTTTTGTGCGCGAGAAATTCACAATATGACGCATACCCTAAAGCCAGGTGCACTACTGGTAATGTCGGGTGATCGCGGCGACGTGTTTGTTTCGTGCTGTTTGGCCGCGTTAAACGGAACCAAATTAGGTGCGCTTTTGCTTACTGGTGGCTATCAGCCGGATGAAAACATCATGGCGTTATGTCGCCAAGCCATGGAAACGGGCTTACCAGTTATGTTGGTAAACTCCAATACCTGGCAGACAGCTCAAGCGCTCCACGCATTTAACCAAGAAGTGCCAGTGGACGACAGTCAGCGCATTGAAAAGGTGATGGTTCACACCGCGGAAAGTTTAGATGCGAGCTGGGTAAATTCACTTACCCAAAAAGTAACACGTCAGAAAAAGCTTTCTCCATCAGCCTTTCGTTTTTACCTGACAAATCGTGCACGACAGGTTAACAAGCGCATAGTTCTTCCTGAAGGCAACGAGCCTAGAACTGTGGTAGCCGCCTCTATCTGCGCTAAGCGTGGACTTGCACGACCTGTACTGCTAGGTGACGAGACCGAAATTAGACGAGTAGCCGAGCAGCAAGGGGTAGTATTAAGTGAGGGCGTTGAAATTCTATCGCCATCAGCCATTAAAAAGGATTATGTTGAAGGTTTGGTAGCGCTTCGTGGCCACAAAGGTGTTACTGAAGTGGTCGCCCGAGAGTTATTAGAAGACAATGTCACCCTTGGCACTATGATGCTTCAACAAGGCGATGTAGATGGATTAGTATCGGGCGCGGTAAATACAACTGCTAATACTATACGCCCGGCGCTACAGCTAATAAAGACAGCCGAGAATGCGTCTTTGGTGTCTTCTGTATTTTTCATGCTATTGCCCGATCAGGTTTTGGTTTATGGCGACTGTGCGATTAACCCTGACCCGGACGCGAAACAGCTGGCAGATATTGCTATTCAATCTGCGGAATCTGCACAAATGTTTGGCATTGAACCGAGGGTTGCGATGATTAGCTACAGCACTGGTTCGTCAGGTGCAGGCAGTGACGTAGAAAAGGTGAGAGAAGCGACCAAAATTGCGCAGAGCCTTCGCCCTGATTTACTTATTGATGGGCCACTTCAATACGATGCTGCGGCTATTGAAAGTGTGGGTAAGAGCAAAGCGCCTAATAGCCCTGTTGCAGGCAAAGCAAACGTATTTGTTTTTCCAGACCTCAATACCGGAAATACCACTTACAAAGCGGTACAGCGTAGTTTCGATTTAGTGTGTATTGGCCCAATGCTGCAAGGTATGAGAAAGCCCGTTAACGATTTGAGTCGTGGCGCATTGGTTGACGATATTGTATTTACGATTGCGCTTACAGCAATACAAGCTGCAGGCAATGTATAACGTGCAATTTAACGGGGTAACCTACCTGTCAGTGGTAAGGTAGTTACTGTTAATAAAACGGCGCTATTTCACACGAAGTTAGCGCCGTTTTTTATTTCTGAGTCTGATGTAGTGTGAAGTATTGTTAAGCTATTAACCTCGCGAAGTAATTATCCTCTGCTCTGTGCTGCAAGCTACAATCTATGAACTACAAGCTAAAATATTTGTAGCGACCATTCATTACATGGCGTACTGCTTCACAATCTGTCCATCTTTCATAACAAAGCCCACTTTCTCCATCAGGCTCATATCATCCAGTGGGTTGCCGGGCACTGCGACGATATCTGCCAGCTTACCTTTATCCAAACTGCCAAGCGTAGCTTCTTGTTTCAGTAAGCGGGCAGGGTTAATTGTAGCAGCTTGAATAGCCTGAATGGGGGTCATACCGAATTTCACCATTCTGGCAAACTGCTTAGGATTATCACCGTGTGGGTAAACCCCTGCATCAGAACCAAATACCATATTCACTCCGGCTTTCACTGCCTTCTCAAAGTTTTCCCGCTGAGTTTTGCCCACAATACGTTCTTTATTCAGGCTTTCCTCTAAAATACCGGCTTTCTCACCTTCGCCCAGAATATATTCAGTTACGTAAATATCCATAGAGAAGTAGGTGCCGTTCTTTTTCGCTAACTCTATTGCTTCGTCATCAAGCAAACTTACGTGCTCTACTGAATCTACACCGGCTTTAATTGCTGCTTTAATGCCATTAGTGCCATGAGCATGAGTCGCTACAGTCAAACCACGCAAATGGGCTTCATCAATAAGGGCTTTCATTTCTTCGAATGTGTACTGCTGTGCACCTACTTTTGTGCCTTTAGACAAAACGCCACCTGTAGCACAGAATTTGATTACGGTAGCGCCGTACTTAATATTTCGACGTACTTTTTTGCGCACTTCCCACGGGCCATCGGCAACACCTTCGCTGTAATTGTCATACTCATAGGGTAAAAGATTGCTGTCACAATGGCCGCCAGTTACGCCTAGGCTTGGCCCAGCTACAAACATGCGCGGTCCTTCGACATCGCCTGCGTTGATGGCGTCTCTTAACGCAACGTCAGCAAAACCAGGCGCACCCACATTGCGCACAGTGGTAAAGCCTGCATCTAACGTTGCTTTAGCGTGCTTAACACCTGTAATAGCCGCGCGGGGCAGTGATACCTCTAAACGCTTGTACCCGTGACGTGTTGCATCGCTGGTTAAATGTACGTGCATATCCATTAAGCCAGGCATTAACGTGGCATTGCCTAAGTCTATACGTGTTGCTTCATTTGGTAGCGCAAGGTCTTTAAGTCGACCTGAAGCGGTAATAACATTGTCTGTCACAATAACAGCCGCCTGCTGTACAACTTTTCCGTTAGTGACATCTATCATACGGTCAGCAGTTATTACGGTTGTCTCTGCTACAACAGCAGTAGAGCAAACAATGGCGGTAATAGAGAAGGTGAGTAGTTTTTTTGAAAAAAGAGAAACCCAGTTCACAAGCATTTCCTTAACTAGGGCGCATTGACCATTTGCTTAAGCAGTGAAGTCAATACGACCTACATTGAGTTAGTATTATTATTAAGTGTTATGTTAAGAGTACGCTGACCTTTTACTGGTATTTTTGATTCCGCTTAAGATACAACGCACAAATAAATAGCATAATTACTATAAACCAAACGCCCAACTCTTGAAGATGGTAATACGGTGTAAACCCGCTGGTTGCGATAACTGGCGCTGAAATGTTGCCTTCCATGAATTGAGGCAGACGAGTTGTAATCACACCTTTGTGGTCTATGAAGGCAGTAATCCCGTTGTTTGTTGCTCTAACGACAGGGCGCCCTAACTCAAGGGCGCGCATTTGTGCAATCTGCAAATGCTGAGCAGGCCCATGTGAGTGACCAAACCACGCATCATTACTCACGGTTATGATCATGTCGGTATTTTCATATACATTTGCCATCACTTGGTGAGGAAACGCAATCTCGAAACAGATAGCGGGCGCAAGGTGAATGCCATTAGCTTCAAGGTTTGCCTGTTGATAATCACCACGAGAAAAGGATGACATCGGGAGGTCGAACAAGGGAGCGAGCGGGCGAAGCCAGTCTTCAAAAGGCACAAATTCGCCCACAGGCAAAAGGTGGTGCTTAGAAAATCGGTTATTGTGGAAATATTGATAGTCGGGATAAGCGGCATCTGGCGTGCGCTTGCCAAGTACAATAAGATTGTTCCACGCTTCGTCTGTTTCCCAGTTATAGTTAACAATACCGGTAATAAGGGCGGTGTTTTCTTGGAAGGCTCTTTCGTTGACTTTAGCAAGATAAGGTTGGGCCAATGGTTCTAACTTGGGAACGGCGGCTTCAGGCCAAATGATAAGGTCGTTATCCCATAAGCTTTCAGTTAATTTCCAGTAGGTGTCCATGGTAGGACCATCTTGCTCTGGCACCCATCGCAAACTTTGCGCGATATTGCCCTGGGCCATCCCTATGGAGTAGGTTGTTTTAGGCGTAACCCAAGTGTGTTGCTTAAGAAGGTAACCGCTGGTAAATAAACACAGCGCCACCAATATGGCGTTCGCAAAAGTGCGCTTGTTGTGTATTAGTGCAAACAAGCTGGCGCTAACGACGATAAGGGCGCTTATTCCCGTTTCCCCGATGATTGGCGCAAAGCCAGACAGCGGACTTTCTAGCTGACTATAGCCTAAAGATAACCATGGAAAGCCGGTTAGCATCCAGCTTCTTAGCCATTCAGCTGCAACCCAGAAAAGAGGCAGTGTCATTGGCCACAAATGGGGGGAGAAATACTTGGCAGTTAGCTTGGTTGCTAGCGCAGGATAGAGCGATAAATAGCCGCATAGTAACGCCATAACTCCGATAGATGCTGCAATGGGAAGCCCGCCAAAATCGGCAATGCTCACATGAACCCAGCTTATTCCTGCTCCAAACCATCCCGCACCAAATAACCATCCCCCTAGAAATGGGCGATGTTTAAGCTTTATGACCTGACGTATAGCCAGTGCTACCGCAGGAATAGTTAAAAGCCACATGTTAAAGGGAGCGAAAGCTAGCGTTAAACTTGCGCCGCTTAACAAAAGGAGTAGGTGGGGAATAAACCGTTTCAGCATAGGAGTCATCTGATCGTGGTTAATAGGATTGTTATGACAACACAGGGGGAGCAGGTTCAAACCCGCGCCGCCCTGTGCTGAAACAGAAGTCTTGTTGGCTAATTCACTATTCTAGTGAAGGCACTGAAACTTTAAGCTGTATAAGTCGGCGTTTATCACAGTTAGTCACTTTAAACTGAATGTCGCCAATGGTGATTTCATCATTGGTTTCAGGCATATGACCAAATGCTTTTAGCACGATGCCGCCAATGGTGTCGGCTTCCTCTTCGCTAAACTTGGTTTCAAAGAATTCGTTAAAATCGTCAACTGGCGTTAAGGCTTTGACAGAGTAAGTCGACTTATTTAACGGGCGAATATCATCGGTACCATCTTCTTCCGTATCATATTCGTCTTCAATTTCACCCACGATAATTTCAAGGATATCTTCGATGGTAACCAGACCAGACACACCGCCGTATTCGTCCACAACAATGGCCATATGGTAGCGTTGCTGGCGAAATTCTTTGAGCAGAACGTCCACGCGTTTACTTTCTGGAACAATGACCGCTGGGCGAAGAATATCGCGAAGGTTAAATTCTTTTTCCGCGTTAAATGCAAAAGCCAAAAGGTCTTTTGCTAATAAGATACCTTCAATGTGGTCTTTATCTTCGCTGATAACGGGAAAGCGGGAGTGGGCTGATTCAAGCATAACGGGTAAAAATTCTTCTACCTTTTGCTCTACATCAATGGTGGTCATTTGAGCGCGAGGGATCATGATATCCCTTACTTTCATTTCATTTACCCCAATTACCCCTTCAATCATTTCGCGGGTTTGTGGGTCTATGATTTCGTTCTGTTCAGCATCAGTAATAACCGATACTAACTCTTCTTTACTTCTCGGCTCGCCAGAAATTGAATTTTTTAGTTTATCTAACCAACTCTTGCCTGATGAGCCGTTGGTAGAGTGAGGATTATCGTCGCTCATAATGTCCGTTTAATTGTTAGTTCAACGCCAACGTTAAAATGGTTCTTGCTGGTCGTCAATGTTTTATTGTTATTAAGTGTTAAAGTTCTTATATAACAACTGTTTATAGTGAATTGTTAATCGTTAACTTCGTAGGGGTTCGCAATGCCAAGGGTCGCAAGTATATCGATTTCTTTACCCTCCATTTCCTCGGCTTCCACATCATCAATATGGTCGTAACCCATTAAATGCAATAGCCCATGGACAGTCATGTGAGCATAGTGATCGCTCACTTCTTTTTGCTGCTCATTTGCTTCACGGCTAATTACGGGGGCGCAAATAACCAAATCGCCTAACAAGTTAATATCTATGCCTGGAGGTGCTTCAAAAGGAAACGACAAAACGTTCGTCGGTTTATCTTTTCCTCGGTATTCACGGTTAAGGCTCTGACTTTCTGCTTCATCAGTAAAGCGAATGGTCACTTCTTGCTCTGTTAACCCTTCGTACGTGAGCACGGCGTTAGCCCAAAGCTCAAGCTCTGAAGGTGAGGGAATGGCCGACAAAATAGCCTCGTCACCTTCAAACGCTTGCTGTACATCAATTATGGCGCTCACGATGCGTTGTCGTCTTTCGTTTGTGTCGCGTTATCGTCTTGCGAAGCCTGTTCACGTTGAAGTCGCAACGCTTCTTCTTTACGTGCTTTGCGAAGACGCTCTTGTTCAGCATCGTGCACTTCGTATGCTCTTACAATACGCGCAACCACAGGGTGGCGGACCACGTCTTCAGCGTTAAAGAAGTTAAATGAAATGTCGTCCACTTCACTTAACACTTCAATAGCATGACGAAGACCTGATTTTGCACCGCGAGGTAAGTCTACCTGCGTGATGTCACCGGTGATCACCGCTTTTGAATTAAAGCCAATACGGGTCAAGAACATTTTCATTTGCTCTACTGTAGTGTTTTGACTTTCATCCAGAATAATAAAGGCGTCGTTCAGCGTCCGACCGCGCATATAGGCAAGCGGCGCAACTTCAATGACGTTGCGTTCCATAAGCTTTTCTACTTTCTCGAAGCCCAACATTTCAAAAAGAGCGTCGTAAAGCGGACGCAAGTAAGGGTCAACTTTTTGCGAAAGATCCCCTGGCAGGAAACCTAGCTTTTCGCCGGCTTCTACCGCGGGGCGGGTAAGCAATATACGGCGAATTTCTTGACGCTCTAGTGCATCGACAGCAGCCGCTACGGCGAGGTAAGTTTTCCCTGTACCGGCAGGCCCAATCCCAAACGTAATATCGTGGTTTACAATGTTTGCCACATATTGCGCTTGGTTAGGGTTACGAGGCTTAATAACACCACGCTTGGTCTTAATATTCACTTCTTTACCATAGCCGCCAGTTGCGTCTTTCTCGATGACGCGGGCTTCTTGGATGGCAAGGTGAACTTGTTCTGCTTCAAGCTCAGGAATGCGGCCTTTGATAGGCTGAGTTTCTATATAAAGAAGCTTAAGTAATTCGCTAGCGCTTTTTATTTGCTGCGGTTCGCCCAACACCTTGAACGCGTTGCTTCGGTAGGTAATTTCTACCCCTAACCTGCGTTCAATTTGCTTAATGTTGTCGTCGAAAGGGCCACATAAACTCGACAAACGTTTGCTATCTGCCGGTTCTAAATCAAATTCGTTACTAACCAATGTACTCAAGCTGCTTTTTTCCTCGCTTAAAAATGTATTTAGGCTGGGTTAAATTGACCCACACCAAGTTCATCTGGCAAATCTGCCTGATGCTTTGCCATGATAGATTGGGGCGAAACGGCTACACGCAAGCCCATTTCACTTTCTCTTCTCACAACTTCACCACGTAGTGAGTTGGTAAACACATCTGTGATGTTTACGTCAACGAATTCGCCAATCATGTCGGGCGTACCTTCGAAGTTCACCACACGGTTATTTTCAGTACGTCCAGAAAGCTCCATTGGGTTTTTCTTTGACGGACCTTCAACCAAAATTCGCTGCTCTGTACCAACCATGTGACGAGCAATACGCAGTGCTTGTTGCGTAATACGCTGCTGCAGAAGGTGAAGACGCTGCTTCTTCGTTTCTTCGCTTACATCATCTACTGCGTCGGCAGCCGGTGTACCGGGGCGAGCACTATAAATAAAGCTGAAGCTTAGGTCGTAATCAACAGCCTGAATTAAATCCATAGTGGCTTCAAAATCGGCATCGGTCTCACCTGGGAAACCAATGATGAAGTCGCTCGACAAACTAATGTTTGGACGAATTTTCTTCAACTTACGCATTTTAGACTTGTATTCAATTGCCGTATGCCCACGTTTCATCAGGTTCAAAATACGGTCAGAGCCGCTTTGAACAGGTAGGTGAAGGTGGTCCACTAGCTCTGGGATAGACGCGTATGCTTCTATGATATCGTCAGTAAATTCAACCGGATGAGAAGTGGTGTAACGAATCCTATCGATGCCGTCGATGGCGGCAACCAATTCAAGCAGCTCAGAGAAGCGACAAATCGTACCGTCGTAATTCTCACCGCGGTACGCGTTAACGTTTTGACCTAGAAGGTTTACTTCACGTACGCCTTGACCTGCAAGCTGCGCAATTTCAAGCAATACGTCGTCAACAGGACGGCTTACTTCTTCACCACGAGTGTAAGGCACTACGCAGAAAGTACAGTATTTTGAACAGCCCTCCATGATTGAAACAAACGCCGTTGGGCCTTCAGCACGAGGCTCAGGCAGGCGATCAAACTTTTCAATTTCCGGGAAGCTCACGTCAATCACTGATTTTGCGCCGCCCTGAAGTTGATTAATCATTTCAGGTAAACGATGCAGTGTTTGTGGGCCAAATACTAAGTCTACAAACGGCGCGCGCTGACGAATAGTGTCGCCTTCTTGAGAGGCTACACAGCCGCCTACACCGATTATAAGTTCAGGCTTATCTTGCTTAAGTGTCTTCCAACGGCCTAGCTGGTGGAACACCTTTTCCTGTGCTTTTTCACGAATTGAGCATGTGTTAAGCAAGATAACATCGGCTTCTTCAGCACTTTCTGCAGCACTGTAGCCATGCGTTGAGTCTAGTAAGTCTGCCATTTTTTCCGAGTCGTACTCGTTCATTTGGCAGCCCCAGGTTTTGATATACAGCTTTTTAGTCATAACAACTATTCGATAACCTGTTAATGTTCCTGTAAGTGAGAGCAGTATTACCTTCGTTTGTGAAAGGTGACCGCCAGAGTGTTATTTTGCCTGCGGCACTTAAATTGCCCCGCGCAAAAATCACTGGAAATGTCAGTTACAGGAAGATGTTCAAAATAGCCGCATATTTTACCTGTTATGCAAACATATTCCCAGTATCTTACGACGATTCGTTAATAATTGATCTGGGGCAAGCCACTTATACGTTTTACTTCACAGCGCTTCGCATTTTAAGACATAATGCAAGTGCGTGTTTTAAGGAGAATAAATGTTCGATTTTTGTATAAATGGCGGCGGAATGGTGGGGGCTACATTAGCGCTGGGGCTTGCTCAGCAGCAATTCAAGGTCGCCGTCATTGAGCCTTATTTACCGGCACCTTTTAAGCCTGAGGATGGCCCGGACTTAAGGGTTTCAGCTATCAGCGAAGCATCGGTGACGCTGTTAAAAGCGCTTGGTGCTTGGGAACACATTGCCGCCATGCGCGTTAAACCTTACACCGGCCTTAGTGTATGGGACGATCCTTCCCATCGAACAGACTTTACCGCACACAGTATCGACATGCCCCAATTAGGCTACTTTGTGGAAAATCGATTGTTGCAACTGGGGTGCCACAAGGCGTTAACGCGGTTTGATAATGTTGAGATCATCAGTGGTCAAAAGGTTGAAGGTATTCGTTTAACCACTACTGCTAACGTCAACCTCTCGAACGGCAGAACTTTAGAAGCTAAATGGCTCGTAGGCGCAGACGGCGCAAACTCTCAGGTAAGAAAAGCTGCAGGAATAGGCACAACGGGTTGGCAATATGCACAGCAGGCGATGGGCATCACCATTAAAATGGAGAACGCCGTTGAACCTATAACATGGCAGCAATTTACATCGAGCGGCCCGAAAGCGTTTCTGCCAATGTTCGACAATTACGCCTCACTTGTGTGGTACGACACGCCCGATGAACTTAAGCGAATAAAAAGCTTAAAACCTAGTCAGCTTGAAAGCGAAATACTTAAAACGTTCCCCGAGGAATTAACCAAAGGCAAAAATAGCTTTTCGGTTATCGATAAAGCGATTTTTCCGCTTACGCGTTCTCATGCTATTCACTATGTTAAAGGCTGTTGCGTGTTAATTGGTGATGCAGCACACACCATCAACCCGCTTGCCGGGCAGGGCGTTAATTTAGGCTTTAAAGACGTAGAAGCATTCCTTTCTGTTTCTTCTAATTTCAAAACCAACTCTACAGCAAACGATTTGCTAACTGACGGTGCATTTTCTCACATGCTTTTCAGTAATTATGAAAGGCCTCGAAAGCGAGATAACTTGATGATGATGACTGCAATGGATGGCTTCTATACCTTGTTTAGTAATGACGTTGCCCCCATAAAATGGATTAGAAACCAACTTCTTTCTGTGGCGCAGCGCATAGAGCCTGCCAAACAAGAAGTGCTTAAATATGCGATAGGGTTGCGATAATGGAAGTGTTAATTTTACTAGCGGTGTTGTTTGGTGCTTTAGCCTTAATTGTACCGCTGATTGAACGCTCTAAAATGCGTATCAGCAATGAAGATGCAGCGAAATGGGCTAAGTGGATTTGGCCTTTAATGGGGATTTTACTTATCGCACAGTTGTTGCGTTTGATGTTCTCTTAACCGTAAATAAACTAATGCGTTTGTTGTGGCCATTGCCCTTTTAAGTCAATCATTACTTTGTCAATCATCTGAATAGTTGCTTGATTTTCGTCTTGCAGTAGGGCAAACGCTCGTAAGCCAACGAACTGATTTTGAAGCCACTCTGCGGCTGTTGACGTTGGCGTATATTCTGGCAGCTCACCTTTTTCGATACAGGCTTCAATAATATTGTTAAAACCAGCCTTGAGGGTTTGCATGCTCTCAAGTACCGCTTTTTTGGCAATATCACCAATGAGTTCTAATTCTGCAATAGACTTAACTAGCAAGCACTGGCGCATATAGCGCTGCTCATCAGGCCCAGTTAAGGCAGCTTCGAAAAAGCTTCTTAGCGCAGTAAAGGGGGAATCAGCCTGCGCCACTTGTTTTAGGCGCCTCGCACTGTTTTCAGCATAATGTTCAACAACAAGTTTGAATAAACCTTCTTTACTCTGGAAGCGGGCGTAAATACTTCCGGGGCGCATGTCCAAAGCTTGCTGGATATCGCGCATACCTGCAGCCTGAAAGCCCCGCTGCCAAAAAAGCGTTGTTGCTCTCTCTATAATGTCATCGTGGTCATATTTCATTGCTGCATACCTTATATGTCAATATTTTGAACATGTGTTCAATTGTCGCTTGAACGATCGTTCAAGTAAACCTATTATTGTTACTAACACGAGGTGAGGGGCGCATAGCAATACTCACAGTTTCAGTTCACATCAATAGGAGAGTCATATGAGCGATTTTACTTTACATACGAAAGAGACGGCGCCAGCAGCAGCGAAGCCTCTACTTGATAATTCAAAAGCGGCGTTTGGTATGATTCCAAATCTACATGCAGTAATGGCAGAAGCGCCGACGCTATTGGAAGGTTATCAGGTGCTACACAAGCTAGCGCAAGAAACATCGTTTAACGCAGAAGAGTTGACGGTTGTATGGCAGACCGTGAATGTTGAGCATGCCTGTCATTACTGCGTGCCTGCGCACACGGGTATTGCTAAAAGTATGAAAGTGCGCGATGACTTGATTGAAGAGTTACGTAATGATGAAGCACTGTCTGATAGCAAATTGAATACACTAAAAGACACCGTTCTTGCTTTAACTCGCGGGCGAGGAAATGTTGATAGTGCACAGCTAGATGCATTTTACAGTGCGGGTTACAGGCATCAGCAGCTTTTAGAGATCATTCTTATTTTGGCGCAAAAAGTGATGAGTAATTACACCAACCACTTGGCCGAAACACCGGTTGACGAGCCTTTCAAGAAGTTTGAGTGGTCGCCGAAATAAGCATTAACCCATTTTTTCAAACGGAAGCTAAGCTTCCGTTTTTTCCTTCGGGCTCACGCGTAAGCGCGCAAGTTCACAGATACTGAGCAGCAGAACGCTAAATAGCGTGTAAATTAATAGCGCAGCCAACATTATTCTAATCCAGGTAAAATTCAGTTTTTAGGATGCTAAAGGCAGCTGAGGACTCAATTCTTCTACGGTTTCTATGGCAACTAGCTCTTCATAGCCCTTTTGCTGCAACAGTACTTTCAAGTCTTCACGATTGCTGCACTTATTCTGTTTTGCGATAGCTACCGCTTCAATAAAACACGATAGATGCGCTATAGATTGTGTTTGTGTCATGGTTTACTTCACTTTATTTAAACGTAATGCGTTTATTCTGTTTGCCTGGCAATTACTTTGGCTCAGCCAAAAGGCATTAATATGACGCCAGCATGATACTTTTATGAATAACGGCAGTGAAAAGTTCAAAACATCTTGAACAGTATATACATAAGCTATACATTTTGTGATTAGGTAAAGGATGAGTGTGGGTTTGCAAGGAACCAACGTGTCTGAAAAAAACAAAAAAAAGAAAAAGAAGAATAGTCAGATGATTATTCGTATAAATGATGAAGAGCGCGCTCAATTTATTACTTTATGTGAAGAATTAGACACGTCTGCCGCTCGCGAAGTTAGGCATTTTATTCGAGATTTTATCGCCAAACACGGCGAACAATAACGGCTTTGCTATACTTGAATTGAGTGAAGCCAACGCGACGAAACAAGATAAGGATTACTATTATGTCTAAGAAAAAAGAGCTTAAAAAAGAAATTAAAGCAACTAAGGCTAAGATTTCAAAGCAAGAAGGAAAGTTAAAAAAGCTCAAGAAGAAACTTAAAAAAGCATAAGTTGTAGCGTTGTAGAGTTGTTTGTAAGAGGCGTTCCTCAAGGAACGTTTTTTTATGGCTGATGTACCAGGTTGAAAATCGGTGAGTAACGCTTCTCAAAACAGACCTCAAAATTCGCTGCAATAGATAATTCCGTCGCTTCATCCTTAAAATTCAGCCTGTCGTCGATATTAAGAAATTATTACAACTTTAGTATTGTGCGAGCGAATCTTTTTGTGATTTACTCAGCCCATAAGCATCGCGTGCTTACCATCTCTAATAATAATAAGTCTGATCAGACAATCTGGCGTTTAGCAGTACCCCAACTTCAGAAAGAAGATATTGTATTTTAAAGCGTTTTCATTTCGCCAAAATACAAAACTACACACTTCGAAAAGTAAAATTTAAAAGAATTCAGGAACAACACAATGCAACAGGCAAAATTTAACGCTTCTGCTTTCAAGCTTTCCTTAATTGCTTCTGCAATTGCTGGAATGTCTTTTTCTTCATCGGTGCTTGCACAGGAGCAAACCTCAGTTGATGAGCAAGATGTTGAACAAATCCAAATTGTAGGTTCACGTCGCGTTGGCCGTACTATTAACGATTCTCCCGTTCCTATCGATATTATTGATGCCTCATCGATAGAAGCGACGGGTCTGACTGAAACCAACATGATCTTAAATCAGTTACTGCCTAGCTTTAACTTTCCTCAGCCTTCTATTACCGATGGTACCGACCACGTACGTCCAGCTCAGCTTCGTGGCTTAGCGCCTGACCATACACTGGTGTTAGTTAACGGTAAGCGCCGTCATACATCAGCACTACTTAACCTAAACGGTTCGGTGGGTCGTGGTTCTTCGGCAGTAGATTTAAATGCTATTCCCGCTAACGCAATAAAACGTATTGAAGTATTGCGTGACGGTGCCGCGGCGCAGTACGGTTCAGACGCCATTGCTGGTGTTATTAATATTGTTTTAAAGGATGCTGCAGAAGGCGGTGAAGTGTCGGCAACGTATGGCGCAAACGTTACCACAATGGATGGTGTACCCAACCTTGGAAGTGTGAGCATTGGTGCTGACGGCAACTTATCATTCACAGAAGGCAGCGACAGAGACGTAACCGACGGGCAAACTTTTACGCTTCGCGGCAACGTAGGCTTCGAATGGGGCGATGATGGTTTTGTTAATGTATCTGGTGAATACCGCGACCGCGGCCAGGCGAACCGCTCAGACTACGACCAGCGAGAAAACTATGCTCGTGACGTTGACGGCAATTTAGACCCACGTGAGCTTACTTTTAATCGCTACAATCACGTTTACGGCAATGGTGAAGTGGAAGACTATGCCTTATTCATCAATGCGGGCAAAGCACTTACCGATAGTGTTGAGTTCTATACCACCGCAGGCTACAGCACCCGTGATTCTGTAGGTGGTGGTTTTTATCGTCGCGCTCAAGATTCGCGAAACGTTGTAGAAATTTATCCAGACGGTTTCCTACCCTCTATTCAAACAGACATAACCGATATGTCGTTGTTAGCGGGTATTAAGGGCTATGGTGAGGTGTGGAATTACGACTTGTCTGTAACCCATGGTGGAAACGAGCTAGAGTACGGCGTAATCAATACACTAAATACCTCTCTTGGCCCTACGAGCCCAACCGAATTTAACGCTGGTACGCTTGAATACAACACGACAATAGTGAACGCCGATGCGTCACGCTTGGTAGACACAGGCTATTTCTTTAGCGAGATGAACTTCGCAATGGGCGCCGAATATCGTCATGAAAGCTACGAAATTACAGCAGGCGAAGAAGGGTCCTACATTCAAGGTACGTTTGGTCCAGGTGGCGTAGTGACTGACCCGGCAGACGGCCCGTTTGGTGCCGCTGGCTCGCAAGTATTCCCAGGCTTCACCCCAGAATCTGCAGGTGAAAACAGCCGTCACAACTATAGCCTTTACGTGGATGTAGAAGCGGATGTGATTGAGAACTGGAATGTGGCAATAGCAGGGCGTTTCGAAGACTATTCTGATTTTGGCAGTACATTTAATTGGAAAATGTCTCACCGCGTAACGTTAAGCGATGCATTTGCTTTTCGAGCGTCAGTATCAACCGGATTTAGAGCACCGTCGCTACAGCAGCAATTCTTTACGTCTATCGCAACGGTATTCGTTGATGGCGAACCGACAGAGACTGGTACGTTTGCCCCATCAAGCGATGTTGCGCAAGCACTGGGTAGCCCAGGCTTAGATGCAGAAGAATCTAACAACTACAGCGCAGGTTTTACCTACTCGCCAACAGCAGATTTCAACCTGACAGTAGACTTCTACCGCATTGATATCGACGATCGTATCGTGCTGTCTAACAACTTATCTGGAGAGGGGATAGAAGCGCTACTTGCAGGTACGGGAGCGAATCAAGCACGCTTCTTCTTAAACGCGATAGATTCGCGCACACAAGGTGTTGATATCGTTTCTACCTATACGCTTAATACGGCTGATTATGGGGCATTTAACTTCAACGCAGGGGCTAACTTTAACGATAACGAAGTAACCAGTGTTATTGATGCTCCTGAGGTATTGCAAAATGCAGGCTTTGATCAAGACAATTTGTTTGATGACGTAGAGCTACGTCGCTTTGAGACTGCATCGCCTGATAGCAAACTGAACTTGGGTGTTACGTGGAATTACGACCGGTATACAACGACGTTACGCACTACTCGTTATGGTGAAGTGGAAGATCCATCGTCAGTTGAAGCACGCAATGAAATCATTCCATCAGAGTGGATCACAGACCTTGACGTCCGCATTGCGTTAACGGAAGGGTTAACCGTTTCTGTGGGAGCTAACAACCTCTTTGATGTGTACCCTGAAACGACGCGTGAGCTTGTGGATGATGTAACTACGTTCTCGCGCTTATTCCCGTATTCAGGCTTTTCGCCTTACGGTTTTACAGGCCGTTTTGTTTACGGAAAAGTCTCGTATCGCTTCTAGGTAGCATCGGTTCTTGAGTGCTGAAGGCCAGTTGATTAATAATCAACTGGCTTTTTTGTACCTGTTACTTAGTCATTTTTCTCAAAGGTAACTACACAGCGGTGTTCGTCTAAAAGCGCGACGTCTTCCTTGGGAATGAACGCGTCGTAATCACGTTGTAGCTTAACTTGTGCTTCCTTACGAATTTTACTACGGCGGATAGCGGTCATAAAATTGCGCATTTCATGGTGAGTAGATAGCTCCAGTTCAGGTACGGTAACAGGAGTGCCTCTGTCATCTTTGGCTACCATGGTAAAGAAACTGTTGTTGGTATGCTTAACCTCATTGGTTTTAATATTTTCCGTTGTGACTTTTATCCCTACCACTAAGGATGTATTGCCGACATAGTGGACGGTAGCATCAAGATGAAGCAGGTCACCGACTTCCACGGGCTGTAAGAACTCAACACCATCAACAGTAACGGTGACACAATATGCCCCCGCGTGCTTACTCGCACAGGCATAGGCGACCTTATCCATTAACGATAGAATGACTCCACCATGCACCTTACCGCCGAAATTAGCGAAAGAAGGCACCATCAACTCAGTAAGTCTTGTTCTTGAAAAAGCGACACTACGTGCAGTCATAAACAACCTTTAATGTTTAGCACTTGAAAAGCGCCATGTGAGCGTTCATATCAGTAATAATTCACCCTACCACAAATAGTAAGGAATGGTTTTGTCACAAACGCATTTTTATCAACCAAAAGAAGGCCACGGTCTGGCTCACGATCCGTTTAATGCGATTATCGCACCGCGCCCAATCGGATGGATCTCTACAAAATCAAAAGCGGGTGTGCTAAACCTCGCCCCTTACAGCTTCTTCAATGCTCTAAATTACACGCCACCTATCATTGGTTTCTCAGTAGTAGGCAGTAGGAAAGATTCGCTGGTAAACGTGCAGGAAACCGGTGAGTTTTGTTGGAATCTGGTATCGGAAGATTTAGTTGATGCGATGAACACAACAAGCAAACCTTTAGCACCAGAAGAAAGCGAGTTCGACCACGCTGGACTTCACACTGTAGACAGTGAAATAGTAAACGTTCCCCGCGTAAAAGCGAGTAAGGTGAGCATGGAGTGTAAGCTTACTGATGTGGTACAGCTTAAATCGGCCTCAGGTGAGTCGGTGGACAGTTGGTTTATTATGGGCGAAGTCGTGGGTGTACACATTGATAAGTCGCTTATAGAAAACGGCGTTTACAGCACGCTGAAAAGTGCGCCAGTTAGTCGTGGTGGTGGGCGCGGAGATTATTACAAAATTTCTCAGGAAAACTTCTTTGAAATGTTAAGACCAGAGTAATGGTCTTTGTAGAGTAGCAAGAAAGCTTGAATATCAATCGGTGTCCTAAATGTTAAATATGAACTTTGATGAACGCTTGGCGATTAATACGCAAATGCAAGAGTGGCAAGCGTCACCGTCTTCTACGGTATGGCGTAAACCCTTAGAGCGTGAAGCAAAAGAGTCAGGTCATACAACTAGCGTTGTAAAGTACGAAGCAGGAGCGAGTTTTAAGCAGCACAGTCATCCCTATGGTGAAGAAATTCTGGTGCTTGAAGGTGTGTTTTCCGATGAACACGGTGATTACCCTGCAGGCACTTATTTGCGTAACCCGCCAGGCAGTAAACATAGCCCGTTCAGTAAAGAAGGCTGTGTGATTCTGGTTAAGCTGAATCAGTTTGATAAGCGCGATTTGAGTGAAGTACGGGTAAATACAAATAAAGCACAATGGCTGCAAGGGCAGGGCGGTTTACAAGTGATGCCGCTTCACAGCTTTGAGCACGAACATGTGGCGCTAGTTAAGTGGCCCGTGGGTGAGGTATTCAAGCCTCATAAGCACTTTGGTGGTGAAGAGATTTTCGTACTGTCGGGTACATTCAAAGATGAGCATGGTGAATACCCAAAAAGCACGTGGATAAGAAGCCCACATATGAGCCAGCATCATCCCTACGTTGATGAAGAAACAGTGATTTGGGTTAAGACAGGGCATTTGCCAGTGGCGTTGTAGGCCGCCATTAAGTTTGTTGCAGGTAAACCAAAACCAGCGGTTTACTTGCGGTCAATTGTTACAAGCGAAAAAGGCTAACCCGAGGTTAGCCTTTCTTTTTCTAAAACTTACGCCAGAACTTACTTGGTCAAAGTTAGCGTGGAAACACCTAACTTTAAAACACTAACCTAGTAAAAGCCGGGCTTAATCCCACACACCATCTTCAGACCTACCTTGAATTTCACAATCGCCAACTTTGTATTCCACCTTTTCGCCACTGTCTTTTTTCTTAAAGTAGTCTTTACTGATAGATACGATGGTTGGGGTCATCCACACAATAGCGATAATATTTATAACCGTCATTAGGCCTAATGCCATATCGGCCATTGCCCATACTTGAGGTAGTGCCGCCTGTGCGCCCCAGTAAATCATGCCTAAGTAACCAATCGTGTAAACCGCACGGCCTATTTTATTATCTAGCTTGAACATGTGTAGGTTACTTTCACCATACGCGTAGTTTGCTACCACAGACGTAAACGCAAACAAACTGATAGCGGCTGCCACGAAGTCAGTACCGCCTTCGCCTAAATGACTGCTCATGGCGTCTTGCGTTAAGCGTATGCCTTCCATTTGGTCAGAGCTTGAACCGCCAGCAAGTAAGATGATAAAGGCAGTAGACGTACACAGGACGAGAGTATCTAAGAAAACACCTAGCATCTGAATGTAACCCTGTGATACAGGATGATTAGGGTTTGGAACCGCACTCGCTGCTGCGTGCGGTACAGAGCCGCTGCCCGCTTCGTTTGAATAAAGGCCGCGCTGAATACCATTTTTAATCGCTGCCCCTAGTGCACCAGCGCCAGCTTCTTGTAAACCAAATGCCGACTTCACAATATCAAGCAACATGGCTGGCAGCTCAGAAATATTGATAAAGGTTATAGCAAGTGCCACAAGCACGTAGCCGATTCCCATAAATGGCACAACAAACTCGGCAAAGCGGGCAATGCCTCTAAGCCCACCAATAACAATTAACGCTGCAAGTGCGATAATAGCTAAGCCCACGTATTCGCTAGGAAACGAGTATGCGTTGTTTAATGCATCGGTAATGGTGTTGGCTTGAACGGCGCTAAACACAAAGCCGTAGCCAAAAAATAAACATAAAGAAAATGCGACTGCAAGCCAGGTCTTGTTCAAACCCTGCTTGATATAATAAGCTGGGCCACCACGAAACTCACCGTTCTCGTCGCGCACTTTATAAAGCTGACCTAATACACTTTCGGCAAAGCCGGTAGCCATACCTAGAAGAGCAATCATCCACATCCAAAAAATAGCACCAGAGCCACCTAGCGATATAGCAACCGCTACGCCCGCTAAGTTACCCGTGCCTACACGAGCGGATAAGCTGGTACACAATGCTTGGAATGAACTGATCCCATCCTTAGTAGAAGTGTTACTGCCCTTTAATAGGCTGAACATATGGCCGAAGTGCCTAAGTTGCACACCGCCAAGTTTAACGGTAAACCAAATACCACATGCAAGCAGCATAATGATAAGTACCTGACCGTCTCCCCAAAGAATATTGTTAACTAATGAAACGAATTCGTTTATCACGCACTTTCCTTCGTTATTGTTTTAATAGTTGCTCGACGTGTAGAAATGAACTGAACATGACAGGTGCGTTGTCAGAACAAACGCTTCGGCTTAAGCAAACTCGTATTTGCTAAACCTTAGAATAAGCCGAGCTATATCGATAAAAAACCAATACTAGCACGACAATTAAATGATTGGACAATGAAAACGTGCTGAAGCTATGACGTTTTATGCTCGCATATAGCAAATTTATTCAATCACGGGGAAGGGGAAAGCGTTTGTAGTACAGAAAATGAGTACAAACGAAAAAGCCGCTCAAAAGAGCGGCTTTTTCAAGAATATGGCTGGGGTAACAGGACTCGAACCTATGAATGGCGGGATCAAAACCCGCTGCCTTACCAACTTGGCTATACCCCAATATTGGTGCGGAAGGAGAGACTTGAACTCTCACGCCGTGAAGCACTGGAACCTAAATCCAGCGTGTCTACCAATTCCACCACTTCCGCAATGTAGACTTCCAATTAAGGAATAAGTAAAAGTTGGTGGCTACGGCGAGATTCGAACTTGCGACCCCATCATTATGAGTGATGTGCTCTAACCAACTGAGCTACGTAGCCTAAACTTTTATCTTCAATAAAAAGCCGCTCAATGAGCGGCTTCTCAAGAATTTGGCTGGGGTAACAGGACTCGAACCTATGAATGGCGGGATCAAAACCCGCTGCCTTACCAACTTGGCTATACCCCAAATGGTGCGGAAGGAGAGACTTGAACTCTCACGCCGTGAAGCACTGGAACCTAAATCCAGCGTGTCTACCAATTCCACCACTTCCGCGTAGACGCTAGCTATAATAGTCATTCAAAAAAGAATGGCTGGGGTAACAGGACTCGAACCTATGAATGGCGGGATCAAAACCCGCTGCCTTACCAACTTGGCTATACCCCAGTCGTGGTGCGGAAGGAGAGACTTGAACTCTCACGCCGTGAAGCACTGGAACCTAAATCCAGCGTGTCTACCAATTCCACCACTTCCGCGCAGCTAGACTTTCCTAAAAGAGATAAGTGAGAATTGGTGGCTACGGCGAGATTCGAACTTGCGACCCCATCATTATGAGTGATGTGCTCTAACCAACTGAGCTACGTAGCCTTGCTATTCTCTTCCCTCTCAGGAAGTGGCGCGTATTATGCGTATATGACTGGCAACCGTCAACCCCTTTTTTACTAACTTTTTTTAAATGCTCATTAAGTGTGCGCATTAGGGCGAAATACGAGCAAAAAGCCGTGAAATTGAACAACTTGCACGAAATAAGTTAGCTATTTACCACGCTTTGTTACTGGTTTTTGTTTGGTAATAACATACGTCAATAGGGCGCGGGCCATAGGTATTGTCATGAAAAAACGGGTTATCTAAGTTTCTTCCTGTGTTCGCTCGTTTTTTATATTCTTCATGATGCGGCGTTTGTAAGAAATAAGGTGCCGCGTTGTCTGCATGCACAAAAGCCTGCTCAATTTTGCTTTCTTGCGTTATATCATCTAGAACGCCACCTCTGTCCATATTTCCTCGCGGCAACTTTTGAAGCACATCCATACCGTGCAGTACGCGACCAACGACCGACATATTTCTGTCTAAGTGTCGTGGTGCTTGCCCAATCACAATATAAAACTCCGTACTGGCTGTATCTTTCTCGCTATTGCGAGCAAACGCCACCACTCCTGGGCAGTGAAGTCCCCACATTTCTTTACGGCTTTTATCAATGCCTACTGGAAAGCCATCTAAAAATCCGGTGTTAGGCGCAAACATATCCTTATTCTCAACCACGTTTACATTGCTATTAAGCGGTTGGGTAAATTCAGCGTTAATAGGCTTAAGCAGAGTCGGCGAAAATTGTGAGGCGTCGTGAGTATCGTTGCTGCCTGCCTGTGCCACAAACCCGTCTACTACACGATAAAATGCTTGTTCGTTGTAAAAGCCTGCGTCTATTAAACTTTTAAACCGGGCCACATGTTTTGGTGCAAGGGTAGGGTGAAGCGCAATAACCACATCGCCATATGCAGTTTTAAACGTCACAGTATTACTCTGAGGAACTTGATACCAACTGGCAGTGTTACTCGCTATTGCAGGTGCTTTTTCAACAGCATCGCTACCGATTTGTGAATTCACTGGATTAGTTTGAGGTTCACTGGCAAAAGAAAAATTAGCCAGGCTTAACAAGCATAACGCTTTAATTGAGGTTCTTAGTACTGAAAATCGTTTGGCTCGCTGTGATTTGCCGCAAGCCAAAGTAAAAGAGTGCGATGAGGTAAACTGATTAAAAGTCATTGCAAAGGCCGTTAGTTTTTTTCTAGTTATATCAGGCCTATGTGCGCTTCACAATTATTCGCAAGAAACAAAAAAGCCACCTTGCGGTGGCTTTCGTAAACAGTGCTAATTTCTACTTTAGAAATTACACGTTAAAGCGGAAGTGAATAACGTCACCGTCTTTAACAATATAGTCTTTACCTTCTAAACGCCATTTACCTGCGTCTTTCGCACCTTGCTCGCCATTGAACTCAACGAAGTGCTCGTAGCCTACGATTTCAGCGCGAATAAAGCCTTTTTCGAAGTCGGTGTGAATTTTACCTGCCGCTTGTGGTGCAGTTGAGCCTTCAGGGAAGGTCCACGCACGTACTTCTTTTACGCCTGCAGTAAAATAGGTTTGTAGCGTAAGAAGGCTGTAACCCGCTCGAATTACGCGGTTAAGACCTGGTTCTTCTAGACCCATGTCTTGCATAAACTCTTCGCGTTCGTCGTCTTCAAGCTCAGCAATATCAGACTCGATTGCCGCGCACACTGCAACTACAGTGGCATTTTCGCCTGCTGCAATTTCTTTAACCTGATCAAGGTACGGGTTGTTTTCAAAACCGTCTTCATTCACGTTTGCAATGTACATGGTTGGCTTAAGGGTAAGCATGTTCATGTAGCTGATTGCCGCAAGCTCTTCTTTAGTCAGCTCAAGTGAACGTAGTAACAAGCCTTCGTCTAGGTGCGGCTTAATCTTCTCAAGCACTTTCATTTCGTACTTAGCTTCAGCATCGCCACCTTTTGCGCGCTTAGCAACACGGTGAAGTGCTTTTTCTGTTGTTTCTAAGTCGGCAAGTGCAAGCTCGGTGTTGATAACATCGATATCGTCTTTAGGGCTAACGCGACCTGCAACGTGAACAATGTTCTCATCATCAAAACAGCGTACTACGTGACCAATAGCGTCAGTCTCACGGATGTTAGCAAGGAATTTGTTTCCTAAACCTTCACCTTTAGAAGCACCTTCAACCAAGCCAGCAATATCTACGAATTCCATGGTAGTAGGAATAACGCGCTGAGGTTTTACGATTTCAGCCAACTTGTCCAAACGAAGATCTGGCACAGGAACAACACCTGTGTTTGGCTCGATAGTACAAAACGGGAAGTTTGCCGCTTCAATACCTGCTTTAGTTAATGCATTGAAAAGTGTTGATTTACCTACGTTTGGTAGGCCAACAATACCGCATTTAAAACCCATGGTATGGATCCTTAGTTTGGAAAAGTGATAACTGGCTAGGTTTACCCTTTGTGCGAGTGTAACCTGTTTTGTGCTTGCTTAAGGTCTTCTTTCAGCAAAATTTCTGTACAGCGTACCGCTTCATCGATGGCACTTTCAATGGCTGCTTTTTCTTCTGCTGGTGGTTTTCCAAGAACATGGCCGGTAACGCGGCTTTTATGACCTGGATGACCAATACCTATGCGCAAACGCAAAAAATTCTTGTTGTTACCCATTTTAGCCACAATGTCACGTACGCCATTTTGACTAGAGCTTCCGCCCACTTTGTATTTTGCAACACCTGGGGGTAAATCTAACTCGTCAAACGCTACTAATATTTGTTCTGGTTCTATTCGGTAAAAGTTAGCCAGTGCTGCTACGGCTTGTCCACTTTTATTCATAAAGGTAGTGGGGTAGAGCAAACGGATATCTTTGCCTGCAATGGTAATGCGAGCAGTTTTACCGAAGAATTTGGTTTCTGGTTTTAGCGGGGCGTTGTAGGCGTCGGCTAGTTGGTTGAGAAACCATTCACCGGCATTGTGTCGGGTATTTTCATATTCGGGGCCTGGATTACCCAGACCCACGATAAGGCGGATATCAGCCAAGAGGATTATTCCTCAGAAGCTGCTTCTTCGCCGTCTTCTTCTGCGTCAGCCGCTTTAGGAGCAGGCTTAACAGTTACAACCGCTAGGTCGTGAGCTTCGTCGTTCTTCGCAAGTTCAACTGAAGAAACGCCAGCTGGAAGAGTTAGGTCAGAAAGGTGTAGCGTTTGACCCATTTCAACACCAGCCATGTCTACTTCGATGAACTCAGGAAGGTTCTTAGGTAGACAAGTAACTTCGATTTCAGTTACGTGGTGCTCAGCAATACCGCCAGCTTTAACAGCAGCAGATTTCTCTTCATTTACGAAGTGAAGTGGTACGTTAGTGTGAACGTCTTGACCAGCGATTACACGTTGGAAGTCAATATGTGTGATCTTTGGCTTGAACGGGTGACGTTGCATATCTTTAACTAGAACTTCAACAACTTTACCGTCAAGGTTAATCTCAAGAACGTGAGAATAAAACGCTTCAAAGTCAGCAGAGTTGTTTACTTTGTTATGATCTAGTGTGATAGAAACTGGTGCTTCTTCACCACCGTAGATGATACCAGGAAGCTTATCTTCGCGACGTAGGCGGCGGCTCGCACCTTTCCCTAGGTCTGTACGAACAGAAGCGTCTAGTTTGAAATTTGCTTCAGACATTGTCTGTCTCCAAAAATATAAGTCTAATGATGTGGATTTTTGCGACCAAAACCCACGGTAAAATGATGTGAATTACGTTTAAAAATAACTTTCTATGCGCAATAAAACACCAACCCAAAATTCAAGGGCGGCGAATTCTAACACCACCTACCAAAACATACAATTACAAAGGCAGATAAAATATCCAACTAAGCAAATGCAAGTATTTGCGTTACTCACAATAAAAGAAGCGCACCTTGGCGCGCTTCTATCATATTTATAGAAAAAAGCATTTTGTGAAGACTAACTTGACCGCTAATTATCTATTTCCCAAGGCTTGATAAGGTCAACAAGCCTTAGGAACATAGCAACTCTTTACACAAGCGTTTACTTCGTCAGCACCACTCTGTAATGGGCTTTACCTTCTCTTAATCGCGCAATAGCCTCATTTACGTCATCAAACTTGAAGGTTTCGGTCACAGGTTCAATATTGTGGTGTGCAGCGAAATCTAGCATGGTTTTAATGGTCGCGGGGCTTCCCACTGGCGAACCTGACACACTTTTCTGCCCACCAATTAAGTTAAACGCACCAATATCTAGAGGTTCAAGCGTGGCGCCTACAAAGTGAAGTCGGCCTTTCGGTGCCAATGTAGATAGGTACAAATTCCAGTCTAGCTTCACATTTACAGTTGAAATAATTAAGTCAAACCGACCGCGCGCTTTTTTAATCTCATCTTCATCACGGCTATTAATCGTATCTGACGCACCTAGCTCTAGCGCTTCCGTCTTTTTAGATTCGCTAGAAGTGAACGCTACTACCTTACATCCCCACGCATTTAAAAACTGCAAGGCGAGATGGCCTAGACCCCCAATGCCAACCACACCCACTTCACTGGTTGGACTAATACCAAACTGCACAAGCGGATTGAATACGGTAATACCGCCGCAAAACAGAGGGCCTGCTTTTGTGCTGTCGATAGCATCGGGAAGGGGAATAACGGCTCGTGCTTGGGCGCGCACTTTATCTGCAAACCCTCCATGGCGACCACCAATGGTCATCGTAGCATCGGCACACAGATTATGATCGCCTTCTTCGCAGGTTCTACAGCTATTGCAATAGCCTGAATGCCAGCCCAATCCTACACGCTGACCAACTTTCAAAGATGTTACATGTTCCCCTACTTGGCTAATTGTGCCTACAACCTCATGGCCTGGGACAAAAGGGTATTCTGTCATGCCCCATTCATTATCGAGCATACTAAGGTCGCTGTGGCAGATGCCGCAGCTTTCAACATCTATTTCAACATCGTGAGAACCGAGCTCTCCGGGGTCGTATTGAAACTTTTCCAGTTTTCCACCCGGCTCTTTAGCGGCATATGCATTTATCATCAATAATCCTCCTTTTTAGTGCTTAATTGCACTAGTAGCACGAAAGCAAAATGTTTTAATTGCTACATTCCACACTAAAATCTTGATCATTGTGTTTGTAAATTATCAATCACCTTACTGGTATCAAGCACCTTAACGCTTGTCACCTGAAGCACTGTGCCGAACTGAGTGAACGTCATCATGTCAGGCTTAGGGGTGCCTTTTACTTCAACGATGAGTCCGTTCTTTTGATAGGTTTCGTCTAGGCCATGTAGCGTATAGCGGTCGCCGTTTTCAGCAATAAAAGCGTAAAAACCGCCTTCGAGGTCTTTATAAATAATACTGCC
This sequence comes from Alteromonas abrolhosensis, assembly GCF_001953635.1. Lineage (GTDB taxonomy): Bacteria > Pseudomonadota > Gammaproteobacteria > Enterobacterales > Alteromonadaceae > Alteromonas > Alteromonas abrolhosensis. The sequence goes on along the minus strand of NZ_MEJH01000007.1, from coordinate 229,178 downwards.
CTTCATGGTCACTTCGCCTTTTGCATTATCTTCTACTGCTTCGGCTTGAGTAACAGGCTCAGCGACCAGTTCTTTTGGCATAGACTCTGTCTCAGACTGTATTTGCTTTTCTTTATCTACCATTGTGACGTCCTTATTCTCTTCTTCTGAAGAGCAAGCGATAAGTGTAAGTGCAGAAGTGAATATAAGTGCTAGTTTTAGTCGATTGTTTTTCATTCTTTTATTCCTCTATCAAATGAGTATAGGGTCATAACATTAGCGCTGAAAAAACAGTAAATCACAATTTAAACAGTGTTACTGCCCATTAACTCTTTTCCCAAAAAACAGTCTTCCATGCCGTTTAAGTAATTTCTACAAAAAACACAGAATCGTATACATTTTTTTTACACTACAGCAGAAAATCGCGCTTATAAAAGATAGAAGTAAAGTTTACGAATTCTCTTAACGAGACAAGGATACGCTTGAATAAAGCCGCATGTATTTACCGCTATAAAAAGGCGCTCTACTAACTGATTCTAAAAATACGTTTAACTATACCTTTAATAAGTGGCTGAAATTTAGATGCTTTTTGAACTTATTGTTCGCGGCATTATTTTGCACATTTTCTCAATTAATTACACTGAGCGAGGCGGTATAACATTTTTAGTATTTTGCGGTAGTTGAATTCGGGAAAGAGATTGGCATAGACCCTGCTACATTCACGATGGTTTATGTAATGACACCGATAGGGTTACCTACGATTAATCCGAAGTTGATGTCGTACATATCAAATATACCTTTAACTAGGGTTATCCAAAGCAACGTTTTTAAGGAGAGAAAATGAAGCATTTAACTAAAATTCTTGCAGTATCGAGCCTAGCACTAGCGGCAAGTGCATGTGACGTAAATAAGACCGATGATGGTGAAATGCCTGATGTCGACGTGGAGTCTGGCGAACTACCTGAATATGAAGTAAAGAAAACCGATGACGGCAAAATGCCAGATATTGACGTTGAGGGCGGTGAGTTGCCTGAGTATGACGTGGATACGGTAGATGTTGATGTGAGAACAGAGACTAAAGAAGTTGAAGTGCCTGTTGTAGACGTAGACATGCCCGAAGACGATGAAGAAGACGAAATTGATAATTAATCAATATTTCTTATAAAAGAAGCGAGTGAAACAATGCTATTGAAAGACATTGTCTCACTCGCTTTTTAGTGCGAGTTAGTACTCAAACATTGCTGAAATAGACTCTTCGTTGCTGATGCGACGAATAGTTTCAGCAAGCATCTCAGATAAAGTAAGCTGTTTTACTTTTCCAATTTGCTTCATCTCTGCACTTAATGGGATAGAGTCGGTAACGATAATTTCGTCAATAACAGACTCTTTAAGATTATTTGCAGCGTTACCTGAGAAGATAGCGTGAGTCGCGTAAGCATAAACACGGCGCGCGCCATGTGCTTTAAGGGCTTCGGCTGCTTTTGCAAGTGTGCCGCCTGTATCAATCATGTCATCGACAATGATGCAGTCTCTGTCTTTTACGTCACCAATGATGTTCATTACTTGAGCCACGTTCGCTTTAGGGCGACGCTTATCGATAATGGCAAGGTCGGTGTCGTTAAGTAGTTTCGCAGTAGCACGAGCACGTACAACACCGCCAATATCAGGAGAAACGACTACAGGGTCGGCAAAGTCACGTCTTACCATGTCAGCAAGAAGGATAGGAGTACCGAATGCGTTATCCACTGGAACATCAAAGAAACCTTGAATCTGTTCGGCATGTAGGTCGATAGTAAGTACGCGGTCAACACCAACGTTAGACAGGAAGTCAGCAACTACTTTCGCAGTAATTGGCACCCTAGCTGAACGAACACGACGGTCTTGACGTGCATAACCAAAGTAAGGAATTACTGCTGTAATACGACCAGCTGATGCGCGACGTAGTGCGTCGATCATCACAATAAGTTCCATAAGGTTATCGTTAGTAGGCGCACACGTAGACTGGATAATAAAAACGTCCGAGCCACGGACGTTTTCATGAATTTCTACGCTGATTTCACCGTCACTGAAACGGCCAACTTTGGCATTTCCAAGTTTGGTGTAGAGGCGATCGGCAACTTTCTGGGCAAGTTCTGGTACGGCATTACCTGCAAAGAGCTTCATATCTGGCACAAGTGGTTCCTCAGTGCGTTGATAAAAGAGGTTTGGCTGGGGTAGCAGGACTCGAACCTACGAATGGCGGGATCAAAACCCGCTGCCTTACCAACTTGGCTATACCCCAATTTTTAAGTTCTTGTCCGATGTGGCGTACACGCTATTTTTGTTGTTCTAATTTGTCTAATAGTGGTGAGCGATTCACACCTTTTGCGACAAAACTCTGCCAAGATTCAGGCATTTGAGCCCTAACTTGCTCGGCTAAAGTGTAGTCAGAAAAAGTGGCAAACACGCATGCACCTGTGCCCGTCATTCGCGACGGTGCGTAGTGTACCAACCACTGTAATAATTTTGCAACTTCAGGATAGCGATTCGCGACTAATTGCTGACAATCATTCCAAGTTTTTTCAAATTTGTAGTCTTCCCAACGAATCGCTGGTGTATTTCTGGGCAAATCCGGCGAAGTAAATACCTCAGCTGTACTTACGTGAACATTTGGGTTCGCCACAAGAAAATACTGTTCTTGCTGAGGTGCTGGGGTTATGTCTTCTCCAACGCCTCCTGCAAACGCTGTTAGACCTCGCACAAAAATAGGTACGTCAGCGCCTAAAGCTAGCCCGAGCTCAGCCAGTTCATCTTCACTTAGCTCTGTGTTCCATAGGTGATTAAGCGCCACTAACGTGGTTGCTGCGTTCGATGACCCGCCGCCGATGCCGCCCCCCATAGGAAGGCGTTTGTCTAACGAAATAACGGCACCTTTATTACATTTTGTTTTTGTTGCCAGTAGTCGCGCTGCTTTTACAATTAAATTGTCATCGTCTGGTACCCCTTCCAGTGGGGTTTCCATGCGTATGGTTGTGTCGTCTGTGCTTATGTCAAAGGCGAGTGCATCGCCGTAATCCAGCATTTGAAACAGGCTTTGGAGCTGGTGATAGCCGTTGTCGTAGCGGCCAAGAATATGTAAGAAAAGATTCAGTTTAGCGGGGGAAGGCCACCAATCTTTTTGTTTAGAAACAGATGAGTTCACTACAGGGTCCACTGATAAATTTTAATTTTAAGCTGAGTTTGAGGCATATCCGGCGTTTCGTTTTGAGTAAGCGTTATGCTGTGAGGCAGCCATACAGATGTGCCATCATCTAGCTCAACACTGCCGTAGTTACCATAAGCAACTTGCCAATTTCGACATCCTTGGCAATAGCTTTCAAGGGTATCAACCAACCCTTTTTCAGTTAGGGTGAATTTATCACCGTCCAGCGGTAGTCCTTTTACCCAAGACAACAGTGATTCCACCGGAATTACCATTCCCGTAATCTGGTAAATAAGTGGTTCAGGTAGGGCATCAACGTACGTTTCGCCATCCGCTTCTAATACTGACTGTTGCTGGGTAACATTAAGGTTAACCAGACTTACCCCTAAAAAATTGGTTAATCGGAAATCAAAATCACCGGAATCGTTTTTCCAGACTAAATTAAGACTAGCCGCTTCCTTTCCTTGGCGAAATGCAATTTTTCCGCGCATTTGCCACTGGTGAACTTCAGCAACCTTTTCAAGTTGAGCCGTAAGGTTTACCGCGTTTTCTGGGCCTTTGGGAGCGGTTGTACATGCACTTAATATAAAGCAAAAGGTCAACAGTAGGGTAGTTAAGCGAATCATTAAGGCGTGTTACCTGTATAAAAATAAAACATATTTAGCTATGACATTATGGGAACACAGTTTCACCAACACTTTCAATCATTTTGGGTTTTTCGTACAATGCCGCTCCGACGTTGCCAGCACAGATTTTAATGACTTTACTCGCCCTCGGTATTAACCACAAAACAGCACCAGTAGCACTTCGTGAAAAAGTGGCCTTTACACCAGATTCTCTGGTGGAAGCGCTTGCGAGTTTAAAAAAGCTGGAAGGGGTAGAAGAGTCTGTCATCGTATCGACCTGTAACCGCACTGAGCTATACGTCAATACTCAAGACGATACGGGCCAAAAGCTTCTACAATGGTTAAGTGACTTCCATCATTTAGATGTAGAAGAGATTGCCAATAACAGCTATGTGCTCGCGCAAGATGAAGCGGTAAAGCATATAATGCGTGTAGCCAGCGGGCTTGATTCACTGATTTTAGGTGAGCCTCAAATCTTGGGTCAGGTGAAGCAGGCGTTTGGCGATGCAAAACACTCAGGTATGGTGAGCAGCGAATTTGATAAGCTGTTTCAACATACGTTTTCAGTGGCGAAACGAGTTCGCAGTGAAACAGATATAGGTGCAAACGCGGTAAGCGTGGCTTATGCAGCCGTGCAGCTGGCAAAACATATTTTTGCTGAGCTACCCAAGCGTTCAGTGTTACTAGTGGGAGCTGGCGAGACCATAGAGCTAGTTGCCCAACACTTGAAAGAGCAGGGCGTGAGCTGTTTGGCGGTGGCGAATAGAACCGTAGCCCGCGCAGAGGCCTTAGCCGAAACATTAGATGCGAGTGTGTTTACCTTATCGCAGGTGCCAGAGCACTTAAAAGACTTCGATATCGTGATAAGCTCTACCGCAAGCCAACTGCCTTTAATAGGCAAGGGCATGGTTGAGAAAGCCCTTAAACAGCGCAAAAACATGCCGATGTTTTTGGTTGACCTTGCAGTACCACGAGATATCGAATCAGAGGTTAACGAGCTAGGCGATGCCTATCTTTATACCGTTGATGATTTGCAGCATATTGTTCAGAAGAATTTAGAAAACCGCGAGCAAGCAGCAAAAGAAGCAGAAAAGCTCATCGACAAGCAAGCTAGCGACTACATGACGTGGAAGCAGTCTCAGCAATCGATTGATTTAGTTAGACAGTATCGCCAGAAAGGCATGGCACAGCGTGACGATATTGTGGAAAAAGCCAAAGCGCAATTGGCAGAAGGTAAAAATGCCGAAACGGTATTAGAAGAAATGGCGTATAAATTAACCAATACGCTATTGCACCCAACTACCTTAGCGTTACGCGAGGCTGCCATGCACGATGACCCGGCGTTAAGCCGATGGATGGGACAGGCATTAGATTTATCTGACTTTTCGTCAGACGATAATAAATAAGGTAATAAAAAGCATATGAAAGAGTCGGTAGTTAGGAAACTCGAACACTTAGTCGAGCGTTTCGAAGAAGTTCAGGCGTTGTTAGGCGACCCTGGAGTTATCGGCGATCAGGATAAGTTTCGCAACTTGTCAAAAGAGTTCAGTCAGCTAGAAGATGTAGTGGCAGGCTTTAATGCTTATCAGCAAGCACAAGAAAACTTGGCTTCAGCGCAGGAAATGCTGAATGAAGACGACGCCGAAATGCGCGAGATGGCACAGGAAGAGATGAAAGAAGCCAAGGCGGAAATTGAGCGCCTTGAAACTGAGCTTCAGGTTTTACTTCTGCCTAAAGATCCTAACGATGATAACAACTGTTTCTTGGAAATTCGCGCTGGTGCGGGTGGTGACGAAGCGGCAATATTCGCAGGTGACTTGTTCCGCATGTACAGCCGTTATGCCGAAAGTCGTGGCTGGCGCGTAGAGTTGGTTAACGCCAATGAAGGTGAGCACGGCGGTTATAAAGAAGTCATTGCGAATGTTAGCGGCGATGGCGTGTACGGCGTATTGAAATTCGAGTCGGGCGGTCACCGCGTACAGCGTGTACCAGAAACCGAATCACAAGGCCGTATCCATACCTCGGCATGTACCGTGGCGGTATTACCAGAAATTCCAGAGTCGCAGGCAATTGAAATTAATCCTGCAGAGCTTCGCATCGATACCTTCCGTGCATCAGGTGCGGGTGGTCAGCACGTTAACAAAACCGACTCGGCTATTCGTATTACTCACTTGCCAACAGGCTTGGTAGTGGAATGTCAGGACGAGCGTTCACAGCACAAAAACCGTGCGAAAGCGATGTCGGTACTTCAAGCGCGCTTAAATCAGATTGAAGAAGAGAAGCGAGCAGCAGAAGAGGCTTCTACTCGTAAGAGCCTAGTCGGTAGCGGTGACCGCTCTGAGCGAATTCGTACTTATAACTTCCCGCAGGGACGTGTAACCGACCACCGTATCAACCTGACTATTTATCGTTTAGACGAAGTGGTGGAAGGTGACCTTAAGCAGCTTATCGACCCAATTTTGCAAGAGCATCAGGCCGATCTACTGGCCTCTCTGTCTGACGAATAACGCTGTCTTGTTACACAAACTGTTTATAGAAAAACAATGCGCATAGACAACGCCTTAGCATGGGCTGCTGAGCAACTAGAGGGTGGGGAGTCACCCTCTGTTGATGCAAAAGTCATGTTGGCGAACATTCTAGGTAAGTCACAAACTTATCTATTCACATGGCCTGATAAAACCTTGGATGCCGACCAGAAAGCGCAATTTGAAGCGGATGTGGCCAAGCGTAAACGGGGTGAGCCCGTGGCGTATATTATCGGCAAGCGTGATTTCTGGACCCTGTCACTGTTTACCTCGCCAGATACATTAATTCCACGACCGGATACTGAAGTATTGGTTGAGCAGGTGCTTAATTGGGCAAATCAACAATCCTCTGCACCCTTATCAATCTGTGATTTGGGAACCGGTACGGGCGCTATTGCGTTGGCATTAGCGAGCGAACTGCCAGAAGCATCCGTTACTGGCGTAGACTTTCAAGCGGGGGCGGTGAAGCTTGCTTCCCGCAATGCCCAAGCTAATAGCATAGCCAATGCGCATTTTGTGCAAAGTGACTGGTTTAGTGCACTGGCAGGCCAAACCTTTGACATTATTGTTTCAAACCCACCTTACATAGAAGAATCCAGTCCATACCTTAATGAGGGTGACGTGCGTTTTGAGCCTAAAACAGCATTAACCTCGGGCAGTGATGGTCTAGACGACATCAAACACATCATTAATAGCGCGCCGCAATATCTCAATAAAGGTGCCTTACTTGCATTCGAACACGGCTTTGACCAAGGGGCAGCGGTTAACGCTTTGCTTGCAGATGCGGGATTTATAGACGTCAAAACTATTAAAGACTACGGCGACAATGACCGCGTAACGCTAGGACAGTGGCAGTAGTTTTCAACCTTCAAAGAAATTATCTTTCCTGTAGTTATCAAAATTTAATTGCAAACTTGCTAATATTCTGTTTTACATTAGTATTTGGTAAGCGACTATCACACTCTAAAAAGCGCTAGAATAAACAATCTCTTACACTACAGGACGTACCAGATGAATGATGACTTTCTTTTCGCAGAAGATGACGATGAAAATGAAGTAGATGATCTGGGTAGCTGGAAAGTACTCATTGTTGATGATGAACCCGAAGTACACGCCGTTACCAAGCTGGCGCTAAATGACTTTAGTTTAAATGGCAAAACCCTTGAGTTTGTTAGTGCCTATAGCGGAGAGGAAGCGAAGGCCATTTTCAAAACCCATGATGATATCGCCGTTGTGTTACTTGATGTTGTTATGGAGACTGACGACGCCGGTCTTAAAGTGGCGGAGTATGTTCGTAACGAATTAGACAATCATTTCACGCGTATTATTTTGCGTACCGGACAACCTGGCCAAGCTCCTGAAAAAGATGTCATCATTAATTACGACATCAACGACTACAAGTCGAAAACCGAACTCACCGCGCAAAAACTTTTTACTGTTATCATTGCAGCCCTCCGCTCTTATCGAGATATTATTGTCATCGAAGAAAATAGACGCGGCCTTGAAAAAATTATAGATGCGTCTGTAGATTTATTTTCCTCCCGTTCCCTCGAAAAGTTCATGCAGGGTATTATTCAACAGCTTGCATCTATTTTGGGCTGTTCAAAGGATGCTGCCTACATTACCACTGCGGTGGCAACCACATCGCGTACTATCAACACCAGCAACAACAAACTGGGTGACGACGAATTATATGTTTTTGCTGGCAACGGCGAGTACGCCAGTAAGGAAGGGGTGCCTTTAAAAGACGCGATTAGTGCTCAGGAATACGCATTGTGTGCAAGAGCCATGCGCGACAAACAAATAGTCTATGCCGAAGATCACGTGGTGGCTTATTGCAATAGTAAGACTCACAATGGCGCACTTTTGTACCTGTCAGGGTTGCCTAGAAGAATTGGGGAAAGCGATCGTCATCTGGTGAAACGCTTTTCAGACAGTGTTCAGCTTGCTTTTGATAATGTACTTAAAACCGTTGATGTTGAAGCAACACAAAAAGAAATAATTGAGCGCTTAGGTCGTGCGTTAGAGCATGAATCGAATGCCTCTAACAACTTGACAAGAACGGTTGAAATGGCGCAGCTTTTAGCGACTAAAGTCGGACTAAATGAGCAAGATATTAACGCGCTGCGCCTTGCTGTGCCGCTTCATGATATCGGTACTTCTATCGTTCCAAAATCTATTTTGCAAAAAACAACGCCGTTAACCGAAGAAGAAGTATTCAAAATACGTCAGCACGCCGAATTTGGCTATCAGATATTGCAAGACTCCAGCCGTCCGACTATTCAACTTGCGGCAATGCTTGCGAAACAGCATCACGAACGCTGGGATGGGAAAGGGTACCCGGATGGACTTAAAGGTGAAGAAATTGATATTAAAAGCCGCATAGCGACCTTGGTAGACGTGTTTGATGCATTATTAAATGCTAGACCGTACAAGCCTGCGTGGACAATTGATAAAGTCGAAGCGGTGCTAAAAGAGGAAAGCGGTAAACACTTTGACCCTCAATTAGTACAATGCGTGCTAGATGACCTTCCCGCTTTTCTAGCTATTCAGGCTGAGTTCCCTGACGTAAAGTAACTCATTTCCCGTTATTTACGAAAGGTTATGCGTTACAATAACGCGGTAGGCGCTAAAAATTAATGGACAAACAGGTGCTCATAAGCACCTGTTTTTTTTGAAGCCAATACTCGTATACTTAGGCTACCGTTTGCTTAATCTATTGAAGCTTGTTTCTCGTTAAGATTGGTTAACTTAAATCTGACAAGCCTTTGAGCTAGTAGTCTTGAAAAGTAACCCATGTGTTAAAGAGACGAGTTGCAGGCTTACTATCTAACAAGAACAGGAACACATTATGTACATGATGGCAAAACACCTTCACATGACCGCCGTTGGCTTAAGCATTTTATTGTTTGTTTTTCGCTTTATATGGAGCCAATTCGATGCCTCTGTTTTAAGCAAAAAGTGGGTTAAAATTCTTCCTCACATAGTTGATACAGTGCTGTTAGCAAGCGCTATCTGGCTGTGCGTTATTCTGTCACAATATCCGTTTGTGAATGCATGGCTAACATTTAAGGTTGTTGGTGTGGTGCTTTATATTGTGTTTGGGTTATTTGCGCTGAAAAAAGCTAAGACAACCATGGGTAAATGGAGCTTTTTCGTAGCAGCACTTGCTGTATTAATGGCAACGGCGATGGTTGCTGTCACTAAACAACCTCTTTTTTAAGATTTAACTGGAAATAGATAATGTCTGAATCTCAACAGATTATTAATGTGGGTAACGTTGACGTTGCCAACCACTTGCCTTTCGTTTTGTTTGGTGGAATGAATGTACTTGAGTCTCGCGATCTCGCTATGCGTATCGCAGAGCATTACGTTGAAGTTACGCAAAAGCTAAATATTCCTTACGTTTTCAAAGCATCATTTGACAAAGCGAACCGTTCATCGGTTACCTCGTACCGCGGGCCTGGAATGGAAGAGGGGTTGCGTATTTTCGAAGAAATTAAGTCGACCTTTAACGTTCCACTTATCACTGATGTGCACGAGCCTCACCAAGCGGCTCCCGTTGCCGAAGTAGTAGATGTTATTCAGTTGCCCGCTTTCTTAGCGCGCCAAACCGACCTTGTGGTTGCAATGGCAAAGACTGGTAGCGTTATCAATGTGAAAAAGCCCCAATTTTTAGCACCACATGAAATGCGTCACATTATTGGGAAACTAGGCGAAGCGGGTAACGATAAGGTTATTCTTTGTGAGCGTGGTAGCTGCTTTGGTTATAATAATCTAGTTGTGGATATGCTTGGCATGGACGCAATGAAAGAATATGCGCCAGTAATATTTGATGCGACTCATGCGCTTCAAATGCCGGGCGGTCGTGCGACGTCTGCAGACGGTCGTCGAGCGCAAGCTGCACAGCTGGCCAGAAGTGGGATGGCGTTAGGTTTGGCAGGACTATTTATAGAAGCGCATCCTAATCCTGATGAAGCACTTTGTGACGGTCCTTGTGCGTTGCCATTGGCTAAATTAGAGCCTTACTTGCAACAGATGAAAGCATTAGACGAGTTAGTGAAAGGTTTTGACGCGTTAGATACAAGCAATACCTAAGCAAGTAATTGATGGCGTATGCCGGTGCAAGCACCGGCATGCGTATCAGGTGTGTGAGTTGCTTATTCCGTTTCGGAAACGTTTACGCGCTCTTCACCTTTTGCCATTGCTAATAAGTTCTTGTGAAGCTGAACTTGCGTCTCTTCAGCCAAGATTGCTTTCGATTGTTTTTTCACAAGGATATGTGCGTCGTTTTCTGGCAATACTTCAGCCATCTTAACGCTGGTCATTGCAGTGTTGATTAACGATTGTAGATTGATCTTTTCTGGTTGTGCGTTAGCATTTGCAGCAGCGCTCACAAAAGCCATTACAGAAACACTAGCTAAAAGTAACTTTTTCATTTTCACACCTAATAAAAATAATTAAATAATTGTTGATGAATGTTAAAATGTTTAACAAATGTTCATCATAAAATGCTGAAATTAAATGCTCTTTTTTAATTTCGGGTAAATTATAGTCAACAGGTGGTGGAAAATAAAACGAGTAAAAGTATGGGTTGTCATTAGAAAAACTAATGAATTTGTCATGCTTCGGTCACACTGGATTAAAAACGATATATGCACCGACGTTTACCCCCTCTTAACGCCTTGAAATCGTTTGAAGCGGCTGCGCGCCATTTGAGCTTTACGAAGGCTGCTGATGAACTTTTTGTTACTCAAGCAGCGGTGAGTCATCAAATCAAAGCGCTTGAAGATTTCTTATCCATGAAATTGTTTCTACGTAGAAATAGGACTCTGCTTCTTACAGAAGAGGGGCAAGCTTATTTCCTCGAATTAAAAGATATCTTTAAGAACTTACAAGACGCGACAGAAAGATTGCTTGCAAAGGGAAGCAAAGGTGCCATTACGGTAGCCATGCCACCAAGCTTTGCAAGCCAATGGTTAGTGCCCCGTATTCATAAATTTAGTTTGGCACATCCAGACATCGACGTACGCATAAAAGCCGTTGATTTCGATGAAGGCTTTTTAGAAGACGATGTAGATGTTGCAATATATTACGGTAAAGGTCGTTGGGCTGGTCTTCAAGCCGACCAACTACATCGGGAATTCCTGACGCCGCTCTGTTCGCCTATGCTTTTTCAAGGCCCCAAACCTTTATCCAGTTTATCCGACTTAAGACATCACGTGCTGCTTCACGACTTAAGCCGTACGGCATGGAAGAATTGGTTGAAGCACGTAGGTGTGGTTGGCGTAAACGTTAACCAAGGCCCGGTTTTCAGTCACTCGATGCTAGTTTTACAGGCAGCGGCGCTAGGGCAAGGTATTGCGTTGGGTAATACGGTACTTGCAAGGCCAGAAATTGAAGCGGGGAGACTGGTTATGCCGTTCGAGGAGCGAGTGGAGAGTCGTGACGCGTTTTATTTAGTGTGTGAGGAATCACAAGCTGAATTAGGAAAGATTGCTGCATTTAGAGACTGGATCTTAGCGCTGGTTGAAGCTGAACAAGAGGATTTACTGTAATATGACTACATCGAATGCCACCGCTGAACAGCCTGGTTTTGACATTGAATTGCATGAAGCCGATAAGCCTATAGCGTGCTTAATATTGGGCCACGGAGCTGGTGCGGGCAAGGAACATGAGTTCATGCAAGCGATGGCGTCGGAGCTTGTTGCAAAAGGCATATCGACCGTGCTTTTTAACTTTCCTTATATGCAAACTATAAAAGCTACCAGTAAGCGTAGGCCTCCCGATAAAGCCGATAAACTTATGTCACACTTTACTGCGGTGATTGAAACCTGCAGTAAAGATAACAAAGCCTTGCATAACTTGCCTGTGTTCATCGGTGGAAAGTCGATGGGCGGGCGAATGGCGACTATGGTGTATGAAGCGGTGAGCAATGTAAAAGGCGCGATAGCGCTGGGCTATCCGTTCCACCCTCCTAGTAAGCCAGAAAAAACACGCACCGAACATCTGCAAACGGCGTCTAAACCTTTGCTTATTATTCAGGGTGAACGAGATACCTTTGGTACGAAGAGCGAAGTGGAGAGTTACAAAAAGAACGGCGTGTTATCTTCCATGATTGAGTGCTCTTATTTAGAGGACGGCGATCACAGTTTTAAGCCTCGAAAAGCAAGCGGAAAAACGCAGGAAGAACATATTGCTAAAGCTGCCACACTTACCGCGTCTTTTATAGAAGCCAATTTAAATAATTAATGATGAATTAGAAATCAGAGCGAACGACTAATTTAATGAAAACTGAAAAACTTGGGTTAGCCACCGTTGCTAAACCTTATCTTATTGCAGGCGCATTGCTAGCTGGCCTTTCGGTCATATTAGGTGCGTTCGGCGCACATGGATTAAAAAGCGTGTTAACTGCACAGCAGCTCAACACTTTTGAAATTGGCGTGCGTTATCAAATGTATCACGCATTAGCCTTACTGTTTTTGCCAGCCCTTTCAGGGGTTGTCTCATCAACGTGGGCCAACAGAGTAGCGTTTTGTTTCGTTACCGGTACGGTGTTGTTTAGTGGAAGTTTATACGCGCTAGGAATGAGCGGCATAAAATGGTTTGGGCCGATAACCCCTTTAGGGGGCATGTTCTTTATTATCGGTTGGGTGTTGTTAGTAATTGGGCTGATAAAGGGTCATAAGTTCACGAAGCAACATCTAGAGGGGCAAAACAGCGTTAATGAAAGGTCGGGGGCAGATAATGTCTAACACCAGTATTTTAGGGTATTGCCGACCTGGGTATGAAAACGATACGGCTAACGAACTTACATCTCGATATGGTGAAGCCCAATGTTATGGCTACCCAGTGTCGAAGAAGAACAGTGGCTTTGTACTTTATCACTTATACGATCCCTCGCAGTTGGAACAAACCATTACTCAGTTTGCAGTTCACGACAGTATTTTCCCTCGTCAGCTGGTGGCAGTTTTTGCCACACTAGACGATATAGAGAAAGAGGACAGAGTAGGGCAAGTACTCGAGGCTTTGAAAGAGGTTGAAAAACCATTTTCAATTTTTGGCGCCATAGACGTCGAGTACCCAGATACAGAAGAAGGTAAAACCCTCGCAAAGTTTTGCCGAAAGTTTACGGTTCCTCTTCGCCAAGCGTTAAGAAAAGCGGGGTGGCTTACGTCTAAGGAAAATCTGGGGAAACCTAAACTGCATATTTTCTTTGAGTCATTTGAGATTTGCCATATTGGCTATACATTACCCAGTCATGCTAGTGGCGATCACTTGGGTATTTGTCGATTGAAGTTCCCAAGTGATGCGCCGAGCCGCTCGACACTGAAACTTGAAGATGCCTTAGTGAATATGCTTAGTGATAAGCAGCAGACTAAAGTACTTCGAAGCGGAGGACGTGCCGTGGACCTAGGTGCATGCCCAGGCGGTTGGACTTATCAGCTAGTTAAGCGCGGAATGTACGTTGAAGCTATCGATAATGGACTTGTAGCAGATAGTTTAATGAGCACGGGGTTGGTTGAACATCACGCGGCAGACGGGTTTACCTATCGACCACAATTTGGTCGTGTAGATTTGCTGGTATGTGATATGATAGAGCAACCCGATAGGGTAGCTAAATTGATGGGTGATTGGTTAGTTAAGCACTGGGCAACGCACGCAATATTCAATTTAAAGTTACCTATGAAACAACGTTATGAAACTGTAGTTGAAGCCATGACGTTGCTAAGAAGCCGATTAAATGCTTTGGAAGATGCATTTGCGGTGAAGGTGAGGCATCTCTACCACGACAGAGATGAAGTTACAGTAACAATTGTTCGCACTTCAAAAGATGAGGTGTGATTTTGTTATTTTTCAAAAAAGTGTCATTAATTAATAAGTTATTGATACTTAAAGAAAAGAATTAATGGTGGCGCGGATTTTGGCAAACGAATTTAAGGTTTATGCTAAAAAAGGTGTAAATCTGGTATAGAAATCCTTTATAATCCGGCCGTTTTTTTACTCTGAACCAATGAAAGTGAACTAATGTCAGACTTATCTCATTACAGAAACATTGGTATTTTCGCCCACGTAGACGCGGGTAAAACTACCACAACAGAACGTATCTTGAAGCTTACTGGTAAAATCCATAAAACTGGTGAGGTTCACGATGGTGAATCAACAACTGACTTCATGGAGCAGGAAGCTGAGCGTGGTATTACCATCCAGTCAGCGGCAACAACCTGTTTCTGGAAAGATCATCGCATGAACATCATCGATACTCCGGGACACGTTGACTTTACAGTTGAAGTATATCGTTCACTTAAAGTACTAGACGGCGGTATCGGTGTATTCTGTGGTTCTGGCGGTGTTGAGCCTCAGTCAGAAACTAACTGGCGTTATGCTAACGAATCAGAAGTTGCGCGTGTAATCTTCGTAAACAAACTAGACCGTATGGGTGCAGACTTTTACCGTGTAGTTGGCCAAGTTAAGAAAGTACTTGCTGCTAACCCACTAGTAATGACGCTTCCAATCGGTATCGAAGACGAGTTTAAAGGTGTTGTTAACCTTCTAGACATGAAAGCGTATATCTGGGACGATTCAGGCCTTCCTGAAAACTACGAAATCGTAGACATCCCTGAAGACATGGTTGAGAAAGCTCAAGAATATCGCGAGCAAATGATCGAAACTGCTGTTGAGCAAGACGACGACCTAATGATGGCTTACATGGATGGTGAAGAGCCGTCTCTAGAAGACATCAAGCGTTGTATCCGTAAAGGTACTCGTGACCTAGCGTTCTTCCCAACATACTGTGGTTCTGCATTTAAGAACAAAGGTATTCAGCTAGTTCTTGACGCGGTAATCGACTTCCTACCTTCTCCAACAGAAGTTGATCCACAAGATCTAACTGACGAAGAAACTGGTGAGCCTACTGGTGAAGTTGCAACAGTATCTGTTGACGAGCCGTTCCGTGCGCTTGCATTCAAAATTATGGACGACCGTTTTGGTGCCTTGACGTTCGTACGTATTTACTCTGGTAAGCTAAACAAGGGTGACACCATCCTTAACTCTGCTACAGGTAAGACTGAGCGTGTTGGCCGTATGGTTGAGATGCACGCTAACGACCGTACTGAATTATCATCTGCACAGGCAGGTGACATCATTGCTATCGTAGGTATGAAGAACGTTCAAACTGGTCACACGCTATGTGATCCGAAGAGCCCTTGTACACTAGAGCCAATGATCTTCCCTGAGCCAGTAATCTCGATTGCGGTTAAGCCAAAAGATAAAGGCGCTAACGAAAAGATGTCTCTTGCTATCGGTAAGCTAGTAGCAGAAGATCCATCTTTCCAAGTTGAAACTGACGAAGATTCAGGCGAAACCATCCTTAAAGGTATGGGTGAGCTTCACCTAGATATCAAAGTAGATATCTTGAAGCGTACTTACGGCGTTGAGCTAGAAGTAGGTCAACCTCAAGTTGCTTACCGTGAAACTATCACACAAGCAGTTGAAGACAGCTACACGCACAAGAAGCAGTCTGGTGGTTCTGGTCAGTTTGGTAAGATTGATTACCGAATCCGTCCGGGCGAAACTAACTCTGGCTTTAAGTTCGTATCTACCGTTGTTGGTGGTAACGTACCTAAAGAATTCTTCCCAGCCATTGAAAAAGGCTTCAAAGGCATGATGGAAGTAGGTCCTCTAGCGGGCTACCCAGTACTAGACGTTGAAGTTGAACTATTCGACGGTGGTTTCCACGCAGTTGACTCATCAGCAATCGCGTTCGAAATCGCAGCGAAAGGTGCATTCCGTCAGTCAATGCCAAAAGCTGGTCCTCAGATTCTTGAGCCAATCATGAAAGTTGACGTGTTCAGCCCAGAAGACAACGTTGGTGACGTAATCGGTGACCTTAACCGTCGTCGTGGTATGATCAAAGACCAAGAAGCTGGCGCTACTGGCGTTCGCATCAAGGCTGACGTACCTCTATCTGAGATGTTTGGTTACATCGGTCACTTACGTACTATTACATCTGGTCGTGGTCAGTTCTCTATGGAATTCAGCCACTACTCAGCATGTCCTCAGAACGTAGCTGACAAAGTAATTGAAGAAGCGAAAGCACGTAAAGCTGCTAAGTAATTAGCCTTTGCGAACGTAAGCTGACCTTGGGTTAGCTTACGCTTCAAGAAATACTAAAAAGCCGGTCGCATGACCGGCTTTTTTTATGTCGAATTTCCCGTCTTGAAATACTTTTAGTACATCTTATACGGCAGAAACTTCCCTGACATAACTACGCTGACGCGGTCACCTTTAGGATCGTTTTCGCGCTGTAAATCCATAGAAAAATCAATGGCGCTCATGATGCCGTCGCCAAACTCTTCATGAATTAATTCCTTTAAGGTAGTGCCATACACATTCACCAATTCATACCAGCGATAAATTAGCGGGTCAGTAGGGACTTCTGTTGGTAACGAGCCTTTGTAAGGCACAATTTGAAGCCAGGCAATCGCTTCGTCGGTAAGCTCAAGTAATTCGCCCACGGCTTCAGCTTGCTGCTTTGTCATGGCCATCTGGCCTAAACAGGCGGCAGTACTCCATTCTTTCGATTGGCCGACAACCTCAGCAATATGGCTCCATTTTATGCCTTTTAAAATCTTGGCTGACTGGATCATGTCGGTAACTTGGGTTCTCGATGTAATCATTTGCATTTCCTTAAAGGTTTAGTTAAACAAAATGAGCGTAACTAGATTGCTGAAAATAAGTGCCAGTATTAGCACCTTGTACACAAAAAGAGGGTGTCGTTTTACTAACGGCTCGTACTCCGTATGTTGTGATGGATTTGGGTAGCGAAGCGAAAAGAGAAACTCAGATAGTGTTGAGAAGCGTTTGTCAGGGTTCACATGTAAAGCGCGTTTAAGGGCGCTATCAACCCAATTGGGTATAGGTCGTTTAGGGTCTAGTGCGGTTTGGTATGTTAACTTTTTCTGCTCGGCCAAGGTGCGACAGTGAGCGAGCTTTGTACGATAAGGGTAGCGACCGCACAAAAGATAGTAGGTGAGTACGGCTAAGGAGAACAGATCAGAGCGCTCTGAGCCGACGTTTCCTATAAAGTACTCAGGTGCGGCAAAAAGTGCCGCGCCAGGAATAGGTGTGTCACTATAAAGGCTTGGGGCATCGGCTAAGGCTGCTGAGCCCAAGTCTATAATAGTACAGTGCCCTTGTTCGCTAATAATAATATTGTCGGGGCGTATATCCCTGTGAAGAATTCCCTGACGGTGCATTGCCTGTAAACCTTTACCAACCTGCTCAATTATATTCCTAACTTGCTCTAAAGGCGGCGTAGGATTATCAACAGCCCATTGAGCTAGCGTTTGACCTTGTACATACTCACTAACGCTGTAAAAAGCAGAGGGAGAGTACGGTAAACCCAAATCAATAAACGTTGGGCTTTTAATAACATGTGACGAATTAATCCGTCTCGCAAACCAGCTTTCTATTAAGAACCCATTTAGCATTTCCGGTGATAGGGTAAAGTCGGTAGCCGGCGTTTTTACAACCACAGGGCTGTTTGTGTTTATAGCTTCACAAAACGAATGGGTGGCGATAAAAACATGACTTCGGGCTGACGTATAAAGCTGTCGCTCTAACTTCAACCCATCAATTTCATCACCCGTTGAAAGATTGGCGGTAGCGGGTTCTTCGCATACTTGTAAATCAGACTGCTGATTTGAGTAATTAACCACAGCATCAGATACCTCGGAATTGGTTATCAGCTGGTCGCCCAACGGCCTGTTAAGTACAGATGAATGAGGTGAACTTGAAACGCCGGCATACGGTGGGTGACTGTGAACGTTTAGGCCATCAGCGCTAGCTACAAGAACCTTTACGAGAAGTAAGGTGAGGTTGTCATCGCTTCCTCTAGTAAATGCCTCATGTACTACCAACGCAGCTTGGTTTTCAGGAAGCGTTTCGGACTCATTGATTTTCTTTAGAATGCTAGGTAATGATACAAATTCATAAACCCCATCGCTACTTATCGAAAGCGTACTCGATGAATTCAGGGTGAGCGTTGTATGATCGATGTCTATGTTCGTTTGAACACCTAAAGCCTTAGTAAGGTAACTCTGCGAAGGCTCACTTTCCGATACTTGACGATGAGGTTTTGTGAGTAAGATAGGCGATTGTGCGTTCTTAGAAAGAACTTGAATTTGGCAATCCCCCACATGAAACACATCCACGCGATTGCCCGTTACCACTGCCACTGTAAACGTGCACACATAACCTTTTTCTGGTGTATAGCAAAAGGGGCTTTTCTGCGTACGAGTATAAAGTAGCGCGTTTATTTCTTTGATAATGGTTTCTGCGCGCGACTTAACTGACCATTGTTCCGGCGCCATGTTAAACAGTCTAATAAACTGCCTGGTCGCAAAGTCACTAGCAATCTGACTAACCGTACTGCTACTCACACCGTCAGCGATAACAAAAACACTGCTTTGATTTGGGTTATCAGAAACATGGAAAGCGTATGCATCCTGGTTTATCGCTTTTACGCCGGCTGTAGAAAATGCACTTACACTGAGCGTGTTAGCTGGCGGATTAAATGGGGCGTTAAGCGGGGCTTGCTCATTCATGTTTTATTGCTTCTTACCTGCATATTTAATCTTGAGCCCAATTAGTTACGTCCAAGGAGAGTGGATAACGCCATCATGCCTTATAGGGACAAGGCATGATGGCTTTAATATAAGTGCCTTAATTAAATAGGTAGTGTTTGCGAGGCAGCGGCCTTATCAACAGGGATAGTACGTTTTGGTAGCGTCTTAACATGGGTGGTGTATAGGGTTAGTCCAGTAAAGGCGAGGCCCCCAACAAGGTTTCCGAGTGCAGTTGGGATCTCGTTCCAAATGAAGTAGTCCATAACCGAGAAGTCGCCGCCCATAATAAGTCCAAATGGGAAAAGGAACATGTTTACTACTGAGTGTTCAAAGCCCATAAAGAAGAACAGCATGATTGGCATCCACATGGCTAATACTTTTCCGCTGACGTGGGTTGAAATCATTGCTCCCACTACGCCTAGCGACACCATCCAGTTACACAGCATGCCGCGAATGAAAATGGTGAACCATCCAGCAACGCCGTGTTCTGCATAGCCCAATGTACGAGCTTCGCCAATGCTGGCTACCTTAGTCGCAATGGCACCGCCATCCACGTTATACCCCATGGTAAAAATAAACGACATCATAAAGGCAACGGTTAATGCGCCACCAAAGTTACCTAAAAATACTAACCCCCAATTCCGTAGAATTTGTTTTGGCGTGACGCCAGGTCGCTGTGCAAGCCAAGCAAGTGGGGTAAGTACGAACACGCCGGTTAATAGGTCAAACCCCATTAGATAAAGCATACAGAAACCCACTGGGAACAACACTGCGCCAAGAAGAAACACGCCGGTTTGAACGGCAATGGTAACGGCAAAAACAGCAGCCAAAGCCAGGATTGCACCTGCCATATAAGCGCGGATTAAAGTATCTCGTGTAGACATATAAATTTTGGCTTCGCCTGCATCTACCATCTTGGTTGCAAACTCAGCGGGGAGAAGATAAGCCATGGTTTCACCTCACGTTGTCGTTATTAATAAGTTGTCAGTTATGTGTTGTGGTTTACTGTTTCAGTGCGTTCCAGAAGATCAAAAAAAGGCGTCCGCAGCGCTCTCGTAAGAAAGAACTGGGGACGCCTTTGTCCGAAACTCATGCATTGTAGTAGCTAACAAATAAACCGTTAGTTATATGTACGCCGTTGTACTCTAAAGCCCGTTAGCACCTAAAACTTGTTTAAGCGCCCTCGTACTTTTGTAATTCATTTGTACAAAGCTAAAAAAGTGCCAACAACCAAAATGTACGCAAATGTTTTATTTATTTTTCTTAAAAACAATGACTTGCACAAAATTGTGGTTGTTTTGATAGGCGCTTGCGCCAAGGCACCATTAATTAGCCTGCACTAAAAAGGGGGGATTGTGAGTGTTTAAGGTGCAACCTGCTTTACCATTTCCTACTTTAATGCCTGTTTTAACATTTTTAGCTGACGCTTCATGGCTGGATAAACTTTTGCCTCTTGGGTCTGCTGTGCATATTTTTCGTGCTCAAATAGCTCACACAGTAGTGCTAATGCCTTGGCAGCATCTTCATTTATTAAAGGATTAACCTCAGCCAAATAGGCTGACAAGGTTTTGTTTCCTCTTTCTTTTCCTGTTTTCGCTTCAACGCATTTTATTGCGTTTAGTAAAACTCTGTGTGAGGGCGACAACGTGGTGCGATACGTTTTGGGTAAAAAATACAGTGCTAAAATAAGCCCTATTAGGCCGATGGCGGAAAGAAATACAGCACGCATTTTTTGCGGCGTTAGCGAACCTAGTAAATCTTCAAGCATGTTGGTTTGCGCAGCATTGTCAAAACCGAGTACCCACTTACTCCACGAGTAATCGAGCTGTTGCAACCAGCTTTGTAACGTTGCAAAAATAGCTGCGTTGCTAAGGTCGCCCAAAATACTGGCTTCACGTGACTCCCCCAGCTCTTCCAGCGCACGTTCAAGTCCAAAGGTTAAGCGAGACGGTGCCACCATACTCGTTGGGTCGTGTCGTACCCATACACCATCAATAAATGCTTCCACCCATGCATGTGCATCGTACTGCCTTACTTGAAGTACATTGTCATTAAGTGCGCTCCCGCCCTGATAGCCCGTCACCATTCTTGCCGGTACCCCTGCGGCGCGTAGCACGTACACCATGGCGCCTGCGTAATGGGCACAAAAGCCTGAGCGCTCTTCAAATAAAAAGCGGTCGATGGGGTCGGTAGGCATGGCGTTCGGCGATAGGGTATAGCGGAAGCCCCCTTGATTGAATTCACGCATTATTGCGTTAACTACTTGCTGTGCGCCTGAATATTGTTTGGCAAGTGTCTGTCCCCATGCCCGGGTTTGTGGGTTGCCATTCATGGAAACCTGAAGGTTTAGTTGCGATTCAAAATTTCCTATTCCGCTAGTGATTTGAGCAGTTGGATAGTAGCGCAGATAAAACGCTTTCTTACTGGATATTGGGCTATTCGCCCTTAACGTAAAATCAAAAAGACTTCTTACGAAAATACTGTTCTCGCGGTTGTTGGGTGTCGAAGGCGCTAACGCAAACAGCCACGATTGCTGTGTAGGCTCCACAATCAATTCATAATTTATTACTTGAGCCGTGTTTTCCTCGGCCAACACTGACAAAGGCGATGACTTGCCCATGTAAGCTAGCTGCTGCTCTGCCTGTTTACGTTTGTCGCTAATAGACCAGGTTTTCCCATCAAAATGTTCTAATGTCATAGCGCGCCAATACCTGGATGGCGCATCGGGGACATCTTCTGCGCTTTCAAATGTAGCGCTGAAAGCCAATTCAGAGGAACTCGCTAGTGAAGCAATATCACCTGGTGTCACCGTGTCAGAAAGCCCGGTTTCAGTCGACTTTGACGTGGGCATTTGCCAAAGCGGAGGGAGTTGGGGAAGCAGTAAAAACAGTAGTAGCGCGATAGGGAAGGCCTGGACAATAAGCACGGTCACGAATTTAATACTTTTTGATTTAGGAATTCCTGCGCCATGATATATGGCGGTCGCGAAAAGGAGCAGGGCCAGTATTCCTGTATAGCCAATCCACGCAAATACGCTTAGAGACGAAATAAATCCACAGCCGATTAAGAACAAACAGGTACATACAAGTAAGTGAAAATCTCGTTTTTTCTCAACCAGCATGATTTTGAGAGCGCACGCGACGGTCAATAGGTTAATCATGCTATCAAGCAAACCTACTGAGAAGCCAAACCACGATAATGCGAACACTGCCAATATCGCCAGTAAATTAACCGTGCGTGTTGTCGGCAAACTATTTAACGTACTAAGGCCTGCCATCCGCACTATCACAGCACATCCACTTAGTATAATTACCCATGTCATAAGTGGCGCGGTAAGAGTAAAAAGAATAAAGGAGAATGCTATGCAGAGCATAAGCACAGCCACGGACGTTGGTTGGCTAAACACGCTTTTAACAACGGTTAATTGTGACAAACGGCTTAAGATAGCGGAGCTCATTTTATTGACCTCGCGCTTTCACTCTTTATGGAAGATATTGATACCGTTTTATTTGAGGTTGAAGAAGCTTGTGATGAATGCGAATTCAAACAAGCAAGTGCACTAAGACATTCGTGCCTATGTTTTACCCCATGAGCAGGGGCAATGTTAAGCCCTTTGTACTGTATTCCAAATACCCGGTCTGCGCCTGCCCAAGACAATGTTGCATAGGTAAGTGCCGACACGGCAGTTTCCACATCTATGTTGGAGGGAACTGAAAGTACAAAACTGTCGTTTTGCAAAGAGGTAAAGGATTTCGAAACCCAATTTCCGTTTTTCGCCACATGCTTCCAAGATACACGGTTAAGCGGCTGTCCAACTTCATAATCGTTTAATGCATAGAAGTCTTCGTTACTTGTAAGATCGTTCACCTGACTGACGCTATCTGACTCATTAGAACTGGCAACCTTATTAATAGTGACCGGGCCTTCTTGAGGTTTTGCATAGACAGTAACCTGTTGATCAAAATCGAGGTGGGTCCAGCATTTGTATAATCCCAGCGGAAAATCGCATGCAATGGTTAGTCTGCCCAGTGCAAATTGGCCCCGTGCTGGTATTTGAAGAGGCACGCTAAAGGTTTGCGTTTGTTTTGTATCCGCAGCTTCATTGTCGTTTAAAGAAAAGCTGTACGTCTGCTGATCCACTGAGGTGTCTTCATTGCTTGCATGAACAGCGGTTTCCATGGGGCGAACTGTATTTAGCCACTTTATTGCTAATACACCATTGCACGTTTTCGTTGATGCTGCCGCGTGAGGGATAACCTGAAGTTGCAATTCACCCTGTAAGTTACAGTGAAACGGACGTGGGGGAGCCGCTTTAAGCGCTAAACGCGCAAAGTTGTGGTGAGTATAAAACAGCGTTAATAGCATAATGCTTAAGCACAAATAGCTAAGCAGTAACATCAAGTTGTTTTGGTAGTTAGTACCAAGTAAAAACAAACACAGCGATAAAATTATAAAAGACCAACCGAATCCGCTGGGCAATATAAAAATACTGTTCAGGTTGAGGTGATGTTCGTGAGAAGCCGGAACTCGCCTGTCTAACCACTTCAATAGCCTGTGCTTAAGGTAATTCGACAGTGAAGTTAGCATTCTACGCACCTTTAGCGCTCCGGTAATTCATGAATGCTAGGCTGCCAGCGGGTCAATACTATCAAGTAATTTCTGGCTCAGTTTTTCACCGTCAAAAGCATGGGTTTGCTGCCCTTGTGCCAACTGATGTGAAGACAATGTTAGCCTATGAGCGGTAATGGCCACGAAGACGGCCTGTACATCATCGGGAGTAACATATGATTTTCCGGAAACAAACGCCCAGGCTCTGGCACCTTGGAGTATCGCTCTACTGGCTCGTGGCGATAGCGGGTTAGGGTACTCATTACTTTCTCGGCTTTCACTCACCAATCTTAGTATGTAATGAATAATAGCATCGCTGGTATGAATAGCGGCTACCTCTCGTTGCATCTCGCGCAAATTCTCCTCATTTAGTATTTGTGCAAGTGGTGCTGATGAATCCTGTTGCAATAGCATGGCTTTTTCTGCTTCCCACGCTGGATAGCCTAAGGAGATACGCATAAAGAACCGGTCAAGTTGTGACTCAGGCAAGGGGTAAGTGCCCGATTGATAGCTTGGGTTTTGTGTAGCAATAACAAAAAACGGAGACGGCAGCGCATGGGTTACACCATCTATACTTACTTGTCGCTCTTCCATCGCCTCTAACAGGGCGCTTTGTGTTTTGGGGCTGGCTCTGTTTAGCTCGTCCGCTAACACCACTTGGCTGAAAATAGGGCCGTGCCTAAAAGAAAAGCGCTTTGCCTCGTCTTGTTCATGACTATGAAAAATGTTTACGCCTAGCATATCCGAGGGTAGTAAGTCAGAAGTAAATTGAATGCGGGAATACTGAAGGCCAAAAACTTGGGAAAGCGCATGGGAAAGGGTGGTTTTACCCATTCCCGGTAAGTCTTCAATCAATAAGTGGCCGTTAGCAAGGAGGCAGGCTATCGCGAGTTTTAGCTGGTGATCTTTACCAATAATTTTCTGACTCAGAGCATGTTGTACGTTAATGATGTCTTGGCGCATATAATTGTCACTTAAGTTTAAAATTACTCTGTCACATTACACAATAAGAAAGCGATTGAGGCTTCCTTAAGGATGTTGCGCAATGATGTTTAAATTCATGTTCGAGTTTACATGTTTAGCGAACGATAACGCGTACCGACAACGCGGGGTTCAAAGATCACTACTTTTTAATAATAGCAACGATAGTGAAAGGCTTTCTATTGAAATGCCTGTTAAATTTCATACGCAGGTATATCAGCGTTTCACAGGCGAGTCTCGTGCCTTTTTAAGGGGAAGTTTCAGTGCTTGAGCTTTGTCAATTTTGACAAGAAGAAAGCGGTTTAAGCAGTCATTATCTAACGCGCATGTGACGCGGTTGTGGGTACGAATAAAACACTTTATTGCACAATCTGTATAGATTCGGCAAAACATCTGTTATTAAGTGCTGCGTAGTTTATCTGTGTTGTCTATAATGGTGCCTCTTAAAAAGGAAGTAGTTATGAAAAGCATTGAAATAGATGACGATTTATATGCCTTCATCGCCAGCCAAACGAAGCATATTGGTGAGAGTGCATCACAAATTTTAAGACGTTTACTCTTGCCTGAAGACGGTGCCGTGTCCCATGGTGTCCAATCTGGTGTGGTTTCATCAACCTCTGCAAAAACAAGCGAATCAAAAAGTGCGGAATTGGTAGAAACAGTAGAAAGTGCAAGTGAATCAAAAGCAGCAGCTGAAACGCAAGTGGCGTCTAAAACACCAGCCAAAGCACCCACCAAAGCGACAGCCAGTGCAGCAGTAAAAGCAGCGCCAAAAGCCGCAGCGAAGAAAGCACCAGCTAAAGCAACGGCAGCAAAATCTCCTGCAACTTCGAGGGCAACTAAGAAGACGCCGGAAGTCTCTTCAGCAACGCCAGCAACAGAAGCTCACTCGAAAAGAGACATTCTTGATGCGGTATCGAAAGATGCACTGGGCACATTTACCAAACGCGTTGACCAGTTCTTGTTTGTTTTAAGTGCAGCGCACAAGCTTAATGCAGAAAACTTTGCTCGTGTTGAAAGTATAAAAGGTAAAAACCGTACGTACTTTGCGACAAGTAAGGCGGCATTGTTGGAAAACGGCAGCAGTACTAACCCCAAAGCAATCCCTGATAGCCCGTTCTGGGTGGTAACCAATAACAATACTGCCAAGAAAACGAATATGCTGGAACAAGTTTTGCGTAACTTAGGCTATCAACCTGATGTTATTGAAACCGTGATTGCGCGTTTCTCTTCAGAAGGTAAATAGCAAGCCAAGGTATAGAACAACGAAACTTCTAAATAAGGATTTTTTTCATGGCATTACATCCGCAGGCTGGACAGCATGCAGCAAAAGAGCAACTCATTAACGTAGCGCAGTTAGTGAGCCAATATTACAGCTTCAAACCGGATATCAATGATCCGGGTCAAGCGGTCTCTTTTGGTACCTCGGGTCACAGAGGTACAGCTTCCAACGCTACGTTTACCGACACCCATATCAGTGCAATTTGCCAAGCACTGGTAGAGTATCGTAAACAAGAAGGTATCGACGGCCCGCTATTCGTTGGTAAAGATACCCACGCGTTATCTGAGCCTGCCATGATTACCGCTATCGAAGTTTTGTGTGCAAACGGTGTCAATGTTGTTGTGCAGCGTGCGGACAATGAAAGCATGGGCTATACGCCGACACCCGTAATTTCGCGTACTATTATTCGTTACAATCGCGCTGGCAACACCGACAAGGCAGATGGTATCGTCATTACGCCTTCTCATAACCCTCCTTCAGACGGTGGATTTAAGTACAATCCGCCTCATGGTGGACCTGCCGATAGCGACGTAACCAAGCAAATTCAAGAACGCGCGAATGAACTAATTGCCGATGGCAATAAAAACGTTAAGCGCATTGATATTCGCCAAGCTACCGCACGCAAATTGGTTCGTGAAGAAGACTTCATGGAACCTTATATTGAAGACCTAGCGAACGTTATCGACATGGAAGCGATTGCAAAAGCTAACTTAAAACTAGGTACAGACCCACTCGGTGGTGCAGGTGTCGGGTATTGGTCGCGTATTGCTGAAAAGTATGGCTTGGACATTACAGTAGTTAACGACGCAGTTGACCCACAGTTCGGCTTTATGCGCCGCGACAAAGACGGCAAGCTTCGCATGGATTGTTCGTCGGCTTACGCAATGGCAGGGCTTATCGAGCTTAAAGATAATTTTGACCTTGCTTGGGGCAACGACCCTGACTTCGATCGTCACGGTATTGTTTGCAAAAGTGCCGGCTTAATGAACCCTAACCATTATTTGGCCGTGGCAATTAACTATCTGTATACCCACCGTCCAGAATGGCCTAGCGATTTAAAGATCGGTAAAACACTGGTGTCTAGCAGCATGATTGACCGCGTAGCCAACAGCCTGGGTAAACCTTTGGCTGAAATGCCAGTTGGCTTTAAATGGTTTGTTGAAGGTTTATCAAACAGCACTATTGGTTTTGCGGGTGAAGAAAGTGCAGGTGGCATCTTCCTTGAACGTAATGGAAGCACGTGGGCGACAGACAAAGACGGCTTTATTCTTTGTTTGCTGGCAGCGGAAATTCTAGCCGTTACGGGTAAAGATCCTGGCGAGCACTATAAAGCGTTAACGGAAAAGTTTGCGGCGCCGGTTTATAACCGTGTTGACGTAGCAGCAACCCTTGAGCAAAAGCACAAGCTTTCGGCGATGGATGCATCTGTCGTCACAAGTGATAAGTTGGCGGGGGAGCCTATTACTGCTGTTCAAACCCATGCACCAGGAAATAATGCAGCTATAGGTGGCGTTAAGGTTTCGACAGAAAACGGTTGGTTCGCAGCGCGTCCATCTGGCACCGAGCAAATTTATAAAATTTATGCGGAAAGCTTTAACGGTGAAAGCCACTTACAGGAATTAATCGCTGAAGCTGAAGCTTTAGTAGGAAGAATCATTAAATAAGCTCAAAAATAAACCGCTTTAAAATTGTCTTTGTAAAATAATTGTTAAAAATCGCATGAATGCATACGAATTCATGCGATTTTTTGTTATTTTAACAAAATTATTACAACATAATCGTTTAAGCACTGCTATATTGCTGTCATATTCTGAAGTTATTCTGTAATTAAATTACGTTTTCGGTGTGTATACACCACTTCTACTTAAGAGTGAGACGCAAAATGAACGCAAAAGCGACCAAGACGCAACCCTCTCCAGTGATCGATAAAGCTGCATTCAAGGCAGCGGTTATTAAACACTTACACTGCACGCTAGGCACCGACGAAAATAAAGCAAACAATCACGCGTGGTGGAAAGCAACCTGTGCAGCAATTCAAGAACAAGTGCTTGAAGGATTGCGCAAAACCCAAAAAAGTCATTACCTGAACGACACCCGTGCCGTTCATTACTTCTCTGCCGAATTCCTAATGGGGCGTCTACTTTCAAACAACCTGCAAAACTTTGGCTTGTTCGATGTAGCGAGTGGGGCGCTAAAAGAGTTGGGTGTTGAGATTTCAGACATTCTTGAAGAAGAGCCTGATATGGCGCTTGGGAATGGCGGTCTTGGTCGACTAGCGGCTTGCTTCATCGACTCACTAGCAACCATGGAATTACCTGCCATAGGTTATGGTATTCACTACGAGCACGGCTTGTTCCGTCAGGAAATTAAGAGTGGTGCGCAAATCGAGCGTCCAGACAGCTGGCGTGACTACGGTAATCCATGGGAAATTTGCCGCCCAGAATCAATTCAAGAAGTATCGCTTTACGGCTATGTAGAGACTAAATACGGCGACAACGGACGTGTTCTTAAAGAGTGGCATCCAGGTTCAATTGTAAAAGGTGTGCCATGGGATATTCCTGTTGTAGGTTATGAAGGTAAAACCGTAAACGTATTGCGGTTGTGGCAGTCAGAAGCGTCTGACTACTTCAACTGGGACGTATTCAATGCGGGTGGTTACGTTGATGCACAGCGCGAAAACGTTCAGGCCGAGACCATTTCAAAAGTACTTTATCCAAACGATGAAACCGAAGCGGGTAAAGAGCTGCGTCTTATTCAGCAGTACTTCTTCTGCTCGTGCTCGCTTAAAGACATTATCCGCCGTTACAAGCGTGCTCATGGCGACGATTGGAGCCGCTTTGCAGATCAGGTTGTTATTCAGCTTAACGACACGCACCCAGCTATCTCTATTCCTGAGCTAATGCGCATTCTTGTAGACCGCGCAGAGCTTGGTTGGGATGAAGCGTGGGGCATTTGTACGAAAGTATTTGCCTATACTAACCATACCCTGCTGCCAGAGGCACTTGAGAAGTGGCCTGCGCGCATGATTGAAAAGATCCTTCCTCGTCACTTGGAAATCATTTATGAGATTAACCACCGCTTTATGGCAGAGGTTGATAAGAAGTGGCCTGGCGACAATGCTATGAAAGCTAAGCTTTCAATCATTGAAGAAGGTAACGAGAAGATGGTTCGTATGGGCCACCTGTCAGTAATCGGCTCATTTGCCGTTAACGGTGTGGCAGAAATGCACTCTCGTCTTGTTAAGTCGTCTCTGTTCCCAGAGTTCGATGAACTATACCCAGGTAAGCTAACTAACGTAACCAACGGTATTACACCACGCCGCTGGTTGAAAGCGTGTAACCCAGCGCTGTCTAAGCTAATCGATAAAAAGATTGGAGAAGACTGGCCGCGCGACTTAGACAAATTGCAAGGGTTGGCTAAATTTGCAAGCAATAAAACGTTCCAGAAGCAATTCATGAAAGTGAAGCTTGAGAATAAAGAGTTGCTAGCAGATGAAATTCGCAAGTCACTTGATATTGAAGTAGACGTTAACGCTATTTTCGACGTGCAGATTAAGCGTTTGCACGAGTACAAGCGTCAACACTTAGCGCTTCTGAATATTATGGCGTTGTATCGTCGTATTCTTGAAAACCCTGATTACGATATGCACCCGCGTGTGTTTATATTTGGTGCAAAAGCAGCGCCTGGCTATAAGCTTGCGAAAGACATTATTTACGCGATTAACAAGGTAGCGGATAAAATCAACAACGATCCGCGTGTAAATAACAAGATTAAAGTTGCTTTCTTACCAAACTACCGCGTGTCACTGGCTGAGAAAATGATCCCAGCAGCTGACGTATCTGAACAAATCAGTACGGCAGGTAAAGAAGCATCAGGAACCGGTAATATGAAGCTTGCACTTAACGGTGCGGTAACTATCGGTACACTTGATGGTGCGAACGTAGAGATTGCGGAAGAAGTGGGCGATGACAACATCTTTATTTTCGGTCTTACCGTGGAAGAAGTGAATGAGCTGAAAGCGAATGGCTACAACCCATATGACTACTACTACAAAGATCCCGAAATTAAAGCCGTGTTGGATTGGTTAGAAACGGATTACTTCACACCAGGTAAGCCGGGTGCATTGGTATCAATTAAGCAAAGCTTGCTTGATAACGGCGACCCTTACATGGTGCTAGCAGATTTCCGCGCTTATTCTGATGCACAAATTGCAGTTGATGCCGCATATCGCGACAAAGAGCGCTGGGCGGAGATGGCTATCATCAATACAGCGAAAATGGGCAAATTTACCTCAGATCGTTCAATTCGTGACTATGTAGAGCGCGTTTGGAAACTTTCACCGTGTAAGATTGAAAGCTAATCGCGAAAGCTAAACGAAAGAACCCGGCAGTGTTACACTTGCCGGGTTTTTTATTACCTTCATTTATTAAGCTCGAAACGCTTGTTGTTTGCAATGAAAGGGAGGAATTCAGGTTTAGCTTTATTCATTTCCTCTAACCAATCATTGTTTTAGCCATGTTTCTGGCCAATATCAAAGCAATGTTGTACAAAAGTATAAGACGGTATACAAAATAATACGCTACTGTCGTTGCGCCTTTCGCATCGCCATGGTTTTATATCACTAGTTGTTTTTAGTACCTCGAAGCGTAAAGCTCAAGGAAAACATCATGAGCCAACACACATCACTGGCAACCATCCCCAATCGCTATGCGTTTATCGATAGCATCTCAAAGCAAGCGTCTCGCAGCGCTTCTATCTCATTAATGTTGGTTGATGTGGTGCGTTTTTCTGATGTGACTACTAGCTTAGGCATTCACATTGGCGACCGCTTCCTACTTGAAATAGCCAACCGCATTCAACTTCTCTTTGGGCAATCGGTATCAATTGGGCGTATTAGCGGTGATGTTTTCGGCATTGTTTTTCCTAATGAAAGCAATGAAGTTGTAATGCGACAGATGTTCGAACGCTTAGTCGAGCATTTCAAAACGCCTATGCACTATGACGGCACGGCTTTTATTGCAGACTTTAACGTTGGCGTGGTATGCAGTATTAAGCGTGATTTTGATATCACTTCCTTCGTGTCTCGAGCAGAGACAGCACTGAAACAGGCGAAAGAGAACAAATACGAAAATTACTTTGCACTGACTAAATCGGACAAAACCGATACTGGGAGAAGTTTAGCGCTCAAAGCAGATTTAAAGCGCGCTTTAGCACAAAATGAACTTGAGCTTTACTACCAACCGAAAGTTGATCTAACTTCGCTAAAGGTCGTGGGTGCAGAGTGTCTGCTACGCTGGAATCACCCTCTTGATGGCGTATTATTTCCCGGCCCCCTTATTGAAGCGGCTGAATCGTATAATATGATGAGTGAGCTGGGCTATTGGACACTGGAGCAAGCATTCAAAGCGTTGGCTGAATTAGACGTACTGAGAATTCCCATTGTTTTGTCTGTTAACATTTCACCGACTCAGCTTTACGACAACCAATTAGTGCCTACACTGACTATGTTGAGCCAGTCTTACGCAATGCCTTTGTCACTCATTGAGTTAGAGCTTACTGAAGATGTGGCTTTATCAAATTCACTCATGGTGAAAAAGCAGTTAGATGAGTTACGTAGTTTGGGCGTGTCTATTTCTGTGGATGATTTTGGAAAAGGTTATTCTAACCTTGCTTACATCCGAGATTTAGATCTTGATGCCCTAAAAATAGATAAATCATTTGTCATGGAGCTTGAAGCACACCCTGTTAATCGCGCCATTATCGAAGCGGCGAAAGTTATTGGTCATGCTAAGGGTTGCTGTGTAGTTGCGGAGGGGATAGAGACAATAGAGCAACTGCACATATTACGTGATGTCGGCGTTTCTCAAGGTCAGGGTTATTTATTTTCTCGTGCCATTCCTTTTAACGACTTCGTTCAACTAACCCAACGGGAAATAATTGTTGGTAACTCGCCAAGGCGCGCACAAGCATAGTAAGTTCGAAAAGCTAACTACATTTCCTCCTGACACCCGCACATCTTTTACCTTATCAGAAAGCAAAGCCATTGGTGAGCCGTACCTGTTTAGCTTGTTTAATACCTGCCGGTAAACCGTGTACTGCGTTGCTTTATGCTTACAGCCTCTACTAATAAAAAGGTGGGAACAGGTGATTTTGAAGGCCTGTCTGGGTACACTGGAAATATTCTAGATTAGACAAAGTTTAAAAAGCTCACACCTATGCAAGAACTTATCGAAAGCGGCCAATTTTTAACACTTTCTCGCCGCAACCCTGCATTATTTGAACGTGCTCAACAATTTACTTTAGCTAATGGCACACGAGTTGATATTTCAGCCCCTGGCATCATTAGCTTTACTGTACCTGCGACTTCTCAGCAAACGAAGCGCATTATTTTGTCATGTGGTGTACACGGTAACGAGACCGCACCCATAGAAATTTGCGACGACCTGGTAAAGGGCATTCTTACCGGCGCACTAACGCTCGCGCACGACGTACTCTTTTTATTTGGCAACTTACCCGCCATGGATATCGCAGAGCGTTTTGTTGAAGAAAACATGAACCGTTTGTTTAGCGGTGCCCATTCTAAAGGCAAGGGTTTGGTTAACGCTGAGCGCGTGCGAGCCAAGCAGTTAGAAGAGGCCGTAGCGTCTTTCTTTGAAGCAGGTAAGGGCACTCGATATCACTACGACCTTCACACAGCTATTCGTGCCTCAAAGAATGAAAAGTTTGCTGTCTATCCTTATCTTCACGAAAGAGTGCACAGTAAGGGGCAGCTTGCATTTCTTGCTGCTTGTGGAGTTAAAACCATACTTTTATCAGAAAGCTCGACAACCACGTTCAGCTATTTCTCGTCGTATCAATTCAATGCACATGCATTTACCGTTGAACTAGGCAAGGTACGTCCTTTTGGGCAAAATGATATGAGCCGTTTCGAAGATGCTAGGAAAGCAATTACTCAGCTCATTACCCAGGCCGAGTACGCGCCAACCGTCGATATGAATGAGTTGGATATCTATCGCGTTAACCAAGTCATTAATCGAAATGAAGAGCAGTTTACGCTTCATTTTGATGACGATACTCCCAACTTCACTGACTACCCTAAGGGCACTGTGCTGGCATCAGAACAGGGTAAAGAGTACGTAGCTGAGCAAGACGGTGAAGCCATAGTTTTCCCAAATGCTAAGGTTGCAATTGGGCAGCGCGCTCTGTTAACCGTTGTCCCTACCACGCTGGAAAAACTAGATGTTTAAACTTGATAGCCGTTTACACAATGATACATTTTTTGTCTGTGATCTCTCGCTGTGTCGTGTACTGTTAATGAACGATAGTCAATTTCCTTGGCTCATTTTAGTGCCAATGAAAAACGACATTGCGGAAATTATCGACTTGTCAGAACAAGAACAAGTTACTTTGCTTCAGGAGTCTGCGCTGGCTTCAAAAGCGTTACAGGCTTTGTTTTCACCGCTAAAACTTAATGTAGCAGCACTTGGCAATGTGGTAAGACAGCTTCACGTTCATCATGTTGCACGTTTTGACAACGACTGTGCATGGCCGAAGCCAGTGTGGGGCAATCAGCCCACTGTTGCGTATGACCCTGACAAAGCGAAGGCACTTGTCGAGATGCTGAAACAGTGGTTTAACGACAACACTTAAAGGGTGTATGCCCTAAAAAAAACGGTAAATAGACAGTTCACTTAAAAGGAGTTACGCATGATTGTTTCAACTACGCCGACATTAGAAGGGCACAAAATAGAAGCTTACTACGGCATTGTCGTAGGCGAGGCCGTGATGGGCGCAAACGTATTTAAAGATCTTTTCGCTTCTATTCGCGACATCGTGGGTGGTCGTTCTGGGTCGTATGAAGAAGAACTAACCACTGCACGAAAGTTAGCGTTTACTGAGTTAGAGCACGAGGCGAGAAGCATGGGTGCAAATGCCGTGGTTGGCATTGACCTAGATTACCAGGTGATTGGCGATAAGGGCAGTATGCTTATGGTGAGCATCAGCGGTACAGCAGTGAAAACAACCCCTTTATAAAATCAAAAAGCTCGCACACCTTAAGGTATGCAATTACCTACTTGATCGAAGCGAGGTGTTCGCCAGTTGTTCATAACTACGGCAGCACCTCGCTTTTTCGTTTCTATCTACCCTCAAAAGTTCAAACTAAGGAAATGTAATGCTAAGAAAATGGATGTTTGTCCTACTCGCCGCATGCTCCTGTCAGCTATTTGCGCAGGACGCACTGAAATATCAAAAGCCGTCTAAAGAAATTCTCGATTTGGTTGACGTTACGCTAGCTCCAGCGACACTGGTAGATGATGCACAACAGAATATGGTGCTGTTGTTTCGCGACAACTATAAGTCGATAGAGGATTTATCTAAAGAAGAGCTTCGCTTAGCTGGACTAAGAATTGACCCCACTACCAATATTGGAAGCCGCGTAACGTATTACAACAATCTTCAGGTTCAACGGGTAGGTAGTAAAGATAGCCTTACTATTAAAGGTATGCCAGAAACGCCTCGTTTAACCAATTTTACTTGGTCTCCTAACCAGCGCTACATGGCATTCACTCATACAGCAAAGAAAGGCGTTGAACTTTGGGTGCTTGATATTGAAGCAGCAACTGCCGGAAAGGTCTTTGACAAACCTATCAACGCAAATATGAGCGATACGTTGAATTGGAATGCGGACAGTCGCTCTCTTTTGGTTAAAGTGGTACCGAAAGACAGAAAAGCGTTAATTGATACCAGTGTTGCCGTGCCAAGCGGCCCAACGATTTCAGTGAGTGACGGCAAAAAAGCACAAAACCGCACCTACCAAGACTTACTTAAAAACAAAAACGACGAGTTTAATTTTGAGCAACTAGCGCGGTCTGAAATTTATAAGGTTCCACTGAAAGGCAAGGCTTCGCCTTGGCTTGCATCAGGTATGTATGGCGATGTTAGCGTTTCTCCTGCCGGCGACTATGTGATGGTCGAGGAATACAAAGCACCTTTTTCTTACTTGGTGACCTATCAGCGCTTTGGGCACAGCATTAACTTATACGATAAAAAAGGCAAGCTAGTAAAAACGCTCGCAGACGTTCCGCTTATTGAAGACCTACCACAAGGTTTTATGGCTGTTCGAACGGGTCCTCGCGATGTTCAATGGCGCAACGACAAACCCAACACGATTGTGTATGCCGAAGCGCTTGATGGGGGCGACCCAGAAGTTGAGGTGACGCACCGCGATAAACTTATGCAGCTGGAAGCACCGTTTAACGGTGAAGCAGAGCAAATTCTTAAAACAGAAGACAGGTTCTACCGCTTCATTTGGAATAACGATAGCGTTGCCATCGCCATGGATTATTGGTGGAATACACGCAATATTAAAACGTACTTGTTTAGCCCAGACCAAAGTCAGTCTGAGCAAATTATTTCAAATCGAAGCTATCAAGATAAATACAGCGACCCTGGCAACTTTGTTACCCGTAAAAATGGCTATTTTAAAGATGTGCTAGCAGTAGAAGGAAATAATGCGTTTTTGTTAGGAGATGGGTTTACACCTGAAGGACAGTTCCCATTCCTGGATAAGTTAGATTTAGAAACCCTTGAAACATCGCGCGTATATAAAAGCGCGTACACAGACAAATTTGAGGACTTGCGTGATTTCAATATGAAAAACGATCGCTTGTTGGTAAGAATTGAGTCTAAGCGTGACTACCCTAATTACTATTTCCGCAATTTAAAAAACAATACGTTGACGCAATTAACACACTTTGAAAACCCGTTTGAAAGCATTCAAAACGTTAAAAAAGAAGTGATTACGTACAAGCGTAACGATGGATTGGACTTAACGGGCACTTTGTATTTGCCAACAGATTATGAGCAAGGCAAGCGCTATCCTATGATCTTATGGGCTTATCCAGAAGAATTTAAGGACAAGTCAAGCGCAGGTCAAAACACGCAAAACCCCAATCGATTTATTTACCCGTGGTACGGTTCACCTATTTATTGGGTTACCAAGGGCTACGTTGTATTGGACGATGCTTCATTCCCTATCGTAGGGGAGGGTGATGAAGAACCAAACGATACCTTTAGGCCGCAGCTCGTTGCCAACGCAAAAGCGGCGATAGATGCACTTGACCAAAAAGGAATTATTGATCCAGCGCGTGTTGCAGTGGGCGGGCATAGTTACGGTGCGTTTATGGTGGCAAACCTGTTGTCGCACTCTGACTTATTTGCCGCAGGGATTGCACGTTCTGGTGCTTACAACCGCACACTCACACCATTTGGTTTTCAGTCGGAGGAGCGCCATTACTGGGATGCACCAGAGGTGTATTACACCATGTCGCCATTTATGCATGCTGAAAAAATGAAAACCCCGCTTTTACTTATTCATGGTGAGGCTGACAATAATTCCGGTACATACCCAATGCAAAGTGAGCGTTATTTTAACGCGCTTAAAGGCTTAGGCGCGGTGACACGTTTAGTTATGTTGCCTAAAGAGAGTCATGGATATCGTGCCAAGGAAAGTGTTTTGCACACGCTTTGGGAACAAGATCAGTGGCTTGAAAAGTATGTGAAAAACAAAGGCGCTACACAATCACAGTAGCGTGTTGTTCGAGTTGCTAACAAGACTAAAAAGGTGGCAAAGGCCACCTTTTTCTTTTGCTGTAAAGCGCAGCTTTATTTGGCCGTATTTTCTATTGGCCGCTCTTCAACGGCATCAGCATCAATGGCAATCGTATCTACGATTACTGCGCATGCGGCATCACCGGTAATATTTAGCGCGGTGCGGATCATGTCGAAAATTCTGTCCAAGGCAAATAGCAGGGGTAAACCTTCAATGGGAATGCCGGCAGCAAGCAACACCGCAACGACTAAGAATGACGGGCCGGGAACCCCTGCTTGGCCTACAGCGCCAAGAGTCGAAGTTAGGATAATGGCGATATACGCACCCATTGATAAATCTATATTGAAAAGCTGCGCAAAAAACACCGCCACCAAGCCATAATAAATGGCATTTCCACTCATATTAATAGTGGCACCTAACGGCAGTACAAACGATGCCGTTGCATTTCTAACACCTAACTCGTTCTCTACTGTATTCATAGTAACTGGTAGCGTAGCCATTGAGGACGCGGTTGACAGTGCTACCGCTTGCGGCTTTTTCATCGCAACCAAAAAAGATTTCGCCGAAGTTTTTGTGAATAGCTGGACTAGTAAAGGGTAGACCACGAAACCAAACACCAATATTGCCGCAGTGAACACTAAGAAAAGCTTGAATACCACCATAAGCGCCGAAAAACCGAAAGTGCCAACGGCTTCTGCCATTAAACCAAATACGCCGATAGGCGCGATTTTCATCACACAGTTGATCATCCAAACCATGGCATCAACGATAGTGTTCACACCATTTAAAATAGGCTCGCGGCTCTTTTTAGGCTGTTTAGAAAGGGCGAGGCCGAAGAACAAACAAAACACCAAAATTTGAAGAATATTAGCGTTAGTTAACGACGCAAACACATTGGTTGGGATCATGCCCGTAACGGTGGCCCAAAACGAGGGGAGCTCCCCTTTCGATGCGTACTCACCGGAGAACATTCCTTCTACCGATGATACGTCGATACCAATACCTGGCTTAAACACTTCCCCCATAATGAGTGCAAGCGCGACAGCAAGTGCCGACGTGAAAGCAAAATAGGCTAGGGTAGATAGCCCCACCTTACCCGCATTGGTGCTGTTGCCAAGCCCTGCTGCGCCAGAAATAAGCGCCACGGCTACCAAAGGAATAACCAGCATTTTTATTAGATTGATAAAAATGGCGCCTAGAGGCGCGAACATATCAGCACTTTCGCCCATAAAGGCGCCAACGGTAGTACCAATGATCATTGCAATAACGACTTGTACGCCGATATTACCTAATAAGGATTGTTTTTTAGACACGTCTAGAACCTCTTAGAGTGTGTATAGCTGTGAGAAGTGGATGAAGATAGTTTACTTAATAGGCCTGATATAAAGCACTTACGTGAATATAAATATTGGATGTGCGCGTTTGATTATAGAGCCTGGCTCAAACGCACTATTCCAAAGCCTTCACCACTATATGGGAGAAGGGCTACTTTACGGGTTTATCACTGTTATCGCTGTCTTTTCCTCTACTTGGCTGATCAGCATTGTTTTCTTCGCCGTCATCATAGGGCTTAGATGGAGTCGGAAATTTAAACCTAGCACTGTATTTAAGAAGGGTGATATTTCCAATCACAACCCCCAATACTAAAACAATAATGATAATGACCCAGGTAGTACTCATGTAATTTCCGTAGGCTAACGCCCTTTATTCAAAACGTACCGATTATACAAGCTTGGCAGCTGAGGCAAAATACAAGTTTTGCCTTCTATGCGGCTTTGTTCAATGGCGGTTGTAAAACCATTCAGGTTTCTAGCGTTTTCAAAGATACTGGCTGTACTTCTAAAGCTTAAATGCCAAGGCTCAACTGCCACACCACCAGTATTCAATGAAAACGGGCGATAAAAGCCAAACTGCTCCATATTGTCAGCTAGCCAACAGGAAAGAGCGTGGCACGGTCCGCCAGACAGATATTCGCGTTCGACAAGATTAAACTTGCCCCCCCAGTTATGCACGGCAGCTCTGTCGTACACGTCGATGTCAGTGCCCCAGTGGTGGCGACTGCCGCCGGGAAGTGCTGACCATGTCAAAATAGCATGAAGCTTTTCATTATCGCTTAGTGCCTCAAATGGCAGTTCATCACCGTTAGTATCAAGAAGCTGTGCTTGACCTGCCCATTTGCGGTTAAAAATAGCAGTTTGTCTGTCGAAATCTCGAAAGCTACTGACTAATTGCAAGTCTACACCATCTTTTTGTGCAGCATCTTGCATAGCAAGAAACGGCGATATCACGTCGCGATGCAGTCTATGGCCGTTGCCAGCATCAACGAGATAGTCGTTTTGCTGGCCTAGCCACGCTTGTTCTGGCACTTGATTCATAACCTTTGGTTGAGTCTATTTGGCCAGCAAGCGTTCTAATATACCGAAGTACATTTCCGCGAGCTGTTCAAGGTCAGACATCTTTACGCACTCATCAATTTTGTGAATGGTGGCGTTTACTGGGCCTAGCTCTATAACCTGAGCACCAGTAGGTGCAATAAAGCGGCCGTCTGATGTACCGCCAGCAGTAGAGAGAACCGTAGGCGTACCTTTAACTGCCTCTATGGCGCCTTGCGTGGCTTCTAGTAACGCTCCGGTATCGGTCAAAAACGGCTGACCGTTAAATGTCCATTTAACCTCATACTTTAGCTCATGGGCATCTAAAATTGCCGTGACTCGTTCAATAAGAATCTGGTCGGTTACTTCGGTTGAAAAGCGGAAGTTAAAGCAAACGTGTAATTCACCCGGGATCACGTTGCCCGCACCTGTACCCGCGTGAATATTCGATATCTGGAAACTAGTGGGTGGGAAGAAGTCATTACCGTTATCCCAGTGAGATTTAGCCAACTCATCAAGGGCGGCCATCGCGCTATGCACTGGGTTTCTGGCTAAGTGAGGGTAGGCAACATGGCCTTGAATACCTTTTACGATTAAATCACCCGTTAGTGAACCTCTGCGGCCATTTTTTACAATATCTCCCACTTCGTCAGTTGAAGAGGGCTCGCCAACAATACACCAATCAATTTTTTCATTGCGGGCTTCAAGGGTATCAATAACGCGGGTGGTACCGTTTATAAACGGACCTTCTTCGTCGCTGGTAATAAGGTAGGCAATGCTTCCTTTGTGGTCAGGGTATTTGTTCACAAATTCGCGGGTGGCCACTAGCATAGCGGCTAAACTGCCTTTCATGTCAGCCGCGCCGCGCCCATGCAGATAGCCGTCAACTTCTGTGGCGGTAAATGGCGGTGTTTTCCACGCAGACTCTGGTCCGCTGGGTACTACATCAGTATGGCCTGCAAAACAAAATACCGGCCCTTCTTTACCCCGACGAGACCAAAGGTTGGTCGTGTCTTCAAACACCATGGTTTCATTAGCAAACCCCAGCGCACCCAAAAACTCGCCCATGGCTTCTTGGCAACCTGCGTCTTCTGGCGTTACAGAACGGCGGTTTATCAATTCTTTCGCAATTTCAATAACAGAGTCGTTTAACAAAATATTTCCTCATACTGCGCGGGTTTGAAGCCAATATAAAACGCGTTGTCATGAACAAGGATAGGGCGTTTAACCATGGCAGGATGAAGCTCTAGTAGGGCCAGTGCTTTATCTTTATCTAGATTCGCTTTCTCTTGTTCTTCTAGCTGACGAAAGGTTGTTCCGCGTTTGTTTAGCATCGCTTCCCAGCCAAGTTCTGCTTCGGCACGCACAAGAAAATCGTTATCGATCCCGTCTTTGCGATAATCGTGGAAGGTGAAGGTGACATTGTTATCGCTTAGCCACTTCTTTGCTTTTTTTATCGTGTCACAGTTGGGGATCCCATAAAGGATTGTGCTCATGGTGATTTCTTCCGTACTACTTTGTTGTTTGTGAATGAACGACGCTGTTTAAACCAACGTCTTTATATGGCGCTATTATGGCGAGCTATCGAAAATAGAAAAAACGCTATAGCCCAAAAACAGTGCGCCTGTACTTTCCGCTTTTCAATGTGGTTACATCATACAAGCTGTTGATACGTTGATAAACTTACTTACGATGATTTTTGAAAGCAACGCCTTTTGAAAAGCGCCATACAAAGCCCGAAAAAGAGAGCATTAAAGATAAAGCGTTAACAGTGTATCTTCGCCAGCTTCTACGAACTTTTGGTGTGTGGGTAATACGCCTATAAGTGCTTGTGCATTAAGCAATGTTAGTGTGCAGGTATTGCTAACCCCGCGCTGTTTCAGCCATGCAGCATTTACGGTAAAAAGTACCTGTTTAGCTTTTATGGCGTCGCCACGTTTAAGTGAACACATAAATTGGGCGCCATGAAGGTGGCTTGTATCACCGCCATATTTAATTTTGCACTTAAGACCTGCGCTAGACTGTATGTCTATAGAATAGTCTAGCGGTGAAACGCTTAATACCTTACCAGCAAATGGCGAAACCACACTATTTGACGTAGAGCTAATTGCCGCTCCCGGACCCATGAGCCCGTTTTTAAAAAAGGGCTCATCAATGGTTGAGAGTGAAATTACTTGCCCTGAAAATGGACTTAATGTCGCAAATTGCTTAGTAAAAGAGTCTGGTGCGTATTGCAGTTGTTTAGCGTTCACAGTTTAAACGTCCTCGCTTACCGAGTAGCCAGCTTTCTTCAGTGCATTAACCGCATCTTTTAACTTGTTATTTTTCACTAAGAAGAAGTCGGTATCGAAAGTTGAGACAACGAAAATTGCAACTTTTGCTGATGCCAATACTTGGCCTATTTGCGCCATGATCCCAACCATGGACAAATGTAATGGACCTAACAGCTCAAGTGCTCGCCAACCTTCATCACTATCCAGTGACGGTACATCTACCGAATCTGGCACAACAATAGATAATTCATCTTCTGTTTTACCTAGGAAAAAGAGGGGGCTATTGAGTACAGGTGCAGGGATGTCGCTCTCAGGATCCAAGCTGTGAATTGTAAATAAAGATTCTCTGACTAAAAGTGTTTGTTTGGGCATGAGAAACCGAAAAAAAGATAACGTCGAAGATATTCACATTAAACCACTAACTGTGATTAAGTGCTACGTGTTATCCACTTAATCTGTGGATAAGTTTGTTGAGTAGTTTGGGGCTTTGTTGTAACTTATTGATATTAAATGAATAAATAAACTGTACAAACAATGCTCAGTGGATAACATTCTCTATTTTGCAAGCATTTTCCACAGGCCATGTCTACAACTAAAATAAAAAATGTTTACTAATTTTGCAATTTCTTAGCTTGACAATAGATGCCTTTTAAAGAAATTCGCCATCGACAAAAAGCTAAATTGCGCAAGATCCTGCCTATGAAAACTTTGAGTTTTTGCTTCACAAGTAAATTACTAGTTAACAAAGCTTTATTAAGGTGGCACAGTCGGTAATGCAATCGTGTATCAACAAACCTTAGCCTCTGATGGCGAAGATCAACAGCCCTTAAATACTACAAGAAAAAAGGAAAGACTATGTCAGATTCTTCATGGTGCGACATTACAACGGAAAATGCAGAGGAACTCGTCAA
Organism: Alteromonas abrolhosensis; assembly: GCF_001953635.1. Lineage (GTDB taxonomy): Bacteria > Pseudomonadota > Gammaproteobacteria > Enterobacterales > Alteromonadaceae > Alteromonas > Alteromonas abrolhosensis. Next base: position 187,199 of record NZ_MEJH01000007.1, on the reverse strand, counting down.
CTTTTATCAGTCAGTAATGGGCTGGAAAAAGGAAGCAATAGACATGGGCGGTTATAACGATTACGTAGTGATGAAAAGCGATGGTACGCCTATAGGTGGCATTTGTCATAAGCGCGGTGTCAATGCTCAGTATCCGGGTGGGTGGATAAACTATTTTACTGTAGATAGCCTAGAGGCTGCGTTAAAAGCAGTTGTAGAGAAAGGTGGTAAGCAGGCGGGAGAAATACGCCATCACGGAAACGACAGCTTCTGTGTAATTATTGATCCCAGTGGTGCAGCGTGTGCGCTATACGAAAAAGGCAAGAGCTAAGCCGAGAAGCAAGTGTTTTAGCCATAAAAAAAGGCAGCATGTATTAAATACTTGCTGCCTTAGTTTCGTATTCGCTATCGAATTACTTGTTTAACACGCCACGATTTACCTGGTCGCGTTCAATCGACTCAAATAGTGCCTTGAAGTTACCCTCACCGAATCCTTCATCTTGTTTGCGTTGAATAAATTCAAAGAATACAGGGCCGAAAACTGTCTCTGAAAAAATCTGAAGCAATAGACGAGGTTCACCATTCTCTGTAGTGCCATCCAATAGAATACCGCGCTTTTGCAGTTCATCTACATTTTCACCGTGTCCCGGAAGACGCTCTTCAAGCATATCGTAATACGTATTTGGTGGGGGCGTCATAAACTTCATACCCTTCGCCTTAAGCTTATCTAAACACGCTACTAAGTCGTCACAAGCAAATGCGATGTGCTGAATACCTTCACCGTTATACTTCATTAAGAATTCTTCGATTTGGCCACCACCGCCAACCGCTTCTTCGTTTAACGGGATACGAATTTTACCGTCTGGCGCCGTCATGGCTTTCGATAGAAGGCCGGTATATTCACCTTTGATATCGAAGTAACGGATTTCTCTGAAGTTAAATAATTTTTCGTAGAATCCTGCCCAGAAATTCATGCGTCCACGATATACATTATGAGTAAGGTGGTCGAGCGTATGGAAACCACATCCTTCAGGGTGACGATCAACGCCTTCAATCCAGTTGAAGTCGATGTCGTATATGGTGTTTTCGCCTTCATAACGGTCGATAAGATAAAGCATTGCACCACCAATACCTTTAATGGCAGGAAGTTTTAGTTCCATTGGACCGGTGTGCGTGTCCATAGGCTGTGCACCGCGAGCAAGTACTTCCTTATAGGCATGCTGCGAGTCTTTAACGCGAAACGCCATACCACACGCTGAAGGACCATGCTCTTCGGCATAGTACGCCGCGTGGCATTTCTTTTCATAGTTACTCAATAGATTGATGTCGCCCTGGCGCCATAACTCTACGTCTTTTGATTTGTGGCGAGCAACAAGAGTAAAGCCCATAGCTTCAAAAATGGGTTCCAAAATGCCTTTCTTCGGCGCAGTGAACTCTAGAAATTCAAACCCGTCCAAACCAATAGGGTTTTCAAATAAATCAGCCATAGCGATACATCCTCAACGTAAATCACATTTTATAATTGTTAGTTGATTGTAAGGGCGCAGTGAAAAATCAAGCAATAGGTGATCCGCTGAAGGATTTTAAGCATGGAAAGAGAAACTGTAACGTTTACTTTTCACTTGAGATTTTAAGGATGAGTTAGGGTAAGGAATTTACCCTAACCAATTGAAATTAAATGTTATTAAGCAAAGTCCTTGGTGCTCTGAAGTGTTCACAAATCAGTACAGGTGTCAAAATCAATATGAGTGACCGTGTTATCCCAAGTATCAGAGCTCTTACTTTTCACCATCGTAATACTTTTTAAGACCTTTCCAGCAAGCCAAATAATCTCGTTGACGAATGTCACTGTTCAAAGCAAATTCCGTTGGAGCAATGGCATAACGAGACTCGAACATGAATGCCAGCGTGTTTTCATAACGCTGCGGCGCAAGTTCTGCATTAGACGCTTTTTCAAACACTTCAGCTTCAGGCCCGTGAGGTGTCATACAGTTGTGAAGGCTCATACCTCCCGGCACGAATCCGTGTTCCTTAGCGTCATACATCCCCTCAATCAGCCCCATAAACTCGCTCATAATATTTCTGTGGTAATACGGCGGACGGAATGTATTTTCCGCTACCATCCATCTAGGAGGAAAAATTACGAAATCGACGTTTGCTGTACCCTCCAATTCAGACGGAGAGGTAAGCACCGTAAATATCGACGGATCAGGGTGGTCGAAGCTGACAGTATTCATTACATTGAAGCGTGATAAATCGTATTTATAGGGAGCAGAGTTACCTACCCAAGCCACTACATCAAAAGGCGAATGCCCAAGTTTCGCTTCAAAAAGATTGCCGCAAAATTTGTTCACCATAGTGTGTGGTGTGTCGTTGTCTTCAAACCAAGCTGTGGGGTAGCAGAAGTCACGCTGATTAGCATAACCGTTTGCGCCAACAGGTCCACGTTCTGGAAGCACGAAAGGATGGCCGTAATTTTCACAAATATATCCGCGAATTGGACCATTAATTGGATTTACAGCGAAGCGCACTCCGCGAGGAATTACAGCTATTTCACCCACCGATAGATGGAGCTTTCCAAACTCGGTAGTAATCAGCATGTCGCCAAGCTGGGGAACAAAAAGCATTTCTCCGTCTGATGAGTAGAAAACACGGTTTTGCATATTGGCATTGGCACTGTAGCAGTGGATGCCCATGCCCACTTGCGCTTTAGCGTCACCATTAGTGGCAATGGTTACAAGCGAGTCTACAAAATCTATCTCTTTTTCGGGTAGTGGGACGGGGTCCCATCTTAGTACATTGGGTGGGCAGTGAACGTCGGTTTCTGGAGCAGTTCTTACCCACCCGTTATCAATCTTTTCAAAGTCGCCCATGGCGATAGAGGGGCGCAAACGATAAGTCCAGCTACGGCGGTTCTCTGCTCGTGGCGCGGTAAATGCGGTACTGCTAAATTGTTCAGCATACAGCTTATAATTGACTTTCTGCGGGCTGAATTGGCCTTTAGGAAGCGCACCTGGCAAAGCTTCTGTTTCGTGCTCGTTATTAAAGCCTGTTAAATACGATAAGTTGTCCATTTACCCTCCGAAAGGCAGCCAGAAGTTATGGCTTAAATCCCAAACGACATTAAATTAGTTACAAATGAAACTATGTGGTTTAGGCTAGAGGTAAATGAAATGTAAATCAATGTTCGGGCTAAGCAGATAAAGTTATCGCAACATGCATTTTGGTGCGCTAACTTTACACCTCGTATCTCAATGCTTAATAACTTTCACTAAAGCAGTGGTGACTCGCGGCGGGATTATCTTTATCGCGAAAGTCAATTCTTTATGCTCGACGCGCCTTTGACTGCCACACGGCAACAAAGAGTAGAAGTTATAAGTAGGAAAGGAAAATAACGTGCAGCTAGAAGACATGCTTGCCTACAAAGTGGCCATGCTTGCAAGCGATTTAAGCGAGTCGCTATCCAAGGAATATGCGTCTTATCAACTCTCCATGCCACAGTGGCGCATATTAGCCACATTAGGCGCGTTACATGAAAATTCGCCACATTCAGCTTTAACCGCAAAAGACATCGCTGTTGCGACACGTCTTGATAAAGTACAAGTTTCACGAGCACTTGAGCGTTTAGTCAACAAAGATATTGTTCATAGGCGTGTGAGCGATAGTGATAAACGCGCTACTCTCATTTCCTTGTCTTCAGAAGGGGAGCGGATATATAGAACCCTCTTACCTAAAATAGTCCGTTGGCAGAATAAACGGTTAGAAAATATCACTGACGATGAGTATCAAATATTTCTAAAAGTGATAGACACGCTGAAGCCTTAAAATTCGGGTGAAATCGTTGTTTAATCTGGTCTGAGGAGAGCTGAGGTTCGTGCCATAAAGGTTACTTTCACGCCTTTAACTGTTAAATTCCTCCGAGTTAGTCAATTAGGGCAATTTACGTATTTGTTATTCACCGTTTGTTAGCCCTAAGTTTTGAACCATCGCTTCGAACAAGCGCTTAAATCTATACTTAAGCAAGGAAATTGAGTGGCACCCTTAGATATATATGCAGGTAAAACGGCACGGGAAACTATTATGAAAAATGGTTTCTCACCTGAGTTGTTCAGTTATTTTTTGGGCGCTTCTGGCGGTCCAAAATGGTTTTCACTGGCAGGCTTGGATCGTGTGTTATTCCCTGAATGGTTTGCCAATGTAGATCACCAAATACACGTAATTGGCTCGTCTGCTGGTGCGTTTCGAACAATTTGTGCAGTCCAAAATGACCCGCTTGCAGCGATAAACCGTTTAGCCTCTTCTTATTCAACAACCACTTATAGCAGCGACAAACCTACGCCTAGAGAAATTACTGAGAAAGCCGAAGACTTGCTCAAAGAAATGGTGGATGACGCTGGTAAACAGGAAGTGTTGTCTAACCCTCGTTTTAAAGCCCACCTGATTGTAGCTAAATGCTTAGGCGCCACCCGTTTTGAAAGTAAGTTTAGGCAGCTTTCTGGCTTGGCCATGAGTGCAGCTGCAAATACAGTCAGCAGGAAGCATCTTTCTCGATTATACACACGATATGTGTTTTCTACGCCCAACACGGAATTTCTAATAAAAGACCCATATCAACTGCCTACCCAGTATCATTCCTTAACCCAGGGTAACATTCACACGGCTTTGCTAGCGTCTGGTTCGATTCCTGTGGTTATTGAAGGTGTACAGCAAATAGAAGGTGCACCAAGTGGAATGTATCGTGACGGCGGTATTATCGACTATCATTTCGACCTATCTTTCGGGCCAGATGACGGATTAGTGTTATACCCGCATTTTTATGACAAGCCCATTCCGGGCTGGTTTGATAAAGGTTTGAAGGGAAGAGTTCCACATCGCTCAAGCTACGATAATGTTGTGATGCTGGTTCCATCAGCGTCGTTTGTGGCTAATCTTCCGTATAGTAAAATTCCCGATCGAAAAGACTTCGAAGTACTGGATGCTGATACGCGCATAAAGTATTGGCAAACTGTGCTTCAGGAAACTGATAGGTTAGGGGAATACTTTATGCGTGCGGTCAATGATGGAACGTTAGTAGACGCTATTAAGCCACTTCCATTTAAAATGATTTAATGGAGTACTGTTGACCGAGAAAGTGGCGAATTGCTGTCAAATTAAGCACTTGAATTGGCTTTTGTTAAGTTTTTCTTGCAGGCAACGCTCGTGCTAAGTATTATACGCGCCGTTGTCTGGCATTCGCCCACCTCTCAGGTGCAACAAAAATCTATATGCGTCTATAGCTCAGTTGGTTAGAGCGCTACCTTGACATGGTAGAGGTCCCCTGTTCGAATCAGGGTAGACGCACCAATTTCCTACGTAATTTCTTCTTTTTGATTCCAACTAGCGCTTTTTTGCGAAGTTTCGTTAGCTTTATCTAACATCAGCTTTTTCATTCAACGCCATATACATACCATTAGTTTATTAATGTCTGTGGTATTCGTGTTTTCGACTACACTAAAAAGAAGGTCGCAATTCTATATCTAAGCTAACCAACAACTTGGTACTTGCGGGAGTAAGATGAGCTTACAGAAATATCAAAGGCCCCCGTTATTTGAACAACATGGTTCGGCCGAAAGGCGCTTCCTACAGCTTATTAGTGCCTTACCGAAAGTATCGGTGCAAGGATATGACAAACACCGCAATGTCATTTATTGGAATCAATCAAGCGAAGAGATGTATGGCTTTAATGAATATGAAGCGATAGGTCAGAAACTTGAGGATTTAATCATCCCTTCATACATGAAAAGTGAAGTTATTCGACTGCACCAGCAATGGATTGAACAGGGTGAGTCAATTCCTTCCAACGAGCTGGTGTTAAAGAAGAAAAATGGCGACCCTATTCACGTGTTCTCATCACACGTCATGTTGAAAGAAGACACTGATTCTCCGGAAATGTATTGCGTCGATATCGACTTAAGTGAGCAGCATGCTATTCGGCAAGAACTTGAACGAATGGCCTCTACCGATTTGCTCACTGAATTGCCAAATCGCCGCTTGCTAACGCAGTTTTTAACCGACGCTATCGAACGGGCGTCTGTAGAACAAACTAGCTTTGCTCTGTTCTTTATTGACTTAGACATGTTCAAAGAAGTTAATGACACCTTAGGGCATACCTGGGGCGACGAATTACTGCGTTCAGTCTCTAAGCGTTTATCGAATTGTATTGGCGAACAAGGTCTACTGGCACGATTTGGTGGAGATGAGTTCGTTTTTGTTGCCACCCAGGCCATGTCTGAAAAAGAAAGTGCGGGTATTGCTAAAAAGCTTACTGATTGCTTTAAAGAGAGTTTCGCGCTCAGTAGTGAAAACGTGCATATCACCTCTAGTATTGGCATTTCTCTCTACCCAAAAGATGGGCGGGAAATAGACGATCTTCTAAAAAATGCCGACGTCGCTGTGTATCAAGCTAAGGCTGAGGGTCGCAATCGCTTTCACTTTTTCACTCAAGCTTTAAGCGAGCAAGTACGTCGGCAGCGCAACATTGCCGCTTACTTGCACGAGTCTTTGGTGAATGATGAGTTTGAACTCTTATACCAACCTCAATTTGATTTAATCACTGGAAAGGCAGCATCCTGTGAAGCGCTATTAAGGTGGCGTCCCAAGGATGAGGGAAGAGCCGTTCCGCCACATATTTTCATTCCCATCGCAGAACGCAGTGAGTTGATTGTTCATATTGGTAACTGGGTGTTGGAAAACGCGTGCCAGCAGGCGCAAATGTGGAAATCGCAGGGTATCGACATACGCATTGATATAAACGTGTCAGGCAAGGAACTTGAGCAGAATGATTACTTTGAACGATTAAAGGAATGTCGAGAGCGATACGGCTTGCTGCCTAAAGATATTGGGTTAGAGCTTACTGAGAACGTACTTATTAGGTCTGACAACACCATTTTAGAGAATTTAAGAACACAGCGCGATCAAGGCGTTGAAATATCTATTGATGATTTTGGTACGGGCTATTCGTCGCTAAGCTATTTAAAACAGTTTCCCGTTAGCCACTTAAAAATAGATCGCTCGTTTTTAAGAGGCGCACCGGAAAATGCGTATGACAGCGCATTAATGGAAGCGATAGTAAATGTGGGCCACAAACTCGATTTGAATATTGTTGTTGAAGGGGTGGAAACACAAAACCAATCTAATTACTGCAAAGCGCTCAATGTTGAATATGTTCAGGGCTTTCTGTATTCAAAACCCATCACCTCTGATGCCGTTGAACGCCTGATTAAAGAACAGTAAAAAGTAATTGCAAAGAAGGTGTATAAGAGTGAAGTACACCTTCCCAAACTCAAACTCAAACCTGAATATCGCTTTATTCAATGCTAATACATGGTCCATAGCGAAGGCTTCGCAAAGTAATAGCCCTGCTGGTGTTCAACGTCTAATTTGCTTAGCGCCACAGACTCTGCCTCATTCTCTACCATCTCCGCGATTACATTGATGTTAAGGCCTTTGGCAATGTTGATAAGGCTAGAAACAAATAGCTGATTATCTTTATTGGTATGGATCCCTTGTGTTAGCCTTCCCGAGAGCTTCACAAATTGAGGCTGAATTGCCCTTAAACCAGAAAGAGAAGCGAAGTTATCGCCAAAGTGTTCGATGGTAACTCGACAGCCTAACTGTATGAGTTGACGACAAAACGCTTCTGCTACTTCTCTATGATGAATAAGTGCGGCGTCTTCAACTTCAAATATGAGTCTAGAACACAGTGTTTCTCTTAGCCTTAGTTCTTCAACTAACCATGTTCTGAATTCGCTATTGGCAATTGATGCGTTGCTGATGTTTACAGCAACTTGATGTGACGTAACCTTTAACTTTTTAAATACGATACTCACTACCAACTTGTCGACCTGAGGAATAAGGTCTAAACGCTCTGACGCAGGGATCAGTTGCGCCATGGGGATGATGTCATTGGTATCTTTGTCTTTAAATCTTGCGAAGGTTTCGTAATAGGCTGGTGCATTTCTTTCTACGTTCATCACGGGCTGAATCAGAATGTCAGCATATTGTTGTGACACAATGTAATTAAGGCGTTCGCGCCATTTTGAGTTGCTGTGAACCTGTGACACCTCAGAAGCAAACTGCCAGCCCTTTTGCGTTTTCATCGCAGCTATTAACGCACTGTCTGCGCTTTCCATAATCTGCTGTAATGTCATCTGACTTGTAAAACGGGTGATGCCCATCCAAATTACTTTGCTCCCGTCGCGCAAGGGCGTAGCGTTGGCAAACTGTTTCGACATGTTTTCTAACATCAAATCGCGTTCATCCCGCCCCATGACCTCACTTATCAAGGCGAAATCGCCGCCTGAAAGCCGAAATACAAAGCCACTTTTGCAGCTACGCTTTGCTTCATGCAAGAGAACGTCAGCGATAGATTTCACATAGTTGTCACCGGCAAGCATCCCCAACTTTGTATTAATGGCAGAAAGCTGAGCGAGCCTGACAAGAATGAGTTCTTTTTCATGCCCGGTAGATGTGTCAGACAATAGTGCGCGTGAATGGCGCTCGAATGCACTTCGGTTTGGCAATTTTGTCAATGTGTCTTTGTTGGCTTCTGCTTTGAACCGCTCAGATTGCTGAGCAATGTCGTTAAATTTTGATGCTAATGATGTAGTGAGATCGTTCACCGTGTTAGTAAGTTGGCGGTAATCTGTAGTAAACGCATTTACCTGTGAAGGCGAAAAATTGTGACTGTTAATTTCATTAAGCTTTTTTATGGTATTAACGATAGGGCGCTTAGCGAATTTGGTTACCGCTAATACATACAGTGACAGAATGAAGAATAGCCCACAAAAGATGACAGCGTTTTTGATAAGTATCGCGGTGATTTCAGAGTAAATATAAGATTTGTCAGACGTTACCAGTAAATAACCCTCATTATTCGCTAAGGGAATTTTTCTATCAAACGCAGGTGTAGAGTCTAACTGCAGGTACCAACTTGGTATAGTAATGTTCGGCGCACGTTCGTACTTAGCGAACACATTTCCCTCAACATCAATAGCTTTTGCTGCAGACAAAAACGGCTGTAACACCATTTGACTAAGTAGTGCATCAATTATTGACTGCTTCGATTGAGTAGAAAGTGAGGAGGTTTTTACTACTGTCGATTCATAGCTTAGCAGTGCTTTTTGAGCCTCTTGCTTGATTGACGCTGAGGTACGAGATTTAATCTCGCTTAACTCAATACTGGACAAAACGGTAAATGCAAAAAGCATAAGGGCAAACACGCCCATATTGATTTGACTAGACAGCTTCATTACTAGCAGTTAGCTCCTTTAACTGAGAAATTTATTATTCGCCTCAAACAGGCTGTGTGCGTTAACCCTGATTGAGGCTTTTGGTATACCCGCCAGCAGTTTCCTTGCAGCGAGTAATAAATGTACTGCAAAACATAGTGTTAAGCGAGAATTAATAAAGTGTGGAATAATGAAGCAAGCATTATCTCTGCGCTACTCATCTTTCGTCTACAATCCATCGCTGTAGTGTGCCTAATGTAAATCTCGCTCAGCTTTGATGCCGTGAAACGTACAATGCAGCACTGGTAAAATAAGCAGTGTAAGAACGGTAGCGACCGTGAGGCCAAATACAATGACTACCGCCATAGACGCAAAGAACGCGTCTGAAAATAGCGGGATCATGCCGAGTATCGTAGTTATAGCTGCCATTGAGACTGGGCGCACACGGGAAACTGACGCAGCTACTACAGCATCGAATGCACCACTATCGCCTTCTGCTTGTACATTTATTTCTTCCATTAGTACGATACCGTTTTTAAGCACCATACCGATAAGGCTTAAACTGCCCAATAGCGCCATGAAGGTAAACGGTGCGCCGACCAGCACTAGGCCGCCAATAATGCCGATAGTGGTAAGCGGTATTACGCCCCATATCGCTAACGCCTGGCGAAGCTTACCAAACAGCAATACGGTAATGATGAACATACCTAAAATGCCTATGGGCATGCTTGCGAATAGGGCACTTTGTGCGTCGGTTGAGGTTTCATATTCGCCGCCCCATTCGATACGATAGCCATCAGGAAGCTCAAGTTCCTCGACAAGTGGGCGTACTTTAGCTTGCACACTAGCTGCTGTTTCACCAGATAACGGCATTGGCTCGGCATAAACCGCCAGCATCCGCACCCGATTACGGCGCTTAATAATAGGGTTATCGAGTGATACATCCACATTACTAATAACGTCTGCCATGCTGATGTATTTACCTTGCTCTTGGCTCCATACATTGAGTGAGGCAAGATTATCAATGTCGTAGCGTTGATTTAGATCGTTGCGCATGACAATGGGAATTAAATCGCTACCTTCGCGGTATAGTCCAACAGTTTTACCTTCGTTATTCAGTAGAAATGAAGTATGCACAGCATCGCGGGTTACGCCGATACGCCTGGCTTGCTCTTCAAGAAATACAGGCTCAACGAATGGGACTTTGTTGCTCCATGATAAGCGCACGCTGTCCATGGTTTTCTCTGCTTGGAATATTGCTTCAACATCGCTGCTAATCTCCCGCAAAACTTCTGGTTCTGGCCCGTAAATCCTTGCTTCAATTGCCGCTTTTGCGGACGGCCCGACCTGAAGTGCTTTTACTTTGTATTGCACATTAGGAAAGTCTTGTCTGACCAACTCGATAATTTCTCGCATACGAGCGTCACGAGCCTCGACGGTATCGGTTTCAACAATAAGCTGGCCATAGCTGGCGTATCTGTCTTCTGGTGCGTAGGTCAGCGTTAAGCGCTGTGCACCACCACCAATTACACTGGTTACGTTCGCAATGTTTTCCATGCTTAGCACTTTATCTTCTAGGCGGCGTATAGACTGCTCGGTAGTTAAGATGTCGCTACCCTCAGGCAGCCACAAATCGACGAAAAACAGCGGTGTCGACGAATCTGGAAAAAACGCGTTTTTTACAAATTTGCCTGACGCTACACTGCCTACCAGTGCAACGAGCACCAGTAGTATCGTGACGTAACGATGATTGATAGCAGCAGTGAGTACACGTTTGTACACCGTGAAAATAATGCCTTTGTATGGGTCATCATCTTCATCATTAGCGCCTCGCTCTTTTTCAGTTTTAAACAGTAAGTCGAAAAAGAAGGGGGTGATGGTTAACGCGGTGAGCCAACTTAAGAACAGCGAGAAGCACAGTACCCAGAAGAGGGAGCCAACAAATTCACCGGTAGCGTCTGGCGACAGACCAATGGGCGCAAAAGCGGTAATTGCAATAACTGTGGCGCCAAGCAGCGGCAAACCGTTTTGAGACACTACGTCTTTGGCTGCCTGCAGTTTGGTTTGCCCTTTTCTCACGCCAATTAACATGCCTTCGGTTACCACGATAGCGTTATCGACCAACATACCAAGGGCAATGATAAGCGCACCTAAGGAGATTTTTTGCAATTCAATGCCTTTTATAGACATCAAAATAAAAGTGCCAAGAATGGTTAGCACAAGAATAAGCCCCATCAGCACGCCACTGCGCCAGCCCATAAAAAGCAGAAGTACAAAGATTACGATGGCGACCGCTTCAACCAGGTTAATGAGGAAGCCTGTCACAGAGTCGTCCACCACCGTGGGCTGGTTGTAAACAGTGTTAAGGGACATGCCTAGAGGCATGCGCTGTTCTAACTCCGCAATGCTATTTTCGAGCCGTTTGCCCACTTCAACAACATTAACTCCTGAGGCGAAAGACACGCCTATCGAAAGAGCTGGTGTACCGGCGCTGTGATACAAAATAGACGGTGTGTCGTTAAGCTTGCGTTCAATGGTTGCAATATCTGTTAAACGAATAAGGCCGCTTGCGGGAGAACCAATTACCACTTGGCCTAACGCCTCTAAGTTGTCAAACTCACCGGTGGGCTGAATAGAGAGGCGTTTCCCCTGAACCTTAATTGACCCTGCGTTGCCAACCACGTTTTGTGCGGTTAGAAGGCCTGCAATTGAGTCGGCAGAAACGTTTAAAGCTTTCATTTTATCGTGATCTAATGACACGATAATTTGCTCGTTAACCGTGCCGGCAATCGACACCTTTTTTACCCCGTCAACAAGCTGAATTTCTCGCTGCATTAGATCTGCAAAGTCTTCCATTTGCTTAAGGGAGTAGTCTTTACTTGTAAGGGTAAGCAGTAACCCAAATACGTCACCAAAGTCATCATTCACAATAGATGTGCTGGTTCCCGGGGGCAGTGAAGCCTGTGCATCACCCACTTTACGGCGCAAGTTGTCCCAGTATTGCTCTAGCTCCTTGGCCTGAACGCTACTTTTAAGTTCAACGGTAATCTGCGATAGCCCAACCATGTTTACTGAGCTGATTCGTTTAACATTGGGTATACGCTGAATCGCCTTTTCAAGCTGCAGCGTTACTTCTTCCTCAACTTGCTCAGGCGTTGCCCCTGGGTATTGAGTAATAACCAGAGCATTTCTAATGGTGAATTCGGGAAACTCTAGCTGACCTAAGCCAAGAAAAGTCACAATGCCGCCAACACCCAAGATGATGGCGACCATCCAGCTAATTACTTTTTGACGAAAAAAATACTCGACCATGGCTTATAGGCCCCCTTCTTTCGTCCACTCCGTAACAGCTTGGCCTTCTTTTACAAGATGAGCTCCAGCAGCAACGATTTTATCATCGTCGTTTAGCGGGCCTTCAACTAACAGACCGTTGGAAATACCGCGCGTAATCATTACTTCTACTGCTTCTACGGTGCCCTTCGTTGCGTCGCTATCACTAGGCTTAAAACGCCATACAATCGCTTTGTCTGGATCTGCATTGTCGGTAACCACCGCACCAAAAGGCACCAGCCAAAGCTTCGCGTTAGACTCAATGAGTTTCGACATATCAAGTAATACGGTGGCGCTCATGCCCGCTAGAACATTGATGTCGTCTGGTTCTGGCAGAGTAATTGTTACCTCATAGCTAAGCTCGCCTTGTCGCGTGGTGCTTTCGTGATCCTTATACATGGCCGCGTAGCGTTTTTCTGGCATTCCGGAAAACGTCACCCACGCCATTTCAGACGTTCGGTTTTTACGGGCCCTAGAACGGTCAATCATACGCATCTTTTGCTCGGGCAGTTGAAATGTCACATCTATTGCCCCTGGCATATGAAGCTCGGCAATGGTTTGCTGCGGAACCACAACTTGGTAATTCTCAACGGGTACCGAAGCAATTAGTCCAGCGAAGGGGGCGCGGAGCTCGGTATAGCTTAACTGATCCTGTGCGTTGGTAAGGCTCGCTTTTGCCGCTAAAAAATTAGCTTTCGCTTCGTCAAAGGTAGAGCGACTTACTGCCCCTTTTTCCACCGATGCTTCCATGCGTTCAAACATGGCCGACGCTACATCGAACTGCGACTGGGCTGTGGCTAGCTGTGCTTTTGCGTCTCTGTCGTCAAGTCGAGCAATAAGCTGGTTTTCTTTAACTTCTTCGCCTGCTTTTACCTTGAGCTCTTGTAATTTGCCGCCAATGCGAAACGAGAGGTTTGAATATTCAGCCGCTTCTACTTGCCCCGGGAATTTAGCTATGGTTTCGTCTGAATGCTGCACTTTATAAAGTGTTACAGGTGAAGATGATACGGCTTTTGGTGGAGTAGGGGCATCATCACAGGCATTTAATACAGCGAGCACAGTAAATATAAGCACAGTGCGCATTGTTAGGCTGTGAAAGCGACTTTTTTCAGACAACATGGTAACTCTCCATTTAAATAGACCACTTTTTATTCCCACTAAGGCAATGGGTTATCTTGTACAAGGCGCGTGTCAACTTCTGAACGTGAAAGATAAAAAGCCAATATACGACAAGTTTGATATACATACAGGTTATAGCGTTTTTTTCCCTTTTCGATCAGCTTTTTGTTTATTTTTACAAGGCGATAGTATGCTACCGCCCATAAATATTCGTGGGTGTCCGGTCACTATCAGACAATTACCCTCTCGAAATACCGCCGGCTAGTTCGCAATTCACCCTAATCAGGTTTCTCATCGGGCGCGAGGTTTTCAGCATAGCCTTTCGGTGGTGGCGTCCAGCCACGCATTTTCGAATGCTTGTCGTGTAAATCTGCTTTTAGCGCATTTTCGATTAGCGACTCAAGTTCAATAAAAAGTTTCAGATAATTATTGTCTACTCGTTCTCCGCTGGCCTCATCCGCCCACGCGTGATACAGCACATCGTTTTGCTGAGCCTCAATATTTTTATACGCCATTTTTTGCCGTTCAACTTGGAAAGGGTGAATATTGAGTGAGCGAAGTGCCTCTGCGCCCATCTCAAGAGCGCTGTGGTACGTCTCAGATACCACAAAATCTGCGCCCAACTGGCGCAAGCGATACCCATGACCGCGGTCAAAGGCACGCGCAAGCACTTTAATGTTAGGAAATGCGTGCTTGGCGTATTTCACCATTTCGGCAGCGGTTTCTTTATCGTCTATAGCAATAACTAATAACGATGCTTCATGGGCGCCAGCAGTATGCAAAATGTCTGGTTTGGATGCATCGCCAAAATAGGCTTTGGTGCCAATCCGTCTGATAAGGTCTATTTGCTCAGAGCGAATATCAAGCACAACGGTATTTACATCGTTGGCCACTAAAAGGCGGTTAATAATTTGACCAAACCGCCCAATTCCAGCAATAACCACTGTGCCTCTTTCATCGATGGTGTCTTGTGTTCGCTGAGACTTCGCGTTTTTATAGCGAGGAATAATCGCCTTGTCGAAAAGAATGAAAAGCCCTGGCGTTAAGAACATGGAAATGGCAACAACAAGTGAAAGAACTGAAATGATATCGCGGGGCAGGACATAGTTTTGCGAGGCAAAACTTAACAGCACAAAGCCAAATTCACCGGCTTGTGCGAGGCTAAGTGTGAACAGCCACTTTTTAGTGCCTTTTATTTTAAAAATTAAAGCTATGATAAACAGTACAATGGCTTTCACAAGCATAACAGCGATGGTAAGCCCTGCAACTAGCATAGGACTTTCAGAAAGCACAGAAAAATTGATACCAGCGCCGACCGTGATAAAGAAAAGACCTAACAATAAGCCTTTAAACGGTTCGATATTGGCTTCAAGTTCATGACGGAATTCACTGTTAGCCAAAACCACGCCAGCTAAGAATGCACCGAGGGCGGGAGACAGTCCAACAAGACCCATTAACGCTGCAATACCAATGATTAGCATAAGCGCTGTGGCGGTAAAGATTTCCCTTAAACCCGACGCTGCAACAAATTTAAACAAAGGTCGGCTTAAATAGTGACCTCCCACCGTTAAGAAGGCAATTGAGCTAATAATCACTAAGCCCGATGCCCAGGGAGCAAGCCCTTCAACAAGATTTAGACTATCGTGCGACCCTGCATCGCTACTCTGTGCGCTTCCTTCAGCTACTAGTTCAGGTATGGCAAGAAGAGGAATGAGTGCAAGCATAGGAATAACTGCAATATCTTGAAACAGCAAAACAGAGAAGGCGCTTTTACCCCCTTCCGTTTTCTGAAGGCCCTTTTCTTGTAAGGTTTGTAAGACAATGGCAGTTGAAGACAGCGCGAAAATCAGACCTATGGTAAGGGAGATACCAAGAGGCTGGCCAAGTATCAATGCGGCGCCTGTGATAAAAGCTGTGGTCAGCGTTAATTGAAGGCCGCCAAGTCCCAGCAGCTTTGACTTCATCGCCCACAGTGAGCGAGGCTCTAGTTCTAGCCCAACCAAAAACAGCATCATGACTACACCGAATTCAGCAAAATGTTGAATGGCAACAGTTTCGTCACCAACAAGGCCGAATATCGGCCCAATCACTAGCCCCGCTATTAAATAGCCTAGTACAGACCCTAATCCAA
This sequence comes from Alteromonas abrolhosensis, assembly GCF_001953635.1. Taxonomy (GTDB): domain Bacteria; phylum Pseudomonadota; class Gammaproteobacteria; order Enterobacterales; family Alteromonadaceae; genus Alteromonas; species Alteromonas abrolhosensis. The sequence continues at coordinate 171,371 of NZ_MEJH01000007.1, read as the reverse complement.
GACGCTTCGCAATGGGCACTGAAATTACGGCGGCGACCAGATAGATAAATGCATATAAGAAATAGCCAGTCACGTTACTCTCCTTGCGACGTACAAAGGTCTGCGAGATTCTCGATGTGCTTTGCTTTTTCTAGATTCAGGGTGTTAGTGGTCAATTTGTTTAGCAAGGTTGTCCACTTACCTCTATGTTCAGCAACGCGATGCTCTTCTTGCGCAGTACGAGAGCCAAAGATCGCAAAAGGAGCAATGTAGGTCATGTGCGTGATCTGAGCCATTTGCTCTAAAGGCTGGAGCAGTTGCCTGATGGTGTAATGATTAAAGCCATCAGTTTGATAGGCTTCTTCCTTACCGCCTGCACTTAATGCGCAAAGAAATAATTTATCTTTAAGTGCAGTGCCTTCATGCCCATAGGCAAAACCATATTCCAACACTAAATCTTGCCATTCTTTTAAGATTGAAGGTGTGGAATACCAGTAAAGTGGAAACAGAAAAACAACGACATCGTGGTCGATTAAACGCTGCTGCTCCCGTTCAATATCAATATTGAAATCTGGATACTCTGCATACAAGTCAACAGCAGTAACGTGTTTATTCATTTTTGCTTCGTGAAAAAGCGGCACATTTACTTCTGAACGGGTTTGCGCGGGGTGAGCGAAAAGAACCAGTACCTTTTTGTTACTTTTCGAGTTCTCTATGGTCGTTGTATCTGCTTCATTCATTTGGTTGCGGCCTAGGGTTTATTCGTAAAACTGCTTTCATCTTAAACATTACGCTGTGTTTAAAACAAAATCGAATGGCTATTTCTTCTAAGTTATAAGGTAACTAATGGTTATTAGGTTGAAAAAAGTAACTTGATTACTATTGTTGACTCAGGGACAAAGGATCATGAATGGACACGCATCTACACATAACTTTTGCTTAGAACAGTACAAACATGAAAACATGCTTTAAAACACTTGCCATTTTGGTTGCAGCCGCAGCAATCTCGTTTTTCTCTATTACAACGTATGCGTTGCCTCAAGGAAGCGAGCTAAAAGCTGGGGCGGCAGTTTGGAATTTATTTGATAGCGCTGATAGAAACGCCATACATACTGCGTACGTGCACAGCCCGTTAGAGGATTACTATGGTCTTCGTCCAACGCTTTTATTGATTTCAGCTGATGAAGGTCAGCATTACTTCTCTGCAGGCCTTGCTAAAGACGTTTATCAGCGAGGTAAATTCAGCGTTAGAGTTGCATTTCATGCAGGCATTGTGGATGAGTCTGATGATTTAGGCGACACCATTGAGTTTTATTCGTCGTTGTCCTCTTTATATGAACTAAATGAAAAAGTAATACTTGAAGCTGAAATCGGACACATTTCAAATGGTGGCTTAGGGGACACTAATCCAGGCTCCGAGTCTTTCGTTTTAAGTGCACTTTATCGTTTCTAATAGGCTAGTGCTTTTTTGATACCTTTAGATAATGTACTTTATTAGACAACGGCTACCTTTGAGGCCGTCAGTCACGGGTAGGATAAAAATGAACGATAAAGCAATCATTGATGAAAAGAGTAAAAATTCCATTTTGAGTACCTGTAACGAACCGTGTGCTATAGAACGAGGCATGCGGTTAATAGGTGGAAAGTGGACGGGTTCTATTATTTATCATCTCAAAGATGAGCCTGTTAGATTTAACGACCTGTGTAGAATGCTTGGCGGTGCCAGCCGGAAGATGGTTGATCAGCGCCTTAAAGAGCTGGAAAACAACGGTATGGTGATCCGCAACGTTATCGACTCTCGTCCAATTGCGGTTGCTTATAGTCTCACCGAGTTTGGGCGCTCAGCGCTAGATATTCTTGAACAGCTAAGAGTCTGGTCTGAAAACCACACGAATGATTAAATACCGCTAGCGGTGAGCATTTATCTCACCGCATTTGCTTTACAAAGTGCTAGACCGACACTAGCGGTAATCGAAGTACTTTTTCAACAAGCTCTCCGGCTTTTTCTTGGAAACCAACAAAGTGTTCAGTAGCTTCATGAGCATCAAGGGCATCCTGAGATTGCCATTTCTCCGTAATAACAAATACACCCTCTTCACATGCATGTAGGTCATACATCACTGCGCCGACTTCTTCTCGGCTTGATTTAACCAAGGGTAACAATGCGTCTAAAAGTGCATCTTGTTGGTTTGGTTGAGAATAGATAACGACTGAAAACTCGATCATTTAACTGTCCTATTGAGAAAAAACGCTAACATAGGCAACTAAAGAAGTAATGGTTAGCGTTTAAAGCTGACTAGCAACTTTTTTCAGGTGAAAAGCAATCTCCACCATCAAATGCCTTTTACCGCTATGTCGCAGTTAGACGCTATCTAAGCCTTTTTCTTAGGTTCAGTTTTTAGCGATTGAAAAAAGTTAATCTATAATGGCTTATACCAAAGTATAAATGGGGCTCATTATTGTTTGAGCGCCACTTCTTGAGGCGACGGAATGCAATTACTTAGCGGGGCAATGCCCTATGTTTGAAAAAACCTTTCACTTTTGTCCAGTGGGGCTTGCGCACGTGAGCGTGGATGGAAGCTTTATACGTGTTAATAAACGGCTGTGTGACTTCTTAGGGTATTCTGATGAAGAGCTGACTAAGTTAACTTTTCAAGAATTAACCGCGCCGGACTATCTAGATGAAGATCTCAGTTATCTAGAACGCCTAATGGCTGGCGATATCGACAATTACGCAATAGAAAAGCGCTATGTTAGGCGTGACGGTGAGTTGGTTTGGGCGAAGTTAACGGTATCGTTAGTCAGAGACCAGCACAATAACCCAGACTATTTTATTTCTATCGTAGAAGATATCGATGAGAAAAAGCGAATTCAGGCTGAGCTTTTTCAAGTAGATGCCTTGTTCAGTAAAATTGTCAGCGCTTTTTCCGACAGAACTTTCATCTGGGTGGCGACACCTGATCTTACCAAACTACAGTATGTGAACGACGGGTATTCTAATATCTTTGGCCGTAACGAATATGAGCTATATTGCAATCCAACAAGCTTTATTGACCATGTTCATGAAGACGATAAAGCACGGGTTTTAAAATTGTTTCGACAGCGTCCTTTACAAAATTGGGATATTCAATATCGAATATATGACTCAAAGGGCGAAGTGAAGTACCTTCACGACCGTGGAAGCTTGATTTACGACGATCGCGAAATGCAGTCGCTTATTTTGGGTACGGCTGACGACATAACAAGAGAGAAAGCGCAACAGCAAGCGTTAATGAGTGCGGTGACTAAACTAGAGCACCTTTCTAAAACTGACTCGCTTACCGGACTTGCCAATAGACGAGAAATATTTAGTCAATTAAGCGATGAAATTTCTCGCATGGATCGCGGTGAACAAAACTCCACCCTTGTTTACATCGACCTAAATAAATTTAAAGAAATAAACGATAGATACGGGCACAAGGTAGGTGACAAGGCACTTGTCGAGTTCTCTGAAAAGATGAGCAATCTGCTGCGTGATAGCGATAGGTTTGGGCGCATTGGTGGCGATGAGTTTGTCATCTTGCTGTATGGAACAAATGAAAAAGAGACCGAAGCTTTTTTCAATCGGGTCGCTAAATGCAAATTTGAAGTCGAGGTAGATGATAATAAGGTAGTGCCTATCAGTTTTAGCGTAGGCTGGGTTGAGTGGAGCGAAGGCATTGAAACCGTGCAGGAATGGCTAGATAAGGCCGATGAGGTGATGTACGGAAAAAAGCGTCATCAGCAAGTTTTAACCGCGATTGACAAAGCGATGTAGAGAGTTAGTGCTATCTACATCGCTTGCTCGAATTTATTGCTGTTTTTGAGCAAACCAGCGAGCTATTTCTTGCCGCTCTTCGTCTGTCATTTTAGTTTTATTTAAAAATGGCATGTCTTTGGTCACAGTGGTTCTTCGAACCACTTGTGGCGCGAACCTTTCAATATCTTCCCATGTATCTAACACCACGCCCAAAGGGGCGACTTTAAATATATCGTCCGTTGGTGTGCGCGAGTGACAGCCTACACAATGAGTTGTAATTAAGTGTGTTACGCGCTCATTACTTATTTCAGAACTCGCTGCGCCGACAGCCCTATCAGGGGCTTCTTTGCGGATTTCACCATTGGCGTGGCTCGCGCTATCTTGGTCTTTATTTGATGTACTTAGTGTTTCATTTTGACTGAATGTTTGGGGTGATGCTGCTTGCGGCCACGACACCCAAAGGGCGATTGCTAGCATGGCGACTGCGCCAGACACTAAAATACCAGGCTTAGTGGTACCCACATGACGCAAGTTAAAGAAATGACGTATCCAAGCGGCAGCGGCCATTATCGCAATGAGTACCAGCCAATTTTGTGGATGCTGATATGTCATTGGGTAGTGATTTGAAATCATGATAAACAGCAGCGGCAGCGTGAAATAGTTATTGTGTACCGAGCGTAATTTTGCGCTCGCTCCCCAGTTAGGGTCGATATCTTTTTTATCGGCTACAGCGGCCACCATTTTGCGCTGGTTTGGCATAATGTTAAAAAAGACATTGCCTGCCATGATGGTTCCAATAAGCGCGCCAACATGAATATAGGCTCCGCGACCGCTAAACCACTGGGTAGACAAGTAGCTGACAATACAAACAAGCGCAACTAATCCGATACCAAAGGCCAGCGGGTATTTTGCCAATGGGCTACGGCAGGCAGATTCGTATAAGGCGAGTCCGCCAAAGATTAATCCTAACCCTAAAGATATTGCTGTGGCGGGTGACATGGCGTTTACCGACGGGTCGATTAGATAAGCGCTTGCGCCAAAGTAATAAACGATGATCAGTAAAGCGAAGCCCGATAACCACGTGGTATAGGCTTCCCACTTAAACCAGTGCAGTGTTTCTGGCATTTTCTCTGGGCCATAAGCGTATTTGGCAACCTCATAAAACCCGCCGCCATGAATAGCCCATAAGTCGCCTTTTATGCCTTTGTCTTGCTTCCATTTAGGTGGCGTTCGTAGATTGTTATCCAACCAAATAAAGTAGAATGACGCGCCAATCCACGCTACACCCGCTATAACGTGGAACCAACGTACGAATAAACTTATCCAATCTAGCCACGGCATTGTTGTTCTCCTTTATTAGGGCCAAAAGGCCCTACAGCAGCCTGTTATTAATTATGTTCTTTTTTATAGCGGCAGGTACCGCTTATCCAGGTTTGGTCGATAGCGCGGTCATCACCTAAAATACTCAAGGCAAAAAACACATCGTCGAATTCTGCGTCTTCTTTTATCCTCAATCGTGTTAATTCATCAAACCTTGGCTCAACAACGATAAAGTCGGCGGTAGTACCTGGATTCAAGTTGCCTATTTCATGGTCAAGAGCATGTGCAATTGCTGCGCCTTGGGTCATTAAGTAAAACCCTTCTAACGGGCTGATGGGCTCGTTGCGTAACTGACTAACCTTGTATGCATCGCCGTAGGTTTTAAACATGTTAAACGTAGTGCCTGCGCCTACATCGGTGGCCATAGCTACATGCACCTTATTAGCGCGTGCTGCGGTCATATCAAAAAGGCCACTACCTAAAAATAGGTTCGATGTTGGGCAGAAGGCAACTGTAGCGCCGCTCTCGCCTAAGCGCGCCCATTCGTTTGGCGTAAGGTGGATACCATGGCCAAATACCGCACGTTCGCGCACAAGGTTATAGGTGTCATATACATCCAAATAGCCGTCCGCTTTAGGGAATAAACTTTTCACCCACGCAATCTCATCTAAGTTCTCAGACAAGTGTGTTTGAATGAAAACGTCAGGGTACTGCTTGGCAAGCTCACCTAATGCCGCAAGCTGTGCTTCCGTGCTGGTAGGGGCGAAGCGTGGCGTTAGCGCATAGCGGTTGCGGCCTTTGTTATGCCAGGTTTCGATTAACTGTGCACTGTCAGCTTGTGCTGTGTCAGCGCAGTCAGCAAGCGCGCTAGGGCAGTTCCTGTCCATACATACTTTACCGGCCACAATCGCCATATCAATTTCGGTTGCTGCACTAAATAATGCATGGCTACTACCTTTATGAACCGTAGTGAAAACAAAACCTGTGGTGGTGCCGTTCTTTAGCAATTGGCGTAAGAATACATTAGCAATGGTTTCGGCGTGCTCACTGTCAGCAAACTGCATTTCTGTGGGAAACGTATAGTTCTCAAGCCAGCTCAACAGCTGCTCGCCATAATGGGCTATGCTCTGTGTTTGCGGATAATGCAGGTGACTGTCTATTAAGCCTGGCAAAATCCACTTACCTGAAAAATCTGTCACAGTGGCGGCAGGGTAGCGCTTTGCTATCTCATCAAATGCGCCAATGTCTTTTATCTCTTTATTATCTACCAACAAACCACCATCTTTGAAAATAGCGATGTCATTATCGAATTGTGTGGTTTGGTTGGGAAAGTGCGCAATGCTTGCACGAAAAAGCTGCATGTGTGTTAGCTGCCCCTGTAGCTGCTGAAACCGAAAGGAGAAATAAGAAGTGGTACGTGATAATGACCGCCATTCTCCTCAAGTTCGAAACTAATATCAATGTGTGGGTAGAAACTGCTGCCATGCGTTTCTACTAGGTAGTGCTTGCAGTGAAAGCGCAGGGTATAAACGCCTGCTGCAAAGCCGTCTGAAACACCCCAGTTTTTAAAACGCCCGTCATTATCTGTTTCACCAGAAAGGGTGCTGCCGTCAGGTAGTGTAAGTGTAAGGGCAATGCCTTGTGCTGGCTTACCTAATGTAGTGTCTAGTACGTGGCTTGAAAGCGTAGTCATACTGTTTTCCTTAAAAACTATTCAATGCGTATTAATCGTATTTTTGAAAGTGCGGGTGTTAATCCAGCGCTTTGTTAATACGCAAAAGGGTTATCTTTATTTGCTCTGCAGCAGCATTGGTAATTTCTTGCTGTGTGGTATTTGGCAGCCTAGCCTGTAATGCTTCTAACATAGTCTGCGCAGAAAGACCGGTAGCACAAATAATGAAGATAAACCCGTGCTTGTCCAAATAGGCGTGATTGGCTTCTTTTAACTGGTGTAAAACGGCCTCAGATGCGCCAGCTGTGCCCGACTGCTCGCCCGCAGCAATGGTTTTGGTATTAGCAAATTTTTTGCGCAACGAATCAACGTCGCCAATCATGGGGTGTGCCGTAAAAGCTTCCAGGTAGTCGTCATCACTGCACTTGGCCCAGGCGCTTGTGGCTTGATTAGTAAGTGCATCGATATCGCTGTAGGGGCGTGCTTTCACCATCTGGTAAATCCAGGTTTTCGACGCGCAGCATTGTTCAAACCACGACGAAGCCTCTTCTGTGCTAAGCGCATTTACATCATTTAATGTCACTGGTGGTGTCCTTTTTATTTTGAAGCGCCGAAACTTGTTGTTTCTCATTGACATGATGCGTCTGCGGTCTGTGGCGCTTACTCTCGGCACACGCTACCGAAACGCTTGATTTTTCAACAGCGCTTGCCGCTGGTTCTTTCATATGAAGACGCTCTATAATTTGAGCAGATATAGAGACAGCAACTTCAATAGGGCGCTTGCCAGGTATATCTCGATTGCCAATAGGGGTAACTAGTCTAGCCAGCGCATCGTCGTTAAATCCGCGCTGAGTAAGCTTCGTAATAAAACGCTTCGCTTTTGTATCTGAACCAATTAACCCAACAAAGGGCAGGGAAGGCAGCTTTAACGCCTGCTCAGTAATACGATAGTCCAGTTGATGATCGTGAGTAAGTATAATCAGCCAACTGTTTTCATTAAGATGCCTCACTTCGCTTTCTGGCATTTCTTCTACTACTTTGTGCACATTAGCTGGCAAAGACGATGGAAACAGGTCCTCGCGACTGTCTATCCACGAAATGCGCACAGGCAATTGGGCCAAAATAGGCACCAATGCTTTTGCAACATGGCCTGCACCAAAAATGGCGATGTGCTGCTGGTGAACATTGCACACGTCAAACAGTACCTTCACTGCGCCGCCGCAACACTGCCCTAAAGAACTGCTTAACGGGTAGCTGTGAAGTTCAGTACATGCTTCACCCTTCGCAAGGTACTCACGTGCACGGGCAATAGCATCAAACTCGAGATGCCCGCCACCAATGGTATCTATACTATGCGATGCGGTAACCACCATTTTGCTGCCCGGCTCTCGAGGTGTAGAGCCAGCGGCTCCTACTACTGTAACCAGCACATAGCCTTCGTTACGCTCTTGGCATTCGGCTATTCCCTCATGCCAGTGCGTTGCGCGAAAAGATTGGGGCGCGCGAGATGAATTTGCTGCCGTGAGTGTCATACAACACCGCCTTGGTTATCCAACTGCTGAATAGCAGTTACAGCGTTCAGAACACGTTCTGGTGTGGCTGGTGTATCTAGTTGCGGATCAATCGTGTAGCCAGACAGGCTTGATATCGCGTCTTTTAGTGCGCACCACACTGAAATGGCCAGCATAAATGGTGGCTCACCAACGGCTTTTGAGTGGTAAATGCTATCTTCAGCATTTTTTCTACCGAACAGCTTCACATTAAACTCTTTTGGCGTATCGCCAATTGCCGGAATTTTATAGGTCGCCATATTTTCACTAATTAGCCTGCCTGCTTCGTTCCACTTTAAGTCTTCTGTGGTAAGCCAGCCCATGCCTTGAATAAATGCGCCCTCTATTTGGCCAATATCAATGGCGGGATTAAGGCTGTTGCCCACATCGTGGAGCACGTTGACTTTATCTACGGTGTATTCACCGGTAAGCGTATCAACAGAGACTTCACTCATTGAAACGCCGTAGGCAAAGTAGAAAAACGGGCGGCCTTCGCCTGTTTCTCGGTTGTACTGCAATTTAGGTGTTTTGTAAAAGCCGCTAGACGACAGCGATACACGGGCAAAATATGCCTGCTGAACAAGCTCGGTGAAAGCAATGCTGTGTTCACCTAATACCACATGTTGATTGATAAACTGCACTTCACTAGCGCGGTCCTCCAGACTTAAGCTTTTGGCAAAGCACTCAGCCAAACGGGTTTTTAATGTAATACACGCATTTTGTACGGCTTTCCCGTTTAAATCAGTGCCGCTTGAGGCCGCTGTAGGTGAAGTGTTTGGTACTTTGTCAGTGCGCGTGGCAGTGACTTCAATCATATCCAAATCAAGGCCAAATTCATTGGCTGCAATTTGGCCTATTTTTGTGTGCAGTCCTTGACCCATTTCAGTACCACCATGGTTCACTTGAATACTGCCATCAGTATAAATGTGCACCAAAGCGCCAGCTTGGTTCAAATGTTTCGCGGTAAATGAAATGCCAAACTTAACAGGCGTTAGTGCTAAACCTTTCTTAATTACCGGGCTTTCTCGGTTAAAGGCTGCAATAGCTTCACGGCGCTGCCAATACTGAGCAGATTCTTCTAGCTCGGCAATCATATCGGGTAAAAGGTTGTGCTCTACCTTCATTCCGTAGGGGGTAAAACTACCTGTAGTCGGGCCGTATAAATTACGCTTTCTTACCGACAGGGGGTCGCTACCAATAGCACGGGCAATTTTATCAATCATGGCTTCAGCCATAATCATGCCTTGCGGTCCGCCAAAGCCTCGATAAGCGGTGTGCGATACCATATTAGTTTGTAATCTGTGGCCAACAATGTCGCTATCACCCAAGAAATAGCCGTTGTCTGCATGGAACATGGCTCTATCTACAATGGCGTCAGATAAATCAGGCGAGTGCCCACAAATACCATTGATTGTCATACGGGTAGCTTCAATTTTTCCTGTCTCGTCAAAGGCTACATCAAACTCGTTTTCGAACGGGTGACGTTTTCCAGTAACATGCATATCGGTGAAGCGCGGTAAGCGAAGCTTAACCGCACATTGATTTCGCGATGCCAGTAAAGCCGCTATACAGGCCCATTGCGCGGCTTGCGTTTCTTTTCCGCCAAAGCCGCCACCCATACGTCGCATGTCTACCATCACACGGTGCAATTTTACATCGAGCACTTCGGCAACGAGTTTTTGTACTTCACTGGGGTGCTGACTAGACGTATAGATTTTCATGCGATCTTCTTCATCGGGGATCGCAAGGCTCACTTGTCCTTCTAAGTACATATGCTCCTGGCCACCAATACTAAGTGTGCCATGTGCTTGATAGGTCGCTTTTTCAAATGTACTTTCAACGCGGTCAGTATGTTGGCCAAACCGGTGTAGGGGACGCACAAACGTTTGCTGCTGGTGGGCAGCTTCTGCACTAAGTACAGGTTTGGCTTCACTCACCTCTACTTTCCCTTTTAGCGCAGCTTGTCGGGCAAGGTTTACCGAAGTGGCAAGCACTGCAAAGACTGGCTGACCAAAAAATTTCATTTCGCCATTGGCGAGTAACGGATCGCCTTCGAACACGGGGCCAATATCTTTATGGCCAGGTACGTCGTCAATCGTTATGACATCTACAACACCTTCACTTTGACGAACAGCGTCAAGATTTATCGAGTTAATCGTGCCTTTTGCGCATTGGCTTACACCGACTGCAGCGTAAAGAGTACCCTGAGGTTCAATTACATCGTCAACATAGTTGGCACTGCCCTGTACTTGGCGTGTTGCACTCTCATGCTTTTTAGAAACGTGAACGACACTCTGGTTGTCGTTTTGTTGTAACGGATTAGGGGCATCAATTAATTTACGCATGCTGCACCACTCGTGTTTCAATATGGTTTACGGTTTGGTTTTCTAACCAGAAGCGGTGCCACAAGTTAGCTAAAACGGTCTTACGGTATTGTGCTGTAGCGCGCACGTCATCAATGGGTGAAAATGCATCGAATAAAACTTGTTTACCTAACGCCAAACATTCTTTGCTAGCAAACTGCTTACCTTTCAAAACCTTTTCTAACGCTTCACAGGTTGAAGGTACTGCTGCCACACCACCAAAGCCACTGCTAACTGCTTCGACTTTGCCGTTGTCGAGTGTGACATTAAATACAGCGCAGACGGCTGAAATATCATCTTCAAAGCGCTTCGATATTTTATATGCAGCTAATGCTTGATTATGTTGGTTCAATGGTATTTCTATTGCACTTATCCATTCATCTTTCGCCAGCGTGGTTTCGCGATAGCCCGTGAAGAATGTGCTGATTGGGATCGTACGAACATTATCGCCGTTATCTAAATGTAGTATGGCATTTAATGCGAGTAATAACGGCGGCATATCACCAATAGGCGAAGCGTTGGCCACGTTACCGCCAATGGTAGCCTGATTGCGAATAGGCAACGAGGCAAATCGGGTAACAAGCTCAGCCACTTGCGGAAATGCATTAAGTAGTAAAGGTGCCGCATCATTTAACGGGACAGCTGCACCAAGAATAAGAGAATGCTCGCTTTTGGTGCAGTGTTTTAGTGCATCTATATGCGTCACACTAATAAGCGTGTTTACATCTTTTAGCTGTTGCGTGAACTGTAGGCTTAAATCCGTGCTGCCAGCAACTAGCTGTGCGTTAGGATGCGCTTGAATCAGGGTCTTCAGTTCTTCGCGAGACGTTGGTGTATGGATATTGCCCGTACCTGTAGGCTTCTCACCTGATAATGATAGCAAAGTAGAAAGGGTGGCATCTTGGCGTGCAGTGAACTGATCATCAGGTGTTTGCTCGCATACCGCCAATGTAGCGTCGATAATGGGGCGGTAGCCTGTACAGCGACACAAGTTGCCTGATAAGGCGTGTAGCACATCGTCGCGATTTGGCTTTGTATTGCTGTGATACAAAGCAAACATCGACATAATAAACCCAGGCGTGCAAAAGCCACACTGAGAACCGTGGTGATCAACTAACGCCTGCTGTACGGGGTGTAAGTGTTTACCATCGTTCAAATGCTCAACAAATAAAAGCTGCTTCCCATGAACAGCACTCATCAACGTTATACAGCTATTCACTGTTCGGTAATTAAGTTCTGCAGAGCTATTTGAAGATGCTGGCTCCACAAGTACAACGGTACATGCGCCACAGTCTCCTGCTGCACAGCCTTCTTTAGTGCCTGTTTTTTTGCGATGCTCGCGAATAAATTGTAGAAGGGTGAGGTCGGCCCGCGCTTCATTTAATTCAACGACATCGTTATTTATTAGAAAGCGAATCATACTCACACCTTCTTGTTATATTCATTCTTGTATTCATTAATATAGCTGTATTTTTTCAATAAAAGTAGACCATTTGGTCAATTTATTGCTTATAAAAAAAGGCCGAGTTATAAAAGGCCATGATTTTGCGCAAATTTGCTTGGAGAAAAGAAGCGATACCTTCCAAATTTCTTTTTGCTAAACACTGCGTCAGTTTGTCATTAAAGGATAAGGCAAGATTCGTGCAAGGTTTAAAGCTAATCGCGTAATTCGTGCTTTAGTATGGTTAACCCTATCTACATAGGGCAAGTATGATCTATAAGAGCATAGCAACGCGTCGGCAATAAATGCTAACCTATCGAAAAGGCATGCAGCATTTATACTGCCCGTGCGCTTGCAAAGTAGATTGCAAAGGAATTTTAATAATAATGATGAAGGTAAAAAGTGCTGACGCTGGCGTTGGCGCTATGAACAGAAGAAAAATACTCCAAGCCGCTGAAAAATGTTTTGCACAGTTTGGCTTCAAAGGTACAGCAGTACAAAAAATTGCCGATGAAGCAGGACTTCCTAAAACCAACGTTTTGTATTATTTCAAAACTAAACAAGAGCTGTACGTAGCGGTATTAGAAGAAACCCTTTCGCTGTGGAACTCACGTTTTGATAAAGCCACAGTAGAAGACGACCCTGCCGAGGTACTCGCCAATTATATCGCTGAGAAAATGGAAGTGTCGCGAACGCATCCAATGGCCTCAAAAATCTTTGCGATGGAAATTATCAATGGTGCGCAAAACTTAAGTGGCTACTTCGACGAAGAGCACGCGCTTTGGATGAAAGGGCGACTAGCGGTTATTGATGCATGGGTAAAGGCCGGCAAACTGCCACCTGTTGAAGGTGAATACTTGCTTTACACTATTTGGGCTAGTACCCAGCACTATGCTGACTTCTCTGCGCAAATAACCCGTCTACGTGGTAAAAAAATGACAAAATCAGATTTTGAAGACGCTACAAAACAAGTGGTAAAACTCGTGCTCGGTGGCTGTGGGTTATCTGTGCCAGAAAACTTCGAGGTGTAGCATGACAGAGTCTGTTTACCCTCGTGATCTGATTGGTTATGGTCAACATATACCTCACGCAAAGTGGCCAGGCGACGCAAAAATCGCGATTCAGTTCGTATTAAATTACGAGGAAGGCGGTGAAAATTGCGTGCTTCATGGTGACGAGGCGTCGGAAATATTCCTATCGGAAATTATCGGCGCACAAGCGTATAAAGATCGTCACCTTAGCATGGAGTCTATTTACGAATACGGCAGTCGTGCAGGGTTTTGGCGTTTACACCGTTTGCTTAATAAATACGACATTCCCGTTACTGTGTTTGGCGTCACTATGGCTATGCAACGACACCCTGACGCCGTAAAAGCCATGATGGATTCAGGTTGGGAAATCGCCAGCCACGCCATGCGCTGGGTGCATTATCAAGGCATGGACGAAGAGCAAGAGCGTAAACAAATTGATGAGGCGATTATTCTTCATGAGCAGTTAACAGGCAGTAAACCTGTAGGTTGGTATACAGGAAGAACGAGTCCGAATACGCTGAAGTTGATTGCAGAGCGCGACGATATCTTATATTGCGCCGATTCTTATGCTGACGACTTGCCTTACTACGATTGCCATTACAGTAAGCCGTTATTGATGGTGCCGTACACGTTAGACACCAATGATATGCGCTTTGCCACGCCTCAGGGCTTCAACAGTGGGGAACAGTTTTTCACCTACTTAAAAGATGCGTTTGACGTGTTGTATGAAGAAGGAGAAGAAGCGCCTAAGATGCTATCTATCGGCCTTCACAATCGTATTATAGGCAGGCCTGCTCGACTCGCTGCACTTAAGCGCTTTATCGAGTACGTTAAGTCTCACGATAAAGTATGGCTAGCGACACGAGAGCAAATTGCCCGCCACTGGTTGGACATTCATCCTAAAGATGATAGTGACAAGCCGCGTACATAGCGTTTACAGTACACGCACTATATTTAAAGTAGAGTAAAGCGAAAAAACGAAGTGAAACAAATCGGGCACTATCGCCTTCGCTTAATAAAGGATAAAACCATGAAAACAAAACTAGCCATTATAGCCCTTGGGGCGCTAGCGCTGACAGCATGTTCAAAGTTAACTAAAGAAAACTACGATAAATTAGAAATGGGCATGTCTCAGTCGGAAGTTGAAGCAATCCTGGGTTCAGCTGACAACTGCGGAAAAACAATGGGCACCATGGCATGTACATGGGGCAATGAAGACAGTAAGCACGTAAAAATCGTTTTCATGGGTGATAAAGCTGTTACCTTCACTTACGATGGATTGAAGTAAACGTATATCCTGTTTACTTGCTTAGTTTAAAAAGGACAGGTGGCGTTGAAAGCCACCTTTTTTTGTATTTAAAACATGTAGTTTGTACGCTAAATCCTAATTTAGCTCTGCTAAATTATTTTAAATCCAGTAAATACCTAAGCAAGAAAATAATCGCCAGTGCATAAGTGAGCGGTGTTACTTCTTTAAATTTACCCGTACCCACCTTAATGCCAACATAGGTAATGAAACCAAGGGCAATGCCTTCGCTAATACTGAATGTAAGCGGCATGGCGATAAGCGCAACAGAGGCGGTGGCTAGCGCACCTAAGTCGTCGAAATCAACCTGTCGAATCGATTCCATCATTAAAATACCTACCATCAATAGCGCTGGCGTGGTGGCCATCAGCGGGATAACTTTCATTAGCGGTGTTAAAAACAGTGAGAGTAAGAAGCAGACTGAAACCACTACTGCAGTAAGTCCGGTTCTGCCGCCCGCCGATACGCCCGTAGCTGACTCCACATAGCTAGTTACCGGAGACGTACCAACGAAGGCGCCCGCAATACTCGCTGATGCATCGGCTGTCATGGCTGAACCTATCTTTGGTAGCTTGCCTTCAGGAGTAAGTAGATTGGCTTTTCGAGATACGCCGATTAAGGTGCCAATGGTGTCGAACATATTCACAAACATAAGTGCGAAAATGAGGTCCCACGTTTCAGCAATATGGTCAATAGGATACCAAAAATCCATGGCCATAAAGGTGTTTGAAATAGACTCCGGCATGCCTACAACAGCAGAAGGTGTTGCAGTTAAAGTGCCGTTTTCAGTAGGAATAAAAGCGCCAATTAGTGTGAGTGTTACAATAGAGATTAAAATAGCGCCTGTGACGCGTTTAACCATCAAAACGATAGTAAAAATAATGCCTAGTAGGGCAAGCATTACCGCTGGCTCAGAAAGGTTGCCAAGCTGTACAAAGGTTGCCGGATTATCAACAATTAGCCCTGCGTTTTTAAGGCCGATAAAGGCAATGAACAAACCTATGCCACACTGCACGCCGATTTTAAGAGAAGGAGGTATGGACTCGGCTATTTTGGTACGAACTCCAGTAAGAGAAAGAAGTAAAAAGAGAATGCCGTTCCAGAAAACAATACCAAGCGCCGCTTCCCAAGGAATTTCACGGCCAAGGCAAATGGTAAACGCAAAAAAGGCATTCAAGCCCATGCCTGGGGCCAACGCAATAGGGTAGTTAGTCATTAGCGCCATCATTAAAGTGCCAATACACGCCGCTATTGCTGTCACTGTAATTAAGCCTTCTACGGGCATGCCACTTAGCCCTAGAATACCTGGGTTCACCACAAGTATATAAGACATGGCTGCGAACGTAGTAAGACCTGCGATGATCTCAGTTCTTACTGTTGTTCCGTGTTCCTGCAGCTTAAATAGCCGTTCGATTACATTGTTGGACATCAAGAGTTCTCTGTTAGTATTTCATTGTGTGTTTTGTGCGTTGAAAGCAATAAACTGACCAATTAGTCAACTTGTTGGTGTGTTTTGTGCTAACTTACTTTTCAGTACAATGACTAATTGTCATTGCGTGACTCAAGGTCACTAGCCAGGCAGCACAAAGCCAGCCAAACGGTTAGTAATCAACATAGATGATGTTAAAAAAACCGCAAACAAAACCTAAATGAGCAATAGAACTCGTTTACAGATAGCATTAAAGATAAACTATTACGCACCAAGTAAATGCCATTGCATTGTTATGGTGCAAATAAGTGAGGGGCCATGTCGCTGTCATCAATAATTAAAAACATTCCAAAGGCCGAACTGCATCTGCATATAGAAGGTAGCTTAACGCCTGAACTCATGTGGCGCCTAGCTGAAAAGCACAGTGTATCACTTCCTTATGCTAGCGTGGAAGAGATTGAAGCGGCGTATAACTTTGAAGATTTACAAAGCTTTCTTGACTTATATTATGCAGGGGCGGGTGTGCTTCGCGATGAAGATGATTTCTTTGCTCTAATGTGGGAATATTTAACGCGTTGCTACGAGGACAATATCGTCCACACAGAAATTATGTTTGACCCGCAAACCCACACAGAACGAGATATAGGTTTTGATGTCTTTATGCCGGGTTTTCTAAAGGCGATGGAAAAAGCCAAAGATGAATACGGTATCAGTAGCTATTTAATCATGTCTTTCCTTCGTCATCTGCCTGAAGATGCTGCCTTCGATACGCTTTCTGCTGCTGAGCCTTATTACGAGCACATTACGGCGGTAGGGTTAGATAGCTCAGAACTCGGGCATCCGCCGTCTAAATTCGAACGAGTATTCAAAAAAGCCAAAGCGTTGGGTTTTAAAATTGTTGCCCATGCTGGAGAAGAAGGACCGGCATCTTACATTTGGGAAGCCATCGAGCTATTGGACGTTGATCGTATTGACCACGGTGTACGCTGCCAAGAAGACGAGGCGCTTATGGCTCTTTTGAGAGAAAGGCAAATTCCACTTACCGTTTGTCCGTTGAGCAATCTCAAGCTTTGCGTCATTGATGACATGAAAGACCACAATATTGTCCAACTTTTGAATACTGGGCTTTTGGTTACTGTAAATTCGGATGATCCTACCTATTTTGGTGGTTTTCTAAATGACAACTTCGAAGCGTTACACGAGTCACTAGGTATTGACGAAAAAATAATTCGCACGTTGGTAGCAAATAGCTTTAAGGCAAGTTTTTTACCGCAAGAGCAGAAAGACGCACTTGTTGATCAGGTTCTTTCAGCTTAATCAGGAAGAAATACAAGTTCAGTGTAACAAGGCAAGATATGTAAAATATCTGGGTTAGCTTCTGCGCTTGATGCGAGAAGCTAACGTTTCTTTAAGATTGCATAACCGCAACGGTTTGCTTAATAATATTGTCTAATTCATTAACGTCTTGATCTATTTCGGTAAGGTCGTTTTGCTTGGCTTTATTTTCAATAGATGAAGCTTTTTCTCGAATGGCATCGGCACCCACATCACCTGAAACCCCTTTCATAGCATGGCTAGTGAATCTCACGGCTTCAATGTCTAATTTTGACGCTGCATCGTGAAGTGCGTGTTGCTTTTGCTCTATTTGGCCTAAAAACATTTCAACAATACGGTTGAGTAGCCCTTCATTTCCGCCCAGCCGGCTTATCGCAGCATCGCGATTCCATAACTGTTCTTTCGTAAGCGTTTCGTTAGTGTCAGCTGTGTCCATGTCTACCACCGTAATTAAATTGTGTGTCAAGTGTACAATATTTGTTCTAAACAAAAAACAGCTACGTCAGTTGCTTAGATTACAATTTTACTTAAACAACATAAACCTAGACGAAAGACTAATTTTTTTTTACGTATCTCGGGCGATACTTAATATGTCGTAAATTTAATAGTGTGGTATTTCTCATGGATAATGAGACACAGAAAGTAGTCATCATTGATGATGAACCAACAACACTCTTATTATTGGAGAGTGCAGTAGAACCTCTAGCCAAAGTTGTTACGGTTTCACAAAGTGCGAATGCATTTTCGGTGGTCAAGTCACAACAGCCTGATTTGATTGTTTTAGACATAAGCATGCCTGAGCTTTCGGGTTTTGAAGTATGTGAGCAGCTAAAAGCGTGTCCAGACACATCAGCAATTCCAATAATATTTGTAACTTCTCACAGCGACCCTCAAAATGAGCGCGAAGCCTTATCGTTAGGTGCTATTGATTTTATCTCTAAGCCAATCGATATCGAGCTATGCCAAATGAGAGTGAGAAATCACCTCACTATCCAGGATCAAAAATCGAAGCTCGCGAGGGTAAATTACGAACTAGAAGCTGAGAAAAAGCAGCTTGCCATTACGCTTAATTCCATCGCAGATGGCGTTATATCCATTAATGCAGCAGGGGATGTAACCTTTATTAACCCAGTGGCGCAAAGGTTAACAGGGTTTAGTGGTGCTGAAGCACTTGGTAAACCTGTTGATGAAGTAATGAATTTAAGGGATGCCTCAACCAATGAAAAGCTGTTGAACCCCGCGCTTTATGCATTGGAGGTGATGCGTCCTGTGGCAATGTCCTACAACGCCACATTGGTAAGCCGACACAATCAAGTATTTAGGGTAGAAGATACAGCGTCTCCCATCATTGATGAAAATGGCCAGCTTTCAGGTGCGGTTATTGTTTTCCAAGATGTGTCTGAAGCCATAGAAATGGCTGTTAAAATGACACATTTGACCAATCACGACCAACTGACGGGCTTGCCAAACCGTGTTTTACTGCACGATAGAATTGTACAGGCAGTCACGCGTTGTTTTACCTCTAAGCAGAGCATCGCGCTACTGTTAATCGATATAGACAATTTTAAATATCTTAATGATAGTCTTGGACACCAAGTAGGTGACTTTATTATTTCGTCTATTGCAAAACGCCTTGCGAATATAGTAGGTGAAAGTGCTACCCTAGCTCGCGTGGGTGGTGATGAGTTTGCGTGCCTTCTTACTGAGATTGGTTCGGGCTATAGCGCAGACAGTATTGCTATGGCGTGTTTGCAGGCGGGTAGGGAGCCAATTGAAATTGACGGTAAATCTCACCAGCTTAGCCTTAGCATTGGGATTAGCTTGTATCCACAAGACGCTGTTAATGCAGAAGAGATGATGCGCCATGCAGACTCAGCCATGTACCGCTCTAAATCGAAAGGCAAAGACACGTTTAGTTTCTTCTCTAAAGATTTACAACATGCAATGCATAATCGCGTAGAAATGGAAATCAAACTTAGACAAGCCATAGAAAACAACAGTTTAGCAATTTATCTTCAGCCTAAGTATGATTTTAATAATAGTGCGGTTTTAAGTGCAGAAAGCTTAGTAAGAATGTTTGATGAACAAGGAGGGGTTATTGGCCCTGACGAATTTATACCCTTGGCTGAAGAAACAGGGCTTATACATCAGCTAGGTAAGCAGGTTTTACAGAAAAGCTGTGAGTTCGTAGCTAAATGTAACGCGCAAGGGCAAGACTTTAAGGTGGCAGTCAATGTAGCTGCCAAACAGCTTTCAAACCCTGGTTTTGCAAGGGAAGTCGAAGAAATCATAAGAGACGCAGGCATAGAAGCGTCGTCTATAGAGTTAGAAGTGACAGAGTCAGCGTTAATGCACGACTTTGAGCAAACGCGGGATATTTTAAATGCCTTAACATCTTTAGGCGTTACAATAGCGCTCGATGATTTTGGAACAGGCTATTCAAGCCTTTCTTATTTACGTCAATTTCCACTGAATGTACTTAAAATAGACCGCTCATTTGTAATAGACATGGATAAAGAGCAACAAGCTCACGATATTGTAACGGCGATAGTGCATTTAGCACTAAGCCTAGAGCTAACCATTGTTGCTGAAGGAATAGAAACCCAGTCACATTTTAATGCGTTAAAGGAGCTTGGATGTCACCTAGGACAAGGCTACTTTATGTGCCGACCTATATCGATGGCGGATTTTTTCGCAAAGTTAATTGATGATTGCCAAGTTGCGTGAAATTCACCTGGCGGTGTGTAGAGTGCCAATCGATAGACCTCTCTTTATAACCTTGTCTTTCAAACGATACCTTCTCGGATTCAAACTAGCTGACTTTTTGGTACAAATTTGGGTGTGAGGTGTTAGACTTGCGTAAAGCGTTGTTATTACTTTGATATTATAAAGTAGAAGCAACTTAAGCGGGAAGAGTCACCTTGGCGTTGTAACAAGATAAGTAACCGATGAATCGAAAAGATATTAAACCCTACGAAGAATGCAACGTACTTATTGTAGATGATGAGCAGATGAGTCGTATGCTGCTTGAGTCTATTCTGGAGTCGGTATTCACATGTTTTACCGCCGAGTCAGGAGAAGAGGCCATTGCCTACTGCAAGGCAAATCTACCCGATTTAGTGCTTTTAGACATGAACATGCCCGACATCAACGGTCTGGATGTTTGCACTGCATTAAAAGCGTCGCCAGAGACCAACCATATTCCCGTTATTTTTGTCACCTCCACTATGGATATTGACAGTGAAAATGCGTGCTGGGAAGTTGGCGCGTCGGATTTCGTTATGAAGCCTGTTAATGCCTCCACGCTAACGCACCGCATCAAAACTCACCTTCAGAATAAACTTCGCACCGAATTTCTCGAAATGATGACATTTCATGATCAGCTTACTGGTTTGTATAACCGCATGTACTTGACCAATGAAATCCCACTGCTTATTAAGCAAGTAGCAAGGGATAAAAGTACGGTGGGCGCAATTATGATCGATATCGATTACTTTAAGCTCTTCAACGATACTTACGGTCACTTAGAAGGTGATATTTGCCTTCAAAAAGTTGCACAAATTGTATCCGATACGGTTAAACGCCCTAAAGATGCCGTGATACGATTTGGCGGTGAAGAGTTTTTAGTCATCCTTCCCTATATTGACTATCAAGGCACGAAACTGGTTGCCAATCAACTTGTTGAAGCGGTTGCTGATGCAAAAATTTCTCACGGCAAAGGCATAGAAAATCGTGTATCCATTAGCGCGGGTTTTGCTGTTTGGAAGGCTTGTGATGTGGTTGAAGAAGATGTTGCTGCGCTTATCGAAGAAGCGGATATATCTTTGTTTGAAGCCAAAGAATTAGGCCGTAATCAAGCTAAAGGCTAGGTTACAATAGCGATTTAAAGGTTACTCGTTAGGCAGAAACTTGTCTGACAATAGTTGGTGCCTAGCCGACAGCAGTAAAATCCTATTTAAAAACTGTTTTTCTAGCCTATTGTTTAATGTTCTGCGTTTAAATCCCAAGCTATTATTAAAGTATTCAGGTGCCGTGGCGTGATTTCTTCATCGCTAAATATGTCGGCTAAACGTTTATGGTCTTTACGCTTAGGTAGCGATCCATGGTCTATTTTGACGAACAATCAAGTTTGAATGTAAAACTGGAACATCAGTTGAAATCATCGCTAACCGGTTTGGTTCAGCGAGGCTGTGATTCGTTGGGCGTGTTTCAAGGTATTCTTATACAGTTAGATGAAGAGACGGTGAACATATTAGTCAAAGCTTCGTCGGCATATGCGCCTAACTTCAAGTCGGTTCCGTCCTTTTCTACCTGTATCCCAGTAGATAACTGTTTTCCCGTTAACAGTGCGAAGTGTTCAAGTGCATTTAAACAATGGTTTTCCACGTATTTTAATGCAGAAAAGTATATCCGCGGACGTGTCCATTCACTCGATGGCAGACAAGTATGCCTTGTCTTTATTAACGCATGCCCAGATCAGTCAATTAACCTAGATAAATTGTCGCTTTTAGACGATTGTTTAGACGTAATGCTTGAAAAGTTTCACCTCGAAAAAACAGAGACAACGCAGAACACGCTTTATCAAAAATTACAAAATGTAGCGAATATTGGTACGTGGGAAGTAGATTTGACAACCAATGCTCTTAGCTGGTCTTCTCAAACACGACGAATTCACGAAGTGTCAGATGACTTTGTCCCCACGCTAGAAACGGCTATCAATTTCTACAAAGAAGGGTTTGATAGGGACGAAATTAATCGCATTGTTTCCCATACAGTGGCTACAGGGGAACCGTGGAGCGCAACCCTTGAACTTGTTTCAGCCAAAGGTAATTCGGTTTGGATTGAAACTCACGGTATGGCCGAAATGAAGCACGGGAAGTGTATTAGGTTGTTCGGCACTTGCCAAAACGTCAACAAGTCAGTGCAACTTAGACTTGAACTGGAAGAAAGAAGAAGAGAAGCTGAAGCTGCGTCAAAAGAACGTGGTATGTTGTTATCACGTATTAGTCACGAGCTAAAAACACCGCTTAATGGCATAACCGGCATGCTGCAGGCAATTAAGTTTGAAAATAAAGAAAACGTGCGCATGCGTAAAGCGGATGTGGCGCTGCATAGCGCTGACCGTCTATTGTCTCTTATCAACGATGTGCTGGATTACACGTCGATTATCAATGGCGAATTCTCACTCAAATATAGTGACTTCTGTGCGCGCTCGTTAATTGAAGATATTCTGGATGTGTTTAAAACTAAATGTGCAGAGAAAGGTGTAAGGCTTTACGCTGTACTTTCTTTTGACGAAAACACTTATGTAAATGGTGATGCCGCCAGAATTAGCCAAGTCATCACTAACCTGCTCTCTAACGCGGTTAAGTTTACGCCCAAAGGTTATATTTCGGTACAAGTAGCGTTAAAACACCAAGGTGACGTTCCTATTCTGCTTGCCTCGATTGAGGACACCGGTGTAGGCATGAGTGATGAAATACTGTCACGTATTTTTAGACCATTTCAAAATGACACTGCCAGTGCCTCCGAAGAACTAAATGGTAACGGCTTGGGGCTATCTATTGTCAATCAACTTGTTGGTAAAATGGACGGTGAGCTTGAAGTAAGATCAAATCTAGGTAAAGGAACCTGTTTTGATATTGCTATACCTGTCAAAATGGCGGTATTGGATAAAGAAAAGCAGTGTGACGTTGTACTATCTTCTGAGTTGTTAAGCGTTCCATTGAATGTTTTGGTCGTCGATGACAACGATATTAACCGCTTTGTGTTAGCGTCTATGCTAGAGAAGTTTAACTACCTTCCTGATGAAGCCGAAAACGGCGAAGTGGCTGTTCAATTGGCTCGCGCTAAAAAATACGACATCATTTTTATGGACTGCGCCATGCCAGTGCTTGATGGAGTAAGCGCGACTAAGATTATTATTCAGGAAGAGTTATTGCCTAAGCACGGCCGTATCGTGGCTGTAACGGCCAATACAACCCCTGAAGATAAGGCGAACTGTAGCGATGCGGGCATGGCGGACTTTCTCGCCAAGCCCATAGTACAAAATGATGTCACACTTCAAGTACGTCATGCGCTTAATGCGAAATCAGTGACGGTTTAGCGACGGAAGCTGTTTTTCGTAATAGGTCAATTGTCCCCTGAAAGCCTGTCATATGAATCGAAGCGCATTTTAATGAGCAGTAGGGGGCTTATCCTTTACGGTTTCCCAATGCGTTACAATGTAGTCTGTCACCTGCGAACCAACATTATAGGCGGCTTCTATAGCGGCTCCCATTGCTGCATATCCATCGCCAGAACTCTCTAACTTTAGGTTCTCCGCTGCACTCAACGATGGTGGCTGCATGGTAAAATTGCTTGCGGTTCTAAGGATAAGCAAGCGGTCTTTGTCTACTAAGCCGGCATTGTCTAAATAGCTTAAGCTTTGTAGTGTGGCTGAGTCTTCCATGCCTGAGGTGACAAAATTTCCTTTGCCCTTCGTCCAGTAGGCCACCCAATCGTTTGCCCACGTATTTAGTTTTTCACCATGCCAAAAGGTAGAGGCAGATAAATGCGCACCCATCGACACATTTGGAAGTGCTTTAGCATTAGGTGAGTTGGTGTACTTGGCTCTCAATGCATCCATCGCTTCGTTGTTTAAAAGCTTGGTGTCTTTTGTCAACGAATAGGCCCACTTTGCTAACGGTAAGTTCAGCGCGTACACCTCGCCATTTGGGCTGTTGTTTATGTCTACAACGTCAGCGTTTTCAAAGGGCGCGTGAGTGAAGAGGGGGAAATAACCCGTACTCCACTGAGACGGAATTTCTCTAGCGTCAATTTGATGTGCTAGGTCGCCATCGACTACGTAATCGGTCCAAATTGCACTTCCAATGGTGTTATCCGCTGGGTCGACTCCCGCGATCCCTGCGACCAACCAATAGGCTTGAGATAAATCAAAGCGAGGATCAAGACCTAGTGCCATTATTGCTGCTGAAGCGCGCGCAATGCCCATTCCCGTAACCATACCGATGACACCTGTGTCAGGATTGGCGTAAATATCGTGAAAGCCATGAGGCAAAGGGTATTGGGTTGTGAGTTTCTGGCGAGCCTTCCACAATTGAAATTCACCAGGCGCGTCGCCTTCGTCGTTGCCAATTTCGAACATACTTACCACCACAACCTTTACTTTCATCGGTGGCTTAGCGTCATTGGCCTTTAGACTGGCTGAATAACTACTGCTACAGCAACCCAAAAATGTAGCCAATATAAGCAAAGCGTTGAAAAAGGCAGACCGTTTTTGTTTAAGCAGTGGATAAAAAGAAAGATGTATTTAGTACTCCTAAAAAAGAGCCCAGCATTATCAAACTGGGCTTCTTATCGAAAAAACTTACAGGCCTGAGAGCGTATGTCGAACGTTCAATCTACACATGAAGCACGACCACGCTCAAAGACTATGCGAACTTAGAATGAGTAAGTAAATTTAGCATTCCAGTGACGCGGAAGTTCTGGTAATACAATTTGACTACCAAATAGATCAGGGAAGTTCGAGCGGAAATAACGCTCGTCAGTTAAGTTTTTAACGGTTAAGTTAAACGACCAATCTTCTGCCTGATATGACAAGCCAGCATTGACTAACGTGTAGGCTGGAAGTGTCACTGCAGCTGAGTAGCCAGACGCGACCTCGTCCACATCTACAATACTCACATTGGCAGCATAACCATTTTGGAAGTCATAGGTTGCTGTCAGCGTGTAAATATTTTCAGGAATACCGGCCTTTCGCCCGTCTGAATTTGTTTCTCCTTCACCAACAAGGTTAAGACCTACTACGTTCCCGCCAAAAATTAACGAAGGATCATCAAGAGCAACTAAATCGTCAGCACCTAAGAATCCAAATTGGTTTCCATTGGCAAGTGCAGTTAAGTTGATAACTTCTATATTTGTATAGCCAGCAGATACAACAAGGTTCTCATTGACTACCCAACGAAGTTCAAATTCGGTGCCTTCGTTATTGGTTGTGTTGTTGGTGACCGTATTCTGAGTATTGAAGTCGGTACGCTCTTGCTCAAAGAATGAAAGGGCAAAATAGAGTGTATCGTCAACGAGAGAACCTTTAATACCGTATTCCATCAGCTCAGACGAGTCGAATGCACCGCCACCACCAGGTTGATTGAGTTGGCCAACACCAATCTCGGCGCCTTGGCCTGCAACAAGGGTAGCTTGCTCTGCTGCAGTGATATAAGGAATAAGGCCAAATTCAAATTCATATGAAATACTTGCGTTCCAAGACCATCCATCTACGGTTTCTTCAGCATAAACTGGTGCTTCATCTCCAGTAGCACCCAGAAGTAAATCCGTGCGTGATGTGCTTTCAATATCAATAGTGTCGTATCGTAATCCTAGTACTAAGTTTAAACCCCAGTCCCAAGTTAAATCGGTCATTGCAGCAATGCCTAAGTCTAAGTAATTACCTACGTCATAGTTGTCGTAGTTTTTACCCGAGCGGGTAGACAAAAGGCGGCGATCGAGTGCTGAAGACGGCATGGTTAGGTCGCGACGATTAAAAAACTCGTAAGTGAAGTCGTCGCCGTGCTCAAAGTCGGTATAGCGTACAGATGGAGAAAATTGAAATTGCGCTAATAGTCCGTCGTTCTCATATTCTGTCGCAAAAATTAGTTTGTCTTCTATAACCCAGCTGTCATGGAATTGTGAGAAGCCATAAGCATTTTCGTTTATGTTGTCGTATGCATCATAAAAAAGCTGGTTGCGAATTTCCCAATTATCCGTGTAATAAATGGTGTCGAAGTAGAGCGTTATAGCTTCGTTACCAAGTTGGTCATCAGGCGCTACCAAGGTTTGGCTACCACTTAAGGTCGTGGTACCTGGGTTTTGTAATGCCATTAAAGGATCGAAAAAGTCGCCTGTAACCGAATCTAATGGGACAGCTGGCGTGAAAATAAACGGTGAAATCAAGTCGGCGACTTCAGCATATTCTTCGTGACTGATTTGACCGTCGCCGTCCGTATCTAATGGTTGAGCCGTACCTGTAATATAGGTTCCGTCGTCAACTAACTCCTGAGTTAATCGGTTCCAGCCGGCCACTTGGTTACCATCGTAGTCGTGGTACATACCACCAAATTCAAAGCGAAGGTTATCGGTTATATCGATATTAAATGATGCTTGAAGTACGGTTTGATCAGTCTGGGTATTGTCGTAGTAACTGTCAGAGTTTTCTAGCTCACCGTATATGTAATAGCCCATTTCTTTACCGGCAACACTAGTCGGTCCGCCAACTTCTGCAGTTAAAATGCTTTTGTTCCACGACCCCGTTGTGTAAGACAACGCGCCTGTTGGTGCATCTAAATACTGCCCCGATGACGCACGAGCAGACTTGGGATTAAAATTCAGATAACCACCAATTTTTGATGGGCCGTAAATAGGTGATGCTGGGCCACGAACGATGTCGATTCGGCTGGACGCGCCAATAGGCGTAGGGTAGTTACCTGGGTTGTCTAAGCGCTTAACACCGCGGAAGTAAGTTTCCCCAGGTGTGCCCCGCACATCTAGTGAGCCCGCAACACCAAAGAATGACTGTGTGAATGTACCTGGTGCGAATGCGACGAGTTCATCGATGTCAGAAACGTTGAAGCGCTCCATCTGCTCCTGAGAAATTGTGGACGCTGAGCGAGGTGTTTCGAGGATAGATTTGCCAAAGCCAAAAACTGACTCAACGTCTTGGCCAGGAAGACTCCCAAGGGATCCTGTTACCTGAATTTTTTCAACGTCTTTTTCTTTAACTTCTGTCTCTTCTTGAGCAAAAGCTTGCGACGATAGCGCAACTGCGGTAGTCATCGCAAAAGCTTTCGCTAGAGGAGATAAATTGAATGTAGTGTTTTTCATGGTTTCCTCGTTATTTTTAGTTGCCCTTTTTTAGGGCTCTATTCACGCATTTTTTTATGCGTTTTATTATTGGCAAGAGAGTTAGCAGGATGAGTGCCAACTACTTGTCCAGTTGGTCAACTTTTGACCTCTTCTTAAGTTGCTGAATTATATGGATAAAAATATATAATGTTGTTCTTATATTGTTATTTTTATGTAAATAAACTTAATCGCATGAATGCATGCACTTTTACGGTGATTTTTAGCGAGCTTTTGCACTAAAAAGAGCAGAGGTTACGCCCGGTTGTCCGTCTATAGTTAAAATGGATGTCGAGTGTACGGAGTGTCCAACAACTTCATGGTTTACAACGGCTTTTTCATTGGATGCTTTCGTTGCCCTACGGCTACTTTCTGCCTTTGGGCTGTGAATAGGCTCGTAAGTAGGGTTGTCCTGTGCAACGCCAGTGCTGCTTTCTACTTTTTGTGCATTAGCGAGCGGCGAAGCAAGGGGCTTTTTTCCTGGTAAGGTTAAATCAAGGATGACGGCGGTGAGGCCGGCCGAGGTTACTGGGGAAAGTAAGATATTTTCAAGCCATGAAGGCAATTCAGAAAGGGCTTCTGGTACCATCATTACACCAATCGCCATACCTAGCGCACACGCTGTCACCAAACTACTGCGCCTATCAAGTGCGTAGCTGGCTAATAGCTTTAAGCCACCCACGGCCACCATGGCAAACATAACCAGAGTAGCACCACCAAGAACTGGCTTGGGAATAGCCTGCAGCACACCACCTACAATGGGGAAGAACCCAATAACAACGAATAGCGCTGCAACAAAAAAGCCGACCTTACGGCTGGCGATGCCGGTTAATTGGATAACCCCGTTATTCTGGCCAAATGTAGTATTTGGAAAGGTGTTGAACATGCCAGCAAGTAACGAATTAACGCCGTCGCCCAAAATCCCGCCTTTCACTCTTGCAAGATAAATCGGACCGCTCACAGGCTGCTTACAGAAAAGGCTATTTGCGGTTAAGTCGCCGGCCGTTTCTATTGCACTGAACAAATAAATTAGCGCAATAGGTAAAAAGAGATTGATATCAAAGGCAATGCCGAAGGCAAACGGAGTGGGGATTGCTATGACAGAAAGTGAAGCAAGGCCGCTAAAATCTAACCCTTTGGTAAAGCCGACATAGGTTGCGCCAATCGCCATACCAATAAAGATGGCGCTTAAACGCAGCCAATGATTTGTTGAGGCGTTCAAGAAAACAATAATGAGTAACACGCCAAGGCCGACGGCTAAGTTTTCTGTGCTGGCGAAGTCAGCGGCGTGAAAACCGCCCGCAAGATCAGTCATGCCTACGTTTATCAAGCTAAGCCCAATAGCGGTTATTACAATTCCTGTGGTTAATGGCGTAATGATACGTTTGAGCTTGTGTACAAACAGACTAAACACCACTTCGACCATGGCACCCGCCATAGTTAATCCAAACAACAAAGACAAGACATCTTCGGGTGTTCCTCCATCCGCCTTAACCTGATTTCCTGCCAGTATTAACGCGCTAATAAACGCAAAACTGGTACCTTGGATGGCTACCAAACCACTGCCTACTGGGCCTATACGCTTTGTTTGAATTGCCGTTCCTAAGCCGCTTACAAACAAAGCCATACTGATAAGATAAGGCGTGTATTCAGTAAGACCCAGTGTTGATGTAACAATGAGAGTAGGGGTAATGACACCGACGAAGCTTGCAAGCAAATGCTGAAATGCCGCGGTAAGTGAAGGAAGAAATGCCGGACTATCATGTAAATCGTAAAGTAGTTCGCTGTGATTTGAAGACATGGTTATTTCCTTGTTATTCCCTTAATTAGCGCAGACCGAGGCGGCAAACTCGCAGATGAAATCACTGTAGCGTTCCACGTTGCTGTTAAGCGGATGTACTTTGCTGTTTGCTGATGGTATTTGGTTAGCGCTTTCCGCTATTAAGGCTAAAAACTGCGTTAGATTTCGGTTTAGCTCAGTAAGTAGCTGATCTTTTTTCTGGTCTTGTAAAAAGCTGTACTTGATACTGTTTTGACTTAATGTAACTAGCTCACTCCAGCTTAGATTGAACTGGGTAAATGCCAGGTAATATTCATCGGTTAGTGTGGCATCCCACATCCCTCTGTCGTCGGTTGAAAGTGCAGTGGGTACACCGGTTCTTAAAAGTTGAGGAAAGGGATGAGCGCTCAAATCATCGATGTATTCTAACTTTAGGTTTGAAATTAAATTGGTTTCAATCAAATAGCGGTTATGGCGCATGAGTAAATACGTTGAAGGATCTTTTAGCAGATTAATGCCATGGCCTATTCGCTCTGCGCCTAACAATAAGGTGTCGCGAATATTGGTATCTGCATGCTCAGATTCACCTGCATGAAAGGAGAGGCGAATGGCTGGATATTGAGCTCTTAGTTTCGTTATAGGCGCTAAAAAGCGCGTGGGTTGACCTCGGGGAGCATCCTCCCTGCCAACCAAATTTATCCCTACATACCATTTTCTATTGGCGTCTACGAATTTGAAGATCCAGTCTAATTGGGCTTCAATGTTGTCAGTAAAACGAACCAAGGCATATTGAAAACGAACGGTGACACCAGTAGCTTTAGCTGCTTCGCTATCGAGCATGTCTGTAATAACTTTAAGTGCTTCAGCAGGAGGAAAGCGGCTCCCATCTGCGCGATTCATGAACCTAACGTTCATTTGCGTTTCTAAATAGCGCACATTTTCTTGTTGATACAGCTGCATGTTTCTAAGCAGAACTTGCGCTGTAATATAAGGGTTTTGAGTAAGCTCGCTTAAACGCTGCCAGTGAAACTCAAAAAACTCCTCTCGACCTTCTTCTGGCTTATCAAGTTCAACACTATGAATAAACGCGTCTTGCTCTTTGTTACTTAGGGCATTCAGTGCTTTATATTGCTTTTGCTCACATTTCGTTAGTTTAGAGTGGGTAGTGTTAGAAATAGTATGAAACAACGGCGCCGAGTCACACTCGCTATGATTTATCTTAGTGAAGTACTGATAGCCGCCGTTTAGCGCTTGATTAGTTGCTAGCTCATACCACCATTTGCCGTACGCCGAGCCTGATAAGTGATGGTGCAAGTCACCGCCTTTTGGAAACTGTTTAAGTAGTTGATAGGTCTGTGAGTCGGTCAATGACTGGGTATATTGCTTAAACCAATTGTTTGCGTCTTCTTCAGTAGGAAAGGGGTTTGCGGCGGAATAAAGACCAACAAAGGATAAAGACAAAATGAACAGGGTTCGTACAACAAATGACATGAGCAATTTTTCTTAGCAATAGTTGCTCTATGGTTGCAAGATGTTGACCAGTTGGTCTGCTTAGTAACGTGTTTTTAAGCTGTTGTTTTAAAGTGTTTTTTATGTGGGTTTGGGTCAGGAGCAAATAATTAGGCAATTCGTAAGCCCCATTTTGGTGCCTAAACAAAAAAATGCGCTAAATTAGCGCATTTTTTCAGAGCAGTGCGAACGGTCGTTTTATAGGACTACGCCTTCATCTAACGTCACAAAAATTGAGTGGCGTACTTCATTGTACATTGCGCGGGAACAATGGCCTTCGCCTTCTGTGTCTTCTAGCAATAGTACGTCACCTGCTCCAAACACATGTCGCTCACCGTTAGACACCGTAAATTCAGCACGCCCTTTAATTATGAAAAGGAGTTGTCGCGCCGGCGCTGGATGCCACTTAAAATCATAATCTGCAGGCGTTTCGCGAAAAATGATCTTATCGGCTCCAAATTTTTCTGAAAGCATGCCGATAGGACCGCCGTCTTTTAGCGCAATCTCAACTTCGCCAAAGTGACTTTTGCCTGCTTCATCGTTGTAAATCCTTGTTATTTTCATTATTAACCCTTCATTGAAACTTTACTGATTTGACCACTACGTATGCTTGAGCTTGCTAATGGTTTTATAAAGTACTGACAAACTTGCGGCCACGTCATCAATGGTAATAGATTCTGCAGGGTGGTGACTTATTCCCCCCTTACAACGAGTGAATAGCATGGCCACAGGGCAAATATCTGCAATGGCCATAGCGTCATGACCTGCACCCGAGGCAAGTACTCTTGGCTTAATCCCGCTTTCTTTTACGCCTCGAACTAGCGCTTCTTTCAGCTGGCTATCGCAATGCACCGCAGGTGCGCTGTGGGTTTGCTCCCGTGTTAGCGTTATTTGTCTTGCATGCGCAATGGCATCAAACTTTTGCAATATTTCTGCCAATACAGAATCTCGCAATTCATCATCTTCGCTTCTGATATCGAGAGAAAAACGTGTGCGACCAGAAATGACGTTAACGCCGTTTGGCGCATTTTCAATTTTACCTACCGTGGCTACAACGCCCGGACGCTGCAAGCTAATGCTCTCTACAGCCAATAGCATCTCTGCACTTGCGCACAGCGCATCTCGTCGCATAGACATTGGCACAGTGCCAGCGTGACCCGCCATGCCTTCTACTGAAAAATTAAAACGTTTTGCACCTGCAATAGCACTGACAACGCCAACAGGCAGATTTTCTTGCTCTAAAACAGGGCCTTGTTCAATGTGGAGCTCTATGTAGCCCAAAATGTCGGTACGGGAAATAGCGGCACTGTTTACTGCATCGAAATTAAGGCCGAAGTTCGCCATGGCTTGCTCTAAGTTCACGCCATTTTCATCTTTTAGATGACGCCATTGCTCTTGCCACTTACCGGTGAGCGCGCGGCTTCCTAAAAGGGTGGTGCCAAATCGCGTGCCTTCTTCATCACAAAAACCCACAATATCGATATGAAAAGGGAACTTGGTTTGCGTGCCGTCAAACATAGCGACCAGCGAAATAGCGGCGACCACGCCGAGCATGCCGTCGTACTTTCCGCCGTTAGGCACAGTGTCGAGGTGGCTACCTAGAATTAATCGCGGTGCGTTGGGCACGCTTGATGTATAGCGCCCCCATATATTGCCAACGGCGTCTTGCCACGTAGTCATTCCTGCTTCAATCATCCACCCTGAGGCGAGTTGATTTGCAAGCTTGTGTTGTTCGGTCAAATAACGCCTGTCTAAACAGGTTGGGTCCTGGCTTAAGGTGCCTAATGTTTCGCACCTTGCCATAACTTGCGTAGCTAATTCAGCAAATTCTGCGAATTCACCCATTCGCCACTCCCGCCGCTTTAGCCTTAGCATAAACGCCAAGTGCAGCATCTACACCTTTACCAGAAGGTAGCGGAAACCCTTGCATACGAAGCACAGTTTCAAGGGACTGGAGGGTATGTAACACGGCATCTTCTCTGGCGTTATAGCCCATAGTGCCAATGCGCCAAATTTTTCCTTTTAGCGGACCAAAACTAGTGCCTATTTCAATGTTAAAACGCAGAAGTAAGGTTTCGCGTACCTCTTCGCCATGAACACCCTCGGGAATATGAACACCTACAACGTTGTACATTTTGTGTTTCAGATCGCCGAAGGGCTCAAGTCCCATGGCCTGAATACCGGCTAGCATCGCGTTGCCCGCTACTTTGTGACGAGCAATCACGTTCTGCTGGCCTTCTTCTAAATGCAGGCGCGCGCATTCACGGGCGCAATAGAGCATACTGGCCGCTTCGGTGTGGTGATTTAGTCGCTCCTCCCCCCAATAATCCATGATCATGGGCAAGTCGAAGTAGTTAGAACGAATTTTAGGGCCACGCGCGGCTTCATGGTGAGCATCGCGAATGCCGGCTTCAACGTGGTGACGGGTACGCACGGTTTTGACAAACTTGTCGCTTAGTGTAATAGGAGCACTGCCTGATGGGCCTCCTAAGCACTTTTGCAGGCCAACTGACACCGCATCTAATTTCCAAGCATCAACGTCTAGCGGATTCCCACCTATTGACGCTGTTGCATCGCAGTAAAACAACACATCGTTTGCTTCACAAATCGCGCCAATTTCTGCAAGCGGTTGCAGCATGGTAGTGGACGTATCCCCTTGAACAATGGCAAGCAGTTTTGGTTTTACGTCTTTTATCGCTTTGTCAATTTGTTCAGGCGTAAACACTTCGCCCCACGGCACTTCAATGGTGTGAACTTCAGCGTCGGCGCGCTCTGCAATTTCAGCAAGCAAATGCCCAAAACGCCCGAAGATAGGCACGAGGACTTTATCGCCTGGCTCAATTACCGATACCAATACAGCTTCAATTCCAGCGCGCGACGTACCGTCAACCAAGAAGGTTTGCTGGTTTTTCGTATTGAAAACATCGCGGTAAAGTTGCATCACTTCATTCATGTAGCCAGTCATTACAGGGTCATATTGACCTACTAACTGGGTAGACATGGCGCCTAACACACGGGGGTAGCAGTTAATTGGGCCCGGGCCCATTAGCAAGCGAGGCGGCGGCGATAGTGGAGCAAACGTTCTGTTAGAAGCTTCTTTAGACATGTGGGCACTCCTAGATAAGCACTTGCGCTAGCATGCGCAAGCCAGTGATGATGAGAACAACGGCGAAGATTTTCTTAAGTAAGCCAGCGTCTAGCTTGTTGGCTATGCTTGCTCCGACAGGCGCAAATAACACGGTGAGCGGAACAATGCAGACAAACCCCAGCAAGTTTACATAGCCGTACGTAGCAAAGGGCGCATCAACAGGAGTGGTACCAACAAATAGCAGCGTAAGCGCCGCTGGAAGCGAAATAATCAAACCGACTGCAGCAGCGGTGCCCACCGCTTTGTGTGCTGGGTAGTTACAAAATGTGAGAGTCGGCACGGTTAACGTACCGCCACCAATGCCTACCATAGAACTAAATAGCCCAATGCAGGTTGCCATAATCGACTGACCCGCGCGGCCCGGTAGCCCTTTAAATAGTGCGTCTTTCTTGCCAATAAGCATATTAATGGCAGACAAGGTTGCAATAATGCCAAACAGTAAGGTAAGGAACGTCGGGTTAACCGCCGTCACCGCATAGCTTCCGGCAAGCACGCCAATTAAAATGAACACTGCCCACGTTTTTAGCAATGCAAAGTCTACATTGCCCTTACTGTGATGAGCACGAATAGAGCTTACTGAAGTAGGGACGATGGTTGCCAATGACGTGGCCGTGGCTATAACCATTGCGCTCTCAGGGGACACACCGAGGGCTTGGAACAAGAAAAACAGTACCGGCACGATGACAATACCACCACCTACGCCAAGCATTCCTGCTAGTATGCCTGCGAACACGCCTGTTCCTGCTAGCGATAATATAACCGTTAGGTTATCCATTAAAAACTGCATGTGATTTCTTTCTCTTTAACGTTTGTTGGTTTAACTATTTTTCAGTGCTGCGTCTTAGCCACTGGGAATAAACTAGCGATGTCCAAAGTAGGCTTTGCCGTCACTTCTTGGGTCGCTTGCGCCGCTAACCGTACCTTCTGTGTCGCGAATAATTGCACCAGCATGACCCATGAGTTCGTTGCAAGGATCTACCGTCACCATATCGTGGCCCCGTGCCAGTAAGCTCTCACCCACATACTCAACTAAATCTCGCTCTGCTTTTAAGTTGTGACTTTGATCGCCCCATGTTCTACCAAGTAGCCAACGGCCTAGGGAAATAGCCTTGGCGATAGGTTGGCCGTGGTACACATGACGAGCAAACAGCGCCGCTTGGGTTTGAGGCTGACCTTCACCACCCATGGTGCCGTAGCTCATGCGTCGACCGTCAACAAGCTCAGCGAAAGCGGGGTTAAGTGTGTGAAATGGTTTTAAGCCTGGCGCCAAATATTGGTTACTGTTTGGATCGAGTGAAAACGAAGTGCCACGGTTATTCCACACAATGCCTGTTTGCGGGCTCACTACGCCTGAGCCGAACTCCCAATATAGCGACTGTATATAGCTCACCATTCGACCTTCAGAGTCGCAGCAACCCATCCAAATAGTATCGCCGTGCTTGGCTTCATGGGGCCAAGGAAGTGCTTTATCTAAAGAAATGTTCTTCACCATTTCATCAAGTACATCATCACTTAACAGGCTTTGTAAGTTAACGGGCGTACGAGACGGGTCGGTAACGTTCGCGTTGCGCGCAATAAAAGCTTGTTTTGTGCACTCGATAAGTAAATGCACCATGTCAGCATCGGTGCTGCCTAAATGCTGAACTTTGTCGTACAGGGCTAAAATAATGAGCGACGCCACACCTTGTGTGGGCGCCGGCAAGTTATAAAGCTTGCCTTTGCTGGTGGATACTGACAATGGCTCAACAATTGTCGCTTTGTAATTATTGAAATCTTCAAGACGAATAGGGGAGCCGGCTGCCTCTAAATCTTCGGCCAGCTGTGACGCTAACTCACCGTGGTAAAAATCATCTAATCCTTTTTCTGCTAAATGCTTCAAAGTTTCAGAGAGCTTTGTTAGCTTTAAAATTTTACCTTTTTTAAGGGCTTTCCCCTTAATCAAAAACTGAGCGAAGTTTTCATCCGCACTTAGCTCGTCAAAGGTTTTGTTGCTGGCATCAACCAAACTTTGAGTAACTTCAATCCCCCAGTTAGCTTGGCTAATAGCAGTATCGAACAACGTAGTTAACGGTAAACCGCTTTGCCACTTGTGGCTTATTTCAAGCGCGGCTTGCCAACCGGCAACAGCACCTGCCATGGTTAATGCAGACTTTCCGCCTCGACTCGGTATGGCATCGCTACCCTCGTAGAAAGAAGGCGTTGCACCTTTTGCTGCTACACCAGATGCATCAATGCCAATCGGCTTTTTACCAGGCTCACTGATTAGCCAAAATCCATCACCGCCCATGCCATTCATGTGCGGATATTCAACCGCGATAGAGGCCGCCGCAGCTACCATAGCTTCTATAGCTGTGCCGCCTTTTTCTAGTATGTTTAAGCCCACTTGCGATGCTGCAAAGTGAGGGGCGGTAAACGCTATATTTGGTTTTTCACTCATTTTTAATTCCTTCAAAAACTCGGCAATCGCGCAGTCAAGTCAAGCCCAAACAAGGCAAAATGACGGGGCGCTTAGGTCTTACTTCCGCTTTCTACTTTCTACTTGAATGCGATAGGGCGCTAATGCTTTATTTGAGTGCAACTTAAATAAAACAGGCGCGCTTTACACGTTTAGCGAGTGGCTAGCTTTTTTGCTAACGCGAGAAGTGCAAGATCGTTGCCTTTTTTGCCCACTAGCGATAATCCGCATGGAGCGTTGTGTAGGGTAAACAACGGCAGATGAAGCTGGGGTAAACCCGCAAGCCCAGCTATCGCCGTAAGTGCGAGCAGAGCGTTTCTATCATTTGCCAGAGTCGTTTCATCGGCATCACATCGAGGTGCTACACCGGGTGTCGTGGGAATAATCAGTACGTCTATGTCTTCAAATAGAGCATTTAAATGATTGATTACCACAGATTGTTGCGCTTTAGCTTGTTGTACATCTTGTGTTGTTATGGTTTTACACCAATCTAAGCGCAACATTATATCTTTAGCGATATCGGGTTGAGTGTATTCAATCCATTCGCCATGTTGCTGCCATATTTCATTGCCCTGTAAGGTACGAAAAGTAGCAGCTGTTTGTAATGTGTCTAAATCAAGCTGAGTCTCTGGCAACGTAATGCAGTCGTTGTTTTCAGCCAGCGCTGCAAGCCATGTTTTGCACAGCGATTTGTGAGCGGCCTGCTCAAATAAATGCGCTGCTATGCCAAATCGAGGCGTACCTGATATTTCACTTTGTGTTGCGCTATCTATGCAGACATTGGCAACTTTAGTCAGCGTGTCTAGGTCGCGTGTCATCCAGCCTACGGTATCAAACGAAGGCGCAAGTGCTACCATATTGTCGCAGGCGACAACGCCGTGCGTGGTGCGAAGCCCCCATAACCCTTGATAGCTAGACGGTACGCGAATAGAGCCGCCTGTATCGGTGCCAAGCCCTATGTCGGCAAGGTGCGCGCTAACGGCCACCGCTGAACCTGACGAAGAACCACCAGGTATATGAGCTGGTGCCACTGGGTTTACCAGTGTTTCGTAGTGCTTATTCTGCCCGTGTAAACTGTAGGCAAGCTCATCAGTTATGGTTTTACCTTTGAACACGGCACCCGCCTGAAGCATCTTTGCCACACAACTGCTCGTATTTTCTGGAATCGAG
Source organism: Alteromonas abrolhosensis (assembly GCF_001953635.1). Classification (GTDB taxonomy): domain Bacteria; phylum Pseudomonadota; class Gammaproteobacteria; order Enterobacterales; family Alteromonadaceae; genus Alteromonas; species Alteromonas abrolhosensis. Next base: position 134,208 of record NZ_MEJH01000007.1, on the reverse strand, counting down.
TGGGTGGCTAGCCAATCAGGGTTACCTGCAGAAGTCGGCAAACCTTGAATGTGAAACAAATCTTTTACTGCCAGACCTAAACCGCAAAGTGGTTTCTGCGCTTTTGGTATAACTTTTTCCTCGTAATCATCGCGATTAGAGATTACGTCTAAGTATTTAATTGCTTGTGTGAAATTTGCATCACAGGGCTTTAGTACAAAAGGAGAGCTCACAGCGCGGTACTTATTTATTGTTTCTTAATTGGTCGTTATCTAATGAAACAACTGTTTCATTTTAAAGTCAAGGGAAACGATCGTTACTTAAAGAAAAGTTGGGAAAAAATATTGATCAGGATTGAATAACGATAATGTAAATTGCATGCGTCAGTGCGCTTAAAGTTTAGAGCAGCGCTAAAATCCTTGAGGGTTTTTCTTCAGGAAAGCAATTTCGTCAGGTGTAGATTCACGTCCTAACACCGCATTGCGATGAGGGTAGCGCCCAAACATTTCAATAACCTGCTGATGGCGCTTTTCGAAAGTAAATTCCCGTTCAAGACCTTCTTGAGAAAATAATTCCAATGCCACATCGTGTATAGCTAACGATTCACTGTGCATAAAAGGCATATACAGAAACGCGCGTTGTTGTGGTGTGAGTACTTTGTCGGCTTCGACACTTACCGCTTCTTGCGCAAGAACTAAAGCGATACTGTCTGCACTGAACGCGTCCTTGTCATTGCGATGGATATTTCGTGAAAATTGGTCGAGTAGAATTATTTCGGCAAGTCTCCCTGTCGCTGTTGCTCGCCAAGGCCACAACTCGCCCCTCTTAGCTGCAGAATGCAACTTTGAAAATTGCGAAGTTATAGTTTTATCTAGTGCAGCATCTTCCTTAAACCATTGTTCTGGAGAGAGTTCTCCAAACCAAAAGTCTAGCACTCCATTAGCTTCTTCCATGACTACTTGCGTTTTATCCATATCAACTCCAACCACACGCTTTTAGCAGTGAAATTAAATCAACAGGTACGTTTTTGTGCATTAAAAACCAAATAAGCAGTTTGAATTAATACTTATACCCGTTTTTAAGCGCTTTAGTTCCCTTTGCGCTTGCAAAATAACAAATCTCTGCTATTCGCTCCATTTACAGTATTGCTTAAAAAGTGTTCTATGGGAAGGGCTAACGTTTTGGGCTCTCTAACTCATCCATTTGAATGTATATATCAGTGATAGCGTCAACGCGGTCCGCGGCTTCGCTTCCTAACACCTCATAAGTAAGATTACACAGCGAAGCAACTAGGCTCATCGGGGCCGCATAGCTATCAAAAGGCGAGTCACTGCCGATATGAGTTACAAGAAGATGATCAACTTCATGACGATAACCTTGCCCTGTTGGATCGGTTATAAGCACGGTTTTACAGTGTTTGATACTATTTAAAACAAACTTGAACTGGCGGGTTCTTCGACGAAAACCGAAAAGTACAACAAGATCGTTTTCGGTAAGGTCAATAATATCTTCACTAAGTGTTTGACCGGGCTGGGGAAGCACGCGGACCGACGCACGAATTTGTTTCAGCTGCTGCCTAAAATGCAGCGCGATGGGGTAGGCGTTTCTAAAGCCGATCAACGTAACTTGTCCTGCTGATGCCAGCAATTTAGCGATATCTGTCAACGCCTCTGAGGAAGTGCTTTCGAATGTATTTGCTAAGTTTTTGCTATCACTTTCATGTTGCAAAACACCACTTGAAGGGCTAACTACGGGTACGCCTTGCTCACGTAACTGTACAAGCGCTTCTTTGGCTTGTTGATGTGAATCAAACCCCAGTTGACGAAAGAAGCGACTAACAGTGGCCTTTGACGTCCCCGTTTTTTCTGCAATGAGAGAAGTAGACTGACTTAGTACGGCGATTGGGTTTTGCTGAATATAATGCGCAATGGATTTGCCCGAAGGAGATAACGAGGCATAGTGTTTTTCAATTTGTTGTAAAACGTCGCTAGGGCTATTTTTTGTCATTGGTATCGCCTTATACATCTCATGCAATTATTTCACGACTTTTGTGCGATATACAAACACTACGTGGTTTCCTAACTGTCGCTCACCTAAATATGCATACCTCGAAACTGTTGATGAACCCAAAATACTACACAATATTCTGTTATTCCGCGTTAAAACTTTGCCTATAAAACCCCAACATAGCTAGAAAACGTCGAATCTTTAAAGGGTTACAAATTCTGCATTCAGAATAAGGCTAAAGTATCATCTATTTGCCCCTTCATGCATTACAGATTGGCACTACAATTTCATAGTGTATAACCGAAAAAGTTCATGAAACTGTCATAGGTTGGTAATTATTTTGTTGGCTAAGCTTGGATTCCATTTAGGCAAACTATCTAGTGAATCGTACAGCGAATGCATCATTACCCAGATTAAGAGGTGAGTTGTGGTAAAGCTTTGGTCGGAATTGCTCCTACTATTTGTAGGGCTTCCCTTTGCAATTCTGTACTGGATAAAACATTTTGCAGACTATCTCATGCCTATCTTAGGTGTAATGGGCCTTTGTTGTTTAGCTATCTTATTGGCGGATAAGCAATTCAAGCGTATTAAGTTGTGGCACTGGGAAGATTATCGAGCACATTTTAAAAGTACGATTAAGTTATTTTTGCCTTGGGCCAGCTTACTCGCCCTTATTGTTTATTTGTTTAAGCCAGAGCTCTTCTTGCATTGGCCTATGAACCAGCCGTGGATGTGGATAGCGACGCTACTAATATATCCGATAGTTTCAGTAATCCCGCAAGAGATTATCTTTCGTACTTATTTCTTTCATCGTTACAAACGCATCTTGCCATCTAAATATGCGAGATGGGCATTAAGTACATTTTTATTTGGTTTAGCCCACTTGGTCTATGGTAACTGGGTAGCGGTTGTTGTTTCGTGGATTGGAGGTGCCATTTTTGGCTATCGATACATGCAAACAAACTCAACACCTGTGGTGGTGATTGAGCATGCTATTTGGGGCAGCTTTGTGTTTACTATTGGACTGGGATCTTATTTAGTTATCGTAACGTAAATATTCTTGCTCAGCACCTTCCGACAACTAGTGATCGCATGACGGTGCGGGTGAAAGAGGTGGTAATAATATCGTTTAACGTTCGACATGCGCAGTACTTTCGATTGCATCCGTAGACATGCGATTTCGTCACACTGCTAACATCCATGAACGCCAAGGAGTAAGGTTATGTTCAGTGCTTTCCTAGTCATAAAACAGGTCATTTCAGCAAAATATACAGAGATTAGCTCTCAATATATTGGTACGGCTGCAAATCATCGCTTTGTCCAGAATTTGCTTCAACAAGACGGTGAAGCAGGCTCTATTAGCAGTCTATCAAGCGCACAGTCGTTGCTTTCGCAGCTTTGGGATAATTTTGTTTACCGTTTACCAGGCCTAGCGTTGGGCATTGTAATAATGGCAGCGTTTATTCTGCTTGCGCCACATATCGCAAAAGTGCTGGTTAAACCATTAACAAGAACAACGACTTCACCGTTACTGCGCTCAGTTATTCAAAGAAGTGTCAGTTTAGTCTTAATTTTACTCGGTATTTATCTATTTTTATTCTTAGCTGGGCTCACCGGATTTGCAATCGCAGTGGTGAGCGGTACAGGTGTGGTGGGGCTTATTCTTGGTTTCGCTTTTCGCGACATCGCAGAGAACTTTATTTCAAGTCTACTGCTTACTATTCAACGCCCCTTTAGAATAGGGGACATCGTACAAATCAACGATTTCACCGGCATCATTCAGAAAGTAACGGCACGTGCGACCACACTGGTCGATTTTGATGGTAACCATATTCAAATACCTAACGCCACGATTTACAAAGGAGTAATCAAAAACCTTACGGCCAATCCGCTTATGCGTGGCCAGTTTGTTATTGGCGTTGGCTACGATGCTGACATACAACAGGCGCAGCAAATTGCACAAGAAATTACTGCGGCGCAAGACAATGTTTTAAACGACCCAGAGCCACAAATCCTCATCGATGAACTAGGGCCATCTACCTACAATATTAAAGTTTATTTTTGGGTAGATGTTGAGAAAACGAGTGTACTAAAAATGGCGTCGGTGCTGATGCGAAAAATCACTCAGGCCTTCTTAGAGGCGAATATCAGTATGCCTGATGATGCGAGAGAGCGCATTTTTCCAGAGGGCATGCATATTTATCATGCTTCCGAAAAAGGCGCGTCAAGCGCTAACCCTTCAGAAAACGTAGCAAATGAGTTAAGTGAAAGTACGACAGAACAAAAGAACGTAAAAAGTTTTGATAGTGAGAAAAATAGTGGAGAGGCCACAGAAAATCGAAACGAGAGGTCAAGCGCTAAAGCGGCTGGAACAACGCGTCCACAGGAATCGAAAGTTAATGATGATGTGTCTTCCGAAGCTCATGAGATTCGAGAGCAGGCCCGTAAGTCGAGAGACCCGGAAGCAGGAGAAAATATTCTTTAGCATTTGTTATGTAAAGTCTTATTGGAATAGGTAATTTGCCCTCTTTTGGAATCTAGAAGGGAACCGTGCAAATTGAGCGTGCTATAGCAAAGCTAGCCAGAGGTTAAGATATGTTCAGCAATAACCAGACTGGTGAGGTATTGGAGCTTGCTCGTCGCGCTTTTAACTAGGCGCGACGGGCGATAAGTTACATCTACCCAGAAAACCTTGCCATAAGTTTACATGCGCTTTCATGGCGCTGCTGTATTGAATGAAACCATCCTGTGATTGCTGCCTGATATAGCGTTTGAATTCCTTATGCAATGATGGCTGAGCAAGCCAGTCTTCCCACAATGGCTCAAGTTTGTAATGGTATTGATTTACCAAACTTCCTACAGGTTGTATCTCTTCAATAAAAAATAGATAGAATACATTACGCAGTATTTTTGCTTTGTCGCTGGCGCGGCCTTCTGGGCAGCTTACAGCATCAAGCTCGGTAGAAATCATTTTCGTAAGCAGTGAGAGGTTTTGCGTTAAGGTTTGTTGTGTGTGCCAAAGCGTAGCGGGTAACCGGGCTGAACGTATAATTTGTAGCTGTTGTTCGAGTTCGCTGCTGTCAATAAGGCTTTCATTGCTGTTTCTATTGGTGGCTACCGCTTTTGTCTCGCTTGCTGTTGAATCGGAGGAATCTTCGTCTGCATACATATCACCCAAGAGCAACGCTTTGTTATTCAAGCTGTTGATGTAATAGAGCGCGTTTACGCTAGAAAGCGCGTCTTTATTGTTTTCAACTGAAAACAGACGTTCAGGTGAATTAAGCGCCAAACGTAATTCTTGGCTTCCTTGGACTAGGTTTGCCCAAGTTTTACTGTAGTCTAGCGTTTTTTGTTCACGCCATGATGCGATGGTTGCTGCCAGTGCCGCGTTACTCTGGCTAGTTTCGTCGTCTTTAGTAAGCGCCGCCTCGCAGCTTTTAAGCACGGTAAGCAGTTTGCTCTCATAAACAAGCCGTTGGGATGGCAACTGACTTTTTCCTAGTGACGTATTGCGCTCGGCAACTACAGTGCCCAGCTCACAATCTTGCAGCGCATAAAACTCACGCAGGTTTATACTTACGCCTTCAATGGTGTGTTTAAGCGTTGCGGAGTCGGCAAGTTTGGGAAGTGGTGTAGTAATCTTATTGTTAAATGAGGCGGGTAGTGGCACATCGAGCACGCGAGAAAGCCGTGCGGCGTAATCATCAATGCTTTGCTTCACAGTACTACCGCCAAAACAACCCATTAAAGAAAATAAGCCCACGCTGATAATGACAGTGCGGCAGGCGCTTCTTAAATGAGAAACGTTTGGTTGCAAGACTTTTAGTTGAAATTTCCTCACGCGGAGGCACCGGTATGAAGGCTACGGCCACCATCGACGTAAATGATTTGCCCTGTGATATAGGGGACTGATACCAAGAACGACAATGTCTTGGCAATGTCTGCAGGTGCACCTAATTCCCCTAACGGAATACTCGACAATAATTTTTCTTTTTCATCATCACCCATTTCTCTTTCTGGCCACAAAATAGCCCCTGGCGCGATACCATTTACGCGAACATGGGGTGCTAAGTCTATTGCTAGTGACTTGGTCAGTGAGGCAAGGCCTGATTTAGCAATCAAATAAACACTATGCTTGGGGAGAGGGCGGTCGACATGCATATCGACCATATTAATAATGCAGCCATTACTTACCGCTAACGCTGGTGCCAATGCTTGTGATAGAAACAGTGGCCCCTTCACGTTACTGCCTATCAGAGAGACCCAGTCTTCTTCTGAAATTTCGCCCACTGGAGTGGGATAAAAACTAGAAGCATTATTTACTAAAACGTCTATCTGACCCCAAATGCCTAATGCTCGCCGCCCCAGTGTGCTTACCTCGTCTGAATTACAAAGGTTGGCCTGAAGGCAGATAGCTGAATCCGCTCGCTGATTGTTAAGTTTTTCAGCCAGTGCGAGTGCATCGTCTTTGGAATGTCCATAATGAATAATAACGCGATAGCCTTCGCTATGAAGCTGACACGCCATAGCGGCGCCAATTCGTTTTGCTGCCCCGGTAATAAATGCAACAGGGCCTGAGTTTTTCATAATTAAAGCTGCTCTCTATTTTAAATCGTATGCTGCCTATCTATCGCCTGCATTTTTATTGTTAAGAGGGGGCAATGATACGACGATTAAACGATTGATGGACAAGAAATGCGAGCTAGTTTGCATGTCGCATTAGTGCTTGTAAATGTCGTCTAATATTTGTTTGGCTTGCGCTATGTAGTGCGCGCCAAATAATAACCCGTGATTTAAAATATGGTAAAGCTGGTAAATTGGTTTTCTTAAGCGGTAATTTTTTTCGATTGGGGTGTGTTGATGGTAACCCTCGAAGAATGATTGGGGAAAACCGCCAAACAATTCGGCCATAGCAAGGTCGGTTTCGGCGTCCCCAACGTACACCGCTGGGTCGAATAAGACTGGCCCTTTCTTGTTAAATCCCGCGTTACCCGCCCATAAATCTCCATGAAGTAGGGAAGGGTGGGGTTGATGTAAGCTCAAGAGATGTCTTACTCGAGTAACAATATCGTCTATATCGCCATCTTCGCTTTTCCATGTACCAATTGATGCCAAGCGTTCTAGCATGCTACCAATCCGTTTTTCTGCAAAAAAGTCAGCCCAAGACGCCATTCTTCCATTGGTTTGTACACTGGCGCCAATGTAATTGTCATGCGGCCACCCATAGCTGGTGTAGGCGTTAACAGAATGGAACGCAGCAAGTTGCTGGCCCAGAGTGTTGTAATCACTTACGGCAGGCTCTATAAATCGGATATGAGCGAGCACCAGATATTCCATATTGGGCGTTTCGTTAGAAGTGATCCCATGGCAAATAACCCGCGGCGTAGCTATGGTTTGGGTGTTAGCAATGGCGTTGAGACCTTCGGCTTCATGGGACAATTGTTGAGTATCATCATAACGACGGGTTTTAACAAAGTAGCGATGGGTCGTATCTTTTATGATGTAACTTTCGTGTGTATCTCCGCCACTTACTCGTTCGGCTTTTTGGCAGCTAAAAAACTGCTGGGTTTCATCTGAAATATGCTCGCTAATAAAATGCCACATATTGTACGCTCTGCTTGTTCTAATGCTTTTTTCAAGGCGATTGGAGTGTTGAGTGACTACTTTCCTATGGCACATTAGAGCACCAGCAAAGAGACAGTCCAGCAACCTTTATCGCCTTACACTAAAGTATGGGATAAAAACGGTGAAATGCATAAATTCCTACTCAAAATCTTCCTAAACGAAATCAAACCTTCACAAATTAGCCAATAAAGGCTTTTCGATATTGAAGTTGCCCCTACACTGGTTATAATCCACCACTTGCTTTAATACTGAGAAAACTCAGTAAGTTCGACGCGTGTACGTTTTTACTGTACCTAATTTGCTGTGCTTACATGCTGTAATTCGGTCGATGCAAATAAAGTAAGTTTCGAGTGCTAAAAAGCACGTTTAAATTTTTTTAAAAAAATGCATGTGGCGCAGAGTAGGCGTCACCACTGTAAAGGAATTAAAATGCCTGTAATTACCCTTCCTGATGGAAGCCAACGCGCTTTCGATAATGCTGTTTCTGTATTAGATGTTGCAAATGATATTGGCCCTGGTTTAGCCAAAGCAACCATTGCAGGAAAAGTAAACGGTGAGTTAGTTGACGCCGTTGATATGATTGACGCGGACGCACAACTTCAAATTATTACTGCAAAAGACGATGAAGGTTTAGAAATTCTTCGTCACAGTTGCGCGCACTTGTTAGGTCACGCTATCAAACAACTTTGGCCTAACACTAAAATGGCTATCGGCCCAGTTATCGACAACGGTTTCTACTACGATGTTGATATGGAAGAAAGCCTAACCCAGGAAGATTTAGCCAAACTAGAAAAGCGTATGCTTGAACTGGCTAAAACCAATTACGACGTGGTTAAGAACAAAGTTAGCTGGCAAGAAGCACGCGATGCATTTGAAGCGCGCGGTGAAAGCTATAAAATGGAAATTCTTGATGAGAACATCAGCAAGGACGACCGCCCAGCACTATATCACCACGAAGAATACACAGATATGTGTCGTGGACCTCACGTGCCTAATATGAAGTTCTGCCACCACTTCAAATTGATGAAAGTGGCCGGTGCTTACTGGCGTGGCGATAGCGACAACAAAATGCTTCAGCGTATTTACGGTACTGCGTGGGCAGATAAGAAGCAGCTTAAATCTTACCTACAGCGCTTAGAAGAAGCTGAAAAGCGCGACCACCGTAAAATTGGTAAAGCACTTAACCTTTTCCATTGGCAAGAAGAAGCGCCGGGCATGGTGTTTTGGCACAACGATGGGTGGTCTATTTACACCGAGCTAGAAAGCTATGTGCGTAAGAAGCTTCGTGAATACGGTTATGACGAAGTTAAAGGCCCATTAATGATGGACCGCTCGCTTTGGGAAAAATCAGGTCACTGGGACAAGTACGCTGAAAACATGTTTACGACTGAGTCTGAAAAGCGTGAATATGCTGTTAAGCCAATGAACTGCCCAGGCCACGTACAGATTTTCAACCAAGGTTTGAAATCGTACCGCGACCTGCCTCTTCGTATGGCTGAGTTTGGCTGCTGTCACCGTAACGAACCATCGGGCGCACTACACGGTCTAATGCGAGTTCGTGGCTTTACGCAGGACGATGCTCACATTTTCTGTACTGAAGAACAGATCCTAGAAGAGGTGAGTGGCTGTATTAAGATGGTGTACGAGACATACGCTGCGTTTGGTTTTGAAAACATCAAAGTTAAGCTATCTACACGCCCAGAAAAGCGCGTAGGTGCTGACGAGATTTGGGATAAATCAGAATCTGCGCTTGCGGATGCACTTAAAGCCAATGACATCGAGTTCGATTATCAGCCTGGAGAAGGTGCGTTCTACGGACCGAAAATTGAGTTTACTCTGCACGATTGCTTAGACCGTGCGTGGCAGTGCGGAACCGTACAGCTAGATTTCTCAATGCCAGGTCGCTTAGGCTCTACTTATGTGGCAGAAGATGGCGAACGCAAAGTGCCGGTTATGATTCACCGCGCTATTTTGGGTTCACTCGAACGCTTCATTGGAATTTTGACCGAAGAATTTGCAGGTTTCTTCCCGCTCTGGTTGGCTCCTCAACAGGTTGTGGTAATGAATATTACCGACAAACAAGCTGAATATGCCTCAGATTGTGTAAAAAAACTGCAAGAATTAGGTTTTAGAGCAAAGTCTGACTTGCGAAATGAGAAGATCGGCTTTAAAATCCGCGAGCACACTTTGAAGCGTATTCCGTATATGCTAGTTGTGGGCGATAAAGAAATGGAAGCGGGCGAAGTAGCAGTACGCTCTCGTCGCGGCGACGACCTAGGCAAAATGCGCCTGGAAGACTTTATTGCCATGGCTCAACAAGAAGTTGTTGAAAAGACGATTAAGTAGTTGAGCAAATTGTGTATAATACACAATTAAGGTGTCTGCTTTTGGTTTTACTTTAGGTCAATCGACCTCCCAAAAGCAGACAAAAGAATTAAATGTTTGGAGGAATAGCACATTAAAGGCGCTAACAACAAGGCTCAGGGCGACAAAGCCCGCATTAACGATGAGATTAAAGCCAGAGAAGTAAGATTAATTGGCAAAGACGGTGAACAGGTTGGTGTGGTTTCTCTAGCAGAAGCTACTCGTAACGCAGAAGAAGCGGGCCTAGATCTAGTAGAAATCAGTCCGAATGCCGAGCCGCCAGTCTGTAAAGTTATGGACTATGGCAAATTCCTCTTCGAAAAAAGTAAAGCTCAAAAAGAGCAGAAGAAAAAACAGAAGCAAATTCAGGTCAAGGAGATTAAATTTCGCCCTGGCACTGATGAAGGCGATTACCAGGTCAAACTGCGCAACCTGCGTCGCTTTCTTGAAGGTGGTGATAAAGCCAAAGTTACGATCCGCTTCCGCGGTCGTGAAATGGCGCACCAAGACATCGGTATCGATCTACTAAACCGCGTTAAAACCGATTTAGAAGATATCGCTACATGCGAGTCTTTCCCACGTCGTGTGGAAGGCCGTCAGATGATCATGGTGCTAGCCCCAAATAAGAAGTAGTAACGGTCTAAAGTTTTAAGGAATCTGCACCCTTAAACACCTTGCTGCTAAACATTAACCGGTATGAAGTGACTGCAACACGAAAAATACCGATATTAAACAATGCGGAGTTTTAGCAATGCCTAAAATGAAAACTGTAAGCGGTGCCGCCAAGCGTTTTAAGAAAACGGGTTCTGGCCGCTTTAAAAGCAAACAGTCTCACTTACGTCACATTTTGACTAAGAAGAGCTCTAAGCGTAAACGTCACCTTCGTGGCAAAAAACTGGTTCATGACTCTGATACCAAATTGGTTCAGCGCATGTTGCCTTACGTATAAGACTTAGGAGACTGATTAATGGCTAGAGTAAAACGCGGCACTATCGCACGTGCTCGTCACAAAAAAGTCCTAAAGCAGGCAAAAGGTTATTACGGCGCACGTTCACGTGTATATCGCGTAGCGGTACAAGCTGTAACTAAAGCTGGTCAATATGCTTACCGTGACCGTCGTCAGCGCAAGCGTCAATTCCGTCAACTATGGATTGCACGTATCAACGCTGCTGCTCGTCAAAATGGTATGTCATACAGCCGTTTCATTAACGGTTTGAAGAAAGCGTCTGTTGAAATCGATCGTAAGATCCTTGCCGACATCGCAGTACATGACAAAGCAGCTTTCAGCGCACTAGTCGAAGCGGCTAAAGGCGCATTAGCTTAATTATTAACTAATTAAGTTTAAGTTCTTTCGGAAAAAGGCGAGCAGGATGCTCGCCTTTTTTCGTGTTTGGGGTAAAGATAAAAAAGCAGAACCGAAGCTCTGCTTATATTCATTATCTTAGTGTGAAGTACTCTTATTTCTTGTCAACACGGCCGTAGCGGTCGGAAAACCTAACTATGTCATCCTCACCAAGGTATGCGCCTGATTGCACCTCTATGAGCTCTAGAGGAATTTTCCCTGGGTTTTCTAAAGCGTGTACTGCTCCAATAGGAATGTAAACAGACTCGTTCTCTGTTACCAATTTAGTATTGTCGTCAATGGTGACATTGGCGCTGCCTGAAACCACTATCCAGTGTTCGGCGCGGTGGTGGTGCATTTGAACCGATAGTTTTTCACCCGGCTTAACAGTAATGCGCTTAACTTGAAAACGGGCGCCGTTATCGATTGAATCATAGCTGCCCCAGGGACGGAAAACTTCACGGTGAAATTCGAATTCAGGGCGCTTTTCTGCTTTTAATTTATTTACTACGTTCTTTATACTTTGCGCATCATCTTTATGCGCGACCATAACAGCATCTTTAGTTTCAACTACAATAACGTCTTCTAAGCCTATTACTGAAACCAGGCGTTGCTCTGCATTTACATAGCTATTTCGGGTCTTTTCTAAGATGGTATCGCCTACACAAACGTTACCGTCTTCATCTTTGTCTGCGGTTTCCCAGAGAGATGTCCAGCTTCCTACATCACTCCACCCGGCATCCAAAGGCACCATCGCTGCACTATCAGTTTTCTCCATTACAGCATAGTCAATAGAGTCATCAGGGCACGTGGAAAATATCTCAGAATCTACGCGAATAAAGTCTAAATCAGGCGCTTCAGTTTCGATTGCTCGTCGACACACTTCTAACATTTCGGGATTATATTTACCCAACTCCTCAATATAACGGCTTGCCTTAAACATGAACATTCCGCTATTCCAGAAGAAATCTCCTGATTCAACATACTGTTTAGCGGTTTCAGCTTGTGGCTTTTCTACAAAGTCAGCGACCTCAAACCCAACGTTTAGTACTTTTCCCGCTTTAATATAACCATAACCTGTATGTGGCTTATCGGGGACTATTCCGAATGTGACAAGCTTCCCTTCATTCGCTAGGGCCTCAGCTTTAACAATAGCACTGTGGAAAGCCTCTTGGTCTTTTATTAAATGATCTGCAGCGAGCACAAGAAGAACAGGGTTATTCCCAGTTTTTGTGGCATGTAATGCCGCAAGTGCTATCGCTGGCGCAGTGTTTCGCCCCACCGGCTCTAATAAAATACCGTCATGTTCAATATTTTTTTTACGAAGCTGCTCAGCAACTAAAAACCTATGTGCATCGTTACATATAAATACAGGAGGCTCGACATTTGTTCCATTAAGTCGAGTGACCGTATCTTGAAGCATCGTGCTGTTGGATGTAAGCGACAAAAACTGTTTTGGAAGAGCGGCGCGAGACTTTGGCCAAAGGCGGCTACCAGTGCCGCCAGCCAATACAACAGGTTTCATAAACTGATGTCCTTTTCTTGAATTAGTGTATTTCTAATACGCGTTTTTGTTTACGAAGCCATTGAAAACAGTCATAAACACAATTTTGATATCAAACCAAATAGACCATCGGTGTATGTAATCTAAATCATACTCAACACGCTGGACCATTTTGTTTGTTGTTTCCGTTTCGCCGCGCAAGCCGTTCACTTGTGCCCAGCCGGTGATACCAGGTTTTACTTTGTGACGAAGCATATAACCCGTAATGATTTTCCGGTATTCCTCGTTATGCGCCACAGCATGCGGGCGAGGGCCGACAATAGACATGCGACCTTGTAAGACGTTAATAAACTGAGGAAGCTCATCTAACGACGTGCGTCTTAGAAATCCACCTATCTTGGTTAAGCGGGCGTCGTTTTTCGTTGCCTGTTTTACAACAGCGCCGTTATCTTGCGTCGTCATAGAACGAAATTTATAGACAGTTATTTGCTTTCCATCGAGCCCATAGCGCTTTTGTTTAAAAATGACTGGTCCCTTAGAAGTTAGCTTAACCGCAAGGGCGATAGCTAGCATAGGGATGGAAATTAGCATCAGGATTATACTGCTTAATACCACATCCTCTAGTCGCTTCAGCAGGTCACTTGCGCCTTGGAACGGAGTATCGTAAACACTGAGAGCCTGAACATTTCCAACGGTTTGCCAGCGAGCGTTTAGCAGGTTATACATAAAGAAATTTGGAATAACATAAACGTTAGCTGTGGTATCGCTGCATTGTTCAAGAATTGCACGAATACGGTTCTCTGCGCTCATAGGTAGTGCAATGTAGATATAATCAACTTCGTTTCGCTTTGCCATTTCTATTGCGGCATCAATATTGCCAAGCACCGCACCTTGCATTTCATGTGGCAAGCGCTCTGCTTCTCTATCGTCGTATATACCGTTAAAACGAATACCTAAATGCTCGTTTTGTTGTATCTGAAGCGCGACATTCGCACCTAAATGAGTAGCACCAATGATAATAGAGCGGCGTGTATTCAGACCACTTTTACGAATTTGAAATAGAAACTTCCTCATGATGTAACGCCACAGAATCAAGACAACAAAAGAGGAGGCAAACCACAACAATATGGCCGGAGGTGGTGTTTTAATTTCTTGTACAAAAAAGTATCCCATCGACATCGTACCTAAAACACTCAGCGTCCAAGTAATTGCCGCAGCTCTAAGCATTTCAGGGGTTCTGTGTCCACGCCACGAACGATATAGCTCAACACCTTCTGCTGAGATTTGAAAGCAGATAACATTTACAAAAAGAAGAATTAAGCTGGTGGTGTCTATCTGGGTACCGTAATACGCTGCTGATGAATAATACAGAATTGTCACCAACGAAAGATCGATGAGCCTGTAGAAGGTAGAAAAACCACTCTGATTCCTTACTACCAAACCACCATTTGTATTAGGCTCTACCGGATGAGCTTTAAGTGCTTTGTTAGATTCTACTCTATTGTCCATTTAAGTAATCTCTAAGTGAAAAGTGAAGCCTGTAGCCAAAGCTAATGACAACATAAACAAGCCAAGCCATGAATTAAGAAGAATAGCGAAGACAACTAATAGAAATTAGGCAAGTATTATGCCCACTTTAAAAAGCTTTAGGATAAGACGTTACAACGTGCTGATTACATTCACGATGAAATTGATCAATTCTAAAGCTTAACCGCTCTAGTGTTACGATATTATATGGACATTGTAATTTTATTACAAAATCAAACTTCACAGCGTTCTAATTTGGTGCAAAATGCGTAGAATATAGCGCTAGCGCTTCTCATGGGCAATATAAGTAAGATAGCATGTATCACAGTAATGGTCGTGTACACATGGCTGCAATAATACCGAGGTATAACTTGCAATACTTAGCTATCTCATTGGTGACACAAAAAATATAGCACTTAAAACCGTTTGCGCGAGCGCTGTGACATTGATGTATAAAGCGCGTGTCAGCAAAAGCGGCACGCGTATTGCTGAATTGTGTAGAGCAGTGAACTATTAAGGTACTCGGCTTAATTGCTTTGTAATAATTACACGTGATCTATCTGTTTCGCTGTTTATAGCGCTTTTTCAAGAGTTTTAGGAAAAAGACTATAGTGATAATTTTGCACCGTTTTAATACACCCAAGCCATCGTAGGAAGGAAATAACATGTTAATAAGGACCAAGAGCATTCTAGCGATGTCGGTAATTTGCGCCACACCGACCCTCAATGCCCAAGAGGCAGGTCGAATTCAAGCTGGGCAATTTGATTTGATCCCTTCGTTTACATCTTCGATGGCGTATGTAGATAACGTAGCGAATGCACGCGACAATCAAAGAAAGATTTACAGCTGGCGTACTATCTTATCGCCGGAACTAATAGCGGCCACTCAAGTGGACGGAAACCCTGTTCAAATAGGGTATCGGTTAGAGCGTGGCGTTTACTTATCCAGTGACAACGACGATTATACCGATCACTTTGTTGAAGCTTCTGGGAACTTCGAGCTGAATAGTCGACATCGAGTGAGCGCGCTCGCCCAGTACGAAGATGGTCACGAAGATCGCGGTACCGGTTTTTCAATCGGTACTGGATTAGATATTTCGACGCCGGATACCTATAAAAGCTCGAACCTTTCTGCTGAATATTCTTACGGTGCTGTTACCTCCGACGGCCTAATAACTCTCAAAACACGTCGACAGGCTCTCGACTATGATAGGTCTGAGGACGCCTACTTAATCCGTGACAGGGTAAAAACCATGGTGGGCGGAGAGTTTGGCTATCAAGTAGGCTCCGCCACAAGAGCCGTATTAGACGTAACCAAGACCTATGTTAGGTATGATGAACAATTGAATTTTGTTACACGTGACAGTGACGAAACGCGTGTCCTGGTTGGTGTTGTGTGGGAAAGCACGGCCGCGACAACGGGATTTGCGAAAGTAGGCTACAAGGAAAAAGATTTCGACAACCAAGCTCGCGGCACCTTCTATGGTATGGACTGGGAGGTTGGTATTGACTGGCAACCAGTCAGTTATACAACCTTCAGAATTTCAACAAGCGCAGATACATTTGAAACAAATGGTGAAGGTGACTTCATCCGAGGTCAAAATTATAGTGTTCGTTGGAATCATGATTGGCTTGAGCGCTTAAGCACTTCTTTTAGTGTAACTCAGCAAAACGACGAGTATGTGTTTAATGAAGTTGATATTGATAATAGAGATGATGAGCTAATGAATTATTCTGCGGCTTTAAATTACCAAGCGCGTAGGTGGCTAAAATTCAGTACTTATTATCAATTCACCGACCGCGATAGTAACCGAGAAACTATCGGATACGATAAAAGCGTCGTTGGCGTGACAGCTGAGGTAACATTGTGAGACAGAAGGCAATTAGTTTAGCTTCGATTCTATTCCTACTCGTGTTCTCTTCAATTTCCTTCGCTCAAGAGGGAAACTTAAGCATGAGTCAGTATCAACTTGGTTCTGGTGACAGAATAAAGATAAGTGTTTTTGGGCAAGACGATCTTTCTATGGAAGTCCGTCTGCCTGATGTAGGCACAATTAATTATCCTTTTTTGGGAGAAATCAAACTGGTTGGTTTGACCGCTGACGAGGTAGAAAAGAAAATCTACGAAGGGTTGCTTGGAGATTATCTAGTAAACCCCTCTGTTTCAGTGGCAATTGTTGAGTACCGGCCATTTTTTATCGATGGTGAAGTAAAAAGGCCAGGTGGTTATCCATATCAACCCGGGCTTTCGGTAAACAAAGCCGCAGCATTAGCGGGTGGGTACACAGAGCGTGCGGCGAGAGACAAAATCACCATTATTCGTGAAAAAGATGGCAGAACTAACGAGTTCACTGTAACCGTCAGCGATATGATCCAGCCTGGTGATATTATTACTATCAATCAGCGTTTCTTCTAAATTACGTAGCGTGCAGGAAATAAAATGGCAGTAAATGGCAGGGAAGAGTTCAATGCTGGTGTGTTTGAAAATGAGACCATCGACATTGCTCATTACTTAGGAATTATAAAGCGTTACGCATTTCGAATTGTTTCATTAGCAATTGCATTCACAATTTTAGTGGCATTGCTAGTAATGCGAATGACGCCGATGTTTACCTCTACTACAACTATTTTGGTAGAAGCTGAAAAAGCAAATGTTGTTTCTATTGAAGAAGTATACGGCCTTGATACAAAGCGCAAGGACTATATGCAAACGCAGTTTGAAATACTGCAATCTCGTCAAATTGCAGAGCGGACCGTTGAAAGCTTATCACTGTATAACAACGAAGAATTCATGCCGGATGATGAAGGCCCCACGTTGTTTGATGAACTTAAAGCTAGCCTCATCGAAACTTTACCGTTTCTACCACAGGAAGAACCCACGGAGCTAACTGAAGAGCAAATTTTAGCTGCAAAGAAACGTAAAGCTACGTCACTGTTGATGAGCGCTTTAACCGTTGAAATGGTAGATAACACGCAAGTGATGAGAATTACCATTACTACAGAATCACCCACGCTTTCGGCAGAATTGGCCAACGCAGTCGCAGACGTTTATATTGAAAACTACCTTCAGGCAAAGCTAGATATGACCGCTAAGGCAACGTCTTTTTTAACAGACAGCCTTGAAGGACTTAAGCAAAAGCTTACTGTGGCTGAGCGCAATCTCGCCAAGTTCTATGAACAGAATCAAGTCGTTAACATTGATGGGGTGGTGGGTCTTGCCGCTGACGAACTAGAACAATTGAGCAAGCAGCTACTTGATGCGCAAACCGCACTTAAGCTTAACGCGGTTATCTATAAACAAACTCGCAATGATGTATCGTTAGATGACATCGCTCGTCTTCCTGAAGTGCTGAACCATCCCACTATCAGAGATGTTCGACGTGATGAAGCGAAAGCTATGACTCGTGTAAGCGAGCTCAGCAAGGTTTATGGACCTAAGCACCCTCGAATGATCGCTGCAAATGCCGAACTGACGTCTATTCGCGAAACATTAAGCAGCCAAATAAGGGATTTAATTACAAGCATTACAACGCAATATGAAGTGTCAGAAGATCGCGTTGCGCAACTAGAGCAAGAAGTCGCGCAAGCAAAAGCAGAGTTTCGTTCTCTTTCTGCTCTAGATAACCAACGCAGAGCACTTCAGCGCGAAGTTGATATCAACCAGCAGCTTTACAACTCTTTCTTTACTCGCTTAAAAGAAACCGATGAGTTAGGTGGCTTCGAGTCAGCAAATGCACGAGTGCTTGATGCTGCTCTACCCAAATATACGCCTTCTGAACCTAATACAAAGCTGTTAATCGGTGCCGCTTTTGTATTTAGCATAGGTTTCGGTGTCTTTCTTGCTATTGCAATGGAAACCCTAAACAGCGGCATTCGTTCAGTTGAAGATGTTGAGCGTAAGCTTGGACAGCGAATGCTCGGTCTTATTCCGTGGCTCCCGCATAAGAAAAAGACGGACTTACCTATACGTTCGTTCTTCGATGGTAAAAAACATCAATTTGCTGAATCGGTGCGTACCCTTCGAACAAGTCTATCATTGCTGAATTTGGATAAAGAGCAGCAAGCTATAATGATCACGTCGAGCGTGCCTAAAGAAGGCAAAACAACCGTTTCAATCAACTTAGCGTTCGCCTTGGGTCAGCTCGATAAAACAATACTGATTGATGCTGATTTACGCCGCCCGAGTGTGGGTAAGCAGTTTGGTATTCCAAATTACCAGCCCGGTGTAGCCAACCTCATCTTAAAGTCTCACACCTTCGATGAGTGTTTGGTGCAGGATGAAGAATCTAAAATCGATATCCTAACCGCCGGAACTATCCCATCAAACCCACAAGAGCTATTAGCTGACAAGGGGTTTGGCGAGCTTATCGAACAGCTCAAAACGCAGTACAAATATGTTGTTGTTGATACAGCTCCGACTCAAGCGGTTAGTGACTCTATGGTGATTGCTAACTCATGTGATTCTGTGATTTATGTAGTTCGTGCGGACAGCACGAGCGAGAAACTAATCAACAATGGATTGTCTCGTTTCCTACAAGTCGGACATCGTCTTGATGGGGTGGTACTAAATCAAGTAGACTTACGCAAATCTGGTGCGGCACAAAGGTATGCTGGATTCTACGACCAATATGGTTACACGAGTCATAAGAACAGCTAATAGTATTTATTGATAGATTTACATAGTCATATTTTGCCTGGCATCGACGATGGTGCCAGGTCTCTAGATATTGCCTTAGAAATGGCTCAACAAGCCGTTGACTGTGGTATCAGTCGTATGGTTTGCACGCCGCATATACACAAAGGCTACTTCGACAATTCTCTCGGCACAATTAAACCTGTTTTTGACGAGCTTGTGAGTGCTGTTCAGGCAGCTAAAATTCCGCTCGCTCTTTCCTACGCGGCGGAAGTTAGAGTAAATGAGCTTATTCCCATATGGTATAAACAGGGCGAATTACCTTTTATTGGTGAGCTAAACGGCAAGAAAATCCTATTGCTTGAAATGCCTCATAGCCACGTTCCCCAAGGGCTTGAAAGTTTAATAAAATGGCTCTTGCGTAACAACGTGCAGCCCCTTATTGCACATCCAGAGCGCAACAGAGAGTTGCTAGCTGAGCCAGCCAAGTTTAGCTGGCTTCAGCGACAAGGTTGTTTATTTCAAGTTACGGCAGGCGCACTTACGGGTCGTTTTGGCGACAACGTCGCGCAATTTGCGTTAAGTTTAATGCATCGCAGAGCCTTTCATGTTGTCGCTTCAGATACCCACGACCCGATTCGACGCCCTAACGATATGAAAGGGGCCTTTGATGTGGTTTACGATTTTGATACAGCTTTGGCTGAGGAAGTTTTCCTGAAAAGACCCGCGGAAATATTGGGTATTCCGCCTGAGAAAGATGCCTAATGACGCTTCTAAACATTGCTAAGTTTCAACACAAGGCTAGTATGGATGCTTGGCTTAAGTGGATCATTGCACTCATAGGGTTATGGAGCTTTGTATGGAGTGTACAGCTTTTTATCGCGGGAAATGCCTACTATAGCGTTAAGAATAGCATTGATGTATGGCAGAGAAAGCCAGAATTAGTGAATGCATTAAAGGTGGATCGTGCTCTTGGTAAAATAGAGATTGCGCTTAGCTATTTCCCCAAAAATGCACTTTACTACCAAATGCAGGGTCAGTTATATGAATGGAAGGCGTTCAGCGTAGAGGACGAAGCTGTGCCTAGCTACGTTCAAACAGTTCCTTCTAATTCGCCTGAAAATTTGAATCAAGCGTTTGTCGCCTACAAAAAGAGCCTTGAGCTTCGACCCAATTGGAGCGGGAGTTGGATAGGATTAGCCTCTGTTAAGTGGAAGCGGCGAGAGTTAGACAGCGCCTTCTACGCCTATTTGGCAAGAGCGGTTGAGGTGGGTCCACAGGATGCGATTGTACATAAATTTGTCGTAGCGTATGGGTTAGACATGTTTGTCGCACGTTCATTACATTACGTAGAGGTAAAAGACTTACTAAAACGCCACTTAGATGCAGGGATTCAAAACCCGCTAAGCAGAAGCTTTGTTTTACAAGCGATTCAGCAGCATAACGTGACCGAGACAGTATGTCGGTGGTTGAATGACTCAAGCTATTCTGTTAGAAAGCGTATACCTAACTGTGTAACGTATAATTAGTGCCCTGCGCAATTAACTCTTTCCTTTCAACCAATCCCAAAGCCCCAATGAGAACCCTTCGAATAGATTTATTCCTAGCCAGCTTTTAAGAATATACAGCAGCACTAAACCTAACCCCAAGGACACGCTGAAAAACAGCACAACGCTTGTAGCCATAGCAATTCTACCAATCCGACTTTCTGTTCGAGATAAGTCTCGTTTATCTTTTCCGGCTAATAGAACGAAATAGTAGCGGCTTCTTAATATACCGATTGTACCGCGAACATCTATCTTGTGATTCCCCCAACGCCTTCCAGACAGTGCGATATTCAAATGAGATAATTGTTCTTCAGAGAATGAGTCTGCTACTTTTTTGGGCATGCGTTCAAGCATGTGCTGAACGTTAGGCTCTTCTCTAACTGGGCGTTTAATTTTTAAAACCACATAAGATCCTTTTAAAGGAGATAAGATAAAAACACGCTAGTAAACATGCAACTTTTGCTATTTACGTGGTTGCCTTCCCATCGAAATATCTCTACTAAGCGTGCCTAATGCTAGAAGAACTACAAATATAGCCGTATTTGCCGGGGCTTGTAGGGGAAAATCCACACTACTGTGTAATGCCATACCTATGATGGCCATGACACTTGCAAAGGCGGTACCTCTGGGCAATGGATGGCGTCTGTGTCTAATGGCGCTTAGGGCATTCTTAGAGCACAACAGTACCAGCAACGCTAGAAGTAAAGCACCAACGATGCCGAACTCAATACTGAATTGAAGGTACTCGTTGTGAGCATGGTCGTAAAAGTGCTGAATACTCTCACTCTGAACTTGGGGATAAATGGTATAAAAAGTACCGCCGCCTGTACCAATCAGCCCATATTTTCTTAGTAGAGGGAGTGCGTCGAGGACTACTTCGTCCCGACTTTCCTGTGCTAGGTTGGTTTGCTCCAAACGCTGTTGCACTTGTTTAAGACCAAAAAGGCTACTCACCAACAAAATATCAATGATCAACATACTAACGAAAAGAGTGATATAGCTTTTTTGACGAGGCTTGAAATAAATCAATCCGAGGGTAGCTGTTACTGTCATGGCGATAAAGAATGCGCTGTTTCCCATTCGCGAGCGAGACATAACCAAGGCAATCACCATGATAATAATGCCTATGCGAAACAGCACCTTGTTGCTGAGCCAAAACTGTACAAGCCTTCGGAGTTTCTCACGTTTACTGGTGTCAGCATCTAAGTGTAAACGTGCAATTAAATACCCAATGGCTGCACTTAAGCAAAGCATCAAAAAATTAGCGTAATGATTTTTGTAGATAAAGCTACCTGTTGCGATATGTGATACAGGCTCTTTGAACACCAAGCTATACTTTAAGCCTGACATGACTTCCAGTGAGCCATAAATAGCTTGAAAAACACCTGCGGCACTAATAACAATAAGTGTGTACCTTAAGCGCTCGGCCGAGTTTATGAGGGTTAGCGCGATAAAAAATAAAAAACAATAAGCAAGGGACTTAAAAAAGGTGACATCGCTTTGACCGACGTCAAAGCTTAAAGATAGCCACATTGAAGTAACATTCTCTTGAAAACCTAATCCATTGCCCAGAAGGTGACTGACACGCTCCGGCCGAATTACTTCGACAAGCGAAAGGGGGAGGGGGACAATATTGATAAGCTGCCACCCAAGAAAAGCGAGCCATAAAATAACGAACTGCTTGTATCTTGTATAAAGCTGAGATAGCAATGAGGCTCTGATAATCACTAACATTCCGCCAATAAAAAATACTGACATTTGCATCAGTGCCCATGCCCACGGGCGGTTTGCACCCAAAGACAGCGGAAGCCAGAACAGAGTAAATAAAAGAAAACCGAAAAGAAACTTTTCGGTTTTCAGTACGTTAACCATAAAAAACTACAATATAAATAGTTAAAGCTTAAGCAGTTATAAATTGACTAGTTGGCCGAGATTGTTGTGTCACCACCACCGGCACCCGCTGCACCCGTACCGACACCAAGAGGAGAAAATGTATTTCCTGTTCCACCCGCTGCTGTCGCCGTAAGTGTGCTTGGGTCTATTCCAGCATTAATGACGGCCAACAATGCATCCTCCTCACTTATTACCTGCATTTGCAGAGCAATGTTGTAAACTTCACTGGCGCTATCAGGGAACATCAGAATAGTAATAGTAACGACTTGAGGTGCTTGATCGGGAAGTTGCGCAAATCCGGCTATTGCTAATTCAAATCCTGAAGCATTGTCGTTAAGTAAACCTACTAGAGACTCGAACACTTTCTGGTTTTCGGCAAGATAAGCAGTGCCTGAAGCATCGAAATAAAGAGCTTCATCAATTACTTTTTCGCTTACTTGGTTAGATGCGCCTTGAATGTCCGTACCTTTTTCAAGTTCAGTAACCAGCAAGTTTCTTACTTGAATGCCAGGAACGGTACCTTCTTGCGCTGACGACAATGGAGAAAGTGCAAACAGTACAACAAAAAACAAAGATAAAAAAACGTTGCTACGCATAGCTTATCCTTTTATTCATAAACTTGAGCCAGCTTCTTGCTAGCACCACTTGGTAATATTGTACAACAAGTAAACTGGCTAGGTCTTCACTTTGTTATACGACTTTTCGATAAGGTTTTTAATGTTGCCAAAGCGTAGGCTTGGCAAAATAAAATCCCTGCTGATAAGCCACGTCCAGTTGAGTTAGAGCCACAGACTCTTCTTCATTTTCAACTAGCTCAGCAATAACGTTAATTCCTAACCCGCGTGCTATGCTTAACAAGCTACTTACAAACAACTGATTGTCTTTGTCGCTTTGGATATCTTTTGTAAGTTTTCCAGAAATTTTTACGAAATGAGGCTGAAGTGCTCTTAACCCTGCAAGTGATGCAAGATTTTCTCCAAAGTGTTCAATTGTTACGCGACATCCCAACTCCATCAGAGTTTTACAAAAAGAGATAGCGTCATCTTTATAATGAATAAGCGCAGCGTCCTCGAATTCAAACACCAACTTAGTGCAAAGTGCGATATTTTGGTTCAGTTGTGACACCAACCAAGACCTAAAATCAGCACTCGCCAATGATGCGTTTGCAATATTAATGGCTACATCGCATTTGGTTTGGGAAAGCTTTCTTAGAACAAGGGTCACTACCAATTTGTCAACTTCTGGGATCAGGTTCAAACGTTCTGACGCCGGTATGAGTTGAGACATGGGTATAATACTGCCACTTTCCTTGTCTTTAAAGCGAGCAAAAGCTTCAAAGTAGGATGGGGTATTTGTTTCACTGCTCATAATGGGCTGGATGAGAATATCTGCGTTTTGTTGCTCCAAGATAATATTTAACCGCTCTCGCCAAGCTGTATTGCTATGAATATGAGAAAGTTCTGAGGCAAATTGCCATCCGCTGGCTTGTTTAGTTGCCGCCATAAGCGCACTGTCAGCATTTTCCATAATTTCGGAAAATGATTGCTCATCGCTAAATCGTGTCACACCCATCCAAACTGAGCGGTTACCGTCTTTCAAAGGGTTGCTGAGAGCTAGGGTTTCACTGAGTCTCCCAATTCGGTCGGCACATTCTCTTTTAGATACTGCTTCAGTAACTAGCGCAAAGTCGGCGCCAGATAGTCTAAATAAATGCGTCGTTTCTGCCGATTCGTGAGTAAATTGCTTGAGAATGTTGGCTATGGAGGTAACGTAGCTATCGCCTTCTTGGGCGCCAAGAGATGTGTTAATTGCGTTGAGATGGGCCAACCGAACAATCACCAAATAGCCTTCAATTGAGTGGGCTGTAGAGCTCAATAGAGCGTTCATATGACGGGTAAATGCGCCTCTATTTTGAACCCCCGTCAGGCTGTCTTCGTACGCTTGAGCTTTAAAATGCTCTGCTTTTTGAGTGAGTTCCTTAAACATACCCTCTACAGAAGAGGATAACTTATTCACTGCTTGAGTGATAAACGTAAGCTCTTGCGTAAACGGCTTGTAGTTTATTTGAGAGAACTTTTGGTTTTGAATGTCGTTAATCTTGTGAACCACAATTCTCAGTGGCTTTGTAATAGTAGTAATAATGAAAAGTAACGCAATGTACGCTACAACAAATGCGGCGAAAAACATAAAAGCACTTTGCTTGACGCTTTCATAAAGCGTTTCGTTTGCAAGCCCGGGATGGCTTTGAACTGTCAGTTCTCCAGCAAGGGTCCAGCCATCATTTAATTCTGTACGTTGAACAGGTGGAGTGACTTCGACTAGGTTAGTGAACCACGTAGGCACTGAATCTTGAGTATGTGGGTTTTGGCGTTCAATAAGTAAGTTGCCTTCCATGTCAGTGACAGTAATGTACTGATAGAACCCTCTGTCGAATATGGCATTTACCATAGTTTCTGCAACAATTATTCCGTTGGGCTCGCCAATATAAGGCGTTATAGAAAGCCCTAGCGACGTTGCCGTATCTTGTGCGTGAGTCGCCAATTGCTCATTCACATACTCGCGAGTTAGCTTAACATTTATTATGAAAGAGCCAGCAAACACTAAGACCAGAAATATGGCCAAGCTCGTACTTAATTGGGTAGATAGTCTCATTATTTTTCTTTATCTCCGTACATTACGCGCTCTAGTCGCTCTACCATGTCGTCCCACATTTTCATCGGGCCACTTCCTCTCAATTTGCGGCCCGTACCCATTGCTTTTGCTGCCCACAATCCATTACCGTTAAAACTGTAGATAGGGGACAAGTCTCTACGTTTATTTGCAGGTAAAATTTGTCTATTAATATTGTCTAAAACCAACGGTATTGAGGTGGGCGTTTTGTAATAAGCTAACACCATATGTGGTTGGCGCAATTCTAACGCCGTAACATACATAAGCCTTAGCTGACTTTCGGGTACCCCAAGTTCAATCAGTGAAAAATATTTCGCAATGGTATAATCTTCACAGTCACCGGCGCCGGTGGCTATAAACTCTATTGGTGTGGCCCAGTAATCTTTCTCATTCCAGTGAACTAGATCATCCACAAAATCAAAGCGGTTAAAAAAACGGTTGATAGAATAGAGTTTTTCATCAATCGCTTCATGCTGTAATTCATCGATCAATTGTCGCCAATCTGCAACATCTTCAGCGGCATCGCTGCCATACACCATATCAATTCGCTGATAAACCTGCTCAGTAAAGACCGTCTTTTGCTGGGCAACACCAGAGGTAAGAAAGCAGGCGAAAAATCCTAAAACGGCGCCAACACGTGCAGCAGTAGTTAAACTGCTTGGAGTGGCTGAGCTTTGTGTTCGCGTGCCGTAGCGTTCTTTTTGGTGCAAACCGTGGGTACTTAAATGCAATAGATTAAGGTGAGTGTAAAAAATGTTTCACTACAACGGTGTACGCTGACTCACCTGTGATTAGGTTAATGATGGCAAACTTGGTGATAACTTAAAAGGTTTTTGCTCAACTGAATTATCTTTTACTCAAAAGTGATCATAATTGGCATAATTCGTGTTTCTTAATTACAAGGTGTATTTACACAATCCCCTAAAAAACCACTATAATTTCGAGCCTTTGATTCAATTTAAAGGGTAGCAAGCGTGTACGGGTATTGATAACCCCTGATACTATTGCAAATGTTTGTAGCTTTATTACAACGAAAAGGAACTTTCATGAAGTACTCAGCGCGTCCAGCGGTGTTTATTATAAATTCACTTGAAGGCGGTGGCGCTGAACGCGTTATGGTTAAGCTATTAACCATAATGGAACCTTATTTCAAAGAAAGAAAGACTCCCGTTCATCTCATCCTTTTAGATGACCTCCCTGAGTCTCATCAATGCCCCGTGTACGTCAACAAGACTGTCCTGAATTCACAGGGCAGCCTAATTAAGGGCTATCAACAATTAAAGCCAGTGTTGCAAAAGCTCAACCCAGAATATGTGTTTAGTTTCCTCACGCGCAGCAACTTCCTAAACGTCTCACTTTCCAGGCGGATGGGTTTTAAATCCATCATCAGTGAACGGGTCAACACTACTAGTCACCTTTCAGGTGGGTTAAAAGACACCGTAAGTAGGCTGCTTGTTAGATTGCTTTACAATAAGGCCGATAGTGTAGTTGCTGTGTCTGAAGGGGTAAAAGCCGACTTAATTCAAAATTATGCGGTGCCGGAATCTAAAATCGCTGTGTTATATAATCCCTATGATATTGAGCAATTGAGGGGGCAGGCAGCGGAAGGTGTTTCAGATTTACCATCAACGCCCTATGTCATCAGTGTTGGACGATTAGTAAAAAACAAAAATTTCTCACTTTTGATTAATGCGTATGCAAAGGCGAATATTTCAGAAGACCTAGTTATTCTAGGCGTGGGTGATGAAGAATTATTGCTTAAAGAACTGGCAAACGAACTCGGCGTGGGTAACAAAGTTCATTTCCTCGGATTTAAATCGAATCCATATCCTTACGTGAAAAGCGCTGAATATTTTATTAGCACATCGAATGCTGAAGGGTTTCCAAACGCTATTGTAGAAGCAATGTGTTTAGAGAAAGCGGTAGTCGCTACTAATTGTGAATCGGGGCCTGCTGAAATTATAGCTGAAAAGTATCCTTATCATGTGTCTGGTGCGAGCCAAGAAAAAAACGGTATCCTATGCGAATTGAAAAACATAAATGGTGTGTGCAGCGCGTTAAAACTGTTTGAAGACAAGAGCGTACGCATCTCATATGCAATGAAGAGTAAGGTCTGTGCGCAGCAATTCTCTTACCATGCCTTCCAAGAAAAGGTGATTGCGATAATCGATAAGGTTTGTAAATAAGCATGTTCGAAGGGTTAAAAGTTGTTGTTGGCCTGATCAGTTTCATTATGGTGTATCGCACTATAACTGGGAACTGCAACAAATACTTAGCGTTCGCCATTTGCGCGATCTGGCTTAGGTTTTTTTTAGCAGCATTTCATACTATTACGTACCCTTCATTGGTTGCGGGTTTTTCCATTAATGCTTTAAGCAGCATTAGCATTGCTGCTTTGGGCCTATTCTTTCTCCCGCTCAAAGTGTTTGCGCTTAGAAAGTTGGCACCTTTCTATTTTTTATTTTTGACAATATTTGTCAGTGGATTCATTAATTTAAAGATACCGGGCACCATTAATGTCTTGGTAAAATGGTGTTATTTTCTTGTTTTAGCGGGCGCAATATTTCTTTCTGTAAGAGTCCAAGGTCACAGTGAGACGTTTAAGAAACTATTAGTTTGTTTTTTTATGCCGGTTACTTTACAAGTTTTGTCTATCGCCCTTGGTGAAGTTAAGGCGACAGAAAACGACGGCTCAGCCAGTTATATCGGAGGCTATAACCATGAGGCCGCGTTTTCGATGATCATTGTGAGCTTCATATTTGTGTTAGGCTTAACAGAGCGAAATGCAGTAAAGTTTCGAACAACCTTGTTCACCGTCGCAGTTTTCTTACTGATCTTGGTTAATTATCGAACTGCCGTACTCACTATCCTTCCCATAGCTGCAATATTTTACTACTCGTTGGTCGAGCAACGTCTCAAGCCTTCTCAAAAAGCGCCTGTTTTGACTATAGTTTCCATGCTGCTCATTTTCGTATTTGTCGCCATTTCTTTTACTTTAAGAGAAAGGTTTGCGGATGTAGGTACGTTAGCTTCTAACCTGGATTTGATATTTAAATCACCTATTTATTTCAGTGAAGCAGAAAAAGATATCATGTCTTCTAGAGTTTATCTGTGGAGTCAGTACATCAACGCACTTACCAATTCAGACTTGCTTCGACAAATGATTGGCTTTGGCCCTGACTCTTGGAAAGGTGTATTTAAGCATTATGCACACAATACCTACGTTTCTTACTTCTATGAGTATGGTTACATTGGCCTAATGTCTTTTCTTTTACTCTGTCTATATGCGCTGTTTGTAACCGCAAACGTATCAGACAAGCGGTTGGCAAAAATTTTACCTTTATCCCTAATTGGCTTTTTGACAATGAATTTAGCAACTATGCCTTTATGGAACATAGAGGGGTTAATATTTTTTGCAATCCTGATTGGGGTGTCTTTAGGGAATACAAAGCCTTCGAAAACCCACTTAAGCTTTAGAACTCAGCTAGCACTTTTAACGACAAGGGATTAGTTTTATGAAGATTTGTGCAATTGGCCTTCGCGGTATTCCAGATGTTATGGGGGGAATAGAGTCCCATTGCCAACAACTGTATCCCAAAATGGTGCAGCAGGGGGTACAGGTTACTGTGCTTGCTCGCTCCCCTTATGTAAATCAAAGGCGCTACAATTTTGAAGGTGTTGAAGTGATTAGCGTTTGGGCGCTTCGGCACAAACTATTAGAAACGTTCCTTCATACGTTCATTGCTATTATCTACGCAAGATTGTTCGTAAAACCTGATATCGTGCATTTACACGCAATTGGACCTGCACTTTTTACACCTTTGGCTCGACTACTTGGTATGAAAGTCATGGTTACCCATCATGGTGCAGACTACGATCGACAGAAATGGAGCTCTTTCGCTAAAAAAGTACTTAGATTTGGCGAGAAAATGGGGATTGTATTTGGGAATAGGGTGCTGGTAGTTGGCCGCAGTTTAAGCGAAGCGCTTAAAATTTCATACCCTGAGCATGCCGATAAAGTGAGCTTTGTTCCGAACGGGATGCTTCCCACATTTACCGGAAAACTATCAAGTAATTACTTACCCAAAGATCTAGATATAAATTCAGATGACTACATTCTCACGGTAGGAAGGCTCGTTCCTGAGAAAGGTTTTCATGACCTAGTTGACGCTTACAAAAAATCAGATATAACGAAAAAACTGGTTATTGTTGGTGATTCAGACCATCAAGATGAATATTGTAGCAATCTACGAAAATCTGCTTCTAGCAATATCCTGTTCGCCGGAAGGAGGTCTGGCGACGAACTCAAGGCGTTGTTTCAACATGCATCCGTATTTATTTTGCCTTCATACCATGAAGGTTTGCCTATAGTTGCATTAGAAGCAATTAGTGCTGGATGTCCAGTGTTATTAAGTGATATTTCTCCTAATTTGGACATTGATGCACCGAAAGACTGTTATTTTGGAGTGGGGGATGTAGAAATGCTAGCGGGAAAATTGTCATCATTATCCGGCCTAGACTTAAATCTCAATAGAGATGCGTTTTTGAGTAAATATAATTGGGAAAGTATTTCAGATGTTACTTTGGGACACGCTAAAAATTTGCTAATTTAGCTCCTAATTTAAAAAATTAATTCCACGCAGTTAGAAAGGAATCTAGTTGGACATTTCAGTTGTAATTACGACACGTAATAGACCCGCTTTTTTGATAGAAGCATTGAGTGGCTTATCTTTACAAACGAAAAAGCCAAAAGAAGTCATAGTGATAGACGATTGTTCTGAAGAATCTTATCAAGAAGCTTTGAGCGCTATTCAGAGAAATAATGCAAAATTCGTCCGCCTAGATAAAAGGAGCGGAGCTAATAGGGCAAGAAATATTGGTATAACTAAGAGTTCAGGCGCAGTTATTGCTTTCTTAGACGATGATGACGTTTGGCTACCTGATTATCTATGCGAAATTTCGCGCCAGTATATAGAAGGGGCTGATGCGGTAGTAACGGGGTTTAGACAGTTAGGGAATGAGAGTGTAATAGTCGTAAATGACGACGTAAGAGTAACTGAAACTTCGTTATTACGTGGCAATACTTATTGCGGTATGTCTGGATTTAGCTGCAGAAGGGATTTGTTAGAAAACCTGTGGTTCGATGAAGAACTCCCTAATGGGCAAGATTGGGATATTTTTGTGAGGTTATTTTTGAGCAATGCCGAATTCCGAAATATTCCAAAAGCATTGTTTTCATATCGATTTCAAAATGCTGACGGTATAGGAGCGAAGCTTCGTCACTTAAGCCCTGAAAACATCTATCCCAGGTTAGCCTCGGCAATTAAGCATAGAAGCTTCCTTGGTGATTATTGGTTCAGAAAGCGAATCAGTGAGCAAGTATTGTTTTCACTTAAATACAAACATAGCAAAACAAAATGGGTTTTATTATCTGTAAAGCTCGCTGGCGTTAAAGCAACGGTCAGTTTTTTCTATCGAGCTTTAAGAAGAAAGGTTTTAAAACAACCCATGTCTATTTAGTACAAGAAATAAAAGCTAAGGGAAAGTCGCAAATTGAAAAGATGTAAAATGAGTCAGGAAATTGCAGAAAAAGCTTTTATGTACCCACCTAGAAGTCAAAATGAGTTCTTGAACTTAAATAAAATAGCTCTTGAAAAATTAGGCTATGACGTTCAGCCTACTGATTTTGCATTTATTAAGTATTTAATTACTCGTCCAAACAACGCAATTGTTATTTTAAATTGGGTAGAAGACAGAGTGTATGGCAGATCTTATAAAACAGCAGTCCAATACTTCTTCAAGATGATTGCTTTGATAACTTTTTCAAAGATTTTCGCTAAAAAAGTAGTTTGGGTGAAACATAATTTCAGGCCACATAATAGTAATGGAAGCACTAAACGTTTTAAATTTCTATGCAATCTATACACGTTACTGAGAATCCGCCCAGTGTCATTGGAAGATTACTTTAGTTCTCCTTCACTTGTTCACCCCCTATACAAGTCCGATAATGCGATTTTCGCAGATATGAAGCAGGACGAGAGTGAATATACGACCGATGTTTTGTTTTTCGGAGGGATAAAGCCCTATAAAAATTTGGACGTAGTTCTGAGTAATTGGCCAGTAACGCTTTCACTTAAGATTGCAGGGAAGTGTTCAGATCCAACTTATACAAAAAAACTAATATCTATTATCGAAGAGCGAGGGCTTAACGTTGTTTGGGACAACCGGTTTCTTTCCAGTGAAGAGCTGAATTACCTTCTTCGAACGTCTAAGTTTGTCCTTCTACCTCACTCTGACGGCACAATGATCAGCTCGGGATCTTTTTATCATGCTATCGGGGAGGGGTGTAACGTCTTAATCAACGAAAGCGAATTTGGTCGAGTCAAGAATGGGCAACACTCTTTTGTCCATCTTGTGGACACTTCTAATCTCTCCGAGAAAAAATTGCAAAGTATGTTTGTACCCAAAAGGGAAGTTCTCGAGGAAGTGATCGCATGCTACGGAGAAGACAAAGTGGTTAATGCTTGGAAAGTTATTCTTTCTACAGTTTAGAATCTTAAAGAGAAATGGAATGAATTCAGATTATAGTTTTCCGTCATCTACTCCGAAAATTAGTGTCCTAGTCCCAGTATACAATGATATCGATAGAGTAGGCCTTTGTATCGAAAAGCTACAAGCCATCGACTACCCAGCTAGTTGCTATGAGGTGATAATTATCGATAACGGTTCTACTGATGGAACATATGAGTACTTGCAACAGTTAATGGAGGGGATAGCGAGCGATACTTTTCGTTTACTTCAATGTCTAACGCCAGGGTCATATGCTGCTCGAAATAAAGGTTTGCAAGTCGCATCGGGCGAGTATGTTGCATTCACAGATTCTGATTGTTTGGTGTCGACAGAGTGGCTTACTAACTTACTAAGATGCGCGGCGCAGCAGCATGGCGATGTGATAGTCGCAGGAAAGGTCTCATTTTTCTCCGATGCCTCAAAGCAAACGCAGCAAAGTGCGTTGGATTTTGAAAATATGTTTTCAATGAAACAAGATCAAAATGCTAACAGTGGAAAGTGTATAACTGCCAATCTTTTTTGTTCGATGTCGCTTATAAAAAAGCACAAGGGTTTTAACGAAAAACTAAAGTCAGGTGGCGACGTTGAGTTCAGTCAGCGTGTAGTTAATTCTGGCGGAAAAATCATATATTCAGAAAAATCAGAAGTTTTTCATCCTTCCAGAAATAAATCGGAATTGTTGATAAAACGGAGGCGGGTTGTCGGAGGAACATGGGATGCTGAGCTCTCAAAAGCGGGTTTTAAGGAGAAACTGAGGTTTTGCGTAGGATTGGTAAAAATGTTTTTGGGGAGAACAAAAAAAACCTGTTTGCACTCAGGCTTGTCAATAAAACGAAAAATCAGCTTGGTTTGGCTTTTGTTATTAATTTTTCTTACAAGCTTAAGTGAATTCACAAAGCTTCAGTTGGGAAAAGAAGCAAATAGAGCTTAATTTACTTTCCTTAAATCTCTTCAAATTCACTATTGAGAAACCCAATGTCGCTTAAGAAAAAAGCCACCAACGGTAGTATTTGGACATCGCTAACAAGAACAGGGATCAATGTTGTAGACTTCTTAGTTTATGCATATCTTGCTAGAGTTCTAACACTAGAAGAATTTGGATTAGCTGGTTTCTGCTTTCTATTCATTGAATTCGCTAATACTCTTGTAAACGCTGGCGTTAACCAAAACCTCGTACAGCGTGATAAGTGGGAAGATAGATACGCAGCAAGTACTATGACATTCGTCGCCGGAATGGGATTGGTTGTAGTTATCGGTATTCTCGGTATCGGTGCCCCAATAGCTTATTACTCCTATTCTGAGCTAGCTGCATGGGTAGTTGCAAGCCTTGCACCGATTACTCTCGTAACAAGCTTACAAGTGGTTGTTAGCGGAAAACTTCTGCGTGAGTTTAAAAATAAACAAATGGGAATCGCAAAATTCTGTGCGACCCTCATTTCTGCAGCCACTATTATCGTGTTGGCTGAGAGTGGTTATGGCCTATGGGCATTGATAATTGGTAAGCTCGTCAATGCTATCATTCAATATATTCTTCTTATCTACGTTGCTAAATTCAAACCTTATTTTCACTTCAATAGAGAAGATAATAAAGAACTCATCAGCTTTTGCCTACCGTTGTTTGGCATGACAATAATGAATTTTCTGCATAGAAAAGCGAGTAATCTATTTACTGGAATCGTGTTAGGACCTGCCAGTTTCGCGCTTTTGGCAGCTGCTCATAAAGGGGCGCTTGTGATAAATCAAGTAACCATGAGCTCCATAAATTCAATGGTCGTTCCAAGCTTTTCAAGAGTTAAGAAAAGAGATGACTTGGGGAACCTTTTTATAAAAATGGTAACTATAACAGCATTACTAGTGTTGCCTATTTTTATGGGACTAGCAGCGGTAGCAGACCCATTTGTTACTATTGCGTTTGGTGATAAGTTTGCTCCAAGTGCAGAGTTTATGGCTATATCGGCATTTACCATGTTCCCAGGTGTAGTTGCTTGGTTTTTACCAAACCTTTTAATCGCAAGCGGAAAGACAAATGATGCCTTTAAGTTGACACTGCTTAATTTGATTTCGAATATATTGGTCGCTGGGGCTACGATATGGTTTGGCATCAAATTTATGCTCATCAGTTTGGTTGTAGCAAGCTTTATCTCTTTGCCAATTAGAATCTTTATTGTGAATAAACATGTTTCAATAGACTCAAAGCGTTTGTTTAGCTCACTCGTGCCACCTAGCTTCTCAGCGCTTTCAATGTACTTTTTGTTAATTGCTATAAAGCCACACATAACCAATTGGGTAAATAGTGATGTTTTATCGCTAATCCTTCTGATTGCAAGTGGGGCTTTAATCTACCCCTTCATGTATATCACCTTGTTCTTTGGCCATGCTAAAGTGCAACTCAATGAACTTAAGGAAATGTTGGCTTCTAAAAAGCGGTAATGAAGTGTCAAATTATTTAACAAGAGCTTCTTTATCAAATGATTATCAAATTCAAGATTTTGATTTTATTGTTGTTTTTGTATTGGCTTGATAATTGCTTGATGCTGTGGTCTTAAAGGAGTTCAAAAAGCAAACACGCTTGATGAAATAATTATTGTATATCCGGGAGTTGCAATGAAGAGTATTTTTCTGAAAGCTATTTGTGCTTTCTGTTTTTTAAGTGTGAGTGTAAACGCCAACGCAGGGCTTCTATCTGTTAACGGTAGTGAAGTAAATGCTTTAGATATCAACAAGTCTTTAGTTTCTTTCTATAACTTTTCAAAAAGTAACTACAGTGCTAATACTGGATTTGAATTAGCTAATCAGTTAGTGGGTTTTTTTGCTAATGATAATGCAGGACAGCTTGGTCTTTATTTAATATTTGGTGGTCCAGGGAGTGTCAAGGGAAATGTAAACTTTGATATCACTCTCAGTGACGGGGAAATCGTTTTTGTAGACGATCCAAATGTAGCTCTGAGAAATGATGTAATAACTACGACATCTTCTGGGTACAACGTTGATATGACGTGGGGAGCTAATCGGACTGATGGTCTAATTCTCTCTTCGTTTTCAAGTGATTTTTGGTTTATTGATTTAGATTTTAACGCCTTGACTGGTATCAATTCTTTTTCTTTTCTTACTTTCGATGAGAATGGCGTAGAAAGCGTACAGGTATTCGAAAAAGGCTTTAATAGCTTGTCGATCACTTCTTTACCTACAGGCAATGTTAGTACAGTCAGTGCACCTTCAAGTATTCTTCTTTTGTCGCTAGCTTTAGTGGGAATTGGCGCATCTAGAAGAATAAAACGTTAATAAATAATTTACTTTTAAGCCAGCTATCATGCTGGCTTTTTTTTTGCTTATCGTAAAGGTAATTTTGGACTTTTGAAATGACATCGTGGTTTTAAAAGTTACAACGTAATTTTATTTACCAACAAGTTTGCCTGAAGGGAGTATACGGGATGAATCATCTTCACAGGTTTCATTACATTGTCAAACACCCAAGCCTCGTATGGACGCAGCCAAAGCGACTGTTCATGCTCAGCCATATGAGAAGTCGCTCTTCTCTATTATCACACATACTTGGTTCTAATGAAGGTATAGCTGGGTACAGTGAACTCAGCATTAGATACAAAAACACTGGCTCACTGCTCGATCAGAAAATAGCTTTGCATCAAGACGGACTGGAAATAAATTCCAATACAATACTTTTTGATAAGGTCCTCCATAATAGTTACGATTTTAAAAAGGCAGAATTTTTAAATAAAGATGAGTTTAAAGTAATTATTATGGTTAGGCCGCCAGAAGCAACCGTCAAAAGCATAGTTACAATGGGCAGAAAGCAGGGTAACGCAAAATATGGCAATATCGATTGGGCATGTGATTACTACATTGGGAGACTGGGTAAGCTAGTACGTATTTCGCAACACCTCGATGATTATATATTTGTGAATTCCGATGACATTGTGAATTGCCCTGACGAAACCTTGAGTAGGCTGACGAACTCTCTAAATTTGAAGACTCCTTTATCAACAGAATACTCATCCTTTAATAAAACAGGAATGAAAAAGTCTGGTGATACCTCTGATAATATTAAAAAAGGGAAA
This sequence comes from Alteromonas abrolhosensis, assembly GCF_001953635.1. Taxonomy (GTDB): domain Bacteria; phylum Pseudomonadota; class Gammaproteobacteria; order Enterobacterales; family Alteromonadaceae; genus Alteromonas; species Alteromonas abrolhosensis. The sequence goes on along the minus strand of NZ_MEJH01000007.1, from coordinate 98,471 downwards.
ATAGTACTTACACGTGAAAATAACGACATTACTATATCTGAGTCGTTATTAAAAAATCTAAATAACTGCTACGAGTCTTCGTTTCGTAAGTTAAGTGAAAAAGCTGCGTTATAAATCAGTAACCTTGGAGTAGAGCACTATTAATTTATAGTGCTCTTGGCAAAACTTAATAGTATGTTCTCCATGCAAGGAGAATGGAAATCTTCATACCAACCATCTAACTCAAAAGCTTTCAGTAAGTTTGATGCGAGCTCAACCTGCTCCTGCGTTATGTTTTCTTTCCAGATTGTCAGTGGATCTTTGTTCTCTATGACGGAGCTCCCTTTAAACGATACAATAGAAGATTCTCTTAATTTTTTTGGAGTTAACTCAGCGTTTTGCTTCTTTCCACTAAAAGCTAAAGCCTCACTTATTTCTCTTTGAGGATCCTCTAAAACTTGCTCGTAACAAATAATGTGAATTTCATCTAGTGTAAATTGCTTAGAAATGACCTTATGTATAACGCACCAATTTAATATTTGCTTTTCTATATAATCGTTCCTTTGTGCGACTTTTAAAATTACTTCATCCAACCCTTTTAGGTGCGTGGCCATTAACGCTTTGTCATTTAAAAAGATTTCTGGCGAACTTGGCCAGTGCCAACGTTTAGTGACATATTTGGATGCAGCCACTGACAGTGGGTTTCGTACGAGGAGTATTGGCTTAACAAATGGAAATTGGAGTACAGACCATTTTGCGTGCAAATTAGCGAAGACATCTTTTACCAATAAGCCCTCATAACTATCAGAAAGAAGCTCTTTATCTATCCATGAATTCGTAAGGGAACCGTTGAAAACAGAAGCCATGTACCGTTTTAACGCGGGGTTTTTTGAATCCGCATCTACGAACATATTTTCTCTGAACTCCTTTGCCCCGTTTACTTTTTTAGGGTGAAAAGGCTCAAACATTTCTCTATATGATTTATCCGCGTTTAATAAGCTTGCTATCCAAGTTGTTCCGCTTCTCCCGTCTCCAATAAGCCAGATAACATTTGAAAAATCACCACGTGAGGTTGCTTTTCTAACTCTGAAGAAGTTTCTAAATTCGGTTAGTTTGCTGCTTACGTATTTCGTTACAGATTTTCGCATTAGTTTACTTTCAAATTATGTGTTGATGTGTTAGCTCTTAGTGGAAAGCTACGATCTTAAGCTACTATGTTTAGAGGATCGGATTTTGTTTCTTAGCAAGTAATAGGACTTGCTTAAATATTTTCTGTAACTGAAACTTCCATTTAGACTCTTCAACTTTGAGCCTACATGAAGCAAAGAAAGTGTGGTCTTGTACAAAGACTCATTACCTAAGTGATTGTTGTATACAACGCCTAAAGAAGACAATATGGCTTTGGAGCTTTTAGGTGCCAGGTTTCTATAAATTGCTTGTGAAGCAACTTTTCGCTGCTTGTCGCCGTTTTGAGATGTAATACTATTGGAATGTATCCGATAGCCAAACAAAACCTCATTCAAGAGACCTATCTTAGTTTTTGATATTAGACGTGTCCAAAGCTCGAAATCTTCTGCGAGGTGATAATCTGCATCATAATATATATCGTTTTTATTGAGTTTGGTCATATCAAACATAGCAGTGGGATGACAAAGTGGACAACCAAACAGAAGCTCGACAGGTTCTATCGAACGTGCTTTTTTTGAAACTTTTGATCGCATGATATTCCCAGTCTCATCTAAAAGCTCGATTCCTGTAAACGCCACTCCAATTTGGTCATTACTTCGTAGAAAATCAATTTGTCTATTTAACCTGTCATGCAAGCAAACGTCATCAGCATCCATTCTTGCAATATAATCACCAGTACTGCGGTCAATCCCTTCATTGAGTGTTGATATTAACCCAAGGTTTTCTCTAGAAAAGAATCGAATCCGTTCATCATTGTAATTCTCTATTATCATTTTGGACTGGTCAGTTGAGCCGTCATCAATCACTATTATTTCAAGATTTCTATAGGATTGTGTGCATATGCTATCTAGAGCTAATTTGATATATCGCTGCGCATTGAACACTGGAATAATAACCGAGACTAACGGTTTAGCATTTTCCATTCTACTTCCCTTAGTGCTATTTTTAACCAATTTACAACTTTGAGATGCGCTTATTGTGACAATCTAGTAGTTACTAAAGATTATATCGTTAAAAATAAGCTCAGCCTTTTACTGTAAGTGAGTTTTATAAATATTATCTAGCAGAAATTGCGCCAAAATATTCATGGGACAATCAATTTCAAGAGTGTAGTTTAATTGAGAAATATTATCTGAGAGTGATATTTTTAATGATCATTCTATCCCTATTACGCCAACTCTCGATGTCATCGTTATCCAAAACCAGTAAAAGGTAGTTAACCTTACCCTTGACGTACTTTCCAATGGGGAAAGTTATAACTCCTGAGCTCGCATTATAGTAATCTTCTGCTCTAACCCCCCATGCCTGAGTGCCATGGAACTTTATGACTCTTGAACTATTTAAAGTTGTATCAGTTTCAAACCCTATCCCTACAACTTCAGGTCTGCCTTCTACTTGGAGTTCTAATTCCAGCACAGAATTCTCTGTAAGCGTGTAACTTATTGGGAACATTTGCCAATTATTTCCAGTAAGCGTTACGGTGTTGTCTTTATCTATTGAAGTTTCGCCGTATTTAAATTGCTTTGGAAAGCCGACATGGTCTGTCGAATTAGGCTCAAATATCCATACGTTACTTTTGGGCTCAATAACAGACTGTAAAAGTATTGTTGATGAAAAATTAGGAATTCTGAACTCTTCTGAAATGAGTAGAGTTGGGTCTGTGCTTTCTTTCAGTGAGGTAACGTATGATATGTCGTCTGATTCTGGATGCTCTAAAAGATTATCAATATTAAATTCATATCTTGAGTCCATTGTATCTTCGTTATAGCAAAGATCATTGGTGCTTGTGCTACCTATATACTTTTCTTTATCAAAGATACAATAACCTACGGAGTAGCCAGTGTTTTTGGTAAAAACTATATTGTTTTGCGTCGTCACCCAGAAGGTGGTGTCGTTATTTACTTTAGATGCTGCAATACCGTTGCGGTCCACAACTATTACATTCTCGAATATGAATGTTCTACCTGCAGGCTTGGAAATGAGGCCGCCAGCTTTTATTGCAGTCCACTCTTTACCTGTTTCATCGCCAAGATTGTAGATGTGATTATGAAAAATATAGCTTGGTCCAAGCGTGTTAGGGGCAATACTTACCCCTACATAGCCTTGTTCCATTTCATTATCATAAACCAAAACATTTTGTTGTCCGCCATCTATTTCGATGAGGTCATCATTAGCATAGGCGAGATAATTTCCATAGATCGCTGAATTTTTTACAAAACCACCTCGTCTTTCGAAATTCTTTCTTCCCTCTATTACATCATTGAATCTATGGTTAGGCGCACCGTAAAAACGATTGTTCCTAACTACAAATTCACCTCTATAAGCTTCACTATCATGATATGCCCAAACTTGAAGTGCATTTGCACCTTTTGGGTGCCCGGCTTCCCAGCTATTGGCACCTAAGTTTGGACTATGCACTTCACATTCCTCAATCACAGCGATGCCGCTTCTTTCGAGATAAATACCAGAATCGTAATTGATAGGGGAGTTTGTGGTCGGGCTCGCGTAGGCTACGCCATCACGTATATCTACAGCCTCTCTTCCAAATTCTGAGATATTGCACCCTTTGATCCATATGTGGTGGGCTTTCTTTGCAAAAATACCGTATCGTTGTCCTCCCTTGATGGTAAGGTTCTCTAACATGATGTACGACTGTGCTCCAATATTTATAGCGGCCAACTCATCACTAGATGCTTCGATTACTGGACCATCACCAATAATTTTTGCATACCCGTTTTCGCTACCGCTTATATTTAGTGCCTCTATATCAAGTTGGCCCCCAGTATAGATATCTGACAGATAGTATATTTTTTCCGGATCAATGGGGGGTGAATCTGGTTTTGTTTTGGTTCTAAAGGCATACTGCTGCTCAGCGCCGTTTGCGTCGATAATTCGTACTTCGATATGGTAGGTGGTGTCTGCATTAAGGTACACGATACTGCCTGCAAACGAACCGAAGATGGGTTCCCATGATAAGTTTAAGCCTTCGCGCCACTGGGTTTCACTATCTTCCCGAAAGCGAACTGTTGCGGTACTCGACTCGTCTTGTCCATAAATAACCAATCCAATAGAGTTAATGAGTGGCGTTACTGTGTTTGTAAAACCAGCTGCAGAAGCTTTGAAAGTGGTCGAGGGATCTAATCCTGCAGCTATTGCAGATTCGTAGACTTCATTGTTTGTTAACCCTGAATGAGTTGAAATTAATTTCTTCCATTTAGCACTATCTATCGGGAACAGGGAAAATAATGCCGTTGCTTCTGCGCTGTTTATTGAAGACAAACGTGTTTTGATTTCTTCTTCATCTGTAGATATGGAAACACTTAACACCTTTTTGCTATACAAACTCGCAATTTCGTCGCGATATAGCTCTATCTGGCGTTTCTCGGGTTTAGAATCTTGGTAGCGAAGAAGGAGTTCGTTGATAGTGTTACTATTTGCGTTGTTGGCCATTAGATAGGCATTAACCTTATCGCCTAATTGTAGGCCGCTCCCAGTCATGGCGCTCTTATTACTATTACTTGCACACGAGACAATAAAGTTGAGAGAGAATAAAAGAAGCAAGAGACTGCTCGTAAGCATGGGAGATTTCATGGTCTGTCCTTGTGAATGTGGAAAAAGATAAAAACGAAAAGAAGGACTGCTTGTAAAAGGGTAGTGGTATCTCATATACGTAGCAAGTGATGTCTGAAGATCTTTACAATCTAAGGTTCATAAAAATATAACTCCCAGAGCGTAATACTAGATGGTGGAAAAAGCGGAACTTAAATTGCTTAAACTATTTTTAAGTCAAAAACGTAAAGATTTGGTTTCACATTGAAGTGAGTTTAGCCGCGCTTGAATGGCAATAAACTAATAGGCGTCCCAACACGGAAATTGTATGAAGAAAAAAGTAGCAGTTATCCACCCCGAAGCAGGAATTTCATCAAGCGGTGGGTCGCAATTGAGTGCTTATGAGATGGCTGAACATCTTGCAAGCTTTTTTGATGTAAGGTTGTTAAGCGCTTCGAAGTGTAGCGACCTAAGTGTCGTTATCCCTTGCATCCCTAGAGGTAAAGTTAAAAAAGCGCAGAGAAACAAGGTTATAGATTGGTTGCTCACCCGCTTTGTCTCCAACCCTTCTTTACTCATTGAAGCAATTACGAGTTTTCTTACCTATACACCGTACCTGCTCTTTAAGAAAGCTGATGTCATCTATCCAAATAACGACTACGGCGGGTTAGCAGTCGCCTATGTTGCAAGAAAACTATATAAAGCCCCCATCTTGTATACCGAGAGGGCTGGCATGGTTTCAGGAGGGAAGGTACTCAGAAGGAATCTCAAATTTAAACCTGACTGCCTGGTTGTATTTAATGAAGAAACCAAGCGTTACGCACTGTCTATCAACCCTAAACAACGTGTAGAAGTTATTCCTAACGGTGTTAACCTTTCACTCTTTAGTCCAGTCGGCGAAAAATTTGACCATGGTTTACAAGGGCCCGTGATACTGACTGTGGGTTCTTTGAATAGAAGAAACCACAAGAGATTACACTTGGCTATTGAAGCCATGAGCAAGGTTTCTGATGCGGCTTTATTGATATGTGGAGATGGGCCAGATAAGCAATACTTTGAAGAGCTTTGCACGGATAAGCTAGGCCGTACTCGGTTCAAAATAGTAACAGTAGACTTTGCTGATATACCCAAAGTATATCGTTCGGCTGATTTATTTACACTGCCGTCTGAAGACGAGCCGTTTGGTAGGGTCTATTTAGAGGCGATGGCTAGTGGTCTACCTGTAGTTGCCACAGATGATGCTATGAGAAGAACGCTGACAGGCCAAGCTGGCATTGTGTGTAACGTTGAGAATTCAGTTGAATACGCTCAGGCAATTCAAACAGCACTTGAACGAGAATGGGGGCATCTACCGGTTGAGCAGGCTTCTCACTATAGCTGGAAAAACGTGGCAGAGCGTTACGCTGAGGTAATCAACAGCATGTAATTACAGTGCTAAATAACGGTGCCTGATCATCGGGCACATCTACCAAGGTTTAATTTTTGAATTCAACGCAGTTAATGAATGGACGCATGTAAATCCGTAAGGAACAGTTGATGGCGCGAATATGTGTTATCGGGACGAGAGGTATTCCATCTTTCGTTGGTGGAATTGAGACAATTTGTGAAAATTTATATCCACGTTTAGTTGAGAGTCAGTCTAAATTTGAGGTCGTGCTATTAAGTAGGCTTTCATACAAAAGCATGGAGCGATATATCTTTAAGGGTGTAAAAGTTACCGTTTTAGCTGCGCCTAAAATTAGTGGCCTAGAAACGTTCGTACATACGTTTTATGCCCTCATTTACGCCAGGCTTTTTGTCCATCCTAAGCTCGTTCATTTGCATGGTATTGGGCCAGGATTTTTCGCACCTATTTCAAGGCTATTGGGTTTCAAAACTGTAGTGACTCATCATGCTGCCGACTACAAAAGGCCCAAGTGGCGATGGCACGGGAAACTCATACTTAAGTTAGGTGAGTTATTCACGGTAATTTTTGCAAATAAAATAATATGTGTAAGTGCTTCTGTCTTAGAAGAAATTAATCAACGGTACGCTTTTTTACTTAGTAAAAGAGTAGTAATTAGAAACGCCGGTTCATTGGAGTTTAATGAGCACGAGGAAAGTAACTCAAACGTGCTATGTGAACTTAATCTTTCACCTAAGTCATACATCTTAGCCGTTGGGAGGTTAGATAAAACAAAGGGATTTGACGATTTAATAAAGGCCTTCTTAGATTCGCCTTCATTAAACAAAAAGCTTGTTATCGTTGGTTCTAACTATGTTGAAGACAGCTATGTCTTACACTTGAAATCTTTCGCTAGCGAAAACGTTGTCTTCGCCGGGATACGCACCGGAAATGAACTCGTTTCTCTTTACCAAAATGCAGCGTTGTTAGTAAACCCATCTTACATGGAAGGTTACTGTTTGGTTCTCGCAGAAGCCTTGTCTGCGGGTACCCCCATCATTGCAAGTGATATTGCTGCTCATCGAGAATTTGAACTAGCCGAGCAGAGCTACTTTCCAAGAGGTGATACAAACGTACTTCGTAACAAATTGAAAGTTGGAGATTTTGAGACCTACAAAAGCACCCATGCAGAGTCTCTTCAGAGAAAAAATACGTGGTCCTTAAACGCTAAAAGGCACGAAAGTCTGTTTAAGAGTCTTTTAAATAAATCGTTTTAAAAATTGCCAATATTCGGCTGCAATTTTGTTTATGTGAAAATCACTAGCACGTAACTTACTCTTAGTTGAGTAGTTCAATCGTATTTGACTAATCTGCATTTGATTAATAGCGAGCGTCAGCTGAGTCTCGTCATTCATTGGTACCAAGATACCAAACTTGCCAAAATGCAAGTCGTCACTTTCGAAATCCGCGTCTGCTTCGAGTATTTCCGCAGGTCCTGAGGGGCAATTTGTCATAATTACAGGAAGACCAAGGGTCATGGCTTCTAATAAAGCGTTGGGAAAGCCCTCATTGGTAGAAGCGGAAATGTAATATTTTGCTCTCGATATAATTGAAAAAGGGTTTTTCGCATAGCCCAATAAAATTACCTTTTCATCGGCGCCTTTATCGACAATAAACTTTCTGAGCTCTTCTTTTTGCTCACCCTCTCCCAGAATACAAAGTGGCGAGGTTTCACTTGATAAGAGGTAAGCGTTTATTAGTTGCTTAAAGTTTTTAGCTTCAGTTAGTCTTCCCACACTGATTATAAAGCTCGAAGGGAGCGAAATTTCGGGCTTTTCTAAACTCGCAGCCTTGATGCCATCAATATCATAGGGATTGTAAATAGTGTGCGATTTTTTGGCACTAACGCGAAAATGTTCGATGAGGTCCTTCGTCACACCACTGGAAACGCCTAGTACAGCATCTGCATTAAGGTAGCTAAGCCAAGGCATGACACCAGCTACCGCTCTTTTTACACCTGAGAATTGGTTATCTAGATGACTACTAAGGTGCATGCGTTCGCATAAAACCACCTTATGATGTTTGCCTATACGGGTCAAGGCATTGCAAACGTTAGCTCTTACTAAAAAGCTTACAACCAGTGATGGCTTCTCTCTTCTCAGAACCTGGTGGAATTGCAGCAGGCTGAATAGCAAGGAGCGTTTCGCATCGAGTTGATGAACTTTCACGTTAGATGGTAGCGGTCTTGCTAATGGCTCATCGTCTAGAAGAACGATGCTTACGTCCAGTTCAGCATAGTGGCTTTGAATACTTAATAAATTAACGAGTGCTCTTTCGGCACCGCCAAAGCCTATTGAATTAATGAGAAAGAAAACCTTTCTTTTTTCCATAATAAAAGGTCAGCTTGTTGACTGATTCATTAGTGTCAGAGTCTTACCTTCCAAGTTTCTTTCTTATTCTATCCTTGTTTAATATTACCTTTGAGGTCGCTATTAATCCCGCCTCTCGCAGAGATAATGCAATCCAGCCGAGCTTGTTATTCTTCTTGCCTATTTGACTTAGAATCTGATTTGCAACTCTATCATTGTACGCTTCTTCCCCTAATAGCTCGCGATGCTTTTTGAATGCTTTTAGACGAGGGAATACTTTCTCAAGAGGCATATTTGCTACTTCAGTTGAAATACTTACATGGCCTCTACGGTAAAAGTAAATGTCTTTGGGAATGTTTTTAAACACAGCGTTTTCAAGGGTTATGCGAACGAAGAAATCCCAGTCCTGACTATTTTTTAACTCTTCATCAAATCTAAGCTTTTTCGCTAGTACTGCTTTGCAAGTTACACCACTCATTCCGCAGAATTTGTTACCTTTCTTAATTACGTCTGTAGTGATGTTTTCAATTGGGTTGATATGCACCTTGTCTGGCGTTTCTAAGAAGCGATAGCCGCATGTCACTGCATCTGCACTATCGTGCGCTGCAATATGTTGCTCCAAATAATCGACGTCCCAAACATCGTCATCATCAAGAAACGCTATGATATCTGCGCTTGATTTATCAATACCCAAGTTTCGGGCAGCATTTGCGCCAGATGCTACTGGAGTCTTGATATAAGTAAAGTGCTCAGCAGGAAACAGAGACAACACTTCTTCATAGCTAACTGATGAACCGTCATCAATCACAAATACTTCCTTAGGGGGAACAGTTTGCTTTAATACTGCGGCAAGGGATTCTTTTAAATAATCTGGGCGATTATGCGTCGTAATGACAACTGAAACTGTTTTTTGCATCTTTTGTCCATGATGATTGAAGGGTGAGCGATGTTACCATTTTTGCGGCTTCAGCTAATTAACAAGCAAAAAGCTCACCACATTGGTAGATTCAATCGTTGTTACGACTTTATCTATACTTCTGGCGATTTTAAAAAGCTAGCGAAACAAAATAGTAGATATCGAATATTACAAGTAGTCGAATTGTTCGAGAATTTTTCTAGCACCGGCTTCAGTTAAATGACCATAGTCAAATTGTACAGGTATATCGTTTACTTCAGTTATACATACTGTTTGGTCAGCACACATTACATTAACCGCTGAAAAGTAATTAGCATTTAAACTTGTTAATTCCTTTTGCATTTCAGAGTCAATTTTTCGAACCTCGTCTAAATTGCTACTATTCATTATGGTTTCAACGCTATCTGACATTGCTAGTACACGAGGCAACGGTTGAAAATATTCGACTACGGGGCCAATAACTATTACCTCTAGCCCTCGAGACTGTAACAGTTCGATACTTTCACGTAGTAGGGCAATATCTTTTTCAAGCCATCTCGCAGAGATGATAACTTTTGAATACTGCTCGGACGTTATCGATTCACGATAAGCCCAATTCATGAGCTCTTCGCAACGTTTTGCTCCGCTGGTTTTCAACACTGGCTTACATCCACTGGCTGTAATTTGGCTAAGAGTTTGATTCTCTCTAATATTTTTCTTAAGAGAAGAGTACCAATGCGCGGCATGACTGTCACCTATCAAAAGGATATTTTCCTTGCCATCGTCAGTCGCAATACATGTAGTTTTATCGAAGTCTTCTATTCCCGTAGACTGTGACGTCAAAAAGCATGTACCTCCCCGAAAATGAGGCGTACGGTATGCTAAGAAACTCTCCAGCTGTTTTTGCTTTTGTGAAAATTGAGACTCCTGAAGGCTCTGGTTAACCCACACTGTCGATGCTAGCAAACAAGTAAGACTTACCGTTGCGAAGCCTACCTTTAGAGGTTTGCTTGGGCCACGCCTGAAACGCTCTTCAATATAATAATAACCAAGGCTTCCTAATAGTATTGATATGAGCAATATGTTTACTTTGTGAAATTGCGTTGCTTCTTGCTGCAAAATTAGCGGATAGAAAATGATTACAGGCCAATGCCACAGGTATAGTGAATACGATATATTGCCAAAAAACTTTGCGATATTTAAAGATGAAAGCCGATATGCCCAATCGCCTTTGCGAGAGAGCCCGAGAAATAATGTCGTCGCTAAGGTCGGAATTATGACTTTAACCCCAGGGAAATCATCATGACTCATCCACATAGTGGAAGCCATTAATACAAGTATACAGGAAAAGTTAATAAGCTCTCTTAAGCGAGGTTTTATGGATAGGCGAGATAAATATATAGCTGCGAACCCGCCAGCAATAAACTGCCAAAATCGAGTAAACGGCGAGAAAAAAGCGAAGCTTATATCTGTGTTTGAAAGTATTAAACAAGCAATAAAACTTACAAAACCAATAGCAAGTAGACCCGCATATTTCCATTTGCTGAACTTTGAGAAACAAAAGATTAAAACAAATGGCATTACAGCATAAAATTGCTCTTCAACGGAAAGTGACCATGTATGAAGTAACGGATTCCCTTGAAGTTCTGAGTCAAAATATCCAGATTTTGAATAGAAGTAAAAATTTGAAAGGTAAAGAGAGGAATAAATAAGGCTGATGGAATAACCTTTAAATTCACTCGGAAGAAAGAAAAAGAAGGCGAAAAGAGAGGTGATAGCAGCAACGGTAATGTAAGCTGGAAATAAGCGTTTAAACCGTTTTACATAAAAATCAGATATGCTAAAACTGCCGGCAGAAAGGCGTTTACATATTTGGCCAATAATAAGATAGCCAGATATGACGAAAAATATATCGACCCCGATAAAGCCGCCAATTAAATGTTTGGGACTAATATGGTAGATAACAACGCTTAGTACTGCTAGCGCTCTCAGTCCTTGAATGTCGGTTCTGAATGAAGATGTCACCCCAATGTTTCCCCTGAATATTAATTCCAATTAAGTTTAAGCAAAAGATAAACCAATAATTAAACGTGCGAGATTGACATCTTATTTTGTGTACAACGGGCTACTGAAGGGGAGTGTGACTATTTTTATTTTGAATAATATCTTCCGCTATTAATGATGCACCATAATTAGAAACATGGTTGTCGTCAAAATATAGAGAACGGCCCCCTTTAGTTGAGAAACAAGCTTCGCTTCCACAAAAGTAATGGGCAGGATTAATTAGCACTACATTGTCAGGGTAATCGGTACTTTTGAAGTGATTTATTATTACTTCGTTGCGCTTTTCGAACCAACTTCTCTCGGTTCCTTCAATGCTTACAAGATCTCCATTTACCGATAACTCGCTGTCGATAAGCTTTGTAACGTGGGAAGGTAATTCAGGTATAGGATATAGAACATAAACACGTCGTTTTGAGCTGGCTAGTTTGTGTATTGCCCTATCAATATTTTGCAATAACTCAATAGATTTATTATCAAACTTTAAATTACCTAAGTGAGGATAAGTTTTGTTACTGCCGCCCACAAGTTGATAGGAATACCTATGAACAAAAACAACATTCTGAATCATCGGTTCATTTGCAATAAACTCTATAGATGAGTTATACCATTTAGCGCACTTAGAATAATCGTCATTCTTTCCATAAGAGGGCCTGCACCCTGAAAAGCTGAAGTGCTTTAGACCTTCATCAGTTGCCTTTAATTTTTGACTTAACGCGTATGCAAGCTCAACAGAATGGCTATCTCCGACAGTTGCCCATGTTGTATTTCCCTTTACAGAATATTCGCACGCCTCGCTAGGATCCCTATATTTGTTTGTATGACACTTGTTTCTGAAGGGGCTTGCTTCTACATCTTCAACTAAATTCTGATATGCGACTGGGGCTCGTTGGATAAACCCATTGGTAAAAAACGAAAGGCTGCCAATTAGCGCTATTAAGACTGCACATACGAGAGGTTTATTTGTCAAAAGCGCCTTGTGTGATTGTATTTTACTATTGAAGTTAATTGTTTCTATAAACCTGTAACTTAAATAACCCAAAGCAATAGACAGACTAAAGCCTACCAAAGCATAGGCTTCGTCTAAGTCATTCTTGTGAATAAAAACTACAAGCGGCCAATGCCATAAGTAGATAGAGTAGGACCAGGTTCCCAAGGGTTGTAGTAGCTTATTGTTGAGCAAGGCGTTACTACTTTGATTAGCAATGATGATTAAATAGGCTCCTGCCACAGGTACCAAAGCCGAAAAACCAGGCCAATTTGTCTTCTCTGAAAAGATAAAGCAGGAGACAGATATAAGCAGTACACCTAATAAAGCGAGGATTTTGCTTAGCGGCTGAAGTTTTTTTATGGGGTATAAGAATGCTAACCCACCGACCAACATTTCCCATGCACGCGTCGGAAGGATATAGTAAGACAAACTTGGGTTCTTCTGCGTAAGCCAACCACTTAAAAGCATGCTTAAAAGAGTGGTTACGACTATAACCACTTTAAGTTTATGGCGAGTTAGAATTTTATTTAAAGCTGCTAAAACAATAGGGTAGATTAAATAAAATTGCCATTCAACTGAAAGTGACCATGTATGCAGTAGCCAGTTTTCTAAAGAACTTTCAGAGAAATATCCTGACTCCAGGTAGTATATTACATTCGATATAAATAAGGCGGATGAAGCGGCTTGTTTACTTAACTTCGAGTACTCGACGGGGGATAATGTGAAAAAACCTATTAAGAGCAAACTAGCACACAAAAAAGCGAGAGCAGGAATGATCCTGTTTGCTCTAGCTAGGTAAAACTCCATCAGACTAAAGCGAGATTTATCAAATTTGCTTATGATGATACTTGTCATTAAGTATCCAGATATGACAAAAAACACATCGACGCCGATAAACCCCCCAGGGAGTTTTTCCTCTACGAAGTGAAATATGACGACCGAAAGAACCGCAATAGCCCTCAGCCCATTAATATCATATCTAAACTGCACTAATTAGCCTTGTATACTAGAATTTTTAACGCTCAATTCTAAGCATAATTTGTACCGCTTATTTTTTCGAAGTTATCTAGCGTGTTTTATGTCGTAAGAATGATTCATATGGGGCGAGGATTTGGTTTAAATAGTCTAATAGGACTGCTTCAAATTTAACGCTCAATCTGGAAAGTCATTATCGAATTGTGCTACACCATATTCTCCAGCAACCATACTACGTAAAACAATGCACGTGAACAGTTAGCTGTACAATGTGATGCAGCCAATTACGCTTTGAAAAAGTAGTTTACTTTGCCAGAACACACGTTACAGACGGTAAAAATAGCTGCACAATATTACGCATTTTATATGAGTTAATGTTGCTTAAAAGCGACTCTAGCGCCATAAAATAAAGGCGGGGCATTCTCACGTGGATGTTCTTTGCGCTCCAATAGTACTTAACACGTGTAAATCCTATTCGCTCAATGGCCTTAATATCTTTAAATTTCCACTCTTTCAAATGAAAACACTCTGGGGAATCTGAAAAATATTGAGAAACATCGTGTGGGCCGCAAAATGCGTGAGGTGTTCTGAATGCGTATGCTCCCCCTTTTTTTAAAATTCGCTTGATTGTCTCAAAGTGAAGTTCAACATCCTCCTCATGAAGATGCTCTATCAGCTGGTCGCTAAATATAAAATCAACGCTATCGTTGGAAATAGAAGATAGATCGTATCCATCGTAAACAATTACATCAACGTTATCAGGAAAGTGCTCGTTACTGTCTCGTTGATCAGATATATCTACGCCAATAGCTTGCCCACAATGCTGAGCGGCTTCTTTGAGCAGTCTGCCGTCACCTGATGCGAATTCAACGAATACTTCATCTTTTCTAAGAAAGCGTTTTATAAAAGCTAATCTATGACCCACCTTTTTTCGGCTTTCTGCTTCATCGTTTCGCTTTGTTAATCGAGGGTGATCTGGAACCTTAGAAAAGAGTTCGTCATACATAGTGCTGTATATTTCTGTGCGAGCTCTTCTATCAGCTTGTTTTAACTTGGAGGCAAGTCTTTTTTCAACTTGGTAATGATTAAATACTTGATCATATGACCGATTAGAAGGAAGGGGTTTCCTTAACTGCATTTTACTAATCCCTGTAAGTATCGAATTGTGATAGGCAATTTTATTTCCATTTCTTCAATCATTTATGATTGAAACCAAAGGTTCAAGTGTTTTCTACTCTTACACGGGGCGTTTGTAGAAAAAGTGCGCTAACCACTTGGTTAATCAGCACTCCACCTGAAGAGCTCTCTCAAATTTGTCGTTTGCATGCCAAAATTTCGCCATTATCAGCTATATAGGGTAGCGGTAATGTCAGTCACTCGTGTAAACTACCGCTTTTATTTCAGGCAAGCCTTAGCGCACAGAATAATTCTTCCTATGCTTTGGCCATGCAGTCATCATGTAAATTGAGGAAAACATGGAGCTTGACGCTATTATCAATCAGGCACAAAGCCAGATTGACGCTGCACAAGATGCAGCCACATTAGACCAAGTTAGGGTCGAATTCATGGGTAAGAAAGGTAAACTTACCGACTTACTTAAAGGGCTTGGAAAGTTATCTAACGAAGAACGTCCTGCCGCAGGCCAAAAAATTAACCAAGCTAAGCAGGTTATTCAGCAAGCTATTTCTGCAAAAGGTGAGTTTTTACGCACTGAAGAGCTTAACAAAAAGCTAGCAGAAGAGGCAGTAGATGTAACGTTGCCTGGTCGCACAGAAAAGCCAGGAAACTTACACCCGGTTAGCCGCACGATTGCACGTATCGAATCTTTCTTTGGCGAGCTTGGCTTTTCGGTTAAAACTGGCCCTGAAATTGAAGATGGTTTTCACAACTTCGACGCGCTGAACATTCCTGCGAATCACCCAGCGCGTGCCGACCATGATACCTTTTATTTCAACCCAGACATGATGCTTCGTACGCAAACCTCTGGTGTTCAAATTCGTACTATGGAAGCGGAAAAGCCACCATTGCGTATTATCTCGCCAGGACGTGTGTATCGTAACGACTACGATCAAACACACACGCCGATGTTCCACCAAGTGGAAGGTTTGATGGTTGATAAGAACGTTAGCTTTACCGACCTTAAAGGTATTTTGCATGACTTCTTACATCACTTCTTTGAAGAGTCACTAGAAATTCGCTTCCGTCCGTCTTATTTCCCGTTTACTGAGCCGTCAGCTGAAGTAGACGTAATGGGTAAAAACGGTCAGTGGCTTGAAGTATTGGGCTGCGGCATGGTGCACCCAAATGTACTTAAAGCTGTGGGTATCGACCCAGAAGAGTACACAGGTTTTGCCTTTGGTATGGGCGTAGAGCGCTTAACTATGCTTCGTTACGGTGTTAACGACTTACGCGCGTTCTTTGAAAACGATCTTCGTTTCCTTAAGCAGTTCAACTAAGGCAGAGAGTACACATGAAATTCAGTGAAAAATGGTTAAGAGAGTGGGTTAACCCGTCGCTGTCGGCACATGAGCTGTCTGAACAGTTGAGCATGGCTGGCCTTGAAGTAGACGGTGTTGAGCCAGTAGCAGGCGATTTTAAAGGCGTGCTAGTAGGTGAAGTGGTTGAGTGCGGTCAGCATCCTAACGCCGACAAACTGCGCGTGACTAAAATAAACGTGGGTGGCGATGAGCTACTTGATATCGTTTGTGGTGCGCCTAACTGCCGTCAGGGCATTAAAGTAGCAGTTGCTGTTGTTGGCGCTGTATTGCCTGGCGACTTTAAAATTAAGAAAGCAAAGCTTCGCGGCGAGCCGTCATTCGGTATGCTATGTAGCTTCTCTGAGCTAGGTATTAGCGACGACCACGATGGTATTATCGAGCTTCCAGCTGATGCACCTATTGGCACAGACATTCGCGATTATCTTGGTCTTGATGACAACGCAATCGAAGTAGACCTGACACCAAACCGTGCAGACTGCTTGGGTATTCGCGGCATTGCCCGTGAAGTTGGCGTATTAAATAATCTTGACGTTTGCGAACCTGAAGTAGCAGCGGTAGAGGCAACTATTGATGATAAATTATCAATTACGCTAAGCGCTGATGACGCATGCCCGCGTTATTTAGGTCGTGTGGTTAAGGGCGTTAACGTTAAAGCTGCATCGCCACTATGGTTAGTTGAAAAGCTGCGTCGCTGCGGCATTCGCAGCATCGACCCCATTGTAGATGTTACTAACTTTGTATTGCTAGAGCTTGGCCAGCCAATGCACGCGTTTAATCTTGCCAGCATTGAAGGCAACATTAACGTGCGTATGGCTAATGAAGGCGAAACGCTCACACTACTTGACGAAACCGAAGCGAAGCTACAAAGCAACACCTTGGTGATTGCTGATGACAATAAAGCGCTCGCTATGGCGGGTATCTTCGGCGGTCTTCACTCAGGTGTAACTACTGAAACTCAAGACATTTTGCTTGAAAGTGCTTTCTTTAGTCGTGATGCGATTATGGGCCGTGCCCGTCAGTACGGTTTACACACCGATGCGTCGCATCGCTATGAGCGAGGTGTAGACCCCCAGCTTCAGCGTAAAGCGATGGAGCGAGCTACAGCACTAGTACTTGAAATTTGTGGTGGTGAAGCTGGCCCTGTAGTTGAAGCGGTAGCAGAAGACAAGTTACCTAAGCAAGCAACGGTTACACTTCGTCGCGAACGTTTGTCTCGCGTGCTTGGTATTAGCATTGACGATGCGAAAGTAACGGAAATGCTTAATCGCCTTGGTTTAGAAGTAACGCAAACCGAAGCTGGCTGGGAAGCGGTTGCGCCAAGCTATCGTTTCGATATTTCAATTGAAGAAGATTTGATTGAAGAAATTGCGCGTGTTTACGGCTACAACAACATTCCAAACGTTGCGCCAAAAGCAACGTTGGCAATGTTACCCTCGCAAGAAGCTAAGCTGCCATTGAACACAATGAAGTCATTGCTACTTAGTCGTGGCTACAACGAAGCAATCACGTACTCGTTCGTTGATCCTAAAATCCAAAACGCATTATTCCCAGACGTAAAAGGTATGGTGCTACCACACCCAATTTCATCTGATATGTCGGTAATGCGTGTAAGTTTATGGCCGGGATTAGTTGGTGCTACTGCTTATAATCAGAAGCGTCAACAACAACGTGTTCGCATGTTTGAAACCGGATTACGCTTTATTCCTCAACAAGATGCGCCAAATGGTGTATTGCAACAGCAAGTAATTGGTGGTGTAGTAGCAGGGCGTCGTAACGAAGAGCATTGGGACTTGGGCGACAGCCCAGTTGATTTCTTCGATGCAAAAGCAGATGTAGAAGCGTTATTGGCACTTACTGGTAAATCAGGCGAGTTTCAATTCGTAACAGGGCAGCACAGTGCGCTGCACCCTGGTATGACTGCAAAAATTTTGCTTAATGATGAAGAAGTTGGCTATATTGGTGCTATACATCCGCAATTTACAAAATTGCTCGGTGTAAACGGACGTGTATTTGTGTTTGAGTTAGTGGTAGATGCCATTACAGACCGCAAATTACCGTCAGCAGTACCGGTATCGCGCTTCCCATCGAACCGCCGTGATATTGCTATTACGGTTAAAGATGAAGTGCGTGTAGGAAATGTACTTTCTTACATAGAAAAAATTGGCGTAAATCAACTAGTTGCTCTAAACTTGTTCGATGAATACAAAGGCAAGGGAATTGAGCCTGGCTATAAGAGCCTTGCTTTGTCACTTCATTTACAAGATCCGGATAAAACCTTGGAAGAAGCTGAAATTCAGCAAGCTGTGGATACTGTGGTTAAAGGTCTGGAATCTGAGTTTGGGGCCGCGTTAAGAGAGTAAACTATGGCATTGACCAAAGCCGAGATGGCTGAACACCTATTCGAGAAACTAGGCATTAACAAGCGTGATGCGAAGGATCTGGTAGAGCTTTTTTTCGAAGAGATTAAAGGCGCTCTGGAATCTGGTGAGCAAGTAAAACTGTCAGGTTTTGGCAACTTTGACCTGCGTGATAAAAATGAACGTCCTGGCCGCAATCCAAAAACCGGTGAAGACATTCCAATTAAAGCACGTCGTGTGGTTACATTCCGCCCGGGTCAAAAATTGAAAAGCCGAGTTGAAAACTCTGCACCTGTCGACCAATAATCTCTAGGTCGTTACAATACTGAAAAAGAGCGAGGTCTCTCGCTCTTTTTGTATTGCTTCTTTTTTACAGTGCCGTCGCACTGGTTTTCATATGCAATTTCTTTGGAGGAAAGTGTGAAGAAAGCACTTGTCGTTCTTGCTATTATTATTGCTGCTACGTTTTCATGGTTTGCTTACCTGTCGCTGGATGCAGACAAACGAGACCAAGACGCAGCGCAAGTTCCGCTAATCACAGTCATGGAAATTCTTCACGCAAGCGATTTGCAGGAAGGGGTTAAGCAGGCCGTAAAAGATGAAAATCTCGAAGTCGTAGACTCTTGGATGGCACAAGCCCGTGAAGTAGGGCAGGCTGCCAACCTGTCATCAGAAGATATGGAATATCTTAATTCCGAAACTGCGAAAGATTACGTTGTATTCAATGCTAAACGCCAGTTGTACAACGAAGCGTTTGAAGCGCGTTATTATGCGTTGGAAGAGGTAGAAACGCTTAAAGAGCAATATCCGGAAGCCAAAGACTTGTTTCCCCGCACTGATGCACTGATTGAAAAGCGTGATACGATCATTCAACAAATTGCTGTAGCTATTTCAGGAAGCGAGCAGCCTGATGAAGCCGCGCTAAAAGAAGCGCGTGAGCAATGGTTAGCCCAGGCTAGTAAGTAGCCAAGTAACGCACTATCTCAATCTTTGTTCAATCTACTGAAATATCTGCAAACTTAGCATTTGTTAGCGTAGCTAGATCAGATGGGGCGAGGGCCACTTCTAAACCTCGTTTTCCGGCGCTTACATGAATAGTTTGCAGATTTTCAGCGCTTTTATGAATGACGCTCGCTAACCGTTTTTTCTGCCCTAATGGGCTTACACCACCAAGTACGTAGCCTGTTGCAACCATTACTGCATTTGCTTGCGCCATTTCTACCTTTTTAACACCTAACGCTTTGGCCATTTTCTTTTCGCTAAGTTTGGTGTTTACAGGGACCACGGCCACGGCAAGCTTGTTGTTATCTGTACTCACTACCAAAGTTTTAAAAACGGTATCCGCGTCAAGGTTTAGCTTCTCAACCGCTTCTAGCCCGTAAGATGCCGCATTTGCGTCGTGGTCATACTTTAATACCGTGTGCGCGATACGTTTTTTGGTAAGTAGTGTGATTGCAGGTGTCATTCAACCTCTTTTCTATAAAATGTTCGGCTGTATATGGGCTCATTGGGGAGTAACGGTGTAGCAGCGTGCGTTGCGTAGTCGTTAAATCCAGACGCGTAAAATTCTGAAAGCGGGTGTCCAGATTGTCCGCCAGGTAGCGTTAAAATGGCATCTTCTAGATGGCCAGGGCTGACAAAAAATCGCTCAGAGGCGCCGAAGCTAGGTGCCTGTACGGCGGGCATGTATGTATCACCAAACCCCTCCACTAGCTGCATGTTTAACATGTTACCAACTAGCGGAATTTGATCGGCAAATGGATGTTTCACAGACAGTGCGTTCACTTTGCCCCAAGCTAATGTTTCCATATTAGCTTCTACCGGTGAATACTTGTCTAATAACTTGTGTTTGGCGCGCCTGTAAGCGTCTACAAGTAGCTCGTCAAAACTTTCAATATTGGCAGGCAGCCAAGATTCAGGCTGACTATGAATAAGTTGCCACACAGCTGGTTCAATGCCACGTAACAGTGTACGACTGTTTACACCTTGTTGGTCTAATGTTGAAAGCACGCCTCCAAAAAGGGTTTGTACTACTTCTTGCCTAAAATATTTTACCAGGGTGTAGCCAACCGAATCTTCACATGCGCATTCGTCCCAAGTGTTTAGATACGCAAGGTCTGGCTTAAATTCGATATCTTGCATGTTGAGCAGCCCATATAAAAGGTGCTGCCAAGGAATAAGAAAGCGGGCGTGATTATCTAACTGAATGGCGTAAAAATCAGTCTCCGTAAAGGTGTCCTTTTCAAATAAGCGGTCTCTTATTTGTTGCCCGCGAGCACCTAGCGCATAACCACCGTCGCCCCAGATTTTGAAGTCATCAGCTGAAATTACTCTGGCATTCGCAGTCCATATTCTTCCCATATCGGGGTTTAAAACCATGGGAAGCTTTAGTGCACGCTTTGGTGTTATGTTCACTGCTTCTTGCTCTGGTATAGCGGTGAATGAAGCCTGTTGCCTTTCCATCACCGCGCCACCAGGAAGCCATACAGCGTTGCCGCCTTCATCCACAATTACCAGGTTTTGCGTGGGGATAGCAATGCGTTGGCCTATCTTTATTGCTGTTTGAATATTTTTGGCGGTGCCGAAATTTGTAATGTTCAAATTGGCGGCAAACGGATGATGCGCTACCCAATTTAGTGCATAGCGCTTGCCATTAAGTTCTTTTACTGGCCCATACGAACTTACTTCAAACTCAAATGTATGTTCATCGTCAGGTAAAGGAATACGCTCTGTTACCGTGCTTGTGGGCGTTGTTTCGTCTAACTCAATCCAATCTACATTGTCTAAATTTGCATTGGTAAAACCCCAAGCGATATGGCCGTTGGTGCCTACAACTATGCCAGGAATGCCCGGCAGGGAAACCCCGGTTACTTGCACATCGCTGCCTGATTCTTGATAGTTTAGCTGGGCGCGATACCAGATGATGGGAACCCGCAATCCTAAATGCATGTCGTTCGCTAAAAGGCCTGCGCCTGACGTGGTGTGACTCCCGGTTACCGCCCAGTTGTTGCTACCGATATCAGGAAGCTCAGTACCGTTGTATTGTGCACGGGCGATAGCCGTATTGTCGTTATCGTTTAGCTTCTGGGCAGATTCGTCCTCAGGCTCTCGCTCAAGGCTCTCGTCGTTACTATCTTCTGGTGAATGAGTAATTGGGCGTAGCGATGCAGGGTAGTCAGGAATAGGAGAATCAAGCAGTGGTATCTCGCTGGCATCTAATGCTGCCTGATAATTGCTCGGCTGAGTAATGAAGCTGTATAAATCGTCCCCAAATGTTGAAAGCAGTGCCTCTCTTGCTAAATCAAGTTCTACTTGGCTACCCTGCAAATCCAAATACATACTGTAAATAACCAGAATACTGTCAGTGGGGCGCCATTGTTTTATATCAACGCCTGCAGCTAGGTATTCAAAAGGTGACAACGTATACTCAGACAATGCGTCATTTACGCCATGGGCGTAGCGTACGAGTAGTTCTTGTTGTTTTGAGGGGAGGTTATCGAATACGGCTTTAGCTCGTTTCTCAAATTGATGAAAGCGGGCTTTTTTATCAACATCTAGGGCAATGTCCCCCACCCATTGTGACAAACTGCCTGATGCGGCACGGCGTTGTAAATCCATTTGAAAGAAACGATCTTGCGCATGGGCAAAACCCAGTGCATAGGCTGCGTCGAAAATATCATTGGCTATAATAACAGCCTGGCCTAGTTCGTCACGGCTTAGCTCAGTAGGTGCATTCACGTGATAAGTGGCACTGTTTCCGTCAAGTGCAGGTAAACTAAGACGAAGCGATGTATACAAGCCTAATGCTGTCAACAAAAGTAATGTTAAAACACTTAAAACCAACCACTTGAACCAATTTATCACGTGTAAAACTCCCTATTTTTCTCTATCCTAACTACAGAAATTGCAAATTTGAAGTGATGTTTTATGACACATACTAAGGCGGTGCTGTGGGACCACTAATGTTGGACTGTCAGGCTGAAGAACTTTTGCCTGAAGAAAAGGAAAAATTAGCACACCCGGTGGTGGGAGGCGTAATCTTATTTAGCCGTAACTATCACGACAAGCGTCAGCTCTCGGCGCTGGTTCAAGATATAAGACGCTTTGCGAAGCAACCGGTGTTGATTGCCGTTGATCATGAAGGAGGCCGCGTTCAGCGTTTTCGTGAAGGCTTTACTGCCATACCAGCAATGGGCGATATTTTAAGGCAGTCAGAGCATCAAGATGAAAGTGCTGCTTACGCAAAAGCGTGTGGATTAGTATTGGCTTATGAACTTAAAACTTTAGATATCGATTTTAGCTTTGCCCCAGTGCTTGATATAAATGGTGTATCGCAAGTTATTGGTGACAGGGCATTCTCAGACAATGCTGACGACGTTATTCGCCTTGCCGCTCATCTAATCCAAGGTTTAAAAGCCGTAAATATGCCAGCTATTGGAAAGCACTTTCCTGGGCATGGCAGTGTAGCGCCAGATTCTCATGTAGCGTTACCCGTCGATGAACGCGAATTTGATGAAATACGCAGTACCGATATGGTGGTCTTTGAACGCTTAATTGAGCGTGCGTTACTTGATGGCGTTATGCCTGCCCATGTTATTTATAATCAGGTGTGCGATAAGCCTGCGGGTTTCTCAACTAAATGGCTGCAGGATATACTTAAACAGGATCTAGGCTTTGGCGGTGCAGTATTTTCTGATGATTTGTCCATGCATGGCGCAAGTGTCGCAGGAAGTTACATTGAGCGTGCTGAGGCAGCGCTAGAAGCAGGTTGCGACATGGTACTTGCCTGCAACAATCCACAAGGGGCTGAGACTATCCTTGATGGATTGGAAACGCGCTTTGCTAACCTGTCTAACAATGATTTACAAAAGCAAGAGCGCGTTATAGCGCTTTATGACCGTGTTATGCCTGCAGGGCTAAAAGATAAATACGACAGTGGGGTTGAGCTGGTGAAGCGCTTAAGCGAACGGTAGTTTTTATAACTACCGTTTTTCGTTTTCTGTTTTTAATGCCGGCCGCTTAAACTGGTACTTCGTCTACGCCAGCTTCTATATTTATAAATCGTGCAAAAGTGAAGAGAAAATCGCTTAAGCGATTTAAATAAGCATGTACCACTTCTGGCACGTCATAATGTTTAGATAGGCTAATGACCGCACGTTCAGCTCGCCGGCACACAGCACGACAAACATGAGCTTGCGCAGAAGCCTTACTTCCGCCAGGCAGTACAAACGACGTATTAGGCGGCATTTGACGGGTAATATTGTCTATAAGGCTTTCTAGGTTCTCAATATCAGTTTGCGTCAGCGTTGAGCTTGCTGAAATAGCAAAGCCAGCTTGAAACAGGTTGCGCTGAATGTCTTGGAGCATTGGCTTATGTTTGTCAGTAACATGCGCTGCTAGTAGTCCGATATGGCTATTGAGTTCGTCCATATCACCGTAGCTTTGTACTACTAAATCATCCTTATCTACACGTACGGCTTTGTCAGCGTAAATTTGTGTGCTGCCCTTATCACCAGTGCGAGTGTAAATCTTCATAAAAACCTAAATCTCTCTATCAATCGCAAATGTTGTTTTTTGTTTTTAAAACCAAAGTGCTTACAGCAAGCGGTTACTCAAATC
The DNA here is from genome assembly GCF_001953635.1 of Alteromonas abrolhosensis. Classification (GTDB taxonomy): domain Bacteria; phylum Pseudomonadota; class Gammaproteobacteria; order Enterobacterales; family Alteromonadaceae; genus Alteromonas; species Alteromonas abrolhosensis. The sequence continues at coordinate 74,606 of NZ_MEJH01000007.1, read as the reverse complement.
ACTCGCTAACGTCAGGGCGGTTGTAGCGACGAATTTGTACTACAAAACCAAACAGCGGGTGGTCGAAATAATGCAGTTGCGTACTGATTACACGTCTTTGTTCAGCTAACGGAACCGAAACCAGCTTGTATTCTGTTGATGTCGCTTGACGAGGCTTAGCGGCATTGCCTGAGCTATCATCTTCACTGCTGAAGTAGCTTAGTGGCACCGGCTGGCGATAAAACATCTCACTATCAACATGAAGGTAGGGTACGCGGTTGATATATTTAAGAAATACTTTGATAGTGCCGTCAATTTCCCAAATAGGTGTTCTTAACGAAGCATCTATAGCGTCATCTTCACCTTGCTCTACAATCATCGGCGTATCAAGCGCTTTAAATGCGCCATACTCTATAGCCTGTGGGTTTGACAAACGGCGGTTCAAATCGGCAAAAATATCTGAAACAGCAATAAATTGATCAGTGTCTTGCGCTGCAATTTTATCAGCTTCAAAAGCAGTACCTACATCACTTAGGCTGTTTTCATCTGTGCCCGAGGTATAATTGCTATTGTAATCGGAAAGAGCGGCGGTGGAGTCATAACTAAATTCTGTAGCAGAATTGTTCGGCTCCTTATCTGAGCTATTAGCTAGTTTTTGCTCTCGCATATCACCGTTCATATCAAACTGCTGCGCGTAGTTTTGCCCACCATAAAGGCGCACATTGAAAGCTTTGTTCTTACCAAACATAACTGGCTGACGCCAGGTAGCGTGGAACAAACGCTCTAGCTCGCGATTAGAACGTATTTGGCGAGAAATTGAAGAGAGTGCTTGCTGATTATTGGTTAGCAGATGCGCTTTTGAAGCAAGCGGCCAGTCGTGCCCTTCAATAATAATAGGTAAACTTGCTGGAGCGGGTAGCCTATTATCAGGCTGATTCACCTTCCATACGATTACAGGTTGAAGCGCGCTGCTTCTAGACTTACTCTCGCTTATCGAAACGCCTGAGTTTAGTTCGTCGTCGCTTGGAGCAACAACGTTTAGTGCAGTGGTTACTTCAGCGCTAAGCCAAGGCTTGGCCTCTTCACAGTACTTAATTGCAGGCACCGTGATAGGCGACGTATCTTTTACGCCGAAGAATGACGTCCAATAGCTGGCGATGGTTGCAGCATCAGGAGCGGGTGTAGCGTCGTCAGTGATGATCCCCTCATTTGAGTAGTCAAGGCTATCGCTATAGTCGGAGTCTGTTGCAGAATAAGTAGCGCCATACTCATCGCCATTAATGGCTTCGCTTTGTGCCTGACTCGCTTCGTCCGGTGTAAGAGATGGCTCATTGGCTGTTAAGCCGGATGTTTCATTGTATCCATAGCCCGCTTCTTCAGAGTAAGAGTTAGGAGACATGTCACCGTACTGCGAACTGTTATCTTTAGGCAGCGACAAAAAATCTACATCCTTTGCGGGCACGCTCAAAAGTCCGTTGCTAGGCCACTTAACCGATGTATCAGCGCCGCAAACGGCTAACCCTTGTTTTAGATAGCTTATATCAGGCGAGATGATATCGCTGATGATGTCTGCCTGAGCGCGAGGGGCTGACAAGTTGTCAGCCAAAGAAAACTGCTCTTCTAACTCAGTTAGTGCCACGTTGCGCTTAAACGCAATAACTTCCACATCGAACCACCAGTTGTCATTGGCGTTAGCTGCAGTTGAAATTGTCGTTAAGAAAACGGCGCTTATTGATGCAACTAACGGGCACCAGCGAGATAACTTCATGTTACCGCGACTCCTTTGCAAAATCGGCAATAATATCGCTAATAAACGCGATGCGCTCTTTAGCTGTTTCGGTCTTTTTCACCAAACGCAGTTTTTGGCTTCCTTCAAACTTAAAGGTGTTTGGTTTGGTTTGCACCAAACTAATAATATAGCCTGGGTTAACCTTAGTGGTTTCTTTAAACTCTATGGTACCGCCTTGGGCCGACAAGTCTACTTTTAGAATGCCTAACGCCTGGGCTTTTAGTTTAATTTCAGCTACTTCTATTAAGTTTTTAGCAGGCTCTGGCAATAGACCAAAGCGGTCAATACATTCTACCTGGAATTCATCAATGTCGTCTTGCGACGTACAGCTGGCCAGACGTTTATATAGCGATAGGCGAGTGTTAACGTCGGCAATATAGTCTTCAGGCAATAGGGCTGGAATACGCAGTTCAACTTCGGTATGGCCCGAGGTCGCGTCGTCTAATGAAGGCTCTCGACCTTCTTTAAGCGCGTTAACGGCTTTATCGAGCATATCCATGTACAAACTGAAACCGATACTCGCTATTTGCCCCGATTGGTCGTCGCCTAACAGCTCACCGGCACCACGAATTTCTAAATCGTGGGTAGCAAGCGCAAAACCTGCACCTAAATCTTCAAGCTGTGATATTGCTTCTAATCGTTTTACTGCATCTTTGGTCATGCGCTTTGGATGCGGCGTTAATAAGTAGGCGTATGCTTGATGATGCGAACGACCTACACGGCCACGAAGCTGGTGAAGCTGCGCTAAACCTAAATGATCGGCTCTATCCATAATAATGGTATTCGCACTTGGTACGTCGATACCTGTTTCAATGATGGTAGTACACACAAGTACGTTGTAGCGCTGGTGATAGAAGTCGCTCATTACGCCTTCAAGTTCGCGCTCGCGCATTTGGCCGTGACCCACTGCAATACGTGCTTCCGGAACGATTTCAGCGATTTCTTCAGCCGTTCGCGCAATGCTATCCACTTCGTTGTGAAGGAAATAAACCTGCCCACCGCGCAGAATTTCACGCATAATGGCCTCGCGAATAACGGCTTTACTACGCTGCTGCACAAAGGTTTTAATTGATAAACGACGGGCAGGGGCTGTGGCAATAATCGATAAGTCGCGCATGCCTGATAACGCCATGTTAAGCGTACGAGGAATTGGCGTAGCGGTTAACGTTAAGATATCTACATCGGCACGTAAGGACTTAAGTTTCTCTTTTTGACGCACGCCAAAGCGATGTTCTTCGTCGATGATCACCAGCCCCAAATCTTTGTATTTAATATCGCTAGATAGCAGTTTATGTGTGCCTACTACGATATCTACCTTTCCTTCGCCGATACGCTCAACCACAGATTTTTGCGCTTTACCGCTTACAAAGCGGCTCATCACTTCAATTTCAAACGGCCACGCAGCAAAGCGGTCTTTGAAGTTCTCGTAATGTTGCTGAGCCAGTAGGGTAGTGGGCACCAAAATAGCCACCTGTTTACCAGCATTAGCTGCAAGGAATGCCGCGCGCATGGCAACTTCGGTTTTACCGAAACCTACGTCACCGCAAACGAGGCGATCCATAGCCGATGGACTGCCCATGTCGTGCATAACCGCAGCAATGGCTTGGGCTTGGTCAGGCGTTTCTTCAAAGGGGAAACTGTCTGAGAACGCTTGGTAGTCGTCCCAGTTAATTTTATACGCAAAACCTGGCTTAGCTGCGCGGCGGGCATACACATCTAATAGCTCAGCGGCTACGTCACGAACTTTTTCGGCGGCTTTTTGCTTGGCCTTTGTCCATGCGTCAGAACCTAGGGCGCTAACTGGCGCGCTGTCGGCGTCGCCACCGGTGTAGCGTGAAATTAAGTGAAGCGAGGCCACAGGCACGTAAAGCTTAGATTGCTTGGCATACTCAATGCACAAATATTCGGTTGCTACGCCGCCCGCGTCCAATGTTTGAAGGCCTAAATAACGGCCAACACCGTGGTCGAGATGCACCACAGGCTGACCAATAGAAAGTTCGGCCAGGTTGCGGATAATGGCGCTTTCGTCGGTGGCGGTGCGTTTATCGCGAAGGCGGCGCTGGCTTACCTTTTGCCCTAATAGTTCGGTTTCGGTAATGAATAACAGCTCGCCTTCCTGAGTTTGCCAGCGGAAACTGTTATCAACCATACCCACGGTAATGCCAATGGCGTCGTGGCTTGCGATAAAATCGCTAAAGCTATCAACAATCTTTGGCTTGATGCCCGCTTTGGCAAGTACCGTAAGCAAGCCCTCTCGGCGACCTTGGGTTTCAGCACAAAACAGTACTTTAGCCCCGTTGTCAGTGGCTTGATTTACCGTTTTAATGAGTCGCTCAGCAGGTACTTTTTTCTGCGAGTTAATCGCGATGTCGTCAAGCTTTTCGCATTGAAGGTTGCTAGTACCTGATTTTTCTTCAAGTACCTTGCTGGAAAGAGATGCACGAGGCCACTGCTTTATGGCACCAAATAGCTCATTTATAGGTAAAAATAGCTCGTCTGGTGCAAGCAGTGGACGGGCTAAGTTATAACGATACTGCTCGTAACGTTCTTGTACGTCGGCCCAGAAAAACTCGCTGGCGTCTTGCACATCACCGTGAAGTAAAAGCAGGCTTTTAGGGTGGAGATAGTCAAAAAGCGTAGCGGTTTTTTCAAAGAAGAGGGGAAGATAATATTCCACACCGCTCGGCATGGTGCCCTTGCTTACCTGAGAAAATACGCTTTCAGATGCATTGTTTGCGTCGAACTTTTGTAAAAACTGCTGGCGGAAAAGCGTGATTGCTTCTTTGTCTGTAGGAAACTCTCGTGCTGGTAGCAAGCGAATTTCGTTTACTGCCTCGCCAGAGCGCTGGGTTTCAGTATCGAAATAGCGAATGGAGTCGATTTCGTCATCAAACAAGTCTATTCGAAATGGCTGGTCGCTTCCCATCGGAAAAAGGTCGATGATGCTACCGCGCACCGAGAATTCGCTGTGGCTCATTACCTGACTAACATGCAGGTAGCCGGCTTGTTCGAGGTTACGTCTAAACTGATCTCTATCTAAGGTGTCGCCCTTATTTAGCATAAGCAGGTACTTTGCTAAATAATCGGTAGGAGCTAAACGCTGCATTAACGTATTAACAGGCACTATGAATATGCCTTCGCCTTGCTGTGTAAAGCGGAACAGGGTTTCTAATCGCTGAGAAACAATGTCTTGATGGGGCGAAAACGAATCGTAGGGCAGTGTTTCCCAATCTGGAAACAGGGTAATAGGTGTCTGCTTTGTATTATCGCTTAGGAAGAAGGCTATTTCTTTTTCGAGCTTCATTGCCGACGGTGTATCTGCGGTAATCAGTACAATAGGGCCTTTGTATTGGCTGAGTGCTTGGCTGATACATAGTGCGGCACTGCTGCCTTGAAGTTGGCCCCAGTGTTTGTGATCTTGTGATGAGGCTTCTTTTTTAGGCGCAGGTAATGGAAGCGATAATAAAGTGGCTGTCATGACGTCCTGTTTTTTAAGTGCAAGATGAGTTTTACGGCTTATATACTGATGTTAGGGTCTATTCAGATCCCGCTTTTTTTTCTTTTGCCCGCTTTCTTAGCTGTTGCGTTTGAATATGCAAGCTAGCGCGAACCAAAAGCTCCTGGTCTTGCTCTCGAATGGTGTTAAAAATAAAGGCAATATGGTAACTATCTTCAACTTGCTCGCAAGTAATTACTTCGCCGTAACAAAAAATTGCTGCTGCTTCGGCATCCAAGAAAAGTTTAAGTTCCGCCTTAGCACCCACGTCCAACGCTTCTTTTGACTCGATGACCACACCTCCACCACCGAGCTTTACGGTTTTGAAGCGAAACTCTGGTTCGTCTTGCTGGTGTAAAACGAATGACATCATCAAATCGATTTTTCGTGCCTGATGGTTTAAGTAGTCAGCCAGCGACTCAGCGTGGTCACTTAGATTGCGAAGCGGGCGAATTGCCTGTGCTTCTATAGCGGCCATTTCGCTGGCAATGCGAAATGCATAGGGCATCGACTCTTCCAAGTTCTCTTCATCAGGTACTATTTCGTCCGCGCCTAACGGGCGCACATTGGCGTTTATGCGATGTGCGATAGAAAAATACTCATCGAATTGGGCTTTTTTTTGTTCTAGGCTAAGTTCGCTCACATCATTCCTCTGCCACTAATTCTTGTGCAGTTAGTAACTTATAAGTAGTATACCGTTCACACGTAGTATACCCACTTTACTATTTTGGGGTTAACCCGTCATCTCGTCTTTGGGCTACTTATCTGAATTATTCATTCATTAAGCATAGCTAAATGTAAGGCAGATTACCGTATTACTGAAAAGCAAGGCGCTATGTTTTATCCTCTTTCTGCATTCATTGCTTATCGTTATGCCAAGTCTAACAAAGCAAGCCAAACCAGTTTTGTTTCATTTATTAATCGATTTTCAGTGGCGGGCATCGCACTGGGCTTAATGGCGCTTATAATCGTTGTATCTGTGATGAATGGCCTGGAAGGGCAGCTAAAACAGCGCATCTTAGGCATTGTCCCCCATATCGAAATTACAAAGACACCCATCATAAGCGAGAGTCCTAATGGGGCATTCAACGAACAAGAAGTGACAGAGACACCTCCGCAAACGACAGAAAAAAACCAAGCTCTTACTATAAAGAAAATTTCAGAGACACCTATTGAAGGCGTTGTTGCCACTATGGCTTACAGGGAGGCTGAAGCAGTAGTGCAGTCTCGCTCGGACTTGCGTGGCGTTCAAGTTCACGGTGTTCAACCTGACGTAATGATTGAGCACACATTGGTTGCAAATCATATGGAGCAGGGGCGATTTAGCGATCTAACCAAAGGAAGTTTTGCAGCGATCATTGGGCGCTCGCTTGCCATAAAACTTGAAGCACGAGTAGGAGATAGATTGCGTGTCATGGTGGCTGGTGCAAGTGTGTATACACCGTTTGGAAGAATGCCAAGTCAACGGCTTGTAACCGTGGTGGGTGTATTCGATATGGGGTCACAGATGGACGATAAGGTGATGTATATGAACCTTGAAGACGTTAACCGTTTAATGCGAGATCCTAAAGGCAGCGAACAATCCTTTCGGCTATTTTTAGATGACGCTTTTAATTACCAAGCGGTTGTGAGTGCATTAACAGATAAGATGGGTGTCTCTATAAACAATATCAGAACGTGGCGAGAGCGTCAGGGGCCGCTATTCGATGCGGTTAAAATGGAAAAGAACATGATGACACTTATGCTACTGCTTATTATTGCGGTGGCGGCATTCAATATCGTTTCTGCACTGGTAATGGTGGTAACGGAAAAACAAGGCGATATCGCAGTACTTCAAACCCAGGGTATGTTACCGAGTTCAGTAATGTGGATTTTTGTGTTAAATGGCTTATTCAATGGCATTAAAGGTGCGGGTGTTGGACTAATTTTAGGCGTGGTAATTACCCTACAACTCAACAATATTTTAGATCTCGTTGGCTCGCCTTTAGCCTTAGCGGCAGACGGAAGAGGGTTGCCTATCGAAATGGATATGGTGCAAATCGCAGGCATTACTTTGTTGTCTTTGTTATTGTGTGTTTTGGCCAGCGTATACCCAGCGCGCAAAGCGATGAAAATTGCACCATCTCAAGCGCTTCAAAACGAATAAATCGCTGAATTTACCGTGCAAGTTAGTGCAAAATTCACTATACTCGCGGTCTTTTAAATTTTGCCCAGTGAGACGTCATGAATAAGAATTTTATCACCTCGCAATCGCTTCTACAGGATTCCTTTCGCCTAGCGGCAAAGGTGTATGAAGACGGCTTTCGCCCTGACTTTATTATTGGTATCTGGCGTGGTGGTGCTCCCATTGGTATCGCGGTTCAAGAATTCTTTGAATTTAAAAATACGTCAACCGACCATATCGCAGTACGTACATCGTCTTACTATGGAATAAACAAACAATCGAAAGAAATCCGCGTACACGGATTACACTATTTGGTCGAAAACGCGAATGCGGATGACAAGTTGTTGATTGTTGATGATGTTTTTGATTCAGGCCGCAGTGTTGATGCCCTTATTAAGCAAATCAATAAATTGATGCGCTTGAACATGCCAAAAGACATTCGTATTGCATGCCCATGGTACAAGCCTCAAAACAACACGACAGATATCGTGCCGGATTACTACGTGAACGAAAGTGACGAGTGGTTAGTTTTCCCTCATGAAATAGCAGGGTTGTCGGAAGAAGAAATTCGCGAAGGCAAAGGCGAACTAGCCGACGTTATGGACATACTGTTTAAAAAGTAATTGCTAAGTGGCTAAGAAAAGCGACTAAGAATTACTGTCAAATGTATCTAAACCGCACGTTTGTGCGGTTTTTTTGTCGGCTAATTTTATCGGAAATGTCAACGTAAACTCGGTGCCTACATTTACCTCACTTTCAACGCTGATTGTTCCTCCCATCGCTTCGACAATTGAAAAAGAAATATAAAGTCCTAGTCCAGTGCCTTTGCCGGTCGGCTTAGTGGTATAAAAGGGCTCAAAGAGCTTTTGAAGAGCGTGTTTCTCTATTCCGCAGCCTGTATCCTTCACTGAAACAATTGTATTGTTTCCATCCTCAAATGAAGAAATGGTTAGTTTGTCGCCGTCTTCCATTGCTTGGGCAGCATTCACAAACAGGTTCACCAAAACTTGGTTTAACTTTCCGGTTTTTCCTTTTATTAAGGGTACGTCAGATAGGTGCTGTTGTATTTTTATTCGGTGCTTCAACTCACTGTTCACTAGTCGCAAGGCATGAGCAATACAGTCGTTGACATTGATGGTTTCATCATCAGCAATATCCGCATCATGAGAAAACGAACGAAGACTGGTGATAATGTCGGTAACTCTATTTAGACCTTCCTCAGACTCGCTACAGATATCAGCAATTTCGTCGCTTAACGAGTCGATTCTATTCTGAGCCTGCCACTGCTTTGCGGCCTCCGCTATTTCAAACCTTTCATCGTCGCTTGTACTAGCAGCTAACTGCAAAACGATATCCTGCATCTGCGATAGCGCCGGTAGTACGTTTCTTAAAAAGTGAATGTTGCTATTTATAAATGCAACAGGGTTATTAATTTCATGGGCAACACCCGCGGCTAATAACCCAAGTGATGCCATTTTTTCTGAATCTATAAGGCTCTTTTCAACTTGTGCTTTTTCTTCTTTTAACCGCACGGTTTCAAGCGCCATAAGCTTTGCTTGCATCCCCATGGCCATTTGCGCAGTGAAGGTACGGTATCTATTGGCCATATCGACGTATTCTTGCGTGTAGTAACCCAATGATTGATGACAGAATACGATAACGGCGTGCTGGTAATGAACCTTAAATGGGCAATAGAGAACAGAAGTTACCGGTCTATCAAATAAACACAAATGTTGCTGCCATGTTGGCTGCTGTTGTATGTTGAAAAGCGCTACCGGTTCGCTTTTAACCGCGCGTGAGAGAGTGTCATCTATTTTCCACACCGTGTTGAGTAGAGGGGAGTGTGTACTGTTGATACACCTCATCTTACCGGCACTTTCATTTTCTAAAACAAAACAAACTTCATAATTGTATAGGCCTTTAAAAATGCTAAACATTTTGTTGTAAAGGCCTTGCTCATCTTCCGCAGTAAGCAGTGCTCGAGTACCTTCAAGTAAGGCGTCACTTTCTTTTTTGTGAGCTTCTGCCTGCTGTTTAAGTCGGTAAACAAGTGCTAGGTCTTCTAATACATTTTCGTAATCTTTATTCATTGGGAGAACACTACCGCTGATATCATGAGGTTGCCGTGTCTGTTCTTGCCATCTAAAAAGCGCCCCTGCTCGCCAAACGTGAAAGGGCCACAAATAGGTAATGAGGGAAACTTTTCTTGTAATGAGTACAGCATAAAATTGATTTCGTCTCCGACCATTAAGCGGCATCCTGCGCAATAGATCATTAAGACGCCAACGGGCTTTTTGCCCTCTGGTAACAGCATAATTGCATTGTTGATTACCCGCTCAGCGCGAGCGATGAGGCTAGAAATGCTCCCTTCCATTAGAACGAGCTCTTCACCTTCTTTTACTTCTGAAAAAACGTGTAGTGCGCCATTTGCATCTACAGAATCTGGATGACATAAAAGGTAATTAACAGCGCCGTTGTCTAAGGCTACGGGCCTGCCTAGCGGCGCGGAAGATGTTAGACCCAAAATTTGACCGCCATCCAACTGACTAGCGATAAGGTTACTTGTCGCTTCATTGTAAACTGCGCTAGCACGGTAATCGTTGAGTTGGTGAACTTGCCTCCCTTGGGCTTTGGTAGCTTTAAATACGGTCTCGGTGGGTTTGTATCCCGAACTGTAACTTAATCCCAATGGAGTAGACGGGTACATGACAGCAACGGCGACAGTTTGTGAGCCACATGATGTTCTTGTGATAGTGTTCCAATTGCCAGAAACCGTGTTGTCTGCCATTGAACCTCCGAAAATAGGAACTTGAGTTCCCACAACGCTCGCAAAGCCTTCGAGTATTTTTTCTTCATCTCCAGGCGGTAACGCACACCATATTAATGTCGGGCTTTCATACGGTCTCCCTGCATCATCCAGTGCGTGCTGCAATGCCTTGGCTCCCGCCTCAAATGAGCTACATTGCACTGAATCTGCGCTACCTACGCCAAAAGCTCCACCTTCATCAATCACACAGAACAGCGCTAAATTACACTCGGCATCAACAATGCCTTCGTCACAAAGTAAAGCTCCCCGGCATGAGCTGGATACAAAAAAGGGCGTCGCAAGGTTGTTAAGTGTCTGTCGCAGTTCCTGAAACGGTAAGTCAGCATTGCCGTAACCTATGACCAAGGAAGGTTTATTTTTGCTAAATAATGTATTTATTTCAGATGCAATAGCAGATGCATCGTCACACTTCACCGAGAACGTTTTAATATACATTTGGCCCTTACCACTCAACCATACTCCCTAATAATAGATAGAAATTAGAAAAAGCTTATTAAACATTAGTTGAAGTGTAGTAAGAGAGGAGAGGACTGTGTTAGTAAAGGCCTAGTTGTCGAGATAAAACTTGTCGTGGAAGGTGTACACCCAAGTAGGCTGATAAATAACTAAAAGAGTAATGGCCATGCCGTTTAGTAAAGCTTCAGGAAATACCAAAAGTGGTATAAGCAAGACGTAATTATCAAAGATGATATCCCAAGAATAGGTGCCCTCTATGTAATAGAACGCGCCAAGAAAGAGGGTTTTTAACGCAATAGATAGGGCGGCAGGGAAAAAAGCGCATACAAAAATGTACACGAAAAGCTGTCGAGGGATACGGTGAAAGGAAAGCATATAAAAAAGGTAGGTTATGCTTATGGGAAGAACTGTGCCTAGCAGAGCGTTAACTCCAAAGTTTTCCCACGTCCCATAGCCCACCGCATTTGCACCTAGCAGCGCGCAAAACGACGCTATAATGGCGTTTCTGAAGCCAAGCATTAAGGTCAAAACTGATAGGCCTAGAAAATGAACATCTAAGCCCTCAAAAATTCCAGCCTTAAACAACCAGAGAACGAAAAGCGAAGCAGCAGTTCCAAAAATGAGATGTTGCTGCTGCTTGTTACGGGCGAAGTGAGTGAAGTCAACATGTCTAATTGCGCCAAGTAGAAACGCGCCGTAAATAAACAATGTTAGCAATTGTAGTGAACTCACTTGTACTCCCTAATTAAGGCCAGAACGGTGCTAAAAAGCGCGGTCTAACCTTTAAACTCGGCCCATATAGGGGCATGATCAGATGGTTTATCGATGCCTCTAAGTTCATAATCGATTCCAGCGTCATGAAGTTTCGCGTGGAGCGATTTTGTGGCCAATATCAAATCTATGCGAAGGCCTCGATTGTCGTTGAAACCCTTCGAACGATAATCGAACCATGAAAATCTGTCGTTGGTTTCTGGATTTAGTGTGCGAAAACTGTCTTCAAAGCCCCAGTCAATGACTCGGTTTAACCATTCGCGCTCTTCAGGTAGAAAGCTGCATTTTCCTGTTTTTAACCAACGCTTGCGGTTTTCTTCACCGATGCCGATGTCCAAATCTGTATGAGAAATGTTCACGTCGCCCATGACAATTACCTTGTCATCTGGCGTGTGGTTTTCATCTAAATAGGTCATTAGGTCTTTATAAAACTTTCTCTTAGCTGGATATTTGGTTTCGTGTTTTTCATTTTCGCCTTGAGGGAAGTAACCATTTAATATAGTCACTGGATCGCCTGCATCATCCGTGGTTTTCAATATGATCATGCGACGTTGTGCGTCTTCCTCATCAGTGGGAAAACCCATAGATACTGAAAGAGGCTCTTTTTTTGCCAGAAATGCAACGCCGTAGTGGCTTTTTTGGCCGTGAAAATAGACGTGATAACCCATGGCCTCAACAGCTTCCACTGGAAACTGCTCGTTGTGAACTTTTATTTCCTGTAAGCCAATAATATCTGGCTGGTGGGCGTCGATAACTGCCTGAAGTTGGTGCAAGCGGGCGCGAATGCCGTTTATATTAAATGAGATTACTTTCATGCTTTTTTTGTAGTTGTTTCAAATTTGAATTGAGTTTACCAGAAACCTGACGACCGCTTAACGGCGTTTTGCCATTATTGTAATGCATTCAGCCGATTGGCTAGATTAAGTTTATTTATAGCTAAGAGGGAGCTAGTGCGGTGGCACGGTTACTTTCGAGAGCGTAAAACTATTCACGTCTATAGTTCACGCTCGGTTTCATGGCGCACCAGTGTTGGGTTAGTCGAGGTGTTACTTCCAAGTGATATCAAAAACTCAAACCACGTATTAGCGTCTTTTACTGTGTCTGAGACAAAGCGTTCATTATCTAAACCAAGCTCGGTCAAAAGTGATTCGACCTCTTGTTTAAAGGACACCCATGATTTAGCACACCCTGACATCGCCTGATAATACTCGGTAGGAATATTTAACGCCGACGCTTCTAACCTTCTAACTATAATATTCGCGCCCATTGACGAACCTAGCCACACATAAATGGCGGCAATGGCTTGGCTGGTGGCGGTGTTGAAGTTAAAGCACGAATCCTTAGTGTTAAGGTTGAGCGTTGCAACTTCTTCATTATTACTACTACCCACAGGAGAAAGGGGGTTATACGCGTTTGGGTGGGGGGCTTTGCTAAATGCATCTGTAGGTAGTGTCAAGGATGACAACGCACGGGTGTCATTGCTAAGTGCTAATAGAACTTCTTCTCTGTTGATCATTGATGCGACGCGGCCAATCGCTGGGTTTTGTAATACAGCCTGTTCTACTGCTTCCACTGTTGTTTGGTGAAAAACCCTCATAATCTTAAGAATGGCAAGGTAATCCTCATCATTAAACACGCTGTCTTTGTGGTACATCGAAAAGGGAAACGTGTTTTCCAAAATGGCGTGGTTTGCATGGGTGTCTTGCTTAAGGGCTGTAAATAGATTGCGCATGAGTTAAAGATCTTTGCGTTGTAGTTTTTTGAGCTTTTGATGGTGTGTTTTAACTTTATCACGGGTGCCTTTGTAACGGGAATTAAATCGTAAATATATTGCACACTTCATATATAGGACGGTTAACGTGGGGGTCACTTCCAGGCTGTCTGTAGGGGGTAGAGCAATAAGCATGGCGGTCTTATTGTGTATACTTTCTTTTAGTTGAAAGCAAACGTGAGTTTTTTCGCGCATTGCATTGCGCCCGTAACTGGTGAGGGTATACTTGCCGCAAAATTTGAGATAGGTGAAATTAAGTGTTTCCAGAAACAATTGCAGACAAGTTAAGCGATGTAGTCATTGAACAGGCGATGAAGCTTAATGCAGAAGACCGACAGGAGCTTGTTGTAAGCTACATTGCAAAAGCAAACGAAATTTGGATGATCCAAGGCAGCGAAGGTTTCGTTATGTTCGAAGGTGGTGAAAGCGTTCAACTCCCTGTATTCCCGCATCGAGATTTGGCTCAGAAGTTCGTAGATATTAATGAAATTGAAGGTCAGTGCGTAAATGTAGCACTTGATGAGTTTACGCAAACTTGGTTACCCGGCCTTACTAAAAACGGCGTTGAGCTCGTTATGTTCCCTACAACAAGTGATGTTGAAAATTTAGTAATGACTGCCGAAGACTTAGCGGCTGAACTCAGCGATAGCTAAGATTATGAGTTCGGACGAAGCTTTACTTCCTTTGGCTTCATCTTTAGCTGACGCGAAAGGATGGGATGCCTTTACCCGTACGCTTATGCTTGCGGGTAAATCGCTTAAGCCGCTTTCGCTAGACAAACGCACTGAAAAAACGGAAGTGGAAGGATGCGAAAGCCCAGTATGGTTAGCGTATTCAGATGAGCAAGACAGCTTAATGGCTTACTCGCCAAGTAAGGTTATCCGCGGCGTGCTGGCGGTACTGTTGGAAAAAGCTAACGCGTTAACGGCACAACAGCGCAGTGAATTTGACTTTGAACAATACTTGTCTCGCTGTCAGTTGGAACGCTATTTAAGCCAATCCCGCGGAAATGGTATTAAGTCAGTGATATCAAAATTAAAGGGTATCTAGTCGCTAAGTGGACTGCTAGCCCTTATTTATTCTTCGCTTCTATCCACTGACTCATATATTTACTTGCAGTAAGTGTCTGATGCCAAAGTAAGCTTTGCATAAATAATCCACTTCTATGCGTTTGAAGCGTCTGTTTTAATGTGACTATCTTTTCAACTAAGGGCATGTCTGGCTGTTTGCTTTCAAATGCGTTAAGCACAGTTTTCGTCATGTTGCTTGCCACTTCCCACTTTTTCTTATCGTTGTAAAGGTCCACAGCTTGAGTAACAAACTCTTGAATAGCCTCTGAGGCTGCCGTATCTGTACTGCAGATTGCGCCGGGCCAAATGGCTGATTGGTCAGATTCACTTTCTTTCGTGATATTTCCAAAACTGCTCGTGACTTTCGGTACAATACCTTCTGCGCCTATCCACGTAGTTATGCTTGGGGTAGCGCAGCGCATTGCATCGAGTAGTTTCCCCTTGATGCCTGCACCAAATCGCAAAGGGGCAATCAGCACCTTTGCGCTAATCATTACTGATTCCACACTTTCAGCCCAACCTTTTACTAAGAAACCTTGTTTCACATTGTGAAGTTGCGTGGCCTTTTTAGGGGGATAAGCACCATAAATATGTAATTCAGCTTTCGGTAAAGACTTGCGTATTGCAGGCCAAACACTTTGTTTTAACTGCAGCACCGCATCCCAATTAGGCTCATGACGAAAGTTGCCAATGTGAACAAAGTGCTCTCGCTGTTCAAACGGTAATCCAGGCGATATGGTTTTTCTAACAACTAGAGGGTGGTATTGCAGTTGTCGCCTAGGAACTCCGTAGTACTCTGTTAATAAATCAATTTCATTTTCTGAAATTACTAACGTAAGGTCGCTTCGAAGTACCGCAGCAATTTCACGTTGTGCAAGCTCGTTATTTAGTTGAGCAAGGCTAGCATCTCCACACTGCTTTACCGCTTGATGCCTTGCCTGACGCAGGCTGTGTAAATCTTCTGTATTCAACACGCGAAGTGCGTTAGGACACGCTTCTCGCACACGCCATGAAAATTGCTCTTCAGTCATATAACGATCGAAAATAACCACGTCTGGTTTTATATGTTCTATCAAACTATTAAATGAGCTGCAGTTAAGTGCGACAGGGTGTATCTCCACGCCCATGGCAGCAAGATCAGCTTTATGTTCGCTATCTGTGGCGGCAGTTAAAAAAGACACGTTGAAATTGGCTGATAAGCAGCTTTCGATTATAGAAAGCATATTTTGGCCCGCGGCCGAGGAGTTTGGCTCAGGCCACACGTAGCCAATAACTGCAATATTTAACATGGAATGAAATACAACTTTTGCTTCAAGAATTTAGCCCAAATAGGCACACTAAATAGAGACTAGATGCTACCATAAAACTTATTGAGTCATTACCAAAAGCTATTGTTCCTTAGAAATTCTAATTCTTATAGGTAATTCCCCTAAGTTTTTCTGTGTACTAGAATTATTAGTATGTAAAAAAAGGTGAAACGCTATAATACGCCCCTCTAAAAGACATGATGAAAACAGAGCGGCGCGTTGTCTCAGCGACGTAGCTTGAATGTTTCGCGGTTGGCAAAAATATCAGAGTTTCACATTAACTATTGAATAGCGCGGTATTAAGGTTTTTGTAATTTGGGTTTAACTTTCTGATTAGTAAAGAAATCATACTTTTTTACTAGTTGATATTTATTGACCAACTACATTTTTGTGCCTATACCTTAATGGACAAAAGGCGAATGGAGGTGCCTTGAACGCTACATTGATAAAGGCGGCATTAAAGAGAGTGCACGAATGAATTTAGATGAACTAGTTTCGAAAGCGGAAAGCCTCTTTGTTTTACCGGACTCGGTAACACGACTTAAAGCTTGTATGGACGATGAAGCTTCAAGCATTGACGACATTGGCGATATTATTGCTTTTGACCCGTCACTGGCAACTCAACTGTTAAGAGTAGCTAACTCTGCGCTCTACCGTTTCCCCAACAAGATAGATACAGTAACCAGGGCGATTCAAGTGGTGGGTACCCGTTCCACCTACGATTTGGCGCTGGCCTATGGCGTTAGCCAAGCTTTCAGCGATGTGGATGGACAGCGAATCGATCTCGACAAGTTTTGGGAACAAAGTGTGTCGTGCGGCCTTCTAGCCAAGTATTTCGCTGATATGCGCAATATTCGTGAACCAGAGCGACTTTTTGTTGCTGGCCTATTGCACAATATAGGCGAGCTTGTAACGGTCTCTGTGTTACCAGAATCTGCAACTCGCTGTCAGGCATTCAATACTAGAGTAAGTCCTGCAGAGCTTCAGCTTGGCGTGTTAGGTTTTACGTACGCGGATTTATCAGCAAGGTTGATTGAAAAATGGGGAATCCCAAGCTCTATCTACACACCTATTGCTAATATTCATAAAGGCGAAGAGTCGGCGAGTTCAATAGATGAGAAAATTCTCCAGCTTTCTTACGTGCTGGCGCTCGATAATGTAAACCCTGAAATATACCCCAGCTACCATAACTTGAAACCAGAATTGCATGAGGCGTTGTCGCTTAATCGCGAGGATTTGGAAGACGCGCTAGATATAACCAACCTGCAGTGTATTTCGGTTATTTCCCTGTTTAACCCTAACGCGTTTATGTTGTACTAGTTTAAAGACTGTAATGCCTGTCCTTAAAGCCGTAGCGATTAATCAAAAATCGCTACGGTTTGTCTGCTAATGGCAATCACTTCGTTGTCTTTGTCCCAAATAGTTGCTTCAGTATGTCCGTAACCGTCAGCCGCTTGTCTGGTGTGTGCTTTGTAAGCGAACCAATCTGTTGGGCTCACCGGCTTATGTGGATGGATAAATTCTAAGTTCCAGCTTACCGTGCTGGCTGGTGCGGGCAACTTCATCATTTGTAAAAGCGTGGGCGGCCAAGCATCAATCATGGTAATGATATGCGCATCAGTAATCGCTTCAGGAGCTTGTTTAAAACGCATAAACCCATGGTAATGGCTGGTTTTTCTGCGCGTAAAAGGAATGCCGCCATCTTCAATTGCTAAATCAAAGTAGCGTAAAAATTTGGGCGTAACTTTAGGAATTTGCGGGATAAACTTTGCCTTATTAGGCTGCGGCATTTCGTGCTTTTCTGTATTTTCAACAGAGATACCTGAGTCTCGCGCAATGCCAAAACACGCTTGTGAAAAAACACAGCTCTTGCCATCTTGAGTTGCATGAGCAGTGAATTGAGAAACATTCTTACCCGTTCTAAGTAGGGTTACTTCAATAGAAAAAGGTGCTTCAAGAGATAGAGGGCCAATAAAGTTGGTAGTAAAAGAGCGCAACACGCGGTTATCAGTGACTTGCTGCTTTACTGCGGTATAAAGCATGCCTGCAGAAATTCCCCCAAACGCAGTTCGTCCTTGCCCCCACGTCTTAGGAATGACTAGCCCATCAACTTTCCATGTGTTTTCTGAAGTTTGAACTAATTGAGGAATATTGAGCAATTCATCTACTGTCATATTTGTTTATCTGGTCTGATGAGTTAAGTGTTTGTCATCGTACCTTAAGCGCTATAGAACGAAAAGCCTCAGTTAGAAATTTTCGTTATGTTAACAAATAAGTAACAATTAGTTGTTTATTTTTTTGCCTAGTGCTTAGACTGAGCTATTGTCACTCGAAAGGACTGTTATGGCCCATACTCATGTTGAAGGTATTCCCACTGCAGAAGCGGGAACATCTAGAAGTTACCGGAACTATGTTCTATTTATATTAACCTTGGTGTATGCCTTTAATTTTATAGACAGACAAATTATTGGGATCTTATCTCCTTTTATTAAAGCCGACTTGGGTTTAGATGACGCCCAACTTGGCTGGCTTAAAGGCATATATTTTGCGCTACTTTACACGGTTATGGGGATTCCAATTGCGTGGCTTGCCGACAGGTACAGCCGCGTCAATATCATCGCCATCTCGTTAACACTGTGGAGTGGTTTTACCGCTGCATCGGGGTTGGCCGCCAATTACATGCAATTAGCTATCGCACGCATTGGTGTGGGGATAGGTGAGGCGGGTGGTAGCCCACCTTCACACAGTATCATTTCCGACCTTTTCCCAAAAGAAAAGCGCGCTGGCGCATTAGCTATATACTCGTTGGGCATTCCTTTTGGCGTAATGCTAGCGTTTTTTGCTTCTGCGTTCTTTTTACAAGGCGGTTCTGCTGACTGGCGTACTGTAATGTATAGCGTGGGTATTCCAGGGGTGTTACTCGCTATTTTACTTAAGCTTACGGTTAAGGAGCCAGCGAGAACGGTCTCGTTACCAAGTGCAGATGACGCAAATAAGCCAAGTGTAAAGTCGTCGCTCAAGATGCTTCTGAAAATTCCAACGTGGTGGGGAATGGCACTGGGTATTTCCTTTGGCTCTTTTGGTAACTATGCCATATCAACCTGGGTCATTGACTATTATGTACGCGCATTCGCGGGCTTAGACATTACACAATTGCTAATTGTCTTTGGAATTATTAACGGCACCGCTTATGCACTAGGCGTCTGGCTGGGAGGTTATATTGCTGACAGGTGGGGCAAGCACAACAAAAAAGCTTACGCGCTGTTACCTGCCATCGCTCTGATAATTGGTGTTCCAGCATTTTACGCGTCTTTGCAAGTGCAAGATTTGTGGATGTCAGTAGCACTCATGGCGCTGTTGCTTTTTACTAGTGGCTCTTACTTAGGCCCAAGTTTCGCGATGGCACAGACCCTTGCGCCTATAAACGTGAGAGCAATGTCAACTGCGCTGTTCTTCTTTGTTTTGAACATCATTGCTCTGGGCGGTGGTCCTACACTTACTGGTATTATTAGCCAAGCACTAGTACCTTCTTTAGGCGAAACAGAGGCATTAAGACAAGCACTCATCTACCTTGTTGTTCCTTACGCGCTTTCAATTGCCGTATTTTTATGGACAAGCACCAAGATTGTGAAAGACTGGGAAATGGCAGAAGCTAGAGGCTTATAGTATTATCAATCTTCCATGCTAAGGGGCTGATTTAAAGCCCCTTTGTTGTTTCAGTGTAAAGGAGTGTATCGGTGTCGCCTTCAGAGTTGAGTTTTCATTTTGCCCATGCAAACGGATTTCCTGCCGGTAGTTATAACGCGATGTTTTCGGCATTACCGAACCATTTTAATCGCCTGCATGTAGAACGCTTCGGACACGACCCTCAGCTTCCCGTAAACGGTAACTGGCGCAATCAAGTTCAAGAGCTCATCAAGCACATAAAAAAAGAGAATAAGGACCCACGAGGCGTGTTTGGCATTGGGCATTCGTTTGGTGCAGTCATCACCTATATGGCGGCATGCGAAGCGCCAGAGCTTTTCAGAGGCATTATTTTATTTGATCCTCCGCTCGTAGTTGGCCCTTTGAGTTACTTTTTTAAATTTGCGAAACACACGCCTTTAATTAATAAGTTAACACCAGCTAAACTGGCCCAAACGCGCAATACCAGTTGGCCGAGCAATACAGATATGGTGGCGTACTTTCACGGCAAAGCATTGTTTAGAGATATGGATAAACGATGCGTGCGCGATTATGTAAAGTCTGTCACAGCGCTAAATGGAGACAACATTTCACTGACATTTCGAGCTGATGTAGAAGCTGATTTGTTTCGCAACGTTCCCCATAATTTGGCTAAGTATAAAGGGAAGCTCAAATGCCCGGCTGTATTGGCTACAGGGAGCAAGAGTAAGGTATGTAAGCCAGAAATGTACTCACGCCTTATGAAGCATAATGCTATTGAACACTGTGTGCTCGACGGTGGGCACATGTTTCCGCTAGAGCATCCTGAACAGGTTGCAAGCTTTATTGAGCGTACGTTAACGCAGTGGAATAATGAGGCAAATTAGGGCTTGTTGATTGATGGCGTGATTATTTTGGTCTAAACGTAAGCCTTTGAATTGCGAAACAGTCCTTTAAGCATAGTAGGCTAAGTTAAAGGGCTAATTTAAAGAGCTGAGATTGATTTAAACGTTTTTACGCTAAAATCAATCTCGCCATTACGATACGAATAATGAGTTAGTCGTGTTTACCCGGCTTACTTAGTCCGCCAACGGGCTGGCCTAACATTTCTCGCGTAACCAGCACCACGCCTTTTTCTGACACGCGGAATCCACGGGCTTTGTCTTGCTCGTGATCGTAACCAATTGTGGTACCTTCAGGAATGACACACCCACGGTCGATAATCACCTTTTTCAACTTACAATGGCGTTTAATTTCTACATCGGGAAGAATAACAGCGTCTTCAATAAGCCCGTAGGAATGTACGCGTACATTGGAAAAACAAATAGACGAGCGAAGCGTAGAGCCTGAAATAATACAGCCTCCAGAAACCACTGAGTTAATCGCTTCACCACGTCTGTCGTGGTCTTCCCAAACAAATTTTGCTGGTGGAAGTTGTTCTTGGTATGTCCATATGGGCCATTTTCTATCGTATAGGTTCAACTGAGGTACAGGAGCAACCATTTCCATATTGGCTTCCCAAAATGAATCGATAGTACCAACATCGCGCCAATAGGCGTTATCTTCGCCGCTTTTCTCAAATGGATAGGCATATACAGGGTGATCAGCGATGATTGATGGGATAATGTCTTTACCAAAGTCGCGCTGCGAGCCCATGTTTTCGGCATCAACACGTAATTGCTCGAAAAGAAATTCAGTATCAAACACATAGTTGCCCATAGACGCTAGACAACGAGTTGGGTCGTTAGGCAGTGGAGTAGGGTTAGCGGGCTTTTCTTCAAACCCGTTAATACGGTAGTTTTCATCGACTGACATTACACCAAACGCACCCGCTGCTTCTTGTAGTGGCACAGACATACATGACACTGTCATTTTTGCACCGGACTCTTTGTGCTTAGCCAACATATCACCGTAGTCCATACGATAGATATGATCGCCTGAAAGGATCATGACATATTTTGGTAGCTCATCACGAATGATATCAATGTTTTGGAAAACCGCGTCAGCCGTCCCTTCGTACCAACTGTCAGAAAAACGCTGAGAAGCGGGGAGGATTTCAACAGATTCGCCGAGTTCTTTTTTAAAATGACCCCAACCTCTGACGAGATGACGAATGAGTGAATGGGACTTATATTGAGTAACCACGCCTATTCGTCGAATGCCTGAATTAACACAATTTGAAAGCGGAAAATCAATTATTCTAAATTTACCGCCGAAATAAAGTGCCGGTTTGGCTCGCCAATTTGTGAGCTCGTGTAGTCTAGAACCTTTACCACCCGCGAGAATTAGCGCATACGTATCGCGAGTAAGGTTACTGATGTAACGAGAACTTTGATCTGCCATTTCCTATAAACTCCTGTAAAAAAGCGACTACTGTGTATCGATAGAAATATAAAAAGAAAACGAAGTGTTGCGATTGACTGCGCTATGCATGATAGACCCGTTGAACAGGTTTTCTTGATGACCTAAACCCATATTACACAAGATAATTTATAATAACAGCGGGATTTCATCGCTTTGTGATGAATTGGTAAATTATTTTAAATTTATGTGAGATTGCAATGGTTTGCTGCTAGAGAGGCATCCGCTTTACGCTTCAGCTATTCTCTATAAGAAAGACATCCTCTCAAGCTTTGCTCAGGGTTTGTAGGTACGAAAGAGACTCTTGATTAAACCCCTTAGCAAGGTACCCAATGCACTTATGAAAGTTTCGCTAAACAGACATTTTTCAAAAACACTTTTTGATAGCATTCTGGAAAGTTGCTTTACTTCTCATTGAGTTTGCGTTGTGCGTAAGTGCTAAGGTTTCTTTCAAAATATGCACGTTGCCTATGGCTAGTTGATAAAAGCCTTCAGCACAGCAAGCTAAGCCAATGTGCAGTGCCATAACGCTAAAGTGTCTTGCTAAAAATGTTATCAATTTCCGCGAACATGATGGGATGGGTGGCTATCTAACGTCAACGCTACGATCGAAAGCGAAAGAACTTTAAGTGACAAATGTTAATTAAATGTTATATTTGAGAGGTCAATTTGATTTTGGAGTCGCAGATGGGAGCATTGAAAAAACTTTTAATGGTTATTGGTGTCGTCATTGTATTATTTATAGTGGCAAGCTTTTTTATTCCAAAAGACTACAGCGTTGAAAGAACAATTACTATTGATGCACAGCCATCAGAAATATATCCCTTCATCGTCGATTTAAAAGAGTGGAAAAAATGGGGGGTATGGTTTAAGCGCGACCCTAACATGAAACTTGACTACTCAGGACCTGATAGAGCAATCGGTATGCGTTCTGAATGGTTAAGTGAGACCGAGGGAAATGGCGAAATGGAGATCACGCAATTAGAGCACAATAAACGAGTTGCTTATCGTTTATATTTTCCCGATTTCGATATGGGCTCGTCGGGTGTTGTAGAAATAGAATCCACAACAAACGGGTCTGTTGTAACTTGGCGAGATGAAGGGGCGGTAGACAATAACCCCATTAACAAATATTTTGCTTTGATGATGGACAGCATGATCGGTCCTGATTTTGAGATGGGACTAGAAAACCTTAAAACGCTTGTTGAAAATGGTGGGTAGCGCACAAACTTTTCCGATCTGATTAAATGAAAGCACCGTAAAAAGCTCAATAAATTGCGGTGCTTCAATCGTCTATGAAACAAAAAAAACTACTTATTGCAGGCTTGTCGCTAAATAAGCTTGCTGACCTTTTAATCTCTGCAAAAACAACGTTGACAGCACTGCTCGTAAGTGTAGGTGCTCCGGTTTGGATGATAGGTTGGTTAGTACCTATAAGAGAGTCGGGCGCTCTTCTTCCTCAAGTACTCATTAGTATTTGTTTAAGAAAGCATGCACAGCGGCACATCGTTTGGCGCATTGGCATGATCACACAAGTTTTTTCAGTGGTTGGCATGCTACTTTCTGTCATTTTATTTTCTGGCTTCATAGCGGGAATACTAGTTCTTGCCTCGCTGGTTTTATTGAGCCTTGGACGCTCCGCTTGTTCGTTAACAGTAAAAGATATGGAGGCCGATGCAGCCAAAAAAGGGGAGCGAGGTAACTTAATCGGAGTCGCCTCTACGGTTTCCGGTGTGGTTACACTTGTCATCGCTATACCACTTGTAATTTATGACGGCGCTCTCACTTCTAATATCCTGTTAGTTGTACTGTGCGCGAGTATGCTGGCTTTTATTTTAACCTTGATATGCGTATGGCCAATCAAGACTAGGGTGGAAGTAGAAGACAGTCCAGAGAATACGTTTAGCATAAATTTCGACACCACTATATACAAATTCATTTTTGTTAGAGGGTTATTTGTACACTCTGCATTGGTAGCCCCTTATTTTATGATTGAAAGAAATGGAGACGTAAAAGAGCTATTACCTATTTATATTGGCGCAGAGGCGACTGCTGCACTACTTTCATCAATTATTTGGGGCAAGATCGCCGATAAAAGCGCAAAGCTAACGCTTCGATTATCGGGCCTGTTAGCACTAGGCGCTTGTGTTGGGCTATTGTTTTGGCAAACATCCTCAATCGTTACCTCAGCGCTTTTATTTTTCGTATTATCTGTGGCCCACGCTGGTGTGAGAACGGGTAGAAAAACTTACAGCTTAGATGTTAAAGAGGGGCATGACAGAACCGAACTTGTAGGTTTTTCAAATACGGCTATCGGGATAATTTTATTAGCTTTTGGAGCACTTTATGCTACTTTGGCGCCTGCTTTATCGTTTTCGGTTGTATATATTATGGCGGGTATGCTTCTGCTGGCCGTGGCGACTACCGTTATTTTGCCTGACGAAAAGTGACCGGGGTAATCCCCAAATAAACCAAGGCTGGCGTTTTCTTGGCTATTCGCGTTCTATTGGTGCACTGTTCAATAAAAGAGGGTAGATGCACTCACATCTACCCATTCCGTCAATTATTATTTGGCCAGAAGGGCGTTCGCAGCCTTTGATACTGGAGGGCGCCCTAAAACGTCAGAGATGTACGCAGAGGCCACTAGTAATTTCTCCATGTTGATACCTGTGGAAACCCCCATGCCGTCTAACATATATAGCACATCTTCCGTAGCAACATTGCCACTTGCTCCTTTAGCATACGGGCAGCCCCCAAGTCCAGCAACAGCCGAATCAATGGTTGAAATGCCATATCCAAGGGCAGTGTATAAGTTCACCAGCGCTTGGCCATAAGTGTCATGGAAATGGGCGGCAACTTTGCTGACGTCAATTTCTTTCAACACGTCATCTAATAGCAGTTTTGTTGACATTGGTGTGCCTACGCCGATAGTATCGCCCAGAGATACTTCGTAACACCCCATGTCCAACAGCTCTTTACTCACTCGGGTTACGGCTGCAGGTGCGATATTACCTTCATAGGGGCAACCCATCACGCAAGACACATAGCCTCTAACTTTGATATTGCTTTTATTGGCCATGTCAAACACAGCTTCAAAGCGCTTCAAGCTTTCACTTATAGAGCAATTGATGTTCTTTTGTGAAAAAGATTCAGAGGCTGCGCCAAATACTGCAACCTCCTTCACACCCGCTTCTATAGCTGCTTCCAAACCCTTAAGGTTAGGGGTCAACGCAGAATAGTGTATGTTTTTATTTGGGTTGAGCGCCTTAAAAACCTCATCAGAGTTCGCCATTTGTAGCACCCACTTGGGTGACACAAAGCTACCGGCTTCTATTCGCTGAACCCCAGTATTTGAAAGGAGGTTAATCAGCTCGATTTTCTGCGCAGCACTTAACGCCTGTTTTTCATTTTGAAGACCGTCTCGCGGACCAACTTCAACGATACTTACTTCTTGTGGAAACATTACATCAGACCTCTGAAGTTTCTTTCGCTGAAAATGCTAAAAGTGTGGCGCCACCGTCAACTAATTCACCGGGATTGAAAAAGAACTCTTCCACTGAACCATCGTGCGGTGCAATGATACTGTGCTCCATTTTCATCGCTTCCATAACCAATATGGGCTCGCCTTTTTTGACCTGTACTCCTTTCTCGACCAAATGCGCCACTATGGTTCCGTTCATCGGAGCACTGAAATTAGCGTCGCCACTATCATCGTTATCATCACCAAGAGACGCTGAGATTACGCTGAACTTAGCATGGGTGTCTTTGTTGAAGAGTGTGTACACACCATCATTGTCTGAAAACGAAAATGTCGACTTATACCCATCAATTGTTGCTTGCAAAGTGCTATCAACAAGGTTGCCGTCTACTATATAAGTTTTTTCGCCTACAGTTAGTTCCCAGACATGTTTCGCTGAGAGGTGCTTAACCTCAACATGCACTTCTTCTTGGTTGGAAAGCAATGTAAGAGTTTCTGTATGATTTGCGTTAGCGCGCCATGCACCTGCAGTTGACCACACAGATGGGGTCTTATTACTTGTGGAAACTTTTCTATTTAAAAGTGAAAGTAATGCCATCGCAGGAAGGCTAGCTTGGATTTCATCGCTAGCTGTATCCTCACTTATCGCGCTAAACAACGAATCATGGTGTTTCTCTACAAATGTAGTTGTTAGCTCAGCAGCAACAAATGCTGGGTGGGTAGCGACACGCTTTAAGAAGTCGATATTTGTGCTTACACCGTCAACGTAGTAGTCACCCAATGCACTAATTAGGCGCTTGAGCGCTATCTCACGGTTCTCTCCCCAAACCACAAGCTTGGCAATCATAGGGTCGTAAAAAACGCTTACCTCATCACCTTCAACAACACCTGTATCAACGCGAACTACGTCATTTTCTTTTGGCGTGCGTAAAAGGCACAGTGTGCCGGTAGAAGGTAGAAACTCGTTGTTTGGATCTTCGGCATAAATGCGCGCTTCGAATGCGTGGCCTGTTAAGGTGAGTTCATTTTGTTGTTTAGGAAGGGGCTTTCCTTCGGCAATAGTTAATTGCCAGTGAACCAAGTCCTCACGGGTGATCATTTCTGTCACAGGATGCTCTACTTGCAAGCGTGTATTCATTTCCATGAAGTAAAACGAATCGTCTTCATCAAGTAAAAACTCAACCGTTCCCGCACCCACATAGTTAATGGCTTTCGCCGCGAGTATAGCCGCTTCACCCATTTTTTCTCTCACTGACTCAGACATATTGGGGGCAGGGGCTTCTTCAATAATCTTTTGGTGTCGGCGTTGAACCGAACAGTCACGTTCAAAAAGGTATACGCCGTTACCATGGGTGTCACAGAAAACTTGAATTTCAACGTGACGAGGACGCGTCAGGTACTTTTCAACCAGCATGTGGTCGTCACCAAAGCTCGCCATAGATTCACGTTTGGCTGCGTTTAATGCTTGAGAAAACTCTTTTTCACTCCACACTTGGCGCATGCCCTTACCGCCACCACCAGCAGCGGCTTTTAATAGCACAGGGTAGCCCATTTCATCGGCAGCACCTTTTAATACCGCTTCACTTTGATCGTCGCCGTGATAGCCCGGGACCAAAGGAACACCTGCTTTTTCCATAATGTGTTTGGCGGCAGACTTAGACCCCATCGCTTCAATTGCAGATGCTGGTGGTCCTACGAAGATAACATTGTTTTTGGCGCATAGATTCGCAAACTCAGCATTTTCTGAGAGAAAGCCATAGCCTGGGTGAATAGCGTCTACACCAAGCTGCTTCGCTTTCTCAATGATCAACTCGCCTCGTAGATAACTTTCCTTCGATGGAGATGGCCCCAGATAAACAGCTTCATCAGCCATTTGTACATGAAGGGCATTTTTGTCGGCGTCAGAGTAAACGGCGACCGTCTTTATACCTTGAGCGTTGGCTGTCTTTATAACGCGGCATGCTATTTCACCACGGTTTGCAATTAGTAATTTATTTATCATTCTTAACCTCCGCCCATGAAGCACTGCGCTTTTCTAAAAAGGCTGACAGACCTTCTTGACCTTCTTCAGATGTCCTAACTTGTGCGATAAGTTTGCTCGTCTTTGTGAGAAGGGCATCGTTAATTTCTTGCGTAGACACCCATTGCACTAAGTCTTTTGCTTTCGCCACTGCTTGGGGGCCGTTTTTCAGAATGTTAGATAAAATGGCGTCAATAGTGCTATCGAGTTCGTCTTCTGTTACTGATTCGCTTAAAAGTCCAAGTCGTCTTGCTCTACGCGCAGAAAATACTTCAGCGGTCTGGAAGTAGCGTCGGCATACTCGTGCGCCCATTGCTTCTACCACATAAGGGCTGATAGTTGCTGGAATAAGGCCAATTTTAACTTCACTTAAGCAAAATTTACTGAGCTTGCTTCCAATAGCAATATCGCAGCATGCAATTAAACCAACAGCACCGCCAAAAGCTGCGCCTTGTACTCTTGCTATTGTGGGCTTCGGCATTTTATAAAGCGTCTGCAGCATGGTTGCTAATGCAAGTGCGTCACTTTCATTTTGCGCTTCGGTATAACTGGCCATTTTTTTCATCCAGTTAAGATCTGCCCCGGCACTGAAACTTTTGCCTTCAGCTCTTAGGATTAGTGCCCTAACGCTTTTATCCTCCCCCGCTTTTTTAAAAACGCGAGTAAGCTCGTTTATCATTTCGTCGTCAAAGGCATTATGTTTTTCAGCTCTGTTTAAAGTAACAGTGGCAATGTTTCTTTCATCTACGCTGTAAATAACTGATTGTTCCATTACCTGCACTCCTACATTCTAAATATGCCAAATTGGGTGTCTTCGATAGGCTTGTTGAGTGTCGCTGAAAGCGATAGGCCAAGCACTAACCGAGTATCCGCAGGGTCAATAACACCATCATCCCAAAGCCTTGCAGACGCATAGTATGGATGCCCTTGTTTTTCGTAAGTGTCGATGACAGGTTGTTTAAATGCCTTTTCTTCTTCTTCCGACCATGTCTCGCCTGAGCGCTCTTTTTGGTCGCGCTTAACCTGAGCGAGAACGCCAGCAGCTTGTTCACCACCCATTACAGAGATTCGAGCGTTTGGCCACATGAAAAGGAAGCGTGGGTCATAGGCTCTACCGCACATGCCGTAGTTACCTGCACCGAAACTGCCGCCGATAAGGACAGTGAGCTTTGGTACATTCGCACATGCTACAGCGGTTACCATTTTTGCACCGTGTTTTGCGATACCGCCGTGCTCGTATTGCTTACCGACCATAAAGCCTGTGATGTTTTGCAAAAACACGAGAGGGATTTTTCGCATGGCGCATAGTTCGACAAAATGCGCACCTTTAAGCGCGCTTTCACCGAAAAGTATGCCGTTGTTAGCCACAATGCCTACAGGGAAACCGAAAATGCGCGCAAAACCACAAACTAAGGTTGTGCCGTAAAGCGGTTTGAATTCATCAAAGTCTGAATCATCCACAATACGCGCTATGATTTCTCTTACATCGTATGTCTGACGACTATCAGCAGGCACAATGCCGTATATTTCTTTGGTGTCGTAGCGTGGAGGTTTTACCTCGGCCACGTCCAGGCATTCTGGCTTCTTTCTGTTTAGTCTGGAGACAGCATTACGCGCTAATGAAAGTGCGTGGTGGTCGTTGTTAGCGAGATGGTCGGCAACACCCGAAATTCGAGTATGAACGTCACCACCGCCAAGCTCTTCTGCGGTAACTACTTCACCTGTTGCAGCTTTAACAAGCGGTGGGCCGCCTAGAAAAATAGTTGCTTGTTCTTTAACGATAATGCTTTCATCAGCCATGGCGGGAACATAAGCACCACCGGCTGTACAGGAACCCATTACTACCGCAATTTGAGGGATATTCTTAGCAGACATATTCGCTTGATTAAAAAAGATGCGACCAAAGTGCTCTCTATCTGGGAATACGTCATCTTGACGGGGCAAGTTAGCGCCACCTGAATCTACTAAGTAAATACAAGGTAGGTTATTTTGCTCTGCGATGGTCTGAGCGCGAAGGTGCTTTTTCACAGTAAGAGGGTAGTACGTCCCACCTTTCACAGTGGCATCATTAGCTACAATCATACACTCAATGCCAGCAACAATACCTATACCGGCAACGACTCCGGCACAAGGTACATAGTCTTCATACACTTCCCACGCTGCCAGTTGGCCTATTTCCAGAAAGGGCGTGTCTGGGTCAATCAGTGCATTGATTCGATCGCGAGGTAGAAGTTTTCCTCGAGACACGTGGCGCTCAGCTGCTTTTTCACCGCCACCTTGGCAAATTTGTTCGATTTTTTCGAGGAGATCATTTACCTGAGCCTGCATGTGTTCGGCATTTGCGATAAATGTTTCAGATTTCGTATTTATATTTGAGCGAAGAACGGGCATAACCCCTCCTTGTGTTGGGCATAGGCGACGGCTGTCGCGTTAACCACTAGTTAGCAAGACACCCATGCTGAGCGGGTTCGCTGAGATGGGTGTCTTTGTAATTCATTAGCCTGTTACTAGTTCAGCTTTCGTAAATCTGCGTAATATGGTCTAGGGTGGAAGTCTTGCTTTTTTCTCTAAAAACACGAGTTTCTGATTTTTCGTGTCTCAAAAGACGCTGCTTTCCACACTCAACCCCACATTATTTAGATTCGTCAAATAGCTCGCGGCCTATAAGCATTCGGCGAATTTCAGACGTTCCCGCGCCAATTTCATAAAGCTTGGCATCACGTAATAAGCGTCCCGTCGGGTACTCGTTGATGTAGCCATTACCGCCAAGTAGCTGAATAGCATCCAGCGCCATTTTGGTTGCTAGTTCCGCGGAATAAAGGATAGCGCCAGCCGCATCTTTTCGCGTTGTTTCACCGCGATCGCATGATTGTGCAACGGTGTAAACATACGCGCGTGCAGCATTCATTTGGGTATACATGTCAGCTACTTTGCCTTGTACTAGCTGAAATTGACCAATTGATTGGCCAAACTGCTGACGGTCGTGAATGTAAGGTACTACGATATCCATGCACGATTGCATAATGCCCAGCGGGCCACCTGACAAAACAAGGCGCTCATAATCTAGGCCGCTCATGAGTACGCGAACGCCTTCGCCTTCTTTGCCAAGAATGTTCTCAGCTGGTACTTCGCAATCTTCGAATACTAATTCACAGGTATTAGATGAGCGCATACCAAGTTTGTCGAGTTTCTGTGCGCGGCTAAAGCCGGGGAAGTCGCGTTCTACGATAAACGCTGTGATCCCTCGTGGACCCGCGTTAGGGTCGGTCTTCGCGTAGATAACAAAGGTATGTGCATCAGGACCGTTTGTGATCCACATCTTATTGCCGTTTAGGATGTATTTGTCGCCGCGTTTTTCAGCTTTCAACTTCATACTAACAACATCCGAACCTGCATTAGGCTCGCTCATTGCCAGTGCACCAATGTGTTCACCGCTTACTAACTTAGGCAGGTACTTTTCACGCTGGGCATCGTTACCGTTTTTGAAGATCTGGTTAACACAAAGATTCGAATGTGCGCCATAGCTCAAACCGATACCACCTGATGCGCGGCTAACTTCTTCCATCGCGATAGTATGCGCAAGGTAGCCCATATCAGAGCCTCCGTATTGCTCTGAAACAGTAACGCCTAACAGGCCCATATCGCCAAGTTTTTTCCACAATTGGTTCGGGAATTGGTTATCTGCGTCTGCTTGTTCAGCAAGAGGAGCAATCTCATTTTGTGCAAATTGATAGACCTGATCACGTAACATCTCGATGTCTTCGCCAAGTCCAAAATTTAAAGTAGGGTAGGAGGTGTTCATGCGATATTTCCTCGTTTGAGTTCTGCTAGTTCTTCACGGCAACGTGCTTCAACATCATCCAGTTCAGTCATTAACATCTGGATATCTTCTAGCTGCTGTTTAAGCACCGCTCTTTTTTGTTCAGTCATTTCAAGCATGGCTTCTAACTGAATAGCCGAATTGGGGTTAGTGTCGTACATGTCGAACAGTGTTTTGACTTCAGCAAGGGAAAATCCAAGTCGTTTTCCTCGCAAGATTAGCTTTAAGCGCACTCTATCTTTGTTCAGATAAACGCGATTCTGTCCCGTTCTTGACGGTGACATTAGGCCTTGTTCTTCGTAAAAACGAATTGAACGAGGAGTAATGTCAAACTCTCGAGCGAGTTCGCCTATTGCATATGTTGTTTCGTCGTCGTACTTGCTCATTACACGTACCTTGTATTTCAGCGCTGTTTAACACCCTAGTTTTAACGTGGGTGTCTTTGTAATTAAATTCTCTGTAGTAGGTTGTGTGTCATTGCAATAGCACTATCGTTTTAAGGTAGATGGTTTTATATACCGCTATATTAAAACGTAGTGTTTGGTTGACACATACTTAGTACAGGTTTACGTTAACGTTAATTACATTTTACGTTAAGGTAAAGTAACATTTTGCTAACGTCAATTTTTCATGGTGAAGGCAAGACGTTGTAGCTGTTAGGGGTGTTTACTTTTGTATACATCTACGTAGCTTTCTTCACTTAACTCTATAATTTAAATAAATTTTAAGGGCACGGTTATGAGTAACGAATCAGTAGTTATTGTCGCGGCTAAGCGCACACCAATGGGCGGTTTCAACGGTAATTTGTCTTCGCTTGCTGCGACCAAACTTGGAGAAGTTGCGATTAAAGCAGCCTGTGAAGAGATGGATGTCTCTGTCATAGACGAAGTCATTATGGGGTGTGTGTTACCTGCAGGACTTGGTCAATCACCCGCGCGTCAGGCGTCGCTGGGTGCTGGGCTTCCGCTAAGTGCGGGTGTGACTACTATCAACAAAGTATGTGGCTCGGGCTTAAAAGCGGTAATGATGGCCCACGATTTAATTAAAGCAGGCAGTGCGACAGTAGTAGTGGCAGGCGGAATGGAAAGCATGAGCAATGCGCCATATATGTTGCCTAAAGCTAGAACGGGATATCGTATGGGCCATGGTCAAGTACTTGATCATATGATGCTAGACGGTCTGGAAAATGCCTATGACGGCAAAGCGATGGGCTGTTTTGCGCAGGATACTGCTGACGAAGAAAACATATCTCGCGGTGAAATGGATGAGTTTGCATTGAGCTCGTTATCAAAAGCACACGAAGCGATTAACAGCGGCACATTTAATGATGAAATTGTACCTGTTACAGTTTCTTCTCGTAAGGGCGATACTGTTGTTGATACCGATGAAGGCCCGGGGTCCGCTCGCCCTGAAAAAATTCCTACATTAAGACCGGCTTTCAAAAAAGACGGTACGGTCACGGCTGCGAATTCAAGTTCAATCTCTGACGGTGCAGCGGCATTGGTTGTGATGAGTGAAACGAAAGCAAAAGAGCTTGGACTAGCACCGTTGGCAAGGGTTGTCGCTCATGCCACAAACTCTATCGAGCCTGAAAACTTCACCGTTGCGCCTGTAGGTGCAATGGAGAAAGTGTTGGAAAAAGCAGGTTGGACGAAAGAAGAAGTCGACCTTTTCGAAATTAACGAAGCGTTCGCTATGGTTACCATGCTGGCAATCAAAAAACTTGGTCTTGATGAAAGTAAGGTGAATGTAAAGGGCGGCGCTTGTGCATTGGGTCACCCAATTGGTGCATCGGGTGCGCGTATATTAGTAACTCTACTTCATGCACTTAAGCAACGCGGGGGGCGCAAAGGTATTGCATCTCTCTGTATCGGCGGCGGTGAAGGTGTGGCACTAGCTGTTGAAATGCTTTAAGCCACGATTGATGGCTAACATGTAAAATATTTAATCACGGAGCGTAATCACATTGGTTGCGCTCTGTGGTTCAATGTGAATAAAAATATTAGAGCATGAAGACCGTTATTTACCTTATCTACACCACAACACTAGTGTTAGCGTTATTCACACTACCGCTTGTTGCTAAGGCTCAAGCTGGCTCATCGTTGTTAGTAAACACCTTTAACGATGACACCCACAGTCTCACCCATACCAACACCAACACTGAGCAACCCATAAATAACCGACGGACGAAAAGTCAGGTGCCTTACTCTGCGCTGGGTGACTTGCCAACCAGCGAAGCTGATGAGCAATTTAGTTACGGTAATGACGCGCTACAAACGGTTTATACCTGGCATGGACGTTCGTCTGACAACGAAATGTTTGCAGATAAGGCGATAATTTTTATACATGGCGGATGTTGGCTGAATACCTACGGCTACGAACATGCGAAAGGAATGTATCAGGCGTTGGCTGAGCTAGGAATGGGGGTCTATGTACCTGAGTACCGGCGCGTGGGCGATGAAGGTGGTGGCTGGCCTGGTAGTTTGGACGACGTAACACAGGCAATTAATACAGCCCTAAAACGAATTGAGAAAGAAGGGCGGTATATAAGTATTTTCATTGTAGGCCATTCTGCTGGCGGCCATTTAGCGCTTCTGGCAGCACAGCGCTTATCATCGTCTTCATTGAATCTAACGCGCACTAATCTTAAACGCGTCATTGGAATAGGGGCAATTACCGATATTCAAACCTACGCGCTGGGTCATAATAGTTGTCAGTCGGCTACTGCAAGATTTATGAATGGCACGCCAGAAGAACTTCCCGGTAAGTACCAAAGCGCAACGCCAAACCCTGAACTCAGTACAATGCCGATTACGCTACTCCAAGGCGATGCAGATAACATAGTGCCAGCGCGTCATGCTGAGTTAATCGGTGCCAGTAAAAAAATAATAATAAACGGTGGCCATTTTGACTGGCTCCACCCGGAATCAACATCGTTTGATGCTTTACTTGAGGTTATTAGTGAACATGATGAATAAGGTTTTTTCAGCTCAGCAACTGGATTCGAAAGATCCGCTTCGCAACAAGGCACAAGAGTTTTTGCTTCCTGCCAACACAGTTTATTTAGACGGCAACTCTTTAGGACCTTTACCTAAGCAAGCTAAGCAGCGTGCAGACGAAGTGGTAAATAATCAGTGGGGGCAGGGGCTCATCACAAGCTGGAATAAACATCAGTGGATCCACCTTCCTCAAATAGTGGGCGATAAAATTGGCGGTCTGATCGGCGCTAAAAGTGGCCAGGTTATTTGCTGTGATTCCATTTCTATTAATTTATTTAAAGTATTAAGTGCGGCGTTAAAAATGCACCCCAGTCGCAAGGTGATAGCGACTACCCGCGATAATTTTCCTACCGACATATACATGGTGCAAGGCCTGCTTGACTTACTAGGTAGTGATTACAGTATTCGCTATGTTGATGAGGCATGCATTGGGTCACAGCTAACTGATGATATTGCCGTGTTGATGCTAACACAGGTAAATTTCAGAAGCGGTAACAAGCTTGATATGCAAACCGTTACCGAGCAAGCTCATCAAAAGGGCATTTTGACTTTATGGGACCTAGCGCACAGCGCAGGGGCATTTCCCGTCAGCCTCGATGCATGCAATGTGGATTTTGCGGTTGGTTGTACGTATAAGTATTTAAATGGTGGTCCAGGCGCGCCAGCGTTTATCTACGTTGCCAAAAGGCATCAAGCACAATATCAACAGCCTTTATCGGGATGGATGGGGCATAGTTCGCCATTTTCGTTTTCGCCAGACTACGCTGGTGATAACTCAGTGAAGCAAAATTTGTGCGGTACACCAGGAATCATCGGTATGAGTATACTAGATGCGGCACTGGATGTTTTTGAAGATGTGTCACTTAAGGCGATTGATGAAAAATCTAAAAAACTACAAGCATTTTTCGTTGCAGAAGCCAAACACGCAGGCCTTCTTGAAAAATTTTCCATAGTCAGCCCTAACATCGACAATCGAGGCAGTCAGTTGGCTTTCGCTCATGATGATGCTTATGCCATCTGTCAAGCATGGATTGCTGAAGGTGTCATAGCAGACTTTCGTGCACCTAATATTCTTCGAATAGGTTTTGCCCCATTGTATTTGAGTTTTGCTGATATCGAAAAAGCGGTCTCAAGTCTGGCGGAAATTATGACTGACAAACGTTATGAAAACGTAGAATTTCAACAAAAGCAGAGTGTTACCTAGACGAAAAGCAAGATTATCAGCTAAATAATTGCTTTTTCTCTATTTACGCTTAATACTTCGCGGTTGTCATCGATATCTTCACATGTTTTGGGTGTGCAGTTGAAAAAAATAAGAAAATATCTGCTTTGCACAGTGTTGTTTGTAGGAGCGAGTTGTTCTAGCGCGTTCCTACAAGCAGAAGCTGAACACAAAGCAGCATCTGAACAATCTTACGACGTAACATACTGTATAGATCCTAACTGGGCGCCTTACGAGGCAATCAGAAATGGTATCCACGTAGGTATCTCTGCACAGTACATGCAGCTCATTTCTGAAATATCTGAGTTAACGTTTACCCTTGTTCCAACCGAGAGTTGGCAACAAAGCCTGGAGTATGTTCAGCAGGGGAAATGCCAAGTTATCCCAATGCTCAATACTTCCGATTATCGCAAACAGTTTCTCGACTTTAGCGTGCCTTATTTTGAAGCCCCCAACGTGTTAGTGGCCAAGGCTGGAATGCCAATGCTTCAAGGTTACTCCGGAGTGGGCAACCGGACTGTAGGTATTGTTCAAGGTTATCGCCAGGTTGAATATATTTCCCGTCATTACCCCGGGTTGCGACTGAAGCTCATTCCTTCTGAAGAAGAAGGGCTTAAACAATTGGCGAATGATGAGTTTGATGTGATGGTGGGCTCACTTATGAGCGTCAACATGCACATCAACAATTTAAAGCTAAAAGACTTAAATATTGTTGGCTATGCTGAGCCCTTCGACTCTCTAGCCTTTGGTGTGAATAAGTCTTACGGTCACTTAGTCGATAAGCTAAATTTTGCGATTGAGCGTATTCCAGAAACGCGTAAGGTTGAAATTTATAAGCAGTGGAATAACGTCCAGGTTCGCTATAGCCGTAATTATATGGTTATGATTTTAAGCACAATCATCGTAATTTTAATCTTCCTACTCTTTATACTGAGAAATCGTAATGTGGGGGGCTATAAGCGTATAATTAATCAGAAAAATGATGAAATAGGTGCGCTTCAAGCGACGCTGTTAGAAAAAAACAAAACCCTCGCCTTTTTATCCGCTCACGATACCGTCACCGGGCTTTATAACCGTAATCATATGATTCAGAGGGCAGAAGAAGAAATCTCTCGTTTCCATCGATTCCATACTACGGCTTCATTAATCGTAATTGAATTGATTCCAGTGAGCGAAGATAGAGATGCAATTGAGCCAGCAGCCAGGGAAGAGGCACTAAAAGCTGTGGCAACAAATTGTTTGAATACGGTGAGAGAAGTTGATGTTGTATCTCGTTTTAGCGGCGAACAATTTATTATCTTGTGCCCTCAGACAGAATTAAAGGCAGCTAAAACACTTGCTGACAGGCTCTTAGAATGCACATCTACTCACCACACTATTGTTACCAACTTTAAAACCGCGATGGGCTTGTCTGAACTGAGGGAGTCCGAAGAATTTACCGAGTGGTTTGAACGTACGAAGAAAGCACTGTACCAGTCAAAACGCCAAGGGTATGGAAATGTCTCGGTGGCACAGTAATTTCAGAAGGTCAGCTAAGCTAAATCAGCGGGTCGTAGTGCCACTGATGTGAATCGTAACGAATCTGCGCTCTGTCATACTCTCGTTCAGAGCGCCAGTTCCGATTGTTGAGCTTAGCTGAAACACCAGGGTAAAGGCGCTTATTTGCGATAAGCTTAATGTCAGACTGATAGTTTTCTTTCGCTGCTTTAACGTCGTTAGCTTTATTTTCAAGCCACTCTAGCAAAGCACTTTCGTTATTGAAAAGCTCTAATGCCTCGGCTACTTTACGCTGCAATTCCTTGGGCACTTTTTTACTCTGAATAAGGTTTATCTTTTCTTTGTGCTTCAGGTTATTTTCACGAATTTGTTTTAATAGTTCATCTAAAGAGTCTTTACGCTCTAATAGTTGATTAAAACCAGGGCTAAAATCGACTTTTAATGTGCTACCTGAAACCGCACCTAATGTGCCCGCTTCAACGCGATCCTGGCTGATAATATCGCACGCAAAAAGATTCCCCATGGGTTTATCAATTTGCCCCACAATCACTGCACCGCAGCAACGTAAACGACTATAAGCCAATTGGCGACCAACCGTAATATTGCCGCTACATTGAATATCTATGCCTTGACCGTGCTGCACGTGAATACTGCCAGCTGCGACTAATTGACATTGAAACTCACCATGGGTGTCGTTAACTTTGCCCATTGCACCCTCAGTGATAATAATGTCACCGCCTGACTCTATGTAAGCCGACTCGACAAAACCGTTAATAGTTACATCACCGGCTGCTTTGATTTGCATTTTTTCGGTAACGTCGCCGTTAACGAGCACTGCGCCTTCGTAGTTTACGTGCCCAGAGCCAACGTTAACGCCGCTACAGATGAAGGTGTCGTCAATGTTCATTATCTGGTCGCGATATTTGGGCATTCCCGAAATTGCTGACATTAACAAGTTGGCATCGCTGTCTGATACAACGGTACCGCTTCCCATTTTGAAATTTACCCACTCCCCAGCTACAGCGGGTATTTTATTTCCTTTGATGTCAAAGCCTGAACGCCCTTTTGTCGGCTCAGTTCTTCTCAATACTGGTGTATTTACTTTGACGCATATAACTTCGCCTAGGTTACGCATGTCAACACGCTCACCATCACCGGTTTGAGGTTTCAATACTCTTTCAAGCGCATTTGGAACAAGAGGAACAAATTTAGAATTTTTGCCATTTCTCGCTGGCAAGCCTTTAGCAACAATTCGCTCAAGCACCGCGCCAGGGGGCGATTGTCTCGCTTGATTGAGCATAGACTCAATGACTTTGGTACTTAATCCGCGAACGATTCTGTTTTTTACCGCAAGAGATTTGATGGTGCCAAGCGTGGGGAGTTTACCGCCATAAGGCGTAGTTAGAATTAAACTTGCTTGCATCCCATCTTCAGGGATACGGAATTCAATTTCAGCGTTTTTGCGCTCGCCAATACGCTCTTGAACAACGGTACTATCACCGGTTTTAAAGTAATGATTCGCTGTATCACAGGCCGACTTAAGGGCTTTTTCAGAAACATAGAGACGCTTAGTTTCACCGCTTTCTAATTGCTTTCTTATTTCCCTACTATCAACTTCTGAAGTGAAATCAGAAGGATTTAGCTGTAAGTTGATGTAGGTTCTTGATTTATCGAAGCTTATTGTTACGCCATTCATAACATCTTTATTCCCTTGCGCACGTGTATTCTTTTTATCGGCGGCATCTATCGATTACTTGACGTTGACTTTTATTGGCCTGTCTATTTTTTTACAGCTATTAATTTAAGGCGTTCTAAAACGCTCGTCAAAGGTTTTCGGCATATTGGTAAAGAGCACGCAATATGGCCTGTTTCTCAGGGTTGTCGCTATGCTCGTGAGCCAGTGATTCTAACCTCATCATATAGGTTTCCAGAGTAATCGACCCATGAAAGGCAGGGTCGGTCAGGCGAGCCTGGCGATGATATTGCCATCTTGTCATTTCATCTGCTGTTAGCGTGTTGGGAAAATTTCTTGCTCGGTAACGGAACAATTGCTTTTTAAGCCCTTCGTGCTGAGTTTTATCACCCAATGTCGCTAAATCATCTGGCTGAGCGTTTATTACGCTCTCACACCACCTTCTGTCTTCGTCATTAAGAAATCCGCCACTGTATAAGGCGTGATCAATATCTTGTTCGCTACTTTGGATCTCTTCATCAAAAACACTGACTAGTTTGCTAGCGAGTTCTGGCAGTGAAGCAAGCGCTTTGTAATTGTTTAGACAGCGCTCGCGATTCAGGCCTAACCGTTCGGCGTTGTCTTCAGTCATGGCTCTAGCTGTGGTGATAAAGGGCGAGCGGTTTACATGAATGAGTTTAAGCCCTGGTCTCTCTGCTGCATCGTCAAATGTATCTGACGGGGCGTAGAGCGCAGTTCTTATCTCTTCTGGCGTGTCATTCACTAAACTGTCGATGTTATGCGACAAATCAACAGCGATAAAGGCGTTGTTATTAGTTGGGTGTTTTGCCACAGGCATTACCCAAGTACAGCATCCTTGGGAAGCGGGTAACTTAGACGAGATATGAAGTAATACAGAAGGTTTGCTGGTATCGATTTGCTGCATAACGGTGTGCTTGCTGCGTAATGACAATGCATAATCGAATAGGCGCGGCTGCTTTTCTTTTATCAGTTTAGCAAGCGCGATAGTGGCGTACACATCACTTAACGCATCGTGAGCGTTATCATGACCAATATTATTAGCTGCCGTTAGCGCTTCAAGTTTAAAACTTGGCGCACCATCTTCTCGGCGCGGCCAATTGATACCTTCAGGTCTTAGTGCGTAGCAAGCACGTGCCAAATCAATAATATCCCAGCGACTATTGCCATTTCTCCACTCGCGTGAATAGGGGTCATAAAAGTTGCGGTAAAATAGATAACGCGAAACCTCATCGTCAAATCGGATACTATTAAAGCCCACGCTACATGTGTTCGGCGTCGACATTTCTTGATAGATCCGCGCTGCAAAGTCTGCTTCGTTTGAACCGTCTCTAATGGTTTGCTGAGGCGTAATTCCTGTGACTAAACAGGCTTCAGGGTGTGGCAAATAATCATTAGCAATGGCGCTCATAATATTGATCGGTTTGCCAACCACATTTAAGTCCATATCTGTTCTTACTGCGGCGAATTGGCAAGGAAGATCTTTTTGTGGACTGGTGCCAAAGGTTTCAAAATCGTGCCACAAAAATGTAGGTGCGTGCATAACCACTATTGCGTTGTTAGAGAAATATTGAGGGCAGTGTACACCGCGAGAAATTGAATACCAAATGCTGGAGTTATTATGAGCAGCGAATAGGGATGTCGACTTAATGAAAGCAGAACGATATCAGTAATTATCATCTAAGCTTTCTTATGTCTGCGAATAATCCAAAGCCTGAAACTTGCACATTTTTTGAATGGTGACTAGCTTTAAGTTATCAAAATTTATACGGATATTACCTGCTTGTCGCTCTTCAAACCTAGCTCTTCCATCAATGAAGCTAAAAACACTTTAGGGTTAGCCTTAGTGCTTGCAACTGTGCTTGTTGTGCTGGTGGTGGGTCTTTTTGAAAGTAACATTAAGGCTTCGGCAGAAGCACAAACTTTTGCGGCACTTGAAGAAAGTGCGGTCAGTGCAGAAAACGCAGCAGGCACCCAAGTGCGAACTTATATAAATGCGCTTAATTTTTTACACCAAACTCCTCCAATAAGCGGCATCGTTCGCGCAACTGAAAATGCCAATGTCGACCCTAAAGACGGCACGACATTGTTACAGTGGAAACAGCGTTTACAAACCATTTTTGTGGCATTTATAGAGAATAATGAAGAGGTTGAGCAGCTGCGGGTAATCAAAGCTAATGAACAGGGGAATGAGTTTATTCGAGTGGACAGGGATGGAGGGAGCGTTTCTATCGTAGATGATATCGACTTGCAACCAAAGTCGGCGAGAAACTACTTTAAAGAAAGTATAAAGCGCAACAAAGGCGAGTTTTACATTTCTGATATCAACCTAAATCGTGAGTATGGGCAACTCGAGTTTCCCCATAAAAGTGTCATTCGCCTGTCTCTTCCTATTTTTAATGACTCAGGCGACCGTTATGGTTTTATCATAATGAATGTCAACGCACAGTTTCTTTTGTCTCAAATGGAACAGGCGCTAATTGGAAAGCAGATACTCTTTATTACTGATAGCGAAGGGTTCTTTGTGATCCATCCAGACAGTAATAAATCATTTTCAAGAGACTTAAAGCCTTCAGTAAACTGGGCAAGCGAATTTAACCGCCCCGTAAAAGCAGGACAAGCCAAAATAAGCCTGGCAGCAGAGTCTAATGAAGCGCTGTACACTGTCACACGGGCTTTTACCATAAATGGTAATCATAAAACTTCGCCATTTTTTCTTCATACTTCGTTGTCTCAATCTGAAGTCAATGCACTTATTAATGAGAAGAGAATTAGCGTTTATAGCGTAATAGGCGTGGTGTCGTTAATTTTTGTCAGTGTCTTACTGTTCTTTCACCGAAGTAATAGTAAAAACATCGAGCTGGCTAAGGTGCGTGGTGAGTCCGTTGCCATTATTGCCATATCTAAAGACGCCATTTTTAGCGTTGACTCTTCAGGTGTAGTAAAAAGCTGGAATATGGCGGCTGAGGCGCTTTTCGGGATCCCAGGCCAACTTATTATTAATCACCATTATTCATCATTCGAACAGCTCTCTTTATTAGGATTAGAAACCGTACTGAATAAAGGGGGAAAGCAAGTTACCTTTACAACCCCTTACTCAAGTGAAGACAACGAAGAGCACACGTTACTTATCACTGCCTCTACCATTTGGGGGGAGCAGTCACAGTTCTCCGGCGTTGCGGTTGTTATTCGCGATGTAACCGATGAGCGAAAAGCCAAAGATG
Source organism: Alteromonas abrolhosensis (assembly GCF_001953635.1). Lineage (GTDB taxonomy): Bacteria > Pseudomonadota > Gammaproteobacteria > Enterobacterales > Alteromonadaceae > Alteromonas > Alteromonas abrolhosensis. Next base: position 32,981 of record NZ_MEJH01000007.1, on the reverse strand, counting down.
CCATTGAAAGGGTAAACCTTAAACTTGAAGAGAAAGTGGTAAGCAGAACCAAAGAGCTGGTCGAGGCAACGCAAGAGGCGCGCAAAGCAAGTCGCGTGAAAAGTTCGTTTATTTCCAACATTAGCCACGAAATGCGAACACCATTAAATGGAGTAATGGGGTCGTTGGCGCTACTTAAACGTCAGCCACTTAATGAAAAGGCCGAACAGCTTGTTTCTATGATGGAAATTAGCTGTAACAACCTGAGTGTTTTGATTAACGATGTCCTTGATTTGTCTAAGATTGAAGCCGGTAAACTCGAGATAAATAATCAGTATTTCGACCCTTTAGCGCTCATTGAGTCTATCGCCAAAGTTTTTGCAGTAAAGGCTGCAGCCAAAGGGCTACAGCTACTGATTGATACAACAGGCCTTCCGCCTGTTGAAATAAATTCAGACCCACATCGAATTAACCAAATCATCAGTAATTTGTTAAATAATGCGATTAAATTCACTGAAAAAGGTCATATAAAGCTGCAAGTGTCGATAGGTGATGTAGATGAGGGCACGCAACAGCTTCATTTCAGCGTTTCAGATACCGGTGTGGGAATAGCAAAAGAGAACCAGCCCAAACTGTTTACTGCATTTACTCAAGCAGATTCTTCGGTAGCAACACAATATGGCGGGACGGGTCTGGGCCTGTCGATTTGCAAGCAGTTGAGCCAGCTTATGGGTGGGGATATTACTTTCAATTCTGAAATCGGTGTTGGTAGTACGTTCTCATTTTTTATCACACTTCCCGAAACCACCTCTGATATCACTTTTGAATATAAAATGGCGATGGAAAACGAAAGTGTGCTTCTTAACGGGGTGAGCATAGGCGTCTCTGCAAATTATCCACCATTAGAAGAAAATATTTGTAGCTTAGCTTTGCATGTTGGCGCTGAGCCTCAAGTGTTAGATGGGCAATCTGGATTTGACGGAATAAACTGGGCACAGTTTAATGCGATAATTGTGGATGAAGCCAGCCCACTCATTGATGACCTAGACGATATTTGGCAAACGCAAACGGCGAGTAAAAATGCGGGTTCATTGCCCGTGGTTTATATTCTTCAAAAATTAGAAGGCCCCCCCTTTAACTTCAATCACGTAGTGCCACTTTATTTGCCTAAACCATTGTTTAGATCGAGCTTTGCCATAGTACAACAGGGAATAGATGCTGCACTTTCAGGATATACATTAACCCCCTCAGATATCTCATTTGATCAAAGAAAAACAAAGACTACTTCAGATGAAACAGGTGTCGAAGACGACACAGAACAGCAGTTTTCTATCGAAAACGCCAATCTATTGATAGTCGATGACAATATGATTAACAGAGAGGTAGCGAAAGGCGTTCTTGAAGGCTTACCTGTTAATTTATTTACCTGTAGTGATGGTGAGGAGGTGATAGCCTTTTTGGCCAAATGTGAAAGCAAAGGTCGACGAATTCATAGCATACTTATGGATTGTCAGATGCCCAATATGAACGGGTACGACGCCACGCAGGCTATTCGCGAAGGTAAAGCAGGATTATTACACAAAGACGTTCCTATAATCGCCATGACAGCTAATGCCATGCTCGGTGAAAAGGAGAAATGTTTAGCAGCGGGTATGGATGATTTCGCAACGAAGCCTGTTATGGCTGAAGTGCTTATACCCAAGGTGAAGCAATGGTTAGTGCATCAGGTAACGCGTATAGCTGCTGCAGAGCAAGGCGATCACGAGACTTATAATAACGACGATAAAAAGGCACCACTGGTTGATAGTATGCTAAACGCCATCACAAAAGAAATGGAACGAGGTTGGCCTTCCCCTGTTACTTACTCGCCCTCTACGATAGCTTCCTCAACCGTAATAGACACAGATAAGGCCAGAGCGAATCAAGAAGGAACAAATAAAGGCGCCGACTCGTTTAGTGCTGAGAGATTAGATGGATGTTGGGAAAAAGATGATGCTATTGCACGAATTATGGGGGATAAAGCACTATTTTCTCGCGTTTGTGAACTGTACTCGAAGAGTGCGCCTGACAAGCTGAAACTGTTGCAACATGCCGTAGATAACCGCGACTTCGAGAAAGCTCAGGTACTTTCTTTGAAGCTTAAAGGAATGTCTGCAGACATTGGTGCAGTTCAGCTACAACGGGACTTTGAAAGTTTGTGGGAATTATCAAAAACGAAAAAATGGCAAGAGGCTGATGCACTTTTGCCCTCCATCAAAGAAGACCTTACTACATTTCTAGAACTTCTTGACGTAGTCTAGCATTTCTATTTGTGTCATCTTACGGCTAGCGTCATACAAAAATGCATTCAAATGAGCCGAAAGAACCGTTACTTGTAGCGCAAGATATCGGAAAGATAACGCTCATTTTTTACAGCAATTAGGAGTAAAGTCATTGAAGCCATCTCAATTTTTTCACCCGTCAAAAAAGGTTCGCCACACACTTTGTGCGTTAGGGGCGCTAGCAACATCCTTAGCTCTAACAAGTAACGCTGCATTAGCGACTGATACCGTTCGAGAGAAACCACGTGTTGCTATTGCTATTCACGGTGGTGCCGGCACCATTTTGAAAACAATGATGACGCCGGAGAAAGAAGCAAACTACAAAAGGGTGTTAACCGAGGCGGTGCAACATGGGTATGCCTTATTGAAGGAAGGTGAAAAAGGTGAGGTTGCAGTGGTGGAAACCATTAAAATTTTAGAAAGCTCACCATTGTTTAACGCCGGCATAGGTGCTGTATATACCTTCGACGGTGAACACGAACTTGATGCGTCCATCATGCACGGCGGCAATAAAAATGCAGGAGCAGTTGCAGGGGTAAAAACAATCAGAAGCCCCATTGAGGCAGCGTTGTTGGTAATGAATGAATCTCCACACGTTATGCTTTCTGGGAAAGGTGCTGAAGAATACGCAAAAGAACATGGTCTTGAGCAAGTGGACAACGCTGTTTTTGATACTGAATTTCGCAAGCAAGCGCTAGATAAAGCGAAAGCACGCATGGAGCAAGCCTCTAACGGCTACGGTTCACAGGAAGGTAACGAACGCTTCGGTACGGTTGGCGCTGTAGTGTTAGACAGTAACGGTAACATTGTTGCGGGAACATCAACCGGCGGTATGACCGCCAAGCGTTATGGACGTATTGGTGATTCGCCTGTGATCGGTGCTGGTACTTATGCCGATAATGAGAGCTGTGCAGTATCAGCTACAGGGCATGGCGAGTACTTTATTCGATACAACGTTGCAGCTGATATTTGCGCTCGCATGAAGTATCAGGGGTTAAGCTTAAGCGATGCTGCGAATACAGTAGTGAACGACGTACTAGTGAAAGCTGGTGGCGATGGCGGCGTAATAGCTATTGACGCAAAGGGTAATGTAGCAATGCCGTTTAATTCTGCGGGTATGTACCGAGCTAGCATCGACACAAATGGTGAAGTGAAAGTGGCAATTTACAAAGACTAATTGCCAAAAAATATTTGTTAGTTTAATGTTAAATATGCTGGCTTGTATTCAACGTAGCGTCTAATCTTAAAGTGTGGGGGAATACTGCTTTCACATGTGGTTAAAAATAATTGAAGTGCCGTAACGCCAAATAAGTTGCAGTATCGGTCACATTAGGCGCCACGGCTGGAGAATTGAAAATGGAATCGTTGCAAGTCAGTGATTATATGAATACTCACCCAGTGAAGCTTAATGTCGATATGCCCGTTGCGCAGGCCGTCGAAGTGCTGTTAGCCAGTGGGCAGAGTGGCGGTCCGGTACTCGACAGCAAAGGAAGAGTAGTGGGCTTTTTGTCCGAGCAAGATTGTATTGCTCAAATGATTGCGTCAAGTTATTACCGTGAGCAAATTTGTAGAGTGGGGGAAATTATGAAAACCCCAGTATTGTCTATCAAACCTTACATGTCAGTAATAGAGCTAGCGCAGTTGCTGTTAAAGGAAAAGCCGCGAGTTTACCCCATTGTTGATGATGATGGGGTGCTTCTAGGCTGTATTAACCGAACGGCCGTGCTGCGCGCTATTGATGTTCAATTAAACGATGGATACCGACGCGCGGGCTAGACGTTGGTTGGGCTAACGCACTGTAATTTAGCTTGGTAGGATTTAGTGCTGCAGGTAGCGTAATGAATGAAGATGCGGCGCTGGGTTAGAAGGGCTAGAAGCTAGTGCGGCGCTATGTATTTTTCATATACCGGAGAGGAGGCGTTAACTTGCTTAACGCCTCCTTTTTATTTACTTTTCGAATTATTCGTTACATGTCTGAGTGGCGTTCACGCTTGGCGTTCGCTAATTTTCTGATCGCATCCTTAAGTGAGGCACCAGCAACTAGCTTAAAGTTTTGGGTCTCGCTAGGCATGACGTTTCTTCCATCTTGTACTACCCAAAGCCCTTCGGTGAACCTTCCTCCCAAGTTAGCGTTGGTTACATCAAGCCCATCTGTTTCAGACACGCCGTCAATTTGTGCGGCTTTATCTGCCGTAATTTGAACAAGCCCCATAAGTTCCAAGACTTCAGGGTTTTCAGGGTGTACGTGATAGATAGCATAGCTGTTATTACCCTGACTAGATGCGATTAGGTAAGTTTGTGCATCTACATTAAACAGAGCCAAACCTTCTATATCAGCTTCTACCGGAGCTTCTATCTCAGCGATTAACTGTGGCTGATTGCTGTTTGAAGTAATATCCAAGACCCAAATCCCAGCACCTTCCTCACCTAGGTAGGCAGTTCTTGTTTTAGTATCCACTACACATCCTTCTGGCTGTGAGGGCAGTGAAAAGGACTGTGTTAAGTGTCCATCAATAGTTTTGTCTGGGGCGATAGACACGCTATATCGTTCGAAGCGACCACTGGTGTCGTTAGCAAATACATGAGCTATTCCGCCTGACACAAACAGACACATGCCGTATATATCATTGAGTGTAGTGCTTATGTGGCCAAGCTGAGTCATATGGCCGCGTTTATCTATTTCAAATACAGACAAACTGTTATTCGACCGGTTTGATGCCACTGCGATATCGATAAGTGGCGTATCGCTTTGCTGTGCTTTGATTTGTGCCACAGACACATTGTATCCCACATCAACGTTATTCACTCTGCCAACAGGAAGGCTTTGCACTAGCTTGCCGGCTAAGTCATAGCTATTTAATGCGCCTTTTTTGTCGGTGCCGATTATACGGCTTTGTGAAGCGCTGTGCGAGTTAACCCAAATGGCAGGGTCGTCAGCGGAGTCGCCATGATTTTCCACTGGGTCAGTTTCAACATCGGGTTTAACCTTGATAGTTAGGTTTGCATGTTGGGACGCGCTGTTATCTGTATACGCCTTCTCCATGTAATTTTCTTTTAGCGAGGTAGCTTTAAAATCGGTACTGCATTGTCGATTAAGTATAGCTGCGCTTAGTTTTGAAGGAAGCTCGGCAGTAAACATGTCGCCTGATTCGTCATCGTCAACAACAAAAGAAATGTGTGTGCCTTCTTCACTTAACAACAGGTGAACAAATTCAGGCTGAATAAAAGTAGACTTGTTGGTTGCTTTCAACTGGCGATCTGCTGAGTTACTTTCGTTCGCAGTATTCATTAGCGAGACAAATTGCGTAAGACATGGCGTTTTAAGCCATACCCCGCTGGCATCCGGACTCACCCAGGCAGCGATATCCACGCCATCTACCGTCGTTGAAGATAGGGTGGCTACACCTTCAATGGCAACATCTTGATCGTGAAAAATAAGGGTTTTTGCTAGCTCACTTTCAATATCGGTGTCTAATTGCCACACACCGGCAAATTCGTCAGCAAGGTATAGCGTTTCGGTGTTGGCATTTATCGCGCAACTTTTAATGCCTGGACCTATCGCAAAGTCTCTAAGCGATAAAAAGCGCCCGTCATGAAATTCATACTGATTCAGTGTGCCTGTCGCATCGATATTAATAATGTGCAGTTCGCCAGCGCTTGATGTTGTAGCACAAATGGCTTCAGAACCTTTGGTCAACTGGGTTTGCGGTTGACCAACCTCAAGAGACGCGGCGTTAATGCGATACACCTCTATGTACTGGGTGTTGTTATTGAACACTACTAAAGACACCCATTGTTTTGAATTAGACTCCACAACTTCAGCATTTGCTAAGGTGTAATGTCCCGCAATGAAGTGTTTTTTTCCTTCAGAGTTGCTTAGTGAAATACCCTTATGTTCGTTAACATTAATGTTGATAGCGTGGGTGTCATCGTAAACTTTATGTTTGTTGTTGGCGCGGGCGTCCTTGCTAGTGTTGTTAGCATGGGTGTCTTTGTAAGCGTCTTTGTAAGCGCTTTTGGTGTTAGAATGGTCGGCGTGCGTTTGGTAGTGCATAGTCAGGCTTAGACCATTTTTTAGCTTTGTTAGCGGTAACGCGATGTCTTGGCTTTCTGCTTTTACTAGCTGGCTTTCGCTGTGCGCTAACTTGATATTCGCATTGGTATCTGTGCTGGTATTAGTATCGTGATTGGCTGCGCAACCGAACAACGTCAAGAGTGCGCTTGAAAGTGCCGCTGTGGTAAATGTGGTTTTAAAAACTGTTTTGGTGTGACGCTGATTGGTCATTGTTGCTATTGTCCTGAATCTTACTGAGATCAAACCATGCATGGCGCATCGACTAAAGCATGGCTTACAGATTATTAAGAGCAGGTTTGAAGGCCAAACTACCTACGGCCTTCAAACCCGATAATTAACTTTCGATATACCTGCCTAGTTAAGCTGCCAAGTAAAGCCAAGTTCGAACGTGCGGCTGTATTCTTCATACTGCGCGTTTTGGTTGCGCGTATCGAAATAGTTGTAGAAAGGTTCGTCACCTAAGTTGATGCCGTTGAAATACATCTGCATGCTGTCGTTGATGTAGTAGCGCGCCATGAAATCAACCTGTACATGGTCATCTTCAAATCTGAGCATGTCACCATCAATCTCTTCGAAATTGTCGCTTTTATAGGTGGTGGCTAGACGTACACTGAAGTCATTCGCTTCGTACCCAATGGTGATATTGCCAATACGGTCTGATTGATTTGGCAATTGGGTGTCAAATTTTTCGCCATCTAAGAAGGTAGTCGCTTCAGAATCGGTAAAAGTAGCATTGGCGGAAATAATGAAGCCATTGTTAAAGGCTTTCACCCAAGAAAGTTCTAAGCCGGTTAAATCGGCAGAGTCGCCGTTAATTGGCTGTATGACTTCTTCAAAACCTTCCCAACCGGTTGTATCTGCAACATCAGCGTATACAACGAAGTTATCGATATTCTTGTAGAACAGCCCTGCTGAAATTACACCGATGTCACCAGGATAGTATTCAATCGACAAATCAACGTTTTGTGCTTCGTAAGGCTGAAGGTCAGGGTTACCAACTTCCGCCTCTCGTTCAGTTACAAATACGCCATCATCTTCTTCTGTTTTACTCTCGATGATTTGAAATGCCGCTACATCTTCAAATTTTGGCCTTGAAATAGTTTGGGTGTAGGCAGCGCGAAGCTGAAGTTTATCTGAAACAGTGTATCTGGCATTTACACTGGGTAACCAATGATCGTAGTCGCGCTCTGCTTCCCATGGCGTATTTACCACTTCTTCCACGTCGGTTTCTTCGTTTTCTACAAGCTCTACTCGCATACCCGATGTAGAAAAGTCAGTACGTTCATAGCGTACGCCTGCTACCAAATGAAGTTTATTTATATCTACGCTGCCCATGATATAAGCGGCAAAAATATCCTCTTCATTCACATATGTCGCGCCACGAGATTCTACTTCAGAATTTAGGCTGTCTAATTCCAAGCTCTCGCGGTTTTCGTTAAAGTAGTTACGCATTTCACTTCGATTAAGCCCAGGCCCAAAGTTATCAAGAGAGTAATCTGGACTGGCAGCTCCGAATTGCGAAGCGTCTAAGTCGTCGAAGTCTCCATCAAAAATAGCGATGCTGCTGTCGCGGTCTTTTTCTCGGCTTCGGTATTTCGAGCCAATTTTTAACTCACCGATAAAGCCACCAAGGTTGATGGGGCGGGCGGCGTCGAATTTAATACTGGTTTCGGTATCTTTCGTGTAGTTATCTTCAAAGCTGATCTCATCGACTTCATAGGTTGATAAGTCCATGGCATCAGCGTTTTGTGACACGGTTGGACGCATAGTATTTAAGTCTGCGTCGATACTGTCATTTTCGGTTTTGAATACGTAATACAGTGCATCTGGCTCGTCTTCATCAGACTTTGCATAACCGAGCTGCCAGTTTGCTTTCCAGGTATCTAATTGGTGTTCACCACCAAGCGCCACAGTAAAAATACTCTGGCTTTCAAAGCGGTCTTTACTTTCTCTTTCTATTTCTGAGTCTTCGCCATCGAACGTGAATATATTACCTTGACGGTATTCGTCGTCAGAAAACTCACTGTAAAGTGTGCGAAGAAAGTATTGGTTGTTGAAGTCAGGACGAAAATCGATATTTAACGCACTACCCAAACGTTCGCGAGTGATCGTGTAGTGACGTTGCTCAAGCTCATCGTCACCGTTACTTTCAACATTGTCTGAACCAAAATCTCGGTCAAAGTAGGAAATAGCGCCAGCCACCCCCCATTCAGGGGAAAGCTTCTTGGTAAACGTACCAGAAAGCTTTGGACTGGTTTCATCGCGTAAATCATTTTGACTGGCTTGCACGGTAACGCTCGCGGTATCTCGAGCCTTATCAAACGCACTCACACTTTTCACCGCGACTGAACCACCAATGGCGTCTCCGTCCATATCGGGCGTTACCGATTTAGATACCTCTAACGTTTGGATGAGTTCAGAGGGAATAACGTCAAGGGCTACTGAACGTACGCCTGATTCAGGCGAGGGAATATTCAAGCCGTTAATGGTTACGTTATTCAAGTTGGGATCGATACCGCGTATGCCGACGAAACGACCTTCACCTTGATCTCGCTCAATCGACAAGCCAGGTAAACGCTGTAACGACTCAGCAGCATTTTGGTCTGGAAATTGTCCAATGGAATCTGCGGATACAATAGACGAAATACGATCTGACGTTCGCTGCTGGTTTATGGCACTTGCCTGACCGCTTCGTTGACCACGCACCAAGATCTCATCGATAGTATCGCCGCTGCCAAACTCCACGGCTGCGCGCGCAATACCGTTGTCTGTCACTTTTATCGCTTGCGTAACCGTTTCCTCACCAAGATAAGAAATTTCTAACGTGTAAGTACCCTCTGGAATAGAGGGAAACCGAAATGTACCGTCTGTGCCTGCTTCAGTAACTAGTTCTAATTCTTTAAGCTTAATTTGAGCACCGGTATAGCTGCGCGTCTGTGTGGCGTCTTTTACTGAACCGATAATTACGCCATCAGCAGCTGAAGCAGGTGTAGCGACGCTAAGGCCCATTGCCGCTATGCAGGCAAGTGTTAGAGAAGAGTACGCGGTTTTAATTTTCATTCATTTTCCAATTAATTAAGCAGTAAAAAGGCGTTTTGAATAAGTGCTAAGTAAGTGAATGGGTACCCTAAGAATCCTGCATGACAGTTATATGACGATTTGATGGAACAAGCGGTACACAATCGGTAATTGTCGCCTATTTGCAATTGGCTGAGCTAAATTGACCCTTGCTTAAATTGCTGATTTTGTTTGGTTTGTGTGTCTTTTTTATGCTCCTAAAGTTCGCTGCCATCAAGATGTCACATTGCTGAGCCAAACTGACCCTCGACAGTTTCATCAGATTTGGGCAAGACTCTCGTTTTGTTATAAACGCTGGCGGTGGCCGGACTAACGCGTGATGTATCCAATTCAAGAGATTTCCAAAGAGAGCACTATGTTTACCTTTACAAATTCAACACAATTTAGGCATCACAAGCTTTGGTTAGCATTTACATTTTGCGTAGTGGCGTTAGCGGTTTGTTTAGCTTTTATTTTTGGCAATGCAAAAGAAAGCACCGTGATATCAGGCCTTGATATTGTGGGGGAGGGAAGCATTGTTTTTTTAACTTTGGCGTGGATGCTAGCTGCGCTTGCCAGCCGTCCCCCAGGTAAAGTAACGAGCCTTCTCACGGTAGGGCTCGGCTTCTTTCTATTTTCAGTTAGTTTAGATTTCTTGGATGAGTTTTTTCATTATCCTGAAGAGGCTTATTGGCTAAGCATGATTGAGTCTTATCCTGCGGCTGTGGGGATGGTAGTAATGACCGCGGCACTGTATCAGTGGCATCTAGAGCAGCGCGCGTTAAATTTGCAATTACGACGCAGAGAATGGGACTTTCGCGATCACGATGCTATCGATCCCATCACTCAGCTTTACCGCGCAGAGTATTGGAAAACACAAATTAATAAATTACAGCAATCTGGCAAGTCAGCTGTCATCGCCATTATCGATATCAATAACTTCTCTTTGTTCAACCAAAAACACGGGTATACAGAAGGCGATAGGTATCTGCACGATATTGCGCAATTGGTGATCATGAATTTGCGTCAGCAAGATTTAGCGTGCCGCTATGCCGGTGATAGGTTTGCTATTTTGATGCCAGACGTCTCGCCCATGCAGGCTGACGTTATTCTCAGTGATATCAAAGTAAGTATTCAGCATCTTGCTTTTAGGCATAGCCTCAATGCAAACGCCATTTACACCACCGCTCGCAGTACTCAAGTAACTTTGTTACCTAACCAACGCCTTGCGACAGTGCTTAACACCATGCTTTTAGAACTTGAACGTGCCCATGATAGCGCAGCGTAATTAGGCCGGTTTGGTCAGTGTATTTGGCGAAAGTAATTGGTAGGGGTAACCGGTGAAGATGAATGAAGATGCCTGCAGCGAGTAACTTATGGATCTAATGTTACCAAGACTAAACGCACTACGAGACTCTGAGGACGAAGCTGCATTTGCAGGTGCTGAGTACCGTCATTCAACTCGTCTTTCTGGGGTGGGTGTCATCGATAGTGCTGAAAGTGCTCATGTAGTGATGTCTAGCCAAGATAAAGTAATAGTTGGGTATTGGTTAGTGAGGGCAGCACTTAATGTGGCGCTCTCTCGTGGCGCGAATAAAAATAAGCTCTTGCGCGGTACAGGTATTTTTGAAGATGCGTTGAAACCCAATTCACTATTAAGCATAAAGCAATATTCATCGCTGTTAGTGAATGTTCAAAGCCAGGCGAGAGGCGGCGACGTTAGTTTTTTGCTGGGGGGAGCTTTCGCCTCGCAGTGGCTATCTAGTCCACTTAATGCGCTCAAAACATGTGAAAATGCAGAGCAGCTACTTTTACAGCTGACTCAACGCCAAACATACCGGTGGTGTAGCCTACCGCTCTGTCAGTTTCAGCGTTTTGAAAACGCAGACCAAATAATGTTAGTGCCTCAGTTTACAGGGGTAAGCAGCAAACAGCTTCAGTTCTCCATTGAAGTGGCATTCGCAAGCGTTGTTGCACTTATGAAAAGTATAGCGAATAAGCGAATTCGTTTATCTTTCTCTTTTACCGATAGTCGACCAAGAAATATTGCTGATTACGAAACCCACCTTGGGCTTAAGTTATCGTTTAATCGCGCTTTTAACAGTATTTGCATTGAGAAAGACGTACTACGCCAACCTTTGGAGCTAATAGCTCAGTCGGATTGTTCTGCTGAATCACATGTTTCTCTGGAAGGTGTCGTTAGTAACAGCGCAACGCAAACAAAAGAAGGGGTTTCTATTGAATTGCAAAACCGCTTGTCTTTGCCTGATTTTGTGAGGCGTTATGTTTATGCATCCTCCAACACACAGGCAGCAAATATCGGATTTCCTGAATTAGCGGAAACCTTAAACGTCAGTGTGGCTACGCTAAAGCGGAAACTAAAAGAGTACGGCACTAGCTATCGCGCGCTCTGCGAGGAAGTACAGCGCAATCATGCACTTTTACTTCTGTCGGTGTACAAAGTGAGTAACGAGACGGCGGCCAATGCAATGGGCATTAACGATTTACCTAACTTTCGACGAACGGTAAAACGGCTTACAGGTAAAACCCCTAGCGAGCTTAGAATTTAACGTGAATGACTGATAGTGCCTGTCCATATTTCTACGTAACAGAGCTATGCCACACACTTATGCAACACAGCTATGAAAAAAAGCTAGGCGGCAGTCGCGTTCTACGGCTAAATGGTTGTAGCTTCACTCCTTTAATAACTCGAAATCTAATCGTAGCGTCTGGCACAGTGCAGATGAGTTAATCATTGGAAAGCAAATTGCTTTTCAACGCCGTTAAAACCTTTTATCCTTTGCAGCTTTAGCTTTTCACCGTCAAAAGCCGTCACGTTATGGTTTCGTTGAAGCTTTTTTTACGCACTCGCAACCGGCAGGTGGCTTTTCCGCGTAGCCTTTAAACTGTTGCTAGCAGGCAATAAAACCCAAAAGAGAGTTTTCTGTGCACGAAAATAATGACATTGCACCAAATTCTATCGCGCCCAACCCATTAGGTTTAACGCCCATTTTGCTTTTTGTAATTCTTGTTGTAGTGACGGGAATTACCACAAACGATATTACTGCGATGCCTATTTTGGTGGCGTTTTTTATCAGCGCTGGGTATGGCCTATGTTTAAATCCGAAAGGGAAAAAGGTCAGCTTCTCTGAAAAAGTACAAACGTTTTGTAAAGGCGGTGGCGATAAAAACATTATTCTCTTGGTGCTTATTTTCCTGTTAGCTGGTGCATTTTATGCGGTGACTATTGATATTGGCGCTCGGGATGCCACGGTGAATATGGCACTTCAATTTGTGCCTTCTGCACTTATATTGCCAGGCCTGTTTTTGATTTGCTGTTTCATATCATTTTCAATGGGCACGTCCATGGGCACCATTACCGCGCTCTCGCCAATAGGTGCGGGCCTTGCCACAAGTTTGGGGCTACCGGTAGAAATGGCGCTAGGTATTGTAGTGGGGGGCGCAATGTTTGGTGATAACCTTTCGTTTGTCTCAGACACCACCATTGCGGCGACCCGTACGCAAGGCGTACAGCTTAAAGATAAATTTAGGGCGAATTTAATGGTTGCTGTGCCGGCGTGCATTGTCACCATGGCGTTATTGCTTATGGTGGACGTCGATACTTCTGGAATAGTTGAAAGCGGCAGCTACGATTTTTGGCGCATAGTGCCTTACTTGTGCATTATCGCTTTTGCGCTAACAGGGTTTAACGTCATTAGCGTGCTTGCAGTGGGTATTGCCAGTGCCTGTGTAGTGGGCTTGCTGCAAGGCAGCTTTACGCCACTTTCTATGATGCAAAGCATTCAAAAAGGGATGGGCTGGATGCAGGACTTGGCTATGATCGCCATAACCATAGGCGGTATTGTTGCGCTTATGCACGCTAACGGCGGTATAACATGGTTAATCGAGCGTTTAACCCGAAAGGTCACGTCAAAGAAAGGCGCTGAGTTCAGTATTGCTGGCTTGGTTAGCTTTTTGGACATTACAACGGCAAACAACACTATTGCGATTGTTACCGCAGGCCCAATTGCTAAAGACCTGAATGAAAAATACGGCGTTGACCCTCGTCGTACGGCATCACTTTTAGATATCTTTTCGTGCAGTTTCCAAGGTTTAGTCCCTTACGGGGCGCAGCTTTTAAGTGCCGCAGCCGTAGTGGGTATTTCACCATTAGCTATTACACCGTACTGCTGGTATCCCATGCTGATTTTTGTGTTTGGAGTGGCGGCCATTTGGTTCGGTTTTCCCCGTTTTAAAACGCCTCAGGACGATGAATTAACCCAAAGCGCTTAAATTCTCGTAACGCTTAACACACTGGCTTTTTAGGGCGGTATCTTCTAGGATCACCGCCCGAATTTTATTGATGATTAGAAACACGCTTTAGGATGTCACTTTGTCTTCACCACTTGCAATAAAACCTCTTTACAACAAACTAGATGATTGTTTGAGCGCAGATAAATTTCGCTTGAAGCGCCGCATTACACAGCTTGCACAAAAAGTGAATGATACATCTGGTGTTGACGGAAAAGGCGCAGAGAAAAAAGCAGCTAATTCCAAAGGTTCAAAACGCGACATTGCGGTTAGCGAAGATAGCTTAAAAGCGCAGTTTGAAAAGCTCGAAAGCGACATCAATGCATCAATAGAAAAACGCAATTGGCGTAAAGACAACCTTCCTAAAGTTGAATACCCACCGCTGCCGGTTAGCGATAAAAAAGAAGACATTAAAGAAGCGATTGCAAATAACCAAGTGGTGATTGTTGCGGGTGAGACCGGGTCGGGTAAAACTACGCAGCTACCTAAGATATGCTTAGAGTTAGGTCGCGGTGTAAATGGCATGATAGCCCACACCCAGCCAAGACGATTAGCGGCGCGAAGTGTAGCTACCCGTATAGCTGAAGAGCTAAACACGCCGCTTGGCGAAAAGGTGGGTTTTAAAATTCGCTTTAGCGATCAGGTAAGCGAGCGAAGCTACGTTAAGCTTATGACCGACGGTATGCTGCTTGCTGAAATGCAGCAAGACCGCTTTTTAAATCAATACGATACTATCATCATCGATGAAGCCCACGAGCGAAGCCTTAATATCGACTTCTTGTTGGGCTATCTGCGTCAACTTTTAGATAAGCGCCCTGATTTAAAACTCATCATCACCTCTGCCACCATCGACCCAGAGCGATTCTCTCAGCATTTTAACAATGCGCCGATTATCGAAGTAAGCGGACGTACCTATCCGGTAGAAGTTCGTTACCACGCGCCAGAAGACAATGATGACGACATTGATCAAAGCGACGCCATCGTAAACGCAGTCGACGAGCTGATGCGTGAAGCACCGGGCGATATCTTAGTGTTCTTAAGCGGGGAGCGCGAGATACGCGACACCCAAGATGCCTTGAGCAAACAGCATTATCGCAACACTGAAATTATTCCGCTGTATGCGAGGTTATCGGCGGCAGAGCAAAACCGCATATTTCAGTCGCACAGCGGCAGACGCATTGTACTTGCCACCAACGTGGCAGAGACCTCGCTTACGGTGCCTGGCATTAAATACGTAATTGACCCGGGTTTTGCCCGTATTTCACGCTACAGCGCCAGAAGTAAAGTGCAGCGTTTACCTATTGAGCCAATATCTCAGGCGTCAGCGAATCAGCGGGCAGGGCGATGCGGCCGTGTGTCTGACGGTATTTGTATTCGTCTTTATAGTGAAGAAGACTATTTAGGCCGCCCAGAATTTACTGACCCAGAGATCCTGCGAACCAACTTAGCGTCGGTTATTTTGCAAATGCTTGCTTTAGGGTTAGGCGATATCGCTGCGTTTCCATTTGTTCAGCCGCCTGATAACCGCAATATCAACGACGGTTTCCGTTTACTTGAAGAAATTCAAGCTATCGCGAAAGGCAAAGATAACCGAAAAACCAAGCAAAGCGGCAAAATGCAGCTTACTCCGCTAGGTCGTCAAGTAGCACGTTTACCTATCGACCCTCGCTATGCTCGTATGGTGATTGAAGCCGAGCGTACTAATGCGCTTAGCGAAGTCATGGTGATTGCAGCGGGACTTTCAATTCAGGATCCGCGTGAGCGTCCACAGGAAAAACGCCAGCAAGCAGACGAGAAGCACAGCGAATACCACGATAAAGATTCTGACTTTATCAGTCTTTACAACTTGTGGGTGGCGTTTAGAGAGCAACAAAACGCACTCAGCCAAAACCAATTGCGCAAATGGTGTAAGCAAAATTTCATCAACTATTTACGTATGCGTGAGTGGCAGGACATTGTTAGCCAGCTCAAAAAATCTATTGCTGAGCTGGGCTTTGGCATCTCAAAGCAAGAAGCCGACTATCAGGCTATTCACCAAGCCATCGCCAGCGGCTTGCTGTCTCACATGGGCTTTAAAGATAAAGAGCGCGAGTATATGGGTTCGCGTAATTCGCGCTTTCTTATTTTCCCTGGTTCAGGGCTATCAAAGTCTCAGCCCAAATGGGTAATGGCAGCTGAGCTTGTAGAAACCTCTAAGCTATTTGCTCGTATGGTGGCAAAAATTGACCCAGCATGGGTAGAGCCTTTGGCCGAGCATGTTGTGCAAAGAAGCTATTCAGAGCCACACTGGTCTAAAAAGCGCGGTGCGGTGATTGCCTTTGAAAAAGTAACCTTGTTCGGGCTACCCATCGTAATGAAGCG
Organism: Alteromonas abrolhosensis; assembly: GCF_001953635.1. Taxonomy (GTDB): domain Bacteria; phylum Pseudomonadota; class Gammaproteobacteria; order Enterobacterales; family Alteromonadaceae; genus Alteromonas; species Alteromonas abrolhosensis. The sequence goes on along the minus strand of NZ_MEJH01000007.1, from coordinate 16,877 downwards.
TGCGAAGGTTTATAGCCTCATCGACCCGCCAATTTGCCACGAGCTATTTATCCGCGAAGCGTTAGTCGAGGGCAATACTAAGCTCAATTACAGTTTCTTACAGGAAAATCAGGCGCTGCTTGAGCAGGCTGACGAGTTTGAACAAAAGACCCGTCGTCGCGATTTGATAGTCGATGATGAAGAACTGGTAAGCTTTTACGCCAAGCGCATTCCGGTTGAAGCCAATAATGATGCGGCGTTTAAGAAGTGGTTTAAGCAACACGGAAGCAACGACAGTTTAACGTTTAAAGAAGAGGACGTGTATCGTCAGCAGCCTGGACAGTCGGTAGCAAACGCGTTCCCTGATGTATGGCGCCAGGGCAATATTACGCTGCCGCTACGCTATAACTTCGAACCTAACGCTGAAGACGATGGCGTAACTGTTGTCATCCCGCTGCCTGTGCTTAATCAAGTCGACAATATAGGTTTTGATTGGCTGGTGCCGGGGCTAAGGCACGACCTTATTGTGGGTTTAATTAAAACCTTGCCTAAACGCTTGCGTCGTAACTTTGTGCCCGCGCCTAATTTTGCTGAGGCGTGCCTTGCTGATATCAGTGAAACAGATAAGAACAACCGTCCGGTGCCGCTGCTTGAAGCTGTAACCGATAAGTTACGCAAAATGACGGGTGTAATTATTGAAAGAGAAGAGTGGAATTTAGATCAGCTTGATAAGCATTTGAAAATGCACTTTGCGGTAGTTAACGACAACGGTGATGATATTGCTAAAGGTGACGACCTTCACGCGCTTAAACAGCAGTGTGCAGGGCAGGTGAAACAAACCTTTGAGAAAGCCGCAACACCCGAGTTAGAGCGAAATAACATAGAACAATGGGATTTCGAAAGTTTGCCGGAAACCTTTGTGCAGAAAGTTGGCGGGTTTGAAGTTCAGGCGTTCCCGGCTCTGGTGCAAAAGGGTGATAAGGTAGATATTGCGTTAATTGAAGAAGCGGATAAGGCCCAAGTGCTGCACAAGCAAGGCGTGAATGTCTTGATTAAAAACGCGATGCCGTCGCCGCTTAATTATTTGCAAAGCAAATTACCTAACAAAGCCAAGCTGGGTTTGTATTTCAATCCATTTGGCCAAGTGAAAGCGCTAATTGATGATTGTATTTTTGCGGGTATTGATGCGATTGTCAGTGATTACTGCAAAACCAATAACACCGACATTCGCAGCAAGGCCGATTTTGAAGCCTGTTTAGAGATTGCTCGTGCAAACATTAATGACAGGGTGTTAGAAATTGCCAAACAAGTGGAGCAGGGGCTTACCCTTGCGCATCAATGTCAGAAGCAAATGAAAGGGAATGTGCCGCTGACCATGATAAACGCCTTAGGCGACTGTAAAGCCCACTTGGCATCGTTAGTTTTCCCTGGTTTTGTTTCTGAAATTGGCGAGAGTAGGTTAGATGATTGGAATCGCTATATTAAAGGCCTAGCCCGCCGTTTGGAAAAGCTTCCCATCGATCCTAACAAAGACAGAATGCATCAGGTAACGGTAGAAAAATCGATTAACGAATGGGAGAAAGCGTGCAGCAAGTACCCCAAAGGTAAAGTGCCGCCAGCTCTTAAAGATGTGCGCTGGATGATAGAAGAATTGCGGGTTTCCTTGTTTGCTCAGCAACTTGGTACCGCATATCCCATTTCGGCTAAGCGTATTACTTTGCACCTCGCTGATTTTTAGCACAATACGTTGAGTAACAGTTAAATCGCCGCAAGCAATTGGTTCGCAAAACGTCGAAAAGGAAGATTTTCCATCAAATTCAAAGGCAATTGAAGGGGCTGAATTAGTCATATTTTTTACGATGTGAAAATAGCTGAGATTAGACCAGAGTACACTTTTAGTATTTGTTGAATAAATATTGTACAGTTCGATTGACAAGTTATCAGCATCGCCCTATAACATCAGATGTAGTTGTCAGCGTAATGCTAAAAATCAGGAGAAGTAGACATGTTGGGATACGACGATAAGCGAAATTTTTTCAGGATGATGGTAAATTCGCCTTGTCAGTTACAGATAACTGACGATGAGTCGAGCCGCACCATGCAGGCAATGTGTAGAGATATCAGTGCAACGGGGATGTCGTTGGAAGTTGATGAGCCGTCAATTGAAGTAGGCACGCAGGTAAGTGTAGCAATTGAATCGTCTAGCTCACAAATTCCTTCATTAGCCGCGTTAGCCACCGTGGTGCGTTGTGAACCCGAGTCTGAGTCAAGCTGCATTATAGGCGTTGAAATTTCTCAGATGAAGTAACCACTTCTTTTATAGTTAGGCGAAGCAATTTCTTCGCCTTTTTGCTATGGCTAATTACATAGCCATTCACTTAATACAATCAATCGCGTCTCATTTTGATAGGGCGATACGCTTTTACAGTATGCAAGCAGTCGCTATCCTTACTCAATTTATTCTCACATCCACGGTTCTCATTCATTAAACCGAACACGCTGTTCAAATTTTTCAATTTTCCATTGCGTCTCTCATTGATAATAATTCTCATTAATGCGTAAGCAAAGTGATTTAATTTTGAGAGAGTATTGATTATGAAAAAGACGATTACCTTTGCAGTGATGCACTTTTCGGTAGCTTTTACTGTTGCCTACTTACTTACAGGTAGCCTGGTGGTTGGAGGTGCGGTAGCGCTGGTAGAGCCTGCCATCAATACCGTGGCGTTTTATTTTCACGAGATGGTGTGGAAGAAAGTTGAAAGCAAAGGAAACGCTATTGAAAAACAGACGAGTGAACGCTCGCAACAGCTATCGAGTAGTTTTTCGAATAATGATGTGACGTTTGCTTCGTAAGGAAATTTACTCGCTTCGAGTTCTTAGGTATTGAGAATTGCCATTAAAAACAGTTAAGCGCCCCGATTTTCAGAGTAATCAGGGCGCTTTTATAAAATTAGTCGTCGGTGACTTCACACACCAGACCTTTCAGATAATAGCCTTCAGGATAGCTACCGATAATAGGGTGGTCTGAGGCTTGATTTAGCCTTGCGATAATTTTGATTGTACGACCTGCATCAAGTGCAGCGTCTGCCACAACTTTCTGGAATAAATCTGCCGGCATAAGGCCAGAGCAACTAAATGTAAGTAGCAGCCCGCCAGATTTTACTGCATGTATGCCGTACATATTGATGTCTTTATAGCCACGTGCAGCGCGGTTTAATGTTGCTTTGCTGTCGACAAACTTTGGCGGGTCGAGTATTACCATATCAAACTGTTTGCCCTGCTCGTGATATTCACGCAGAGCCTTAAAAACATCTTGGTTTACGTAGTGCGCTTTATCTTCATCTAATCCATTAATGGCCACATGATGCTTTGCTAAGTCTAGCGCAGGCTGAGATACATCAACGTTAGTAACAGATTTAGCACCGCCAGCAAGTGCGTAGCAAGAAAACGTACCTGTGTAACTAAAACAGTTGAGTACGTCGGCATCTTTCGCATAATGCGCTGCCGCTGCGCGACTGTCTCGTTGATCTAAGTAAAAACCGGTTTTATGGCCGTTCTCGATATCAACCACTATGTTAATACCGTTCTCTTTTACCGTAACTTGCATAGGTGGTTCACCATACAGTACACCTGTAACTGGCTCTAAACCTTCTTTCTTACGCACATCTACGTCGCTTCTCTCGTATATGTGCATATCAGGCATTAGCTTGGTAATTGCCCACACTATTTTATCTCTGTGCTTTTCTCCGCCCGCGCTCAAAAGCTGAAGCACTGCAACGTTGTCGTATAGGTCTATAGTTATCCCCGGAAGGCCATCACTTTCAGACGCTATCCAGCGAAACGCGTTGGTTTTGTTTGGGTCAAACAGGCGTTTTCGAAGCGCTAGCGCAGTTTCTAAACGGCGCAGGAAAAAGCCATTATCAATGCTTTCGTCTTTTTTGAACGTCCACATACGAACGCGAATTTTTGAATTTGGAGAGTAAGCACCTCGACCCAACCAGTCGCCTTCAGAGTCAAATACGTCTACTGTATCGCCAACCCGCGCGCGGCCTTTTAGCTCAGCCACGGCGCTTTCGAATACCCAAGGGTGTTTGCGGCGAAGTGATTTGTCTCTGGATGGCTGTAAAATGACCTGTGCTGACATGAAGGCTCTCGTACTAATTTAATAAATGTGAAACAGAGTTAAGCGGGATTATCCGCTTATGAGAATGGACGCGATTATACGCAATTTCATACGTTCTGTGTTAATTATACCAGTCCACATAGATAATTACCCACTCAGCGAGAGTGAGCAATTATCTGTGCGGATTAGTATAAGAGTGCGTATATGTGGTGAGTAACCACAGTTCGAACAGAGATTTTTAACACTTAGATTGGATGTAACTATGCAATATGTCGATTTTGAAAAGGGATGCGGCCCAAGCGAACTCGTTGTAAAAGAACGTGCAGGGCTGTCGTTAGCACCAGGGAAAGTGAAAGTTGACGTTAAGGCATTTGGCGTAAATAGAGCGGATACGTTGCAGCGCCAGGGAAATTATCCACCTCCACCTGGCGAGAGCGATATTCTTGGGTTAGAGGTAGCCGGTGTAGTGTCAGAGGTTGCCAGTGATGTCACTGCATTCAAAGAAGGTGACGAAGTATTTGGTTTGGTTGCAGGTGGTGGCTATGCCACTGAAGTGATGGTTAATCCAGCGCACTTAATGCCTATTCCCAAAGGCATGCCGTTTTTTGAAGCCGCGGGTTTGGCCGAAGTGTTTCTTACGGCATTTCAGTGCTTACGCACAATTGCGCATATAAAACCGGCTGAACGGGCGTTAATTCATGGCGGAGCAAGTGGTGTAGGGCTGGCTGCCACACAACTTTGTCGATATTGGGGCGTACACAGTGCGGTAACGGCCTCAAGTCAAGAAAAGCTTACCCTGTGTGAAATCAATGGCGCAGAACACCTTATTAACTATAAGCGGCAACAATTTGATGATGTGCTTAAAAAAGTATGGCCAGAAGGGGTTAATATGGTGCTTGATATGGTAGGTGGCGACTACCTTAACCGTAACTTAAAGGTTTTGAAGCAAGACGGCAAAGTCGTGTACTTGGCCATGTTGGCAGGCCGATATGCAGACAACCTTGATATGGCAATGCTATTAGGTAAACGAGCGTCAATTATTGGCACCACACTTAGAAATCGAAGTGACGAGTACAAAGCGGATTTGGTGCGGGATTTTACTAACGTATGCTTGCCTGCTTTTGAGAATAAAGAACTTAAGGTGAACATCGATACGCACTTCGGCATTGATGACATCAACAAACCCCATGTACGTTTAGAAAACAACGAAACACAGGGTAAGCTAGTGCTCTCTTGGTAAAGTGCGTGATAGAAGTGCTAAGTAATAGCGCTTAGCAGCAAGATAGTTTAATTGCCAACAAAACCTTCATCCGCTTTTGTTGGCTTCGCTTCTGCCGCACTTCGGGCTAGTTCGTCGCAGCGCTCGTTTTCAGGGTGCCCTGAATGACCCTTCACCCAATGCCAGTTTACTTTATGTTTTTTTACCGCTTCATCTAAACGCTTCCACAAATCTGCATTTTTTACCGGCTTCTTATCGGCTGTGCGCCAACCGTTCTTGCGCCAGTTATGGATCCACTGATTGATACCATTTTTCACGTACTGGCTGTCGGTAGTTAGTTCAACATTACACGGTTCATTTAAGCTGTTAAGGGCTTCGATAGGGGCTAAGAGCTCCATGCGGTTATTAGTTGTGTGGGCAAAGCCATCGCTCAACTCTTTTCTGTGTTGCTTATAAATTAACACAGCGCCGTACCCGCCCGGTCCTGGATTACCCAAGCACGAGCCGTCGGTGTATATATGAATGGTCTTTTGAGCCACAGCGTTTCCTTTGATTTAACTAGCGTAATTTATCTTGTCTTTTCCCTTAGCGGATTGCGAAGGGGTTGATATACTATCAAAAAATGAAAGTGTAATTATAGTAGAGGTTCCATGCGCCAAATTGTTCTCGATACCGAAACCACAGGTATTGACCCCAAAGAGGGCCACCGCATTATCGAAATAGGGTGTGTTGAAGTTGTTAACCGCCGTTTGACGGGGAATCACTTTCACGTTTACATCAATCCAGGCCGTCACATTGAACAAGAGGCAATTGAAGTTCACGGTATAACCAATGAATTTCTAGCCGATAAGCCTACATTTTCTCAAGTGGCTCAGGAGTTTGTGAACTTTATCAAAGGGGCACAGTTAGTCATTCACAACGCGCCGTTTGACGTTGGTTTTATGGATCACGAGTTTGGCATGGAGGCATCCACCAAAGGCGTTATTACTAACCAGATTTGTGATGTACTCGACACACTGACCCTTGCTCGCCAAATGCATCCAGGTCAAAAGAACAACCTAGATGCACTGTGTAAGCGTTATGGTATAGATAACAGTCATCGTACCCTCCACGGCGCATTGCTAGATGCGGAAATTCTGGCAGATGTTTATCTGTTAATGACCGGTGGGCAAACTAAGCTAAAATTGGCATCTAGTTCGGGCAGCGACGCAGACTCCACGGCAATTCGCAGGATTCAGCGAAGTGCAAATAAATTAAAGGTTATTAAAGCTACCGCCGATGAGATAACACAGCATGAGGCTCGCCTGGATATTGTTGAAAAGGCAGGAGGCAAATGCTTATGGCGCCCTCAACCTGAAGAGGTGTCTTAACACGTTTAAATAGAAATAAAATAGCCAAACAGTGTAGGAGCAGCGTAGCGTGAGAGTGTGGTTTTATTGGGTAATTTTTTTATCATTGTTTATACACTTAAGCGCTGGCGCGCAGTCGCAAGAAGCTGAACGCGACGCTGCTCGGCAGCTCACCGACAGTGCCCTACAAAATACGCAATCAAACAACGATGCACTGGACACATCCCCGCTCACCGATTTAGGTGATAAATACACCAATTCAATTCAATTATTACAAAACCGATTTCGCGTCGACTACAACGTTAAAGAAATCACCATGGTTTTCTTCAGAGAATATGGCTCTGCGCCAGTAGTGCTCGTTAGGCCTGACGGATCAAAGTTGTTTCAGGGGCGAGTAGATGAAGAAAAAGTAAAATGGTTTGACGCCGATACGTTCGACATGATCACGATTAAAGATCCTGTTCCAGGGCCTTGGCAGGCGGTGGGTCAAGTGTTGCCGCAAAGCAGAGTTATGGTTTTATCTAATGTAGAACTTCATGCTGAACCGTTACCAAATGTGCTTTTTGCTGGCGAAATATTGAAATCTACTGCCTACTTAACTAACAACGGTAAGCCGATAGAAAATAAGCAGTTTAGGGATGTCGTTGACTTGGATATAGAGTTCAAGAGTACCAACAACCCAAACTACGGTAATTTCGGTACGAATGACCAAAGCATTGCCACATTTAAAGACGACGGAAGGGGAATGGACGAGCGGCCTGGTGACGGGGTTTTTACAGGGCAGTTCAATTTGAAAATTCCGGCAGGCGAGTGGAAACCAGTTTTTCGCGTGAGTACACCAATGTACACCCGGGAACAAATAGGGGAGCTCATCATTTTACATGAAAATCCGGTGTCTATAGATGTAGAACTGGATGGTGGCGGCGATGGCTATCACAAAATTATTATTGATGTAGACCGTGACTTGGTCGACATTGAATCACTATTAGTCGACGGGAAAGTAAAGTTTCCCAACGCCGATATGCAGAATTTTTCGTTAACAGAGGGGGGAATAGACCCTCGTGAGCATCTAATTGTTGCTTATGAAGAAGGAATATTCAGGGTAAAGGTAACGGCTTACGGCACAACGATGGACGGTAGAGATTTTATCTTGGACGTTCCTGAGTACAGCTTTGTGGCACAAGGACCAACCCAAGCTGAAGTCGAAGATCCGTTAATTAATGGCAAAGACCCTATAGTTGATGGTAGTGAGCCATTAACGATGACTTCTGGTGCGCCTGGCTCGGTGGATGGTGAAAAAGAAAATCTTCCTGCAGATTCGGCAAAGGATGAAATGGATGATGGGACGCTCACTCTCATTCTCGTGGCAGTAAATGGCTCGATTGTACTTATTGGGGTTATTGCTGCAGTGGTCATTATTGTTATGCGTAAGCGGGCATCAACACCTAAGCAAGCTAGCGCAACTGTGAAATCGCCTTCACAAACTACCGATGCCGACCTTACTATGGAGTCTGAACCTAAAGGGTTTAAAACACTGCTGGGAATATTTAAAAAGCGCGAGAAATCAGAATAAGGGCCGTCAGGCGATTCACTGTCATGGTTGGGCCGTTGTTAATTTGCTCACTTTGAATTTTATTTCGACATTATGCCTATTTAACAGGCAAACAAACCGCAGATGACAATTTTATTAATAAAAAGCGTTGACTCCACATAGGGGAATACGTATTATCTGCGCCGCAGTCAGGGGACAGGGCAACAACAGCCAAGTCAACTCACTGATAACATTGAAGATGTGGAGCGGTAGTTCAGTTGGTTAGAATACCGGCCTGTCACGCCGGGGGTCGCGGGTTCGAGTCCCGTCCGCTCCGCCACTCTTTCAATGGTATAACTAAAAGGTCTTCGGAGCGGTAGTTCAGTTGGTTAGAATACCGGCCTGTCACGCCGGGGGTCGCGGGTTCGAGTCCCGTCCGCTCCGCCATTTAGTTATACAGCGCAATCTCGATTATGTGGAGCGGTAGTTCAGTTGGTTAGAATACCGGCCTGTCACGCCGGGGGTCGCGGGTTCGAGTCCCGTCCGCTCCGCCATTAATCGAATAAAGCGCGCTTCCCATTATGCGGAGCGGTAGTTCAGTTGGTTAGAATACCGGCCTGTCACGCCGGGGGTCGCGGGTTCGAGTCCCGTCCGCTCCGCCATTAATGATAAGCTTTTCTTCTCAGATAATTTCCCCTTCTGGGGAAAGCGTTATAAAATCTCTATCTCTATTTTAGCCCCTTTTAATTGCGTTACTTGGTCCTGTCTATTTTTCATTTATCCGTTTTATCGGGTTTCTGAGCGCAGCGATTTCACAAGCACTCTTTTTTGTTATTCAAACCCCGCAATTGCCTAAAAAACATCCAGTAAACAGTAACATGCCCTAAAGTCGTAATGCCTTTTTTCAAATTTGTACTAAAGTTAGGTCGTTCACGCTAATAAACAACGGAAATTATGAATAAAAGCGACCAAAAACAGTACTTTCTTGCTGATAATTTAAAGGCAATAGGGGTGTCACTACTTAGTGTTGTGGGAGTTACGCTACTACTCGCCATCATTATGTTTGTTTTCATTCGTGAGCAAGAAGAGAGCCGGGCTACCGAAATTCTGGAAAACGTACGCGTGGTGTTCAGAGATGCAGAAATTACTCTCGATTATCTTAATGCTCTGCCTTATCAAACCTGTGAAATGGACAACTTAGCGGAAATGCGGAAAACCCTGTTTCGCTCTAGATTCGTTAAGGAAATTGGTTTTTATCAAAATAACGAACTGCTGTGTAGTACTTACTTGGGCATTCTTGAAGAGCCCATGAAAGAGGTTAAGCCAGACTTTTATACGCAACTTGGCGATGCATTTTGGATAAATACGCCACTTCAACTGTTCGATAAACAAGCCACTGGTACCATAGTGCAGCGCGGGCGATACAACGCGGTATTGGATATGGACAGCGTGATTGGCTATAGCTACACCCAGGATTGGCAGCTGTTTTACAATGGCGATCAATTCTACCATATGGCAGGAAACCCTAGCCTTGTGGGCTCAACGCTTAGCCAAGACGATATGGATGCGCGTACCGGCTATTTTTCTTTGCAATTTATTCAGTGCGACGAGCGTTACAATCAAACTTGCTTAAAAGTGAAGTCTGACCATGGACGGGTGCTTGATTTGCATATGGGTAAAATGGTGTTGTTCATTTTTGTCATGCTAATGACCGCTGCATTAACCCATATGCTTACATTTAACTATTTAAGGCGCCGCCGCTCGCTTGAATCTCGGGTAAGCAAAGGACTGAAAGAACGTAAGTTCTACTGCCTTTATCAACCTTTTGTGAATTTGGAGTCGGGCAAGGTGATTGGGTGCGAAGTCTTAAGCCGATTTGAAGACGAGTTTGGTCCGATTTATCCAGACGAGTTTATACCTCAAGTTAAAGAGCAGGACATGACCTGGGAATTCACCGTAGATATGATTACAACGGCCATGAAAGAGCTTAACGAAAATCCAGAGATACCAGAAGGCTTCAAAGTATCTTTCAATTTGTTCCCATTTGATTTTACGCGGGAAGGCTGTTTGGACTTAGATTTTGTCTTGGAAATGAACGTAAAAAACTTCAAATTGGTTTTAGAAATCACCGAAGATGAGCAAATCGCTACTCACAGTGCGGTAAAACACATTAAATCATTGAAGAGTAAAGGCTTTCTTTTTGCTATAGACGATTTTGGGGTTGGTTACTCGAACTTGAGTCAATTGAAAACACTTAACTGTGACTACCTTAAAATTGATCGCAGTTTCGTTATGGATATGGAAGACAACAGTATTCGTTCATCACTCATCCCTCATATTGTGAGTATTGCAGAAGGGCTTAGTGTGGACCTGATAGCAGAAGGCGTTGAAAATATCGATCAATGCAACGAATTGAGAGGATTGACCATAGGATATGGTCAAGGATGGCTATTCGGTAAGCCACAACCTGTGGATGCATTAGCTAAATGCGTGCAAGAGACTTAATTACGCGTTTTCCCTCTGTTATTTTTCAGTTGGTGTTGGTAGTGTTTAACGCTACCATTCACCGTCTGGAAAATATAGAAGAACACTCGCATGCAGGACGTGCTAATTTGCCGCAATATTTTTAAAACCTATCAAGATGGCAGTAATGCCACCCCCGTTTTACACGATGTTTCTCTTTCAATAAAAGCTGGTGAACATGTCGCCATATTAGGAAGCTCTGGCTCAGGTAAAAGTACGCTTTTACATATACTTGGAGGGCTGGATAAGCCTTCCAGCGGCGAAGTTGAATTTAATGGAAAGTCACTCGGTCAATTATCTGGTAACGCATTAGCAAAGCTACGCAATGACCACATGGGGTTTATCTACCAGTTCCATCACTTGCTAGGTGAATTCACCGCTATTGAAAACGTAGCAATGCCACTGAGAATTAGAGGCTTATCAAGCAATGCTGCCCTTTCGAAAGCCCGTGAGATGTTAGAAGAAGTGGGACTTTCACATAGAATTGATCACTTACCCTCTGCTATGTCTGGGGGAGAAAGACAGCGTGTGGCAATAGCACGGGCCCTTGTTACCGAGCCTTCAGTAGTGCTTGCCGATGAACCTACCGGGAATCTTGATGATTCTACAGGTGAGCAAATCTATAAATTGCTAACCAGCTTAAGTGAAAAAAAGGGCACGGCGTTCGTGGTTGTTACCCATGACATCGCGCTAGCGAGCAAGATGGATCGGGTGCTTAAGATAAAAGACGGCAGACTGGCGAGCGAGTCGTTAACCAAGGAGAGCCAAGATGCTCGCCTTTGAATTGGCTCAACGCTTTAGAAAAACGCGCTCAGAGCAGCGCTTCATCTCATTCATTTCTATGTCATCTACCGTGGGGATTGGTCTTGGTTGCTTTGTACTTATCGTATTACTGAGCGTTATGAACGGGTTCGAAAAAGAACTCGCAAGTCGAATTTTGAGTGTGGTACCCCACGGTGAGTTATACAGTAAAAGCGAAAGCGGTATTGAGAACTTGGATGCGCAACTCTATCGCTTGTCTCAGGATAGCCGCATTGCCTCTGTGACGCCCTATACCGGTCTAACCGGTATGCTGCAGTCAAAGGGGGAGCTAAAAGCCATTAGCGTTACCGGAATTTTGGTTGATAGCGTGGGCGAAAAATACGCCGAAAGAGTCACTAGCGAAGATTGGCAACGCTTGTCGGAGCACAAGAATGGCCTAATAGTAGGGAAGGGCATTATGTCCTCGATGGGTCTTAAAATTGGTGACACTGTACAAGTATTAATTCCTCAAACCACGCAGGATTTAACGTTCAAAGCCCCACGCTCAATTACCCTTTCAGTCTCGGGTGTGTTATCTGTTGGCGGCGAGCTTGATAACCAATTAGGTCTTATGCACCTAAAAACGGCTTCCGAGGCAATTGGCATAGCGTCACAGGCACAAGGTATTCAATTTACCCTCAAGGATCCATTTTCCGCCTACGACACCATGCGAGATATTGGTTACAACTACCCGCAGGCAGTGTACATGTCTGACTGGACACGCACACAAGGGCATTTGTACAACGATATTCAGCTAGTAAGGGCAGTGGTATATATTGCTCTGACGCTGGTCATTGCCGTTGCTTGTTTCAATATCGTATCGTCATTAGTTATGGCTGTAAGAGATAGGCAGGCAGCCATTGCAATATTAAAAACCATGGGCGCAACCGACCGATTAATTCGCAACGCGTTTGTATTGCAGGGTGTTATAAATGGGGTCATTGGCATTTCAGTTGGCGTCCTGCTAGCTTTGCTAGTGGCACCTAACCTATCTGGCATTGTACGTTTCATTGAAGTGGCGATAGGGATAGAAATTCTATCAGGCGATATATATTTTATCGATTTCCTACCTTCTGATCTGCATTGGCAAGACGTTGTAGTAACTGTGGTCGTTGCTATGTTTTTGAGTGTTGGCGCTACAATTTATCCAGCACAAAAAGCGGCAAAAGTATCGCCATCGTCTGCACTTCATTAATGTGGTGTGTAATTCACAGTCAAGGGGGCGTTCATTTACCAAATGAGAGGTGAATAAGCGTGCATTGCCTTTAGAAAGCTTTCGTAACCTTTACATTTCGCACATTTGGTTTAGGTAAATAAAAAGGCCAGCATTTAATGCTGGCCTTTATAGTTTGCTAGTGCCTCTTCAAATTTATGTACAACCCAATCTAAAGAGGCTTTTTGTAAGCATTACTTATTTCTTTCAAAGTGTTCGAAATCAACATCTTCTTGTTTCAAACCCGCTTTCGGGTCGTTATAAACGCTTTCATCTAATGCGCCTTCGCTTTTAGCTACAATACACGACACCATACAGTCACCCGTAATATTCACCGCAGTTCGCGTCATGTCTAGCAATCTGTCTACACCGATAATAAGTGCGATACCTTCAACCGGTAAGTTCACTTGCTGCAATACCATTGCTAGCATAATAAGGCCTACACCTGGAACGCCTGCGGTCCCAATTGAAGCAAGGGTGGCGGTGAGTACTACCATCATGTAGTCACCTAGGCTCAAATCGACAGCGTAAACTTGGGCAATGAATACCGTTGCTACACCCTGCATAATGGCAGTACCGTCCATGTTAATTGTCGCACCTAGCGGCAGGGTAAATGATGATACCGAGTTACCAACGCCAAGCTTGTTTTTTGCTGTTTCCATAGTGACGGGTAACGTTGCGCTACTGCTGGATGTACTAAAGGCAAATAGCGCCGCATCGCGCATTTTTTTCATAAGAATAACGGGATTTAATCCCGATAGGGCTTTTAGCAGAACTGAGTAAGTGACAAGGCCGTGAAGAATTAATACGCCAAATACCAAGAAGAAGTATTTTGCCAGGCTCAGTATGGTATCGCCACCAATGGTTGAGAAGAGTTTTGCCATCAACACGTACACGCCATATGGTGCTAAATTCATGATGATGGTAACCAGGCGCATGATCACTGTATTAATATCTTCGAAGATAGCGGTAAGGCGCTTGCCTGCATCGCCTGTCATCGCCATTGCTATACCAAACAGTACAGCAAATACAATGATTTGAAGCATATTGCCTTGAGCCATTGAGTTAATAGGGTTGCTCGGGAACATATTAACGATGACGTCTGAAAGACTGGGGGCCTCTTTTGCTTGGAAGGCTGTATCGGTCGTTAGATTTAGACCGTCACCCGGAGACACCACTAAAGCTATACTCATGGCTAGTGTTATGGCGATTGCGGTTGTGACAACATATAAACCAACCGATTTTGCGCCAAGTCTTCCCAACTTACTTGGGTCTGACAGCGTACTAGTTCCGCAAATAAGGGAAACAAAGACAAGGGGAACCACGAGCATTTTTAAGCTGGCTATAAATATTTGGCCGAGAGTGGAAAATATACCTTCTACAAGAATGTTATACGTTGAGAACTCTAAACCGAATATCGAAAAAGTAAAATCTCCGCTATCATCAAACAATAGTTGGAGAAATACACCAGTCAAGATACCGGCAGCCATGCCGATAAAAATACGGGCGGTTAAACTATATTTATGTGCAGATGAAGACATTAATGTTCCCTGTGCATTTTTATATTTTTAATCTTTCGTAGTGTGCCAGATTCAGTTGATTTTTAAACATAAAAAACGACGCAATTGTCAATAAAAGAGGTTCAGGAACGAATTATGTCGACATTAGCGAAAACGCTTAGCCTAATTAGTGCATTATTTATGCTAACAGCATGTGGTGGTGGAGGCGATTCATCAGTCACTCGGGATAACACAGATGGTGGAAGCGGAGGCGGCGGTTCTTCATCACCCTCTTACTCAATTGCTTTGACACTCGAAAACGAAAGTGGAGAAAGCGATAATAATCTCTCTGAAAATAATAGCTTGGTTATTGTTGCAACAGTGACAGACCAGGACGGTAAACCGCATTCAGACGCGTTGCTGACCTTTACCTTAAGCAATCAAGATTTAGCTGAATTTGGTAACGATACAGGTACAGCGCGTACCAATTCAGACGGCGTTGCTCGCCTAGGTCTTGAAGCTAGCACGGCATCTGGAGACGGCGAAATAACTGCTGCGCTGGGAACTGGTGAAACCGGAACCACCACGTTTTCAGCAACAGGCAGTACCACAGTAAGAGAAGAACCAGCTTCGTTAGAGCTTTATGCAAACAGTATTCAGCTTGCATCAAGTGGTAGTGATGAAGTTGAGTTGATAGCCCTGGTTAAAAACGAACAAAGCGTTTTGATGGAAGGGATTGAAGTGAGCTTCTCTGCAGCCTCCGGCGATGGCGTTGAACTTCAATTAACTCAACCAGAAACTGCAGCAGATGGTACCGCGCGCGCAATATTAACGTCGCAAAATAATGCGTCGAATCGCACTGTAACCATTACGGCGGGCGCAGGTGGCCTTACGCAGACTGTTGAAATTACGATAGCTGGTACAGAAGTGACCATAAACGGTGCGTCATCGGTCATTTTGAACGACAGTGTTGATTACACCATTCGCGTACAGGACTCAGATGGCACATCAATCCTTAATCAAAATGTGACTTTAAGCGCCGTAAACGGAACGTTAAGCAGCACAACTGTTAATACGGGCGCAAACGGACAAGCGACGGTGTCTTACACAGCATCAACATCTGGTGAAGATACTATCACAGCGACTGCGCTAAATGCCGAAACAAGCTTTACTGTGCAAGTTCAGCAAGACGAATTTAACTTTGTTAACTTGCCTACAGAGGAAGTGCCGCTAGGGCAGACTCAAACCATCACGGTTCAGTGGCGTCAAGACAACGCGCCTGTGGTTGGACAAAATGTTACCTTTAGTGCGTCACGTGGGGTCATCGCGGGCAACGCTACTGTAGCGACTGACGCAAATGGGCAAGCAAGTATAGATATCAGCGCAAACAACGCAGGTATCTCTTCAATTACGGCTTCAGCGAGTGATGGAAGCGGGAATGTGTTGGTTTCAGCGCTTACTCAGGTAGAATTTATTGCTACTACTCCACATACCCTGATTGCCGATGCATCACCTGACATCCTTGGCCCTGACGGTCAAACAAGCACAATAAGCGCTGTAGTTCGCGACGTTGACGGAAACTTGGTGAAAAACAGTGTGGTTAACTTCTCTGTGTCAGACGTATCGACCGGATTTGTATCACCCTCTCAGGCAACGACCGACAGCAAGGGGATCGCAACCACTGTCTTTACTTCGGGCTCGGTCTCTACCCAAGACGCGGTGGTTATTACTGCTTTTGTTGCCGACGACCCAGCCATTGACGACGAGGTTGTGTTAACGGTTGGTGCACGTGCTTTTGACATCTCGCTAGGTACAGGGAATGAGCTTGAAGAAGCTACATCGACCTCTTACTTGAAGCGCTTTGGTGTGTTTGTATCAGATTCTGCAGGCCAGCCAGTCAGCGGTGTTAATCTTACTGCCTCAGTCGCGCCGGTAAAATACGTAAATGGTGGTGAGTACAGAACTGGCTTCTGGGTGTTTGACGATGATGCCTCACAATGGGTTGCAATAGTTAATCAAAACTGTGAAACCGAAGACGTAAATGATAACGGCATCTTAGATACCACTCCACGAGATGAAGATACCAATGAAGACGGCTTGCTAACGCCTGGCTTAATCGGAACCATCGCATTTGCTAACGGTGCGGCTGTGACAGACGAGAATGGCTATGCTGAGCTGGAATATCGTTACCCTCGCAGCTATGCAATCTGGTATGACGCTGTCATTTCAGTGTTCGGGCAGTCTACAGGCAGTGAAGCGAGTGCGAAAATGCGTTACACCCTAAGTATTTCAGCTGATGACGTGACGGATGAAGGGGCGTCGCCGCCGGCTAATCCATTTGGTGTGACTGACCAATGTACGCTGGTTACGCCATAAAAATCGTCTACCCCTCTGACTAGTCCTGAAATAGGTTGACACTTATTTCGGTTAAAACGCCCGATGTATTTCATCGGGCGTTTTGTATTTAAGGGCCAGATGTGGCCTCCTACCATTATAGATAGCTACTGACTCTGCAACCATCTTTCTCGCTTCTTCTAAATCTCTTGGCTTATGGAGTAAGTATTCATTTTTAAGAATACCGTTTATCCGCTCTGCAAGGGCGTTTTGATAGCAGTCGTAGCCATCTGTCATTGAGCACTG
>NZ_MEJH01000006.1 GCF_001953635.1 Alteromonas abrolhosensis | reverse complement strand
GCCAGCGTTCAATCTGAGCCATGATCAAACTCTTCAATTAAATATATCGAAATATGAATCGTCGTTGTGACACTCTTAACGAGTGCCCACACAGATTGTCTTGTCTAAATTTTTAAAGAACATTCACCAAAAGCCGTTGCTTCTTAGTGACTCACCCTGTTCGAGTGAGGTGCGCATTATACGCTGGAAGTTTTCGTTGTCAACACTTTTTGAAAATTTATTTTCTGAAGCGTTTCTTCTAAACTCCCGCCTTTACTGGCCTATAAAGGTAGTAGAGACTTACTTCAGGAGGGTTGCTGTTTTGCTTTTCCCCCGAAGCGGATGCGCATTTTAGGGAAATGAGCGCTCACGTCAACAAGTATTTTAAAAAAATCCTTATTTTTAGATCGTTTGCATAAACAATGTGCAATACGTTCATAAAAACCACTAATTCACCGCGCTTTTCACGATCTATAAGGTTAGTTAATTGGTAAGTCACGCTGTGTACTATAAATTAGTAAGACGATATTTGAACGTGTACGTGGATTATTGAGGGGTTTGCATGAAGGTTTCAGAATTCAAAACCGCAGGAAAACTCGTAACGGGTCTTGGCGCTATAAAAGCTCTCCCCGATGAAATGTCGAGATTATCTATAAAGGAATGTGCCATCGTTACTGACAAAGGCGTTTCTTCATCAGGTCTTCTTGATCAACTACTCACACTATTACCCTCTTCACCCTTACTTATTATTGATGACATTCCACCAGAGCCTGAAGTGAATATCATAGAAGATAAGTTAGCGATACTTCGTGAGAAGCAAGTTGACGGAATTATCGCTCTTGGCGGAGGTAGCGCAATTGATAGTGCGAAGGTACTTGCAGCTACATACGATCATGCTGGCCCCCTCAGTGAGCTCTTCGGTGAAAATACGCTTTCAAAACGGCGCTTGCCTCTTATTGTTATCCCTACTACCGCCGGTACAGGTTCAGAAGTTACCAATATTGCTATCTTGTCAGATCCGATAGCACAGATGAAAAAAGGAATTGTTAGCCACTGCTTGCTACCCGATGTTGCGATCGTTGCACCTGAAATGACAAAAACATGCCCCCCGTCCATTACAGCAGCGAGCGGTATAGACGCATTCGTTCACGCGCTTGAAGCTTATATAAGTGTAAATGCTAGTCCGATTACCGACGCTCTGGCAGAGAAAGCACTCAAGCTTATCTTCAATTCATTACTTCACGCTTATAACAATGGTGAGAACTTATCTGCACGTGAAGATATGGCCACCGGCAGTTTAATGGCGGGTCTTGCGTTTGGAAACGCAGGCGTAGGGGCAGTACATGCATTGGCTTATCCACTGGGGGGACGGTTTCATCTGTCACATGGCATGAGTAACGCGGTAATGCTACCTCATGTGTTGAAAGTTAATGCACCGTTCTGCCAAGACAAACTTTATTGTGTAGCAAAGCTATTAAAGGTATGTGAGCGCCATCATTCAAAAGAGGAAGCAATTAAACTGTTATTAGTTGCTATAGAAAAACTGTGTCGCGACGTAGGCATTCCCGCTTCACTCACCCACTTTAATATTCCACCTTCTTGTGTAGGGGAGTTAGCAGAAGAGGCGAGTAAAGTAACTCGCCTTCTTCGCAATAATCCCAAGCAATTGAGTATTGAAGAGATTGAAGATATCTATCGGCTAGCTTTTTAAAGTGGTCTTACCCACATATTCTTAAAGCTTACTAAGTTGCCGTGATCTTGTAATTGAAGCGGTGCGCATCCGTGAGCTTTGTACTTAGGCGCACCGATCCATTCTGTTGTACCTTGAATTTCAGTATGGTTCTGAACCACTACGCCGTTATGTATTACCGTAACATAGCCTTTCGTAGCTAGTTCTTCACCGTTAAAGGTTGGTGCTTTATATATGATGTCGTAAGTTTGCCATTCGCCAGGCGCCTTCATAGCGTTAACTAAAGGAATGGTTTGTTTATAAACACTTGCCGCTTGACCATTGGGATAGGTCTTATTCTGATATGAATCCAAGACTTGAATTTCATATCGCTGCTGCAGGAAGATACCGCTGTTATTGCGCTGCTGTCCTTCCATTCCCGCTTCTGGCTGCGGCGCTTTCCACTCTACGTGCAACTGTATATCACAAAACTCTGCTTTCGTTTTGATATCGCCTGTTCCCGGCTTCACAGTTAGTACACCGTTTTCTAGCGTCCACTTAGCCTCACCTTCCTTTACTGAAGTCCAGTTAGACAGGTCATCACCAATTAAAGAAATGGCATCAGAGGGCACGCCCGCCTTATCAAAAGAAACCACTTCAGGAACAGGCTCCCATACTTCCGTTTTAGCAGCCTGCTGTTCGCGGGTTAAACGCGATTCGCTTTTTTCAGTTTGTGCATCTGCTGTAGCACATGCACAAAGTGGCATGAATAAAGCCACTGTTGAAGCGACGAATGTTTTATTCATAGTGTCAGTACCTTGTTTTATCCGTTATATAACTGTGTTGTGTTTGGCAGCTCGATAGCGCAGGCTCAGGTGGCCCACGCTTTGTCGCCCTTCTTGTAAGGGAATGCACCGTCGTAGCGTCCAGGAATAGCCACATAACGAAGCACTTTAGTCGCGCCAACTTGAGACGTGAAAAAGCAATAAAGTGTTAGCTGTTTTAATAGCGTAAAGTAGTGAGGGGTTGGCTCATCGGTACCTGGCTCCCACTGACTTGGCTTTCCTGTTTCAACGCCTTGATAAACACCGTTAGCAAGGTTCGCCGCTTTCGCTTCTACATCCAAGTCGTTAAATAAAGCCTCTCGTTCTTGCTTGGTAAGCTGAACAAATTGTTTGTTGAAACGACTTTGACTTAACGAAGATATTTTCTTAATGCCATCAAGAAAGGTCTTCTGAAGCAAAGGTGTGTAGCAATCGGTTACCAGCACAGCCATTGTGGCACCAACGTTAGCCGCTTTTGCTCCAGGCGTGTCAGTTTGAGGAATGATCACTTCACCCATTTCATTCAGCAAGGCCACATCTTTTTCATTAAACAATGTGTCGCTAAGCGGTACAGCGGGCACATCTGTGTAGGCAAGTACATTACCTGCGAACAATGCTGTGCCTGTAGCAGTAGCGATGAGTTTAAGTAGTTCTCGGCGTTCCATTATAGATTTCCTCGCTTTAACTCTTCTACGGCAAAGTCTGCGGCTCTTGCCGTTAATGCCATGTAGGTCAGTGAAGGGTTAACACAGCTGGCCGATGTCATTGCCGCACCATCGGTCACAAATACGTTCGGTGCATCCCACACTTGGTTATGCGCATTAAGCACAGAGCTTTTTGGGTCTCTTCCCATACGCGCCGTGCCCATTTCATGAATGCCCATGCCAGGTGCGTAGTCAGCATCCCAGCCTTGAACATTTTTAAGACCTGCTGCTTCAAACATCTCAATCGCGTCTTGCTGCATGTCCTTGCGCATCTTAAGCTCGTTTTCTTTAATCTCGACATCCATTGCGAGTACTGGTAAGCCCCATTTGTCGGTGACTTTTTTGTTCAAGTACACTTTGTTCTCGTGATACGGAAGAATTTCACCGAACGCTGTCATGCCTATTGTCCATGGACCAGGCTCGGTTATCGCATCTTTAAGTCCAGCACCTATACCAAGCTCAGCTATGTCTTTGCGCCAACCTGAACGGCTTGCGCCGCCTTGATAACCAAATCCACGCAGGTAGTCTCGCTTATCACTTCCCCAGTTTCTAAACCTTGGCACATAGAAGCCACTCGGTCTGCGACCGTAGGTATATTTGTCGTCAAAACCTTCAACTTCAGCCGAAGCTCCGACTCTAAAGTGGTGATCCATAACGTTGTGACCCAACTCGCCGCTGCTGCTTCCTAAGCCACCGTCCCATACGTCTGTGGCAGAGTTCATCAGTACCCACGCCGAGTTAAGTGCTGACGCATTTACAAAGATGATCTTGCTTTTAAATACATAGGTCTCGTTGGTTTCTGCATCGATAATTTCAACGCCAGTCGCGCGCTTCTTATCTTTGTCGAACAAGATCTCTTTTACTATCGAGAAAGGTCGAAGGGTTAAGTTACCTGTTTTAACCGCAGCTGGAAGCGTAGATGCTTGTGTACTGAAGTAGCCACCGAAAGGACAACCCAACCAGCACTTATTGCGGTATTGGCAATGAACACGTCCTTCTTCGGGCTTGCTTTGTGTCATGTTTGAAGTGCGGCCATGCACCATGTGCCGCGCGCCTTCATAGGCCTTTTTCACCCGCGCCGCGACACTTTCCTCTACAATATTCATTGGCATTGGCGGCTGGTAAACACCATCTGGCAATACATCTAAGCCATCGCGATTACCACTGATACCCGCGAATTTTTCTACGTAGTCATACCATGGTGCCAAATCGTCGTAGCGAATAGGCCAGTCGACTGCAATGCCTTCTTTAGCATTGGCTTCGAAATCTTCTTTGTTCAAACGGTAGCTTTGGCGTCCCCACAACAGTGAGCGCCCACCCACGTGGTAGCCTCTGTACCAGTCGAAGCGCTTGTCTTCGGTATAAGGGTTTTCTTTTTCATTTGCCCACATGCCGTACGTTTTTTCATTTAGCGGGTAATCACGCTTAAGCACAGGGTAGTCAACTTTCATAGCCTGAGTAGGCAGATCTCGGTGAGGAAAATCCCAATCCTCTTTATGCGCATTTTTATAATCTTTAATATGCTCGATATTTTGGCCACGTTCTAACATGAGCACTTTTAGGCCCTTTTCAGTTAGCTCCTTAGCAGCCCAACCGCCACTGATACCAGATCCAATAACTATTGCATCATATTCGTTACTCGCCATAACACGTCCTTAAAACTTAATTCGTCGCTGTGCCTGTTCGCACGTTACACATCACAGATATGGATCGCTTGTTGTAGCGACGCTATTCTGTTGGCTTTGGTTTTCGGTGTGGGTATAAACTCTTGTGCTAAGTAGCCTTTAAATCCGGTCTCGACAATGGCTTTAGCTATTGCTTCATAATTGAGTTCTTGAGAAGCATCTATTTCGTGACGCCCAGGTACGCCAGCCGTATGGTAATGACCAAAGTACTGATAGTTATCTCGAATAGTTCGGATGATATCCCCCTCATTAATTTGCATGTGGTAGATATCGTAAAGTAGTGAGAAGTGCTTTGAGCCTAGGCGTTTGCACAGCTCTATTCCCCATGCAGAATTGTCGGCCATGTAATCAGGGTGGTCGACTTTACTGTTAAACAGCTCCATGAAAATCACTACATTGCGTTTTTCAGCATGAGGTAAAATGCGCTTTAACCCTTTAACCGCATTTTCAAGTCCCTCTTCTCGTGACATGCCTCGGGCATTGCCGCTAAAGCAGATAAGATTTGTATAGCCTGCATCAGCGACCAAATCGATGTGCTTTATATAACGCGCTTCTAGTTCATCATGTAGTTCACTGTGGATGAAGCCGTCTTCAAGGCTTATCTCGGCGCCGTTACACATAGAAGAGTCGATGCCGTACTGCTTTAACACAGGCCAATCTTCAGGGCCTACCAAGTCAATGGCTCCAAACCCTAAATCCTTAACGGTTTGACACAACTCTTCAATGCTCAAGTCGCCGTAGGTCCATCTGCTTACTGAGTGATTTACATTACCTTTAAGTGGCGTATTCACAGTATTACTACTGTTCGTTCCTTTTGTGCTCGCTACGGCGGGCATGGCAGTAACTAAACTAGCAGCAGCCAACCCTGTTCCGGCAATACCGGCTCCTGTCATTGCCATACTCTGAAGTAACTTTCTGCGGGTAATGTTATGCATCTGCATCCACCTTCTCTTTTCTGAACAGAATGGCGAATAGCACTAACACAACCGCGGCAAACCCTGCTGGGAATAACCAAACCTGCTGCCAACTATGCGCACCTGTTTCCATCGTGTAGGTATCGGTAATTGCGCCAGCAACCGCGAAACCCACCAGCATACCTACGCCATATGTCGCTAAGGTAATTAGCCCCTGCGCTGCACTTTTTACGTTCTCGCCCGCCTTTGCATTGGTATAGATTTGCCCTGATACAAAGAAGAAGTCGTAACAAATACCGTGCAGCGCAATACCAACAATAAGCATGAACAAGCCTTCGTCAGCGTTCCCGTATGCAAACAGTGCATAACGAACAACCCACGCCGCCATACCTATCACCAACGTGGCTTTAATGCCGAAACGGTTCAAAAATACCGGCAGAGCCAACATGAACAACACTTCGGAAACCTGACCAAGTGTCATTTTGCCCGTTGCATTTTCAACGCCTATTTCCGTAAGGAAAGGGTTCGCATTCTGGTAGTAAAACGCCAGTGGAATACAAATAAGTACAGATGAAAGAAAGAATACAAAGAAGTTTTTGTCTTTTAACAGTGCCAACGCGTCCAAGCCAAGAATGTCGCGTATAGTTACCGCTTTACCGCCAGATTGAGGTGGCGTGTTTGGCAGTGTAAAACTGAATACGCCCAACATTAGCGAAGCAACGCTGCACAATAAGAACGTGTTTTTGAGCATACCATCGGCAATAGACTGGGCAGAATCCCATGAGAAGACATAGCTAATCATAAGGCCTGCCACAATCCAGCCGATAGTGCCCCACACACGAACTTTTCCGAACTCTTTGGATGGGTCAACCATTTGCCCGAATGACACTGAGTTAACCAAAGCAAGCGTAGGCATGTACGCAATCATGTAAGCCAACACATAAGGGTAGAAGCTGGCAAAATCATTCGCTTGATACATAAAGTACATAAGCACGGCGCCAACAATATGTAATAAGCCGAGGATCTTTTCTGCATTAAAGAATCGGTCAGCAATAAGGCCCACAATGAAGGGGGCAATGATGGCGCCCCAACTTTGGGTTGAGAAGGCCATGCCAATTTGCCCACCGTTGGCAGACAGGGTATTTGATAGATACGTGCCTAATGTTACAAACCAGCCTCCCCAAATGAAGAACTGGAGGAACATCATCAAACTAAGGCGTAGGGTTATCATAGTTATTGTTATCCTATTGATGGCGCTTAGCGCTCAAGGCCTAAAATACGATTGTTCTTCGCTTCACTAACCTCTCCACCAGCAAAGTCGTCAAACGCATATTTGCTTGGCTCGATAATGTGTGAAGCGATAAACGGTGCGCCTTCTGCTGCACCTTGCGCACTGTCTTTTAAGCAGCATTCCCACTCAAGTACCGCCCAACCTGTGAAGCCATACTGGGTAAGCTTGCTGAAAATACCTTTGAAGTCGACTTGGCCGTCGCCAAGGGAACGAAAACGTCCCGCGCGGTCTTGCCAGTCTTGATAGCCGCCGTACACACCGTTTCTACCGTTCGGATTGAACTCGGCGTCTTTAACGTGAAACATTTTGATCCGGCTGTGGTAGCGGTCAATGAAGTCAAGGTAGTCAAGCTGCTGTAAAACAAAGTGACTCGGATCGAAAAGAATATTTGCTCGTGGGTGGTTATCTACAGCTTTTAAAAACTGTTCGAACGAAGCCCCATCGTGCAAGTCTTCCCCGGGATGAATTTCGTAGCATACGTCAACACCCGCATCGTCGAATGCATCGAGAATGGGTTTCCAACGCTTGGCTAATTCAGCAAAGCCTTGCTCAACCAAGCCAGCAGGACGCTGAGGCCACGGGTAAACCAAATGCCACATTAATGCACCAGAAAAGGTAGCGTGAGCTTTCAATCCTAAGCGCTTGCTGGCAATAGCCGCACATTTAAGCTGATTAATTGCCCATTCGGTTCGCTCTTGTGGCTTGCCGTGTAAATGCGCCGGCGCAAAGTTATCGAATAACTCGTCGTAAGCGGGATGAACCGCCACTAGCTGACCTTGTAAGTGCGTCGATAGTTCAGTAATTTCTACGCCAGCGTCTTTGCAAATTTTAGCGATGTTGTCGCAATACTCTTGGCTCTCAGCTGCTTTTTCTAAATCAAACAGACTAGGATCAGTAGGTACCTGTATTCCCTTGTAACCAAGCGACGCTGCCCACTTCGCCATATTCTCGAGCGTATCGAATGGCGCGTCTTTTCCCATGAACTGAGCAAGGAAGATAGCAGGCCCTTTTATTGGTTGTTGGTTAGTAGCCATAAGCGCTCACCTTTTTCATTGTATGTTGTAATTGCATTACTGCGTTCCTTCCTGACTAACCGACTCCCATTTGGTGTCGCTGTCGGTACTAGCAAGCATGGCATCGATAAATACCATTCCGCGTATGCCTGAATTTATTCCTGGAACGCCATCAGCTTTGCCTTTTTGATTCGCGCGTACCGCTTTAGCAAAATCGGTATACAAATTTGCCATTGCTTCTAAGTAGCCCTCTGGGTGGCCAGCTGGAACACGACAACGTGCAGATGCAGCATCACATAACCCAACTTGACCCTGGCCCGCTCTAAACACTTGATAAGGGGCATCAACAGGGCGATAGATAACGGAGTTTGGCTCCATTTGATGCCACTCCAAGCCACCTTTGTCACCGTAGACACGGATCTTCAACGCGTTTTCTTCACCAGCACATACCTGCGAAGCAATCAGCACGCCCGACGCACCCTTCTTAGTTTTAATAAGCGCGGCGCCGTCGTCATCTAATCGGCGTCCTTCAACATGCGTGTTTAACTCGCCACATAGCGAGGTAACACTGTCGTTTAATACAAACTCAACAAGTCCAAAGGCATGAGTGCCGATGTCGCCCATGGCGCCCGTTGCGCCAGAAATTGCTGGGTCGGTACGCCACTGCGCTTGCTTATTGTGCGTTTCTTCTTCGCCAGACAACCAGCCTTGCGGATACTCAACATACACTTTTCGAATGTTGCCCAGCTTACCGCTTTCAACGAGATGACGGGCTTGCCAAACCATAGGGTAACCAAGGTAGGTATGAGCCAAGCCGTATAGCGACTCACTGGCGTGAATAACATCTTGAAGCTCTTTTACTTCTGCAAAGCTAACGCCTGCTGGTTTTTCACAGAAGACGTGAAAGCCTGCCTTAATTGCGGCAAGTGAAATAGGTACATGAAGATGATTAGGTGTCACGATAACCACAACCTGCATGCGCTGCTGCTCAGGTAACTTGGCTTCTTCTTCTAACATTGTCTGCCAACTGCCGTATGTACGCGATGTAGAAACATTCAACGCAGAAGCCGTACGCATATTATTTTCTTCGTTGCGGCTAAATGCGCCACACACCAACTGGTAGTTCCCATCTAACCCTGCGGCATGACGATGCACGGCACCGATAAATGCGCCTTCCCCGCCTCCGATCATTCCCATTCGAATTGGTTGCATTGAAATTCCTCTGTGTGCAAACGCACTATTGGTGTTACTAATGCCACAAAATGTAACCCGTTACATTTTAATGGTCAATACAAAAAGCAGCATTTTATTAATCTAAAGTTTACAAATAGTGCGGTACTAGCCGGGTATCACTCCCTCAACTGGCCTATTTCTGCACCAAATTTGAACATAACACTAGCTCAAATTTACATAAATCCTACAAATAACCTTTGACGTTTTAATGAAAGTGCGTATTCTTTTGCTTAAAATGAAAACGGTTACATATTAATTTCGCGTAAATTTTGAATTCGCTACCATCGTATAGACCACACCTCTACTGGGTTAGGTTTACAATGCGCGAGTGAAATAACAAACAACAACAACGTACATGGCAAATATTAGAGATGTAGCAGATAGTGCCGGCGTGTCGGTCGCTACCGTATCAAGAACATTACAACAACCAGAGCGTGTTTCTCCCAAAACGCGCAATAAGGTAATGGCCGCTGTTCAAGCAGTTGGATATAAACCTAACTTAATGGCGGTAAAGTTTCGCTCGGGAAAAACGCACAATTTAGTGGTATTGGTGCCCACAGTAGCGAACGTATTTTTTGCCCGTGTTATTAGCGGTATGCAGGAAGCGGCAGCAGAACTGGGTTATTCCATTTTACTTGCCAATACGCTTGGTAATAGTGAAATAGAAAGCCATTACGCCAAGATGGTAAGCACTTCTCAGGCTGATGGGCTTATACAGTTACGTGCGCACAACCCATTTGATGCCACGATGATTAACGACAACGGCCTACTTCCTATGGTGAATGCCTGTGAGGTGATTGACGATGGCCAGTACCCTGTTGTGTCGTTAGACAACCGTGCTGCAGCCAAAGCAATGACCGAGCACTTAATTTCATTAGGCCACACCCGTATAGCCATGATCAAAGGACCTAATTCAAGCCCGCTTACCCAAGAGCGCTTGGTTGGATATAAAGACGCGTTAGCGCAAGCCAATATTGCTTTTGATGAAAACTTGTTATTCCCAGGGGATTTTACATTACAGGCCGGATACAACGCCGGGGAAACCATTAGTCACCTTGAAAATAGACCCACCGCCGTGTTTTGTGAGAACGACGAGACTGCTATTGGAGCCATGCAAGCCTTTAAGCAAGCTAACTTGAATGTGCCTAACGACATTTCAGTGGCAGGCTTCGATGACATTGCCTTTTCGGCATTTGTCGACCCACCGTTAACCACTATTGCCCAACCCGCAGAAGAGTTTGGCAGAACGGCAGTTACGCTACTGGTGGACTTACTTAACGGAAAAATTCGAAAGGCCCCAAAGGTTATTATGCCGTTTGAACTTATTGTGCGCGAGAGCACGGGCAAAGCTTTGGGTTAATTGATGATAGCCACGCGCCATCACCTATGTACCACCACAGAAAAGGAGCAAGCAGTGAATTTAAGTAAAGAAAACTTAAGTAAGAAAGCAATGTTAGACGCGGCCAGCAACATTGGTTCTGACGTTTCTAGACGACAGTTCATTAAATATTCGTCTGGATTACTGGCGGCTATGAGCGCTCCTGCTGTTTTGGCGCACGGGCATGGCAGTGATAAAGGAGCTATGATGAAGGGCATGCATAAGAGTGCTGTTGGTCTGCAGCTTTATACGCTTAGAGATATTATGAAGGTAAGTGTGCCGGCTACGCTTAAACTGGTCGCTGATGTTGGTTATTCGGAAATGGAATTTGCAGGCTACTTTGACCATAGCGCAAAGGAAATTAAGCAACTGCTTGATGACAATGGCCTTACTGCGCCTTCGGCTCATATTCAGTTAGACGCGTTCGATACTAACTTGTCTCAAATTTTAGATGACGCACAAACCGTTGGTCACAAGTACTTGGTAGTTCCTTGGCTTAGCGAAGCGCAACGCGGTACAGGTATTGCGCCATACCAAGCCCTTGCCGATAAGCTAAGCACCATCGGTGAAGCGTGTAAGAAAGAAGGTATTACGCTTGCCTACCACAACCACGATTTTGAATTTGAAGTACGTGACGGTAAGACACCATTAGACGTGCTTATAACTCAGACCGACCCTGATCTTGTTGCCATGGAGCTGGATTTATACTGGACGGTAAAAGCAGGTAAAAACCCCGTTGATTACTTTAAGCAGTACCCAGGCCGTTTTAAACTTTGGCATGTAAAAGATATGGCCGAAGACGGCAGCTTTGCTGACGTGGGCACAGGCACCATTAACTTTAAAGAGATATTCGCGCACGGCAAGTTAGCCGGTATTGAACATAAATTTGTAGAGCGCGATCAAACCACCGACCGCATTGCCACTATTGAACAAGGTTTTAAAGCAGTAAGCGCACTTAATAAAGGCGTTAGCTAACGCTTTTGACCTTGACGTGGTTATAATGGGCACACAGTAACAACATCATAATAGTAGTAATTTTATGAGTGAACTTTTCAGTGCCCTTTCTCGCGCCTTAAGCCCGTATTACACCGAAATGAGCATTATGCTTATGGCTACTATTTTAGTGGTGTACGGCGACCTGATTAACGGCCATGTGAAACGCATACTGGCACCTTACCATTTCACCATTCGCGTTAGTTTGTTTGTAGTGCTGTGTGCCTTTGGCTATGGTGCACTAACCTTGTACGGCGCACCGTTCTTAAAACACACCCTAGCCTACTTACCCTGGCAGTACCAAGGTGCAGGCTATGTAGCATCGTTTCTGTTGATTGGCTTTTTGGCGGAAAGGCGTAGGTATATTTAGTTCCGTTAGGTTTTATCTTTACGCTACTGTTTTATTGTATTGTTCCACAAACTTTTTGGGCGGTAAGTTCATGACCTTTTTAAAGGACGTAGAAAAGTAAGCCGCGGTACCAAACCCTACGTCTAAACAGGTATTTAGAATGCTATTGCCCTCGAGTAATAACGGAATGGATTTCTCAATTCTAAAGCGTGAAAGAAACTCGCTAAAGTTGTAGTCAAACAACTCTGACATTCGTCGGTTCAAGCTTCTTGGACTTATCAATAACTGCGAGGCTGCCTGATCTCTATTGAATGACTCATTGTGATAGTTCTTTTCCAATACAGCGATAAAATTTAAATAGAACGCCATATCCTTTTCGTTATCAAACTCGGGAATTTTCAGGCATCCGAACTTAAATGCTGGCTCTTCACTTTCCTCTTCTTCTCGTTCTTTTGCTTCTCTGACCGACAGCAAATGCTCAACCCTAAGAGTAATTTCCTCATTAGATGCTGGCTTTGCCAAGAAATAATCCACCTTCTCTTCTAATGCTGATTTTTCTAGTTCAGCCCCTGTTTCAGCGGTTAGCATAAGTATAGGGATATTGGCATAGCTAGTATTACTGCGAATTGCTTTTGTTAAACTCAGTCCATCCATTTCGTGCATCATTTGATCAGTGATGACTAAATCGACCAAGTAGTGCTGCATGACATCTAGCGCCTGAACACCATTTCGCGCGACTAGACAGCGATACTTGCTAGAAAACATATCAAATAAATAAGAGCGAAACTCTCTGCTATCATCAACAATTAATAGTGATTTTTTATTCGACTTAGCGTTTGCTGGTGACAATTTTTCAGCATGTGAATTTACGTATTCAATATCGTCAATGGGTAAAGTGACGGTAACTTTTGTTCCAACACCTTTTTGACTCTCTAAAGCAATTTCACCTTGGTTCAATTCAACTAAAGTTTTGACCATTGCTAAACCGATGCCAAGACCTTCGTGTTCGCCGCTCCCTTTGGTAAACCTTTCGAATACTTTATTTTGTAGATGGTCTTCGATTCCTTCTCCATCGTCACTTACGATAATTTTAAGCATTTTGCTATCTTGTGTAGCGACGACTTTTATCGTGCCAAGCTCTGGAGTGAACCTAATTGCGTTTTGAATTAAGTTTGCCAAGATTTTCTCTAAACTGTCATTAATAAGGGAAATCTCTTTTTTCCCCTTAATGCGCACCTCTAAGCTCTGTCTTTTCTGCTTAGCTAATGGCTCCAATGATAATGCGATAAACTTTATATTATCTGGTGAGTAAGACCTGTAGTAGTCGGCAGCAGCCGAAGCCTTAGGCACATCTTGGTTCATTTGATTTACTAACTGCTCAACCCTCTTCATGTTGTCCTGAACGCAAATTAGTTCTTTACTCGCTAAATTGGATGTATGAGACATGTTTTCTAACGAACCGTTGATGAGTTGAATAGGCGTGCGAAGTTCGTGCGTGATTTCGTTAATGAATCGCTCTTTACTACGGAGCATTTTTTCAAATTTTGATTGCCCATCTGTTATTTCGTAGCGGGTAAGATGGTTGTAGGCTTTGGTTGTTTTGAAGTAACCCCAAACCATCGTCAAATAGTTCAATTTATAGGCTGCAAAAAGAGCTAAAGCGAAAATGAAGTAACTTACGAATGCATACTTTTGCAGATAAATTGGCGGCTTTACTTCGAAAATTACCGAAGATATGGGGTTTCCATCACCTTTAACCTTCGCTTGAAACTCATAACTGCCAGAATCTAGGTCTGATAAGGTTAGAAAAGCTTGCGATAAAGGATGTACTTTCCATTCATTATCTATACCTATAATTCGATACGCTATTTTTTGAGTATCATTATCTGAAAAACTGTTTGTTCTAATATCCACAGAAAAGGTATCAAAGTCATTCTCCAGTATAATGGGACGGATAGATTCTCCAGTTTTTGGAAGTAGCGCTTGCGACTCGAAATCTTTCGTCATCCATTGAATACGAGTGATCACGACTCGACTCTTGATACCTTCCTTTGCCTTCATAGCAGATATGGCTTTCGTTTCATCAATTAAATACGAATACTTATCGCCTAGGATAATTAAGCGACTTCCCAATTCATTTATGCCTCGATATTCAAAGTCAGTATCGAAAATTCCATCATTGTCATTAAAAGAAATTAAATTCCCATCCACTGTTTTGACAAAGAGCCCCATATTAGTCAAAAACCATAAATTGTTATTTGAACTTAACAGTGCTCCCCTGATGAACCTAGCACCCGTTCCTTTAAGTAAAGCTGATGAAGCAATTTTCCCGGTACGCTTATCAATCGACTTAACTCCTTGCCCCGATGTACAGAGTAAAAAAGAATTCTCCAACTCCATTAAACAAGTTAGCCCAACCCAATTTCCTTCGTCAGGAGAAATTGACTTCCAGTTGAATTTAGACATTTGAATATGGAAATTACTGTTAGCATCGAAGCCCGCTATTTCACCGGATGTAGTTAATAACGAGCTGAGCATCTGTTTGGGAGCTGGTATTTCATCGACAATCAAGCCATCTTCAATAATGCTATAAGACGCTGCCTCTCCGTCATCATGGTAGAAATAAACTCGAGAATCAGTGGTATTGATAACGTGTGAAATATCAGAGCTACAGTAGTCATACCCCTTACTAGCTGTCGCAGCACTCGAAAGTGCCTCGTTCAATTTCCCATCTATGCAGCTATTCTTATCCCAAAAATTTGAGGGAGTAAGCTCTCCAGTTTCTAAATTGATTAGAAAGCTTTCGTCTTTGGTACGTACAGCAAACCCAAAATCCTCACTGCTCCCAAAAGATTTGATATTTCTCCTTAATACTTGTTCTTTTTGATGAATAAGGTTTATAGATTCATGGGACCGAGTGATAGACACCAACCCTAATTGCGAAGAGGCGAGTAGTAACTCTCCTGAAAGTAATTCTGCAATTTTGACAATGCTCTTTATTCCCTCTGACGTTATTAGAGGCAACATAAAGTCAGGCTTAATTATTTTTCCTGCCTTTACTTCGAATAGACCGCCTGATGCGACAAATAGTCTACCTTCTTGTGTGACATGTATATCAGAGACGGGCCCAAAAGATTCTTGGGATTCAAATGGATAAAAGGATTTATTCTGAGTTGACTTATCCCAAGCATAAACCCCCTCTTTACCGCCGATATAAACAATTGAGTCGTGTGTTGAAACGGACTCAACAGAGGAGAGACGGCTTAACGAACTATTGATAGTTATTATTTCACTAACTTTTTTTTCCGAATCAACTATTATCAGCCCGTCTCTCGATGCTAAATATACTATTCCGTGATTTGAAACTGAGAGCGACAAAACGTCTTCTACATTTCCAACGCCAATATTGGATGCCCATTTCTGTAGTTGCCCCGATTCTTTATCAACAACAATAATTCCCTTTATAAGAGACACTACAACGTGTTGATCTAGAACCCCTATTTTCCAGGCGTATTTGGGCCATTTGCTTTCTCTGTGAAAACTTTCTGCTATGCCAGTTTCCACGTTCAGCTTGTAAACTCCCACTCCAAATTCAACAATCCATAGCGTAACCTCGCCATCAAAATAAAGGTCTGAAACTGTACCTCTGTCACTTAGAGATGAGCCATAGCTTACTTTTTCAGACTGCCCGCCAAGATACTTAAAAACACCATTTTCAGATGCGATATAGACTGCGTCGCCCACAACTTCAATATCCCTAATAATCCCGGCGGGAACACCTGCAAACTTGGTTTTACCATTTAGCGTAACGCCGAGAGCTTTGGCGTTATTTGAGAAAATGAGACAGAAAAATATCAATATTGCGCCAAGTACCAAAAATTCTTCATTGAATCTATTTTTTGTCTTCAACTGCAAATCCATATGTCAGTAGCCTTGTTAATCTTTCAGCGCTTTTAGGCAATATCAATCTAATTTAAAGGGAACTGACTATGATTATCGAACAAAATATAAACATGCAAGAGTTGAGCGAGGTAGAATATACTAAAGTATATGGCGGAACTGGATATTCCTATTTTAGAGAAGAGGATTTAGTGATGATCTTACCTGAAATACCAACCCCACCGTCAGGACATAAGGTCGATATCTAAACCAAAAACCACCTCATCCCAGCATTCTCGGCGGCTTGCTGGTCATAAATAAAGTCGCCTACATACAGGCAGTCTTCCGGTTGAAGCTGCCATGTGTTCGCCACCATCAATAATGCGGTTGGGTCGGGCTT
The DNA here is from genome assembly GCF_001953635.1 of Alteromonas abrolhosensis. Lineage (GTDB taxonomy): Bacteria > Pseudomonadota > Gammaproteobacteria > Enterobacterales > Alteromonadaceae > Alteromonas > Alteromonas abrolhosensis. Next base: position 286,611 of record NZ_MEJH01000006.1, on the reverse strand, counting down.
GGCTGGGGCATCTTCGCGGGTAAGTACGTAATCGATAGGTATGCCGTTATTGGCTACCTTAATGGCGGTGGCTTGGCGGCAGTTGCGGGTAACTATCGCCATGGGGAGTTTGTGTGCCTGCACCTTTTCTACCATGGCTTTGCCAATGGGTAACCACTTGGCATTTTGCGCGTCGTCCAGTTCGTGCTGCAAAATAGCGCGGTGAGCATTGGCTTTGGTTTTAGCGCAGCTTAGGGCATTTACAAAGGTAAGAATGTCTTCTTGCTGTGGGCAGCCTACATCTGCGCGCATTTGTGTAAAGTTAAGGCTAGACTCTACCAAGGTGCCGTCTAAATCGAATATTACACCTTTAACGCCGGTTAAGTTCATCTGCTCAATACTCACGCTTTTTTAGCCCTTTTACTTCGCTGTTGTTACTGGATTTAGTAAGCCCCTGCTCATAATAATGCAGTGCTATTCTTACTCATTAACCTTATCGCCAACATAATGCCACGAATGCCTTTAGCCTTCAGTTACGTTTGCTTAAGGCTTCAATATATTTAATTAAAAACTACTGATGTGATTTAAGTTTACCCTGCCCACACCTTGCATTAGCATAGCCGCTCTTTTTGACAGGCTACTTATTTGCCCCAGCGTTTTTGGGCAAAGTTTTAACAGGTAATTTATGGGTGTTTTTGCTGCGCTAGGTACAGCGCTTTGTTGGGCAATTGCTGCACGTTTATTCCGTGGAACAGGTAATGCTTTTTCGCCGCTTACCATGAACTTTTGGAAGGGGCTTATTTCTATTGCCATTTTGGCAGTGGTTTTAGTGGTAGTTCAGCCTACGGGGCTTAGCACTCATGCTGTTTTTTGGTTATTGCTTAGCGGGCTTATTGGTATAGGCATTGGCGACACTTGCTTTTTTAAAGCCTTACAAAGTATTGGCGATAGCCAAGCAGTGTTGGTAGCCGAAACCCTTGCGCCTTTATTCACTGCCCTTTTTGCTATGGCGTTTATTGGCGAATGGATTACCTGGCAGCAGTGGGTTGGCGTTGCTGTGGTGCTATTCTCGGTGGATATGGTTATAAAGGTACGCAAACGCAGCACTACACACGTGTTTGCAACCAGTGGCTATTTGTATGGTGTGGGCGCGGCGTTATGTCAGGCGGTTGGTGCCGTAGTTAGCCGCGACATTTTAAGTGCCGGTGAAATTGACGCGGCCAGCGCTGCGTTCTTGCGCCTTGTGGGCGGTATGGTATTTGTGGTGCCGCTTATAGCCCTAACCAAAACACGTTACATGCCCGTTATTAACTATGAAAACGACAGCGGAAAACGGGTATGGCCCGCTTTTGTGTTAGCCACGTTACTTGGCACTACTGCTGCTATTTACCTACAAATGTTTGCGTTTGCCTATGCAAAAGCGGCCGTGGTTCAAACCCTTATTGCTACAAGCGCATTAATGTCGCTAGGGGTTGCGTGGGTACTTGGAGAACGTGCTACCAAGGCAACTATTGTATGGTCTGCGGTTGCCTTGGTTGGAGTGGCAATTTTGGTTAGTTTTGGGTCGCCTGCCCACTAGCAGGCATTGCAAATACATACACGTGCTTACCTAGCTTAACGATTAGAAAACAGTAGACGCATTAAGATACAAAAAATAGCTAACTTTTAGGTGCTCCGTGTAGTAGTTCGGGGTTCAAATCGATATTATGAAGAAAAAACAAAAACGTTATTTCTCATGGTTCAAAGGTTATCCTTAACAGTATTCTCTTTCTTGAGCGTTGCGCTAGCTTCTTTTGCTGCATTGGCAAACGACAATATCGATGCCGTTATCGAAAAGGTACGCACACCTTCTTATGACTGTCCTAACCAGTCTCTATTTCCTGAACTTGAAGACACACTCGCGCTAGAGTCGCTTACTTCGCAACAGCGTTTCGCGTTAACCGTAGCCAAAGGGCAGTTTTTAATTTGCCGGGGGAAATACGAAGAAGCTGAAACCATGCTGCTTAAAGCGATCATGCAAAATGACATTGATGAAAGCTCTTATGCGTTTGCGTCTGCTATTTATCAAATTGGCTTTTCATACGACGCCAGAGAAAATCCAGCCCGCTGTAAGTACTACCAGCAAGCCCAAGAACTCTCATCGCCAGAGCGCCACAGCGATATCTTTACCAGCTCTTCTTTAGGACTTATTAGCTATTGCTCGGAAACTACGTCTCCTGAAATAAGATTAGGCAAGATGTTTGGTGTGCTTAAGCGTTACTCCAACAATGGAAGCCCTGGCGAATTAGCACATATCCATAATTCTATTGGCTTGCTTTATGCCGGTTTGGAGCAACACGCATTAGCCGCCGAACAATATTTAAAAGCTCATGAAATGGGGCTGCAAGTATATGAAGGCAGTAATAAGGTAAGTATTCTTATTAGCGCCATTGTGTCATTGCTAAGCAGCGGCCAAACCGAGCGCGCCTACCAAAGCATTCTAGAACTAGGCTCGCTTAATAATGAAATAGACACACCACTTACTAACTTTCTCTATCAGTATGCACTGTCTATTTATTATCGAAAAACGCAAGACTACAACAAGTTAGCCTATACGCTCCCCGATTTGGAAAAGGCCTCTTCAAATATATCAAGTTCATTAGGCGAGCTACTTGTAAACTGGCATAAAGCCGAAATTTGTCTGGTCGAGAACGATCTAGCCTGTATTAAGCAATATATTTCAGGTATCGAAGCACTAAGTGACGACGCCATACCTCCAGTGTTTCATTCAAACTTAGACTACCTGAGCTTTAATGTGTCTATGTATATAGCGCTACAGGATCTAGAGAAGGCGAAAGAGGCGCACGACATTTATTCTAAAGAAGTGACTAAACGCCGTGAAGTTACTCAAGACTCGTCACTGGTTATAGGGGCCGCAAACTTATATACCCGCATTTATGACTTGGAATCGGCTATTGAACAAGCGGAAGATCAGCGTAAAAACACCCTTTATGCCGCTATCATTATTTTCTTGCTGGTAAGCGGTATTACTGGCTATGTGCTTCGCAGAAAGCACCTAGCGCGCAAAGCGATTGACCCTGTGACATTGCTACTTAATGCAGACTCAGCCATTGCTCGAATAAATAAACTTGATGCGCCGAAAAAAGGCCGAGCCATCGCCATTGCCATATTCGACATTAGTAACCTTCGTGAAATAACGCGCAAAATGGGTTCTACAAAAGGCGACTTGGTGTTGCGACAAATTGCGCAAACCCTTCAAAATGTTACTCGAGGCAACGATATTTTAGGGCGGTTTGGTACCGAGCAATTTATTTTGTGTCTGCACAATATTGAAGAACGAAGTGCAAGGCAGTTCTTCGACCGCGTACAGAATGCACTAGACAATACCTTTGAAAATGAAGCGTCTTCTGACCATATTGTGGTTGAGTCCCAAATGAGCGTATTCATTGCTAACGAAAAAATTACGGGGCTAAACGAGATACTTGATGATATTGCCATGTCGATTGATATGGGTAACCGAACCGACAGCAATTAGTGCTTACGCAATAAAAAACGCGCGGCCCGTTTATACGGTACCGCGCGTTTTTGTTTTAGCCGTAGCATTACTATTGGTTCAAATACGATTGAAAGCGGGTATACACGCCGTTGGTCCAACCGAAACCTAGCTGAACGTCGTATTCACCGCCGCCTGCTTTTATTTCTGGGTCACATACATTGTACTTTTCTAGCAACACGCCGCTTGTTGCGAAGTGGTTTTCTATGGTTTTGCAAAAACGCAACATAATGGTTTGTGCCTGCATATCAAACCCGTAATTACGCAACCCTTCGACGGCGAAAAGTTGAAGTGGTGCCCAGCCATTTGGTGCATCCCACTGTTGCGATGTAGTGTTGGAAGTGGTTACCACTCCGCCTTCTTTCAGCAAGGTATTCATTACTATTGCGCGTACCCCTTCCGCTTGTTGGTCATTGGCGATACCAACAAACAACGGCACACACATAGCCGCTGACACGACATTGGTTTGAGTCTGTGTGGGGAAGTGATAGTCAAAATAGCCTGCCTTTTCAGCGTTAAACAAATAGGTGTTTATTGCATTAATTCGCGTCGTAGCGGCTGTGTTAAAGCGAGCTTGCTCGGCTCCTTTAGTCACGCTTGCCAGGGTTTGCTCAAGCGTGACCAGTAGAGCATTTAAATCGACTGGGATAATTTCGGTAGTACGAATACTTGCCAGTGAATCTGGATTGGCAAGCCAGCGAGAGCTGAAGTCCCAACCCGACTCGCAAGCCGCGCGAACGTGCTGGTAGAACTGACTTTTATCTGCGCCAATGTGCTCTGCTGTTTCGATGTCTTCTCGATAAGACTCAGGGCGAGGCGTTGGCTCGGTATCAAAGTAACGGTTGAGTATTGCGCCACATGGCATGGTGACGGTACGAAGTTGCGCCGCACTTTTCTGTGATGCGCTCTCGCCCGCTCCATTCATCCAAAACTGGTATTCTTTCTTCAAGCCCCAAATAACGTACTCTTTTTGCTGGTCGCTTAGTGCGTCTTTAAGCAAGTTATAAAATAACGCCAAAATAGGAGGCTGACTGCGAGAATAATAATAAGCGCGATTGCCGTTAGGAATGCAGCCTACTTCATTTAAAATATCTACAAAATTCACCAACATGTTAATTGCCATGTCGGTGCGCCCCGCGTCAATTAAGCCAAGCGCGGTAAAATATGTATCCCAGTAGTAGATTTCACGAAAACGTCCGCCCGGTACTATGTAAGGGCGAGTTAGGGCTATCAAGCTATCTTTCTGCTCAGTGTCGGGAGTGCGCGTTAGCACCTGCCACATGTGCTCGATATAGTCGGCTACGTTTGCAAACTTGGTTTGCGAGGTTGCACTGATCATTTCTGGAATATCGAAATGGGTATTTACAAAAGTGGCTAAATCGACAGCTTCACCACTTTCTTGTGCCTCTAAACACGCCTTATCGTATGCACCTAATACGGTGTTAAGATCTGTTTTAACAATAGCATCAGCAAAAGTTTTGCTGTCAGGAAAAAGCTGTGCCATTTGCACTTGCTTAAACAGGTCGCTGGCGAAAAACGACAAGCTGTCTCGCCAGTTGTGTGAAGAAGAACTCATAATTACTGCGCACCTTTAGGCGATAGAGAAGAAGACGCTTTTTTAAAGAAGAATAGGGTTACTACTAATGCGCCTATCGGAATAAGAGATAGATAAAATGCTTGCTGCCCGCCCACTGCGTCGAAGATAAACCCCGTTACAATTGAGCCTGTGGTTCCACCTAATGCAGAAAATACAACAATTAGCCCTGTCATCGGTGCATGTTGATGTTGAGGCAACGCACTTAGCATTACCGAGTTTAATACAGGGTAGATAGGCGCCATCATCAAACCAATTAACGGAATGAGAAACGCAGCTATTGGGGCATCAGCCCAGCTGGCAATGGTGCTATCCGACACATTTTCGGCAAGTGGTAGGCTTAGCAGCATAACCGTAGCCATACCTGCCAAACAGATATTTAAGAAGGGATACCAATTCATTCGCGTAAGTACCGCGCCAGCGGTTAAGCGCCCAACGGCTAATGCGATAGCAAAAATACTGGTTATTTGAATGCTAACTTGAGTAGGTAAGCCTAGCACCTCTTTGTTAAAGGTTGGCAGCCACGAACCTATGCCCTGCTCTATTAACACGTACAAGAAGATAGAGAATATAAACACTAACACCAGAGGCTTGTAGGCTAGCTTTAACATACTGAAGAACTCACTTGCCAGACCGTCTGATTGTGCTTTCTCTACTGGTTTTATAGGTGCTAGTGCCACAACAATTAAGGTAAAGCCAACCAATGCGGCAAGTAAGTAGTAGACGTTTAGCCAAGATAATGAGGCGTCGTTATTGGGGTCGATAAACCCGGCGAACACCCAGTAGCCAGACAGCACGCCCAACATAAAAATACCTTCAATAGTGTTCATTAACGATGAGTGCGCTTTAGTAGTTGATGACAACTGACCAATGATGGCGTAAACCGACACTTTCACTAGCGCAAATGCGGTACCTATACAGGCAAACAACACTTTAATGAACCAAAAGCTTGCGATAGAAGGTGTAAGCGCACAGGCAACGGCTACTAATGCTAATCCAAGTAGCATTGAAAGTTTGTAGCCAACCCTTGGGATGAAACTCGCCACTAGGAACGAGACAATTGCGATAGAGAGGTCTTTAAAACCTTCTAGTGTACTCGCCTCTGGCTTACTGATGTCGAAGCTATTGATCGATTGCAGGATAACGGTGCCCACACTGTTTAGCAGTATGGCAAATACGTAATAGCTTATGGCAATGGCTGCAATGACCATGAATCGAGACATGTGTAAACACTCTGTTAACTGAATTATGCAGGAGTGTAGTCGCATGAAAATAAAAATGCAAACGTTTGCAAAGCTCCGAATAGCATTAACGAATGCTTACAATCGACCGACACTTCCCGTTAAATAATAGCGTGTGTGAGTAAAAAGCTGATAAAAAAGCAGAATATTAGTCGCTGTGCTGTGTAGAACGACGGGCTATTAATGTGGTTTCAACTACCTGACTTTCTGTCGGTTTATTTTCAAACTGATTTAAAAGCTGAGTCACCATTTCTTTTGCCGCTTGCTGGGTGTTTTGACGCACTGTTGTTAACGAAGGGTGCATGAGCTCAGCAAGTGAAATATCGTCGTACCCCACTATGCCAACATCGCTTGGAATACCAACGTAGCGCTCTTTAAGCGCTTTCAATGCGCCCAACGCTACCATGTCGCTTACGCATACGATTCCGTCGAAGTCTAAGCCATTCGCTTTTATGCGCTCGTTAATATATTGGTAAGCCGCTTTAGAGGTAATGTCTATAGCGCAAGTGCACTGCGCATCTATTGGCACGTTAGCGTCTTTATGTGCCTGCGCATACCCTTTGTGGCGCTCTTGCATTTCAGCGTGCTCAGAGTCACCTAAGAACAAGATGCGTTTAGCGCCGTGGCTTAGCAAATGCTGGGTTGCCGTGTAGCCGCCAAGATAGTTGTCGCCGCCAATGATAGGATACGGCGCTTCTGTTTTCGCATCGCCCCACACAACAATGGGAATCCCCGATTGTGCCGCTCTGTCAATCTTGGCAGTAGATTTACCTTGTCCTATAACAATAATGCCGTCGGCTCGCTGGCTGCGAATAAAATAATTCGCCCAGTCATCCGACGCCATAAAAGAATTAGACAGCAGTAGCTCATAACCTTCGGCGTTTAGTGCCTGATTTAACTCACCCACCAGCTTAAGTAAGAAAGGGTCTGTGGTGCTTTGCTCGGTGTTATCGATTAGATTTAAGATCACCGCAATTACATGCGTTTTCTGTGTTCTTAAACGGCTAGCAGCCGCGTTAATACTGAAGTTATGCTCTTTAGCAAGTGCCTGAATTCTGCTTCGGGTTTCCTGTTTGATAAGCGGATTATCTTTTAATGCCCGAGATGCCGTAGATGTTGATACACCTGCAATATCAGCCAACTTCGCTAAGGTGAGTTTTGTTTCAGAAACCAATGTGACCATTCTCTAATAATATTTTTTGTACCTTGTTATCCGCGACAGCCGCTTTGAAATAAAAGCATAAAGCAGTGGCTAAAACCGGATAAATCGTCAGCACTGTAGCCGAAAAAACAATATAGCGCGAATCGCCTTAGCGTAAAACCATGTTAACAACAATAAACAAAAAATTTGCAAACGATTGCATTTTATCCTTGCAATCGTTTGCAAACAGATCTATTTTGTTTCGCAATCGTGATGCGTATAACAATTTTTAAACCTGTTTAACGCATTCAGTTAACAACGCAATAGAACATTTTCGGGAGCACACACCATGAAAACGTTGTTTACAAAAGGAATGCTGGCGAGTGCAGTAGCGGTAGCACTAACGCAGCCTGCCATGGCACAAGAAGACGTCAAGCAAAAAGCGAAAGACAACGCAGAAGTTATTGTTGTCAGTGGTACGCCGGGCGGCGCAGGGATTAGAAAAATTGACGCAAGCTTCGCGGTAACGAATATCGATGCAAGCGACATTGAAAAACTCGCACCTAAGTCTACGGCCGATCTGTTTAAGGCTATTCCAGGTGTTTGGGTTGAAAGCTCAGGCGGTGAGTCTGGCGCGAACGTTTTTGTTCGTGGTTTCCCAGGTGGTGGCGATGCCCCGTTCTTAACTATTGCGCTTGAGAACTCTCCTATTTACCCTGCACCTACGCTGTCTTTCCTTGAGAACTCTCAGCTGTTTCGCATCGACGACACAATTGAAATGGTTGAAGGTTTACGCGGTGGTCCGAACCCTGTAGTGAGCAACGGCCAACCAGGTCTTACAACTAACTTCCGTCTTAAGCGCGGTGGTGAGTCAACAGAAGCATCAGCCAAGTACACTATTTCTGACTACGGTCTTAACCGCGTAGATGTTGTCGCAAGCGGCGCGCTAGACGACGACTTGTACTACATGGTTGGTGGTTACATTAAGAGCTCAGAAGGCATTCGTGATGCGGGCTTCAACTCTGAACAAGGCAACCAGTTCACCGTTAACATCACTAAAGTTTTCGAAAAAGGCGAGCTTAACCTTTATACCCGTCAAACTGACGATCGCGGTACTTGGTACTTACCTACACCTTTAAACGTTGAAGGTATTGATGCTAACTACACGCAAATAGGCCCATTGAATCGCCAAGGCACCATTACTTACGGCCCTAACGACACAGCTGAGTCTTTCGACTTTGGCGAAGGTCGTGGATGGGACGGACACGTTAGTGGCGGTAGCATTAAGCTTGACTTAGGCAACGACTGGCAGCTAGTTGACCGCTTTAACCTAACCAAGGGTAAAGCAAATACCTTTGGTCTTGTACCAAATGGTTCTGCAACGACCGTTGCAAGCGTTGCCGACAATGGCGAGTCAGCCACCGGCGCTGTAACTGGTACAGTGTATGACGGCGACACTCCAATTCAACAAATTGGACGCTGGGTTGTGCTAAAAGACATTGAAGCTTTCACTAACGACCTTGCTGTGTCGAAAAGCTGGGAAGACTTCGATACGTCATTTGGTATTTACAGTGCAACGACAAAAGCCGAAGACTGGTGGAGCATTGGTAACACGGCTTACCACGTATTACAGCCAGGCGGTGAATTGCTAGACGGTATCGAATGTAACACTGACGCACAAGGCTGTGATTGGAACTACGACATCAGCTCAGTAGGCGATGCAAGCACGTTCGCAATTTATGCAACCGGTACATGGTACGCCACCACAGACTTGAGCATCGACTTAGGGCTACGCCGTGAAAATCACGAAGTCAGCTACTCGGTAGATGAAGGCCTTGACGGCGAAATTACCAAGGCGCTTGAGTACGATGAAACCAAAACGTCGTGGACAGTAGGTGCAAACTACGCGCTAAATGACACTAGCGGTGTATTCGTTCGCATGAACCGAGGCTATAAAATGCCATACTTCGACGATTTCAGAGACAACTGGGGTGCTTACACTGGTGGTAACGACCTAATTAAAGAAGTTACTCAGGGTGAACTTGGTTATAAGTTCATGAATGACAGCATTCAGTTCTTTGCAACTGCATTCGCTAACGAAGTGAAAGGCGATACGTTTGTACGCCGTCCGGGTGCACCGGCTGAAATTCTTACTAACGAGGCGTACGGTTTAGAACTTGATGGTCGCTATAGCCACGATTCAGGCTTCTCATTAAGCGTTAATGCGACTATCCAAGAAACTGAAATTACTGCCAGCGCCAATAACGAAGGCAATGAATCTCAGCGCCAGCCGGGTTGGCAGGTACGTGTAACGCCCAGCTATGGCTTCGATATCGGCGATATGTATGCCACGGTATACGGTACACTATCAGCCGTTGATGATCGCTTTGGTAACAACGAAAACACGGTTGTACTAGAGGGCTACGAGAAAGTTGATGTAGGTCTAACGCTAGAGCCAACTGAGTCACTTCGCCTTCAGTTCTCTGTTGATAACCTGACTGACGAACAAGGTATTACCGAGGGTGACCCGCGTAATCCAGATTCGCCAAACGGCCGCTACATTATGCCTCGCAGCATGAAGCTAAGCGTTTCTTACTTGTTCTTCTAAGAACGAACACGCAATACCTTAAAGATAGAGCCGGCCTTAGTGCCGGCTTTTTATTATTCACGGCTCTCCGCGTATTCTTGTGGTTTAGTTTTGTAACGATCTCGTTACCCTACTTTTTAGCAACATCCTCTGCTCTTATTCTGTCAGCGTTAATTCATCGACATTAGTCGTAATGTGCTTCTGTAAAACCAATTCTGTTTTACAGTGGTATAAGCATCGAACAAGGGAAAACAAAGCATACCGTTTTCTGCTATCTACAAAAGGAAGGTGAAGTGTGACGCCAAGGGTAATTTTCTTCGACATTAATGAAACACTCTTAGACATGCAGGCCATTAAAACTGGCTTAGCAGCGGTATTAAATGGCGATGAGACTCTAGTAGACTTGTGGTTCGCTAATTTGTTGCATCACAGCTTGGTGGATACCATGTCAGCGCAGTTTCACGATTTCATTGATATCGGGGCGGCAGCACTGACTATGGTTGCGCACGGAAAAGGGATCGCGCTTGATAAAGCAAAGGCGAAAGACACAATCAAACAGCACATCACCCGGCTGCCCGCGCACGAGGATGTTATTCCTACATTAAAGACGCTTCAAAGTGCGGGCGTAACCTTGGTCGCGCTTTCAAACTCATCTAAGGCTGGATTAGACGCGCAGCTTGAATACGCCAATATACGATCGTACTTTTCCCATGTATTGAGTGTGGAAAGCATACGCACTTACAAACCCCATGCAGCTGTTTACCACTGGGCCTGCCAGCAGGCTAACGTAAAGAACAAAGACGCCATGATGGTGGCTGCACACGGATGGGATGTGAGTGGCGCTAAAGCGACAGGTATGCAAACCACATTTGTTGAGCGCCCGGGCAAAATGATGTACCCGTTGGGACTTGCACCTGATCACAGTATTGGTTCGCTTACCGAACTTATCGCAGTAATAAGTTCGCAATGAATCAGCTTGATGAAAGCATGAACGGCGGTTACTGCCGCGCCACTTTTTAAATTGCAACGTAGTAAAAGTTATTCAAGCACAAACAAAAAAGTCTTACCGTAGTAAGACTTTTCTCATGCGAAGTACAAAATGTTTAAACTTTTGCTAGCTCTGGCTGGTTTGGTTTAAAACCTTGAGTGCTACAAGAATTGCGCTTTGTTTCCAATGCACTTAATTGACGCTTAAGCCATGACTTCTGAATACCTGACTTAGCCGTATCCATTTCAGTACTTACGCGAGTGATTTCTTTTCCGACGTTAACGCATGCTTTCTTATTCGGTTCAAAACCGCCATTTGCTAAAACAGAAGAAGAAAACATTAAGGCCGATAGCGCAATAAGCGTTTGCTGTTTCATAAGAGTCCCCAACTACTCGTTATAATCCCGGGTTAGTGTCATACCGTAAGAATGAGCATATATTTGCTCTAAAATCTGTAAGAAATATAGCAGGCCTTTTATTCTAGTTAGGTACTACAAAACATACTCAGTAATAAAACTTCGCCTACCTTGCTTTTGCTAACGCACATAAGCCATTGTCTTTTATATTATTATGTCGACAATGATTTACCTTACCATTTCACTTACGTATCGATTTTTATATTTTTACGCACTAAATAGTAAGCCTATCCATAGTATCGGCTACAGCAACAGCATTCTGTAGCAGCATTACTCACTATTAAGCGTTGCTATTAAAACACCTTAGCTTTGCTGGAACAAGAAAAGTTATAACAAACCTTTTACAGGTTTTAGGACAGAAATTGCATTTTGTAAGTATTTACTCACTACACTTACAAACGACTACCAGCCGAAAGCTTCTCTACCGTTTGCATAACGCTTCTGCCCATATCATCTAAGCTTACTACGCGCTTCGCTGCCCCTTTTTCAATGGCAACTTTGGGCATACCAAAAACAATGCAGCTTGCTTCATCTTGGCAAAATGTTTCACAGCCGGCGTTAAACATTTCGTGTAGACCACTAGCGCCATCACTGCCCATACCGGTAAGCAAAACCCCCAATGCATTGCTGCCAGCACTTTTGCATATAGAATTGAATAACACGTCCACTGAAGGCTTATGTCCCGACACACGAGCACCGTCGGTCAATCTAATACGGTAGTCAGCACCGCTTCTTTCAATTTCCATGTGCTTATCACCCGGTGCCAAATACGCTTGGCCTGGTAATAAACGCTCTCCGCCCTTCGCTTCTTTAACCTGCATTTGGCACACGGCATCTAGTCGTTTAGCGTAAGTCGAGGTAAATCCTGCTGGCATGTGCTGTGTGATCACCGTAGCTGGCGCGTTCGCCGGAAAGGTGCGCAGCACCTCTTTAATAGCTTCGGTGCCGCCCGTTGACGCTCCAATCGCAATAATCTTCTCCGTACCAGAATAATTGACTTTGCTCACGGCCGAGACTTTGGAGGGCGTAGACTTTTTCACTTTTGAGCGCGCTGCCGTGCGTATCTTTTCAACAATTAACTGGTGGTAGTCTGCCATGCCCTGCGCCACGCCTATCTTAGGCTTCGCAACAAAATCGATAGCCCCTAACTCAAGTGACCTCAATGTGGCATCGGCGCCTTTTTCGGTTAGCGTAGAAATCATGACTACGGGCGTAGGCCTTGCATTCATAAGCACTTCGAGAAAACGTAACCCGTCCACTTTTGGCATTTCTATATCAAGCGTAATAACATCAGGAGACTTCTCTAAAACCAGTTTTTTTGCTACAAAGGCATCGGGAGCGGCCCCCACTAACGCCATATCTGGTTCACTTTTAATAATCTCGCTTAGAATTTGCCGAATTAGTGCCGAGTCGTCTACCACCAAAACTTTTATCGTCATTGTTAGTCCTCGAAAATATCTACGCTACCGCTGGGCGCTCGCCTTGAAAGCTCCCACCTATGCTGACTTTCTCTTTCAATAATAGTGGCGTTGTTAAGCTCGTGGATCCGCTTCATGAAGACGTTACCGTTACTAGGAAAGAAATAAACCTTGCGCGCATATACGTCACATAAATCACTTGCCAATATCGGAATGCCTTCCGTATTTAAAAAGGCTGTCACAAACTCTGCGTTGAACATGCCAACGTCGTGCTGCACAAATGAAGGTACAACTTTTCCGCCACCAAATACTTTTGCTTTTATTCTGGTTTTGTTGGCTCCCGCTTTAACTAAATCATTAATGAGAATTTCCATGGCATGCACCCCGTATTTTGCAGCCATGCCTTGTGTCTTTTCGAATTCACTGGCGGTTTTATTTACAGTGGGCAACATAAAGTGATTCATGCCGCCTATTCCCGTATCGGGGTCGTACAGGCATGCCGCCACGCAAGACCCCAGTACAGTCACCAGCATTTTATCTTGCGTGGTTACGAAATATTGACCGGGTAATAACTTTACGGCGTCGGTGGAAAACCGCTTGTCGTAATAGCTAATTGGCACTTCGAAATTACAAGATTCCACACATGCTCCTAATTAACCGGGCGATATATGGTTTTACCTACCGGTCTCACAAGATTAGTACACATATTGAAGTTTTCAGAATGCCCTGCCATATAAAGCCCTGTTGGTTTCAGCATTCCCACCATTTTTTGCAATACCTTTAATTGGGTAGGCTTGTCGAAGTAAATCATCACGTTGCGACAAAATATGACATCTAGTGGGCCTTTTACGTCCCACGTTGCATCAGTAAGGTTAAGCTTCTTAAATTGCACCATACGTCTTAGCTCATCCACTACTTTTACTTTCCCGTCGTTGGCACCTTTACCTTTGTGAAAAAACTGCTTCTGACGATGGGAGGAAATTTTCGCGATAGACGCTAAAGGGTATATACCTGCTTGAGCTTTCTGTAACACCTTACTGTCAATGTCCGACGCAATGATTTTCACCGGTGTTTTAAAGCTTCCAAACGCTTCTGCCACAACCATGGCAATAGAGTATGGCTCTTCTCCGGTTGAACTGGCTGCACACCAAATAGTGGTGACTTCAGGATGTTGCTTTAAATGGTCTGCCAGCGCAGTAAAATGATGTGGCTCACGAAAAAACGACGTAAGGTTAGTAGTTAACGCATTAATAAACTGCTCTAACTCAGGTTCAGATTTATCAACCACACCTAAATAGTCGTTAAAGCTTCTGAGATTAAGGGCTCTAATACGTCGAGCTAACCTGCTGTATACCATCGCTTCTTTCGCGTCAGACAACTTTATGCCCGCTTTTTTAAAGAGCATGTTCTGCACTTTGTGGAAGTCCGCCTTTTCAAAGGCGAACTCCCGTGTGCTATCTAATGATGAAGCAACCGTTGTCATTAGAATGACTCCCACTCAGCTTCATCAGGCATCGCAGGCTTTAGCGCTTGTGCTCGTGACGTGTGGTTTATTACTGATGCTACACGCGGTTGCTTAATATTATTGTGAGAAAGTGCAGCGATATGCTTTTGTTCCATCGACAACCCTTTTCCCACCTCGAACACCGACACACGCTCATTCAATTGCAACGACTGCTGCTTCAAGCTGTCTGCGGCGGCCGCCGCTTCTTCTACAAGCGCTGCATTTTGCTGAGTCATTTCGTCCATCTGAATGACGGCTTTGCTCACCTCTTCAATACCCGCCGCTTGCTCGGCTGACGCAGCGGCAATTTCCGACATAATGTCGTTTACTCGCTTAATTGAAGTTACGACTTCTGCCATGGTGTCACCAGACTTCACCACCAGCTCGTTGCCACTGGCAATTTTATTCACCGAATCAGAAATTAGTTCTTTAATGTCTTTCGCAGCTTCGGCTGAACGCTGAGCCAGGTTTCTTACTTCTGATGCGACGACCGCAAAGCCTCGACCCTGCTCGCCCGCGCGAGCAGCCTCTACCGCTGCGTTTAGAGCAAGGATGTTGGTTTGAAAAGCGATGCCGTCTATAACGCCGATAATGTCGGAAATCTCTTGTGCCGAGTCGTTAATCTGGGTCATGGTTTTCACCACTTCACCTATTACCTGCCCCCCTTCTGTAGCTATTTTACTTGCCTGTGCGGCTAGGCCATTAGCTTGCTCAGCATTCTCTGCGTTGAGTTTTACGGTTCCCGTTAGCTCTTCCATGCTCGATGCCGTTTCTTCAAGGCTTGAAGCCTGCTGCTCGGTGCGGCTTGATAGGTCAGCATTGCCCGTTGCAATCTCACCAGACGCCACATTTATGGTTTCTACTGCTTCGTTAATACTTGTAATGGTGCTGCGCATCTCGTTGATGAAACGATTGATAGCTTCGCCCAGCACCGCAAAGTCACCGTCTAGGGCATGTTCAATATTGACGGTTAAGTCGCCCTCAGTCAGCTTGGTCATTACGTGTTTAATTTCATCAACGGCTTGGGTTCTGCCCGTGATGTCGGTGGCAAACTTAACTACACGGAAAGGCTTACCGTTATGATCTAATATGGGGTTGTACGTGGCCTGAATAAATATCTCTTTGCCGTTTTTACCCAGTCGACGATATTCACCTGAAGAAAAAGTGCCGCTGCGTAGCGCATCCCAAAACGCCGCGTATTCAGGGCTAGCTCGGTGAGCAGGGTCGACAAACATGCTGTGGTGCTTACCTTTGATTTCATCTAAGGTGTAACCCACCGTAGTTAGAAAGTTTTCATTGGCGTGCTGAATAATGCCATCCATATTGAACTCTATGACGGCCTGGGACTTTCCTATTGCCGCTAACTGCCCTTCAAAGTAAGCGTTTTTAACTTTTTGTTCGGTGATGTTACTGGCGTATTTCACCACTTTAACCACATTGCCACTCAAGTCTAAGATAGGATTGTAGGTCGCTTGAATCCAAATATCTGAGCCGTCTTTCGCAATTCTATGAAATTCACCTGAGTAAAATTGGCCTTCTGCCAGTTTTTTCCAAAACGATTGGTACTGTTCAGATTCTCGCTCTTGTTTAGTCACAAAAATGCGGTGGTGTTTGCCTTCAATTTCGTCAAGGGAATAACCAACTGTTGCCAGAAAATTGTCGTTGGCGACGAGAATATTGCCTTTTGTATCAAACTCGATCACTGCTTGTGATTTACTTATGGCATCTATCTGCCCTGTGTTAAACGCGTTTTTTAGCTTTTGTTCGGTGACATCAGACGCGTATTTTACTACTTTAGTTGGTTGCCCGAATTCGTCGAAGATGGGGTTATAGGATGCTTGGATCCACAGCTCGCTACCGTCCTTTCTCACACGTTTAAATTCACCCGACTTGAATTCGCCTTTTTTCAAATCTCGCCAAAATGCAGCATACTCAGGGCTCATCTTGTAATTGGGTTCAACAAACATACTATGATGCTGACCTTTGATTTCATTCAGCTCATAGCCCGTTGTAGCGCAGAAATTTGCGTTGGCATTTTGAATAACGCCTTCAAGGTCGAACTCAATAACAGCAAGAGACTTGTCGATGGCGTTAATTTGGCCTTCATAGTCGGCATTTTTGCGCTTTTGCTCCGTTACATCGGTGGCAAATTTCACTACCCGAACAATATTACCGAGTTTGTCATAGATTGGATTGTAAGAGGCTTGGATCCATACTTTATCGCCGTTTTTCGCTACGCGGCAATATTCACCGCTGCTGTGCTCACCGTTTCGCAGCGATTCCCAGAATGATTTGTATTCTTCAGACACACCGTAGTCTGGCAGTACAAAAAGGCGATGATGCTTACCGACAATGTCTTCTTTCGAATAGCCGGTTACTTTTAAAAAGTTTTCGTTCGCGTCTTCCACTATCCCTTCTGGTGTAAAGGAAATAACAGCTTGGCAACGATCTAACCCTGTTAGCAAACCTGTCTTGTATTGCAGATCCTGATCGTTAAGCCACTCCACCATAGTACCGAGCTTTTCGCCTTCTACGCTTTTTATGGTAGATAGCTTAAGAGTAAAGAGCAGATTGCCCACTGGTAGCAAAAAGGCATCGCTACTTTCACAGTTTTTGTAACGCAAATTCAGGTCACTATTGTTAGCAAAGAACGCAGAGATAGTGGAGCCCGTCAGACCTTGAAAGTTGATACCTGGCAAAGCGCGCTCAAACTGAGCTTGGTGCTCGTTGGCCAATGCGTAAAATGCTTTATTGGCAAAGGTGATTGCTCCTTCAGAATCAATCAACATCAAACATGCGGTACTCTCGCTTAGCGCTTGTTCTTGAAAGCGTGAAAGACGCTGTGCCGCTATTAACTCTTCATTATGAAATATATTAAATACGCCCATAATTTCATCCACCTGATTTGCGACGCTCTGCTTTAAAAGCGCCAAACTAAATGCTGTGTAATAAAAAAGGCGAGTTCCATTTCAAGAACTCGCCTTCGTTTTTAGAATGATTCCCAATCGTCACTGTTTGGCACTTTGGGAGCCAGTTTCTTTTGCGTTTTGATTGCTGTAACCGGTGCAACGTGTTTGTTCTTATTCGACGGCGCAACGTTAGTGCGTTGCACCTCATTAACTGCTGCCTTATCACCAATGTTAAAGGCCGACACGCGCTCAGATAAACTTCCCGCTTGCTGCTGCAAACTTTCTGCGGCAGCCGCAGCCTCTTCCACTAGCGCGGCATTCTGTTGCGTCATCTCATCCATTTGCACAACCGCTTTGCTTACTTCTTCAATTCCCGAAGCTTGTTCAGAACTCGCCGCTGCTATTTCAGACATAATGTCGTTGACTCGCTTGATAGAGGTCACCACTTCTTCCATGGTGTCGCCAGATTGATTAACCAGCTTATTCCCACCGTCAATTTTGCTTACTGAATCTGAGATAAGTTCTTTGATTTCTTTCGCTGCTTCAGCAGACCGTTGAGCAAGGCTTCGTACTTCTGAGGCTACTACCGCAAAACCACGACCCTGTTCGCCTGCTCGTGCCGCCTCTACCGCAGCGTTTAAAGCAAGTATGTTGGTTTGGAATGCAATGCCGTCGATAACGCCGATGATGTCTGAGATTTCTTGTGCAGACTCGTTGATAGACGACATGGTATCGACTACCTGACGAATTAACTCTCCACCCCGCGACGCGATTTCACAGCTCTGTGAGGCTAAGCTATTGGCTTGCTCGGCATTTTCAGCGTTGAGTTTTACTGTGCCGGTAAGCTCTTCCATACTCGACGCGGTTTCTTCAAGACTAGATGCTTGTTGTTCAGTACGACTTGATAAATCTGCGTTACCTGTAGCTATTTCCGACGATGCCGTGTTAATGGTTTCTACGGCTTGATAGATTGAGCCAATAGTGCCTGACATTTCGCTAACGAATTGGTTAATAGCATCGCCAAGAACTTGGAATTCACCTTCAAATTGTTCATCAAGTTCTGCTGTCAAATCACCCGCTGATAAACGGGTCATGACATCACTGATAGAACCAATGATACGGCGCATATCTTCAATGAAGCGATTGATTGACGTGCCAAGCTCTTTGAATTCACCTTCAAACTCGTGTTCTATGCGACAATCTAAATTGCCTTGAACAAGCTCTTGCATGGCAGTTTTAATATCGCTGATGGCTTGCTTTCTGCCCGTGATATCAATGGCATATTTCACTACACGGTGGGGTCTGCCGTTTTGGTCCAAAATGGGGTTATAAGATGCTTGGATCCAAACTACTTTCCCGCCTTTGCCCACGCGCTTGAATTCGTCAGTGAACTGCACGCCTTGACGCAGCTGTTCCCAGAACTGACTGTACTCAACACTGCGTTTATATTCATCATCAACAAACATGCTGTGATGCTTGCCTTTAATTTCATCTAGGCTGTAGCCAACAGTATTTATGAAGTTTTCGTTGGCATTTAAGATTTTACCTTCAAGGTCGAATTCGATAACCGCTTGAGCTTTGTTGATTGCGTTTATTTGTCCTTCGAAATAGGCATTACGTAGCTTAGTCGCTGTAATATCAGTGGCGAATTTAACAACGCGAATAACCTTACCTTCACCGTCAAAGACTGGGTTGTAGGTGGCTTGGATCCATATTTCTTTACCCATTTTGTCGAAGCGACAAAACTCGCCATTTTTCGACATGCCGGCTTTGAGATCGCGCCAAAATTGGGCGTATTCCTCTGAGCGAATGTATTGCGCATCACAAAACATTTTATGGTGATTGCCAACAATTTCGTTCAAGCCATACCCCAATGCGTTAAGGAAGTTATCGTTGGCGTTTTGAATAACGCCTTCTGCATTAAATTCGATGACAGCCTGAGCTTTGTTTAACGCATCTAGCATGGCACTTTTAGTCAGCAACTCAGATTGGTCAACCCACTCAACCATGGTGCCTATATTGCGGTTGTCTTGGTCGAAAAATGGGGTTAGCGTTAGTTTGAAGTTCAGGTCCCCAATGCTAATCGTAGAGGTAGTTGTAGATTTCAATTCAGCAAGCATGCTGCGTTGGTGAGACGGGTTACGATGGAACTGATCGATGTTCTGCCCTTCTAAATCGTCAGCTGAAAAATTAGGGAGAACTGCCTGCAATTTCTTTTCATTCTCTTTTAGCAGCGACTTAACAGACTCATTTGCATAGATAATATTTCTGTCGGCATCGGCCATCATGATGCAGCAGGTAGTTGCGTCAAGTGCCTGTTTGTTTCTTAATGCTTGGTTAACATCCGTTGCTTTTGTAAAGTCCTCTAACCACGTCATAATTCCCATTTTCTCAGCCCTCGACCGCTTGCGCTTTTGTTTCAACTAAACCCAATTCATTACTTGTAATTAAGCTTTCTATATTGACTAAAATAACCATGTGTTCATCGACATCCGCCAGACCGTGAAGGTATTTGCTATCAAACGCCACACCGAATTCAGGTGGCGGCAGCATGTCTTCTTCGGAAAGGCGAATAACGTCAGATACACCGTCTACCACAATGCCAACGATCCTCTCGTGAACGTTAAGCATAATGACGATCGTAAAATCGTTATAAGTGGCTTCACCCACCTTGAACTTAATGCGCAAATCCACGATGGGTACGATGTCGCCTCGAAGGTTAATTACGCCTTTAATGAAGCTTGGCGCGTTGGCTATTTTGGTTACTTGCTCATAACCGCGAATTTCTTTTACCGTGGTGATATCAAGGGCATAATGCTCCTCGCCCAAGACGAAGCTTAAAAATTCGTTCTCTTTCGACGCACTAACGGCTTGCTGTAGGACTGCTTCGCTCATAGTGAAACCTCTTCATTTGGAACATGAGTACAGGTGGAAGCCACTGAGTCTGCATCCAAAATCATGGCAACCTTGCCATCCCCCATGATGGTGGCGCCTGCAATCCCTGCTACTTTTTTGTAATGTTGCTCAAGGCTCTTAATTACGACTTGTTGTTGGCCCACAAGAGAATCTACCAGCACGCCGTAGCGCTTTTTACTGCTCTCTAGTAGCACGACAATGCCTTTAGTTGGTTCGGTTATACCGCCGTCTACCTGCATAAGCTGAGTAAGCGAAACCAGTGGCCAATACTGATCCCTAATCCACAATACTTTGTCGTTGCCTAGGGTTTTCAGTTGAGATGATGTGGGCTGAAATGACTCGATGACGTTAAGCAGTGGGATGACAAAAATCTGGTCGCCAACCGAGACGCACATGCCATCAACAATTGCCAGCGTGAGTGGTAAGTGGATATAAAAGGCAGAGCCCTCACCTTGCGAGGATTCTATTTCAATACGCCCGCCAATAGACTCTATGTTTCTGCGAACCACATCCATCCCAACGCCTCGACCTGACACATCGGTAACTTCTGCGGCGGTGGAAAAGCCCGCCTGGAATATTAGCTGCCAAATTTCACTATCTGGCATGTCAGGCGATACGGGTAGCCCGTTCTGGGTCGCCTTTTCTAGAATGCGTTCTTTGTTCAAGCCAGCGCCGTCATCAATAATGCCAATGATGATGCTACTGCCCTTTTGCTCGGCACTTAAGATAACAGTACCGTTCTCGGCTTTGCCACATGCTCTGCGCTTTTCAGGGCTTTCGATACCGTGGTCGATACTATTTCTGACTAAGTGCGTAAGTGGGTCGACCAGTTTTTCGATAAGGCTCTTATCAATTTCTGTGTTGCCACCTTGAATAACCAAATCGACTTTCTTGCCTAGCTTCGAAGACAGGTCGCGTACAACACGGGGAAAGCGATTGAACGTCATGTTTACCGGTAGCATACGCATAGACATGACAGACTCTTGAATTTCACGGGTATTGCGCTGCAACTCGTCTATGGCAAGCTGTAGGCGCTCTCCTACTTGCCCTTCAACTTCTTGGCCTACGTTGGAAAGCATAGATTGTGTGATTACCAGTTCACCAACCAAATTAACCATTGCATCAATTTTGGTAATGTCTACACGAATTGACGCGGCCTCTTTCGTCGCGGCTTTCGGTTTCGTTTTAACCGGTTTAACAATAGGTTGTTTGGGTGTGGCTTGTTGTGAAGTAGACTGAGTAACTTCTGGTTTTATGGGAAGTACGTCTGGTTCGAAGAAACCAAAACCCTCATCAACTTTGCCAGCGTCAGTATCCGCTTCACGTTGAGCTTGCGTCTCTGTTGATAGCGTTTCATCTTCGAACAGTCCAAAGCCTTCGATTTCATCTGCGCTATTTTGGCTTTGAGGAGTATCTAATGTGGTTTCATGGGATTCAGCCTCGTCTTCATCAAAGAATCCAAAACCTTCAATCTCATCACCTGCGTTAGCTTCACCTTGCACGCTTTGCTCACACTCCTCCTGCGCGTTTTGTGGCATTTGACCTGACGCACTTGCCAGAGTGTCTTCAAGTACCTTAATACTAGCGTCGATTTGTTCTTGGGGAAGGTCTGTTTGTTCTTTATAAGCTGATAACGTGTCCTTCAGCACATCTAGGGTTTGCAGAAAAACATCAACGATTTCCGCCGTAACCTGAATTTCCTGGTTTCGGGCTTTGTCGAGCAAATTCTCCATTACGTGAGTCAGATTCATCAACGCATCAAAACCGAAAATCCCACTGCCGCCTTTTATGGAGTGCGCCGCTCTAAAGATACTGTTCAGCTCTTCAGGGTCTGGCGCATCCACATCCAAAGTCATGAGCAACTGCTCCATATCTTGGAGATGCTCATCACTCTCATCAAAAAACACACCGTGAAATTGGTTTACATCAATGGTCATGACTGACTCCCATTTACCCTATTCGAATCGACTCTTAACTAGCCTAAAACGCGCTTCATCACATCGAGTAGCTTGTTGGGATCAAAAGGTTTCACCATCCAACCCGTTGCTCCCGCTGCTTTGCCTTTAGCTTTCATGTCATCACCTGCTTCTGTGGTAAGCATGACAATTGGCGTAGACTTAAAGTTAGCTAAACCTCGAAGTGATTTAATGAGCGTAAGTCCGTCCATTCGAGGCATGTTTTGATCGGTAAGCACGAAGTCAAAACGTGCGCCTTGGCATTTGTCCAACGCATCTTGACCATCTTGTGCCGTTGTAACGTTATAGTTCGCCGACTTAAGGGTCATCTCTACCATCTGGCGAATAGACACAGAGTCGTCCACAATCAGTATGCTTTTGCTCATAACTCAATCACCTATAAAAATGTCAGGGTTAATCACACAAGGTTGTGTAACTATTTATTCTTGCTGTTAAAAAAGTTCTACGTCACCCGCGTCCATCGACGTCGCCGAAACAGGGTTGTGGTCGGCTTGTCCTTTCTCGGTTAGCGAAGTCTGATAGTTGGCTAGGTTTTCTTTTACTTTCGCCGCCGTATCGGGGCTGAGTTCTGAAAGCTGTAACACTATGAAATCGATGATTTCGCGGGTGTATGTGAGGTTCTGGCCGTTTATGTCACCAAACTGCAAGCCGCGAATGGCCGCCGCTGTTGCATCTGCCAACTGCTGACGAATTGCTTCAAGTTCGCTTGCGCCTTGAATATCCGCTTCGGCTTTTTTGATAATGCCTTTAAGTTGCTCGCTTATCGCATCTTTTGCATTCACCACGTGAGAAATGTCCTGTGACGCCACAACTTCTGCGGTCTCAGTCAATTTATCGATAAGCGATTTTATGTTCTCTATTTGCGTTTTGATTACGTCGCTAAACTGGGTAGAGCGAGTAGATAACGCACGTACTTCGTCGGCAACTACAGCAAAACCGCGACCCGCTTCACCGGCTCGCGCGGCTTCAATGGCTGCGTTTAGCGCCAACAGATTGGTCTGAGAAGAAATATCATCAATACCACTTAAGGCTTCGATAACAGTAGGCATAGCCTGCTGAATGGTTTGCACTTGAGTCTCTAACGCTCTTGTAGAGTTGGTCATTTCAGTTGTTGAGGCGATAAACTGCGTTAGTGTGGTATCGGTATCAGAAGCAAAAGTGCGCATTTTGTCGGCATAGGCACAATCACTATTATCGTCATCTTTTATCAGATTATTGATACTCGTTTCTTGCTGCCCCAGAAGGGTTTGGAGCGAAATAAACGAGTCGCTTAATGTGGCAACCGCGTCATTTTGTGTTGAGAATATATCCGCAAGATTTAATGAGGTAACGGTGAGTATGCTGCTGGCCTCAGACACTGCTACATCCATTGATTCATTAGCTAATGAAGCGTGGTCTGGGTATGAAACCTGTTGATTTGATTGGCTTGCACTACTACCTGCATGAGCCTGATTACCATGAGTCACTTTGAGAAGGACAAAGAGCAAAAATAGGACGCAAACAGAACTGACAGCAAGGCCGAGGTGCGCTATAGACGTAAAAGCCAGACTCCAACTCGCCAACATCATAAGAAACGCGATAATAAAAGCGTTGCTCTTGTTAGAGAAAAAATTATCCAAGTAACTTGCTGCTATGGCGACCACAATCGTACCTCAATTGTTACTACCGCGTTAACGGATGTACAAAACACGATCAAATTATGGCCAAGATTCCAGCTTCAACAATTATACTTTTGAATATTTTTGTTAACTTATTACATTGGTGACATTTGCGACACATCAATATTACTAGAGCGCTAAGATAGAACCATACAATAGTTCGGCACTTTGGTTTTTTGTATCAATGTTAAAGGCGCGAGCCCGCTCCCAGTTCTTCAAGCGTATCCAAAATTGCATCTGAAATATCTTCTAACGGCTTGATAAAACTAGCGGCTTTCATTTCTACAGCCACTTTGGGCATACCATAAACAACGCAGGTTTTCTCATCCTGACAAAAGGTAACGGAACCTTTGGTGTGCATATTCTTAAGGCCTTGCGCCCCATCGCGCCCCATACCGGTAAGCAGCACACCCACCGCGTTTGCGCCAGCATGCTCAGCCAATGAATCAAACATAACGTCAACAGAGGGCTTGTGCCCAGATACCTTGGGCCCATCATCAAGGGTTAAACGGTAATCTGCGCCACTGCGTTCTACTTTCAAATGCTTATTACCTGGCGCTAAATACGCAAAACCCGGCAACAAACGTTCACCTCCATGGGCTTCTCTAACGGTTATCTCACAAAGGCTATCGAGCCGCTTGGCATAGGTGGTGGTAAAGCCCGGCGGCATGTGTTGGGAAATAATGGTAGCTGGTGCATTGCGAGGAAAATGCATGATCACGTCTTTTATTGCTTCGGTTCCCCCAGTTGATGCGCCTATACCAATTAGTTTTTCGGTGCCGGTATAGCGCATGGAAGCATGTTTTGTGCAACGTGTTTGGGTTGGTTGGCCCAGTCTTGAGTGAGCGGCGGCCTTTATCTTTTCAACGATAACCGCTGCATATTCCGCCATGCCTTGCGCCACACCTAGCTTTGGCTTTGCCATAAAATCTACCGCGCCAAGCTCCAACGCACGCAATGTTGCATCGGCACCTCGTTCAGTCAGCGTAGATATCATTACAACTGGGGTTGGCATCGCCTTCATCATTACTTCTAAAAAACGTAGCCCGTCTACCTTCGGCATCTCTATGTCTAGAGTAATAACATCCGGCCTGAACTCTTGTACCATTCGCTTTGCAACATAGGCGTCTGGCGCCGCCCCCACCAGTGATAAGTTAGGATCACGCGTGATAATTTCTGACAGGATTTGGCGTATTAACGCAGAGTCATCAACTACGAGGACTTTTATAGGCATGTGACTGTTCCGAAAAAGAAATAACACCAGTTTTGGCTTGTTCAGAGAGTAACACCCGATGGGTTGATTCACGCTCGTAAAGCGTGGCATTGTTAAACTCACGAATTCGCTTCATGTAAACATTGCCGTCGGCCGGAAAGTAATAAATTTTGCGTGCATAGGTAGACATTAAGTCGCTACTAATTAGCGGTATATTTGCGTTATCCAGATATTCCAAAACGAATTCAGCGTTGACTCGACCAATGTCCTGCTGCACAAATCCAGGCAGTACCTTCCCCCCTCCAAACGCTTTAGCCACGAGCTTATTGCGACGAGCGCCAAGGTGAACAAGCTGATCGATTAACATGTTCATGGCATGTACACCGTACTTTGTGGCTAAGCAAGCGTCGAGGTTCGTGGTGAAGTTGAGATCGGGCAACATAAAGTGATTCATACCGCCAATCTTCTTTTCCTGGTCGAAAATACACGCAGCCACACAAGAGCCCAAGATGGTTACTAACGCTTTATCTGAAGCGGTGGCGTAATACTGTCCCGGCAAGAGTTTCACGGCCTCTTTTTGAAGGCGGTTGTCAAAATAACGAATGGGATTTTCATCCTGACTCATACTGCAAATTCCTTTTAACCGACTGGCCGATAAATGGTTTTCCCCATGGGTGCGACCAGTTCAGGATACATCGTGAAGTTTTCAGAATGTCCTGCTACATACATACCGTCACTACACATCAATTTCACCATGCGCGCTAAAATTTTACGCTGCGTAGGGCGATCGAAATAAATCATGACATTACGGCAAAAAATCACATCTACCGGCGCATCCACACACCAGTTTGGTGACATTAAATTTAGTGGTTCGAACTGCACCATTTTTCTCAGTTCATCCACTACCCTTACTCTTCCTGTTTGTGCGCCTTTCCCCCTGTAGAAAAATTGTGTTTTATAGTCATAAGACAACTGACTAATACTGTTTTGGGCGTACACACCGTCACGGGCTTTTTGTAATACTTTGCTGTCGATATCTGTGGCAAGAATATGTATATCGGGAGTAAAGGTGCCAAACACCGATGCCACTGTCATTGCAATGCTGTAAGGCTCTTCTCCTGTACTGCTTGCAGCGCACCAGATGCGCTTAGTTTGAGGCCGCTTTCTCAGGTAGTTGGCAAGTGCGTCAAAGTGATGAGGCTCTCTGAAAAACGCTGTAAGGTTTGTAGTGAGCGCATTGATAAAGTGCTCCATCTCATCTTTACAGCTGCCTACGTACGTTAGGTATTCCTTGAAGCTGTTTATCTCAAGGGTGCGCAGCCGCCTGGCAAGGCGGCTGTATACCATCGCATCTTTAGAATCAGATAAGTTAATTCCAGCTTGTTTAAACAGCAGGCTTTTTACCCGTTCAAAGTCTCTTCGGCTATATGAAAATTCCCTTTGAGCGTCCGTGCTTGGTATAGCGGTCATACACTAAAACGCCTCCCAATCTGACTCGTCGGGCGCAGCTGGATTCAGCGCTTTCATTCGCTGTTTAGGCACTTCACGTTCTTTAGGTAATGCTTTGCTGCCATTGAGCGACTGCATCTCAGCGGCTTGGCTAGGTTTACGGTTACTTCCTACCTTAAACACCGACACCCTTTGCGCTAATTCGCCCGATTGCTGTCTCATGCTATCCGCAGCCGCCGCAGCCTGTTCCACCAGCGCAGCGTTCTGCTGCGTCATTTCGTCCATCTGAACCACTGCATTACTGACTTCTTGAATTCCGGTGGCTTGCTCAGACGATGCCGCAGCAATTTCTGACATGATGTCGTTAACACGTTTAATTGCCGTGACAATGTTAGCCATGGTTTCCCCAGACTTGTTTACTAACACATTGCCATCACCAATTTTGTCCACTGAAGCAGAAATTAACGCCTTAATATCTTTTGCTGCCTCTGCAGAACGCTGCGCTAGCGTTCTCACCTCAGAGGCGACGACAGCAAATCCACGGCCTTGCTCGCCAGCTCGTGCGGCTTCAACCGCCGCGTTAAGGGCAAGTATATTGGTTTGAAAGGCAATGCCGTCTATAACACCGATAATGTCTGAAATGCGCTGAGCAGAGTCGTTAATTTCACCCATGGTGTGCACGACTTGCTCTATAACCTTACCGCCCTCCGACGCCACTTCCGAAGCTTGGCTTGCCAAACCTTTGGCTTGGTCGGCATTTTCTGCGTTTAACTTCACCGTACCGGTTAGCTCTTCCATTGCGGACGCCGTTTCTTCTAAACTTGAAGCTTGCTGTTCAGTACGACTAGACAAGTCTGCATTACCCGTAGCTATTTCATTTGAAGCGGTATCTATAGTTTCAACGGCAGTGTGTATTTGAATTATTGTGTCGCGCAACTCACCGATGAAGTTGTTGATAGATTCGCCGAGCACTTTGAAATCACCTTCCAAAGGCTCTTCTATCGTTTTCAGTAAATCGCCGTCTGTTAGGCTGGCCATAATAGACTTAATACTTTCTACTGCTAACGTTCTTCCCGTTACGTCTGTAGCGTATTTCACTACTCTAAATGGCTTGCCATTTTGGTCTAAAATTGGGTTGTAAGAGGCTTGAATGTAAACTGGTTTACCTGACTTATTGAAGCGCTTATATTCTCCGCTAGCATACACACCATGACGCAGCTGTTCCCAGAATGCGGCATACTCTGGGCTGTTTTTGAAAGCGGGGTCCACAAAAATACTGTGATGCTTACCTTTCACTTCATCAAGGGTATAACCCATCGCGGCGAGGAAGTTGCTGTTGGCGTTTAAGATCACTCCCTCAAGATCAAATTCGATGACAGCTTGAGACTTACTAATAGCGTTCAACTGGCCTTCAAAGTAAGCATTTTTCAATTTGTCTTCGGTGATATTGGTCGCGTATTTCACCACTCTAAAAGGATTGCCATTCATGTCTTCTATAGGGTTGTAAGAAGCCTGTATCCAAACGGCTTTGCCTGCTTTGCTTATACGCTTAAACTCTCCAGAGAAGAAGTTTCCTGCTTTAAGTTCAGACCAAAAGCGCTGGTACGACTCAGACTGTCTGGTTTCCTCATCTACAAATATTTGGTGATGCTTCCCTTTGATTTCATCTAGTCGATAACCCATGGTATTGAGGAAGTTATCGTTGGCGCTAATGATGGTGCCATCCACGTCAAACTCTATAACCGCCTGCGATTTACTGATTGCGTTGATTTGACCTTCGAAATACGCATTTTTCAATTTATCTTGCGTTATATCGGTGGCGAACTTCACCACTTTGAATGGCTTGCCCGAGCTGTCAATTATGGGGTTGTAAGACGCGCGGATCCATACTTCTCTTCCGCCTTTTGCAATGCGCTTATATTCACCCTCACTGTGCTCCCCTGCTTTTAAGCTTTGCCAAAAAGCTGCATATTCAGCACTTAACTTATAGCTTGGGTCGACAAACATACTATGATGCTGCCCTTTGATTTCCGATAAGCTGTAACCCATTGCAGCGAGGAAGTTTTCATTGGCATCAAGAATGTGCCCCTCAAGGTCAAACTCAATGACAGCCTGGGATTTATTAATGGCGGTAATCTGCCCTTCGTAATCTGCATTTTTCTGCTTTTGCGCAGTAATGTCAGAGGCAAATTTAATGATGTAGTCTACCTCACCGTTGTCATCAAACACTGGGTTATAGGTTGCTTGAATCCACACCTCTTCGCCTTGCTTGTTTATTCTGCAAAACTCTCCGCTGTGTACATCGCCCCTTTTAAGCTTTTGCCAAAACTGTTTGTATTCGTCGCTTTGTGCATAGTTACTGTCGACAAAAATACGATGATGCTTTCCCACCACCTCACTTTCGCTGTAACCCATAGCAGATAAAAAGTTGTCGTTGGCTGACAAGATTTCACCATCTGTAGTAAAGGAAATCACTGCTTGGCTTCGCATAATGGCATCGACCATACCTTTATTGCGTTTATTTTCAGTGTTGTCCTGCCACTCGGTGACATAAAGCTGAGTGCCGTTTTCATCTACCGTTATGACTGATGACGTGACACAAAAACCATGTTCGGCGAGAGAAACAAGTTGCTTGTGACCTCCAGAAGCATGAGCAAGCGAATAAGACACATTTTCTGATGGGTTGGATCCATTAGTAATGTCGTCTATGTGCTTGCCTGAAAGTGATGATTCACCATCACTGACGGAAAAATCCTTTGGATAGGCTTTTGCCATGCTCAAAAAAGCGGGAGTGTAAAAGTGAATAACTCCAGACTTGTCGATAACCAACAAATTTGAAGCACTGGCCTTAAGAATGCTCGACTTCAAAAGCGCGTCGTGCTTCGCTACTTTTAACTCTTCGCCGTTAAGAAAATTAAATACGCCCATAACTAATATTTCCCAATGTCAGGTGTTTCCGTTTAGTGAAGGACCTTGTTACTACGCGTCGTCTTTTACGCTTTCAGGTGCGACTAAACCCAGCTCTTCGCTGGTAATTAAGCTTTCTATGTTCACCAGAATGACCATATTTTCATCCACATCGGCCAAGCCATGTAGATACCTGCTGTCAAAAGCCACGCCAAACTCTGGTGGCGGTAGTACTTGTTCTTCAGACAAGCGAATAACATCGGATACGCCATCTACCACGATGCCAACGATGCGCTCTTGAATATTCAGCATTATCACTATTGTGAAATCGTTATACGTGGCTTCGCCTACATTAAACTTAATGCGCAAATCCACGATGGGAACAATGTCACCACGCAAATTAATCACGCCTTTTATGAAGGCGGGTGCGTTCGCAATTTTGGTAACTTGTTCATACCCTCTAATCTCCTTAACTGTAGTTATGTCCAAAGCGTAATGCTCATCGCCAAGTACAAAACTTAAGTATTCCTTGTCTTGTCCACCGGTAACCGCTTGATGCAAGGCAGTTTCACTCATGAAAGTAACTCCTCTATTTGACTGGAGGTATACGTTGTAGCGATGGAGTCTGCATCGATGATGAGTGCGACTTTACCGTCACCCATAATGGTTGCTCCCGCTATTCCAGCCACTTTTCGGTAATGCTCTTCTAAGCTCTTAATCACTACCTGTTGCTGGCCAACTAGTGCATCAACCAGAATACCGAAACGCTTCTTGCTGCTTTCAAGCAACACCACAATACCTTCTGTAGGAGAAAGTGCTGCTCCCTCTACTTCCATAAAGTCGTAAAGAGGAACCAACGGCCAGTATTGGTCACGGATGTACAGCACGGTATCGTTACCCAATGTTTTCAGTTGCTGCTTGGTGGGCTGGAAGGATTCAATAATATTTAAAAGTGGGATCACGAAGATTTGCTTACCCACCGACACACACATGCCATCAACGATGGCTAGTGTAAGCGGCAAGTGAATGAAAAAGGCTGAGCCTTCTCCAGCGCTCGACTCGATATCGATGCGCCCGCCAATTGACTCGATATTACGACGCACCACGTCCATACCAACTCCTCTTCCTGACACATCGGTAATGGCTTCAGCAGTTGAAAACCCAGGTTGGAATATAAGCTGCCATACTTCTGAATCAGGCATATCATCAGATACGGCAAGCCCGTTACTTCGCGCTTTATCAAGAATTTTGTCGCGGTGTAAACCGCCGCCATCATCAATAATGCTAATAATAATGCTGCCGCCTTTCTGCTCGGCACTTAGAATAACCGTGCCCTTCTCTGGCTTGCCGGCAGCAGCGCGTTTTTCAGGTGTTTCAATTCCGTGATCAATACTGTTGCGCACCAAGTGAGTAAGGGGGTCGACAATTTTTTCAATCAAGCTTTTATCAATCTCGGTACTTCCACCCTGAAGCACCAGCTCAACCTGTTTGCCCAACTTGCCTGCCAAGTCTCTTACTAAACGAGGGAAGCGATTAAAGGTTGCGGTTAGTGGAAGCATGCGCATCGACATGACCGATTCTTGAATTTCCCGCGTGTTTCGCTGCAGTTCATCGATAGCAAGCTGAAGTCGCTCGCCAACTTGCCCTTCAACGTCTTGCCCTATCATGGAAAGCATTGACTGGGTGATAACCAGTTCGCCAACTAAATTGACCATGGCATCAATTTTAGTGGTGTCTACCCGGATAGAGGCCGATTCACGGGCGGTGCTTTTTTTCGCTGGCGGCTTTGATGGCGTTTTGGCTTGTGTTGACGTGGGGGCAGCGCCACTTGTTGGTGCTTTAATACTGCTAGATGTTGTCGCTGTATTCGATGGAGTATTGGCGCTTTGTGCGTTGTTACCACTCGCAGATTCTAGAGAAGTATTAATATTGCTAGCTGAAGGTGCGTCTTCAAAAAAGCCAAAACCCTGATGTTCTTCGGCCTTTGTAGTGCCCGCCACAGGAGAACCAGACTTATCCGTTTGGGACATGTCGGTAGTATTTAGTGTCTCCTCATCATCGAAGAACCCAAAACCCTCATCCTCTTTTACTGACTTTTGAGTAGACGTCTCTTGAGTGAGGTTGCTCTCATCCAGTGCGTCGTCAAAGAAACCGAAGCCTTCATCGTCTTCACTATTGCTTTGGATTGTTTCCTCTTGGCTAACTTCGTTAAGCGGCTCGTCGTCGAAAAAGCCGAAACTATCGTCAGAGTCTGAAGCAGGATCACCGGGCTCATCATCGAAAAATCCGAAGCTATCATCTTGTAGACTTTCGTTTTGCGTATTCTCACTTTGGACAGATGGAGCACCACTAGAGTCAGAGGCAGTATCAGTGGTTTGCCCGTTAATTACCTCATTAAGTATTTTGATTCGCTGCGCAATGCTGTCTTCTGGAACCGGCGTTTCATCGCGATAAGCATTGAGCGTGTCTTTCAACACATCGAGGGTTTCTAAAAGCACGTTTACAATATCAGCGGTAATGCTGAGTTCATTGTTACGCGCTTTATCTAGCAAATTCTCCATCACATGCGTTAAGTTCATCAACGCATCAAAGCCGAAAATGCCACTGCCACCTTTAATAGAATGGGCAGCACGGAAAATGCTATTTAGCTCCTCAGGATCAGGTGACTCAATATCTAAGCTCATCAATAGCTGTTCCATATCGTCGAGATGCTCGTCGCTCTCGTCGAAAAACACGCCATGAAACTGTTCTATATCGATGCTCATTCCGAATCCTTCCAGATTTTAGGAGTGGGAGGGCGACTTAGCCTAACACGCGCTTCGTTACATCAAGAAGCTTGTTGGGATCGAAAGGTTTTACCATCCAGCCTGTAGCGCCTGCGGCTTTTCCCTTCGCTTTCATATCGTCGCCTGCTTCAGTGGTAAGCATTACGACTGGCGTTCTGCTGTAAGCCCCAAGGTCTCGCAAATTTTTGATAAGCGTAAGGCCGTCCATTCGAGGCATATTTTGGTCGGTTAATACGAAATTGAATTGCTGACTTTTACATTTATCTAACGCTTCCTGACCATCTTGGGCCGTCGTTACGGTATAGCCCGCCCCTTTGAGGGTCATCTCTACCATCTGACGAATAGATACTGAATCGTCTACCACTAAAATGTGTTTGCTCATATGCTCACTTCTCCAAAGTATGTCATTACTGACGGTGCTTCCTATTCCTTTCTTAGCTTAGAACAATTCCACTTCCCCTGCGTCCATTGACGTTGCAGACACTGGGTTGTGATCATTTTTTCCTTTCGCAGCGAGCCCTTTTTGGTACTCGTTTAATGCGCTTATAAAATTCTCGATATTGTTGGCATCTAACGTGGCCAACTGCTCTAAAATGAACTTGATCATTTCTTGGGTGTACTGAATGTGTTGGCCGTTAATGTCACCGAATTGCATACCCCGAATGGCCGCGTTTATCGACTCATCAAGTTGCAAACCTATGTCTTCAATTTGCTTTGTAGTTACAAGGTCAGCCTCTGCCTTTTTGATAATTTCTGAAAGCTGCTCGCTGATATGTGACTTCGCATTTACCACCTGAGATATATCTTGCGACGCAACAAACTCTGCAGTATCGGTAAGCTTATCTACCAAGCTTCTTATATTTTCGACCTGAGTTTTGATGACATCGCTGAACTGAGTAGATCGAGTCGATAGCGCTCTCACTTCATCTGCGACTACAGCAAAGCCTCGGCCTGCCTCTCCTGCTCGCGCCGCCTCTATAGCTGCGTTCAAGGCAAGTAAATTTGTTTGAGCTGCAATGTCATCAATACCACTTAGGGCTTCAATTACCGTTGGCATGGCTTGCTGAATGGTTTGAACTTGCTCCATTAAATGCTTCGTCGATGACGACATTTGCTCTGTGGATTCTATAAATTGCGTTAGCGTTCCATCGGTTTCGCGAGCGAAGTTGCGCATTCGATCCGAATACGACTGCGTATGCGCTTCATCCACGCTAAGTAAGTCTTCAATGCACTCAGTTTGCTGAGAAACTAGACCTTTTAAGCTACTAAAAGCGTGGGAAAGTGTTTCTACTGCATCATCCTGCGTCGATTTAATATCCGATAAATTGCCGTCGCAGGTGCTCAGCGATATGCTTAGCCCCTGACTAACGGCCTCCAAATCTGCGCTGCCTTTTCCAGCTCCATCTTCCGCGCCGTCGTCTGCCGGATATATCTCTTCACTTTCACTGTTACTTTTTGCATGAATAAGTGCACAAACAACAATGGCGCCGGTTAGGACGGCTAGGGCAGCAAGTGCCGAGACTAAAAAATACAGCGCCCAGGAAGCGATAACCCCAATGCCAGAAATAGCGAAAATGCTTTTCACAGCGCTTTGCTGATTTGAAGATGTGTTGTTAGCTGACAAAAAACTCTCCTTGAGAATTACACACGGCTAAGCACCACCTCAAATGTCACGCTACCCAAAATCAACGAGGGCAACGAATGAAGCAACACGCTTCTCGCCATTATTAGCCACCGGAAAACTTCACTGAATTCCGCGCCAAAGGTGATAGGCCGAAAACTATCTCTTACAAACACAATGTCACAACGCGTTCTCCTTCAAAGAGTAACAACGTTATATTTCGCTGTGTTTTTACATATGAAGTAAGCGTAGTACCCATTTTGAAAAGTAGGCAAGAACATGCATAAGTTTTTTATTAAAAAAGCGTTTTTGGGCTTTAATTGCGCCTAAAAAGCGCTAACTTGAACTTATCGCGCTTATTTTCAGAGTATTTGGCGTAATTCAACTATGCGACAAGTACGCGACTATGCAGGTTGCTCTTTCTGAAATCGAAACATTCATGTGCGACTATGGTGCACATCACTCCCTAGTAATTTATCCACACATGCCATTAATTATTTTTGATTTCGACAACTGCTTAGCACCGGGCAATAGTGTAGGTGAAGACATATTGCTACCTCTATTCGATGTCATCGAGTCAGATAAGAGTAACGATTTAACTCCCTCTATGAGACAAGAAATGCGTCTGGATTTTTGGCGTAAACCTTTGGACTATATTGTTGAAAAATATAAGTTATCTGAGCATTCAAAATCTGCGAGTTATGCGTACTTTTCGCAGTTGAGTATTGCGCACCCTATTGAAGGCTATAAAGACACTCATTTAGTTAATGCATTTGAAGGGGTGAAGCTACTTGTAACTTCTGGATTCCAAAAATTTCAACATTCGAAAATTCGCCAATTGGGCGTTGAAGGTGCTTTTGAACACATTTACTACGATGACCCAGGTAACCCGCCTAGAAAAGGCAAAGCATTCTACTTCGACATCATAGTCAAAAAATATAATACAGCTCCGAGTGAGGTATGGGTTATTGGAGACAGTGAGGAGTCAGAAATTAGTGCGGGTAATAGTTTAGGTATGAAAACGGTTCAGATACTTCGACCGGGCGTTAAAAAGTCAACAAAGGCACAATTCCATGTGTCTTCGCTTCAAGAGTTTTTAAGTTTGGTACAGATGTCTTAGCGCTTGTGTGTTCGTCATCATCAATGACTTGAGGTGTTAATTGGCCTTTCAGCCCCGCTTCATGCTGCTTAATATTGGAAGCTATCTGTTCATTTCGATTTCATCGATAAGCCCCACTAGGGGGCATTATCATGCCCAAATTCATCTATATCGTGAATCCATTTATTTGAGGCCGGTCAATTACGGATCCAAACTATCAGCATCAGGCAAAGGGGTGTATTTGTATCCAGTCAATACCCAAACTCCATTCAAATAAGTGTAAGTCCACTCCCTGGTTCCATCAGCTCTAGTCTGTTTGACTGTTTGCTTATCACCTTCTTTCGGTGCTGGATCAGGATTTGGGACACTGTTAAAGGTTTCAAAAGCACTTTCGGCTCCTTTATTGGACTTTCCGACACCCGTACAGAAATGTTTCTTACTTATCAAAGTATAAGGTTCGTTAAGGTCGAAAGTGTTAGTGCTAATTGCTTCATACATTGCATCAATCAGTTCAGAACTGAGAGTAGGGTTGCCTTTTTCCTCTACTACTTCAGTACTACAAACCGTTTTTGCTAAGGTAGAACCGGAAAATACAATAGATGAAACCACGAAGAATGTTAAATAAGCACCTAATTTAAATACAATTGGCGACTTCACACGTACTCGATGGCTTTTATTCGATAACAGAAAACTATGAATATACTTAAGCATTGTAATTAAACTCCCTTTTAATTTAAATTGTGAATGTCCACAACTAAAGCCTAGTCGTACCCCATGCAAAACGCAAAACGCAAAACGCAAAACGCAAAACGCATTAAATCAAACCTCGACGATTAAGTGCATGAAATTACTTAGATTAAAAGTCAATAAGTGCACCGCTCGCTAAATTAAGTACCCTTTCGTATGCATTAACGCAGAATTTGGCATAACTGGATGGTTAGAGCACTAAAGAAAGAACTTTTATCAGAATAGTTTTTGGAAAAACCGGATTTGATTGAAAATTTGGGACTGGTTGGCCGAGATCAAAAAAGCCCTCGCATTTCTGCAAGGGCTTAAATGATGGTGCCTCGACCCGGGATTGTAACGCGCGGCGCAGCCGCAGGGGCACGTTAGCGTGTGCCTGTGTTTTTCAACCGCCGAGATCAAAAAAGCCCTCGCATTTCTGCAAGGGCTTAAATGATGGTGCCTCGACCCGGGATCGAACCAGGGACACGCGGATTTTCAATCCCTACAAGCCTTGTAGCAATGATGCCACCTATTGATTTTAGCGGCCTGTAGCGCCGCTTCCCTGTGACAAAATGCTGTAACAAAGCGAAAAATCGTCACACCTATTCTTAGTCGGATAGTGCAAAAATCCTTGTTAACTATGAGCTTTGACTGTTAAGCCAAAGCATAACAGAAATGTAATTTCCAAAGTTCAGTAAGATGCAATAACTCATATCTAGGCTACAGTTGAAAAAAGCAAGTTGAAGTAAAGTTACGTCTGGCACACTATTGTCAATTCCAGCCATACTAAAGCTAATATAGACGAATGGCTGCGCTCTCTCCTCATTCTCTAATTTAAATCAACGGAATGATAACCGCTATGGGATATGAGTTTGACCTAAAGTATGTAAAACTGTTTTTTATAAAAGGACATAGAAGCAAAACCTGCTCCCCTACAATGAGCAACTTAAGTGACAATATGTCAAAAAGTTTAAGGAAAAATGGCATTGTGTGACAAGAATGCTATGAAGGTTTTGATTAAGGTGAAGCTTTGAGTAAAAGAAAAAAATCAGCTAACTCAGGTATAGATGCTTTATTGGGATTCGAGTTTCAGCGCAATTGTGCGTTGTACTTGCTCCTAGACCAATATCATCGATTCAGTGGGAGAGAGTTCTTTCTGAGTATAGAGCATCATGACGATTTCCTATTTTGCTATAGAACAGATTGTCGCAGCAATATTGAAGAAGTGCATTCCTATCAAGCCAAAAAACTCTCCGGCAAGGTATGGGCTATAGATAAACGTTTCTCTGAGATAATAGCTAAGATGCTAGAAGTTGGAAACGATCTGCGAAACGACCCAGCACCTAAATGCCAAAACTATACTCATGAGCTTACGTTTATATCCAATTCCGACATTGAACTTAAATTCACGCCTAATCAGCAAGAAAAAGATGACGGAAAAAAGGAAATAACAATCCTGCTTAACGAGCAAAACTGTAAGCGTAAATACGACTCTTTCCCTCACGAAATTAAGGAAAAAATTACCAAGAAAGTAAACGGTTTATGCGACAAGGAAGAAATTACTTTTCATAAACATGAACTCGACAACCTGCATATTCAGTGGGTAGATTTTCCACGAACAAAGAGGGCACAAAAAGATTGCCTGGTCGGGCTAATGAGGAGGAAATTTCCACATGTATCAGATTCTTTTGCGGCCGTTGAATTACTTCTTAGTCTGTTTAGGGAAGTTGAAGCCATTTACAACCAAGGCAAAGTTATTACTTTACTTGACAGTTCAAAGAGGGTTGAGGGCGATGAAATCAGGAAAGCGATTGATGTTATTGAAACGGAACAAAAGACATTCAAGCTGTGGAGAGATCACTCAACAGAACTAGCGCGTAGGTTTCGAGTTCCTATAGGTATCCAAAATAATTACGAAAACTATATTAAGAACACATTTGAACTTCTCAAGGACATGATGAATAACGAACATCAGATAATAAAAAGCTTTGTTAGGGACAATGACTACTCTATGAGTTATTACAGCCATGAGGAAATGTTTGAAGCGTACGTTTCGGATATTAAAAGTAAAAATAGCATCAATCTAAACGATATTGATATTTTCTTCTCTACTTTATGCGCATTTGTAGAGCACCACGGAAAGGCCTTGTAATGAACCATACAATTACGTTTAAAAAATTATTTGTAAGCTCGAAATCGCATAATTGTTGCTTCAGTAATGAATTTTCACCTGGTGTAAATATAATCAGTGGACGCAACACATCAGGTAAAAGCTCTTTGATCCTGAGTCTTATGTTCACGTTTGGAGTTAATGACGTCAGAGAAAGTTTAGAAGAAATTCTGTTATATGAACCGACGTTCAGAGTAGATTTTACGAAGAAAGTAGGTGATATTGAGGAATATTACGCTATTGTCAGGGACTCAAAATCCATCTATGTCAAAGAGCCAAGCGGAAAGGTAGTTTCTTTCCATGGAATAGATGCAGATAACAGTGTTGAGCACATCAGACTGAAGGATTACATAAGAAAATTGGTTGGATTTTCGCTTATTCTTGAGCAAAAAGGAGAGCTAAAATCGGCTCCGCTTGAAAGCATGTTTTTACCATATTATATTTCTCAATCTGTAGGCTGGGTATATTTGCGTGAGTCATTCTCTAATCTCCAATATTACAAGGGATTTAAAGACGACTATTTAGATTATTACCTAGGTATAAGTAATAGATTTGATCGCTTGGAGCATAGAAGGTTAACGAAGGAAAAAGATCGACTAACTGCTGAATTAAATAATCTCAAACGATACACTAAGAAAGCAGAATTTCAGTTTTCTAATTTGGTTGACGAAGCGTTTGGCGAGCAAGCAGAAGCCTATATTGAAAACTACGTTTTAAAGGCAAATTTATTAGAGGAAGAAAGGAACAAGTACATAAAGCTTTGTAATGAATTTTCTCTATTACAAAATCATCATAGAATTCTGAAAAGAACTAAAAGTAATATCAAAAAACAGAGTTACAACGATGTTGATCGTTGCCCAGCCTGCACGCAGGTTCTGTCATACTCACTTGAAGGCTTGTACAGCTACTATCAAAAATATAATGACACTTTAGAACTTGAGTCGCACATTACAGATAAGCTAATAGATAAAAAGTCTAAGATAAATTCGTCTAAGAAAAAAGCGACGGCAATCGAGAACGAAATTTTTAATGATTATGGCGTACTTCTGGACAAAAACGTCGAAGGAGTAACGTTTCAACAGTGGGTAGAAAATAAAGCAAATATTACACTATATAAAAGGATGCAAGCCGATATTGAGCAATTAGAAAGAGATTTAGAAGACGTTAAACTTTCTCTTGGCTCTATGGTTACTGAACAAGAAACCATGTTTTCACGAAGAAGTAAGGAAAAGGCATTCAAGAAGATATTCACAGAGTATACATCACAGTTAAACCTTAGGCCTTTGACTGATTCTCGATATTTAGATTTGTACAAAATACATTCTTTCCCACGTCAAGGTGTTGAACTTCACAAAACCGTTATGGCTTATCATTTTGCTTTAAATGCCATGATAGCGAAATCGAAAACAGCCCATAGACTACCATTCTTGCTTGACGCCATTCTCAAGGAGGATATAGATGAGACTAACTTGGAGACTATTCTGTCATTTATTGCGAATAATCTGCCAAGTGATACTCAGACGTTTCTGTCTATATCTGAGCATGTTAAAGAGCCTAGTGATGAAGAAAGTGAAGAAATAAAACCTATCGAAAAAGTCAGAGTTAAAGACGTTCAAAACGCTTACTTTCCGACTAATTCAAAGCTGTTTTACGTAGGAGCAGGAAAATTTGAGCGTAGCTTTTTATCTCAACCATTAGAAAATTATCAAGAACTTTATGAAGAAACCATTGATATAACTATAATCTAAATGAAGAACTGAAGTGTACTAGCTCAGACCTGAGCTGACAGTTGCCATTTTTTAGTGCCCATGTCAGATTAGATTTGAGCTAAGTTTTTCCCATCTGTCCACATAAATAACAAAAACTAACCGCCAGCCTTCATATACTTCTCTACTAACCTTTCAAAAGAAGGTGTTAGCCAGATAGCCAAAGCCGCTAGCATCAATAACACTAGTAAGGCTAATTGAAATACAGTCATCTACCAGTCTCCGTCAAATCCTGACAGGTCATTAATTCCAAAATCGTCAAAACCATTATCAATAGACGTTGTGTCTGTCATCCAGTCGGTGTCAGAATGGATATCACATCCGACTAACACATCAGTATCTATAAAACTAATATCGAGAGTGGTATCCACACCTAGGTAGTCTGACATATCAGTGCCGCGTGGATTTCCTTCTACGTCGATAACACCAGGACAACCTTTTACTCCACTAGGTAAAAGCGGTAACCCTGTTGCCTCATTGATTCCAGGTGCGTCACACCCGCTCTCATCGAGAGCTGAAGAATTAGCCTCTTCACTACTATATGAGCAGTGTTCGAATAATTGATAACTTAGTAATGACATTGTGCTGTCCTCTTGTTTATTAATCAGCACAAAATTACGTTAATGAAAAATAACCCTAATGCAAACCCTTTCCTTTTAACGTCCATCAGCATAGCTGTGGTATAGCAATTCATTGGTAAATTAAAGATGTCGAGTCTTCGTTCTAAGAGCGTTAGTCGCTACGCAAAACTAGTCAGCTCTCAGTTGCTGAAACCCTGGTACATTTTTAATTCATATCACTTGCCTATTCATTTTTTTACTGATTAAAGTTTGCGGCTTCTACTTAAGAAGTCGGACTCGACATGAATATTCTCACTCAAAAAAGTTTTTTAAATAAAATCTGATTATGCTTGGAAAGCATGAATTACTAGCTGCAAAGCAAAGTGATAGCACCAAACTAAAAGTTTGTGTGCAAAAAAGCAGTTGTGAAACAACTCAATAGCTCGCGCAGAAAGACAATTGCGAAGCACATTTTCTTTTGAAGCTGGCGCATGTTCGCAGTTGCGAACTACCCC
The DNA here is from genome assembly GCF_001953635.1 of Alteromonas abrolhosensis. GTDB lineage: Bacteria > Pseudomonadota > Gammaproteobacteria > Enterobacterales > Alteromonadaceae > Alteromonas > Alteromonas abrolhosensis. Next base: position 245,920 of record NZ_MEJH01000006.1, on the reverse strand, counting down.
CTATTTTGTTTTGCCCTAGCAAAATTTGATGAATAGGGCGAAAGCGCTATGAATCAAACCCCTTGCCGCAAGCAACGCTAGCGCAACGAATAGCCGTGTATGAAATACATAGATATGAGAGGAAAAATGGGGGGTAGTGCGCAGCACGGGAACATGCGCCTCAAGCGTTGGTGCTAGACGCGAATGCGTCGTAGAGTCGCTGCGTTGACGAACGTCAACATCAGCAGCGGCGGGCACTATAAGCGCTTCTCTCACAACGAACGTTGTGAGCTTCTCTTTTTCTGGTGGGTTGAAAACAAGGAACAGCGGTGGGTGTTTGAGAGTTTAAGAAACTCCCAGTTAAAAACCCGAAAAAGATCCTTAAACACTTAAACTTTGCGTTTGCTGTTCCTTTGTAGTTTCTCAATTAATAAATAAGGAACACAATGATGAATACTAATACACCTTCCCTAGACACCGAACACCAAAAATACTTCAACCTTGATATGAGATTTCACAAAAGTACGAATCCCGTTCTTAGAGGACGGCAAAAAAAGTATTTAGCGTTACTGCTCGCCGCTAGGCATAGTTTTGTATCTGCCATTACATGTGAAGCAATATGGCAGATTAAGCGGCACAAAGTTTTGGAGTCTCTAAATAGAATAGTGAAAGAAGGATTTCTATCAATTGCAGAAACAGACAGGGCAGCAGATGGGCGCATATATGTACTAACTCATTCAGGTGCTAGGTTTGCGTCAGACTTGATGCGGATAGACATCCCTTTCCGCTCTGCACAAGAACCCATCACCCAAGTGAATCAAAATGCAATTATGCACGACTCTATTATGAGTTTTGTACTAAGCCTAGGATTGCAAAATCAAACAAAGGATGGCACCCCAAAACCTCTTTGGGATGGCTATTTAACTGAACTTGAATTTAAGCGTATTCACAGTTTATCAAACATAAAAAATGTCGATGCGCTGGTACAGCTAGCCAATGGCGAGGTGGCGGCTGTTGAACTAGAAGCGTCATTTAAGCGGAAGCAGCAACACGAAAAAACGTTACTGAAATTGCGTGATGCAATGCTAGGTGAAAATAGACTTTACGATAAAGTCTTCATTATTCCCTGCTCTCAAAAGATTAATAACGACACACAACGCTTTCACAAACAACTGTTTGAGGAGATGCCTCATCGTTATGATCGTAAAACGAAACAGCCTCTACTAAGTGAAACTGATGCCAATAAACTCCAAGAAAAAATCATCTATAGAACAAAATTTATTGACCCAATAGAACAGACATTTTATCGATAATCTATTGTCGGAAAAAAAAGAGCACCTAGCGGTGCTCTCAATATTTTTTTAATGATACTTTTTACGAAGCCGTACCTCTTGAAGGTATATCGCGAGAGCGAACAGATATATTAGAAATATATATAGCGCTCCATCAATACCCACGAACGGGTAAGAGCTATGCGCTTCAAACCCAGTGATTATTTGAACTATCCAAATTACAAAAATTACGTCCCCTATACTCATCAAAAATTTAGTCATCATGTCTAATACCATGACGACGATTTGTTGCTTAGTCATTTGTCCTCCTAAGTTGCTTATGACCCGCATAAATAACTAAGAACGACTCATGGTAACTTTCGTGGAACGAGAAAACGGGCATAGAATGCCCGTTAGTAAAAAGTCGCTTTAATCGTCTGCCATAAACCGCAGTACAATAACTGCTGACAGTGAGAAAAATAACGACGCAGCAATACACACCCAGTTGTAGTAAAAATACTCATTTAACTCAAAATCTGCTTCAGCAGCAGGCTTCCAATCTAGTAATACAGCGACTATCTCATGCCAAAAAGGAAACAGTGCAAACGCGAGGAATATATATCCTAGCGACATGCTATTTTTTGAGAATTTAATAAGTGTGTTAAAAGCTATTTCTTTCGTGATCTTCATGTTGATACCCTTAGTTAGTCCTAAAGATATCTAGGCTCGTAAGGGGGAAATTTTTTGCACAAAAGAAAAAAGCAGGCATTAAAACGCCTGCTTTCTATTTTTTAGCTCTGCTAGTATCAACCATGATTATAGGCAGCGCATTCGTGACTATAACCAAACCAGAGTGCCTAGCGCTGGCTCTTCTACACAGTTAATCTCACGTTAAGTGATTTACAGCAACTGCTGGATTTCCTAATGTGGGCTTCCAATCATTGTTCCAGCCGCTAGGACGGCTAGTGATAGCATTTAGCGAAGTGGTCGTGAGCATTCCTCGTCAGTATAATTTAGGCTTCAGTATTCAATAGCGTCTAGCCAAGGAAAATATAAAAGTTCGTTTTTCAGAACCATTGCCATTGACTAAAATGGTTACAAATACCATACTATGCAGTAAGTGGATTGAGCATTCTCGGTCGGCGTCAAAACCTCGGTGGATTCATCGGGGTTTTTCGCTTTTTGGGCTAGGGTAAATTCTCATCCCAACGCCCTCAAAAGCAGTTCCTAAGCTGTCCCTTCCTCCTTCGCAGTAAAACTTTTCTCGAAGAATATCGAAAGCTCTGTTGTTCTGTTCAGGACGAAGTGTATGAAGCCCTATAGGTCGCGCAACCAGGTCTGCTAGTTGTAACCCTGACGACATAACTTTTTTGTCAGAGAAGATTATTTCATAGGGAAGTTGCAGATTTTGTTTATTGTTGCCATCACAGATACGACGAAATTCTAGCTCTAAGTCTCGATCCTCTTTATCACCTCTGCATTCAACAACGATGTGTGTTTTCTTTTCGCTCTGGCCTTTCTCCGCAAGAAAACCATTTAGCGCTTCCATACACATACCCAGAGCTATGTGGTAAGCATTATCGTCAGGGTTCGAGCGCAACTCTCGTTTATCAATGGTGGCGCTTATCAAGATGAAATTACCGACCTCGATTATTTCAGTCAGCTCGTTCAAAAAGTGCTGATGGTGCTCTTTACCTTTAAATATATTGAATGCGCCCTTTCGTCGCCTAATTTCGTTTTCGTGAAGCACCACTTGGTCATGGCCGAAGTGGTTGAACTTAAATTTCTCTAACGCAGGAACAATCACTTCACTGTAGTGGCGTTTGTGAAATACACAAAATGCTAGAACGAAGATGGGATAGTTTTCATCAATACTCTGGAGGCTGTGATCACCACTTTCATCCACGTACACGATATATTTGGAAAAGTCACTTTCATCTAACGATTGGGGGTTGTGACTTTTTAGCTTCTTGAGGTTTTCTTCATCAATCTCAAAAAGCGGCAACTCATGCTGGACGGGTTGTTTTTCATCTGTCATTACCGAGCATCCAGTTCAGTCAACACAAACCATAGACAATTCAGAGCAAGATTGGCATCTTCTTCGTCTATTGGTCTGGTACTGTGTTTATGGCTTTCATTTGGTTTGCCACGCGAGTGCAGTACGCGAACAATATCAGCATTTTTAGAAATTAAATCCTGACCATCACGTTTTGGGTCTTTTACTTTATTGCGTTCGAGGTATTTACTAATTCCTTGACCTAATTCTAGCGTTAAGTTGTCGGCTAAATCACCAAACACAATACTCAAAGCATCTCGGCACCTATCTACGGTATCCTTTGGCGATAGTTTATTGGCGCTAACTACAACTTGCTCCAGAGCACGCTTTAACTCTCTTCTTGCAGGCGCAGAGTATTTATTGAAGTTTATGTCTGGTACAACACCTAAGCTTCTGACTGCTTTAAGCGTTAGCAGTAGCGCTCCATCGTATTGCTTTTCAATCGCAAGAATGCTCCAGATACTATGATGCGGAGCCTCACCAATTGTGACATTTGGAAACTTTGAAAGCCCTCTTAACTCGTTCAGTGGTGAACGCTGGTAGGTAATGAGTTCGGTTTCTTGCGCAGCGCCGCTTGCCCAACCAACTAACTTTAAGTCTTTTCTAATCTGGTCGTGTACTCGCCAGACCTTTGGCTGCGTTTCAGTGGACAGCTTAACCACTCGGCCGCGCCGAATTTTAGTAATAGGGTCGAAGCTGTCTTCTCGAAAAAGTAGAGGAGGAAAACCGTCAACACTGTAAGTTGGTGCATCAATATTTAGTTCGTGAAAGGTTATCGGGAACAGGTTTGAGCGACCTTCAATAGGAATCCCTGAACCCGAACTTCCTTCATAAACTCTGCCTGTCTGTTTACAGATTCCAAGCTCACGCATGGATTGCCTCAACAGAGTTTTCAATTTCTGTGACTTCTGACTCAACAGAGCTTGAAAGCAATTCGCCTTTGAAAGCTTTTGCAAGTAATGACTGAGTTAGTTTGTCTAACCGAGCTTTGGCGTCGTAATACTGTTTTTCAACAGCTTTAGCTTGTTCAGACAACTCATCAACTTTGCTAACAATCCTTAACTGTTCTTCAGTAGAAGGTATAGGAATTATTAACTGCTTCATTGTGCTCAGCAAAAGATTATTGACAGCTGTACCTGTAGAACTTTTCAACAACCTTTTGTTTGCTTCTTCAAATACTATCGCTACATACTGGGGAACTATAAATGGTTTTATGACCTTTACCACCGCCACACTTTTTTGAAAAGTTGTCTTCTGAGTCTTTGCTGAAAATGGTGCCAAGGCAAGTTTCCCGACAGTCGCTCCTGTGTTAACAATGCAGATATCGAGAGGTTCTAAATTAGTTCTATTGTGAACTTCTTGAAATTCATATTTGTTAATTTGCCTCGAATTTTCATAAATTAATTCACCTCCCTTTATATCTTTTGCTGATAGAAAGTAATAACCAGAATTTGACTCATCCTTACAGTTTCCGTGCTTGCCATCTGTAATCAAAGAACAAATAGATATCAACCTAGAGTATTTCCACGAATAGTGCACAGAAGTGTTTTCGTTTTCTATTGGCTCAGCAGAGTTTTGTTTGGAAGGCTTTATTGTTCCGTCTGCTAACAGTCTATTTCGTTTATCTTCAACCAATGCTAAAGGGCTAATCAAATTAGATTGTCTCTCTCTCCATTCCTTCGTCAACTCCCCCGAAATAGCAGCAGCAAGAACAGACTGGCGGAAGCGTTTTAAGATGGTGGGGATTTTGTCGAGACGGGCTTGTGCGGCCTCAACTTTCGCAAACACGCTATCGAGTTTGTCTGCGATACGTTTTTGTTCATCCAAATCTGGATGAGGAACAGGAACGTTTTCCACATCTCCTTTTCTGATAGACGGGACTGTTGTAGACCTTGATAGTGATGCAATATCGTAATACTGAAGAAATCTAAACAGGTAATTATTGTCAACACAGTCTTTCGGAACTACCGCCATTACATTATTGTCGGCTAACCCTTCTCTAACCACCTTAACTCTTCGATTAAGACGCAGCGCTTCCCCTATTTTTGCAAAGAGTATTGCGCCTTCTTTAAATATTTTACCCTTTAATTCCGCTGCAACTTCCTCAGAAACATAGTTCTCAGCCTTTTCAACTAATGCTTTATCATTCAAGTATGCCCTTGATAAATCTCCCACTTTATAAACTGGATATTTCGCTGAAGTTACGCCTTGGAATCTCTTTGGGAAACCAATGCCCGCCTGTACGTCAGCCAACTCGCTTATCGGAGATAACTTCCACCCCTTAGGCAACTCACTCATAGCACAACCTCTTCCGAAGCCTCTGCTACATCCAGCTCAACCAAAATCGACTGTAAATCGGTAATCGCACCCGCCAACTCTTCAATGGCTTCGTTAATCAGCACATCTGGCTCAGGCAGTTTAGACGCATCTTCTACGCTATCATCACGAATCCAAGCCAAATCTAAAGAGTCTTCTTTCGCTGCAATTTCTTCACGAGTGAATTTACGTAGGCGACAGGTGTCGACATCCCCCACATCACTACCGTTTTGATGATTATCGATAAAAGCTTGGCGCTGCGCTTCATCAACCTGAGTAAGGTCGCTGCCTACAGCCTCATAAAACTCATCGAAATGAGCTTTGGTTAACACTGTACGTTTGCCGAATTGCGGCATGTTTGCTCGCATATCGTAAACCCACACATTTTGAGTGTTGCCTGTGTCTTGATTCACATCTTTTGGCTTGTCGAAAAACAGCACATTTGTTTTTACACCCGCCGCGTAGAAGATACCTGTCGGCAAGCGAAGGATGGTGTGCAGGTTACATTTTTCCATCAAATCGTTACGTATCTTGCGGCCTGTAGAGCCTTCGAACAATACGTTATCAGGTAGCACTACTGCTACTCGCCCACCAGGCTTAAGCATGGTTTGGTACATAGCGTGAAGAAAGGCCAATTGCTTATTACTGGTGTAATGTACTAGGTCATCACGGGTAGGCACGCCACCACCCTGCTTCGTGCCAAAAGGCGGGTTGGCTAAAATAAGCGAGGCTTTTGGCAATGCTTTACCTTCGTTTGATAAGGTATCTCCATAAAGTACACCTGCGTTGTCATCGTCAATCGCTAAGTCGTGCAGCATTAGGTTCATCATAGCTAGGCGGCGCGTATCGGGTACTAATTCCATGCCGAAAAAAGTTTTATGCTGGTACTTGTCGTATGCAGTTTCCGAAAGGCTTGAGATGTCGTTGTGTTCTTCTAAATATTTATGCGCGGCGATGATAAACCCGCCTGTGCCAGCTGTTGGGTCTACTACAACGTCGTCTAGCGTTGGGCGCATTAGCTCTACCATGGCATCGATAAGTACCCTTGGCGTGAAATATTGGCCTGCGCCCGACTTCTTCTCACTCGCATTGATTTCCAGCAAGCCTTCGTACATATCGCCCAAGCCTTCTACTTTGGCTGAGTACCAGTCTAGCTTGTCGATTTCAGTTACCAGCTTATTTAATGTTGCAGGTTTGCGAATACATGTTGCTGCATCAGCAAAAATCGCTTTTGTAATTAGCGAGCCATGTGAACCAAGGTGAATAAGTAGCTTTTTGTATTCTTCTAAACGTGTCGCTGCATTGAAGTTTTCAATATCGCTCCAGCGATAATTTTCAGGAATAAGATTATCCTGTCCTGTCTCTTCAACCATTTTCAGGAAAATTAGGTAAGTTAGTTCGTTCAGGTACTCGTGGTAAGTTACGCCGTCGTCACGCAATACGTGACAAAGGTTCCATAACTTGCTGATTAAATCTTGTGTACTCATACTACTGTCTCTTATTTGATTCTTTGCACAGCCTAAAATCAGGCTGTTGCTTTATCATCTGTGTAACCGCCGTCATCATCGTTCACCCACAATGCACGATTAAACTGGGCGAGGATTTCGGTAATAGGCTGGTCGAAGAGTTTGTTGGCGCGATTGATGCCACCTAACCGCTGCTTGAAAATACCTTCATTCAAGTTCGCTTCATCAACAATAATGTTAGCTTTCATTTGTTTAGCGATGGTGCTTAACCAGTCCCGCTGCGGTGTTTTCCAGGGCTGGCTTGCAAGTATTCTATCTAATGCTCTATCTACTCTTTCTTCGTATGGGATAAGGGCTTCACCTATTGCGGCCTGGCGAATGTAACCAATGATTCTGGCAGCGATATCTTCGTTTCGTACTTCTTTCCATGCCGCCTTGAGATCTTCTTCTCTAAACTCGTTTTTTTCAAGTTCTAATGCTAATTGTTTCAAGCTTTCACGGGTTAATTCCCACGGACGTTGAATGACTGTTTGAATAGCAACCATTCTATTGCTATTGGCATTAACGAAGTCGTTGAAGGCGGTTAGGTAGTCTTCTGGTTTCTGGCCGCTGCCATAACCTGTTGAGGTATCGAGCACCTCGTCTTCATGCTCAGAAACCACAATTCGATTAAAACCACCCGTGCCTTTTACTTTCATATCGAGCAGCTCGCCTAAGCCTGGGTTATTCAAGAACCAGTCTGCAACTTCCTGTACTGGCTTTGCTTTTAACTCTTGAGCAAACTCCTGAGGCGGCTTTCCAACAATGCGTTCGAATTCGCTTTGCTGGGTTTCAGTAAGGTAGCGCTTCTTACTTTGAAGCTTACTCAAAAACTGGTCTTTCGCGAGTTCCTGAAGTTTGCTGTCTTTACCCTCTTTAATCTCGCTTTCTAGCTTGCTAAAAGTAATGTCTACGTTCGTGACCACGGGCTTCATGGTGTTCACTTTTTCGAGCTGTTTGTAAATGTCTACAGCATCGTAAATACGAAACCGCTCTTTAGCGATGTCGTCACAGCGACGCGTAGCACGGCCTAACATCTGTTCGTAAAGAATTCGGCTGTTCACGCGGCGCATAAATACAAGGTTACAGATAGAGGGTACGTCCACACCAGTGGTCAGCAGGTCTACCGTGACTACAATATTGGGAAGACGGTCATTTTTATAACGCCTGATGAGCTGGAGCGGCTTATCAGATGCACCCGTTATTTTCATAATAGCGTCATCGTCAACGGCCCCATGATAATGTTCACAGGCGTCTTTAAGCGCCTCTACCATCTCATCAGCGTGTTTGTCAGTTACACAAAAGATGAGTGTTTTTTCTTGAGAGTATGGGTCAATTGAATCACTTTCTATCAGCCAATTCGCTATCGCTTTGGTAAATTCTGGCGCTATTACTTTTCTGTTGAACTGCGCAACATCAAAGTCGAGTTCATCGGGTGTATGAATGAGTTCAAGTTGATTGGTTTGTGGGTCGTAAACTTGCACTTCTTCATTCACATTGTAGTGAATACCATCGGTGTTGAGTTTCGTATGAATTCTTACAGGAGGTAGATGGTCAACCAGGTAACCATCAATTACTGCTTCGGTATAGCTGTAAGAGAATACTGGGTCGCCAAAGATATCGGTGGTATGTATGGCTGGCGTTGCCGTTAACCCAATTTTGAATGCATCGAAGTAGTCTATTACTGCGCGATATTTTGAAACATAATCTTGCTGATCTCTAAACTTTACCTCGGTTTCACTTAGCTCTCGGTCTAACAGGTAACCACGGTGGCACTCATCCACTACGATGCAGTCATACTGCCCTACCCCTGGCCTAGAGGCATCTTCTGATGGGTACATGATACGCTTAACCAACCCCTGTACTGTAGCCACGTGTACTTTTGTGTCGTCATCAGGCGTGGGTTTTGGATTTTTTTCTGGCTCCATGCCCAATACGTCAAAAGTATCTGCAAACGTATTAAGGTTTTCCATACGCACTTCACCAAAATCGACAGTGGCCTGCACGCCCAGGGCACTGCGGTCTACTAGAAACAGGATTCGGCGAAAGCGTTCTGCTTTCAAAAGGCGGTAAACCAACGCAATACAGGTTTTTGTTTTACCCGTTCCGGTTGCCATCGCTACAAGCGCACGCTCTTTTTCATCTTTAATGGCTTGCTCAACGCTGAGAATGGCTTGCTTCTGATAATCACGTAACTGAAGTTCGTACTCAAAACCCATGTCATCTAGTTGCGCGTTGGCTTTTTGGGGTGTTTGGCGTAAATACGTTTTGATTTCTTGAGGGGAGTACCAGCCTTTCAACGCTTTGCGGCGATTAGTGGTATCACGAACGTCTAAGAACCATATCCCGCTTTCTTGCTCCAATTGTTTTAAATACGCGCGGCCATTGGTTGCGAATGTAAGCGGCACTTTAAACTCGCCGTACTCTGTCACTTCAATATCATCAGTTAACGATGCGATACCTTTTGCATAACGTTTGGCTTGGTCGATAGCGCCATATACATTCTTTGCATTTTTCTTTGCTTCGACAACGGCCACCAGCGTTGTACCGATAAAGAGCGCGTAATCAGCTGGCCCAGAATCTGTGGGCCACTCTGCAATAGCACGGTTTTTATTGGGTTCTGGGCGAGCGCCTTTAGAATAGCGTAAGTTCTCTGTATCAGCTTCCCAACCTGCATCAATAAGTTGCTGGTCAATGATGACACGGGTTTCCGCCTCATCCATTTCAAAGTGAGATTTTTCTATGCGCTGAAGCTCAGCGGCCTGCTGCTCTTTTGGTTGCGCTTTAAAATGGTCAAAGTTGTCTTTATTTTCACGCTCAACTTCAGCGCGATAGTTGGCAAGCGCTTCTTCTTGTTCTTGAGCCAACTGTTCCCATATCTCACGCTCTTCCGCCATTCGCTCTGCACGAAGGCGTTCAGCCTCGGCTTTTTCATGCTCAATTTGGCTTAGTTTTTCAGCAACTTTTATGCGGTCTGATGTGCGTTGAGATTCAATCTTGAGTTGTTCTAATTGCTCTTCTATTTCTCTAACGTAAGCGGAGGGATCTTCAGGTTTTACAAACTTGGAAACTTTAAAACCTTTGGCCTTGTCTCCTCCAAATGTGGTGTGAAACCACATGGAAAGCGCGTGACCTACCATCATCGACTTCAGGGCGTCGCGGTGGCTGCTACTATCAAACTCGTGGGTTGCTGTATTCCCTAACTTTCTTAAAGTATGAAAAGCGTCTCGAACGTTGTCATCTAATCTAAGTGAGTAATCTATATCGCGAAGTAAATCTACTTGCTTGATATCGTTGCCATACTCAACGCCCACACGGGCTGCAATATTCTGAGCAATGGCTTCGCCGAGTTGGCGCATTTTGATAAGTGTTGTATTAGGATCAGAGGAGAAGTTGCGCTCAGCACTTGCTGCAAGGTTATAAAACCAAACTGCGTGTGCTTTAAGAAACTCAAAATTGCTTGTGAATACCATACAACTTTCCTTGTCTACTCATCTACTGCTCACACTATATACTAAAGTTTAATCATGATTAAGATTTGTCTTAATGCCGTTATTGCTAAAAAATTAGGCATCCTCTAGCTTTAGCTTGCAGTTGGGTGAGTGTAGAGCACACTACACCTGTTGATTCTGCTAGGGAAAGCGCAGCCTTCCCGAATCCATCTCGACCAATAACCATTGCTTTCTCACATTGATAGTGCATTTTTCCAGCGAATACCTCTTGAATGGCGCTTACGCCCACCTCACCTTTGAAATCCTTGCACTGCACAGCTGTACGACTCCCATTTTCGGGACTGAGCAGAATCAGATCAACACCGAAATCTCCACTGGTGGGTGTTGTCTCTGTCTCGAATCCAAGTGTTTGTAGGAAGATATTTACTTCGTTTTCAAAAGCTATGCCTTTAGCATATGTTGTTGAGGGTAAGATTTCGCGTTGTTTAAAAAGTTGTTCCAGATAAAAACCGTATCGCCTACTGGTCTGTGCAAGAGGGATTGAGGATAAATAGAGACAAGGTAATTCTTCCTCTAAACGTGTTTCCTTTTTGAGTAGAGAAAATAATTTTTTGCAGTCTAGTTCGCCTGTCGCGAGGTGTATCTTACGGTTTTTTGCCAAATCGAGGATCTGAACCTTGCGCTTAATAAGCCAATGCCACAAATGTTGTTCTTTCTTCGACTTTGAACAATCGAAATGGTAGAGAAGTTCTCTTTCAAGAATGTACAGTACGTCTTCAGGCAGTGTTATGTTTTTCAACTCACTTATGGTGGTCTTGCGTCCAATCAGCACAGAGAAGAGGCGACGTGGAGAAACGTTGGTGACTGGACGAAATAGTTTCTGTCCCTTTTTTAAGGATTCTACCCATCTGGCATCCGTTATAGTGAAGCGAAGATCTGGCGCAATATTTTCTAAGAAAAGTACAAGGTCGGCAGCAAAGCCTTTATAGCCAATCACTGTCAGATCCGGTTCGTCACTTGCATAGAGGCGATCCATCCACGAACAACCGTTGTCAAAATCGGCAGTAAACTGCTGAGTGAGTTTTCCTTCAAGCTCATGATGTGAATGTGTATCGATCGTAATACCAAATTCTGAATATTTCACTCGTAAGTCCCTTTAAAATGTCTTTTTATCTAAATTTCCAAAGCTTTTATTGACACTAGTAATCTAGTTATTACCCCAGAAACTCTCCATGCTTAGTAGCCACAGTTTCTATAGCGACATCATAACCATACCTAGAGCGAATAACTATCGGTGATTCACGAATAGTACACTTCACACCTGATAACAACCCGTCAATAGAGGTTCAAGCCTACTAATTAAAACTGTAAAGAAGATTAAACGTAGACTACTACCAATAAACAAAAAATGGCCTCTCCTGAGGCCATTAGTCTATTTGAGCAACTTTCTCCATCGAGCTTTACATGCAATCATCCACGTTTCGGCGTCGATACCAAAAATTGACTCTATTTCATCCGAAAAATGTTTTAGAAAGTTACGAATCTCTTCGTGGTATCTCAGTAACACAGTCAATGCTTCTCTGTGGTTCCGGTATTTGCCTTTGCCATCAGATAATTCATCAATTAACGAAGAACTTAGCGATATCCCCAGCCATTGACCTGTTTCACTGCGATGTAAGTAGATATATCGCTGATAATCCAGCCGTAAGCTCTCACCTTCAATTTCTAAATTCGCTAACAGCAATATGGTTGAGTCATCTCCTGTGAAAGGTGACTTTGACTGCCGCTTATATTTTCGAATGATACTAGTTTTTTTGTCTTGCATGTTGTTACTCCTGTTTGTACTCAGAAGTAACTAAGCCCCTAGTCGGGAAAATCTTCGCTGATGTCGTCGAAGTCAAACTTCATTTGTTCTGAAAAGAATTCAAAATCGTCCTCTGTCCACTCTGCATATAACAAAGGTTCACTCACTACTACACCAACAAGCTCTCGAATCAGAGGCAAATACGAAGGGTCAGTAATCACCTGATTTTGCAATACTACGTTCATTATCGAATCTTCGATGTGTTGGCTATTTCTATACTGCGCACCGTCTATTTCATCTCTATACAACAGAAATGCATTAGCTAGTGAGCTAAAAATGTCAGAGATAACAGCGGTGCACAGGTAGGTACTATTGGTTGTCATAAAATTCCTTAATTTAATGGGTTTCATGACTAAGTAGTTCGCGTAAACGAAAAATTTCCGTCCGTGTGGCTTATTTCACTATAAGACTTAAATAATGGAGATAAGACATGACAAACTTGAAAGTGGTTGAAAGGTCTACACACTTTTTCTCAGATGACGAAGACTGTATTGCACTATACGAACATAATGACTCATATATCTACTATGTTCGAAATTACGTATCACAAACTGAGTTTATCATCATAAGCCATGCCCTTATGGATACACTCCCAGAGCAGGCCAGAACTTTAACTGGTGTGTACGTAACAATGCATTTTGGCGTGTTGAAGTATTTTCAAGACGAAGTAACGCACCACGTGATGACAAAAGGCTTGCTAGCGCACTTTCACTATCTTTTTAACTGCACAGTTTCACGTTTTATTGAGCAGCTGTAGCAATACTGAGCCAACTGAAATGTTGGCTCTTTTTTTCGCCTAGAGCTACAGACAAAAAATTTACGTGCTTTTGGAAATTCTACATCGATTAAACTGCTACCAAACTATGAACTAGGTAGATACATTGTTTCAATCGCAACAGTCTCACAAGCCGGAAACACTTGGGTATATCCCGAGTGTTGCTGCTGGTGCTGTTCGACAAGAAATACCTAAGACAACAGTCGCAGATGCTTCAATTCGTCCAATGGGCCTCAAAGAGGCTGCGCAGTTTCTCTTACTTTCAGAACATGAAGTCATTGCGTTAGCTAACGATGGTTTAATAGCTCATAAATATTCAAAGACCCTCAACAAATACTTCTTTAACTTGCGTGGCTTATCTTCGTTTTGCGAATCTCTCGCCAATTTTGGGCATCTTCAGGAAAGTAAACGTGATTATCACGTACCTGAGAATTCACCAGTTGATTGTATTTCCAGCGCAGATAATAGCTCACACAACAAAATAGACGACTCAAATAAGGCAGCGGATTTATCAGAATTAACTTTTGAACAAAAAGAAGAGTCTCAACAACCTGCTCCTCAACCAGAACTTGAAAAGCAATTTCAGTTTATTGATACCAACAATGAACGCGCTCTGTCACGCTTGAATCATTTACTTACACGTAATAGAGAGGAGCTATCACCTCTTTTAGATGAATGGACTTTGTCAGATAAAGAATATTGCTTGGCGAGAAGTTTCATCGAATATTTCAAAGTGAAAGTGGTCAACGTAGACAATAAAAATCCTTTAGAAAAAAGAATGGATGTGAGGAGTGCGAATGAGTTAACTAACTTGTTTAGAGAAAACAAGTTCAACTTAAGAGAAAGACTGAACACTAGCGACTACAAAGAAGCAGTAAAAATCGCAGCAGCCAGTTTGAAGGACAAACTATCTCAGATCGGTATAAATTTCTCTTACCTCATACACTTTCAAGAGCAGAATTTTGATTTGTGGAATGAGGTTTATCGAAAGGCCGAAAGGTTGGTGCGAGATAAAAAGTCTTCTGCTAAACAAGTTGAGCAACGTTCAAGAAAAATTGCGTTTTTCAATTATATGTTCGCTACCACCGATCTCCGAAACTTTTCCCAAGAATTAGTCGAAGAAATTAACGATGCTATTGTTTTAAACGGTAAGAAAGACAGTACCAGAAACAAGTACCTAATCGAATTAAGAGCTATATATGACGAACTATTTGCAAAGCGTCTTATAAATGAAAATATCAAAGTGTGCTCTTTCCAATCAGGTAAACGAGAATTAATTGAATTGTCTACTAAGCAATTTACTAAATTCCGCGACGAATATGCTCGATGCGCTACTGAAGCAAACCTACTATCTTTTGCTTTCTACTCTGGTGCAAGAAAAGGCAATACACTCAACCATATATGTACTTCCAGTATGAAGCTCAGCGATATTGAAGATTTAACAATAAGGAACAGCAGTTTCATAAAAATCCCTGCTCGTCACGCCAAAGGAAGCAGGCTCATCACGATTCATGTAACGAAAGCCCTTAGGGAAGTTATAGAGCGCCAGTTGGAATATCGTAGAAAAAATAATATTACGCATGACAATTTGTTTGCGCTGGATGATACAGGAACAACAATTGAGTTTGATATGACGAAATGGGTGGAAGCGTTGGAAAAGGCAGGGATTGATACGACCTTCAGATTTCATCACTTCCGTCACAATCGAGCATATCAAATTTTACTTGAGGGCGGAACATTTGAAGATATTCAGCAGCTTTTTGGCTTGGCGAGTAATAAAATGGTCGCTACAGTTTATGGGCACCTAGACATAACTCAAGGTGCGCTGAATGTGAACGAAAAGGCGGCAGCGAACTAGTTCTATTATTTAGCTTTTAAATCATTAATGTTGTTATTTTTAGAGGAGCAATATTGATGGTTTATAAAAAGAGTAATTCCAAATTCTGGTTTACGAAGTTTCAGGTTTCATTTGCTGACAAGGTTAAACGTGTTCATTGCAGCACCAAGGAAACTGTGAAAAGCCGTGCAGAGCACTTTGAACACCGCCTTCGCGATGAAACGTTAGCTATACTGATGCGTAACTCTCAAGAGGTTGGCTCATGGAATGAAGCTTTAACACTTTATCTAGAATCCAGACAAGCAAACAAGACCATTGATGAAAAGACGAAAAAGCTAGCCTGGTGGTCTCAATATCTAGCAAATATTCCATTAACCGAAATTAATTCTAAGCTTATTCTGACGACGTTAGTAAAAAAGACTGACGTCACCTTAGCAACGAAGAATAGATACCTCGCAGAGATCAAAAGCTTTTTAAATTTCATTCATAAAGAGCTGGAGTGGATTGATCGCGTCCCCCATTTGAAAACCCACAAAGAGCGAGAAAAAAGCTTCTATAAGCTTACTGAGAAAGATTCTGCTCGCCTCATTGATTGCGCCCCAGCCTTTCTGCAACCTATCATCATATTTGCCCTAGCAACCGGATTTCGTGCCTCTAATATCATTGGCCTGAAATGGACTCATGTCGATTTGGAGCATCAAACACTGAAGGTAGACGCGGGTTCTCACAAAAGTGGCTCTTCGGTTCTTATACCGATGAACAATATAGTCTTCGAACTACTGAGTTCTTTGCATAACTCGAAAAATTCCGTATTTGTTTTTCTCAATTATGATAATTCGCGTATTAAAGACTTAAATAGAAGGATATGGGCTAGGACGACGAAAGCAGCAGGTCTAGATGGGCTGCGTTTTCACGACTTACGTCATAATTGGGCATCACGCCATGCTGAGAGTGGCACCGACTTATTAGCTATTAAAGAATTAGGGGGCTGGAAAACACTGGAGATGGTTCAGCGATACACACATCCATCGCTGAGTTATTTGTCACAGCAAGCAAACAATATTGTAAAAGAAAAAAATGATACCTTTGTCACAAAGTCAGGTTGTGACAAAAAATCGTCACACTTTGTGACAATCAATGGCCTTCTGATTAAAAAAGACAAGGCCCAGAAATGGAAAAACCTGATAGTTTTCAATAAACTATCAGGTTCCAATGATGGTGCCTCGACCCGGGATCGAACCAGGGACACGCGGATTTTCAATCCGCTGCTCTACCAACTGAGCTATCGAGGCTGAAACTTGTTAGCGTTCTAGGCGTTTACTGCCTGTCCTGCTGTGGGTGCGTATTAAACGGTTTTCGCCTTCACAAGTCAACCGTTTTTCTCGCTTTTTTTGCGCTTTTATTACTGTTTGCGCATTGTTTGCTCAAAAAAGTCTTTTTTGCTTATTTTTCAGGCGGAACGTAGCCTTCAATCGTAGGCTCTACGTCATCAAACAAGTATGCCGACATTTTTTCTTCCAAAAACTTACGGGCATTCGGTTCCATCATATTCAACTTATGTTCGTTAATTAGCATGGTTTGCTTTTTCTGCCATTCAGCCCATGCTTCTTTAGAAATGTTGTCGAAAATACGTTTACCCAGCTCACCTGGATAAAGTTGGAAATCTAAGCCGTCAGCTTCTTTTTGAAGCTTGCGACAAAATACCGTTCTTGCCATGTTATTTCCTTTCGTTCGCTATCTGCTTAGCAATAAATATTACGTTGGGCTTAGAACGCCTAACGCATTAACTGCTGAATAATCTTGGTTGTAGGTGCCGCTAAACCAACTTCAATAGGCTCGTTCAACGAAAACCAACGAAATGCCATTTCGGCTACGCGCTTTGTTGGAGCAGAGTTTACCACGGCCACCACCGGGGTGATATCTAAATGAAAATGGCTAAATGTATGACGGAACCCTTCAAGCGTTCGGGTTTCGTCGACACTGATACCTCGCTTGGCCAACTGCTCTATCCCCTCTTCTATTGAAGACACCTCAATAAAACCATATAGGCCACCCCACAGCCCGGTTGAAGGGCGCTGCTCTAGATATACTTGGCTGTTGAACTGTGCCACCATCATAAAGGTGAATTTCTCGGGGAGCGTCTTTTTTGGTTTTTTACCCGGGTAGTCGGTTTGCGCGCCTTGGGCGTAGGCTATACAGTCGGCTTGAAGCGGGCACTCATCACACTTTGGCTTGCTTCGCGTACAGATCATCGCGCCCAAGTCCATCATCACCTGCGTATAGTTGGCACAACGTCCGCCTTCTGAATTGGTGGGCGTGTTTTTCTCGGCCACTTCCCAAAGCAGATTCTCTACCTTTTTCTGTCCCGGCCACCCGCCAATTGCATAGTATCGTGCCAGCACACGCTTCACATTGCCATCTAATATAGGAAAGCGCATATTGCGAGATAGCGAAAGTATCGCCCCTGCGGTTGAGCGCCCTATGCCGGGCAAATCCATGACTTCTTCCAGACTATAGGGAAACTCGCCGTTGTAATTATTTACCAGCATATTCGCAGCTTTGTGAAGATTCCTTGCTCTTGCGTAGTAGCCAAGCCCAGTCCAATGATGAAGCACGTCGTCTTGAGATGCCTTAGCCAAGTCGTGCACGGTAGGAAAAGACGCCATAAAGCGTTTAAAATAGGGAATTACCGTAGTGACTTGGGTTTGCTGCAGCATTATTTCAGACACCCACACTTTGTATGGCGTAACGTCTTGTTGCCAAGGCAAATGCTTTCGCCCGTGTTTATCAAACCATGCGAGCACTCGCTCTGCAAAGCTACCTGTATATTGTTGTTCTGTCATAATCGTCTGTATGGGCAATTACTACCGCTTGGTCGCTTTCTACCTAGCGACCATTCATTAAAAAGCGCGCTATGGTAGCATGTAACTAGCCAGTTTATTGTTAAGGAGCACACGTGTCTGTGCAGCACCCTGTTTTATTTTTTCCCGGTACGCTCTGTGACGAGCGAATATTTCTGCCTCTTTGGCGCACACTCAGTATTGCGCAACGTCGCTATGTGCCACTTCAGTGGGCAGCTTCACAAGAAGAAATGTTAGCATTAAGCGAAGATCGTATTCTCGAAAACGAAAAAGTGCACCTTGTGGGTTACTCCATGGGTGGATTTATTGCCGCGCTGGTAGCGCAGCGCAACCCTGCAAATGTAGCTTCCATAACATTGATTGGCTATAACCCAGAAGGGCTATCAAAAGAAGAAATAGCCAAGCGTAAGCAGCTGACCACCATGCTTAAGCAAGGAAACTTCAAGCCCGACAACGATGCTTATCTTTCGCGATTTATCCACCCTTCCCGCTTAGCGGATGAAAACGTGGCTGGTGTGGTAAAATCTATGGCGCAAGATTTGGGTAAAACCACCTTACTTAACCACACCATGGCTACCACACCACGAGAAAGTACCGTTAAAGCGCTGGCAAAGATCAACGTGCCAGTAACGTTCATTACTGCCCAGCAAGACGCCATTGCACCTGCAGTAGCAATACAGCAACTGAAAAGCGCGTTGCCTAAAGCGACATTTCATACCATTCAGGATGCGGGGCATATGTTGGTACTTGAGCAAACTGAAGCCGTAGCATCTATTATTGCTAAACAAATTGGCGTATAAAATTACAGCATTTTTACCATTTCAGCGTTGCATAAGCCGTGGGTAAGTGGATAATGCGCCACCAGAAAATTGGGTAAGAAAGGCATTGCATATGAGGCAATTCAAAAGTCAGGCGGAAGCAGAAGCCGCTGGAGTATACGTGAGCAAAGTAAAAAGCTTCGTGAAACGCGAAGGAAGACTTACGAAAGCACAAGAAAAAGCGCTAGAAGATCACTGGCCGACCAAAGGCATTGACTATGCCGACGCACCGTTATCGTTGCCAGATATTTTTGGCCGAAACGCACCTATTGTTGTAGAAATTGGCTTCGGTATGGGCAAGTCACTGGTTGAAATGGCCGCGAATGCGCCCGAGAAAGACTTTATCGGCATTGAAGTTCACCGTCCTGGCGTAGGCGCATGTTTAGCTGAAGCAAGCGAACAAGGCGTCGAAAACCTGCGCGTAATGGACCATGATGCGGTAGAAGTCCTTAAAAATATGATCCCAGACGGTTCACTGTCTCGCCTACAGCTGTTTTTCCCAGACCCTTGGCACAAAAAGCGTCACCACAAACGCCGTATTGTTCAGCCTGAATTTGTTGAGCTGGTTCGCAGTAAATTAGCTATTGGCGGCTGCTTTCATATGGCGACTGACTGGGAGCAATATGCTGAGCATATGTTAGACGTTATGACCAATGCTGACGGTTACGCCAACACTTCGACTGACGGCGACTATGTACCTCGTCCGGACTACCGTCCAATCACCAAGTTTGAAACCCGTGGCCAAAAACTAGGTCATGGCGTTTGGGATTTAATTTTCGAGCGTACTAAGTAATGATTCTATCTCCTCAAAGCCAACTGTTAGAACGAAATATCGCGCTTTTCGACGAGGGTCAGTGGGCATTTATCAATCCCTCTGATGCGTATTTTCTGGACGGTCTTAAATCGCAAGAAGTCACGGTAATTCACCAGTATTTCGATATTTTTTCAGAGTGCGTAAGAGTCGTACCTTCGGTTTCGTTTGATAGTCGAGATATTACACGCACAGGTTTTGAGGTGACACAAAAGGTCGGCAACCATACCCATATTTTTACGCCGTTCGTGACCTTAGAAAAATCCCACACTGACGTGATGGTTTTCTTACCCAAAGCGAAAACCCATTTTCAAATGCTATTGCGAATGGCGGCAAGTATGGTGGGTCAAAATGGTCGCATTCACGTGGTGGGTGAAAACAAAGGCGGTATTAAGAGTGCGGCTAAGTTGATGGAGCAATACGGTCCAACCCAAAAAGTTGACTCAGCCCGCCATTGCAGCCTTATCACCGTTTTGGTTGAAGAGCCACATCTTGCCTTTGAACCCGATGCATGGCTTGATATGAATACGTATCACGTTGAAGGCACGGCTTGGCAAGTAGCCTCTATGCCTGGCGTATTCAGCCATAAAGAATTAGATGCAGGAACAGAGTTGTTACTAGAAAAACTCTCTACCTCACTGAGTGGTGAAATATTGGATTTCGCATGCGGCGCTGGCGTAATAGCCAGCTATATAATGCTGAAATATCCACATTTGAAGCTGCACCTTACCGATGTCAGCGCGCTTGCAGTTTACTGTAGCGCCTTAACCTTAGCGGAAAATGGGTTAGCGGCAACCTTATATGCCGCCGACGGTTTGCACGGTTTTACCCAAAAAGTACAGCACATTGTCACCAACCCTCCGTTTCACACGGGTATTAAAACTGACTACACCATCACTAAACGCTTTATTTCAGATGCCAAGGCAAGCTTAAGTCGCGGCGGCACTATGCAAATGGTGGCAAACCGATTCTTACCTTACCCGGGTTTACTCGCTGAGCACTTCCAAACGGTCTATACCACAGCACAAACGTCGCAATTTTCTGTTTATCAAGCGGCTTTATAATTAAAAAAACCATTAGCTTGTGCTAATTTAGCTTTTCTATCTGTTGCTCATGCCATTGCGTACTCTACACAATGGCATTTGGCGCTTTTTCCGTACACTATATTTAAGCATTACAAGTGCACTGCACGTTACGCTCTGGGAGATTACCTGTGAATATTGTATTTGCTATTTCAGAAGTTGAAGAATTGGTAAAAACCGGCGGCCTTGCAGACGTTGGAAAAGCACTTCCACTTGCGCTAGATACCTTGGGCGAAAGCATCACCATAGTTATGCCTTACTACCAAGTGCTGGCAGAACAGTTGAGCTTACCAACCGTAACTGAGCAGCAAACCCTGTTTACTGAAGGACAGGTATACCATTTTGATATCCGCTACATGCAATGGCACGGTATTCCTATTTATTTCGTAGACTCGCCAGAACATTTCATGCGTGAAGGGCTATATGCCAACGCATTTGAAGCCTACGAAGACAACGGTGAGCGCTTTAGTTTTTTCAGTGGTGCCGTACTCCAAACCCTAAAAGCTATCGATAAAAAGCCAGACGTTATTCACTGTCACGACTGGCATGCAGCCATGCTTCCGTTTTTACTTACCCATGACAAATCAGGGTATTTCGACAGCACTAAAACGGTATTCACTATCCACAATGCCGCTTTCCAAGGCGTTCATAGGCTGGAAACTATCCCGTTTCTTCGCCATCACCCTAATATTCTGGCGCAAGTTCACGGCGGTTACATAAACATGCTGCAAAGCGGCATTGAATTTGCCACGAAGGTGACAACGGTAAGCCCAAACTATGCAAGAGAACTACTCACTGACTTGGGTAGTCATGGCCTTCATGAACGCCTGGTAAGCCGTCAAGCCGATTTAAGTGGCATTCTGAACGGATGCGACTACACCCAGTGGAACCCAGAGACAGATACATTCCTACCTGAGAACTACAGTGTAGATAATCTTCACCCGAAAACATCATGTAAGCGAGCATTACAAGAAAAGTCAGGATTACCTGAGAATGGCAATGTACCTCTTATTGGAATGGTATGCCGCCTTACAGAACAAAAAGGCTTTGGCTACATACTGCCCATCTTGGACGACCTGATTAAGCACAATGTTCAAATGGTAATTGTGGGAACGGGCGATCCTAAAGTCTGTATGGATCTTGGCGAATTTGCTCAACAGCACCCTGACCAATTCGCGTTTATAAACGGCTTTAGTTCCGAACATGCCCATCTTGTAGAAGCTGGCGCTGATTTTTTCCTAATGCCTTCTCAGTTTGAGCCGTGCGGATTGAACCAGATGTACAGCTTAGCTTATGGAACCATCCCTATCGTGCGTTCGGTGGGCGGACTCAAAGACACGGTTATCGATTACAGTAA
Organism: Alteromonas abrolhosensis; assembly: GCF_001953635.1. Taxonomy (GTDB): domain Bacteria; phylum Pseudomonadota; class Gammaproteobacteria; order Enterobacterales; family Alteromonadaceae; genus Alteromonas; species Alteromonas abrolhosensis. The sequence goes on along the minus strand of NZ_MEJH01000006.1, from coordinate 223,936 downwards.
TGATAGCGATGGGACGGGTTTTGTGTTTGACGACCCTACGCCGCACGCCTTGCTATCGTGTATTCGCCGAGCACTGCTAGCGTTCTACGAAGACGCTGGCAAGTTCAGAGCAATGCAGCAACGGGGTATGCGAACGCGATTTACTTGGGAAGCGGCTGCAAAAAATTACCAGCAACTTTACCTTTCAACCCTCAACTAGCGGGCGCTGCTTACATTAATTATTGTTTATAGGCATCTTCCTTTTTGCGCATTTTTGCGCCACTATTGATGTATGTAAGACGTGGATGGACAATACGCAAGACGGATATGACGGATAAAGTAGTCAAGCTTACTATAAAAAGCCTTTTCCTTTGGGTAGTAATGTCAATTGCTACCTTTTCGCTTGCGGTGTTATCCAGTCTTGCCGTTTACACGCAAATAAAAACCTATCGCCATGAACTTGAGTCTAATGCACTCATGCTTGCCAAACTGGTGGCAAGAAGCTCGGCCGCCTATCTTTATGACGAAACACCAGAACGTATTGAGACTGCTTTAAGTAATTTAGCAGCGGCTGATCATGTGTTAAATGCCCATGTGTACAAAGCACAAAGCGGTAACTTGGAGCCTCAGATATTTGCTTCTTACAATAAGGAAGGTCAATTATTGTTAGGAGGCAAAGAGAATCAACTAGCTTCCATGTTTATGACACCTCAGCTGGCTGACAATGGGCAATACCTTGAGTTAAGTGCAAAAGTTTTCGACATTGAGACGAATATTCAGCTGGGCTGGATATATTTACGAATTTCTTCAGAGAACTTCAATCAACTCGTTGGGAAGTCAATTTGGCTGAATATAGCTGTCGCTTTGGCATTGTTAGCGATTAGTTTTTACTCGGCCATGCGAATGCAGCGCTTTGTTACCGGCCCTGTTGAAGAGATAGCAAACTTCTTGCAACGCACATCGCGGCAGCGGGATTATTCCGCTCGTGCCAGCGGTTCTACCATTCGAGAACTTGATATCTTAGCAGACGCTGTAAACGTGATGCTATTTCGCATGCAGGAGTACATGCAAAAGCAGCGACAAGCAGAAGAGCAACACAGAAAGCTCAATGCCAGCCTTGAAGATATGGTAAGTCACCGCACCACTGCCTTAAAAGATGCCAACCAAGAGCTTATTCAAACACTTGAGAAACTGCATCAGTTCCAGCGTCAGATTGTACAAAACGAGAAAATGGCATCATTGGGCGATATGGTCGCTGGCGTTGCGCACGAGGTAAATACACCTATCGGCTTAGGCGTAACGGCGTCCACAATGATGCTAGACAGGCTAGCTGTTATTCAGAAAGACTTCGAAGATAAAACACTCAAAGCCAGTGCAATGAAGCGCTTTTTGGATGAGAGTAATGAAAACCTGAATATTATTTACCGCAATTTGAACAGAGCTGCCGAGCTTATTAGCAGTTTTAAGCAGGTTGCTGTCGATCAAACCTCAGAATCTAGTCGAAGTTTTTGCGTTGTGCAGCTAGTTAATGAGATACTACTGTCATTGCAGCCTCGACTCAAAAAATTAAAACACAACATCAACGTAGAATGCGACCCTACCCTTAGCGTTGAAACGAAGGCTGGCCCAATAAATCAAATCTTGATTAATTTAATCATGAATTCGGTTATTCATGGGTTTGAAACCATGGATGAAGGCACAATTGATATACGTGCCGAATTGGTGAGTAACAATAAGCTCAAGCTTGTTTATACCGACAACGGAAAAGGTATTCCACCGGAAATTCGCAAACGGATATTTGACCCCTTTGTTACCACAAAGCGGGGACAAGGCGGATCTGGTTTAGGAATGCACTTGGTATACAACTTAGTAACGCAAGCCCTTAATGGTTCGATATCAATTACCAGCGAGGAAGGCAACGGCGTGGAATTTGTAATTATCTTCCCTGTTGTTAATGCGAAAACATCAGAATAGTTGTATAAAGTATGAACTTTTCTTGAATTTTATTGGCTAACCCCAATACCTAAACAGTAAGAATATTCACAAGTTGCTTGCAATCAAGTATATGAATATTAAAATTTAACCAGTTAGTTGCTTAAATCGTATTTTAGAAAGAGTGTAGAACACCATGCAGACGCCAAATGTGTTAATTGTTGAAGATGAGGTGGTAACCCGTACCACGCTTAAGAGTTTATTTGAAGCGGAAGGGTATAATGTGTTTGAGGCCGAAAACGGTGATCAAATGCATGATTTCTTCGAGAATCACGCTATCAATTTGGTTATCATGGATATTAACCTACCGGGTAAAAACGGCCTTATTTTGGCACGTGAAGTACGTGACCGTAAAAACGTTGGCCTTATTTTCTTAACGGGTCGTGATAATGACGTTGACCGTATTCTAGGTCTTGAAATTGGTGCAGATGATTATCTGACTAAGCCATTTAATCCTCGTGAATTGACCATTCGCGCACGCAACTTACTGTCTCGTACTACAAACTCTTCAGAAGATGACGATTTACCAAGCCGTGTAAGCTTTAACGGTTGGACGCTTGACGGCGACAGCCGTTCATTGATTTCTCCAAACGGTAAAGAGTTCCGTCTACCACGTAGTGAATTCCGTGCACTTCACCTTTTCCTAAGCAACCCAGGTAAAATTCTTACCCGTGAGCAGCTAATTATGGAAATGACAGGGCGTGAACTTCGTCCGAATGACCGTACGGTTGACGTAACGATTCGTCGTATTCGTAAGCACTTTGAATCAGATCCAACAGATGAAGAGTTGATTGTAACCATCCACGGTGAAGGTTACCGTTTCTGCGGTCAAGTTGACGGCTAAGACGTTGCCTGAACGAGTTTTGAATTAATAAAAAGCCGCTACTGTGTAGCGGCTTTTTTTATATGTAAACACTTTATCCCAATGACGGCATAACTAAGCTATGCCGCGAATTGTCACTGGAGATATTGAGTGCTAAATGACCTACTTAACACTGAGGATTAACTGTCAGCGGCGCTAAAGCAAACTGAATAACGGTAACGCTTCTCTTCCAACAAGAACGCTTTGTGCGTGCTTGGGCTCCAAGAGTCATCGCCGCCTACGCCCATGTGAGCATGATCAATGTACACAAACACGCAATCTTGAGGTGTCAAATCACAGGTGTGTTTTGCCTCATCTAGCTGGGACTGACCGTACTCGCTCACGTTAAAATAGAACTGTCCATTTGCTTTTAAGCTGCTAACTTCAAGTTGTGTACAGCCACAACGCAAGCCGTTATCCGTTGGGAATATGTAGCGCGTTTGCATCTCTTCTATAGGTAAGGTGTAGTGACCATAACGCGCTGCCGCTTTTCTGTCAGGATAGTTCTCAAACGGCCCTAAACCTTGCCAGGTAATCGACGTTGGCTCATGCGCTACAGGTACCGCCGTTTGCATACCAATACGCGGCATAGGCGGTAAACCATCATCCAAAAGTACTTCAACGTCTACCGACAGCTCGGCCTGTGCATTTATGGTGTAAAGCCACTTGGTTGCCGCTACCAGCTTTTCTGAATGGTGATATTCAAATAACGATGTTATACGCACGTCTTGCACGCCCTGCTCAACATTTACACTTGTGCAAGTGCGTGTCCACTTGCCAATTCCAGCACGACGCCAGCGTGACTCCCACGCATTCGGGTCGGGATTATCTACTTCGCTTACCCCGATGTCGTTATCTAGCGGCGCTCTAAAGAAGTTATCTTCTAGCGGCGCGCTAAGTATTTCCTCCGCGCCTTGAAGCCATGAGGTTAATAGCCCGCTTTCACTACTAAAGCTAAATACGTTATTCAGCGCATGTACCAGTAACGTCCCATCCTGAGCTTCAATTGATAGCTCACTAGTACCGTTTGCTATGTCGTTATCATCAAGAGAAAACGACACAATTCCACGCTTGTTGACTAGCGCTAACTGGGCGGTGTCCATGACATGCCCTGCATTAGCCCACGGGCTATCTTTTGCTAATACTACGTCAATATTTAAGTGATAGTCGGCACCCGCTTTGAATGTAATATCTGGGGCCAGGCTGAGCGTTTGTGTTTGTTGCGGGGCAATGTCGATTTCACATTCGCCCTTTGCCTCAGCAATCGGTTTTCCGTTTTCTAGCAATTGCCAACGTAACAATTCATTGTCTGTACGTCTAAATAGGTAATCGCTGCTTACGGTAAGCTCAAACTTGTTGTCTTTCTCAGCCAACAAAAAGCTTAAGTGCTGCTGACAAAATTTAGCTTCAAACAAGTGCGGGTGTGGCGTTCTGTCTGGAAATAACAAACCATTGATACAGAATTGCCTGTCGTTTTCACTATCGCCGAAGTCGCCACCGTAAGCCCAGTAAGCTTCGCCGCTATTAGTGTGTTTTACTAATCCTTGATCAACCCAGTCCCAAATAAAGCCACCTTGAAGGCGAGGATAAGCCTTAAACGCTTTCCAATATTCATCAAAGCTACCCAAGCTATTACCCATAGCATGCGCATATTCGCATAGAATAACGGGGCGGTTTTCCCCCGGCATCGACAACCATTTTTTAATGGCCCACTTAGGGACGGCGTCGTCCTTAATGTCGGTATCAACCCGTGCATACATTGGCGCAATAATGTCGGTAGCCGTAGTATCAGCGCCGCCGCCTTCGTACTGTACAGGGCGCGAGGGGTCAAATGACTTTGCCCAGCCATACATTGCATCGTGGGTAGGGCCGTGACCAGACTCATTCCCTAACGACCAAATGATGATGCTGGGGTGGTTTTTGTCTCGCTCGACCATTTGCGTGAAGCGCGCCATGTAGGCGCCGGCCCATAGCGGGTCGCGAGAAAGCCTTCCCATTGGGAACATACCGTGGGTTTCGATGTTGGCTTCATCTACCACATAAAGCCCGTATTCATCACAAAGCTCATACCAACGAGGGTTATTTGGATAATGAGCGGTACGCACAGCATTGAAGTTGTTTTGCTTTAACAACTTAATGTCTTCAAGCATGTCATCTTCATTGATTGCATGCCCTTTCGTTTGATGGTGTTCGTGACGGTTAACCCCACGAATTAGCACGGCTTTACCATTTACCAATAACTGGCCGTTTTTCATTTCAATGTTTCTAAAGCCAACGTCATAGGCCTCAACATCAACGGCGCTGCCATTCTCATCAATAAGTGAGACTACGATGCGGTACAGATTCGGTGTTTCAGCAGTCCAGTGTTTAGGTTCATTCACATGAAGCGTTTGAAAAACTACATCATCCCAACCGCCCTTTTCATCAATACGCTTATTATTAGTGCCGGTAATAACTTGCTCGGTAACAGCGTTATTGCCATCAAAAAGCTGAATACCCACTTTGTAGGTAGAAGGCGCATTGATGGCGGTACGTACGGTTACTGTTGCGTCGCGATAGCATGCGTCAAGGCTTGGCGTAACAAACACATCCTGAATGTGATGCTGAGGTTTGGTGACTAGATTTACGTCGCGGAAGATACCGCTAAGCCACCACATGTCCTGATCTTCTAAGTAGCTGCCGTCTGACCATCGGATCACCATTACCGCTAGTCGGTTTTCACCGTCGACCAAGTAGCCAGACAAATCAAATTCAGCTGGTAGTCGACTGTCTTGGGAATAGCCTACGTACTCGCCGTTGCACCACAAGTGAAACGCGCTATTTACCCCTTCAAAGACGATATGATTGCGCTGTTTTAGCTCATCCTTGGTAACATTGAATGTCGTACGGTAGCAACCCGTTGGATTCTCGCTGGGTACCACTGGAGGGTTCACCGGAAAGGGATATTTAACGTTACAGTAAATCGGTTTGTCGTGACCTTGCAGCTGCCAGTTAGAAGGCACCGCAATAGGCTGCCAATTAGCAGACTCGTCATCACTTAATGTTTTAGAAAGCAGGCTTTCAGGTACGTTTGCTGGAGCTTCAAATAAACGGAAATCCCACTGACCGTTTAAACTACGCTTTTGTGCGTTGGTATTGTGCAATGCGTCTTTTAGCGTTTTATATCCGTGATGTGGACTGTGGGCATTGATGCGATTTCTCTGAAATACAATCGGGTTTTGCCAATCGTTTTGAGCCACTACTTGCGCAACATTAAGCATGTCATATCCTTTACTTTTTCGTTAAGCGCAATATAGCTAACTTTCATTAAATCCTTTATGCTCTAATCTTTCATATATTTATCCAAAACTATCATTTCACATTTATGCAACTTAACTTTAGAGACATTGTAGACATAGGCCCTAAGTGCTTTGAACGCTTTATTGATAGTAGTAACGCGCCTGAAATCAGCGACCTGGAGATTGAACTAGCAGGATGCTCTAACTTATCAGGTGACTATACGGTAGGTCGCGTTTCGCCTCCTAACCACACCTTGTTTTACAGCATTCATGGACAAGGAAAATTTCGTGTCCCGTCAGGCGAGATGCAATTAGATGAAGGACAGCTAATTATTTTACCCGCTGGACAAAGTTTCGAAGTCACAATAGTCAGTGAGCAATGGGATATTATTTGGGTCAACCTGGCAGACTCCGAACGCTGGACATCATTTAACAAGCGAGGTGCGGTGATTGTGGATAATGCCATGCTGGAAGGAATGCATCATGCAATGGAACTTTTGTATTTAGAGCGTGACGTCGAGAATCGAAATTCGGCGATGCAAGTTGTGTCTCGCTATCTGTACCGTATTATTGATGCGCCTTTGAGTGACGCACATACTCACGATGAGAAAGAACGACGACAGGTAAGCAGGCTACACAGCCTCTTTTCAGCGGTTGAAAAACAACTTCAGTTTGATTGGGATATGGAAAGCTTAAGTGAGAAAGCCCATTATTCTGCCCCTCACCTTCACAGGCTGTGCTTACAAGTATTTGGGAGAAGCCCCAAACAACACGTTATCCATTTGCGTATGACACGAGCCAAAAGCTTATTACTAAGCACACAGTGGCCCGTATCCTATATCGCCAGTTATGTGGGTTACGCAAATGTATTTACATTCTCGAAACGCTTTAAGAAGTCGACCGGGCTGTCTCCTTCAGCGTTTCGAGAAAACGTAAACTAGCTACCTGCTATTTTCATTTGGTCTATAAGTACAGAGCCGGTCTGTACACTACCGCGCACATCTTTTTCTGCGCCAATTGCCACAATGCCTTTAAACATATCTTTAAGATTGCCAGCAATAGTTACCTCGTGAACTGGGTATTGGATTATGCCATTTTCAACCCAGTATCCCGCTGCGCCGCGTGAGTAGTCACCCGTCACACCATTAACGCCTTGCCCCATCAGTTCGGTAACGAACAAACCTGTGCCCATTTCTTTAAGCAGGTCGGCGTCGCTATGACCCGTATCACCTACTAGCCAGTTATGAATGCCACCGGCGTGGCCATTCGAGCGAGTGTTTAGTTTACGCGACGAGTAAGTGGTATAAAGATATGTGGCCAGTTTACCCCCATCTACAATGGTCATGTCAGAACATGCCACACCTTCGTTATCAAAGCTTGAGCTTGCTAGACCACCTTTAATAAACGGACGCTCTTCAATGTTAAGCCATTCTGGGAAAACTTGTTTACCCAAGCTATCTAACAAGAAACTAGAACGACGGTAAAGGCTACCACCGCTAATGGCTCCTACATAATGACCAAACAAGCTAGATGCGATGTCACGGTGTAAAAGCACGGGCACGTTGGCCGTGTTAATTTTACGAGCGCCCAAACGGTCTACAGTAGCTTTCGCGGCTTCGATGCCCACTGCACTTGCTGATTGCAGCAAAGAGGCTTTACGGCTTACTGTGTAAGCGTAATCGCGCTGCATGTCGTTATCTTGTGCGCCAATAACCATACAGCTTAGTGAATAACGGCTGCTAGGATAGCCGGCATTAATACCGTGCGTGTTGCCGTACACTCGCATACCTAAATTCGCGTTATACGACGCACCATCTGAGTTCGTAATGCGAGAGTCATAATTCATTGCAGCCGTTTCAGCTTCAATGGCGATTTTAATGGCCTTTTCAGTATCTAACTCTTCAGGGTGATACAGGTCTAAATCAGGAAATTCTGTGGCGATAAGGTCGGCATCGGCCAAACCTGTACAAGGATCTTCACTGGTATAGCGAGCAATATCTACGGCTTTTTCTACCGCGAGTGTTAGCGCCGCTTTGCTCAGATCTGCGGTAGACGCACTCCCCTTTCGCTTGCCTACATATACGCTGATACCTAAGCCGCCGTCGTTGGTAAATTCAACGTTTTCAACTTCTTGCATACGTGAAGATACGGCGATGCCCTGCACTTTAGACATGCTGGCTTCGGCTTGTGTTGCGCCTTTAGAAAGGGCTAATTTCAGTACATCATCTACGACATTTTGAATGTCGGCTAACTGCTGCTCAATTTGCATAGTAAGTTTCGCTGTCTTAATTCGACTGTGATAGTTACAATTTAGCTAAAGTGTAACACTAATGAGTTTGAAATGAGTGATCAGAAATACAATTCTCCTGAAGATCCTTACTTCGAAGATGCGCAAGCAGATGAGTTCGAAGAGGAAGAATTAATCAGTAAAACTGAGCTGAAGCGTCAAGCTAAAGAACTTCACAAGCTAGGTGAAACGTTGGTTAACCTGACCGATGCTCACATAGCGACGATTCCAATGGATGAAGATCTTGCTGACGCCGTAGCTATTGCCCGCAAAGTGAATAAGAAAAAAGACGGTTACCGCCGTCAGCTTCAGTTTATCGGCAAAGCTTTACGTCAAAGAGATACCGCCCCTATTGAAGAGGCGTTGGCTAAAATTTCGCATCAGCACCAGGCGAGCAATGCTGCTTTTCACGCACTAGAGAAAGCCCGTGAAGCCGTGATTGAACAGGGCGACCCAGCTATCCAAAAGCTGATTGAAGCGCACCCTGAACTTGACCGCCAAAAACTGCGTCAATTTCATCGCCAAATTAAAAAAGAGCGTGAAAAAAATGCGCCGCCTAAAGCATTCAGAGAGTTGTTTCAGTATTTGAAAGACGTTATTCACGACGACTAAAGGGCGGCATGTTAGCCAAACTCGGCATTAAGTCCACCTGCCCAAAGGGGGGTAATATGAAAATTTTTTCAAACCCTAATACTAAGCTCAGAAGTAAGTATGGCCAGTATCAAATTGCTGTACTAGGCGACATTGTTGGTGTATCGGCTGAAGGTATTGCTGATGGGGCAGCCATTGAGCGTTACGCACGCGACATGATGGATGTAATTAACAGCTTTGCTGGTAAGCGCTGGGCATTTCTAGGTTTTTTGCATGGCTCCGCTCTTCTCACTAAAGCGGGTGAAACCGAACTGCAGCGTTCTATTGAGTGGCGTGCGAAGCACGGAATGGCGCTTGGCGCGCTGGTTATCGGCGACACCACAGTGCAGCCTATTGTAAGAGCGCAATTTCAGAGAATTTATGATAATGCAGGCCTTGAGCTAGGTATTTTTGGCAACGAGGAAGATGCCATTAAGTGGTTGAATGAAAAAGGATTTGAAAGTTAGCCACGACTTATACCAGTCCGCTTACAAAAAAAGGTTGGTGCCGAAGCCCAACCTTTTCTTAGTTTTTGTGTGAAATTTTCGTGTGATGATTTAGGCTGAATTAAGCCGTACCACCCACCGTCAACTCGTCAATTTTAAGCGTAGGCTGGCCTACACCCACTGGCACGCTTTGACCGTCTTTACCACATACGCCCACGCCCTTATCTAGGGCTGTGTCGTTACCAATCATTGAGATTTTTTGCATAACCTCTGGGCCGTTACCAATTAAGGTTGCCCCTTTTACTGGCGCGGTAATTTTACCATTTTCAATTAAATACGCTTCAGCGCTAGAAAACACGAATTTACCAGACGTAATGTCTACCTGTCCGCCAGCGAAGTTCGGCGCATAAATACCTTTGTCGATAGACGCGATAATTTCCTGCGGATCGTGTTGGCCTTCCAACATATAAGTATTCGTCATGCGGGGCATAGGCAAGTGTGCATAGGATTCACGCCGACCGTTACCGGTAGGTGCAACGCCCATAAGCTTGGCGTTGTGCTTATCCTGCATATAGCCTTTCAAGATACCATCTTCAATAAGCACGTTATGCGCTGTTGGTGTACCTTCATCGTCTACCGACAACGAGCCACGACGGTCGTTTAACGTGCCATCATCAACAACCGTTACGCCTTTGGCAGCTACGCGCTGACCAATGCGACCACTAAATGTTGATGCACCCTTACGGTTAAAGTCACCCTCAAGGCCGTGCCCTACTGCTTCATGAAGTAATACACCAGGCCAACCGTTACCTAATACTACAGGCATAGCGCCTGCCGGCGATGCCACGGACTGCATATTAACCCGCGCCATGTGAAGGGCATCTTCTGCCAGTGTTTCATAATATGGTTTACCATTCTCGTCTTGCTTAAAGAACGAGTAAGCATAACGACCACCGGCCCCCGCTGAACCACGCTCACGTCTATCGCCTTGTTCTAGCAATACCGAACAGTTTAAACGCACCAGCGGGCGAATGTCGGTAGCCAACGTACCGTCGCTACCAGCGACTAAAATCTCTTCATATACGCCGCTTAAACTCACCACCACCTGATTGGCAGACGGCTCTTGTTTGCGAATATAAGCATCTACGGCTTTTAATAACGATATTTTCTCAGCGTCTTGCATCGCAAGAATTGGGTTATTTTCGCTGTATCGCGCTTGCACTGGCTTTTGCCCCAATGCCGCAACTTGCTGTGTGCCGCCACTTGGTGCTATACCACGTGCAGCTTTACAGGCTTTTGTCAGCGCTTCTTCGCTAATCTCATCTGAGTAAGCGAAACCCGTTTTTTCACCGCTAATAGCACGCACGCCTACGCCGCGCTCTATATTGTAGCTGCCTTCTTTGATAATTCCGTCTTCTAACACCCAGCTTTCGTGCTGGCTTGACTGAAAATATAAATCAGCATAGTCGGTATCGTGACGATGAATAGTGGCTAAAGCTCGCTCTAGCTTGGTGATATCTAGCCCTGAGTCAGATAATAAATGACGCTCAACAGATTTAGACAAAGTGACTCCTGAATCGGTTATGTTCGGCAACCGGCATATTCTGTTTGATGGTTTCTCTTTCTGCAATATCTACTTTTGCCGACACCAACCCTCTTTCAGTTTTACGTTCGGCAAGGGTTTCACCCCATGGAGACAATACAATACTGTGTCCATAGGTCTCGCGACCATTTGCATGCACACCACTTTGGTTTGCAGCTACCACAAAGCACTGTTTCTCGATGGCTCTGGCTTGCAATAACGCATGCCAATGCGCTTCTCCGGTGCGTTGGGTAAAGGCCGCAGGTAATAGCAAGATATCGATATCACCCATTGCAGTAAACAACCCTGGAAAGCGAACATCATAGCACACCGCAAGCCCAATGTTGCCTATTGGCGTTCGAACGGTAATTACTTCGCTGCCCGCTTCGGTTGAAGCCGACTCACGATAACTGCCCGTGCTGTCGTTTACCGAAACATCGAACATGTGAATTTTGCGGTAATCGGCCAGCAAATCGCCATTTGGCCCAAACAGCATACACGCCGCAGAAAATTTCTCCGGATTGTTTGTTTTTACGGGAAACGTGCCAGAAACCAGATAGCATTGATGCTCTGCCGCAAGCGTTGACAAACGACGCTGAATTACGCCGTCGCCCTTTGTTTCTGCCACTGCAAGTTGACCTTTGTCTTTACCGCCGAAATAGGCAAAACACTCAGGAAGTACGACTACGCTGTTTTTCTCAAGATTGGCAGACGCCAACTCGCTGGCAACAGTGTCGAGATTCTCTTCTACGTTTGGCGTAGATGTCATTTGTAATGCAACTAAGTTAACCATCGATCACCTCCATTTTAAGCCTGCGCACGTCATCTTCCGTCAAAGGCCTGTCTTGTGGGTTAGCCGGTACAGGGGCGTTTTGCGCAGGCAAGCTTATGTCTTTGCTGTTGCGCTCAACTTCGTCGAACTTAGGATCTTTTATGGTGCCTGTGACGCGATAGTTCACATTCGAAATAACTTTCGCAGAGGTTAGCACTTGGTCGATGGCAAGGGCAGCCAATGCAGTAGGCGGCGTAGCCAAGAAATAGACTAAAAACGGTAAGTTCCCAGTTACGTTTGGCGCGAACGATACGTTGTAATTTAACCCACCAGTATTGAGGTCGGTGAAACCAGTGATTTCTATTTCACCTGCGCCACCGTCAATTTCAGTATCGTCGGTATACGCTTTGCCATCAACGATGCTTAACGTACCGCCCATATCATCATAGAAGAAGCCTTTAGCAAAAACATCTCGAAAATCGAGACTTAGCTTCCGCACTAGCGAGTTCAAGCTGAACAGGGTGAAGATACGTGAACCTTTGTCACTTAACTCAGTAAGATAGCCATCAGACAGCGACCATTCTACGTTGCCGTTAAGCTTTTCAAACCCAAAATTCATGGGCGAGTTTGGCCAGTTGATATCAAATGCGACGTTTGCACTAGAATCTTTAATTCCTGACTCAACTCCGTATTCTTTCAACATTTGCCCAACGTCGGGTGAGGTTAATGTACCGGTTAACGCGCTTTGAATTTCACCGCGTACATGCTTCCAATACCCTGTTGCGGTGACGTTGGTTTCATCTGACTTTATTAAAAGCTGGCGTATCGCTAGGCCATCATCTTCCTTGGCAATATCTAAGGTAATTTCACCAAAATCAATACCGTGCACACCACAAGACTGGCAGTAAAAATAAATGGGCGGTAGTGTATTCGGGTCAATATTATAGGGCGAATCGCCCTTTTCACCCGGCGTAGCACCTTGAACGGCTAACGCAGTATCAGCACCCTCACTACCTTTAGTTGCAGCCTCTGTATCAACAGGTGTTTCCAGAGATAAGTAATCAGCATTTATTTCAATGCCTTGCTCGTCTAAATCACTATTAATGCGAATAGTCGCTCTTGCTTGCGGTGACGCTAAGTCTAAGATCCAATCCTTATTACGCTCAGTAGCACTAAGCTCTGCATCCTTAATGCTATGACCAGCAAAATTAAGCGTATCGGCTTTTGCGAATATACGCGAAGGCGTACCAAATAAGTTCGCACGCTTGCCTTCGTTCGCATCAGATTGATTTGTCGACTGACGACTTGTTTGCGCATAGCTACCGTAGTCTTTCCCTTTGCCAGAAAGCAACATATTGATGGTGGTAAACCATTCTTGCACATCCGCCTGGGCTAAATTTGCGCTGATACTAAAGCCCGTACCTATATTGGCAATATCGCTTTCCCCAAGTGCTAGGTGCGCACGCGAAAACTGCATTTCCTTGTGAGGGAGCACGCCGTCGAAACGAATATTGTTACCAAGTGTCGCTTCAACATTCGATGCTTTGCCATCGCCTTTACTGGTAATACGCAGCGGTAAACTCGTGCCCGCTGGCGTATCAAAAGGAGCAGGTAATACGCTTTGTGTCGCCGTTAAATCTGCGCTTAAATTAGCAAGGTATTCAAAGCCGCTATTTGAAAGCTTAAGGTCTACCTTAGTTTTCCAGTCGCTTTCACCGTCAATGTAGTCGGTCAGGTCTGTATTTACATAATTAGCCAGAGGATGAACGTGCCAGCGCCCGCCTAATTCCACATGAAGGTCGTAAGTCTCACTTTGCCTTCCCGATAACGACAGACTTATAGGTTGGGTAAGGAAATGGGCTTTTAGCCCGCTCGCGTTAATATCGCCATTAGTGAACGACACATCTCCCGACGCCTTATCAAAAAGCATGTTGGTAGTTGATATATAAACAGGGTTACCCGATAAGTGTGCCGTTCCTGAGGCCACCACATCTTTGCCTTTAAACGGAATATCGAGTTTGATGTCAGCTGATAACGGCCCGCTAATTTGCACTTCATCGTTCAGTACTTTACCTAACGAGTTTTTAAGAGATGAGTCCATCATCAGTGCGCTAAGCGCATCACCTGTGCCTGTGCCTGTGGCATAAATTGCCAGGCGCGCGTCTGGACTAAAGCTTGGAATAGCGGCCGACATATCGCTGATTTTCATACCGGCAAGCGTCGCACTAGGACTTTCCATCACCAATGCGCTGTTTACAAAGTACAAAGAGAGATCAAGCTTATTGAGCGCCGGCCAGTCTGGCGCAAAAAGAAAATCGCCCTGCTCTATGTCGACATAAGCTTGGAAAATGCCAGAGTTGTCTTCAAAAGGGAAATCGCCAGTTCTACCGTGCCATAATACTCGCGCGTTTGTTATTTCACCCTCTCCGGTAAACGCACGCGTTAAGTAATTATCGGTATTTTCCCCCATTAAAGCAGCAGGAAACAGACTACTTACTTCGTTTAAAGGTAATGGTTCGACATCAACATACAGCGACATAAACCCCGTAGCGGTGTTCAGTTTAAACTGTGGGTGAAGAGTAACAGCATCGCTATCTAATAGCATATCGTTACCTTTTACTACCCACTGTTTCTCTGCGCCATCTACTTGCTCTGGATAAATGTAAAGCTGGGATCTAAACAGGTCTATTTTGACGTCTTTCTTAATTACGCCGTTGGCACTTAGTAAGCTATCTGCACTTTCTAAGTAGATAGCGCCATTATTTTTATACCAGAAAAAATCTGCATCTAGCGACGAAAGACCAGGTACCTTATCTGTTTTGTCCCACTGTAAATCTAACACTTTCGCGGCCACAGAAGGCTCTCCGTTGTGCCACTGGATTTGTAGCGTTGCCAGCTCACCTTTGGGGTTTAGGCCTCTTATTTCCTCTTCACTGGTATCATCCATAAAAAGTGGTAACACCAATAAGAAAGGATTAATTTGCACAGGTTTGACAGTGTTTATCAGCGCGTCGCCGTTTGCGCTTATGCTTCCAATTAAGTCTGTGGTAAGGGTCTCATTGCTTGAGTTTAGTACCAGTTGATCAACCCTAACATTCCAGCCGCTCTGCTTGCCCTGAGCATTAGGCAAAGCCTGAAGACTACCGCCACTGATCCCCGTTACCGTTTTCGCTCTGCCGTTACCCCATTGTAGAAGGCTTTCACTTAGCTCGGCTTGCACACTGGTCACTTCACTGTTGGAAAAATTAGTCCACACTTCGAAATTTGCTCGGCTTTGAGCTAACGGGCGCTTAGTTTTAATGAGGTTGCTTACCCAAGGGGAAATGTCGAGCTCTTCAGCCTTCGCATAAAACACACCTTCAAAGTCTTCTCGCGTGCCCGTTATATCGATAATGAAAGACGCTGAGTTAGCCGCTAAGTCCACAACTTTTAGCTGGCCTAAACCCTGGTGCCTTTCTTCATGGTTGTTCCACGATAAGCTTTCAATATCGAAGGAGTTGGTTTCATTGAGATGCGTAATAGACACTACGCCATCTTCTAATGAGAAGCTTTGAAGCTGCTCTAGAAAAAGGCGTTCAAGGGCATTTACCACGGGGAAATTGTTCTTACCACCGCCTGACAGACGATCAGCATCAATATCAAGCTTAAGACCGCGCAGTTCAAAGCGCCTAGATGAGATCAATTGGTGGCGCAGCGATTGCCAGAAATCTAGCTCAACATAGATTTGTCGTATGTCCAAAGCCACTGGTGAAGCGTCATTTTTAGCCAGCGATACCGAATTGAGCACAATGCTGGGGCCATTGCGCTGCCAAACAGCATGCACACTTTGAATGGATAGATTTACGCCATACTGCTCATTTATATAATTTTCCAACAGATGTTTGTTGTGCTCAATATGCGGCAGAGCATAGCGTGCAGCGCTTAAAACAAGCGCGAAAAGTACAAGCAATACGGCAAGTAGCAGCCAAAACTTCTTAAGCAGATAAGCGGCTACCGACGAAAAATTTGTCACATTTTGCCTTTGTATACGTTAATGCATTACATCATGACGACGTCGTACTTATCCTGATTGTACAATGTTTCTGTTTGAACCTTGATCTGTTTAGACACAAATACTTCCAGTTCTGCCAGCATGTGAGACTCTTCACCCATTAAGGCTTCCGCCACTTTTGGTGAAGCGTAAACCACAAACTTGTCTGCGTCGTAGGCGCGATTCACCCGTACAATTTCACGCATAATTTCAAAGCAAATGGTTTCAATCGTTTTTACTGTGCCACGGCCTTTGCACACCGGACATTCGCCGCACAGTATATGCTCAATGCTTTCACGGGTGCGCTTACGGGTCATTTCAATAAGCCCTAGCGCGGTGAAACCGTGAATATTTATTTTGGCTCTGTCCTTGTTCGTCGCCACCTCTAATGAGTGTAAGACACGTCGTTTGTGGTCTGGTTCAATCATATCGATGAAGTCGATAAGGATCATACCCCCTAAATTACGCAATCTTAACTGACGGGCAATCGCCTGCGTCGCCTCAATGTTGGTGTTAAAAATGGTTTCTTCTAAGTTGCGGTGGCCAACAAAGGCGCCCGTATTAATATCAATAGTCGTCATGGCTTCTGTCTGATCGATGATCAAGTAGCCGCCAGACTTTAAATCGACACGACGCTCAAGTGCACGTTGAGCTTCATTTTCTACATCGTATAAATCAAAAATAGGTCTATCACCGGTGTAGTATTCGAGTTTGCCGTTCATCTCGGGCACGTACTCTTTCGTGAACTGGTGAAGTTCATTAAATGATAGTTTCGAGTCGATACGAATTCTGTCTAACTCTGTGCCAACGAAGTCGCGTAGTACTCGTCGCGCAAGCGGCAAGTCTTCATAAAGCACGTTTGACTTACGCTTTTTCATGCGAGACTGAATTTTATCCCATAGCCTTCGCAAAAATGCCGCGTCGGACTGCAGTTCGTTTTTGCCTACGCCTTCTGCAGCGGTTCGCAGAATAAAGCCGCCGTTTTCATCACAAAATTCTTGTACGAGCGACTTTAAACGCTCTCTTTCTGCTTCTTCTTCAATGCGCTGAGACACGCCCACGTGGGTAACAGAAGGCATAAACACAAGATAGCGACTGGGAATTGTGATGTCTGTGGTTAGGCGTGCGCCTTTGGTGCCGATAGGATCTTTTACCACCTGAACCACAATATCCTGACCGTCTCGCACCAACTCGCGAATGTCTTGTTTTTGAATGTGGCTTGCCGAGACTTCTTCAGCAATTTCGTTGTGAATGACAATGTCAGAGGCGTGTAAGAACGCGGCTTTTTCTAAGCCAATATCTACAAATGCTGCCTGCATTCCCGGTAATACGCGACTTACTTTACCGCGATAGATATTGCCCACCAAACCGCGTTTGGTATGACGCTCTACGTGAATTTCTTGCAGTATTCCGTTTTCAATAAGCGCCACCCGTGACTCTGACGGGGTAACGTTAATAAGCAGTTCAGCACTCACGACACAACTCCAAATGCATTGAGTAATTGACGGGTTTCATAAAGTGGCAGACCTATAACGGCGCTTGCGCTACCGTTAATAGAGACCACAAATTCACCGCCTATACCTTGAATAGCGTAACTCCCTGCTTTATCGGCAGGCTCTCCAGTTTCCCAGTATGCGTCAATTTGTTCATCCGTCAATGCTGCAAAAGTCACAGATGTGGTAATGACCTCGGTCTGTTGCTTAGTGTTACTAAGGGCACATATCGCTGTCAGTACCTCGTGAGTTTTACCAGAAAGCATGGTAAGAATGCGCTTAGAGTCTGCTTTATCTTCAGGCTTGCCAACACTTTGTCCGTCAAACGATATCAGCGTGTCGCTGGCAAGAATAACCTTGTCTTCGGTCATTGCCTGCTTATCCTCAAGATGTGCTTTTACCGCTTGCGCTTTTTCAGTGGCTAACCTTGCGACAAGTTCCATCGGCGTTTCATTTTCGCGTGGCGACTCATCAATGTCGGCAGGTTGTATTGTATGGGCTATGTTCATTTGCGTGAGCAAAGCGGTGCGTCGTGGAGAGGCCGACGCTAACACTACCGATTTTGTCATTGACTTACCTTTGGTTTAATCGAGAAGGTGTTCGAGTTACGAAATTGAAAACTGTCTGCGAGTACGTCTAAGTAGCCAAAACACCCACGGCCACAACACCATTGACGTTATCACCGGCCATAAATAATCGACTTGAAAATAAATATCAGTGAGCAAATGCTGCACCCAAAATGTGAGTAAGTGGTACAACGCTGATAGTAGGCCAATGATAATCGCCTGCTGCCATACAGAATAATTTCGAAGCCGTTGGTAATTTGCCGCCAAGACATACACACAAATACTTAAACCCAAACTGTGAATGCCCAAGGTTGTCCCGACTAGAACATCCATGGCTACACCCGTTAAGAATGCTACGCCCACGTTCACTCTGTGAGGCAACGCCATGCTCCAGTATGCTAGTACAACAAGTCCCCAATCAGGGCGATAAACATCAATCTGAGTCGGCAGGGGAACAATTTGCAGTACAAGCGCAATTAACAGGCTTATCCAAATAACGAGGTTACGTTTACGCATCTGAAGACTCTTCCTCGTTTACAGCTGGCTTATCAGTGTCGTCAGTTGAGTTAGTATCAGACTCATTCTCTGACTCAGGCGTGTGCCATAGCAACAACAAGTGTCTGAGCCTGTCTAAGTTCGCTAGAGGTGTGGCGATTACACGAGCAAACGGACGGCTTTCATCTCGGACAACTTGGGTCACTGTTGCTACAGGATAGCCTTCAGGAAAAACCTTTCCCAAACCAGACGAAATCAACGTGTCACCTTCTTGAATATCTACACTATGAGGAACATGCTCTAGATATAGTTCGTTAATCGCACCACTTCCGGTGGCAATAAAGCGGATATCGTTTCGAAGAGAACGTACAGGGATAGCATGGGTAACATCAGCAATAAGCAGTACGCGGCTGTTAGTAGACCCAACTTCCATTACCTGACCGACTATGCCTTTGTCATCAATAACTGGCTGAGACAAGTACACGCCGTCTATCGCCCCTTTATTGATTACCACCTGCTGACTGTATGGGTTTTTATCCACCGCCATTAGCTCAGCAACCATTTTTCGAGAGGAAACCCGAATAGGTGCCTGCAGCAACTCTCTCAATTGCGCATTTTCTTTTGCAATGACATCGAACTGCTGGAGCTTTTCACTCATCAGCAACAGTTGATTATTTAGTTTTTGGTTTTCGGCAAGCAGTTGTTCTTGAGAGGTTAGGCGCTGCGCACTTTCATTCAGCATTAAACCAGGAAGATTTGCCAAGTACTGGAGCGGACTCATAAATGAGTTGAGGTACACCCGCGTGGATTTGAAGCCATCTAGCTTGTGGTCTACAAATATCAGAACCACCGACAGCACAAGCGCCAGTGTAAGCCTGTTATTTAACGAAGGGCCGCGGGTAAAAATAGTATCCATGATACAAATAAGGCAACCTTACGGTTGCCTTTCCTGTTTATTCGTAGCTAAACAGGTCGCCACCGTGAAGGTCAATCATATCGAATGCCTTACCACCGCCGCGTGCTACACAAGTAAGCGGATCATCAGCTATTACAACTGGGATGCCCGTTTCTTCCATTAGCAATCTATCTAAGTCTTTCAGTAACGCACCACCACCGGTAAGTACCATACCGCGCTCAGAAATATCTGAAGCAAGCTCTGGTGGAGACTGCTCTAGTGCCACCATCACCGCCGACACGATACCGGTTAACGGCTCTTGCAGTGCTTCAAGAATTTCGTTTGAGTTTAGTGTGAATCCGCGAGGTACACCTTCCGCAAGGTTGCGACCGCGTACTTCAATTTCGCGTACTTCTTCGCCTGGGTAGGCAGCACCAATCTCATGCTTGATACGTTCAGCAGTTGCTTCACCTATTAATGAACCGAAGTTACGACGAATGTAGTTGATGATAGCTTCATCAAACTTGTCACCACCAATGCGAACAGATGATGAATAAACCACACCGTTAAGTGAGATAATAGCCACTTCTGTAGTACCACCACCGATATCGACCACCATTGAACCGGTTGCTTCAGATACCGGTAAACCCGCACCAATTGCAGCCGCCATTGGCTCATCGATAAGGTAAACTTCACGAGCGCCAGCGCCTAGGGCTGACTCTTTAATTGCGCGGCGTTCTACCTGTGTTGAACCACATGGAACACATACCAATACACGCGGGCTAGGACGCAAGAAATTGTTGTCGTGCACTTGTTTAATAAAGTGCTGAAGCATTTTCTCGGTCACATAAAAGTCGGCAATTACACCGTCTTTCATAGGACGAATTGCACGAATATTACCTGGCGTACGGCCAAGCATTCGCTTAGCTTCTGCACCCACCGCTGCAACACTTTTAGGCCCTGCTGCGCGCTCTTGACGAATAGCTACTACTGAAGGCTCGTTTAGCACTATGCCTTGGTCTTTAACATAAATCAGCGTGTTAGCTGTTCCGAGGTCGATGGACAGATCGTTAGAGAACATGCCTCGAAGCTTTTTAAACATGAAGAGTGTATTCCTGTTTCTGTGTTAACGCGTATTTGCAAAGGTGAGATGGCGACGCTTTAACGTGAAGTCGATATTTATTCGCACACTTTAACAATGGGGGCAATTTTGGGCAAGTAATGCTGTAATTAAGTGACAAAATAACTGCATTTTTGCTTTGTAATTTTAGCGCTTTACCCACTGAGGTGTACCACACACGCGTTTCTTAATAATTTCGGAGTTAGACCCACATAATGACCGCGTAAAAAAGAGAAGGTTCAAAATTGCAATTACTGTTTCCTTTGTTTTTTAGTAGTAAATATTAAACGTAATAGCGCCCAGCTAGGCTTAGTTCGCTGTTAGCTCCACTCGCCTCTTTCCCTATAAATGCTCTACCTAACTAACGTTGAATAAGTGACTAAAAAACGCTTACTTGACCGGTGGCTGGATTGTATGTAAAACCGTCGAACCTTTCGCCATCTGGAATACCGTTCGCTGGTGTAGAGTTCTCAGGCAGACCTATGGACGCAACCGAGTAGTACACACACAGCGCACTTTTAGATGAAGCATCCTCACGTACGACAAATTCGAAATCAGCAATTTCTGCATCAATATTTGACGTGGTATTAGTTGGTGGTAGTTCAAGGATAAGATCCAAAACGTCTTTGCATTTACGCTTATCAACTGAAGTCACGCGTGTGATGCCTTTCCCATTTCCAGTGGGATAACCTAGCTCCCCATCTACACCTACTTGATTTTGCTCGTAGGTAATTTTAGTGCCCTCTTCGTTCCCATTATTTCCGCTTTTGCGGCCCTCTATTTCCCACTGTGCTTTTATAATTCCAACTGCGGCCGCAAATCTTCCCGCAACGTTTTCCACACTTTGTTCAATTATTTCATCAGTCTTAGTGGCAAAGCGCGGTAACAATGTAGCAATTAATAATCCTAAGATGACTACAACAAGTATCAGTTCAATTAGCGTAAAACCCTGTTGCTTAGTATTCATTACATCTCCTAGATATCGACAAAGACGACTCGTGCTTCAGTATAGTTAATATCTTTAGCCGTTGACTTTGCGCAAAGCGTTTTCTTTAGAAAGTGTTCCTTCTTCGCGCGATTTTCAAAAGGTGATTACGATAATTTGAGGAAACTAACGACTTAGATTAATCGTTTAAATCCGATACCGTGCCGCTAGCAGGAAAGTAGTCAAAATACACGCCGCTGCTTAAGCTATAGCGACACCAGTAGTTATTTTCATTGTCTTCAAGTTCAGCATAATAATCTGCGTGAATTTTAAATCCGTCTACGCGCAATGGCGTGGCAACCAAAGAAGTCCAAATTTTTTCGCACCCTTCACTAGAGAGTTCAGCTGTAGGCCACCCATTATGATTCATACGCACTGGGGTGCGGTTAGTCTCCTTGCCCGACTCATTGTAATGAATTAGCATGACCATCGTAGTAGGTTGTCGCACTCGCCACTGCCAATGCGAAGAAACAACGTGACGCTTAAACGTTTCAACGTTCATTGCAAAGGCGGTTGTTGTAGTGTCTTGCTCATCAGTATGAAGAAAGCTGATAGTCACGCCGAGTGTAATTGCAAAAATAGCAGCAATGGCCGCTTTAAAGACATTTGATGTGGCAGGTTTTTGGTTGTTGGTTTTATTCATTGTTATTTTCCCCATGCCTTAGCGCAAGTCGTCAGTGCTTGTCTGGCAATGCTCTATTTTATCGACATTTAGAAGGAAAAATGAAGTAGGGTCTTAACAAACCTAAAGGATGTCTAATTAGAAACCCGTAGGCTTGGAGTTACGGCACCGCTTTCTGCAATACTGTAATACCCCAAAAATCACCGTCTTTTTGCTTTAGTTGCCATCCGCGTTTTACTAATGATTTTCGAGTGAAGTAGTTGGTCATGCCATGACCAAAAAGTACCACTCGTTCATGGCTTTCAGTGAGTTTCTCGATGTGCTGAGAAACCAAATTAACGCGTTGTTTTGCCTCTTTAAAGCTCTCAAACTTGCCTTTAAAGCCCATAAACCAAAGGGCGCGACTTAATACCACCCAGTGCCAACTGCGCAACGTAAACGGGAGTTTGTAGTAAGGAATATCCATTTCTTTGAGATAAAATAGCTCTTCATTAATGTGGTTCGCGCCGTAATAATCCGCAGACAATTTAGCCCTCAATAACGGGCTAACCACAATGTAGCTATTGTCGATATTTGCTTTTTGCTTTGGGTGACTCGCAGGGTCAAGAACAGACTTGTCGTAGTTACGCACCCATTGTGCATATTGTGCTGAGTTAACCTTGTCGTTATGCGCTGATAGGGGCTTACCGTGCCTAATAAGTACCACTTCTTTCATAGAAATCTTGTTCATATCATCCCTGTCCATTGTGAGTACTTTCTTAGTCTCGCTAGCCTATGCGCTTGCCAGCGCAGCTTCCACCTGCTCTTCAGTTGCAACTGGGCCAGAAACTTTTGTGATTATATAAGACGACAACGCATCTTGCTGATCTTGATTCAAGCGCAAACCATGTTTGGTTCTGCGCCAAATCACGTCTTCAAGGCTGCATGCCCATTCGCGCTCAATCAGATAATCGACTTCAGCCTGATACATGCCGGCACCAAAATGTTCACCCATAGCGTCTACAGAACATTTACCTTTAAGAAATTTGTAGCTTAGCAGGCCATATTGTCTCGCATAGCGCTCGGCAATCGTTTTATCTAACCACGGAAACTCAGCGGTTAACTGGGCAACAAGTGATACTTGATTTTCAAATGCACCACCAGGAAGCGGTACTTCTTTCGTCCAGGCTTTTTTCGCTTTAGGGAAACAAGTGACAAGCTTATCTACCGCGTGCTCAGCAAGCTTCCTGTAGGTAGTAATCTTGCCACCGAAAATGTTTAACAGTACGGGTTTCCCACGCTCACCTTTCAGCTCTACCTTGTAGTCCCTTGTCAGCTCCTGTGCAGAAGCATTTTTTTCTTCTAAAAGAGGACGCACGCCGCTATACGTATGAACGATGTCTTCTCGAGCGATCTTAGATTTGAAGTAGTTGTTCACTACGTCAATTAAATAACCTGTCTCTTCATCTGAAATCGCAGCATCTGACGGATTACCGGTAAAGTCTTCGTCAGTGGTACCCACAAGTGAAAAGTCACCCTCGTAAGGAATAACGAATACTATGCGTCCATCCTTGTTTTGGAGGATGTACGCTTCTTCGGTATCGTAAAGCTTAGGTACGATTAAGTGACTGCCCTTAACCATTCGCATCGCGTTAGGGTTGTTAACATTAACTAAGCGGTCCAAGAACGAAACTGCCCAAGGACCTGCTGCATTTACAATAGCCTTAGCATTCACTGTAAACGTTTTCCCTTGGGACGTTTTAAGTTCTACCTTCCATGAATTCTCTCGCTTCTCAGCTGAAATACACTCGGTTCTTGTGTAAATTTCAGCGCCTTGATCTTGTGCTGCCAACGCGTTTAGCACTACTAAGCGCGCGTCATCTACCCAACCATCTGAATATTCAAAACAGGTAGATATATCGCTGACTAGAGGACTTTCGCTTGTGGTAGAAAGCTTGCGCGAGCGAGGCAACATATTGCGCTTTGCAAGCGAGTCATAAAGGAACAAGCCAATTCGAATCATCCATGCTGGACGCAAATGTTTTTGATGAGGTAAACGAAAGCGCAGCGGCCACATAATATGAGGCGCTTTTTTCAGTAATACTTCTCGCTCAGCTAACGCTTCTTTCACTAACCGAAATTCGTAATGCTCTAAATACCTAAGGCCACCATGAATAAGCTTACTGCTAGAAGATGATGTTGCACCGGCTAAATCCCCTTTCTCGCACAAAGCAACTGAAAGACCGCGTCCCGCAGCATCTAGAGCTACGCCCGCGCCATTCACACCACCGCCAACAACTAATACGTCGACAGTTTTTTCAGTTTGATTGCTTTGACTCATACATTGCCTCTATTGGTATTTATATGGGTATTCTCATATTGTTGTCTATTTGACAAGCAAAAAGAAAACATGTCAACACAAAACGAACATTTTCGAACATCAAAGAAAATTAAGAGGCAATGTCGCAATGGGAAAGCAGATAGATTCGCATGCAGCTTTAACGACGAGGTTAATAAAAATAGGTAGCGTATAGCAGGGTTTAGTGAACACCTAATTCGATTAGGCCGTTGTATGTGAGGAAAGGAGTAAGGAGCCTAATTAAAAACTTGAGAAAATCTAAGCAAAGGTGCTCATGCTTTAACAAAGGTAATGTTATTTTCTTTAATAATTTTACTTATGCTAGGCGGTGGCGTTTTATCACAAACCAAGCAATCTACTTGCGAAATATGCCCCTGCTCTACCATCGCTCGACGCTCGAACTTACTATAGTCTGCAGCCAGAATGACGTGTTGAGTGTGCTCCAAAATGGCTTGTGACACCTTTACCTCTCTGAAGTCAAAATCTAGCAATGCACCGTCAGCACTGATCCCACTTATACCGATGATACCGTAATCCATGCGGAACTGGCTTATGAAGTCGCACGTTGCCTCACCAATAATGCCACCGTCGCGATAGCGTACTTCGCCAGCGGCGATAATCACCGAGAAGTCTTCTTTAGCTGACAAAATAGTGGCCACGTGAATGTTGTTGGTAACCACGTGGAGATTTTTGTGGTTGAGCAACTTTGTTGCAATCATCTCCGTGGTGGTGCCAATGTTTATAAATAATGAAGCGCCGTCAGGGATCATGGCTGCAACCGCCTCAGCAATTTTTTCTTTAACTTCACTGTTTTGTGTTTTGCGCTCTTGATATGGCGTATTTTCCCAACTTCTATTTAGCCCTGCGCCACCATGGTAACGGCTAACAACGCCTTTTTCCGCAAGTTGGTTTAGGTCTCGTCGAATCGTTTGCGGTGTGACCTCGCACGCATTAACCAAATCATCGATAGACATAAAGCCATGTAGCTTTATAAGCCCAACAATTTTTTCGTGTCTTTGCGTTTGATTCATCGCGAGTCCTTTGAAATAGAAAATATTCTTAATTATACGCGCTTAACTTCAATGTTCCCATAGTAAAACGAAAAGCCAATGTTCGTTTTCGAAAATATGGCATTGTTAATCCCGTGTAAATGATGCAAACTCTACGAAAAACTATCTTCAGGAGTGACCTTATGGGACAACATATTCTTGCCATAGACCAAGGCACAACCAGCTCTCGCAGCATCATTTTTTCGTCCAAAGGCAGTATAGAAGCCATTGCACAGCAGGAATTCTCTCAAAAATACCCGAAAGACGGCTGGGTTGAGCACAATCCAGAAGAAATTTGGGAAAGCGTTATCTCTACTCTGAAAGAAGTTTTTAACAAATGTTCGTTAACCCCAACTGATATCGCAGCCATTGGCATAACCAATCAGCGCGAGACAACGCTGGTGTGGAACAAAAGCACCGGCGAGGCCATTTACCCAGCTATTGTCTGGCAAGACCGACGCACCGCGCAGCTTTGTCGCGAGTTAAGTGAAGATGAAGAGTTCACTTCGCATATTACTGAATCGACTGGACTTCTCTTAGACCCCTACTTCTCTGCAACTAAAGTGGCGTGGATTCTAGACAATGTGGAAGGTGCGCGTGAACAAGCTGAAAAAGGAGAACTCCTTTTTGGAACAGTCGACACTTTCCTTATATGGCGTTTAACAGGCGGTAAGTCTCATAAAACAGATGCGACAAACGCCTCGCGAACTATGTTGTTTGATATCAACAACCAATGCTGGGATGAAAAATTACTCAAAAAATTCAATATCCCACAATCAATGTTACCCGAGGTAATGGATTGTGCGGATGATTTTGGCGTAATAGATGAAGGCATCATTGGCAAGGCTATTCCTATTCAGGGGGTAGCAGGGGATCAGCAAGCCGCATTAGTAGGGCAAGCCTGTTTTGAAAAAGGCATGGCAAAGAGCACGTACGGTACTGGTTGCTTTATGATATTGAACACCGGTGATGCCCCACTCCATTCTAAAAACCGTCTGCTCACTACTGTGGGCTACCGCCTTAATGGCAAGACCACTTACGCGCTTGAAGGTAGTATTTTTATGGCTGGCGCTACCGTTCAATGGCTGCGCGATGGCTTAAAACTAATTGACGATGCTGCCGAATCAGAAGCACTTGCACAGCGTGCGAGGCAAGATAATGGCGTATTCTTAGTACCTGCATTTACAGGATTAGGCGCGCCGTACTGGGATCCGGATGCCCGCGGCGCCATATTAGGTTTGACGCGCGACACGGGCATTAGCGAAATCGTTGCAGCGGGCCTACAGTCTGTTTGCTATCAAACAAAAGATCTCCAAAAAGCAATGGAAAGCGACGGCGCTCGCCCTACCACTATTCGTGTAGATGGCGGGATGTCCCGTAATGACTGGGTCATGGGCTTTCTTTCGGACATTTTAGGTGCTGAAGTGGAACGGCCAGAAATTACAGAGACGACCGCATTAGGTGCAGCTTTTCTCGCTGGATTACAGGCAGGAATCTTCGATTCTATCGATGATTTAACCCATTGCTGGAAGAGTGATAGCGTTTTCACTCCAAGGTTAACCAAGCAAGAACGCGATAAAGCCTATGACGGCTGGAAAGCGGCAGTCGACCGTATCCGCTGTAGCTAATTTCCTCTTATTTTTCTGAATGTTAATAAAGTGCGGTTATAGGCCGCACTTTTTTTATACAAAAAAATTTTTTATAACATTGTAATTACATTGTCATTTTGTGCTAGTATTGATTTCAAGGTAAACGTTTCACCTTTTACCTTAAAATAGAAATGTTATATTTTTCATAAAGTTACAAATAATAATCACGAAAATATAACGTTAAATGTGTAAAAGTATTGTTAATACGCTTGATCCGCACATACTAAAAACGTAATTTAAGTGCAAAGTACGTTAAAACGTAGCCTACTCACGGAGAAAACACAGTGACACATAAAATTAACACATCACAGTTAGGCCCTATTGCGAAACGCTCACTTTTAGGTGTTGCTATCGCCTCTGCCCTACACGCCCCGATTTCACTGGCCCAGGAAGCCACTACTGCTACTGATAAAGAAGTAGAGGTTATCGAAGTTAAAGGTTTTACCAGCTCACTGAAAGCATCAATGCTTGATAAAAAAGCATCTGATGTTGTTTATGATGGTATTACTGCTGAAGACTTAGGTAAATTTCCAGACCAGAACGTAGCAGAATCACTACAAAGAATAACTGGTGTTGCTATCGATCGTTCAGGTGGTGAGGGTCAATTTATTACTGTCCGTGGTTTTGGCCCAGATTTTAACACCGTACTTGTTAACGGCCGCCAAATTGCTACTGAAAACCAAGGTCGTGCTTTTAGTTTCGATACCCTTCCTGCTGAGCTTATCAGTGGTGCAAAAGTTTATAAGAGCCCGCTTGCATCTATGCAAGAAGGCGGAATCGGCTCAACAGTTGAAATCACAACTGCCCGTCCGTTCGCTTTTGACGGTTTCAAGGCTGTTGCTAGCGTAAAAGGAATGTATGAAGACATTTCTGAAGAAACAACGCCGCAAATGTCAGGCTTAATTACGAATACTTTTATGGACGGTAAATTAGGTGTTCTAGCTGCCGCGTCATTCCAACAGCGTAAACTTCAAACGAATATGTTAGAAACTCGCTACTGGCGTCCAGGGGTAAGCCTTACTGACCGCTCTGAGTTAGATAACCCTGATTACGCTGACAATGCTCAGTTCAACGGTGTTTATATTCCACAGAACTTTGACCAAATTGTTGACTTGGTAGACCGTGAAAGAACGTCAGGTAATCTTGTTGTTCAATACGCCCCGAATGATGATATGACTCTGACCTTAGACGGTCTTTACTCTAAGTTTGAAGTTGATTCTGACGCCCACAGTGTTGGTCACTGGTTCTCAGATAGCAACTTAGATAACATGTCTTTTACCGATAATGGCAGCTTGTCTGGTGTAACAAGTACTGTGGTAGATGGTGTAGGTGGTGCTACCGACTTTATTCGCCGCCGTTATGGTCGAGACGTTGAAATTCAAGCTTTTGGTGCAAACTTCGAATGGCTTGTAAACGATAACCTAACAGCAAACATTGATATCTCAACTTCTACTGCCGAAGACAGCAGTGGTGGTGATAACTTCTTCACCGTTGTGGGTTATAACAACGAATACAGCGTAGATTTCACAGGTGCAACTCCGTCACTAACGGTTGCAGGTGGAGACGCTGCATTGCAAACCCCGTCACTAGGCCGTATGCACTATAATGAGCGCAATGGTTTTGACACCGAAGATACTATCAGTGAATACCGTGCCGACTTCTCGTGGGTACCTGATTCAAACAATGCATTCTACAAAGCTGATTTTGGTATTTACTTCCAAGACCGTGAGAAATCAAACACACGTTTATTCGCTTCGGGCTGTGACATCTACTGTGGTTACACATTCGACCTTCCTGACGAACTGTTAACCGTGTTTACCGCACAAAACTACTTCGGCGGTGTGCCTAATCAGTGGCTAACTTACGATCCTGAAGCCTTCTTTGACTACGCAACCTCTGATGCAGCGGTACAGCAAATTGCCGACGCGACTGGTGAATCATTTGATGACGTACGTGCAGCGATTGACGCAACAAATATCGGCAACCCGCAACCAAGCAACGACTCATTCGTAGTGAGTGAAGAAGTACTAAGTGCATACGCTCAATTCTACTTCACTACCGAAATCTCAGACATGCCACTTGATGTTAACTTTGGCTTCCGTTACAGCGAGACTGACACTTCAGTTGATGGAACAAGTCAAATTGTAAGAGATCTTCAGCCTATCCCTAACGATCCGTCTGACCTTAATGTGGTTTATGAAACAGAAGTCGGCGCACCAGTTAATGAGAAAAATAGCTATTCTTCGCTGCTACCTAACTTAAACGTTAAGTTACAGTTAACAGACGATTTATACCTACGATATGCATTCTCAGAAACGCTAACGCGTCCAATGATGGATGACTTAGTCCCTGTGTTCAATGTGACTGTAAGCCGTCCAGGTAACTTACAAGCACAAGCGGGTAACACTGAACTGAAGCCATATAAAGCCACCAGCTGGGACGTGTCGTTAGAATGGTACTACGATGATACTAGCTATTTCTCAGCTGCAGCATTTAACAAAGAAGTAGAAGACTTTATTGCGGGCGATGTTGCTGATGAGTCTCTTTTCCTAGATAGCGGCGAGTATGTATTTAGTGTACTTCGTCCTCGTAACGGCGATACTCTTGAAGTTGAAGGTTTAGAGCTAGCTTGGTTGCACACGCTTGAAAACGGATTTGGTATTCAAGCTAATGCTACTATCGTTAATTCAGATGCTGAATTTAGCCTGCCCGGTTTAGGTAACTCACAGAATATAACGTTGTTCTACGAAAAAGATGCGTTCCAAGCGCGTGTGGCACTGAACAATCGTGAAACCTTCATGCAAGAAGCTGTAAGCACGTTAGGCGGTACTGAACCTCGTTTCACCGAGACTTACACCCAAGTTGATATGAGTGTAAGTTACGATGTAACAGAGTCAGTTACGGTATTCTTTGAAGGTATTAATATTACCGATGAAGAGCTAACACGTCGTGGTCGCTTGTCAGAACATTTCGTTCAACAAGTTGCTGACGGTGCGCGCTACGCCGTAGGTGTTCGTGCTAGCTTTTAATAGCAACTAGTATAACAAGGGGGCGCTGTTGCCCCCTTTTGTCTTTATTCTGCTGAGGAGTTTTTCGTGTCAGGCAGCTTAACCCAACTTGTCGTTTTTATTTTCATTACCGCACTTATCGGACTTCTTACTTACCTAAAGTGTCGCGGTCATGGGCATAGTAAAGCCAACGAAAACAAAGAATATTTTTTAGCTGGCGGCGGACTAACATGGATTTACGTCGCGGGCTCAATCACACTAACAAACTTAAGTACCGATCAACTTGTAGGGATGAACGGTAACCAGATGGCGCTGCTTGCGTGGTGGGAATTTGCGGCGGTTGCCGGCCTTATCATTCTGGCTAGAGTATTTCTTCCCGTCTATTACCATTATCAGTGCACCACAACCACTGAGTTACTGGAAATGCGCTATAACAACAAGCATATACGCGCGCTAATAGGCCTTCTTTTTTTTCTAGGAAGCAGTCTTATCTTTATGCCTGCGGTTATCTACACAGGCTCATTGTTCATGATTAATATGTTCAATGTAGACATTCCACTGATGTACGTTGCCACTGCCTTTGCATTGATTGGGGCTTTCTACGCCATCTTTGGTGGTCTTCGCGCGGTTGCAGTTTCAGATACCTATTCTGGCGTTTTGCTTCTTACTATGGCTATCGTTGTAGTCGTTCTTGCACTTTTTGCCATCGATTTTGATTTCTCTGGCATACCTGCTCAGCGCCTTACCTTAATTGGCGATAACGATTCCCCGCTTCCATGGCACACGTTGTTAACGGGTATGGTGTTTATCCAGACCTTTTACTGGAGCACTAATCAGGTTATTACTCAGCGTGCAATGGCTGCACCTAATTTAAAGGAAGCACAAAAAGGCGTGTACGCAGCGGCGGTCATTCGCTTTATCGTAGTACCAACCATCATCGTAGTTCCAGGCATCATTTCATATAAGCTTTACGGAGACATTAACGATGCTGCATATGGCACGTTAGTTGGTGACGTGTTACCAAGTTGGTTATCTGGCGTGTTTGCAGCGGCTCTTGCTGCGGCGGTACTCACCACTTATAACAGTAACCTCAATTCTGCCACGGCATTATATGTTTGTGATATACATGAAGCTTATATACAGAAGAAGCCAAATGTTGCCCGCTTGAGCGGCTTTGTAACGGCAGCGCTTACCATAGTATCGCTTCTCATGGTCCCGGTTTATGCGCAAGCAGAAAGCATAATCAATTTACTTCAACAGCTATTTGGTTTGTTAAGCATGCCTATTCTGTCCATATTTATCGTTGGCTTGTTATTTAATAATGTAAATGCCAACGCTGGAATAGCGGCCGTTGTTTTTGGTGTAGGTCTGTATGCTTACTTCAGCTTCGTGCACGCACCTTTCGGCCTGCATTACATTCATTTGATGCTGGTTACTCTGGTTTGCTGTATTGCTCTTGCCCTTATATTGAATAGGCTGGTGTTTAAGCAAAGCGCGCAGTGGCGTGGACGTTTGATAGAAAACGAACCAGCACACGGCTAAAAGGTTAGGTTACTCTTTTATTGTATGTCTCAGATTAATCGGATAATTATCGTTGGTGGCGGCACTGCAGGTTGGCTTACTGCAGGCCTCCTTGCTGCCACGCACAGTGAACCCGATAAAGACGGTAATAAACTGACTGTTACTGTCGTTGAGTCGGATACCGTTCATCCCATCGGGGTTGGTGAAGGCACGTGGCCTACAATGCGACGTACCTTGTCCAAGATTGGTATACCTGAGGCCGACCTTATCAAGCGTGCAGGAGCAACGTTTAAGCAAGCCAGTAAATTTGTTAACTGGCACAAAAACGAGACGGGCAATGCCTATTATCATCCATTCAGCGCGCCCCAAGGCTCTGCTAATTTAGATATCACGCCATATTGGCTTTCTTCTCAGGATAAGAAGGGACAATATGCTAACGATGTTTGCTTTCAGCCCGAACTTTGCGAAGCCGGTCTGGCTCCTAAAATATCTGCGCATCCAAATCAGTCATTTGTTGCAAACTATGGATATCATCTAGACGCTGGGCAATTTATTGATCTAATTCGAACGCATTGCACACAGAAGCTTGGCGTTCGACGTATCGTTGACGATGTGATATCCGTGAATCCAAACGAAAATGGTATTGGATCTGTTGAAACGCGCAACAGCGGAAACCTTACGGCTGAACTATATATAGATTGCTCAGGCTTCAGTAGCTTGCTGATTGAAAAGGCCTTGAGCGTTGAGTTGGTCGACGCGTCTCGATATCTCTTTTCTGACAGAGCTCTCGTATGCCAAATGCCGTACGAAGATACAAACTCTCCGATAGCATGCTATACACAATCCACGGCACAAGAAGCCGGTTGGATATGGGATATTGCACTTCAACATCGCAGGGGAACCGGGTATGTATATAGCAGTAAACATCAATCTGATGATGCTGCTAGAGATACCTTTGCAAAATATTTAGCCCAATATACTAACGCCCCCGTGGACAAATCTGCGTTTCGCGAAATACGCTTTAGTACCGGTTATAGACGTAAGTTTTGGGAAAAAAACTGTGTCGCCATTGGACTTTCCAGTGGCTTTTTAGAGCCTTTAGAAGCCTCGTCACTTATGCTGATAGAGCAAAGCGCCACTCTCCTTGCCGAGCAGTTACCAGCAAACACGCAGGTTATGCCTCACGTTGAACATCGCTTCAATGAACAGCTACAGGGCATGTGGGAAAGTGCCATCGACTTTTTAAAACTTCACTATGTACTTAGCAATAATAATGCAGCTTTTTGGAAGGATAGCCGACTTGAGCAGTCAATTCCTTCGAGACTCTTATCGTTGTTAAAAGAATGGCAATTCCGACCAATTTTGGACAGAGACTTCTCGAAAAGTAGCGATACATTTAGTGCACAGAGTTACCGCTACATTCTCTATGGCATGCTGAACAGCAACAGTAATATCAATTCTGCCAGCACTTATCGACGCACCTTAAAACACGCAGAATTTGCCGACAAACAACTGTCCCTAAACCAAGCTTTGATAAAACAGTTAAAGTCGCGAATGCCTTCACATCGAGGCCTTATAGAAAGTTTTTACTAGGCTCAATAGCTCAATTGGCTCAGCGTAGTTAATAAATTCAGTGGGAAAATTATGTCGAAACCGCAATACGTTCATCTTGATCCAGCCAAGCATAATGACATCAGATTGATTGATGACTCATCATTTAGCCACGCTAAAGATTTCAAACTAGTCAATATCGGATTTAACGAAATCGCATCGCTAAGTGGTTGTATGCCATTGGTTTTAGTGAAAAGCGGGAATGACGAAACGCTAACGCTGGCATGTTGTGTTGGTATTGAGGAATTAGGCAATGTTTATTGCGGTGAAGAACGATGGCTAGGTCATGCCGTACCATTGAGTATTCAATGTTACCCATTCAACTTTACTATAGAAGGCAATCGCGTAAATGTATTCATCGATGAGTCGTCTCACCGACTTACCAAACTCTCAGGTGAAGGCGCTAAACTTTTTTCATCAGATGGACAACCAACAACAATCCTTAAGCAGCAGCAAGAAAATTTAGCCACGCTGTTAGCTGGGCAAGAGCAAGCCGCTGCCTTTGTGAGTATTTTAAAGCAGCACGATCTCTTATCTCCACTTTCCGTCACTATAACGCGACAATCTGGGCAAAGTTTTCATACAGATGGGCTCTATTCCATCAATGAAGAAAAGTATGCCCAACTTGAAGCTGACACCGTATTGCAGTTTCACAAAGAAGGTATATCAATGGCGATAAACGCCCTACTTCTATCGCTACGGCAATACAATAGATTGGTGCAACTAACCCAATCATTCGACGACCCTGCTATGAAGGTAGGTATTAAGCTCGATAACTCGTTGTAAAACCAAGAACTGTACAGATACTCCTGCTGTACACATCAATCATCTTTTCTTTAAACAACATGCGCTATAGAAATTTAGGCATGTAAAATGAGGTTTTTATGTCGTCATTCACATCATTTGTTCGCCTGTCGAACGAAAAAGCCACATTAATATTCGACTGCCAGGGTCGTATGCCCAAAGTCATTTACTATGGTGCGCCATTAAGCGACAGTACAACGCCAGAAATGCTGAGCGTTTTAAATACGCGCCAAGAAGCAAAATGCGCCCCTGTAATTGAACCGCCCATTTCATTAGTACCGACCCATGGTGATGGGTGGACGGGTCAACCAGGACTAGAGGTGTTTGGCGATGCCGACCAGTGGTCAGCAGGTTTTGTTCTAACCGAAGTAAATCAAGACGCACAGTCTGTCGCTTTTGTTGGTGAAGACGCTCATCGCGGCATGCGTCTTATCACCACCGTTGAGCTCGATGATGAAACCAGTGTCGTTAAGTACGTTTCTCGTATCGAGAACAGTGGTAAAACACCTTTCAATTTGAGCTACCTGAACGCCGCAACCCTGCCCTTGCCTACTACAGTGAGCAAAATCAAAACGTTTGAAGGCCGCTGGTCGGCCGAGTTTCAAACCAAGGATCATGACTTGTTCTTTGGAAGTTATGTACGTGAAAATCGTCGAGGCAAAACCTCTCATGACACCTTCCCTGGTCTAATCGCCTTTTCACAAGGAACAGGCGAACTTCAGGGTGAGTGTTTCGGTTACCACCTAGGCGCTTCAGCAAATCATAAACTTCGCGCTGAGCTTATGGCTGATGGCAGAAGCTATGTTCAATTCGGTGAATTGCTGTTCCCTGGCGAAGTGGTACTTAACGCGGGTGAAAGCTATACGTCCCCCGTGCTTTATACCGGCTACGGCTGTGAAGGTTTCTCTTCTCTCTCACAGCAGTTCCACAATTTTATTCGTAGTAAAGTGTTAAACCACAGCGCCGCGTCAAAGCCACGCCCAGTACACTACAACACATGGGAAGGCATATACTTCGACCACAAAGAAGACACCTTAAAGGCGCTTGCTGACAAAGTGGCACCACTTGGTATTGAGCGATTTGTATTGGATGACGGGTGGTTTAAAGGCCGTCGTCACGATAAAGCAGGATTGGGCGACTGGTTTGTGGATGAGGCTATCTATCCAGAAGGGCTAGATGGCTTAATTGGCCATGTTACCGGACTTGGTATGGAATTCGGCATTTGGTTTGAACCCGAAATGGTTAACCCCGATAGTGATTTGTATCGTGCACACCCCGAATGGGCGTTGCAAACCGAAAACAACCCTCATGTTGGTTTCAGAAATCAGTACGTATTGGATTTAACCAACCCCGAAGTGGTTGAGTATTTGTATACTGTAATTACCGATGTACTGAAAGCCTACCCAAAAATCAGCTACATCAAATGGGACATGAACCGCGATGTAAACCATCCGGGCAACCTTCAAGGCAAGCCTGCTATGCATGGTCAAATGGCTGCACTTTATAGCTTAATTGACCGCGTAAAGGCCGCACACCCAGGTATTGAAATTGAAAGCTGTTGCTCTGGCGGCGGACGTGTAGATTTAGGGATTTTGCCACATACAGACCGTTTCTGGACATCAGACTCTAACGACGCACTAGATCGGTTGTATATTCAGCGTGGCTGCTCATATTTCTTCCCATCTGAAGTAATGGGGGCACACGTTGGCCCGCGTGACTGCCATATAACGGGTAGACACTTACCCATTGAGATTCGCTCGGCAGTGGCCTTGTTTGGTCACATGGGTATAGAAATGGACCCCCGTGAACTTACTGAACACGAGCAAAGCGTACTTACTGATGCCATTTCACTTTACAAAAAGTACCGTCATATCACCCACGGCGGCGACTTATTCCGCATGGACGATGACGGTATGAATGTAAAATTTGGCTATGTGTCTAAAGACAAGCAAGAAGGCATTTTTGCGTATAACAGCGTTACAGAGACTGTGCGTACTACGCCTAATCGCTTCTATTTCGCAGGCCTTGATGCGGATAAACAATACACCATTGAGCGTGTATGGCCTGAAAAGCTGAAAGAATACACGCCGTCTATTTTGCAGCAAACGCAGGGGCAAGCATTCTCAGGTGAAGTACTGATGAAATACGGTATGCAGCTGCCGGTGCTATTCCCACAAACCGCATTGATTTACACCGTTAAAGCTGTTTAGAAATAGAAATAACAGCAACAAACTAGAAGTTGGAGCGAACTGGCGGTTTTAAGCCGCCGCTCGCTTTTTCAATGCCTTTTTGATTTTATTAAGCACCTTTGCAAAACGCTCGTCTTTTTCTTCTGTAATTGTGTTAACAACACGTTGTGCTTCATCGACCTGACCAGCGTTAAGGAGCAATTCAGCTAAGCGTAAATGCGCCCAGTTAGGTGTAGGTAAGCTCTCTGTATCAATAGACGTAGTTTTATAGTCTTGCAGATAATCTTTTAAAGCATTTATACCTAATTCAGTATACTCACCACTTTCAACTGCAACTTGTCCCAAACGATACTTTCCATACATAAGGCTACTTTTGCGTTTTTGATACATTTCCCATGCATCATTCTCAGCTTTTGTTACTTCCGTTATTTCAAGCTCTGAAAGTGGCGACAATATGTCGAATGAAGACGCGTATTGCTCGTCAGACAAATAGAAACTTCCAAGTTCAACACGCGCTCGAATTTGGGTTTGTTCGTCTTCTATAAGGGACGCAAATATTGCCTTTGCCTCTGACTCTTTTTCGTCTTCCAGATAGACTCGCGCAAGAGCAAATTGACCTTCGGTTTTGTCTAAAGCTGCAATTTGTTGGGCTAGGTTCATAGCCTCATCCATATCCCCGCCAGCAATAGATGGCGCCATTAAATGAAATTGCATTAAGGCTTGGTAAACCTCAACATTCTCGGGTGCAATCTCGACGGCCTTCTCTAAGCTTTTTTTCGCTTTCTTTGCATAACCCAGAGCAGAAAAAATGCTACTTGAAGCCTGTGCGCCCATTACACTCGCGTGTGTGTGGTAAGCCCTATAGTCATCGCTATACGCTTGAAGAAATTGCTCAGCCGCCTCTTCAGCATCGTCCAAATCGGTATTCATCAATGCAGAAATCAACATATTGTGCTGTTCAGGTGATTTGTTTTGCACATCATCAAGGGCATCTATTACACGGGCGAAATCGCCTTCCTTAAAGAATGCTTTTAACGCCGTTACGTCAATACTGGTTTCAGCAACTTTGTCTTGTTTTACGGTATTCGCTTCAGCAAAAACAGCAGGCTGTACGGCAACAAAAGAACAGGCACAAAGCACTGAAGTAACTAACTTACGCATTTTCATTTCACTTCCTTATGATGTAATGATGAGTTCTATTAATGGTTGAAATACTTGGCAGCAGTGGCGAAAACGTAAACGTTCAAATATATACATTACGCCACAATCTAAATAGATACAGCGCAAATATGTAACAAGAATTAAAAAGGGTGACTGTGCACCCTTTTAAACGCATTATTTGCTTTGCATTTCCAAGCCTAACGCCCAGCGATCATCAAACCCTTTCCAAGGCTCTGGCTTTTTGCCGTTAACAGGAATTTGTGCACTGCTGCCATCTACGTTTAGGTAGCCACAATATTCAGACAAGGCTTTCACGTGGCAGTTCATAAGCGCCAAAGCAAAGTGCTCGTTAATAGCATTAAGCTTTTGCACTTCCCATGCAGGTTCAATGTAACTTCCCAAATCAAACTCACTGCCATAGGCTTCTTTAGGTGCAGGGTGAGGCGCAATGTTATGACGTGCATTCTTCACGGTCAGTAGCTTAGATTCTTTACTGCCGGTGTTATCAAACAACCACTTAATACCATCGTAGCCAGAAATATCGTCGTTATCACCAGCAACATAGAGAACAGGAACTTTGATATTGTTTAGCGACTGAACATCAAAAAGCTGATGTTGCCCGCCCCATGGCGCAAGTGCTAACGCTGCTTTCCAAGCTGGCAGTGTTTCTTCGCCACGGGCCTTGCCACCTGCGCAGGTGTTAAGCGCTTCTTTTATCAACGCTACCGCTTTAGGATCTTGTGTTCCGGTGAAGGTTGCAGCGGTTTGGTCGTTAAAAGCATAGCATCCTCCTACCGTGCTAACTGCGCCGTAGCCCCCCATCGAATAGCCGATAATACCTGCTTTGCTCGCATCCACACTCTCTTTAAAAAAGGTATTTTCGCTGATGCTGTTCAAAGTAAAAACTTGGTCACGCGAGCGATTTAGTAACGTGCTTGGAAAGCCTGAATACGGGTTTTCTGCAAAATTAACATCTTTGTTTGTGGAATCTGTGTGGTCGATTGCCGCTACAACATAACCGTGAGACGCAAGGTGTTCACCTAAATAAAACATAAGGGTACGGTAACCGGTATAACCATGAGAAATAACAATTACCGGAAAATCAGTGTCAGCGTTGGCAATGGGGGCATCACGGCTTGCATCGGCTTGTACCTCAAACACTTGACCACTTCTTGTTTCATTAATGTACGTGGTCTTCTGAGCAGAGCTTGCTGCGGGATACCAAACTTCCAAAGTAAGTGATCGCTCGACTTCATTGCCAGCAATGTCTTTGACTTTAACAGGGTAAGCCGCTTCGACTGTTTTTACGCCAACGTCATAGTTACCTTTCTCACTCAACGACGGCATTACATCGGCAGGGAACGGCTTATAAAGCGTTTGAGCAGCTGATACCGAGGGAGATATAATCGCGGTTGCTGAAACCAGAGCAGCTCCGCCAAAAAGAAGGGATAACGTTTTCATATTTTGGTAATTTTCTCGTTATTAATAAGCAAATTTATAATACCTCGTCACGGGTATCGCACAAGGAAAACACTATTGTTATTGGTGATTAAGAAAAATAAAGAGAGGTAATTAAATCGGCCTAGCTAAGCGTTTATCCGCTCTTTAAAGACGGGCTTCACTAGTCCAACACGTGCTTTACGAATGTGATTCACCTGCCATCAAAAGCTTGTAAATTAAGCATGTTTTGCATAAAGGAAATGGTAAAACGTAAAACCTAATTAGTATTCAGTTTGAAAGGTATTGCTTCCACCTTTCATCAAAAAGTGGTTTAAGAAATAACGGATATCCATCTGCCGCGAAGTTGATGTCTCTCAAGGTTTGGCTTTTTACAGGCGTAGATGTAATGTGAGTCAGCGCGCTGTTTAGATCATTCGTTACCGATTTTCCTAGTTCACTCTTAGAACACAGTACGCGCTTTGTTCCTCTTAATTGCTGTGACAGTTCGCTGATTTGATAGACATTAAGCGCATCGAGTTCTTCTTCCGGTAATGCCGAAAGCTCGCGGTGCCCTACATAACCAAAGTCTATTCTTCCACTTTCCAGCAGGGCAATGGTATGCATGCCTAAGTCTTTGCCCAACCCATTTAAACGTACCACATTGTTTTTTGTAGCCCATTGCTCAACAGTATCGGCGTATACGTTATTCACATCGTTGTAGAGTACCGTTCTCAAATTTTGCTGAAGCAGAGCGCGTAAAGAAATGGACTCAAAATATTCCTGCGTTGGCTGAGGCTGCGCGGTATCTAATTCATTTTTCAATGAAGGCTGAAGCGCGTTTCTTGCAACAATGAGTAGCGGTAAGTTTATAGAGGTTGGCTGGGAGTAATATCCCCACTCAGCGCGTTCTTCTTGGTAAGCGGCGCCATAGAAACAATACACTTTTTGCGCGGATTGTTGATGCTGTACCAACGACCATGCACGTTTAACCGGATAAGCTTCAAATTGGTGTTCGTAGTTATGCAGGTGTGTAGAGAGGTACGCCATGGCGTCATAGATGGGCCCTGAAGTGATACTGACACCACTGCCTTCAATTCCAAGCTCGGGTGGTCGCAACCATACTACTGTAGGCTTTTTGGAGGCGCAGCTTTCCCCTTCACATTCGCCGTCTGTTTGAGCAAACAACACGCTGCTTTTAAGACACAACAAAACAAAAGCCACCAAGGTTACTACTACTGACACTGCAAAAACCCAACCTTTTACACGTAATTCTTAAAGCTCACTCATCGCGTTTATGGGAAAACAACAATGGGAATATGATGAAATTATTTTAAGGTAATCGGGGGAAGAATGGCGGGCACCAATCTCATAATTGGGCGAACTTAGCTCAAAAAAAGAGCCGCTATTAAAGCGGCTCTTAGAATATTTTCAACACGTGAACTGTTTTTTCTTAAAACGGAATGTCATCGTCGAAGTCAAAATCTGGCTCAGCCATTGGTGGGTTCTTTGGCTGACCTTGATTGCCACCCTGAGGCGCTTGATTGTAGCCGCCACCTTGGTTTGAGTTGTAGCCGCCCTGCTGACCACCACCTTGCTGTGGCGCTTGGTTATAACCGCCTTGTGCAGGCGCCTGGTTGTAACCACCTTGGTTGTTTTGAGGACGTTGGTAACCACCGTTACCACCACCGCCTTCACCGCCGCGACCGCCAAGCATTTGCATTTGGTCTACGATAATTTCAGTGGTGTATTTATCTTGGCCTTGCTGATCTTGCCACTTACGCGTTTGCAATTTACCTTCAACATAAATTTGCGAGCCCTTTTTCAGGTACTCTCCGGCAATTTCTGCTAAGCGACGGTACATTGTAAGGCGGTGCCACTCAGTGCGCTCTTGAACCTGACCCTGTTGGTCTTTCCAGCTTTCGCTAGTTGCTAGGCTTAAGTTCGCAACGGCGTTTCCGTTAGGCATGTATCTAACTTCAGGATCATTGCCAAGGTTTCCAACAAGAATAACCTTATTAACGCCTTTCGTTGCCATTGATGTCTCCTGTAACGTTTTTAGTGGCTTGCTGTATAACTCTTCTTAGTAAGACATCAGCAAGCGCGAAAGTTCATCGAATATTAGCCGGTTAGTATACCGTATTTTATGAGGGAAAATTGAAGTTTTTCGCCACAGGTTTACGTTACTAACTGCAACACGTTCTAGAACTTAACAAAATTTATTGTCAGCGTCTTCTGCACTTTCGCGTTGTTTTTAGTTAATTTTAGCAAGGGCGTTGCGATTAAAAACGCCCTTCCTTGTCTGCTACCACCACGCAATGTAAAACGCCGCTGTAAGGATAACTACAGCGATAGATGCCACATTAAATCCGCTTGTGGTTTTGAACTGCACTTCGTTTAGGTCGACAGCGTTTTCACTGACACCTTTTTTCTCTAGCAGAGAAACAACCACAGCTAGAGCAACACAAAGCAGGAACACAAGTCCAACACGGTCAATAAACGGCAGTTCAGGCCAAAACAGCCAGAATGTTAAGCTTAATAAAAATGAACCTAACGCTGCAAGCAGACCACCGTTTGCCGTGGT
The DNA here is from genome assembly GCF_001953635.1 of Alteromonas abrolhosensis. Taxonomy (GTDB): domain Bacteria; phylum Pseudomonadota; class Gammaproteobacteria; order Enterobacterales; family Alteromonadaceae; genus Alteromonas; species Alteromonas abrolhosensis. The sequence continues at coordinate 182,551 of NZ_MEJH01000006.1, read as the reverse complement.
TTTCTTCCAAAACATACCTAAAACGAACAACGCGCAGATACCTGGTGTAAAGAAGCCCGTGAATTCCTGGATATACTGGAATGCTTGATCGAAATTACCCAACAGCGGCTTGGCCACCACCATAGCAATGATAAGCGCAACCAAGCTTACGATACGACCTACTTTCACATAATGCTGCTGCGACTCGTTTGGACGCTTATCCTTATAGAGATCCATGGTAAAAATAGTAGAAACGCTGTTTGTCATCGACGCTAGCGAAGACACAATCGCCGCCACAAGCGCTGCGAAGATAATACCTTTAAGGCCAACAGGCATTAGTGTCATTAGGCTTGGATATGCTTGGTCTGGCTTAGCTAAGTCAGGCACAATAAGTACTGCTGCAATCCCCGGCAATACCACAATTAACGGCATTAGTAGTTTCAGGAATGCCGCAAACACAATACCTTTTTGCGCTTCTTGGACACTTTTTGCCGCCAATGTACGCTGAATGATGTATTGGTTAAAGCCCCAGTACGACAGGTTCATGATCCACATGCCACCAATCAATACAGAAATGCCCGGCAAGTCCATATAGTGTGGATTGTCTTTTGACAAAATCATGTCGAATTTTTCAGGGAGCTTGTTAGTTAGGTCAACAAAACCTTGGATGGCCCCATTGCCGTCGCTGATTAGGTTTAACGCCGTATAAGACAGAAACAATCCACCAATAACCAATAGCACCACTTGAATAATGTCGGTTAAAGCAACAGCTTTTAAGCCGCCGTAAAGTGAATAGGTTAACGAGAAAAGGCCTAAGAACATCATGCCATAAACCATATCAACACCCGCAATGGTATTGATGGCCAATGCACCTAACCACAGCACAGCCGTTAGGTTTACAAAAACATAAACGCCTAGCCAGAATATTGCCATTACCTTACGCACGCGATGATCGTATCGCTGCTCTAGAAATTGAGGCATGGTGTAGATTTTATGCTTTAGAAAGATAGGTAAGAAGAACTTGCCTACAATAAGCAATGTAATGGCTGCCATCCACTCATACGACGCTATGGCAAGCCCTAATTGGTAACCCGAGCCAGACATACCGATGATTTGCTCGGCGGAGATATTGGCGGCGATGAGTGATGCGCCAATTGCCCACCATGGCAGGCTTGAACCCGCTAAAAAGTAATCGTTGGTGTCTTTTTGATGACCCTGCTTTTCGCGAGAAACCCACCACGCGATTCCGATAAGCGCGACGACGTATACCACGAACAACGTGATATCTATTGATGCTAATTTCATAGTTTTTCCCAAAGTTCTTATTTTGGGTGCGGCGATTGTTATGCAGGGTACACAGGTGAAAAATTGTTTTTATTATTCTATTGGTTTTTGCCACACCGGTGTCACGTTTTTAAAACGCGTTTCGCAAAACACAATAAACCATTAATAGGCGAGAAACTCACCGTTAATTTTATCGCGTTGCTGCGGGTAGTATTAGTATCACACTTTGTTTACTTTTTTTAACTAGAAATGTGCACTTTTTGTAAAAAAAAGCCGCAACCAATGGATGCGGCTTAAGGGACACAAACAATTCTAAAGAATAGGATTGTTTAGAAAGGGGAGAGGTTTGTGCATTAGGTTCTATTTGGTTCGACTATCAGGCGAATGCACCCTGTGTAGCCGTACATACATAGATATCAGCGTTATAACCGGTTTCATCAAAGTACTTGTCGGCAACCACGCGCTTCACCGCGTCGACTTTGTCGGTAGGAACAAGGGCCACAACGCAGCCGCCGAACCCACCGCCAGTCATGCGAACACCACCCGATTTACCCAGCACTTCACCAATGATCTCAACCAAGTAATCGATTGGGCGAACGGTAATCTCAAAGTCATCACGCATTGAAATGTGAGATTGCGCCATGGCTTCACTAACCGTTTCGATGTCGCCAGTTTTTAACGCTTGGCTTGCTGCCAGTGTTCTAGCGTTTTCGGTAACAATATGCTTCGCGCGGCGATAAACCACCTCTGGCATATGTGCTTTAGCGCCTTCTAGCATTTCCATAGTTGCTTCGCGTAACGATGACACGCCCAACAAGGACGCGCCTTGTTCACACTGCTGACGACGCAAGTTGTATTCACTGTCAACCAATCCACGTTTAACATTCGAATTGATGATAACGATTTGGTGCGAGTCTGGTAGTGGTGAATGCTCAATGGCTAGCGACTGGCAATCAAGCAGCATTGCCATGCCTTCATTACCCATAGCAGAGATTAACTGGTCCATAATTCCGCATGAGCAGCCAACGAACGTATTCTCGGCTTTCTGGCCTAATAGTGCAGCCTGTACGCCATCAAGGGGCAACTCATACAGCGCGCTCAACGCTTTTAATATAGCTACTTCAAAAGATGCCGAAGAGCTTAATCCTGCGCCTTGTGGCACATTGCCCGTTACTAGTAAATTAGCGCCACCAAAATCTGGAATGGCCTCTTTTAGTACTTTTACTACGCCGCGAACATAGTTAGCCCACCCCTGCTCTTCGTCGTAATTAATTTCTGATAGCGAGAACCTGTTTTGCTGGTTTTCATAGTCCATCGCAGTGACCACGATGTCATTATCTTCGCGCTTGTTAGCCGCAACCCATGTTCCAAAGTTAATTGCAGCAGGAAATACGAAACCTTCATTGTAATCGGTGTGCTCACCAATAATGTTTACTCGCCCCGGCGCATGTGCAATTAACGCTGGCGCCTCGCCGTAATGCGTTTCAAATTTAGAAGAAATTACTTGATTATCCATTCGCATTCTCACGTTTCTTATAGTGCACTGTGGATAGTGCTTTTAATCTGTCTGCCGCTTGTTCAGGGGTCAAATCTCGCTGTGCCTCTGCCATCATTTCGTACCCAACCATAAACTTACGGACACTTGCTGAACGCAGAAGTGGCGGGAAGAAATGCGCGTGTAGCGTCCACTCTGAGTGCGCTTCGCTATCGAATGGGGCACTGTGCCATCCCATGGAATATGGGAAAGATGTATCAAATAAGTTGTCGTACTTAGTTGTGATTTCGCCAATGATCTTAGCAAGAGATAGTGACTGAGAATCTGAAAGCATGTGCATGGATTGCACGTCAAATCTCGGTAAAAGTAACGTTTCAAAAGGCCAAGCGGCCCAGTATGGTACAACTACAACCCAATCATCATTTTGACAAACGACTCGCTCTTGCTTTGCTACTTCTTGCTCGGCATAGTCCAACAGCATAGGAGTGCCGTTTTCACCGAAGTACTGCTTTAACTGCACGACCTTCTTCGCCGGATCAGTTGGCACATGCTGCTGAGCCCAAACCTGGCCATGAGGATGAGGATTCGAACACCCCATCATCGAGCCTTTGTTTTCAAAAACTTGCACCCAGCGATAGGTTTCACCAAGCTCAGCGGTTTGCGCTTTCCATGTATTCACGACTTCCAGGCGTTCTTCGTCACAAAGTTCAGGAAGTGTTTTACTGTGGTCAGGGGAGAAGCAAATGACGCGGCTACAGCCTTGCTCAGTCTCGAATTGGAAAAGCCCTTTTTTCTCACTCGCTTGTTCTGTATCTTGCTTCAGGGCTGCAAAATCGTTTTGAAAAACAAACGTTCCCTTATAGTCTGGATTAACTTCACCATTCACCCGTGTGTTAGTCGGGCACAAATAGCACGTCGAGTCGTAAGATGGCTTTTGTTCGTTATTTGGTTCTTCAGACGCTCCCTGCCAAGGGCGCTTAGCTCTGTGAGGCGACACTAACACCCACTCACCCAACAAAGGGTTGTAACGGCGATGTGGATCGTTGGTAGGGTCGAAAGGGGTTCCCATAATCACTCTCTCTGAATTAGCCAGCTACGCCGAAATGCGCAACATCAAATAGGGTTAAACGTTTACCCTAACAATGATATAGCAAGCGTCTATGTTTATCAATTACGGAACAAAGAAAATTAATTGTTAAATTAATAACAAATAATTTTCTTTTGTCGTTTATCCACTAATATTACGCGCTGAACTTATATCGCATGCTTGCCGTGAACGTTTCTCCTGGCTTAACAAAGCAGTTTGGAAACTCAGGCTTGTTGGGTGCGTCCGGGAAGTGCTGGGGTTCTAAGCACAGGGCACCAAGCTGATCATCACTCTTAAGCCCACCGGTGTAGAACTGCAGTCCAGGCAAGTTAGTAAATAGTGCCATAGTAATACCTGTATCAAGTGCCTTTACTATTGCTTGGGGGCTATGCTCCGGCGCATTACGCAAGACATAATTATGATCGTAACCTTCTACCCGGTCGAACAATGGGTGGGAATTAATTTGTTCTGCCCTTTGTTTTATGGCCGTTAGCGTTGTGAAGTCAAAGGGCGTGTTGGCGACATCGACCAAATCCCCTGTTGGCAATAAAGTGGTATCAGCATCTGTTACTTTGTCGGCATCTATATGCAACAGCGTATTACCAACCTTAGCGTCATTACTCAATGTGAAATAAGCATGTTGTGTAAAACTCAGTGGGGTTTCCTGGTCTGTGTTTGCGGTGATCACAAGGCATAATTCGTTGTCCTGATTGAGGGAGTAACAAGCTTCAACGTTAACAGTTCCAGGAAAGCCACCTTCCCCATCTGGGCTAGTTAAGGTAAAAGTAACGCTAACTTTGTCATCAGATTCTTGCGTTTTTGCCGCCCATACTTTTTTGTGAAAGCCTGCTAGTCCACCATGGAGATTATGCGCTCCGCCATTTTTGTCTAACGCGTATTGAACACCGTTTAAGGTAAATGTGCCGTGGCCTATTCTGTTTGCATAGCGACCTACAATAGCGCCACGATAACTTGGGTCGTCAATATAATCTTGCAGTGTGTTGTAACTTTGAACGCAACTCACCAGTTCGCCTTCTGCATTCGGAACCTGAATCTCTTTAATAATTCCGCCGTAATTGAGCAAGGTAACTGACATGCCGTTGTCGTTAGATAAAGTAAAGGCGTTTACGACTTCGCCTGCTACTTCACCAAAAGCAGATACGTTTATTTTCATAACAAAATTTTTACCTTAAAACATGCTTAGTAAATTGGCGCTCTCCCAACCTACCACATATTTTTATACATTGATGGATAATGTAATTTATCAGAATGCCAAGGAGGTTATACGTTTTCCACTCTTTTTCACAGCGCTTTGGTCAACAATAATGAATGGTAAAACCACTTCGCTTAATAGTCTTTTTCCTCTTCTCGAACTGGCTCCTTATACTAAGAAAGACAGCACAAGGTTATAGTTAGAATTTTATCTTTTTTTGTAAATATAATGTACGCTATAGCAACCAGGTCTTACGACCCTCCACGCACTAAAAACGAAGTTTGAAAGAAAATGGCAACTATAAAAGACATCGCCCAAGCCGCAGGGGTTTCACTGGCGACCGTATCAAGAGTTATTAATAATGGCCCTAAAGTGGGCAACGAAACTCGCAAGCGCGTCAAAAAGATCATGGAAGAGATGGGTTATCGTCCTAACGCAAATGCTCGGGCCCTTGTAACCAAACGCAGTGCGTCTTTAGGTGTTGTCATAGCTGAGCTGCATGACCCGTTTTTCGCTATGTTGGCCCACGGCGTTGAGTCAATAACCCGGAAGAACAACGTGCAAATTCTGTTAAGTGCCGGCTCTATTGAAAAAGAGACTGAGCTTCGTGCAATTGAAACCCTTTTAGAACATCGTGTAGAAGCCATGGTAGTGCATAGCAAAGCGCTTGATGACGAAACCCTTATCGGCTTTGCAAACCAAGTTCCTGGGTTTGTTTTGATTAACCGCTATATACCAGAAATTGCGAATCGTTGTGTGTGGTTAGACAATGTAACCGGCGGCCGACTTATGGCTGAATATGCTATTAACCAAGGTCACGAACATGTTGCGGTGATAAGCAGTCAGTATCGCATTGACGACCCTAATCACCGATTAGAAGGTATTAGAAACGCAATTAACAACGCCAACTTAAGTTTGCCTGAAAGCATGATTGAATACGCCACCCCAGACCAAGAAGGGGGCGAACTAGCAATGCAAAACTTGCTTGCTACAGGCGCAAAGTTCACTGCGGTTTTGGCTTACAACGATGCGATGGCATCTGGAGCAATGACCATGTTGCAAGACCATGGTATTTCAGTTCCAGAACAAGTCTCTGTGATGGGATACGATGATGTACTGTTAGCAAAGTATTGTCGTCCTAAATTAACTACCCTGCGTTATCCCGTAGAAATGATGGCTGCAAAAGCGGCGGAACTTGCATTGAAGTATGCATCGGGAAGCAAACCAGAAGAAGGCCTAACATTTAAGTATACCCCCACTGTCGTAAAACGAGACTCAATGGTAAGGGTATAGTCCTTCGCTTTTCATACGAAATAGATAAGATTAAAAAATACCCGCCAATGCGGGTATTTTTTTAATCACTTATAAGCCAGTTTGATGGACGATTAATCGTAATTCGATGTATTACTGTGCAACTGTGTTCTAAAAATTTCATGACATGAAAGTATTGACAAAAATAACCACTTGATCGTTTCGCTTCAGATTTTTATCCCCAATGAGGAAAAATGCCTGATCCTGCACAGCTTTACGATCAAAAAAGATTAAGATCGGAAGTAATTGCGCTACAGCGCTTGATTTAACTGATATTTCGTGATCCGACCAGAAAGTAACAGCAAGATCGTGATCTATTGTTTTATATGGCTATTAACAGACTTACCAACAAGGTTTTCCACCACTTATCCACAGCGTGTAAGGTTTAAATTACTGAGCGAATCTAGCTAAAAATTGTTTGTACTCCTGTATGGCATAATCGCTTTTTAGCGTTGCATTGTGCGTTGCCCCAGGAATAACAGAAATATACTTCTCACTGCTTGATGCGTCTTCTAACAACTGTTGGCTAATTGGGTAAGGCGTTATTTTGTCCTCTTCACCTACCACCAGCCATAGCGGCCCTTCATAATGACGTAAGATTGGAGCAATTTGCATACTATGAACTTCATCGTGAAGTTTCATGTTTGTGAAAGAATTAGAGAAACCCGGCACCATATTGGCAATTAAATCAGAAATGTTGTTGAAAGCGCCGTCTAATACCAAAGCGTCGATCTTTCTATTTGCAGCAACATAGCTTGCAAAATAGCTACCTATACCTCGACCATGAACAACGGTGGGGATTGAAGCATCAAAAGCACTCTGTACATAATCAAACTGTGTCAACGCGTCTTGCTTAATCGCATTAATACTTAAGTCCTTAGCTTTATCGCTTGCCCCAACTCCCTGATAATCGAGCCACAGGATGTTGGCAGGCAGCTTACCCAACCTATGAATAACACTATTATTCTCGCTAACAGGCATACGATTGTCTGCAAAGAAAACGATGTTAACGATAGGATCGGGATAAGACACGGCTACCCCTCTTAAGGTTAATCCTGTCTCATTTTTTATTTCAACACGGGTTATGCCCGCCGAGGTTTTATCTTTTTGAATAGCGGCATGCAGCTTTGTGGTATCGAGAGGCTTTTGCTGAGCATCTTGATAAAAAAAGGCCGACGGCGACACGTTAATCGCACACCCTAAGAGTGACACACTGGCAACTACACTGATTACTGCGTTTCTAAAAGTCATCATTTAAGAACTGTCCGTGTTGAATGGTTATGGCGAAATTTATATTTTGGTTATTAAAGCTTAGTGGTCGTGTCGCTATCAAAAAATCCGTATAGCAAAATAGACCGTTCCTCACTTAGGCTAAACGAGCTGTAACAGTTTGCAACAGTTGTTCTATTTCTTAGCGGAACAAACTTACTTATACTCGGTCAATATTACTTGCATAATCTATCTGCTTAAAACAAAAATAATTTAATGAAAAGTAAAATATTTTCTATACCTTGCCTTAAATCACCAGCGCGACTTTTTATTGCCTGCTGCACCCTACCTTTGCTGATTGCCTGTGAATCGACTCCGCCTGAGATGGACTCGTCCTTAATTCCTGCATCACAAAGAAAAGACTACCAACTAACTATGTCTAAAGCGAAAGCATGTCCTATAAACTTAGCTGAACTGAGCGATATACGTTCGAGCAAGGACCTATTAGTTGGGAACAGTAATGTAACGAAAGATACGCTCTATACGCTGTTACAACAAAGCTTAGAGGATATGAACGTTAGTCCAGATATTGAAGCAGCTAATAGCGTAAAAGTGGTATTAAACCGAGCGTTTATAAAAAGCTTGGGAAGTAATATGGTTGCCACCGTTGTGCTTAAGGTAAGGTATAAGCCAGACTATGCGGATGAGTATTCACCTGCTACAACCTTTAGAGGGCAAAGCATGAATGTGAATGCCAATATCAGCGAAGAACAGAGCAATCAAATTGCCATTGATGCAATGAAAACGGCCATAGATGATGCCACCAAACGCATTAAGTCTTCACTACTGCATAATTGCAGCGATGCTCTCGGAGAAATAGAGGCGGTATAAGCCTAAGAAATTATAGAGTGAGCGCGATTGATTAAGCGTTAGCGCTAAGCTCGAAGGCTCACTCAGCGTAAGATTTAGTAGATAAGCCGCCCATTATCGACCATAAAGCACGCCATGCCGCCGTTAACCGCCGCTTTTCGGCCCATGTCGGTGTCTTCAAACACCACACAATGCTGTGGTGCTACACCCATTAATTCTGCCGCACGCACAAAGGTTTCAGGGTGAGGTTTACCTTGAGTTACGTCATCGGCTGTAACTAGCGCAGATAATTGGGCTAGCAAGCCGTGTTCATTTAACACCATTTGCGCGTGCTGCCTATCTGAGCCCGTACCCACTGCAATGGGCATGATTCCCTTATAGTGATTAAACACGTTAAGGGTATCTTGAATAAGCCTTGGCACATGATCTAGCCCTTCGAAAGCCTGTTTTTTATATGAAGCAACCTCTGCTGGTGCGTGGTTTTTGCCATATTTGGCATTCATAAGATGTACGGTTTGAAAGGTAGGAACACCACCTAAACTGTATTGATAGTCTCGGTCAAAAGGGTAGCCAAACGCGTCGCACGTAAGCTGCCATGCATCAATATGCGCCCCCATAGAATCGACCAAAGTGCCATCCATATCAAAAATAATGGCTTTATAGCGGCTTAGGTCAATCATGGTGTTCGCTTCCTTTTTAAAATGGTGTAGTGCTAGCCCTTCATGGTTGCAATGCGATGAGCAATTATGCTGACAACACGTCTCGCGCTTTAACTGCATCGAAATCACGATCTACTTTCAGGTATACCGCGTTATTTTGACTGTTTAGTGTCACTTCTAATACACCAGGTACTAACATCAATTCAGCTTCGATAGTGGAAACATTTGAACCGTTAAATTCACCATGCATCATAACGCGCTTAACGCGGCTCACTTCTTTAACCCCAAAAATAATGAACAGCCAAAGCAAAGTGCTAGCAGCACCAATCCCATAAGCTAACTCTTGCGACCAAATATCGGTGACTAAACCTGAAATTACACCACCCAAAAACGCACCAAAAAATTGAAAACTTGCGTAGAGGCCCATGGCTGTTCCTTTTTGTCCTGCAGGCGCAATGCTCGACACCAATGCAGGAAAATTCGCTTCCAAATAATTAAAGCCGGTAAAGAAAAGTACCACAGCCACGGTAACCCACCACCAGCTATGGTCTTCTAGGCTCAGCGCCAAAAACGCGCCGCCCATTAATACAACACCAGTTACAAGGAGTGATTTAGGCGTACGGCCCCTTGCTGCTCCCATCATTATAATCAGACCTACAATTGACGCGCCTAAAACGGGTAAGTAAACCGTCCAGTGACTGTCTAGCGTCATATCAAAGTTCAGTAGCGTTACGGGCAGTTGAACAAACAATAGCGTTATCATCATATGTAGGATCATCACGCTGATATTTAAACGCCATAACTGAGAAGAAAAAATTAAGCGCTTCAGCTGGTCTTTTTGTGGCAGTGTATCGCCACTGCTAAGCTGCACACCATTTGGCACTACCCATTTAACCAGCGGCATACAAAGAATGGCCAGAATACCAGTGATACCAAACACACCGGTAAGCCCGTAGCTGTTAGCAATAAGTGGCCCTAAAATAACCGCTAAATAGAATGAAAAGCCAATGGCTATGCCTATGATAGCTAACACTTTGGCACGCTGACTTTCCCGGCTGACATCCGTAGCCAGCGCCATTATCGCACCTGCAATAGCCCCAGCGCCTTGGAGAATACGCCCAACAATCATCATGGCCATACTGTCGGCGTTTGCTGCGACAAAGCTTCCTAATGCAAATACAGCAAGCCCCAGCAAAATAACGGGTTTGCGCCCCCATTTGTCAGACATCATGCCCATAGGAATTTGCAGCGCAGCTTGGGTTAGGCCATATCCACCCACGGCAAGCCCTACCAAAAGCGGTGAATAATCCGGGTAGTCCATCGCGGCTACAGCCAACACGGGCATAACCATGAACAGCCCCATCATGCGTAATACGTAAACGGAGGCGAGTGCAAGCGCGGCGCGTAATTCCAAAGCGTTCAAAGCGTCTGTTTCCCTCAATAGATAAAATCAAAAAAACAAAAAAGCGCGCAGAGAACACTTGTTTCTGCAGCATCAAAAATAAGGACGCGAAGTGTAGCATAATACCGGTCCCCATAAATAATTACCCACTCAGCGAGACTTAAATTCGATTAATACAATTGGCATTTTCTTTCACTCGTGTGGTCGATTTAGCCCTTTTGCCTTAATAGGGGTTTAAAAGTGGGGATAAAATCACCATTTCCCAACGCAGATCTGTAAGCTTATGTCCGTGAGGTGATCTGCTTACTCCGCTTACAGTATAACTTGAATGTCATATCACTTTACTTGACACCTATGGCATACTGATTCTTTTTCTCTCATTTAGGCTTCAATGGATAAAATCGAAATTCGCGGTGCTCGCACCCACAACTTGAAAAACATCGATTTAACACTGCCACGAGACAAACTGGTGGTGATAACCGGCCTTTCAGGCTCGGGTAAATCGTCTCTTGCTTTTGACACGCTATATGCAGAAGGTCAGCGTCGTTACGTTGAATCTTTGTCTGCTTATGCCCGTCAGTTTCTATCTATGATGGAAAAACCAGATGTTGATCATATTGAGGGTTTATCACCAGCAATATCCATTGAGCAGAAATCAACATCGCATAACCCCCGCTCAACGGTGGGTACCATCACTGAAATATACGACTATCTGCGTTTGATGTTCGCGCGAGTGGGCACGCCACGCTGTCCAGACCACGATGTGCCGCTAGATGCACAAACGGTCAGCCAAATGGTCGATAAAGTGTTAGCGATGCCCGAGGGCAGTAAGTTAATGCTGCTAGCGCCTATTGTTAAAGAGCGTAAAGGCGAGCACGTTAAGACGCTGCAAAACTTATCTGCTCAGGGCTTTATTCGCGCGCGTATCGACGGTGAAGTGTGTGATCTATCCGATCCGCCATCTCTCGATTTGCACAAGAAGCACACCATCGAAGTTGTGGTTGACCGCTTTAAAGTGCGCGACGATATGGCGCTGCGTTTAGCGGAATCGTTCGAGACGGCGCTGAGCCTTGCTGGCGGTAACGCGGTTGTGGCTGATATGGACGATAAAGACGCAGAAGAAATTGTGTTTTCTGCTAATTTCGCCTGCCCACACTGTGGTTACAGCATCAGTGAATTAGAGCCGCGCCTGTTTTCATTTAACAACCCAGCGGGCGCCTGCCCTACCTGTGACGGCTTAGGCACAAGACAGTTCTTTGACCCCGCACGCGTAGTCGGCAATACCGAATTGAGTCTGTCTGGCGGCGCTATTCGCGGATGGGACAAGCGCAGCTATTACTACTTCCAAATGCTACAGGCAGTAGCAGACCATTATAAATTTAGCCTTACCGCGCCATTTGAAGAGCTCGATAAAAAGCACCAAGACATTGTGCTTTACGGGTCTAAAGGCAAGTCGCTGTCGTTTAAGTACATAAACGAGCGCGGCGACGTAATGGAGCGTAAGCATCCATTTGAGGGCATTATCCCTAATATGGAGCGTCGCTATCGCGAGACCGAGTCGAACTCGGTGCGCGAAGAGCTAGCAAAATATTTAAGCCAGCAGCACTGCAGTAGCTGTAACGGCACGCGTCTGCGTGTTGAAGCACGTAATGTATTTATACAAGATACCAACCTGCCAGCCATTGCTGACATGTCGATTGCCGATGCGTACGGCTTCTTCGAGACACTGAAACTTGAAGGTCAACGTGCTCAGATAGCCGAGAAGATTTTGAAAGAAATCATGGACCGCTTGCGCTTCTTGGTAAACGTAGGTCTTAACTATCTTTCTATGTCGCGCAGCGCCGATACTCTATCGGGCGGTGAAGCTCAGCGCATTCGACTGGCAAGTCAAATTGGCGCAGGCCTAGTGGGCGTTATGTACGTGCTGGATGAGCCCTCTATCGGTCTTCATCAACGGGATAACGAACGCTTACTTGGCACGCTTACGCACTTGCGCGACCTGGGTAACACCGTACTAGTTGTAGAGCACGACGAAGATGCCATTCGCGAAGCCGATTACATTGTAGATATCGGCCCGGGGGCGGGTGTACATGGCGGTGAGATAATTGCCGAAGGTTCGCTGGAAGATATTAAGAACAGTGAACACTCACTTACTGGAAAATACCTATCTGGTAGAGAGAAGATTGATATTCCTGCAACACGCACACCGGTTAAAGACGATAAGTGGCTAGAGCTTTTAGGCGCTACCGGCAACAACTTGAAGTCTGTTGATTTACGTATACCTACCGGTGTTATGACCTGTGTGACGGGTGTATCGGGCTCGGGCAAATCAACGCTGATTAATGACACCTTCTACAAAATTGCGCAGCGCGAGCTGAACAAAGCGACTACTTCTGAACCAGCGCCGCATAAGTCGATGACAGGATTAGACCAGCTCGACAAAGTGGTCGATATTGACCAAAGCCCTATCGGCAGAACGCCGCGCTCTAATCCGGCGACTTACGCTGGCATTTTCACTCCAATTCGCGAAATGTTCGCCGGCACACAAGAGTCGCGTTCACGAGGTTACAAGCCTGGCCGCTTTAGCTTTAACGTAAAAGGCGGTCGATGTGAGGCGTGTCAGGGTGACGGCGTAATTAAAGTGGAAATGCACTTTTTGCCAGACGTGTATGTGCCTTGTGACGTGTGTCAGGGCAAACGCTATAACCGTGAAACCCTTGAGATAAAGTACAAAGATAAGAACATTCACGAAGTGTTGGAAATGACGGTGGAAGATGCCCGTCAGTTCTTCGATGCTATTCCGGCTATTTCACGTAAATTGCAGACCCTCATGGACGTAGGCTTGTCATATATTCGACTAGGCCAAGCCGCCACTACGTTATCAGGTGGTGAAGCACAGCGCGTGAAATTGGCGAAAGAGTTGTCAAAAAGAGACACTGGGCAAACACTCTATATCTTGGATGAGCCAACCACCGGGTTGCATTTCCACGATATTAAACAGTTATTAGCCGTCCTTCACAGACTGCGCGATCACGGTAATACCGTTGTGGTTATTGAGCATAACCTAGATGTGATTAAAACCGCAGACTGGATTGTTGACCTTGGACCGGAAGGTGGATCCGGAGGTGGCCAGATTATTGCAGAGGGAACACCTGAGCATGTGGCACAACAAGAAGTTTCACATACAGGTCGATTCCTGAAACCCATGCTCACACAAGCTTGAGCCGGTAACGAGGTAAATCCGTTAGCGTAAAGCGCACTCGTTTTCTACTTTGCTGCTGTGTAATTTACACAGCAGCTTGTAAGAAGTGCGCGTTGACGTTTATTTACACGTTTTTCCATGCTGGTCAGAGCTTGTATTGGCAAATCATACGTTACGATGATTTTTGTGTATTTTTGCAGTAAGAATTGCTGGAGCGACAACTAATGAACCAAACGCCGCCATTAGCCTTAGTGAAAACATGGTATCACCTACTGTCATCATCAGAAGACAATGATGTGAAAGCACGCGCACAAGAAATGCTGTTAAAAGCCTTCGAGTCGCCTGAGGCCATCGCGATTTATCTAAAAGAACACAATATCCTTAAGCACTGATCAAAAAAGCCTTAGCGCAGTAAACGCTACTACGCTAAGGCTTAGTGTTTATTTATAATAAGATATTACGCGTGTTTCGCCGCTTGAATAGCTAATCCTTCGCACACCGAGTTGAAGGCGTCATTCTCTAATCGCGGTAAACCGGTAAGCAGGTTTTCATACAGCGCATCAACGACGATTGGCGATAAACTCATACCACCTGTGATCATCACCACTTCTGGCTTTTCACTGCTGTTTTCCAAGCATTCCACCACTAGCGCTTTCACTTTATCAAGCCAAGGTTTTAATGCCTTTTTGAGCGAGTCTTGCGAAATCTCCACGTCAAAATCATCTTCGATATAGTGCAGCGGCAAGGTAATGTTCTGCTTACTCGACAGTAGTTCCTTGGCTAATCGAGCCGAGTTCACCACACGGGCAGACAACTTGTTCTCCTGAACAATAAGCAAGCGTTCTAGTTGGGCTGGCTCTTTAATCACAGACATGGTTTGAGAAATATCTAACCCGTAATCGTCAGAGAAAAAGCGAGTAAGAGCAGGAATGTTATCAACCGCACACATGTCAGAGAAGTACGTGGGAGGAACAGGAAGCCCGTTAATCATCTTAAGGCCCATTCCCATTTCTGGGGCAATAGCCTTAAGCACCAAGCTTTTATCGCAATCCATACCGCCTAATCGTCTGCCTGTTACCGACAGAACATCCTCTTTGCGATCAAGCTGATTTGAACGCTCTGGGGAAAGCTTAATACAGCAAATATCCGTGGTCCCCCCACCAATATCGACAATCAGCGTAGTGGTATCCCTTGGTAGGGTTTGCTCAATTTTATACGCCGCTGCTATGGGTTCATCTAGGAAATTAACCCCTGTAAACCCGGCTTTCGTCGCCGCTTCAGTCATAATTTGAATGGCTTGCGCGTTCCCTTCTTCACCGCGGGTACCGTGAAACTTAACTGGACGGCCAATTACCGCATTATTAACAGCCTTGCCTAGCTGCTGCTCTGCGCACTGTTTAAAATACGCCAACTGCTTAGCAATAATACCGATGAACGCTTGTTTTTGGTCGCCGTCTAGCGACGCGCCTAGAAAGTTCTTAGGTGAATAAATTAGTCGGCCTTTATCAGGCATTTTAAGAAAGCGCCTAAACCCCTCTTCACCAAACGCAAACTTACCGTGCTCTACTAAGCGCAGCAAAGGAATTTCGTCTAGCGACATGGCATGCATCAATTGCGCAATCGCTTTACGCTGTAATGCAGGCTTGTTGTGCAAATCACCGCGCAGCGAGTCGATACGGTCGCTATACATCGCCTGTTCTTTTGGATCTTTTGCCGAATAATAGCCGTCCTTCGCCTTATCTATTTGCTCATTGATAACGCGCTGTAACTGCGCCACTTTCGCTTCAACCATGGCATCAGGAGGCGGCGGCAGTTCATCTTCAAAATAGATGAACACCGAAGAACGGATTTTATTGCCCTTCTTATCTAACGGGTCAAGTTTGATGTGCTGATGGGCCGTTCCATCAAAATACACAACCTCAGAATTTGATGTACCGTAGTCAATCCCAATCGCAGTCATAGTATGTTCGCTCAAAAAGTTAGAAGCGGATTGTAAGTAAATACGAAAGTGCTTTCTAGCTTTGTATGTAATTGAGCTATATTGCTTTTAACAGAGCTATTGCAGCATTTAACTCTGAGTCACTGGCTGTATGCCCGTCCCAAGATACCGCCTGGGGCACAAAGTCCTCTCGATATGAGCCGTTCACATGGTAAAGACGTTCAAAACCCAGCTCTAAAGTTATGGTCGAATCAGGTAGTTGAAATTGATTTATCCCGCCAAGCAAATCAGCCATGGGTGTGCCGATTACCGCCTTTGCACCAATGGCATCAAAGCCAATAGCCATACCTTCTCCCATACTGCCGGTCCAATGCCCAACGAGCACCACTACTGGCTTACTGTAATAAGGTAATGAAGGAGTAACATAGGCCAAGTGTAGCTCTGCTTCTTGGTAGGGTTTACCCGCATTTTGAATTCTGTAACCTTGATATGCCGTTTTGGCATTTACAAAGTGCCCCAAGATAGGCTCAGCTACGCCAGTGTTTCCCCCGCTCGGCGTATTACGCAGATCAATCACTAACCCTTGTGTTGATTCAAGTGACTCAAGAGCTTCTTTGAACGCACGAACGGTTTCAAAATTACCTAGATTATTATTAAAGCGGATGTACCCTATTCCCTCTTTCTGCTTAACTATCAGAGGGGCTTTTGTTCGAAATAGATTAATAGCATCGTAGCTAGCTGCTAATTGCACGCGTTTGGCATCATCAAAATCAGACGCCACTTCAATGTGTCTTTCTTGATTGCGACGCCCACCTAAAGCCACGTTAACCGCCCACGTTTTGTGTGCGTCAGTAATCGGTAGCGATGTGTTTCCAAAAACGCGATGTATTGCGACTTCAGTAGACTCGCCGTCAATACCCACAATCAAGTCACCTAAGGCTAACTGGCTATTGGCAGCAGCACTGCCCGCTTTAATACGTGTTATAACAAAGTCATCACCCTGCTTTTCCACCCAAATATCAGAACCCGTTGGCGTGACGCTGTAGTCTGCCTCATTAAGCGGTGATACGTTAAAATGCGGGTCGATAAAAAACTGCTTCACCACCTGCAATACATCGATAAATTCCTCTTGCGTTGTGGCGCTCAATGCAAGGGGTTGATAATACGCTTTTAAAACTTCCCAGTCGGTAGGCGCCGTATCTAAGTAGGCGTAGTTGTCTTCAACAGTTTGAACAAAGGCTTGCCAGCTTTCTTTCGTATTGAAACCCTGGCTTTGTGCGCAGCTGCTTAGCGGAAGGAGTAATGACAGCAATATAATAATTCGATAAATCATAATATTCCTAATTATGAATTGGAGTGATGGGGAAATTGTTCAGTTAAGCGCGTAAGAAGTGATTGTTTTTTTAGCGCCTGTTCCATCGTTTTAAGTGATGCTTCAAGATTTACCTCTATTTCTTCCCAGAGCGCATCATATACGTCTTCAAATTCTTGCATTATCGTCACTATCTGCTCTGCCTCGGCCTTTGCTTTAGGCGCAATATCGTACACACGCTTTCGCGAGTCTCGTTCATCGGGCACTGAAACAAAAAAGCCGTCTGCAACACTTTGCTTCAATCGACTTTCAATAAGTTGACGTGAAAGACCGATGTGGCTTGCCAGCTCAGTTGACGAAAGAGGCCCTTGAGTATGGATCGCCAGTACCAGAGAAATACGATTTGCAGGCAGACTAATATTAAGCGCTTCAAATACCTCTTGGCCTTGAGTTGCAATAAGCTCGCTAGCACGCAACAGTATCGCGCCAAACTGAGGGCTTCTGATCATGGTAAATACCTTTTCGATTCATTACATAAAACCAATTACGCAAATATTTGCGCAAATATTTTCATAAATCAACTTGTTTTTGAACTCGCCTTTTTTGGTTAGGTGTTAAAAATGTTTTCCAACTGAATTACATGGTCTTTGATAAATGACTGAAATACCCGCGTCATAATGCTAGAGTGAAAACCAAATAAACAACGAACCCTACTAAGAAGTATGAGCCATTCAGCACCATTAGTTACATCATTTGACGTGCGCTTTTGTGAAACCGATGCCTTACAACATGTTAGCAATACGGCGTTAGTTACGTGGTTTGAAGCAGCCAGAGAGCCTATTTTCAGAATGTTCACCCCTGAACTAGACTTAAATAACTGGCCGTTAATTTTAGCCAGTTATAAGGTCGATTTTTTAGCTCAAATTTTTTACGGCAAACCGGTAACGGTAAAAACCTTCGTTAGCCGTTTAGGCAACAGTGCATTCGATATATTTCAAGAGGTATGGCAAGACGACAAGCTTTGCTCAACCGGCGTGACCACCATGGTACATTTTGACTATAAAACACAGCGCTCTGCGCCTATACCGGATGAAGTGAAATCAGAACTACAGTCACACTTCAAAGAAATACCAACTAAGTAACAGAGCGCAGTACGAGGTCTCCATGAGCGATTTAATTGATGTTATTGATGATGTGTTACCACCTGAGCTGTGCAAACAACTCATGGAGCGCTTTGAAAGCAGCCCTAATTTGTCTCAAGGCCGTACTGGCGGCGGCGTCGACTTAGATAAAAAGCGCAGCATGGATGTGTCGATAAGCCGCAACCCGGAATTTAAAGACTTATTTCAGCAAGTGATGCAGCACACTGGGCAGCAGCTGGTCTCCTACATTGAAAAGTACTATTTTGCGCTTGTTGGGCCTATTGGCTTAACCGTACGCCATCCCAAAACTGGCGAACCGGTGAAAGTAACAGGTGAAAATTTTGATGAAGTGGGTAAACCCAATTTGGCTAATTTGGTGAATTACCTGTTTCGGATTGGCGATGTAAATGCACAGCGCTACACCGCGGGTAATGGTGGCTACCCATACTGGCATTCAGAAGTCTATCCACAACTTCAACATAACGATGCGCTGCACCGCGTGTTGCTGTTTATGTACTACTTAAATGATGTGGAAGAAGGCGGCGAGACGGAATTTTATTATCAAAACCGCGCGGTTAAGCCCAAAGCAGGTAGAATGGTGATTGCGCCTGCCTATTTTACTCACACACACCGCGGCCAAATTCCAAAAAGTAACGACAAGTACATTTTAACGTCTTGGCTTCTGTTTAACCGCGCTGAGCAGATATATACGCAGGGCTAGCTTAACGACAACTGCGCGATAATACGTTCCAGTTCGCTGTACTCTTTCTTGTCGATCGGTAAGAAGGGTGCAGGCAAGCTAGGCGTTTCACAATAGCCCAAAATTTCTGCCGCGGCAGCAACCACACGCAAACCACCGCCATTGCGCGCAAACATGCACCATATTTCGTTTAACTCTTGCGACTGAGCCTGTGCATCACCAGACTGAGCGGCCTCGATAATACGCATTACGGTTCGCGGGAATATTCCCCCTATAACAGAGAGCCATAGGTCACAACCTTCACTCATTCCTGCTGCGCCAAAACTATCACCACTCACGCCTATAGCAATGTGTGCAGGCATTATCTCTCGTAATGATGCTAATCGACGAGCGCCTTCGCTACTGCTTGCTTCAGAGGGTGGGATATCCTTGCTCGAACTATTATCCATTGAGCTTTTGGCAAACGGAGTACCGGGTATTTTAATCGCCCCGATATTCGGTAATTTGCCTATGCGGCGATACAAATCATCGCTGAAGGTAAAATTAGTCACACGAGGATTTTCGTAAACGCAGATAGGCACAGATACCTCGTGACTCACTGCCTCATATAGGCCGTACACTTCTTCTTCATTAAGCACTTGATAGGATACTGGTGCCAACAACACAGCATTAACACCTGCTTGCTGCACAGCTTCAACGTTTTTTAGCACGTCATAAGTACGCAGCGCCCCAACGCCTGCCATAACAGGAATACCATTTGCGTGGTCGACGGCGAGCTTGGCTACGTCGTACTTTTGCTCTCGCGTTAGATAAGGATACAGCCCAGTAGAGCCTATCGCGCAAATTGAATCTACGTTCGCCGAAGCTAAATTCTCAACAAGCCCTTGAAGTGCTTTGAAATCAATAGCTTCTTGTTTGAATGGAGTAATGGGAAACGCTGATAATCCTGTAAACACCTGATGTCCTTTTTTAAAACGTTTAGCTCTTCATAACGTTAGCGCATTGATTATGTGAAGTCTCTGCGCCAAGAAGCCTGTGAAGCTGGAGGTAGTCGGAATATTCTTTATTTAGAACCCCTCAACCACCTCACCCTTTAATCGGTAACCAACAGACGCAATATCGCCTTTCCAACCGTCAGTCGATAGTTCGCCGGTTACCCAAATCGCGTCGTAAATATTATCTATGCGCACACCTTCTTCAAATTTTACGTACACTATCTGATTAGACGGCGGCGGTGGCACGTGAATACAGGCTCCGAAATATGGAACAAGTAAAAACTCGGTGGTTAGCTCTGCCGTACCTTCTAGCGGCACAACAAAACCCGGGATTTTCACCCGTTTACCATCAAAGGTATCGACAATCGGCGCGTCAGGCTGAAGCTGACTCATCTCACCATTGTGCTGAACAGCAGGCGGCGCGAGTTCGTTAAAGCCTTCAGGCACTAGGTCCTCCCAGTATACTTCAATGGGAGTCTCATCTGCCAAAGAGTTGAAGGACACAACCATCATTAGTACAGCAAATAATGAGGTTACGGTTTGTTTCAGGTTGTACATACTGGTCTCTTTCAGGTATCTGTTAAGCTTTCTGTTGTGGTGCCTAGTTTTAGTTATCCATCTTCACTTTTAGACCACATACAAAAAGGGCTGGTATTACACCAGCCCTTTGTATCATCAATTTTAAGCAGCGTGAATTATTCTGCTTCGAAACGCGCGATGCTTGCGGTAATTTCTTCTTTTGCAGCGGCAGCGTCTGCCCAACCGTCAATCTTCACCCACTTGCCTTCTTCTAGATCTTTATAATGCTCGAAGAAATGCTCAATTTGCTTAAGAAGAAGCGGAGGTACGTCTGCAATTTCTTTAACGTCACGGTAAATAGTAGAAAGCTTGTCTACAGGTACCGCTAGTACTTTTGCATCTTTACCAGACTCGTCAGTCATGTTTAGTACGCCAACTGGACGACACTTAATTACAGAACCCGCAAGTAGTGGGAACGGTGTCATTACTAGAACGTCAACTGGGTCACCGTCTTCTGACAATGTGTTGTTAACGTAACCGTAGTTAGTTGGGTAGTGCATGCAAGTTGCCATGAAACGGTCAACAAATAGTGCACCTGTGTCTTTGTCTACTTCGTACTTCACCGGGTCAGCGTGTGCTGGAATTTCGATGATCACATTCACTTCGTCTGGTACATTTTTACCAGCAGAAATAGCACTCAAGCTCATTCTTTGGTCCTTTCAATGATGTATAAGAAATTTTGGGTTAAGTATACGGTGAGAGCAGCAAAATAAAAACGCTTTACGACCCATGTCGTACTAATCTCTTTATTTTTCGTTAAATTTTGCTGCTTTTTAAAAACCAAATGGCCCATCAGGGCCATTTTTTCGCTATTTCGCGTTGTCGTTGTAGCTTAAGCACATATCAACTTCGTCTTTAGAACCGATAATGCACGGTACACGTTGGTGAATTTCTTCAGGCATCACCTCTAGAATTCGGCCCGTGCCCGTTTCCGCTTTACCACCAGCCTGTTCCATCAGAAACGCCATTGGGTTGGCTTCGTAAAGCAAACGCAATTTACCTGGCTTTGACGGGTCTCTGTTGTCGAATGGGTACATGAAGATACCACCACGACAAAGCAAACGATGAATATCACCCACCATTGCCGCTACCCAGCGCATGTTAAAGTTTTTGCCTCGAGGACCATCTTTACCTGCAAGAAGATCGGCAATGTATGCCTGCATTGCCGGTTCCCAGTGACGTTGATTCGACGCGTTAATCGAGAACTCTGACGTTTGCTCTGGCACTTGAATATTCGGGTGGGTAAGCAGGAAACCACCGTGGGTTTTATCAAGAGTATAAATATGCGTGCCGCGACCTGTCGTCAACGCTAGCATTGTAGACGGGCCATATAGTACATATCCCGCTGCAACCATCTGTGTACCAGGCTGCAAGAAAGCTGACGGATCGTCTGGCTCCATCCACTGAGGCGCATGAGCAATTGAGAATATAGTACCGATTAAACTGTTAATTTCAGTGTTTGACGAGCCATCAAGTGGGTCGAAGCTCACTAAGTACTTACCTTCCGGATTGCATGGAACTACGTCGTCTTCTTCTTCAGACGAAATGGCTTTAACGTAGCCAGATTCCCTTAGCGTGTCTTTTAAAATGTGGTTAGAGATAACGTCGAGCTTTTTCTGTGTTTCGCCCTGTACGTTTTCTGAAAGGGTTGAACCGAGCACGCCAGCAAGTGCGCCTTGACTCACGCGGAAAGAAATTTCTTTACAGCCCGCTAGCAGTGTACGAATGAGTAAGATTAACTCAAGCGGTGCACCGTCTTGTTGCAATTGGGAATTTAAACGTTTCATTGAATGTAAGCCTTTTTTTCGTGTGTAGGGTGTTGCGCTTGCAGTCGCTCAGCTTTCCTTACCGGCGTTTGTCTGAAGCACACACAGGTTTTAAACCTGTGGTTAGATTGTAACCGTGTTCTTGGGTAAGTGGAACACGCCCGTAAAATGTCATACACACACCATACCAGTTTGCCCATACTGGATTCTTCGGGGTTTCGCGTATTACAACGGCTTAGCGCATTTATTGAATGATTAAAATTGAATTATCTATAGGCCACAGGGTTCTGATACAGTACCCCAATAACATGATAATTCATTGAGAATGCGCTATGCATGTACATATTTTAGGCATTTGTGGAAGTTTTATGGGTGGCATAGCTGCCATTGCCAAATCACTTGGCCACAAAGTAACAGGGTCTGATAAAAACGTTTATCCCCCTATGAGCACCCAGCTTGAAGCATTAGGCATTGAGTTGACCGAAGGTTATTGCGAAAGTCAGTTTGACCCAGTACCAGACATGGTGGTGATTGGTAACGCTATGTCGCGCGGTAACCCCGCCGTCGAATACGTGTTAAATAGAAATCTTCCTTATACCAGTGGCCCACAATGGTTGCTTGATAACTTACTAAAAGATCGTTGGGTAATTGGGTTATCAGGTACCCACGGTAAAACAACCACCAGCAGTATGGTCGCGTGGATTTTAGAACACGCTGGTCTTAATCCTGGTTATTTGATTGGCGGCGTTCCGGAGAACTTTGGCGTATCGGCTCGCGTGGGTGAAAGCCCCTTTTTCGTCATTGAAGCTGACGAATACGACAGCGCATTTTTCGATAAACGTTCTAAGTTCGTACACTATCGCCCTAAAACTTTGGTTATTAACAACCTTGAGTTTGACCATGCGGATATTTTTGCTGACCTTGGGGCTATTCAAACCCAATTTCACCATTTGGTTCGCATGGTGCCGGAAAACGGGCTTATTCTTACACCAAACGGTACTCCAGCCATTGAGGATATGCTCAAGAAAGGTTGCTGGTCTTCTCGCCAGTCGCTAGGTAAGGAGTGGCACGCCGAACTATTAAAGAAAGACGGCAGTGAATTCAATGTATTACATAACGGCGTTATTGCCGGAACTGTAACATGGTCGCTTTTGGGTCAACACAATGTAGATAACGCCTTAATGGCCATAGCTGCAGCCCATCACGCCGGTGTTACCTTACCTGATGCCATAGAGGCTTTATCATTTTTTAAGAATGTTAAGCGCCGTATGGAAGTAAAAGGTGAAGTAAACAACATCACCCTTTATGACGACTTTGCACACCACCCTACCGCAATTGCGACTACACTAGATGGACTGCGCAAGAAAGTGGGTAATGCCCGTATTCTGACTGTGCTAGAGCCGCGCTCTAACACGATGAAAATGGGCGTGCACAAAGATACGCTGGCAAATTCGTGGCAGAAAGCCGATGAGGTTTACCTTTATGAACCTGAAGGCATGGACTGGTCGTTAGTCGATTCGGTAGCGCACAGCAATGCGCCTACGCACTGCTTCAGAGATGTAGAGAAGATCGTTCAAGGCATTTGCAACGTAGCACAACCGGGCGATCATATTCTTGTAATGAGTAACGGCGGTTTCGAAGGCATTCATGGCCGAATACTCGACGCTCTGAAAATGAAGTCCAAACTGTAAAAAAGACAGAATAATATGAAGTGTTACCCGATAGACAAGCGCGATGCTTGTCATCTACAGAGGCTATACAATGAAACATGACAAGCAAGTCACACTTGCTATCACAGGCGCATCTGGCGCGCCTTATGCACTTACACTATTGAAATCGCTAGTTAACGCCGATTACCAGGTGTATGTCTTAATCTCTTCCGCTGCCAAAGTGGTGTTTGCCACCGAAGAGAATGTGAAGATACCCGGGCGCCCCGAAGACGCAGCCGCGTTTTTTACCGAGCATTGCAATGCAAAGCCTGACCAAATCAAAGTATTTGGTAAAGAAGAATGGTTTTCACCGGTAGCATCTGGCTCAGCAGCCCCTGCGAAAATGGTGGTTTGCCCGTGTTCAACAGGCACCCTATCGGCTATAAGTATTGGCGCTAGCGACAACCTTATTGAGCGTGCAGCTGATGTTGTTCTAAAAGAGCGTGGACAACTTATTTTGGTGCCTCGTGAAATGCCACTTTCTTCTATTCATTTAGAAAATATGCTCAAGCTTTCGCAAATGGGTGCTACCATTATGCCCGCAGCGCCAGGCTTTTATCACAACCCAAAAACTATCGATGACCTGGTAGATTTTGTGGTGGCGCGCATACTAGATCACCTAGGTATTGAGCAGTCTCTTGTCGCAAGATGGGGCTACCAGTCTTCCAAACATTCTGAGGATTAACCATGTTCGCGTTTGCAAACAGGATTTGCGCAGTTGCGCTGAGCACGCTATTTACATTGTGCATTTCATCACCCGCTTTCGGCTGGGGACAAACCGGCCACCGAGTGACTGGCGCTATTGCCGAGCAGTATCTAAGCCCACTTTCTCAGGCGGCGCTTATGGAATTACTACCTCATGGTTCATTAGCTGAAGCCTCGACCCATGCTGACGAAATGCGTTCTGACCCCAGCGATTTTTGGCAGAAAACAGCTAGTCCTTGGCACTATGTGTCTGTGCCTGCGGGTACAACCTATGAAGAAGTGGGTGCCCCCAAACAAGGTGATGCGGTTACCGCGTTAAAGCAGTTTACTGAAACCTTGAAAAGCGACACGGCCACCATTGATGAAAAGCGCCTGGCACTTCAGTTTATTGTGCATATTATTGGCGATCTCCATCAACCACTTCATGCCGGAAATGGTACTGATCGTGGCGGTAATGATGTAAAGGTGCGCTTCTTCTGGCAAGACTCTAACCTACACCGCGTGTGGGACTCGCAAATGCTAGATCAGCGCGATCTGTCTTATTCAGAGTGGACGTCTTGGTTAACGCAAGCCATTACTGCTAAAGATATTCGCAGTTGGGCAACCACTGACCCTATGGTGTGGATTGAAGAAAGCACCGCTATTCGCGATACCATTTATCCTGATGACGCAAACAACATGAGCTATGACTACTTATACAACCACCTGCCTACTGCTAAAAAGCGTTTGCAGATGGCGGGAATTCGCATTGCCTTGTATCTAAACCAAGTGTTTGATGAAGCAAACAAGTAGCTTCACACCCGGTGTGTCAACGCTGAGCGCACTTGAATCGTTTTAAACGCAAATAGAAATACAAACGGAGGCACAAAGCCTCCGTTTTTTATTTCTTTGTTTTCAAAGCTGTTAGCGTCTGCTTGCCGATGATTTAGTCTAAATCTAACGGCTCAGGTGAAAGAATAACGCCTGTGCTATCGGCGTATAGATGATCTTCTGGTAAAAACGTAACGCCACCAAAATTAACCGGCACGTCTACCTCACCAATACTTTCACACTCAGCATTTACTGGAATGGCAGCTACCGCCAACACACCGATATCTAATTCGGCAAGGCTATCAACTTCTCGCACGCTGCCGTAAATCACAACCCCTTCCCAATCGTTATCGATTGCAATTTGAGCAGAGGATGCATCAAACAGTGCACGACGGCTAGAACCACCGCCATCAATAAGCAGAACTTTCCCTGCGCCAGGTTGCGCAAGTACGCGGTCTACTAGACCTCTGTCTTCAAAGCATTTAATCGTGGTTATTTCACCACCGAAAGAATACCGGCCACCAAAGCTCGCGAAAATTGGATCTACCACGTCTACGCTATCAGCAAATAAATCGCATAATTCAGATGTGTTGTATTCCATCGTTCTGCCTTACTAAAATTGAGAAGACTAAAATTAAGTGAAAAATAAAGCGCTGTTTACGCTTCTAAATCTAGCATAGCATTAAATGTGGTAATGCAAACGTTTGATTTCACGCCTTTCGTCGAATTTTTTACTTTTTCTAGACCCAACAGACTTTGCCCTCACCTATCTCACATGAGCACATATTTTGCTTAGTTTTTATCTTTTACAGCCATTCCCAATATCTGTCTGCCAAGGCAAACGAAAAAACGACACACGCTGTCAAAAAAGTTTCTTTTTTTCGTCACCCACTGGTCACAGATGAACTTTAGCCTGTGCAGTAATTAACCGATAGGGGACAAGGCGATGTTGATGAAATCCTTGACCAAATACGATACTGACTTGTTTTATCGCCTGTACAAACTGACGCAAAAAAGAGACTGCCGTAGCATTATTTGGCTATCGAAAACTGGCGACGGATACTTATACCTGGTTATCGGTGCACTGCTTTGGGCATTTGAACCCGAGCACGGCGAGCTTTTCCTCTACACAGCGCTGATGGCTTATGCGTTGGAATTACCCATATATGTGATGCTTAAGAAAATGTTCAAGCGCCCTCGCCCTTGCGATTTTCTAATGAATTTAACAGCACATGTCACACCTTCAGATAAATTTTCACTTCCTTCTGGCCACACTGCGGCAGCTACATTAATGGCGAGCATCGTGGCCCATTATTATCCTTCTTTCGCGGTATTAGCTTATAGTTGGGCCGCTTTAATTGGTCTTTCACGTGTGCTGTTGGGCGTACATTATCCATCAGACGTGATCGCTGGCACGCTTCTAGGCGTTACTATAGCAACATTGAGTATTTCTATTCTGGGGTAGCATGAGATTATTGTATGGTGTGCAAGGCACCGGCAACGGCCATATCGCCCGAGCTAGAATAATGGCGGCAGCGCTTGCTGAGCGTGACGACGTCAGCGTTGACTTCATATTTACAGGTCGCCCGCCTGAAAAGTATTTCGACATGGAAATATTCGGAGATTACCGAACCTTTACCGGCCTGAGTTTTATGACAAAAGGGGGACGAATTGATAAATGGGAAACTGTTAAAAACGCAAACGTGAGCCAGTTTATAAAAGACGTGAAAGCGTTTGATACCCGCAATTACGATTTGCTTGTTAATGACTTTGAGCCTATTACTGCATGGGCTGCCAAACAACAAGGCCTGCCCTCTATATCTATTAGTCACCAAGCCGCGTTTGCCTACGATGTACCTAAAAGTGGCGCTACTATTTTCGATACGCTACTAATGAAAATTTTCGCACCTACCGAGCTTAAATTAGGTGTGCATTGGTATCACTTCAATCAACCTATCATTCCGCCATTTGTTGCAGAAAAACCGGAATTGTCTTCAAGCAACAGCCATGTTTTGGTTTATTTGCCTTTTGAAGATATCGAAGACATTCAACAAATGCTTGAGCCGCTCAGCGACCAGGTATTTAAGTGTTTTCATCCCAACATTGCTGAAGCCACGGAAGCTGGACATATTCAATGGCACCCAACCTCTAAAAAGCACTTTCAAAAAGCGTTGCAGCATGCCAGCGGCGTAATAGCAAACGGCGGGTTTGAACTTTCAAGTGAAGCGCTACAGTTAGGTAAGAAGCTACTGATTAAGCCTCTGCATGGCCAATTTGAACAGTTATCGAATGCGCTCACGCTAAACCAACTCGACTTGTGTCAAACCCTGTTTCAACTCGACACTGACACAGTTGAGGAGTGGCTTGAAGCCCCTGATAACGAAGCTATTTCATTTCCAGACAATCCAAATATCCTTATAGATTGGCTTAAAAATAAAGACTTTTCCGACACCCAAACCCTATGTGATACCCTGTGGAAAAACGTTCGATACGGCGATAAAACACAAGAACGATTATTGGCTCTTGCAATTTAACACCGCAATGCGATGATAGCGGCATTTGTCGTATTCTTCGCGGGATTTTTCGTGCTTAAAAAGTCAGTTGTTTTCTTGCTAACACTCACAGCATTATGTGGCTGTGGTTACAAAGGGGCGCTCTACATTCCTGAGGCGCCTGCACAAAACACGTCTGCTGAACCAGCGTCTTCTGAAAATGCAGAAACCGGCGCTGACTCTGCCACCAATAACACTTCACCCGCAACTACTTCTGGAGAGCTGAACTAGTGGATTATTTCGCCTACAGCCAAGGTCAGCTGCATGCTGAACAAGTGGCTGTTTCTGATATTGCAGCCCAGCATGGCACGCCGGTTTATATTTATTCACGCGCTACATTAGAGCGTCACTGGCACGCGTTTAATGATGCTATTGGTGAGCATCCTCATCTTGTTTGTTATGCGGTAAAAGCGAATTCAAACATTGGTGTATTAAGCGTTCTTGCTAAACTTGGCTCAGGCTTTGACATTGTTTCAGCAGGCGAATTAGCTCGCGTAATCGAAGCCGGTGGCGATACAAGTAAGGTTGTATTTTCAGGCGTGGGTAAAAAGCACGACGAAATCCGTTTCGCCTTAGAACAAGGCATTATGTGTTTCAATGTAGAATCAGAGCCTGAACTTCACCGCATTAATCAGGTTGCGGGCGAAATGGGCGTAAAAGCCCCTATTTCACTGCGCATAAACCCGGATGTAGATGCCAAAACTCACCCTTATATTTCTACGGGTTTGAAGGCGAACAAATTCGGTATTGCCCGTGAACGTGCATTGGCCACCTATGAATTAGCCGCATCGCTACCTCATTTAAATGTAGTTGGTATGGACTGTCATATCGGCTCACAGCTCACAGAAATTGGCCCATTTGTAGATGCGCTTGAGCGCCTGCTTCTGCTTATTGATGAATTAGCCGAGCGCAACATTATCATTGAGCATTTAGATGTGGGCGGTGGTCTTGGCGTTACTTATAATAACGAGCAGCCACCTCACCCTAAAGCCTATGCACAAGCTATGGCTGAAAAGATGGTAGGTCGTGAAAACCTGAAGCTAATTCTTGAGCCTGGTCGCGCCATTGCAGCCAACGCAGGTATTTTGGTGACCGAAGTTGAATTCATCAAAGAAGGTGAAGAAAAGAGCTTCGCGATTGTCGACGCTGCCATGAACGATTTGTTGCGTCCTGCGCTTTACTCAGCCTGGCAAAAAATAATTCCTGTAAAAGAGGAAGCTACGGCAACACCACGTATTTATGATGTTGTAGGGCCGGTTTGCGAGACTGGCGACTTTATAGGTAAAGATCGCGAATTAGCTATTGAACCCACTGACTTACTTGCGGTTCGCAGCGCTGGTGCCTATGGTTTCGTTATGGCGTCGAATTACAATAGCCGCTGTCGTCCTGCTGAAATTATGGTAGACGGCGACAAAGCAATTGTTGTTCGCGAGCGAGAAAAACAAAAAGATCTCTGGCAAGGTGAGTATAAACTTCCGTAAACTAGAGACAAACTAACAAGATAGATGCGCGTTTAATGCAGGTTCAATTTTCTAAAATGCATGGTTTGGGTAACGACTTCATGGTTATTGATAACGTTACTCAAAACGTCTTTTTCTCTAAAGAAAAAATTCAGCAACTGGCTAACCGAAACTTCGGCATTGGCTTCGACCAGCTGTTGATGGTGGAACCGCCTTACGATCCCGAGCAAGATTTTCACTACCGTATCTTCAATGCTGATGGTTCGGAAGTGGAACAATGTGGCAATGGCGCGCGCTGCTTTGCACGTTTTGTTAAGCAGAAAGGCCTCATTAACCGCAACAAAATTGTTGTAAGCACCAAGGCTGGAAAAATGGTGCTTTATCTTGAGAAAGATGGTCAGGTTACCGTAAACATGGGTAAACCTGAGTTTGAACCAGCGAACATTCCCCTTAAAGCCAATAAGCAAGAAAATACCTATATTTTGCGTGTCGGCGAAAGCACTTTATTTATTGGGTCAGCATCGATGGGTAACCCACACTGCGTAATGGAAGTGGACGATGTTGATACTGCTAACGTAGCTGAAATTGGTCCGCTTGTTGAGAAACACGAGCGATTCCCTGAGGGTGTAAACGTAGGTTTTATGCAAATTATCAATGAGTCACACATAAAACTTCGCGTATTTGAGCGTGGCTCGGGTGAGACATTGGCATGTGGTAGCGGTGCTTGTGCCGCAGTTGCAATTGGCCAAATTCAGGGTAAATTAGGAAAAGACGTGCGGGTAGACTTACCCGGAGGCACTTTACGTATACGCTGGCCTGGCCCAGATAACGTGTTAAAAATGACAGGGCCTGCCGAACACGTATATGACGGACATATAAATCTATGAGCGAATTATCAGGGCA
Source organism: Alteromonas abrolhosensis (assembly GCF_001953635.1). GTDB lineage: Bacteria > Pseudomonadota > Gammaproteobacteria > Enterobacterales > Alteromonadaceae > Alteromonas > Alteromonas abrolhosensis. The sequence goes on along the minus strand of NZ_MEJH01000006.1, from coordinate 152,268 downwards.
GTCTAACGCTACGCAATTGATTGAGCCATTTAACGACACGACGGAATTGTCGAGTGCTGATGTGCGCGCGTTCTTGTTACAAAACCCTGAGTTCTTTGCCGAGCACGCCGACCTTCTTGAAAAAATTAAGCTCCCCCACGAACACAAAGGCAGTGTATCGCTTGTAGAAATCCAGAGTGATCAGCTTAGAAAGAAGGTTCGCCAGCTAAATTTCAAACTTAATCAACTCGTTACCATTGCTAAGCAAAATGAGAAGATTTATCGCGTTTACACCGATTTAAACGTGCAGCTTTTACGCTGTGAAAGTGTTGCTGAAGTACAGTTCACGTTAGAAGATGTGCTGCAAGAGCGATTGCAGCTGTCGTCAGCGGTTATTAAGAGCTTTAAAGGCCCGCATGCTATTCCAGAGCTGCAGCGACGCTTGTTCACGGAAAAGCGCTTTAAGAATACTAACTTTTTCTTTGGCCGTTTATCTCAGCACGAACGTCAGCTTCTTTTCGGCGAAAGCCCTGCAGAATCCGTAGCGCTAATGCTGCTTGGTGACAACCGTGAACTCGGGATTTTGGGCATTAGCAGCAGCGACGCCAGCCACTTCACGCCAGATATGGATACTCTCTTGCTTCAACAGCTTCAGCAAGTACTCAATATCATCTTGCCTGAAATGATGGGATATTAGGTGTAGTGTCTACGGACGCCTTGATAAGCGAACCCTGCCAGCAATGGCTAGATAAGTTTCTGCTTCACCTTCAAGTGGAGCGTGGGCTATCTCTTCACACCATCAAAAACTACCAGCGCCAGCTTACCGAAGTTGCAAAATTACTTGGCCTTTACGAGTGGTCAGGGCTTACGCCTAGCGATATAAAGCGGGTCATGGGCGATGCCAAAATGTCGGGACACAGTCCGCGCAGTATTGCATTACGGCTGTCTGCACTTAGAACTTTCTGCCAATACCTGATTGACCACCAGCAGCTGTTCAGTAACCCCGTTGAAGGTATTCAAGCCCCAAAACAAGGTAAGCCTTTGCCAAAACAGTTGAGCGTGGACGAAATGCAGCAGCTACTTAATGCCACACCTCAAAGCAGTGACGATGATGAAGGCATGCAGTTACGTGATATCGCCATGTTTGAGCTAATGTACGGCTGCGGTCTTCGATTAAGCGAACTGACTGGGCTTAACCTGGCAGACTGTTTAAAGGACGGCACAGTAAAAGTCATGGGTAAAGGCAGTAAACAGCGAATACTGCCTTTAGGTCGACACGCACAAAAAGCACTAAACGCATGGTTAAAAGTGCGTCCAGCCTATGCGTCACCGTATGAAAGTGCGGTATTTGTAAGTAAGCGCAAAACCCGCATATCTAACAGGCAGGTTGCAAATCGCCTCGATAAAATGGCAAAAGAACAGTCGCTTTCACAAAAAGTAAGCCCTCACAAACTGCGCCATTCCTTTGCTACGCACGTATTAGAGTCCAGTGGTGATTTACGTGCGGTTCAAGAATTGTTAGGCCATGCTAACTTGTCAACGACACAAGTTTATACTCACCTGGACTTTCAGCATCTCGCCAAAGTGTATGATGCGGCGCACCCTCGCGCACACAAAAAATAACCCCGATAAAAGGTTTTACCATGCAGTTTTTCAGGTCTATCAATAAAGTCGAGGCTATGACCTTCGACCTTGATGACACCCTATACAATAACGATCCTATTATTCGACGGGCGGAACAAGCACTTCAGGCTTATATTGCAGAACATCATCGCGACGCCGCTAAATTATCTGCACACGACTGGCTACAGCTTAAACGTGCCGCTATTGCCAAAGACACTCGCCTAGCGTCTGACATGGGACAACTTCGTCGTGTGGTGCTTACTGCGGCTTTATCAGGTGCGCCGGCAAACCAACTATCGCTAGCACCCGCTGCAGACTTGGCATTACGCTCTGCTGTGGACGATTGTTTCAACTGCTTCTATGACGCCAGAAGTGACTTTACGCTAGCCGACAATGTACACAACACCCTTGATAAGCTGAGCCAGCGTATACCACTTGTTGGTATTACAAATGGCAATGTAAATACGCAAAAAGTGGGGCTAGACAGCTACTTTCAAAACATTCTACACGCTAGCGTAGAGCGCCCTATGAAGCCCGCCGTTAACATGTTTAATGAAGCAGCATTGCTTTTAAAGGCCGAGCCTGCGCACATCCTGCATGTTGGTGATAACATCATTAAAGATGTATTAGGTGCCGTAAACGCGGGCTATCAATCAGCGTGGTTTGCATGTAACCGCCCTATGGAATTGGCTCTGGAACCCGTATCGGTACTGCCCCATGTGCAACTTCATACGTTGGAAGAACTCACCCAATTTGTATAAGGTTTTCAACCTTTCCTGATATATCAAATGACGCTTCTGGGGTGTCTAGGCAAAGTAGATTTTAAGGCCTATAGGGCACAGCCGTAAGGTATATGGATTTCAGTGCTCACTCGTTATACACTGAAAACTGATGTCGTAGTCTTTGTGTCCTTATGGAAAAACCAACTGCCTCGAAGTCAAGGTCGCAACAGGCGTCCACGGTAGATAAGTCAATCTCGAACGCAAACGAACGTGCCGAGATTAGTCGCTCATTTTTGCCATTTAAACCATTATCGGGGCTACAATGTGATGTCTTTATCATCCTTTCGTGGCTTGCAGTGTGGCAAATTGGACGCATTGTCGAATATACCGAACACGCCAGTGTTTGGTTTCCGGCTTCTGGCTACACGTTGGCGTGCTGCTTGGTACTTGGCTGGCGTGCAGTATTTCCCATAATTGTCGCCGCTGTATTGATTACAGTATGGAATGGCCAACATTACTCTCTACCGCTCACTATTAGTGAACTCATCTGGGGTGGGCTATTATTTAGCATTGCTCATCTATTGCCATACTACGCGGGGGCTAGTGCACTAGGCCACTTATTGAGAAAACCCGACGTTACTACACCTCAATTTATTGTGTCGTTCTTGATCATAGGCTGCCTCACATCACTAGTCGCAACGCAGCTCGTCATTGGCTCTCTTGTTCTAACCAATCAAATGCCAGCAGCGGATGTAAAACAGGCCATGCTACCGTTTTGGATAGGAGATATGGCGGGAGTCGTGGTACTTGCGCCCCTTTTCGCGGGGTTTTTAGTGAAGATATGTGCCACTTCTAAAATAAATCTTCTGGCGTTTTCTAACTACTCTACGTCCAACTTACGTGGCTACTTTAAAAAAGTGGCGATTAATTTAGCTCTTATTGTTTTCGTTATGTTGCTGGCAAAACTTACCCAGTCTCGTGATAGTGCATTTGCCATCTTCTTTCTTGCTATTACCCATATGTGGATAGCGTGCACTGAAAGTACGAAACGCAATATTATTAGCCTTGCTATAAGCAGCGTATGCATTGTGTTGCTGGTGCATCTTTTTGCATTAATGGAGTACGCTAAAGTGTACCAGTTTGCACTTAACGTCATCGCTGCCAATGCCTTGTTTGGCATAGCCATTCCTCAGCTACAAGCAGACAACGCTTTGTTAAAAGACCGCGTTTTTGTAGATACCCTTACCCGAGCCTATACACGAGAATATCTTGCGCAGCGTAGTGCCCTAGAGATGGCGCAAAGTCGTGAATCTGGCAGCCCCCTTTATTTCGTTATCTTCGATTTAGACAAATTTAAACGTATAAACGATGAGTTAGGGCATGTTGACGGTGACAATGCTTTGCGGCAGTTAAGCCAAGTTACTAAGAGTGTTGTGCGTAAAGCCGATGTTTTTGCCCGTTTCGGAGGCGACGAATTTGTACTGCTATTACCCAATATCAGCGAAAGCAACGCGCTTCATCTAGTGGACAGAGTGCGTGAGGGTATAAACGCGATCACCATATCTGGAGTGTCGTTATCGTCTAGCTTTGGTGTCACTCTCATGCAGCAAAACGATACACTTGAGACGCTTATCCAACGCGCCGACCGCGCACTCTACACCTCAAAAGAAAAAGGCGGTAACACAATAACCCTCAAATAATGGGGTCAGAGTACATTTATCGCTATTGCTAACAAAGCTTGAAGTGGAAATGTACTCTGACCCCAGATTTAAGGCAGAAATGTACTCTGACCCCAATTTTATACGTGGGAGTTGTCTTCTAGTACGTTTTGGCGCATGGATTCACATGGGCTTTGACAAACCGGTCTCCCAACCACTTTAGCTGGAACACCCACCACTGTAACATGAGCTGGAACGCTATTAAGTACAACGCTACCTGCGCCTACTTTTGAGCCTTCACCTATCTCTATATTTCCAAGGATCTTGGCGCCAGCACCAATTAATACGCCTTGGCGAATTTTAGGGTGACGGTCGCCCGACTCGTTACCGGTACCACCTAACGTAACACTCTGCAAAATAGACACATTGTCTTCAACAACAGCGGTTTCACCCACAACAATACCGGTCGCATGGTCAAACATGACGCCTTTGCCAATGCGCGCAGCAGGATGAATATCTACACCAAAGCTTGCCGAGTTACGGCTTTGCAAGAATAAAGCAAGCTGATGACGCCCATGAACCCATAGGTAATGGGCCATACGGTGCACTTGCACAGCATGAAAACCTTTAAAGTGGAGTAAAGGAGTAAGGTAATCATTAACCGCCGCATCTCGCGATCTTATCGCTAAAATATCGGCAATGGCCGCTTCACTGATGCCTGGCTCAAGTAAATAAGCTTCATCAAACACTTCGCGAATAGCGAGCGCAGGCATAACGTCGTCTGCCATTTTGTTGGAAAGAATAAAACTTAGCGATGATTCAAAATTGTGGTGTGCAAGAACACTGGCATGCACATAGCTAGACAACAAAGGCTCTTTTTCAGCAACAACTTGCGCTTCTTGTTTTAGCGTCGACCAAAAATCGATGGGCGTAGATAGTGCGGTCATGAGCATGTCCCGTTATATAAAAATGCTGTGTACTGTTAGAAAACTGAGTAAGCGGACTAACCAGTTGCTTGGCAAGCACTGCAATGCTAACCAAAAAATCTGGTAGAAAGTGTACCTGAGTTCGACGTGATGCAATACCGATGTGATACCGACCAAGCGCATAATTCGATCAATTTATCGAATTAATTCGTTATAGCTAATAACCGTACGTTTGATTCTTCCTACCGTCGCGTTAAGTGCTTTCGCCGCTACTAGTAGACCGAAGAAAGCGCTCGTTTCTTTCAGTAAGAAATACTTAAAACCTAGTATCTAGACGCAGGTTAAAAAGTACGAGGGTTTGTATTCAACGGGAAAACTGGACTGTATAAATTAACAGTCAGGTGGCATAATAGCGCGCTGCTGAATGTATAACACTATCAACTAACAGGTACCACACTATGGATGTATCTCGACTGCTAGACGAGCTAAACGACAAACAGCGTGAAGCAGTAGCAGCCCCACTATCTAACGCCCTAGTATTGGCTGGCGCGGGCAGTGGTAAAACCCGCGTATTAGTGCATCGCATTGCGTGGTTAATGGAAGTCGAAAACATCGCCCCTTTTTCTATTTTGGCAGTGACCTTTACCAATAAAGCAGCCAAAGAAATGCGCGGTCGTATAGAGTCGTTGATGGGTCGCAGCTTGCACAATATGTGGATTGGTACCTTCCACGGGCTTGCACATCGCCTGTTACGTGCACACCACGCAGAAGCAAATTTGCCTGAGAATTTTCAGATAATCGATTCGGACGATCAGTACCGACTCATTCGCCGCATTCTTAAAGCCATGAACCTGGACGAAAAGCATTGGGCGCCTCGTCAAATACAGTGGTACATAAATGGCAATAAGGACGAAGGCTTGCGCCCTCAGCATATTGAAACCCATGGCGATCATATCCAAAAGACCATGCGCGAAGTCTATGCTGCTTATCAAGACGCGTGTGACCGTTCAGGCCTGGTGGATTTTGCTGAGCTGTTGCTACGCGCCCATGAATTATGGGCTAAAAACCCAGAAGTATTAGCGCATTATCAACGTCGTTTCCGTGCAGTATTGGTTGACGAATTCCAAGATACCAACAATATCCAATATGCTTGGCTTCGTATGCTGTGCAGTGGCGGCAATAACAATATTATGATTGTTGGTGATGACGACCAATCTATTTACGGCTGGCGTGGCGCTAATGTAGATAATATTCAGCACTTCCTGAAAGACTTCAACGAGCCTACCACTATTCGCCTTGAGCAGAATTACCGTTCTACCGGAAACATTCTTAAGGCAGCGAATACGGTTATCGACAACAATACTGGCCGTTTAGGGAAAGAGCTTTGGACGGAAGACGCACAAGGCGAGCTGATTTCTGTCTATGCGGGTTTTAACGAACTAGATGAAGCGCGCTTTATTGTTTCGAAAATCAAAGATTGGCTTAATCAGGGCAACGCCCTTAGCGATACCGCCATTCTTTACAGAAACAACGCCCAGTCACGTGTGCTGGAAGAAGCTTTACTACACGAAGGGTTAGCCTATCGCATTTACGGTGGTCTGCGCTTTTTCGAACGCCAAGAAATTAAAGACGCACTTGGCTATATGCGCATGGTAAGCCACCCGCACGATGACGCGGCTTTTGAACGCGTAGTAAACACCCCAAGTCGCGGTATTGGTGAAAAAACCCTTTCGCAAGTGCGCGACACCGCGCGAATGCACAACTGTTCAATGTGGCAGGCGTGCCAGTTGCTTATTAACGAGGGAGGCTTTAAGGGCCGAGCCTTAAACGCCATGCAAAGTTTTGTATTGCTTATTACAGAGCTAGAGCAAGCCACACTAGATGAGCCTCTTGACCAACAAGCCGACAAAGCTATTCGCCAATCTGGTCTGTACGCCATGTACCAAGCAGAGCGTGGTGAAAAAGCGCAAGCGCGACTAGAAAACTTAGAAGAACTGGTTACTGCATGTAAAACCTTTATCGTACCTGAAGAAGCTGAAGAGATGTCGCCTTTAGCAGCATTTCTAGCTCATGCTTCATTGGAAGCAGGTGAAACTCAAGCAGATAAAGATCAAGACGCGGTACAGATGATGACTATTCACACCGCTAAAGGCCTCGAATTTCCGTTGGTATTCTTAGCTGGCGTGGAAGAAGGGATGTTCCCAAGCCAATTGACCAACGACGAACCGGGTCGAATGGAAGAAGAACGAAGACTTTGCTATGTTGGAATGACAAGAGCTATGCAAAAGTTGTATATCACTTATGCAGAAAGTCGTCGATTATATGGACAAGATAAGTATCATACTGCTTCACGATTTATTCGTGAAATGCCAGCAGACTGCGTGGAAGAAGTAAGGCTAAAATCCACAATATCGCGTCCGGTACACAATCGCTTTAGTCAGGCGACATCGCATGCGAGCTTTGAAGAGACCGGCTTTAGTTTGGGTGAACGGGTTGTACACCGTAAATTCGGTGAAGGTATTGTACTTAACTACGAAGGTAGTGGTGAGCATGGCCGAGTTCAAGTAAACTTCGACGAATTTGGCAGCAAATGGCTAGTACTTGCTTACGCAAAGCTGGAGAAAGCGTAACATAATTAATTGGCAAGGTAGCCGAAACCTAAGTTGAAATGTATGCAGCAACATGTGCTGATCATCGAAAATGGTGAAGGCAACCTTGAACTCATAGCGAAATTAGTGCGCCGTGCGGGTCTTACTCCCGTGGGTGCGACGTCGCTTACCGAAGGTAAAGCACGATTCTCGCAAAACATGCCGGAAACCTTTTTATGTGCCATCGTAGCCTACTCGTTGCCCGATGCGCCAAAGGGCGAAGCCATTGATTTTACTGTTGAGTCTTTCATACCCACCATCGCAACTACGGAAAGTTTAGACAGCGCTATTCGCGATAAAGTCCTTGAACGGGATGTTGTCGATTACATCCCCAAAGAAAATTCACAAAATTACGACTACTTAAATCGCCTTATTAGCCGGTTGGAGAAGAACAAATCCACAGGGGTCGTGGTGGTAAGTACTAATCGAGTTTTGCGTTCAAAAACGGTTTCATTACTTCAGCATCATAACTTTATTGCATTTGAATGCTTAACGGCTACAGACGCAATGCAATGCTTGTCTGAACATAAAAACGTACGTCTTGTTATCACCGACAACACCTTGCCTGATATGACAGGCACGCATTTTGTTGCCAGTTTAAGGAAAGCTTTCTCTAAAGAGCAACTTGCCATTATGGGGGTAGCCGGAGGCAAAGGCATGTTGATGTCTGCGCACTTCATTAAAAGTGGTGCAAATGACTTCTTACGCGTGCCCTACTGTCATGAAGAGTTTTTGTGTCGGGTAATGCAGAACGTCGAATATATTGAGAGCGTTGAAGAAATTCGCCGTGTGGCCAACACCGACTATTTAACAGGTTTGCCTAACAGGCGCCATTTCTTCTACATGGTTACCGTACAACACCAAAACTTATCTGAAGATCACGCCCTAGCCCTTATTGACCTCGATTTTTTCAAATCGATAAACGATACCCATGGCCATGACGCCGGTGACATTGTGCTAAAAGCCCTGGCGGCGCTTATTGAGTTTTATTTTCCAGATGAAATCATCTCCCGATTTGGCGGTGAAGAGTTTTGTATTTATATGCCATCTACACCTTTAAAAAAGGCGTGTGAACGCTTAGAGGATTTCAGAAAAGTAGTGGAGGCGGAAGTTATTCAACTTCCCAAAACCGACATTAAAGTGACCTGTAGCATTGGAGTAAGCGGCGCCCATACCCAGCGCGTAGATAAGCTACTAAGCCTTGCCGACAAGCAGCTTTACGCTGCAAAAAATTGCGGGCGCAACCAGGTCAAATGTGAACCGCCCGATGTACCTCAGCAAGAGCAAGCTTCACTGCTTTAGCTTTCCCATTTAACTAACCGTGCTTTCTGACCATAGCGTAACTCACCATTTTCCACGCACATTTGCTCTTTCATCATAAGCGAGCTGCTTTTGCATATAGGCGTTTACGCTACCGCTTTGCGGATTGGTATTACGCAGGGCTGTGAGAACCAGCCCCTACTCTACTGCGAGCTTTTGCGCTTTACGTTGACTGCGATAATTGACTAGCGAATCAGCGCTGAACAAGATAAGCGCAAACCACACAAAGCCGAAGGTCACCAAACGGGACTCCTCAAGCGGTTCGCCGTATAGGTAAACCGCCAGTATGAACATGAGCGTTGGCCCAATGTACTGAAAGAAGCCTAGCGTTGAATACATAATGCGCCTTGCAGCAGCGGTAAAACAAAGTAGTGGCGCGGTAGTAACAATGCCAGCCGCTAAAATAAGGCTATTTAGCGTGGCGTCGTTATTAAATAAGTTGCTGTATTCAGACCCGAAGAATATCCAGTAGATAATAGCCAATGGTGAAAGCATTAAGGTTTCAATGAAAAGGCCAGGTAGCGAGTCTACGGCCACCTGCTTGCGCAACAAGCCGTACACACTGAAACTTCCTGCAAGCACCAAGGCAATCCACGGCACATGGCCGTATGAGAAGATTAGAATAGCCACGCCAATAACAGCAAGTCCGACAGCAACGCGCTGTAAGTTGCGTAACCTTTCTCCTAAGAAAAGTCGCCCTAAAAACACGTTGATAAGGGGGTTGATGTAATAGCCTAGGCTTGCATCAAGGATATGGTCGTTATTAATTGCCCAAATAAACAATAGCCAGTTCGCCCCGAGTAGCAAACCAGCAACGAACAAAATCTGCATAACTCGCTTGTTGCGAAGAGCAGCGCCCACTTTTGGCCATTGCTTTAGCACTGCTATAAGCCCAACTAGAAGCACTACAGACCAAATAACCCTGTGCATAAGGATTTCGGCTGCCGGCAAAACCATCAACTGTTTGAAATAAACAGGTGCAACACCCCACATACTATAGGCGGCAATAGCACAAATAACGCCGACTTGAGCGGCACTGGCTTGCTTAGACAAGACTAACTCCAACGAGATTCGGGGGATGAAGGCGCGTATTGTTTATCAGGTTCGGTGAATACACAACCCTTAACACTTTCCAATGCGGCAAAGGGCGCCTATCAAGCGGCATAACTAACGAAAAGTCCCACTAAATGTACTCACTTAGTGGGGCTTTGGCTGGGTCAGTCAGTTTAAAGCAACAAGCAATAAAAAGGTTATAGAAGAAACAGTGTGCCCAAACCTAAGAAGGCTACAAAGCCTACAATGTCAGTGACCGTTGTTAGAATTACCGAGCCCGACAAAGCGGGGTCTATTTTTAACTTGTCCAAGATTACAGGCACGAATACGCCAGCTACGGCTGCGGCTACAATGTTGAACAATATAGCTAAACAGATAACCAAACCTAACATGGCGTCGGTAAACCAGAAATAAGCAACCACGCCTATCACTAAAGCCCAAATAACGCCGTTAACACCGCCTACTTTAAGCTCTTTCACCATAAGCGCCCGTAAGTTAGCAGGTGTGACCTGCCCCAGCGCCAAGCCTCGGACAATCAGGGTTAACGTTTGACTACCTGCAATCCCTCCCATACTGGCCACCACTGGCATGAGCACGGCTAACGCAACCACTTGTTGAAGAGTGCCTTCGAACAATCCAATAAACCATGAGGCTAAAAATGCGGTGAGAAGGTTAATTCCAAGCCAAAGTGCACGATTTTTAGCACTTTTCGCTACAGGCGAGAACAAATCTTCGTCCTCATCCATACCCGCCGAAGCCATCACTTGGCGTTCGTAAAACTCATTAACCAACTCACTAGCCGAGGTCACGTCTAATCGCCCGAGAAGCTTGTTGTTTTCGTCAACTACTGGCAACGATGCCAGTCCTGAGCGCTGAACAAGAAGCGAGGCATTCATTGTGTCGTCAGCCCCTTGAATGGTCGTCACACTTTCTTCCGACAAATCGAATAGCGACACGTGATCTTGCGCATTGAAAAGGTGGCTAATTTTAACCAGAGCGGAAAATTGACCTGAGCGATTCACCAAAAAAATGCTGTCACAGTGCTGAGGAATGTCGCGTCTTAGCAAGCGCAATCCTTCTCGCACTTTCGCGTTCGACGGCAGCACTAACTGCTCGTGGTTAACCCAGTGACCGATTTGGTTATCGGGAAATTGTGTGGCTTCTCTAAAGTACTTTCGCTCTTTGGAATCAAGTGATTCATAGGCCATATCGACTAGGCGTTTTGGCAATGAATCAAGTAGCTCTAGTAAATCCTCTGCATCAATATCAGCAAAAATAGACGTCCATTCGTCGTGAGGCGTATTGTCGATAAGAATTTCACGGGGGTCGCTACGCATCTCAACCAATACGTCGAGCTTACGGTCGCGAGGAATGCCTTCCCACACCGCCAAACGTTTTTCTACGGGCAGCGATTCTAACAGTGATGCGATGTACACCTCGTCTTGCCCCGCAAGAGTGGCTAACAAGGTCGCCGGATCATCACCCATGCTTTCGGTAACAATCTCTTCAATTAAATCTGGTAATGGCTCTGCCATGCTACACCTCCCGTTAATACCGCTCACTTCCTTTGCACAGCTTGAAAACAGGCGTGATGGGATGGCGCAAACCAATTGGCGTGGCTGCTACCCCAGCATGTATGTACCTGTTCCAAAGGCAATATGGTCGCCTTTTTCGTTGTGCAATTCCATTCTGCAAACCACTAATTTACTGCCCTTGCGTATAATCATCGCTGTTGCAATAAAACGCTCACCTCTTCCCGGCCTTAGGTAGTCAACGCGCATGTCGACTGTACCCATAGTGGGTAATCTAACCTGAAGATCCTCAAGGTGCTCATGTGCGGTTTGTTTGATGGTTTCTACAATTGAAACTAACCCCCCAATGGTGTCTAGCATAGTCGCTGTTACACCGCCGTGTAGGATTTTTTGCATTGGGTTGCCGGTAAGCGCTGGTTGCCAATCAAGATGTAGGGAAACCTGAGTCTCCAGTCCCTCTCCCTCAGTAACAAATTCCAAGCCCAGCAACTGGTTAAAAGGCATAGTATCACGAAAAAGCCCAATTACATGTTTAATCATTAGTTGATGGTTTAGCGTTTCACTGCCGTTCGCTTGACGTTTATTGGTCGTATTTTTATCCACTCGCTTTCCTTAGTGAAATGACGTTTGAAGTGCTTCTGAATAGGAACATTACTACTGAACGTGAGTTTGACGGAAATTCATCCAACCAATGATATTAAATCAAAATAAATTATGAGGGCGACTGCCCCTCTTATAAGGGCGGTTGCTGAATTTTAGTCTAGTTTTTTAAATTGCCCCGTGAAGACATCGGCAAAAACGCGTAAAATCCAGCGCCATGACAACTGCAATAGCTCCATCAGAATTAGCGCCAGAAACGCAACGTGTAAAAACACCAGAAACCGTCTTAAAAGATGTATTTGGTTACGATGCTTTTCGCGACGGTCAAGGCGAAGTCATTCACCAAGTATGTGAAGGTAAAGACGCACTTGTTTTGCTTCCAACAGGTGGAGGTAAGTCGCTGTGCTATCAAATTCCTGCGTTAGTGCGCCAGGGCACCGCTATTGTTGTGTCACCGCTTATATCGCTTATGCAGGACCAAGTAGAACAGCTTAAAGCCCTGGGCGTAAACGCTGCCTATCTCAATTCAACGCTGGAAGCAGACGAACAAGCGCGCATAAATGACGCACTACAAGCAGGAAAGCTGGACTTGCTCTACGTGTCGCCTGAGCGTTTAATGCAGTATTATTTTCAGCAGTCGCTTGCACATGCCGACATTGCCCTATTTGCCATTGATGAAGCGCACTGCGTCTCCCACTGGGGGCATGACTTCAGGCAGGATTATCGCGCTCTGGGGCAAATAAAGTCTCGCTTTCCCTCTATTCCTGTTATTGGACTTACAGCTACTGCAGATTCAGCCACCCAAGCAGACATACTGACGCAACTCAACCTCAACGAGCCGCTGGTTTATAAGGGCAGCTTCGACAGACCTAATATTCGCTACCGCGTAATGAGCAAGTACAAAGCCTTTGATCAAGTTGTTGCTTACGTAAAACAACAAGAAGGTAGCGGTATTATTTACTGTAACAGTCGCGCTAAAGTCGACGACCTGCACGCTAAATTATTCAGACAAGGTTTTCGCTGTGCGGCATATCACGCGGGAATGGATAACGACGAGCGAGAGCTGGTACAACGCCAGTTCCTTAACGATAAAATTGATATTGTGGTGGCTACCGTTGCCTTTGGCATGGGTATCAACAAATCGAACGTGCGTTATGTGGTTCACCACGATGTTCCGCGCAGTGTTGAAAGCTATTATCAGGAGACCGGCCGAGCTGGGCGAGACGGCCTGGAATCTGAAGCTTTACTATTGTTCGACGAAAAAGACGCAGCCCGTGTAAAACAATGGATAGAGCAAGGTGAAATAGCCGAGCGAAACCAAATAGAGTTACAAAAATTTGCGGCTATGGAAGCCTTTTCAGAAGCGCAAACCTGCCGTAGACAAGTATTGTTAAACTACTTCTCTCAGTTTAGCGACAGCGCCTGTGGCAACTGTGATATCTGCTTAGACCCACCTAAGATGATCGACGGATTGGTGATTGCACAAAAAGTTCTGTCGTGTGTACTTCGGCTCTCACAGCAAGCCTCTAGCCAGTATGTCATTGATGTTTTGCGAGGCAAGCAGCTTAGGCGTCTTCAGGAAGCAGGCCACCACCAGCTTTCCACATACGGCATAGGTAAAGATAAGTCGGATAGCTACTGGCACAACATTATCAACCAACTTGTTCATAAAGGGCTTATTCGCGTTGATATTACCGCTCATGCCGCGCTACGTTTAACCGAGGCAGCACGGCCAGTGCTCAAGGGCGAGGTCGCCGTTCAGCTTGCCGTTCCGCGACTTGAATTTAAGCCCGATAAGAAAAAAGCTAAACACGCGCCAGCCAATTACGACAGAACGCTGTTCACGCGCCTTAAGCATTTGCGTAAGGTGTTGGCAGAAGAAAACGAAGTGCCACCGTATGTGGTATTTAGCGACGCCACCTTAGTGGATATGGCGTGTAAACTCCCCACTACGCGCAATACCTTATTAGATGTAAGCGGCGTAGGCCAAACCAAACTCGAACGCTATGGCGAGGCCTTTATCCAGCTTATTGACGACTATATAAATCGCGATCATTAGTCGCTGTAGACCAACTGAGGTTTATACCCTGCTGGTCGAAGAATATGACATTAAGTAAACGTCCACGCTTTAAGATATTTACGCTAGGCGTAAGCGTATTCTCCGCCTTTCTCAAGCGCAGCCTTGTAGGCATCTCTGGCATGAATACGCTTAACGTAACCTTGAATGGCTGTAAAATCTTTCGCTCGCCCGCTCGCCACTAGCGACTCTAACGGAAATATCATTTGAACATCAGCGCCACTAGGCGCGTCACCCGCAAACCAGGTGTTTTTCGCTAAGTAGGATTCCACATAGCGTAAACTCTGCGCTAAATTAGGGCCATAATAAGCATTTAAAATACCGTCTATCAGCGTGTTAGTAATTGGTTTGATAAAGAAGGGCTTAGAACCTTTTTGGCGCGCTTTTTCCAGCACCAAGTTTGCCACCAATGGCGGCATCAACGAGCCTTCAGCGAAATGCAACCAGAACCAATACTGTTGAAGTGCCTCTGGGTCTTGAGGTACAGAAAATGCGTCTGTAGCGTGGTGTCGAACAAGGTATTCCACAATAGCACCAGACTCGGCAATGGCACCGTGCGGCGTAGTAAGCACCGGAGAGCGTCCCAACGGATGAACAGCGCGCAGCGAATCTGGTGCTAGGTTAGTTTTACTATCTCGTTGGTAAAATTCTATTTTGTACTCTACGCCTAGCTCTTCTAAGAGCCACAGAATTCGCTGTGAGCGAGAGTTGTTTAAATGGTGAAGTGTTAGCATACCCCGTCCTTAATACGCTTAAATTAACGCTATTGTTTTTGTGTTGTACTATATACACTTTTTAAAGCGAGCGGGTTTACAAAACCAGTAAATTGATGAGTTCTATGCAGCCTTTTACAAAAAGTGATATTCAACAACACGCCGTGGTTAACGAACAAAGCGTAGAAATTCGCCTTGCCTTACCATCAACACCTCTTAAAACGCAGCAGTGGGTAGAGCAGTTTTGTGAATTGTTTCATTTTTCACTATCTGATACCGATTGGGGTGCTGATCGCTTTCAGGCGCTTGTTACCACCCAATCCAACGATACACATTTTCAATGCATGCTTTGTGTAGAGTGGCTGTGCGAAGCGATTTGGCTAGAGCCAATCGGCACTCAGCAATCGCCCGACGCGATTTATCGCTATCTGCAAAGTGCTTAGGTTTTCTCGCGCTTTTTCTTTCTGTTTGGCTTTTGGCGCAGACTAGTATTATTCTATTGAAAACACATAATTAGCGCTTCAAGGATCATGCTAGTGCCAATCACCCGGCTAACAAAGTACGTTTTAGCTTTGCTCATTAGTTGGCTAGTGTTGAGCACAAGCGCTCTCGCCACACCGCGCTTAAGCATCGATGAGTCTTTTGAAAAGGAAATCATCAATAACCATGCTCGGATATCACTGGCGCCAAACAGCGCAACGTATTTTGATATTCTTAGCGGGAGTTCGGGCAAGTCTTCCTCAGTAGCGCCCTCCTCCAACGAGCGAGTGTGGTATTCCACAGAGCTTGTCCATACAGGTTATAGCCCCGTTCCATTAGTACTGAACATCGATCGTTTGAACGTCGACGATCTACAAATCTACCTCTTAGACGGCAGCCAACGAATTATTAAATCGTACCGCTATCAAGCAGGAAAGGGAGACTATTCGTTAAGGCAACCGCTTCCCAATATCAGGCTTTCCTTCACGCTACAGCCGTACCAAGACGCCAGGTTGCTCGTTGCTGTTAAAGACGAGGGGCTTAAGTACTTTCCTATTTCCCTTTGGGAGCGTGATCTTCTAGTTCAACACGATACAAATATGCTGACATTATTTGGTGCAGTATCGGGCGTAATGATGCTAATAGCCTTCTATTTTCTGTTTTCCTATTTCTATCAGCGCATACCCACCCGTTTTTGGCTAACCATGTCGTCACTGGTACTAATTGCTCTGCTGTTTATCACAGAGGGTGGCCTTGCACTTTGGCCAAGCCTCACCAACGCCAGCGAGCAGTTTTACGCCGTCAGTTTTGGCGTATTGTTGCTATGCATCGCTAAAGTGACGCATCACTTATTTGCTCGCGTACCGTTGGTTTTAAGGCTTCTTAATTATGCGGTACCTATTGCCGCCACCATTTACTGCTTTACCGTTAACGCCTATATGGTCACCATTACGCTGCTAGTCCTTACAGCGACAATGGGCCTGTATCACGTTACCTTAGCTCTTATCTTTAAAGACAAAGGTAGTGGAGTAGTCAGCACAACTTACACCTTGGCTTGGCTATCCTTCTTCGCATTTTACGCATTAGTCACGCAAAATCTCTTTGGCGACCTCATTTACACTGTTGAAGTGGCTATGGGGATGCTGTTTTTCTTAACCTTGGGGTTCTTATGCTTCGGATTTGCAGTGATTACAAAGGAGCACGTGCTCAATCAACATAAGCTTTTCACTCAGGCTGAAACTATTTCTAGCTTAAATCACTTTTATGACTTGTTTCGAAATTCAACGGAAGGCCACTACACCTCGACATGGGACGGTAAGCTTATTTCGGTAAACCCTGCCATGTGTAAGGTATTTGGGTACGAAGATGAAGAGGAGATGCTAACTGAGGGCGCAAATACGAAAGTGTTTTATGCGTCTCCCCAAGACAGGCATGTATTACTAGGCGAGATATCTCAGCAAGGGCATGTCACCAGAAAAGAAATTAGAGGAAAGCGACGAGACGGCACAGAGTTTTGGTTTTCGCTTTCTTGTCAAATTCGAGAAAACGATGAGGGTAGCTACCTCTATGGCTCCATCATCGATATCACGGAGAAAAAGCAATCAGATTTAAGCCTTCAGTATTTAGCCACTCACGATTCACTCACAGGTGTTTATAACAGACGGCAGTTTGAATCTGTCTTTAAGGAAAAAGTGCATCACCACAGCGAGCTACCTGTGTGTCTGCTGTTTTTAGATTTAGACCGATTTAAAGTCGTCAATGACACCTGCGGTCATAAAGCCGGGGATGTTTTAATAAAAGACGTGGCACGTCTGATTGAAAACGCGTTACTTCCCAGCGCCCAGTTAGCTAGACTCGGGGGAGATGAATTTGGTGTTATTTATTCGAATTTAGATGCAGACGCGGTATACCTCAATGCTGTAAAAATACTAAATGCAGTACAAGCGTATCGGTTTATGTGGGACAACCGCATTTTTAATTTGGGCGTAAGTATCGGTATGGTCGTGTGTGATGATAGCGATACAAGCTCAGGCCAATATCTAAGTATGGCCGATGCTGCCTGTTACTTTGCCAAAGAGCAAGGCAGAAACCAGGTTCATAGATACAATAAAGATGACGAGAGCATGCAGCGTTATCAGCGTGAACTGGACTGGGTTTCCTCTATTAACAACGCACTTGAAGAAGGCCGCTTTGAACTTTTCTACCAATCACTTAGACCCTTGAGCAAGGCCAGCGATGGGCACTATTACGAAGTATTACTGCGACTTCGGGAAAAAGACGGCAAGCTCGTAGAGCCCGCTAATTTCTTGCCCACCGCAGAACGATTTGAAATGAATGTAAATGTCGACAAATGGGTAGTCACAAATACGTTCAAATGGCTGTCTGAAAACCCTGAACATCTCGCTGAGTTAAGGCGATGCAGTATAAACCTCAACTGCCATTCATTAGCAGACAGAGATTTTACGTTATTCATTTTAAACGCTTTCGAAACCTTTAATATTCCTTACAACAAGATCTGTTTCGAGGTGATCGAGTCGGTAGCGATAATAAAAATGGAGGACACCCTTGCCTTTATGCGCACTTTTAATCGCCTTGGGTGTTCGTTTGCCCTAGACGACTTCGGTAGCGGCTTCTCTTCGTACAGTTACCTTAAAAGCTTGCCGGTTAATCAGGTAAAGATTGACGGTATGTTTATCAAGGATATGCTGAACGACAGTGTAGACACGGCTATGGTTGCGTCAATCAATGATGTAGCGAAAGCCATGGGTATGCAAACCGTCGGGGAATTCGTTGAAAATGAAGGCACCATGGCACAACTTGGCAAAATGGGCGTTGATTTTGCCCAAGGCTATAGCGTTGCAAAGCCTGCCCCGCTGCGAGAGTTTACCCCACTTTAATAACTGCACTTAATATACGTCTTACGAAAAAAGTGATAGCACTAGCGTCAACTCGCGTATAATAAAATGGTAGACTTGCAAAAAAAGAAGTCATCCCCACTTATTGCCTACTGTCCAAAGTGTAGAAGTAACATGAGTAGCAAACAGCCTAAATACGAATATGTCAGTTCCGCTAAATTACCCACTCGCATGGGCGATTTTAAAATACACGGCTTTGTTGAAGCCAGTGGCCAAGAACACGTTGCCCTTTCTTATGGAGAGTGGAAAGAAGACGACGTAGTGCCAATTCGTATCCATTCAGAATGCTTAACAGGCGATTCTTTATTTAGCACTCGCTGTGACTGTGGCTTTCAGCTAGAAAAAGCCATGCAAAACATCGTGGATAACGGTCACGGTGTGCTGCTTTATTTGCGTCAGGAAGGACGCGGCATCGGTCTTTTGAATAAAATTCGCGCCTACAACCTTCAAGATAGTGGCATGGACACGGTAGAAGCTAACGAACATCTTGGATTTGACGCCGATTTAAGAAGTTACGATATCTGCAAGCTGATGCTAGATACGCTGAATGTGAAGCATGTTGAGCTTATGACAAACAACCCGAAAAAGTTGGCAGCACTAAAAGCGCTTGGTATAGACGTGGTTGCACGTAAGCCTATTGACCACGGTATCACCAAAGACAACAAGCATTACTTAAAGACGAAAACAGAAAAGCTTGGGCACGCTTTCGACCCCCACGTTTTCAAATAGACGAGTTATTTAAAGACGCCCGCACCAATGTGGGCGTTTTCTATTCAGCTTGGGTTAATCATAGACTGGTTATAACGTATACAGACTTACCATTTAGCGCGCGAAAAGCCGTTGCTCATGCGCTAAGGAGAATGTATGAAAAACATAACCTTATCTGTGATTGTCGCACTGTCTAGTGTTTCAGCGCTACCTGCCATCGCCCAGTCGAACGCCAACCTTGCACATGTTTCTGCGTCAACGCAGCAATATTCTGACGCAGAACTAGACAGTGTACTTGCGCCTATTGCACTTTACCCTGACACCCTTCTCACCCACATATTGATTGCTGCTACCTATCCATTAGATGTGGTAGCCGCGGATCGCTGGCGTCAAAGCAATCAGCATTTAACCCCTGAACAAGTGGAAAATGTTTTAGAGAGTGTTAGCTGGGACCCGAGCGTAAAAGCGCTCGCTCCATTTACAGATCTACTGAATACAATGGCAAATGATCTTGAATGGTTACAGCAGCTTGGTGATAGTGTCTTGATTGATCAAAGTCGCGTGCTAGACCGAGTTCAAGTGCTTCGCCAGCACGCGCTAAACACCGGTAACTTGGTGACCAATGACTATATTGAAGTTGAAAGAGAACGCGAATCTACTCGTGAAATAATTTACATTGAGCCGCGTCAGCGGGAAGTGGTCTACGTTCCCTACTACGACCCATTGGTTGTATACGGCCATTGGTGGCATGCTACTACCCCAGTGCACTGGCGTCATCACGTTAGCTACCATCACCATAGCAATGTTTATTGGTCTCCTAGTATTCATCTTTCTACGTTCTTTTTCTTTGGTAGCGTGCACTGGCATAACCGTCATGTAGTGATACACCGCGAACCAGTTCGCCGGTATTATCACGGTAGTCCTAGAAAAAGAGTAATAAGTCGAGACTACTACCGCTGGGAGCACAACACTGTACATCGTCGTGCACGTTACTCGAACCGCGTGGTCCATAGTGCGCCTACGCGCTACGAACATGGCAGTGTAACGCGGGCAAAGCACTTGTCAGATAGGCGGCTTACACCGACGAACTCACCGGCCCGTCACGACGATGAACGCGCTGTAAAAACAATAGTGCGAAGAGGGGAAGCGAATCCCGTGAAACGTACGATTGAGCCTAAGCAAGTAACACCGCTCAGAGAAAATCGTTTACCTAACAGACAAGATACTGTTAAACGTAAGCAATCGATTGAACACGCGTTAAAACGCAATCAAGCGGTAGCCAAAAATGAAAGGCCAACAAGAGATAACACTTTACAGCAATTAAAGCGAGATAAGCCTGCTCGATTAATATCACCCGCAGAATCAAAACGGTTCGCTAACCGGGGAGAGACGCCATTGCGTTCAAGCAAGCAAATTGATTCGAGGGAGCGCCTTGAAAAAACCAGTCCGCAAGACCGACAGTTCGCTCGCGAAAGCAGTAAACCTGAACGCATTGAGCGAGGTAGTTTCCGAACTGAAAACCGTGTTCAATCACGAGTTGCTGAAGTAAACAAACGCAGTGAGGTGAGATCTGCCCGTAGCGAGAAGACCCAAAGGCAGGTGTCTCGCGTAGAAAGGAGCATTTCGAAGGGTACGAGCTACAAGCACTAGTTTGCTAAATATTACTTCTATCGTGGGGGCTTTTTCAAAGTTGCATCGAGAATTTATGGCGTCAAACACTACGCATCGTTTTCAGTGACAAAGAGTTCGCGACGCTTTGGCTTAAAAGGGCTGGCAAAGACTTATTTTTCCAGCCTTTTTTTAGTGCTCAAGCCAGCCTGATGAACGCTTACTAAAGCTTCAACAAAGCGAAGTGGAGATTGCTCGTCTAGGTTGAAATACAGTGAAGGCTCAATAAGTTCTAGTTCCATTACTGCCCACTGGTTATCTTGCCTAACTAAATCAACCCGCGCATAGAGCGCGTTGCAAGGCATTGCTGACAATGCTTTTTGGGCAATATCTAATTGTTCTTGAACTGCTGAAATCAGATGCAAGCTTCCCCCGTGCTCCTCTTGTACACGAAAATCGCCTTGTTGCGGAACCTTCTTTATCGCATGACTGTATTTCCCATCAAAATAAAACAGGGAGTACTCCCCCTCGTCAACCACACTCTTTAAAAATGGCTGAACCATGAAATCGCGCTGGTTGAATGTATCAGAGAGAACCTGCTGCTGTTCGTGCCAATCAGCTTGTGAGAGCTTAAATGTGTCATCTGCATTTGCACTAAGTGTGGGTTTAACCACTAGGGTATCGCACTTAAAACTAGAAAAAGCGTCATTTATAACACTGTTATCATACGCACTCTCCCATTGTGTTTTTACGATGGGAACACCTTTGTCTTGCAAGTCCTTAAGGTAGTGTTTTTCAATATTCCAACGAATAAGAGACAACGGGTTAAGCAAGGTGGCTGTTGACGCTTCAATTTCTTCCAAACAAGCCAGAAAAGCCTCGGCGTGCTGCTGATAATCCCACGTACTGCGAACAATCACATAGTCAAATCTATCCCAATTTTCCGCCTTCTTATGCCACGATATAGTTTCAACTGACCAATCGCGGTCGTTGAAGTAAGGAATCAAAAGTTCATCGTACACAAAGAAATCTTCGAGGTTATCGGTAGAAAGAAATGAGACAGATGGCATATTTTATTCCTTGGACTAACATTATATTAAACTTTTTTAATATAAGCTCATTAAGCTAAAAGTTGCATGGCGTAAATACAATAACTTACGTAGACTTTCGCGAAATTAGCACA
This sequence comes from Alteromonas abrolhosensis, assembly GCF_001953635.1. Lineage (GTDB taxonomy): Bacteria > Pseudomonadota > Gammaproteobacteria > Enterobacterales > Alteromonadaceae > Alteromonas > Alteromonas abrolhosensis. Next base: position 130,523 of record NZ_MEJH01000006.1, on the reverse strand, counting down.
GCCCAAATTTTTAACCTACACTTAACCCAAAATACTTGTCGGAGATTGGCATGCAGTACCCTTGGCTCTTAGAAGGTCACAAGATTTTTCGTGTCGTTATTGCTATCCAATTGCTTTTAGCGGTTGCTATTGGGCTGTATACAGGTGAACTTCTCCCTGCATTTGTCTTTGGCATTCCTATTGCTGTTGTGCCACTAGTACTTAGCATTCAAAATCCCTATTCAGCGATTAGTCGTCACGCGATAGCGATTGGTGTACAACTGCTTACTGCCCTTCACATTCACCAATCGTTCGGACTAATAGAAATACACTTCGAAATATTTGTACTCCTTGCTTTCCTTTCATATTTCAGAGATTGGAAAGTGGTTGCTACAGGTACAGCAGTTGTTGCCGTTCATCACATCTCGTTTTTCTTTTTACAAGCGGGCGGCGCACCCTTATTCATTTTTGAAGAAGGTCACGTTACCTTCCCCATATTGTTAATGCATGCGGTCTTCGCGCTCTCAGAAGGAGGCGTATTGATGTATATGGCTAAACAAAGTCACCAAGAGGGCGCAGGCGCAGCTGAGTTGCGCTTAGCCATCGACACCATGCAAAAAGCCGATGGCAAACTAGATTTGGCCGTGAAGCTTAACCGCGAAAACAAAATCGTTAAGCCGTTTGCCGAGCTTATTGACCAAGTGAAGTCGCTAATAGAGCTTGCCTCTAACCTAACTGACGAAGTCGTTCGCGGTTGCGGTAAGATGGAATTAGCGGCACATAATATGTTTGAAATTAGCAAAAACACCGATCAAGAAATTGCTATGGTATCGGCATCGTCAGAAGAAATTGCGCAAACTATGCAGTTGTCGACAGAGCAAACAACCCTTGCCAGCGATAAAGCCACAGCAGCACAAAGTGCATCCCAGACAACACGCGACTCAATTTCTAATACAAGCCGCACTATTGACTCACTGCGCAATACGCTAAATACAGCGGCCAAAACAAATTCTGCTCTAAATGAGCAGTGCTCACATATTTCCGATGCCATGCGCTCGATTACAGCAGTAGCGGAACAGACTAACTTACTTGCCCTGAACGCTGCTATTGAGTCCGCCCGGGCTGGTGAACACGGTCGTGGTTTCGCTGTGGTCGCAGACGAAGTACGCACGCTGGCTATTCGTTCAAAAGAAAGTGCTGATCAAATCACAAGCATCACCGAACAACTTGTTGCTCAAACCGCCAGCTCAGTTGAGCAAATGCAAACCTGTATTCAGTTGGTCGACGAAGCCGTTATCTCCAGTAATAACGCAACCTCAGCCATGACAGAGATCATGACGCAAATTCGTGAAGCGAGTGAAAGCATGACCGAAATTGCAACATCAGCAGTTGAGCAGGAAACAGCATCATCTTCAATTGCGCAAAGTACGGCGCGTTTGAGCGAGTTTACTTCAGAAGAGCTAGCTACTGCTCAATCGCTTGCGGGTGAGGTTGAAGTGTTATCACAAATATCGCAGCGCATGCGCAGCGCCATTGAACGCTTTGAGCTTTAACTGTCTCTATCGCGCACGAATGTAGGCCTTTGCCTAATGCAAAAAAAGACAAGCTGGTTACTACTTATGCTTTGGGCGGTAAGTTTACTCACCGCCCTGTTAGTATACGGACAACGTCAGCTCTCTGCTTTCGACCCTAATGGCGAATTGCTGCATCGCACCACTGCACCAGACTTCGATGCCTCGCTTGTAGCGCTGTTAAAAGAACAGGGCATCGGCGCAGGTTCTATTATTCATGTGGGTACGCGCTCCCGCTGCTATTGTGAAACGCTTACTACTCCTCATCAAACCCAGCTGCTTGCGAAATTAGGTGACGAGTTTCATCAAGTCAGACTTAATGTGGAAGACGTACCGAAGCTAGAAGCTATGCTCGACGCCGTCCCGGCATTAATTGTGTTAGATGGGCAAGCGCAACTTCGCTATTTAGGCCCTTACGCTACGGGCTATGGCTGCTTTACTGGCAACAACCTTGTCGACCAGGTGGTGGGTTATACCTCACACCTGCCTTACCGTGGTGCGGTGATCAATACTGACGCACTAGGCTGCTTCTGCTAAACCACTGGCACGAATTCTGTAATCTTTCTCTGTAATACGTAATATCACTTAAATGTGGGCAAAAAACGTGCATTTTTTGCTCATCTACGTTTGTTTCCTGAAAGGTTTACAAGGAGTCCACAATGTCAAAACGCGCCGTACTTTATCGCATGGTTACATCGGAACACATTTGCCCCTTCGGTCTTAAATCAAAAGATTTACTCGAAAGAAAGGGCTACGACGTTGAAGACCATCACTTGTCCAGCAGAAGTGAAACCGACGCCTTTAAAGAAAAACACAATGTAAAAACCACCCCGCAAACGTTTATCGATGATAAACGTATTGGTGGCTATGACGACTTAAGAGATTACTTCAATTTAAAGCAAGAAAGTGAGTTTGGGTCGCGCTACACACCAATCATCGTAATTTTTTCGTTGGCCGCACTCATGGTATTGGCACTTATGCTCAAAGGGGGTTTACCAGCTGGTATCGAACCTTTTGTAATGAATTTTATCGGTGTCACCATGGTGATCCTCGCACTACAAAAACTTCAGGACATTGTAGCGTTCTCAAATCAGTTCATTACTTATGATTTGCTGGCAATGAAGCACGTTAGATACGCCTATGTTTATCCTTTCGCAGAAGCCTTTGCAGGACTTGGTATGTTGGCTGGCCTACCAGCAATATTGGTATCGCCCGTCTCTATATTTATCGGTGCAATAGGAGCTGTGTCTGTTATTAAGGCGGTATATATCGATAAACGTGAACTTAAATGCGCATGTGTTGGCGGTAACTCAGATCTACCTCTTGGGTTTATATCGCTTACCGAAAACCTTGCCATGTTAGGTGCTGGTCTATATATGCTTACGAAATGGATAGCCTAAGCTAAACAAAGCTGAAGCGCCGATACTGAGACAATTTTATGACTTTGATTTTCTGATGCGGTTACCGGCGCTCTAAATTACGTGCAATGCTGCCCTGTTGAGATTATTCAATAGGGCGGCTCATTCCCTTGAGGTGCGCCACTACGCTACGACCTAATGCACTTAAATCGTAGCCGCCTTCTAGCATACTCACTATTCTACCCTGACAGCATTCATCTGCCACAGCGCGAAGCTGTTGGCTTATCCAAAAATAATCGTCTTCCACCAAACGCAAATGGGCCATAGGGTCTTCGGCATGGGCATCAAAACCCGCAGAAATAAGAATCAGCTCCGGTTGAAAATTGCGTAATGCATCAAACCAGTGTTGTACTTTTTCTCGAAATACCTCACCCGTAGTTCCCGCTTCAAGCGGAACCGAAAGAATATTACTTGCAGATACCGGCGACCCGCTGTGAGGATAAAAGGGATGCTGAAAACTGCTGCACAGCATAATGCGCTGATCGCCAGCAACAATTTGCTCAGTACCGTTTCCGTGGTGAACATCAAAATCGATTATGGCAACACGTTTTAATTCGTAGTTTTGAAGCGCATAGCGCGCGGCAATAACAATGTTATTAAAAATACAGAAGCCCATGGCGCTATCGTAGGTAGCGTGGTGCCCTGGTGGCCTGGTCGCACAGAATGCCTGCCTGTCGTTACCTTCCATGACCCAGTCCACGGCGTTACATCCCGCACCTGCCGATTCCAGCGCTGCATTTAAGCTGTGTCGCATCAAGCCAGTATCTTCGTCTAACCAGGCCACGTTATCCTTGTTTTCGGAATAGAGTGTTTTTTCGTGGTCACTAAAAATGGACTGAGCCGCATGCTCAAACACACTTTTCACATAGTAAGGGTCATGGGCCAATTTGAGATAGGCTTCGGCAATAGGCGTAGCATCGGCATGCTCACAAACCATATCGAGTCCAGAAGACAGTAATTGGTCGTCAATGGCGAACAAGCGATCCGGTGACTCGGGGTGATCTTTCCCCAGGTCGTGTTTAGTGCCGTGTTTGCCGCGAAAAATTTTAATTGTCATGCGAGTGATGCCAAATCTAGTACTAACTCTATGTCACTGGGGTCGCCAGTAAACTTCCGTTTAAATTGCGCTTGCTCGAAAATGGCAATCATCGGGCTGTTATCGCCACGCACGTAGGCCATCATCTTCGCAATTCCCCTCTTCTTTGCCACGTTGATTAACTCGTTTAACAACCGACTTGCCATACCCTTTCCCTGCTGGGTTTCACGGGTAACAAACGCGGCCTCACAAGTATTGTCATTAGGGTTGTAGTAAAACCGCCCCACAGCGTGAATGGTAATTCGGGAGCCTTCTTGTCTTACAATACACAACGCCGCATCAGAGCTTTGGTCCACCGACACCAAATTACACGACTTTTCACGAGACATCTGCTTTGGGTCGTAGTTATAACGCAGCCTCAGCGTTTCTTTAGTGTGGGAATAAAAGAATTCCTGCAAGCGCCGTTCATCGGCTGGGTTCAGCGGGCGCATATAAAAGGTTTCCCCTTGAATATTTAGCTTTTTGAGCTGAATTGCCCCCAGTTCTGGAATGTCGGTCGGGTACTTTTCCTGATAATGGGGTACCCAATAATGCTGTCTTACTTCTTCTAAGAGCGCTGCACGGAATTTCGGGTGTGCCACACGAATAAGCTCCAGTGCTCGCTCTCGAATACTCTTACCTTTAAGCGATGCTATGCCGTATTCGGTCACCACGTACTGCACGTTGCCTCGCGAAGTCACAACCCCCGCCCCTTCGCTTATGCGGGGTGTGATACGGGAAATGGTTTCATTTTTGGCAGTAGAAGGCAGCGCTATAATCGCTTTCCCACCTTTGCTGATAGACGCACCAGTTACAAAATCTACTTGCCCGCCTATGCCACTGTAAAAGTCATAGCCCAGTGAATCGGCCACCACCTGACCGGTTAAATCCACTTCAAGTGCACTGTTTATAGCGACCATATTGTCGTTCTTAGCAATATTGGTGGGCTTGTTTACATAACTACTCGGGTAAAACTCGATGTGAGGATTACTATCAATTAAGTCGTAAAGCTTGCGGGTGCCAATAGCAAAGCTAGTAACAATTTTACCGGGGTGAAAAGTCTTCTTCTTGTTGGTGATAGCGCCAGATTCCAACAGTTCAATAATACTGTCGGTGAGCATTTCGCTGTGAATACCCAGGTCTTTGTGGTTACACAGATATTTAAGGGTGGCACTCGGTATTTTCCCAATACCAAATTGCAGCGTTGCACCATCGTCCACCAACATTGAAACATACTGACCAATTCGCTCCGCCACCGAATCGATAGGCGGCGGCGATACTTCAACAAGTGGCTCTTCGGCTTCGATGCAAGCTGTTATTTCACTAATATGGATGTACGAATGCCCGGCGGTTCTTGGCACCTGAGGGTTAATTTGAGCGATCACTTTTTTACTTTGTCTGATTGCTGACATAGCTATATCTACAGCCGGGCCGAGCGAGCAGTAGCCGAACTCATCTGGAGGACTTACGTTAACTAGCGCAGCATCCAGTGCCAGCGTACCGTCGCTAAATAAGCTTGATATTTCAGACAAGAAAACGGGAGTGTAATCAGCGCGACCTTCGTCTACTGCCTTACGCATGGCTTCACCGCCAATGAAGAAGGTGTTGGCTTTAAAAAGGTTCTTATACTCTTCCTTTACCCACCGAGTGTCGCCTAAGGCCAGCATATGAACCAGCTCGATGTCGCTAAACCCTTCGCTGTTATCAATAAGATGCTGCACCAATGCGTGCGGCACTGAGGCATTTCCGCCAACAAAGACACGGCAACCAGACTTTATCAGCGACGACCATTGAGGCGCTTGAGGTAAACTAAATGTCATTTCCATCTGCCCTGTTTTAAGCAATGTCTCATCATGCCATAAAAACAGGTGCTTTCCCGCATTTGCGTAAGCGTGAGCTATAAGCGATTGGTCGTAGGCTTATTGAACCAGCAAGCCCTACTATCGAAAATTTAGTATCGAAATTTTTCCAACCAATTTCTGAAAAACGGAGAAATAACAGACTTACTGTTTGCTAGGCGGTGGCCGTCATTAAGCAATAAGAGCTGAGCTTTTTGATGACGCGCGTACTTTAAGCTGTTTTCAATAGGCACGATATCGTCATTCCAGCCATGCACTAAACTCACATAGCCGTCGTAGGGGAAACGTTGAATCTTGTAGTTCGGCAAATATAACGCAGGGGCCATAAGAAATACGCCCCTGGCGGAGATATGGCTAGCCGCAGCGAGTGAAACATAGCCACCCATACTGGAGCCAACCAAAACCACATCATTGCACTTTTCAGCGACAAATTCTTTAAGGCGAGCTAGGCGTGCTTCAGGGCAGTCGAGATCTTGATAATCAATACTCTCGACGCCAAAGCCCATATCGCTCGCTACATTTGAAAGCGTTGTTATTTTACTGCCCCATGGACCGCTTTCTTTGCCGTGAGAAAAAACAACGGTAGTCATTACCTATATCCCTATACAAAAATGAAATGTTTTTTCACACTCTAGCGCACTTGCTTGTTACTTGTCTTCCCTGTGAAAGAGTTTTTCTACCATCACGTAGAACATAGGCACGAAGAAAATTGCCAAGAATGTAGCAGCAAACATGCCGCCCATAACTGCAATACCAATCGCATTTTGGCTGGCTGCACCAGCACCACTTGCCAGCGCTAGCGGGGTTACCCCCAGAATAAACGCCATTGATGTCATCAGTATTGGACGGAAACGCTGAGAAGCCGCATTCGATACTGCAGTCATTAAATCTTCGCCGTTTTCATATTGCTCTTTCGCAAATTCAACAATAAGGATGGCGTTTTTCGCCGCCAAGCCAACCGTTGTCAAAAACGCGACTTGTAAGTACACATCGTTCGGCAAGTTGAAGATAAATGCTGCCGTTACCGAGCCTAGTATGCCCAGAGGTACGACTAACATTACAGCAAATGGCACAGACCAGCTTTCGTATAACGCTGCCAAACACAAGAAAACAATCAAAATTGAAAGGGTATAAAGCAAAGGAGCTTGCGAGCCAGCTTCCTGCTCTTCAAACGATAATCCAGCCCATTCAATTGCAAAACCAGGAGGCAATTGCTCTACCAGCTTTTGCATTTCAGCCATTGCTTCGCCTGACGATACGCCTTCCGCAGCGCTACCTTGAATGTTCACAGATGAAACACCGTTAAAGCGCTCTAGCTTGGGCGAACCATATACCCACTCCGTGGTAGAGAAGGTACTGAAGGCAACCATCTCACCATCGCTATTGCGCACGAACCACTTATCAAGGTCTTCTGGTGTCATACGATGGGGTAAGTCGGCTTGCATATAAACCCGCTTAATGCGCCCCTTATCAATAAAGTCGTTAACATAACTTGAACCCCAGGCAATTTGCAGTGCACTGTTAATTTCACTTAAGTTCAAGCCAAGAGCTGACGCCTTTTCACTATCAATATTGATTTTGAATTGAGGAACATCGCTTAGTCCATTAGGGCGAACGCCCGCCAGTTTGGGGTTCTGCGCCGCCATGCCCAACAGCTGATTACGCGCGTTCATCAGTGCTTCGTGACCATTTCCACCACGGTCAACCAGCTGCATATCAAAACCCGTTGCATTACCTAGTTCCATGATAGGCGGAGGCACTATAGGAAAGGCTGAGGCATCTTGAATTTGGCTAAATGCTCCGAAAGCTCGGTTCATCACTGCAAACGCAGAGTTATTTTCATCCCTTACACTCCAGTCGTTGAAGTTTAAGAACGCCATACCCGCGTTTTGCGCCTGACCCGCAAAGCTAAATCCCACAACCGCGAACATGCCGTTAACTGCGTCTTGTTCTTGCTCAAGAATATAGTCTTCCACTTGTTTAATAGACTCAAGAGTCCGGCCAGCGGTTGCGCCTGGTGGTGTGCTGACCAACACCATCATACGCCCTTGATCTTCATCTGGAAGAAACGCGCCAGGAAGCTGGCTGAAAATAAATGCCATACCACCTACAAGCAAACCATAAACAACGAAATAACGCTTGAAGCGTTTCGCCATATGGGTTGTGGTTTTTTGGTAACGGTCACGTCCTTTATTAAACGTGCGGTTAAACCAGCCAAAAAAGCCTTTGTTCTTGTCGTGGTCTTCCGGATGCTTTTTCAATAACGTGGCGCATAAAGACGGAGAAAGAACGATAGCGACCAACACTGAGAATGCCATAGCCGATACGATAGTAACCGAGAACTGACGGTATATTGCTCCTGCTGAACCACTGAAAAACGCCATTGGGATAAATACCGTTGAAAGCACGGCGGCAATACCAACAAGCGCCCCTGTTATCTGGGTCATCGACTTTTTAGTGGCTTCGGCAGGTGAAAGACCTTCCTCTTCCATAATACGTTCAACGTTCTCCACCACTACGATGGCGTCATCTACGAGTAGACCGATAGCAAGTACCATGGCAAACATGGTTAGCACATTGATACTAAACCCGAACGCCAGTAGTACAGCAAAGGTGCCGAGCAACACTACCGGTACCGCAATAGTAGGGATTAATGTTGCACGCCAATTTTGAAGGAACAGCAGCATCACTAAGAATACCAGCACTACCGCTTCAATAAGCGTATGTACTACCGATTCAATAGAAAGCTCGATAAAAGGCGAGCTATCCACGGGATACACCACTTTAACTGTATCAGGCAAGTTCGAGCGCAGCTCTTCAACTCGGGCTTTAACTGCTTTAATGGTGTCTAGTGCATTTGCGCCAGAGGCAAGGCTTATTGCCATACCCGACGCTGGCTTGCGGTCGTATCGAACAATAACGTCGTAGCTTTGTGCACCCAGTTCAACACGGGCAACGTCACGCACGCGGACCTGTGAACCATCGGTATTAACGCGAAGCACAATGTTTTCGAAATCTTCGACGGTTTGAAGGCGACTTTGCGCTTGAATGGTCGCGTTGATTTGCTGATTTTCTATTGCAGGCATACCACCTAACTGACCAGCCGACACATCGGTATTTTGTACCTGAACAGCGCCTTGAACGTCAGTTGGTGTAAGGTTGTAGCTGTACAGCTTATCTGGATCTAACCATATACGCATTGAACGCTGCGCGCCAAACACCCTTACATTACCCACACCGTTAACACGAGAAATCGGGTCGCGAAACTGAGAAACTAACAGGTCGCTTAAATCGTATTGCGTCATTGAGTCGTCTTCAGAATAGAAGCCAACTGCCAATGCAAACGCGCTGTTTGCCTTGGTTACTGTTACCCCTTGCTGTTGCACTTGAGTAGGCAACAGTGGCAGTGCACCCTGCACCTTATTCTGAGTTTGTACTTGCGCAATATCAGGGTCTGTACCCGGCTCGAAAGTCAGCGTGATAGACATACTGCTGTTCGAGCTACTTGCTGAAAAATAACGTAGGTTATCAATCCCCGTTAGGCTTTGTTCTATCACCTGAGTAACCGAGTTTTCTACAGTTTCTGCAGATGCACCTGGATACGTCGCTGAGATAGTCACCGAGGGCGGCGCAACCTTGGGATATTGTTCAATAGGGAGTGAGGTGATTGCCAACACACCCGCCATCATTGTGATAATTGCCAGCACCCATGCAAACACGGGCCTGTCTATAAAGAAACGAGCCATATTAACTAAATCCCTTGTTTGCTATCGTGAGCCACGTGATGATGGTTGCCACTCTGACGGATTAACTTTCGCGCCTGGTTTAACCTTTTGATATCCAGTTACGATTACCTTTTCGCCTTCACTCACACCGCTTAACGCAACGTATTGGTCTCGATAAATCTTTCCAACTTCCAAAGTGCGGCCTTCAACTTCGTTATTTTGATTAACAACATAAACCGATAATGAACCGTCTGGTTGGCGAGTGGTTGCACGTTGAGGAACAAGCAGCGCGTTCTCGCGCCCAGTAATAACGTGACCTTTAACAAACAAGCCCGGAAGCAATACGCCATCTGGATTTGGCATTTCAGCGCGAAGCGTGACAGAGCCTGTAGTCTCATCAACGGTTACTTCTGAGAACTTAACGCTACCTGTTTGGTCGTAACGCTTGCCTGTTACTTCATCTACCGTTAATTCAACATCCATTGAGCCTTGGTTTCTCATTGACTGACGAAGCGTAATAATTGACGCACCTGACTCCTGCATATCGATGAACACAGGGTCAAGCTGGGTAATGGTTGCAAGTTGCTGAGATTGGTTAGTGGTAACAAGCGTTCCTTCGGTCACAAAAGAACGACTTATGCGGCCGCTAATAGGCGCATACACTTTGGTGTAACCCATGTTAACTTTAGCCACATCTACGGCGGCTTCTGCCACACTAATCGCTGCTTGGGCCTGCTCTTTTTGGGCAATAACGTCGTCGTATTCTTGCTTACTTACCGCATTCTGAGCCACCAGATCGTCGTAACGTCGAGCTTTTGCCTCTAGGGTTTTAAGGTTTGCCTGAACGCTTTTTAAATCAGCTTTTGCACTATTTAACTGAGCCAAGTAACGGGCTTCATCAATTTGATAAAGCTGCTGCCCTTTTTCCACATGTGCACCTTCTTCGAACAGGCGCTCTGTAATTACGCCATCCACTTGAGGACGCACCTGCGATTGACGTGACGGGCTTACGCGGCCCGGTAACACCATTTCATGTACTACAGGTTGCTTTTTCAGTGTAATTACCGACACTGATGGTGCAGGCATGCCTTGCTGAGCACCTTGTTGCGCTTGCTCACCCTCATTTGAACACCCAATAACGCCTACAAGCGTTATTAATGCTGCAGTAACATACAAAATGCGACTCATAAATTTTCTATTTCCCAATAACTTTTTTACAGAGCACGGCCTTTGCTCTGTATTTACAATATTAAAATTAAAGCGTATTGCTTCCAGTGCACCGAATTATCTCGCGCGTTTCTTCGGCTAAAACAGCGATAATTGGTCGTGAAGTGGCATAGTTAAGCGATCATTGATACGAGTCTACGCTCTTATAGGTCATATTGTGCGCATTAATGCGTGATAATAAAAGTCAATGAAGTTGAAATTACTGAAGTTGTCGGTCAAATGCCGGAGCTTATATACGTTATACGAATAAAGCGAAGCCACAGTGCGCTTAACGTTCTATTTAAACGAATAGAAGCCGAGTAATAGCTGGTAAGCGTGAATGACCTCTTGGGCTTCTTTTTGCGTTCCACCTTTGTCAGGATGAACCACCTGAAGGGCTTTCTTGTAAACCCGTTTCAAAACTGAAAGCGATACATGTTCTTTCTGAGACAGCCCTAAGCGTATATGCGCTTGCTCAATATCGGCTTCATTAAAAACGGTAACCTTTCCACCGACCATGCGCTGCCAAAAAGCATTAAGTAGTGCATCCACATTTTTTCTATCCGCTTTTTCAAAGTTGCCCCAGTCAAGGTAGTACTCCGCTAAGGGGTCCGCCTCGGTTAACTCCCCGCCTTCATCTATACGTAGTTGTTGTGCGTCGTTTCCCTCGCACTGGTTAAGCTTGATATTGAGCGTATGAATATCTAGCACCCCTTCATTGCCCTGTATCCAATTCATTTTCAATTGATAAAGGGCGTGAAACAAAATGAAGTGGGTTTTAAATAGCATTAAAGGTTCCCGTAGCGCATCCTCGTCGAAGAAGTAATAAGGCGCCTTCTTCAATAGCTCAATAAGGGCATATTCGCTGACTCCACTTTCAAAAAGTGATTTTTGGGTTGATAGAATATCAACAAGGAGTTCGGCTTGAAGCATATAAGCTTCGCTGGCATCAGACGGGTTGTGCAAAACGTAATTACCTTTGCTTTAATTGGGGTGATAACTATCAAATGTAGGGCCTGCTGGACTTTACTGTACAGTAAAGATCAACAGACCCAAGTGTACAAACATGTTTCGCATTAGCCTAGTGCCTGTATTATTGCTTGAAATTAATCCAACGTGTTGCGTTCACTGTTAAGGTAGATTAGTAAAATTAACATATTTTCCTTGGAGTTTACTTGAAAGCACTCATTGCCCTAACCAGTATTGTTGGTTTCCTAATGGTGGTGTTATCCGGCCCCCTCTATCAATATACGGGCGTTAGCCTGGGTACCGCTATGATGTCGCTTCAATTTGGCGTGTATGTAGGTGGCACGGCGTTGATACTGATTATTTTGCAGGTGCTGTTAAATCGCAAGAAGGTAAGCTGGGGCAGTACATTCATCTGTGCCGCTCTTGCCTTAGTGGCCGTCGGCATTCCCGTTAGCTTGATGAGCAAGGCAAGTACATTTCCTCCTATTCACGACATTACTACTGATGTAACTAACCCGCCTGAGTTTGTTGCTACTGCGCCACGTCGAGAAGGAGCACCAAACTCCATTGTTTATGAAGGCGGCGAGGTAACTCGACAGCAATTAGAAGCTTACCCTGAAATCAAAACTTACCTGCTTCCTCAACCGATTAATGAAGTGTATATCGCCGCGGAAAAAGCGATTGAAGCATTGGAATGGGAGAGGGCTAGCCAGGGCGAACGTCTTAACACATTAGAAGCAACTGTTACCACTTCGTGGTTTGGTTTTAAAGATGATGTGGTGATTCGCTTAACGGCCAAAAGCGATGACACCTTGGTTGATGTTCGCAGCAAGTCTCGTGTTGGAACCACTGATTTAGGTAGAAATGCAGAACGTATCACCACCTTTGTTGCTGAACTTAAGAACCAACTTGGGTACCACTAACACCTAATGAAGCTCGGTACGCGTATCACAGCCCGCTAGCAGTCGGCGCTAGCGGGCTCCTTCGTCTTATTGAGTGTTTTTCAGTGTGCTAGCTTTAACACGACCACACCTGCAACAATGAGCGCTACGCCAACATAGCGCGCCATTGATGATGGATCGCCGTAAAACATAACTCCCACTAGAAATGTCCCCGCCGCGCCAATTCCCGTCCACACAGCATATGCGGTTCCAATTGGAATTTGCTTTTGCGCCATCCAAAGACAAAATCCACTGGCAGCCATAAACCCAATGGCAAGCAGAATCCCCAATATGCGAGTTTCTGCCTCTTGCGACATTTTTAGTCCAACGGGCCAACCAATTTCTAAAAGCCCTGCAACAATTAAATATATCCAGCTCACTTTTGTGTCCTTTTCATCGCGCTTTCCAATACATCTCACTGCTGTGTAGCCTACCTACTGATAAAGCGAATAGAACACAACGCGTCGCAATATTTCGCGACCTAGCGCTTTTATCTTACAAACTTGCTAACTGGATGCTCACCATACCTAGCACTGCAGCATTAAGGCGATTAAACCAACGCCAGAAATTAGGGCGCTGCATATGGTGTGCAAAGCGTGCCGTTAACGTACTAAGACCAACGAACCACGCCACTGATGCACCAATTGCTCCACCTACAAACCACCATTTATTTTCTTGCCACTGACTAGCTAAATTCCCCATCAATAACAAGGTATCTAAATAAAAGTGAGGGTTGAGCCAAGTCACTGCAAGCGCGATAAGCAATGCTTTTTTAAACGATAATTGCTTCTTCGCCATCTCCAACACTAGAGAGTCGTTGGCCATGGACGACTTAATTTTATTAAACGCAATCCACAGTAGAAATGCCACTCCCGCCCACTTTGTGATAGACACCAGCATAGGGTACTCCTGCAGCAGCAAGCCAAAGCCCATCGCGCCAAGACTTATCGAAATGGCATCACTTAATATAAACAGCAATACAAATAATGTTGTCCACTGTCGTTTCATCGACTGCTCGATAAGAAAGCTGTTTTGTGCGCCTACGGCGATGATTAAAGTGCCGCCCATCACGAAACCACTTGTTGCTGCCGCCAACATGATAAATGCCTCTTGGTGTAATAAGTTAAAATGCAAAAGTCGTAACGGAATTTATTGTGACGACCTGAATAATTGGCTTGATTTTATACACCTTGAGCAACTAAATTAAATTAATGATATTTGTTTTGAATAAGCAAAATTAATACTTATAACCTTCTTTTCACAGGTGCTCAGCCATGTTGGATTACGACGCTCTTAGGTGTTTCCATGAGGTGCTTCGCTACGGCGGGTTCGAAAAAGGTGCGCAAGCGCTTAACCTCACTCAATCGGCCGTCTCGCAGAAGATAAAGCGATTAGAGCAGAGTGTGGGTGGTCCTGTGCTGGTGCGAACCAAACCCCTCCGGGCTACCCCACTGGGAAAAGAGCTACTTGCTCATATTCAGAAAGTAAGCGTTTTGGAAGAAGCGTTGAATATACAAAGTGGTTTAGAAGCACAGGCTGCCCCTATTAGTGTTGCTGTTAATAACGATGTACTTGCTACGTGGTTCTCGCAAGTCATGGCGGCCTTCAGTAGCGCGCGCGACAACCCAGTTCATATCGTCAATGCAGATCAAACTCAAACCCGGGATATATTGCAACAAGGTCGAGTAATGGCGTGTATCAGTCAAACAGGCACACCTGTAACTGGCGGACAGTCGATAAGGTTGGGCACTATGCGCTATCAACTCTACGCTTCACCACGCTTTATCGAGCGCTACCTGCACAAAGGAATATCGCCAGAACGAGTAATGAAAACCCCAGGTCTCCTGTACGATGAGTACGACGTAACTTTACTTTCTGATTATCAACGAGAGTGTTTGGATATCGCCCCTTCTTTTACCAATTGTCATTGGTTCCCGTCTTCTCATGGCTTTGTGAAAATGGCATTAGATGGTGTGGTGTGGGCGTTACTTCCCACCCTTCAGGTAGAGCAAGAGGTTAGCGCAGGTGAACTCGTTCCTTTATTTCCTCAAAAAGAGCTTGGTGTACCGCTATTTTGGCACTGGACAACGCTTGAATCAGCAGCCCTTGCCGACTTAACCAAAGCGGTAAAGAAAGTAGCGAAAGCACAATTAAAATAAACTCGGGCAGTTTTAAGAAAGAGTGTGCGGTATTCAGACTGGGGTAATCAGGCGCAATTTATGGAGATGCGAATTGCGCTGTTTTGTGCCTTTCTTTTACGCTGTACATCTGTATATCTGCTTTATTTAGTAAGGTAGCAAGGTCTTTGCAGCGCTCATTTGTAATGTAAGCACCTACGCTAGCTGTCACTGATATAACAACGTTATCTGTTCTAATATCCCTTTCCACCAAACTGGCGTCAATTCGCGCGGCTAATCGCTCAGACTGCCCTTCACTGTAGCAGTGGCTAAGTACTACAAACTCATCTCCTCCAAGGCGCCCTACTGCATCTTGATCGCGGCATCGACTTAGCAGAATCTTAGCAATCACTTGCAGTACCTTGTCGCCACAATGGTGTCCATACCGGTCGTTAATTTCTTTGAAGTTATCTACATCGATAAACAGTAGCGTTAAATAACCACCCTCTTTATTAAAGTTAGCCAGTAGGCTTTGTGCTATGCCCTCCCAGCCGCTGCGATTTAACACTTTACATAATGAGTCTGTAGACGCTCGCTTAAACGCGCTTAGCCTATCATCATCAAGCTTTTTAACTTTTCTTGATGTAGCAATAGCAAAAATAAAGGCTTCGACAGTAATACCTACAATAAGACCATAGCGATACATAAACGCTGACACGTCAGAAAAGACCAAGCGAAAGAGCATAGAGAACACCATGATAGCGATGCCCATTAACACCAGGTTTGAACAGTGAACTTTGCGGTAAGCGGCGTAAATACAACTTGATAGCGTACAGGTCATAGTGATTAGCGTTATAACGCTGAGCATACTGTTAACCTTCATCGCGTCTGATGTCGATAAAATAATTTGCACAAAAGAGAGAGCCAATGCTGAACACGCCATTCCAAGGATGAATTTCCGTTGCCAGACTTTTAACAGCGCTTTGAAATCGAGTAGGTGATCGAGGAACTTCACCGCAGCAAAAACGGTAATCCCAGCAAACATTAAATGTAGCTTGAAGTTAGAGAAAAAGGTGACGTGAGGGTAGGCAATGTTAAGTAGCCCCTCCTGAAGCAAGAAGAAAATCGCTGCGCTGAGCACATAGAAACTGTAGGAATAGAAACCGTAATTGCGCATGCTTGTACCCAGCATTCCTACGTACAGCGTTAATGCCAAACAAAAGCCGATGAATAAACTTAAAGTGAAGGTATGTATGGATGCTAGCTTTTGAAAATCTTGTAGGGCAACGATATTTAACGTTATGGGTCGCTCGACCTGAGAACGAATGTCCAGGAAAAGTAGCTTATGCGTTCTGTCTATGGCATACGACTCGAAAGCACCAGTAAGCTTGGGAACCTTACGCATTTCGCTATCATACAGCTGATTGTAAGACAGGTAATTTCTAGGAAAATAGAGAACATGAGGCGAACTTACGTTGCAGCTAAGTGAAATGCGCTGCTCTCCCTCCTTAAGCGCTACCACCATGGAAGTAGGTGCACTATTTTCTGCATTAATCAAACATGTGGCGCTAGCAAACGTAGCCAAGGTTAACAGGCTAAACCCATATAATAAGCGAAGAATAATATGCGACATGCCACATGCCATAGATATGCTTCCTACTGGTACTGCTGCTCAATCCATGTAGCAAAAATATCCCTGTACGGCTATTTAAAAAGGTGAGCATTTGTATCTATTTGTCGATTGACCTGCTCACACTCATTAAGTCTAGTTTAAAAAAGAAAGAACGCTTGAAAAAATGGTGTGTTTTAATGATAAGAGATTCGTACTTTTACAGTTGCATTAGCCGTTAGCGCCGTCAAAAGAAAAATTAATACTACTAACGCCATTTAACCTAGGTCTTGCAAACAAGAACCCCTGAAACCTTTTTACACCAGCATGCTGCAACCACAACCACTCATCTACCGTTTCGACTCCCTCCACTACTAAGGGAATTCCCATGGAATTGGCAAACTCGAGTACGGCCTCGGTAATAGCTTGTCGATGCCCGTTTCTATCGATACCTGTCGTTATTTTTCTATCTAGTTTAATCTTGTCTGGTGTGAAGTCTGCGAGTAATGACAATCCTGCATATCCTGCACCAAAGTCATCTATGGCGACTCTCATTCCTAGTGAACGGATATGCTCAATCGCTTGGTAAAATGTATCGTTTTCATTGATTATTTCTGTTTCAGTAACTTCTATAACCAGCTGCTGAGGCTTTAAATTATTGTGTTGGACCAGTTCATAAAGGTAATCCGCGACGTTAGGAGAGTAAGTGATTGCACCTGGACACAAGTTAATTGATAAAGTCTGCTCGGAGCTTAACAACGCCGCTCCTTGTTTTATTGCTATAGCCTTGCTTCTTAAGTCAAACTCGTATTTCTCAGGCCCAATTATCCCCTCTAAAATAGCCTCGGGATATCTTCCATCGTCACTTCTAATCAAGGCTTCGATTGAAGAAACACACGCTCTGTGAGTGTCAACAATAGGCTGAAAGGCAAACTGAATATTGGAGTTTTCGACAGGTTTAACTGTCTTCTCTGATGTCATTACAGTAGATCTAACGCCTCTACGAGCTTCCTGGCTTAAACAGGTGCGCCACTTTCCTGAAGCAAAGCTATTAAGAAGTGCAAATATCCGACTTTCCCTGCCGATATTAATGTCTGACGGAAGCCAATAGCAGCGGCTTTCTTCAGCAATGGAGAGTGTTCTTAAATTCCAGTCACCAAAATCGCGTTTGTGAATGACCATTTCGGTCACTTTCATAATATTACTGTGACGACTGTCTTTCTTTATATGCTCGAAAAGTGCATTTACCTTCTCACATTCTCCTTCAAGCACTTGAAAGAAGTATTCTCCATCAAACAAAAGAATACCTGTAATATGGTTTTGCTCATTAAATGGCAACGAATCGTCTGTTATTTTGAGCAGTTCTTTTTCATCAATTTTTGCCGTTGACTGACTTCTGTAAACTAACTGCTTAAGCACGAGATGCCTCTTTTAACACTATGTCTTCATCCCTACTTAGAACCAGCCGCACCGCTAGATACAGCTTTTCACTCTTGTGTGGAACAAAGTATAGTCTCAGAAACAAGATTATCGCAAAGTCAGTTCTGGCAGCCTACATTAACTTTAAGTTATCGTCTTTCTATGGCTGGGATCTCAATATAAGCATCCGGGTCAGATTCTTTTAATGCATTTAGTTTACGTTTTCTTGTCGCTCGCTCATCAATAGTTTCACCAAAGACCTGTAGGTGTAACTCGGCAATAAGGCTTTTGCCCTGTTCATTAGTGATTACCCCAAGCATCTCGCCAGCATGCATAAACCCCTGCACTCGGTATTTCTCAGCATCGACCTTTTTACCGTTTTTGCTTGCTGTATAAAGAGCGATGAGCTGTTCAGTACAAGCATCTAAAAACCTTGCTCTCTCTTTCTCTTCAATCATAACTTTTCCCCTTCCACTGATGGCTTATCGTTATACACCTTAACGAGATTTCGACGCTGAGGATAGACATGAGTTTGTCTATCCTCGTATCGCCGATTGACTTTGACTACTCAGTACTCTTGCCATCACTTCAACTAAAGTTCATTGGTGAGATGTGCGTATCGCGCCTACGCTTTCATTAGTGCTAGAAAAGAAAACTTCTAGGTAGTCACTGTTACTAACTGAGTGAGCATCATTATGCGATACCAAATAGCTTTAGGCTTGGTCACTGCCTTGGCATTTGCCCCCATTGTTGCTGCAAAAGGAAGTGCTCACCATTGGGAAACGTCACCCCATCACTTATCTACATTAGTTGGCACAACGTATACAAAAGAATGTGGTAATGCCTTTACGATAGGCATCGACTATGAATATCGTGTCAGCGACTTTCTAGGTGTGGGTTTCGTTGCCGAATATGCCTTTGAAGACTTGGATGCATATACCTATTTGCTTGTTGCTGACCTTCACATCACCAATAACTTCATTGCTCAAATAGGCCCCGGCGTTGAGTTTCACGGTAGTCATAAGATGGAAGTAGCGAGATTGGGATTTTTGTATGAATTTGAAGTCTCAGGTTTTACCCTTTCACCGCAAATTCATTATGATTACCACCGCAATCACAAAAGTGCGGTGGTCGCAGGATTGGCTATTGGTATGTCGTTTTAAAAGCAGGCAGTTTTTCACTTAAAATGAACCAACCACAGTAGTTGAGCACCAAAAGTGACGAGCTTTAAGCCGATTAAAAGCTCTACTCGTGCCTACATGAAAAAATATCCCGTTTTAATACCAGTTTTGAACAAAGTCTTGTAGCCTCAAACAATGAATAATTTTATTCCGCTGAGCTTGGTACAAAACTATAACGTTGAGGAGACTCGATGAACGATCTCATTGCTTTTGTAAACCGACCTGTCTTCGAGTTTATGTCTCGTGAATTCACGGTTGGCATGCTGATCCTAATCCCGTTAATGCTAATCGTGGCGGTATGGCTACTTAAATTCATTTCTAAAATTATTCCACGCTTGCTTATCAAAAATGGAGTAACACCCGACGCGGTGCACTTAATTAATCGCGTTGTGCAGATATTGGTGCTGGTCATGTTAGTGATAACCACCCTCGATATCTTGAATGTCCCGTTAACTGCTTTCGCCTTTGTTTCAGGTGCAGTAGCTATTGGTGTTGGTTTCGGTGCGCAAAATATAATAAACAACTTTATAAGTGGCTGGATCTTGATGTGGGAGCGGCCAATTCGCATTGGAGACACATTAGAAGTAGATGATACCCGAGGCCGAGTAGAAGCCATTAATACCCGCTCAACGCGTATTCGTCGAGTAGATGGGGTGCATATGCTAGTCCCTAACAGCAAGCTGCTGGAAAATACAGTCATTAACTGGAATCTGGTGAATACCGAAACGCGAACCTCGGTAAAGGTAGGGGTTGCGTACGGCTCTTCGGTAAGAGAAGTGGAACAACTCATATACAGTGCCGTAGGCAAACTTGACGGTGTTCTAAAAACCCCGGCGCCCGCGGTAATGTTTGACGACTTTGGCGACAATGCCCTTAATTTTGAGGTGTACTATTGGCTAAATGCGAGCTCAGAGATGGAGCGGCGTAAGTCTCGTAGTGACCTTCGCTTTCTTATCTGTGAAGCCTTCGAAAAAGCGGGGATTGTGGTCGCCTTTCCGCAACGAGATGTTCATATTGATGGTGAACTTAAGCTCACTAGCGCTGATAAGGCACTGTAATCCTTCATACAACAACTTGCGTGATACGCAGGTTGCCTACCATGTTTTCTGTATTTGTAAGTGCGTACTTGTCCTTTGCAGTAAGAAGTCAGAATGAATAGTAGTTGTTAGGAAAAATAAACTTTTTTCGGCAAAAACTGTGACTTACGCGTAGTAAGAATTGTCTGATAGAAAAAGTAAGGAGATTATATGAAAACGAAGGTAGCGATTTACCTGTCTCTCATCGCATTGCTTGGAGCGGTTCTATTTCAGAATATCGAGGACGTTACTCTGCAACTGCTTTTCATCGAGTTTCAGATTCCACTGGTTTTATTAATGGTCATTATGTTCGTGCTAGGCGCATTGACCTTCGGCTTAGTAAACTATTTTAACGCTAAAAAGAAGAGGTAATGCGTCACTGATGCATCACCACTTGTGCTGATAAAGAGTTGTGGGGGGCTGAACTAAACCACCTGCCCTGCTGCCCAGCCGCTGCTCCATGCCCACTGGAAATTAAAGCCACCCAACCAGCCAGTTACGTCTACGACTTCCCCAATGAAATAAAGCCCTTCGACATTTTTTGCCATCATGGTTTTAGATGAAAGCTCGTTGGTATCTACGCCACCCAATGTAACTTCGGCAGTGCGATACCCTTCCGTGCCATTTGGCTTTATTTTCCAATTCTCTAGGGTGCCCGCAATGGCGTCGCATTCACTGTGAGAAAGCTGTTTTACCGGCACGTTGCGCCAGTTGTGATAATCAATAAAACTCTGCACCATGCGCTTGGGAAATACTTTATTCAAGCAAGTAGCAAGTAAAGCATCGGGCGTGTCGGTACGTGCAGTTTGTAGAAGCGCTGCGGCATCGTCATTAGGTAACGTATTAATAGTAAGCGTGTCACCAGCATCCCAATAGCTTGAAATTTGAAGCATGGCAGGCCCGCTTAAACCTCGGTGAGTAAACAACATCGCCTCTTTGAATGTGGTGTCGTTACAGCTGGCATATACATCAACAGCAATGCCGCTAAGTTCAGCCAAGGTTTCTTTGTCTTTATCGTGTAAGGTAAACGGCACCAATGCTGCTCGAGTTGGCAGAACGTTTAGACCAAATTGCTGCGCAATTTTATAACCGAATGGAGTCGCACCCAGCTTCGGCATGCTTAAACCGCCAGTAGCAATCACTAAAGACTCACATTCATACTCTCCATTGGTGGTAGTAAGTGAGTACCCACTTTCAATTTTTTCGACCTTCAAAATCTCACAGCGAGTGGTAATAGTAACGCCCGATTTACTGCATTCGTTAAGCAATAAATCGACAATGTCTTTCGCGCTGTCATCGCAAAATAACTGGCCTAAGGTTTTTTCATGGTACGCAATGCCGTGCTCTGCAACCAGGCTAATAAAATCCCATTGGGTATAGCGGCTAAGTGCAGATTTACAAAAATGAGGGTTTTGCGATAAAAAATTTTCTGGGCCCGCGTACATGTTGGTAAAGTTACAACGACCACCACCAGACATCAGAATTTTCCGCCCCACTTTTTTAGCGTGATCGAGTACTTCTACACTTCGCCCGCGACTGCCTGCTTGCGCGGCGCAAAAAAGCCCTGCGGCTCCTGCTCCAATTACAAGCACATCGCGTTTTATTACGTTCATAATCTTCCAGTCTACCTAGTTTGAGAAAGCTTAGAAGCTCAATCAGAATATTGGCCGCGAATTATACGTTATCGCATTTCCTAGACAACTAAACCTCAAAAAATACTGACATTTAATGGAAGATATTGCTACACAGACCTCTCTAAAGTTTAGTACTTAGTTGATTAAAAAACGGCTATTATTAAACCAATCACCACATGAGGGGTTTTTAATGGCTATAAAGTCTAATTTGAGCAGCGTAGACCGATATACACGAGGGGCAATCGGTATAGGAGTTACAGCCTTCGCGCTATTTAATGGCAATATTATTGAAGACGTATTTATTGAAGTCCTGTTAGGGATCTTTGGGGTTTTAAACCTTATTTCCCTTTTCAGTGGATGGTGCCCGGTTTATCAAATCGCTGGGATAAGCACGAAAGAGAGAACCTAATATTGAGCAGCAAGGCTTAATGGAGCACTCTCCGTCTCTCCCTAAAAAAACCGCTATTCGTTCAAAATTGATTTTTGCATGTTTAGCGGTATCAATACTCGTTTCTGCAATTTATGTCACAGTTTCTTATCGATTAACTTCGGATGTAAACATGCAGGCGGAAATGAAAAGTATGCAATTGCTTCTTTCTTTAATTGCAAGAGAGGTTAGTGATCCTGTTCCAATGAAAGAGGAACGTCTTAAAGCAATCAAGAATCTCATTTCAGAAAGCGAGACTGCGGCTTTTGTAAACCTTGGCCGAACCGAAGAACAATTCACTATTACCCATAACTTCGATGAGCAACTTGTAAAAGAATTGGTTGCTATCATCGGTAGAGAGCATTTAGCAGGCAATACAAATGAGCCAGTGATCACGCTGGGGGATAAAAGCTATTTGTGGGACGTAGCATCAGAAAATGGCGCTACTATTGTTTACGCGAGAGAGACTGCTTTACTTGACGCAGCGCTCTATACTGTGGCTAAACGATTATTCATAACGACTGTTATTGTTTTTTGGATAGCGGTTTGGCTTGCGTTAACCTTATCTTCTATTATTGCCAAGCGTGCAGATGAAATAAATGAAGCGCTAACTCGCCTAGCAACTCATGATTCGTTAACGGGGCTACCTAACAGCTTTTATCTGAAAGAGTTGTTAGCACACTTCGCAAACACACATAAAGACAGCGGCCCTTCCAACCAAGCCTGCCTTTTCGCCATCGATTTAGACAAATTCAAGGATGTTAACGACGCATTTGGTCACAGTGCTGGCGACCAACTGTTAATTACCTTGTCGTACCGTATATCAGCAATACTAGATAAGCCGTGTGAGTTAATTCGTATTGGGGGCGACGAATTTATCATATGGGCTCCGGGGTTTTCCGTTGAAGAAGGTAAGGCGCTAGCCAAGAAGGTTATCAACGCCTGTGATACCACCATTCCCTTAAATGGCCTAGAGGTAAACACTGGGGCAAGCGTCGGCTTTTCTCATTACCCTTCGCATACCGACAATTTAGAGTCGCTGTTATCGTGTGCAGATACCGCGATGTATAAGGCTAAAAAACAACGCAGTGGGTGGGAAGTTTACGATGTGCAAAATCGCATCAGTAATGAACGGGACATTATGTTAAGGGCAGAGCTTAATAATGCGATGCTAGAAAAACAACTTATCCTGCATTTTCAACCTAAAGTGGATATACGGACAGGCGCTATAACTGGAGTTGAAGGGCTCTGTCGTTGGCAACACCCTTCACTTGGCTTATTAAGCCCTTATCATTTTATTGATTTAATCGAACATTCTGGAAAAGTTCAGGATTTCGGTCGCTACATTATTCAGTCAGCCATGCAGCATGCCAGTGACTGGCGAAAAGAGAATATGAACATCCCTATCGCTATTAACTTGTCTCCTTACAATTTACTCGACCCGACATTGGCTACCTATATTTCACAGCTACTTCGTGAATTTAACCTGCCCCCGAGCGCCATCGAGATTGAGCTTACTGAAAACGAAACCTGCATTAACATCGCACATATTAATAGCGCGCTAAGTGATATAAGAGACCTGGGAGTAGAGATTGCGATAGATGATTTTGGGACAGGTATGAGCTCGTTGGCCTACTTAGATAACCTAAAAGCTAATACTATTAAAATCGATAAGTCTTTTATTTCAGATATAGACACTAACCGGGGTCACCGAGCTATCGTCGCCTCTGCTTTAACCCTTGCCGATACCTTTGAATGCAAAGTGTTAGCTGAGGGTGTAGAAACCCAGTCTCAAGTTGATACGCTTCTCTCTCTGGGCTGCTTTTATGCGCAAGGTTACTTTTACGCTAAACCCATGTGCGAACGCGACTTAAAACACTATATTCAAACAACACTTGTCCAAGCGGTCTGAGCGTCAGCGTAAAGGAGTTCGAGGGCTACTCGCGAAATATATCAGGCTCGATTTTACTAAGACCGAGGAAATACAGCGAGTGGATGTGTGGTGATTAGCTGCACGTAAGCGCGAGTTCCCGGCTTAATAGCATTTTCGTGACTTACACGTACTTTAAGCTCGTCGCCGCTGTCTAAAATAACCGCGTAAAGTCGACTCTCGCCTTCATAACGTACCCACTCTACCGTACAGTTAGTCTCACTAAGGGTAGCATCTAGGCTTAAATCGTCAGGGCGCACCAATAAGTCTACATTACCATTAGCGCCTTGAAGCGGTGTTCCGGGCACCTTGCCAATATCAGTGACTACCGTTCTGTCGACATTTGCTGCGCTACTGTCAAAGGTTGCACTTAGGAAACTTGCCTCACCCATAAAGCGCGCTACAAAGCGGCTAGCTGGCGAAGAGTAGCAGGCTTCCGGTGTGTCTAGTTGCTCCAGTACGCCTTTATTTAGAATGCCTACTCTATCGCCTACGCTGAGCGCCTCTTCCTGATCGTGGGTCACCCAAATAGCGGGAACACCCGCCTTTTTAAGCGCGTCACGTATTTCCCAGCGCAAGCTATCTTTTAGTGCTGCATCAAGGTTTGAAAGCGGCTCATCTAGCAATACAAATGATGGTTCGTGAGCAAGAGTTCTTGCCAGCGCAACGCGCTGCTTCTGACCACCCGAGAGACGAGCTGGCTTTGCATCGCGGAAGTTATCTAAGCCTAGTAATTTAAGCCAATGGTCGGCAAGCTTGGTGTCTTTTAAACGAAAGCACACGTTCTGCTGAACAGTAAGGTGTGGAAAAAGCGCAAAATCTTGAAATACCATACCCACGTTACGCTTTTCAGGTGGCACATGTTTACGTGCTGTACTTTGCCAGTTACCAAGGCTCATAGAACCTTCTGAGATAGGAATAAGCCCTGCCAACGCCTGCAAGATAGTGGTTTTACCACAGCCGGTTGGCCCTACCAACATAAGGATTTCGTCTTGTCCAAGCTCAAGATTTAACTTGTCGACTACGCGGGTAGACCCATAATTCACGGACAAATTATTAACACTAAGCATTACGAACGGCCATCCTCGGTAACGGTAAACTGGGCTTTTCTTTCGCCCGACAGCATGAGAATTAGTCCCACACATGATAATAAAACAAGTAAAAGCCCAGGTACGGCGGCACGGCCAAAGTAACCCGCTTCATATACGCGCCACATGTAGGTAGCCAAGGTTTCAAAACCTGTAGGGCCCAACATAAGCGTGGCTGGCAACTCACGCATAGCTTCTAAAAACACTAACGCAGCGCCGGCTATCATACCACGAAGGGTTAATGGCAGCGTAATTCGCATGAACGCTTCACGGGGGCTCGCACCAAGTACACGGGCAGCTTTTACCAAACCAGAATCAATATTCTCAGCTGTACTTCTTACACTTCCCACGGCAAGTGGAATAAAGCGCAACACATAAGCCATTACCAGCAAACTCAGCGTTTGATACAGCGCGGGTAGTTGTAAGCCGACATATACAAGGGCAGTTCCCATAACGATACCTGGCACGCCAAAGCCAAAATACGTGATGCGCTCCATAAAGCGCCCTGCTTTTCCGGCAATAGCGGCATGAGCAACTGGGATGGCAAGCAGCACAGCAACAATGGCCGCAATGAAAGACGCATGCGCA
Source organism: Alteromonas abrolhosensis (assembly GCF_001953635.1). Classification (GTDB taxonomy): domain Bacteria; phylum Pseudomonadota; class Gammaproteobacteria; order Enterobacterales; family Alteromonadaceae; genus Alteromonas; species Alteromonas abrolhosensis. The sequence continues at coordinate 104,711 of NZ_MEJH01000006.1, read as the reverse complement.
GAGTTCCACGCGTAGCTTAACTCAAAGCCACCGGTGCCTTCTCGCACTAACCACAGCGTAAAGATAGCCAGAGGAAGAACAATAGCCATAATCACCACTGGCAAGGTGGCCAGCAGCATTAAGTTTCGCTGCCAGCGCACAGGAAACAAGGATAAATGCTTACCCGGACGCTCTTGAGCGCCGCTGATACGGCTTTCAATAAATAAAATAAGCCCCACAATAACCATAAGCTGAAGGCTTAGCATTGCAGCCTGACTCAAGCCAAAGGCATTGTATTCAACAAAAATTACGCGCGTGAAGGTATCAAAGCCCATTATTGCCGGCGTACCAAAGTCCGATAGTGCGTACAGTGCAGCAAGCAGAGCGCCTGCGGCGACGCTATTCACAACACGTGGTAAAACCACGCGCCATAAACTTGCACCTAATGTTAGCCCTAACGTACGTGCAGCGTTGACTAGGCTTGCATCTAAACTCAATAAGCTTGAACGGGTTGTCATCATCACAAAGGGATAAGTGTAAAGACTCATTACCAACGCAGAGCCCCACAGGCCGCTAATAGGGGGTGTGCTAATTCCTAGAACGTTTTCAATCTCGCCGCCCGTGCCAAATGAAAAATACATGGCAAACGCACCAATGTAGCTTGGCAGTGCTAATGGCGCGGCAAGTAAAATAAGCCAAAACCGCTTAAACGGCATTTGCACATAAGCGGTTAAAAAGGCAAGCGGCACACCAATAAGTACCGAGCCAATAATGGTAAGCACAACCAATGAAACTGTGTTACCTAAAACACGAAGATTATGAGTATCAAAAAGTTGTGCACTATCTTGAGCTAAAGAAAATAAAACGCCGACGGGCAATAAAGCCATCAGCGCGATAAGAAGTGCCAGTGGATACGACTTTGGCCAATTTGTCACAGTACGCCAACTTCCCTCATAAGGTTAAGTGTGGGACGCAAATCGGCCAGCTTGCGAAGGTCCATTTCAGGTGGCGACAGCGTACTTAAGTTTGCTAAGCCTTGCGGCTGCTCAACGCCTTGAACCAGTGGAATCTCGTAAGCCTCGCGAGCAAGGTAAGACTGCACTTCATGCGACAGCAGATATCGAATAAAGTTAACCGGCAAGTCACCATCACTTAGCGCCACAATGCCAGAAGCATTAACTAAGCAACCTGCATCGCCTTTGCTGTAGGCCAGCGCCACGTTTGCGTTTGGTTTACCTGATTTAAGGCGAAGTGTGTAATAGTGATTTGCAAAGCCAATATCCACTTCTCCGCGCTCAACACCCATAACCACGCCAAGTTCGCCTGCATACTTTTTAGCGTGCTTATTAATGCCTTTAAGCCATGATTTAGTGGCTTTGTCGCCTTCCAAAATACGCATGGCGGTAACGAAAGACTGAAATGACGAGTAAGCTGGCGCCCAACCAATCTTTAAATCGCTGTCAGCTAGCGCCATCACGCTTTCAGGGATTTGCTCCGGTTTAACGCGTTCAGTGTTATAAGGCAGTGTACGCACGCGGCCTGTTACCGGTGACCAACTCGGGTATTGGAAATCTTCGCGAAGCTGCGCGCGCAAGTCGTCGGGTAACGGCTTTGCTGCACCTGCATCAGTGACAACGCCAATTGAGCCTGTATCTACTGCCCAGAATAGGTCAGCGCGCTTAACGCCCGCCTTGGTTTCGGCAACGATGGTGTTAGCCAAGGCTGCAGACCCGCCGCGTCTAATTTTAAGATTTAGCTTTGGATTGCGCTTTTCGATGGCCTTTAGAACATTCTCGTACAAACCGCCTTCGCCACGCCCCAAATATAGGGTGAGATCACCTTCTAATTTAGGCAGTGACTCAACCGACACACTGCCAGTTTGGGTCATAGCGTGAACAAAACTAAGCGGCAAGCCAGATAATGCACCGGCTGCTGCTAAGCCTTGTAAGAATGTTCTACGTTGCATACACCTTCCTTAAAATACGTCTTTGCGACTTTGTTCAACTTCAACCAACAGTGCGCGAGCGCGATCGAGTTTTGTCTGCATCGACTCTACTACTTTGCGAACCGCATCAACGCCAGTATCTTTTGAGATGGCCTGCGGAAGCGTTACGTTAAAGTCTTTTTCTAAGTCTTCAACCAAGGCTGCGTCTTTTGCAATTAAATCACCTTCTACACCTTCAAAACGCTGAAGGTAGGTGTCGTGAACAAGCGTAGTCGCCACTTCGTGCAGCTGTTCTGCGTACTTGGCAACAACACGATCAAGACGTGTTTTTATATCATCGATAACTTCAGGGCCTGTAGTTGGTTCTTTTTCAGTGGTTTGAACCTTATTCACCAAGCCTTTCTTTTGATACTGGGACGCAAGTTTAACTGCGCCTAACGCCTGCCACAAGGCATGATTTAGCTTCTCTTGCTCTACTCTTACTTCAGCAACCGGCTTATCTTCGTCGATAGCGACTTTCACACCGTAAATGCCCTGCCAGATAGAGGCGTAAATAGGCACGTATTGGGTTTCAATGGCAGAGTGAAAATCGACTTCTTCCCAATATTCAATAAGCGCATCGGTTTTCAGCGACTTATCTTTTGCTTCATACGCGTCAACAACACTGCCAAATTTGCTTTCTAACCAATGCACCTCTTCTGTGTATTCACCGATGTGCGCATGAAGGTTGTTCACGTGATCACCAATGGCACCGTTGGCAAGCGCCTGAGAAGAAAGCATTGAGAAAGTGACGGCAGATGCCAATACCAAAGCACTCATTTTTTTCAGTGTTGTTGTCATAATTATTCCTAAAACATTTGTCTTTTCGCGCAAATGATACTTATTATCATTAAGCAAGTAAAGGTAACTAAACGAGGCTACATGCTACGTAACGCACTGCGCTACCTCTTAATTTCTCTGCATTTTCGTTAAAGCATGTTACACATACGTTCATTAACCTGCACTGAACGTGTTGATATTCAACGCAATTAATAGCGCGCCAGATCATACAAAGGTTACATTTTAATGAAAATGGCAACCAAGTATACGCCTAAGTAAAGAATACCAATCCACATAGATAATTACCCACTCAGAGGCGCGGGTAATTATCTATGCGGACTGGTATTAACGAATATTCACAAACATCTAAATAAAAAAAGCCCGCAACCGTGGTTGCGGGCTTCTTGATATTTTAATGCCGTGCTTGCCGGTTTAAAGGCTATCTAGCATGCTTTGCGCATCGCTTACATCGAAACGACCTGGATCTTCAACGTTAAGCTTTTTCACTTCACCATCTTCTACAAGCATAGAGTAGCGCAGTGAGCGCAAGCCACCGAAGTTGCTAGTGTTCATATCTAAGCCAATTTGCTTCGTGAAATGACCATTGCCATCAGCAAGCATAATAATTTCTTCAGCGTTATTCGCTTTGCCCCACGCATCCATAACGAACGCATCGTTAACAGACAGGCAAATGATGCTATCTATGCCTTTGGCTTTAATTTTGTCTGCAAGCGCCACATAGCCCGGCAAATGAGCTTGTGAACAGGTTGGCGTAAACGCCCCTGGTACTGCAAACAACACAACGCGCTTGTCCGAGAAAAGTTCATTAGTGCCTGGGTTTGTCACTTCTCCATTGACTAAAAGACCGAAATCCACCTCGGGCAAGGTGCTACCAACTTGTATCATGTTGTTCTCCTAGGGTTTTTGACACAAATACACATCAAATCTATGTTTTTTACTTTCTATTGCCATGGAGGGTTTCTCTCCTGCCAGCACGTCTGCACTGTTTGGGCGTTTAACCACTACCCGGTGCGTGGCTAGCTTTAGTGCTGGCGGTAACAGCGCATCTGCGTCTGGATCATGACCAAGCAGTTGCTGAAACAGCCGCATTTCCTTTTTCACCAAGGCTGACTTCTTTTTATGTGGGAACATGGGGTCTAAGTAAATAGCGTTCACATTCTCACCAGTGAAGTATTGCATTACCTCAGCACTATTTCCATGTTGAAGCGACATTTTAGCTGCAAGTTCTGGAAAACTAAGCGCTAATCTGCGAATACCATCTTCGAGTAAAGCGGCAACAACTGGCGAGCGCTCTATCATTGTGACCTTGCAGCCAACGCTTACCAAAACAAAGGCATCACGACCTAGCCCAGGTGTTGCATCCACTACGTGCCACGCTTCGTTGCCTTTAAGGCCAATGGCTTTCACAATGGGCTCTTTGCGCCCACCGCCGTGCTGCTTGCGATACAAACTAGCGGGCGATGCAAAATCAACCTCTACCGGGTTCACTTTTTTCTCGCCTGCGTCGGCAAGGCCTAGCACGCCGTTTTGTACCTGTAGATACAGGCCTTCGGTAGGTTTTTCACTACTGCTGACAACAGGAAAACCCCACTTTTCGCTGATCGCACCAATTAAGGCAGTATCATCTCTATTGGCGTCATCACAAATAATTAAAGGCACACGATTAAGCATGACCGTACTGCTCCTTATGCCCTATCCACCTATTGATGATGGCTTGAGCGTGAGAGGGATATTTGTCCCAAAGGGTATAGGCAATTTCCTGAACCTTAGGAATAAGAGCGGCGTCGCGCACAAGATCTGCTATTTTAAGCTCGGCCATTCCGGTTTGTTTCGTCCCCATAAACTCACCCGGACCACGAATTTCCAAGTCTCGCTGGGCAATATAAAACCCATCGTTAGACTCACGCAATACGCCAAGACGCTGAGTAGCGGTTTTCGATAGTGGGCTTTGGTACATAAGTACACACTGACTTTCTACCGCACCACGCCCTACTCGCCCTCTAAGCTGGTGAAGTTGCGCTAGGCCCAAGCGTTCAGGGTTTTCAATAATCATGATACTGGCATTGGGCACATCTACGCCTACTTCAATAACGGTAGTCGCGACCAATAAATCCAGCTTTCCGTCTTTAAAGTCAGCCATAACCTGCGCTTTTTCAGCGGGTTTTAATCGCCCGTGTACCAAGCCAACGTGTAAGTCTGGCAGCGCGGTACGCAGGGTAATCGCAGCGTCTTCTGCTGCCTGACATTCCAACACTTCCGACTCATCAATAAGCGTACACACCCAATACGCTTGCCGACCATTTTCTTTACAGGCCTGACGCACTCGTTCTATCACATCAGCGCGGCGTGTATCCGGCAGCACCACAGTTTGTACCGGTGTTCTGCCCGGTGGCAATTCATCAATAACCGAAGTGTCTAAATCGGCATAGGCCGTCATGGCCAGCGTTCTTGGAATAGGCGTTGCCGTCATGATCAGCTGGTGAGGATAGCGGCCTTGTTGCTCACCTTTATCACGAAGGGCTAACCGTTGATGCACGCCAAACCGATGCTGCTCATCTACAATCACTAGCGCTAATTGCTGGTAGTTCACGCTTTCTTGGAAAATAGCATGGGTACCCACCAACATTTGAATATCACCGGCTTCTAAGCGGGCTAATACTTCATTGCGGGCTTTGCCTTTAAGCTTTCCAGCAAGCCAACCTACTTCAATACCTAAAGGTTCTAACCAGCCACGAAAGTTATTGGCGTGCTGTTCTGCCAACAGCTCTGTAGGTGCCATTAACGCTACCTGATGCCCTGCACCAATGGCTGATAGCGCTGCCAGTGCGGCAACCAAGGTTTTACCAGAGCCAACGTCTCCTTGAACCAAGCGCATCATGGGTCGCGCATGCTGCATATCTTTTTGAATGTCTTGTACTACGCGAGCCTGAGCACCTGTGGGGGAAAATGGTAATTGGGCAAGCATTTTATCGATAAGCGGCTGATTCACCTTAATGGGAATGCCAGGCTGCGCGTCTGATAGCTTTCGCACTTTAAGCACACTAAGGTGATGAGACAGCAGCTCTTCAAGAATTAATCGATACTGGGCGGGGTGCAACCCCTCTTCCATTTCGTGAACGTCTACATCAGGCGGCGGCCGGTGTACCTGATGAAGGGCCTCATTCAGGCTTATTTGATTATCGTAAATGCCTTCAGGCAGTAAATCAGCAAGCGCTCCTTTATCTAAAAGCTGTAAAGCTTGGTCAGTTAGATTGCGAAGGGTTAGCTGCTTAACCCCGTCTGTGGTGGGGTAAACCGGCGTAAGTGATTCTTCTGATGGTGGCGCGTCTTCATCCACAAGCTTAAACTCTGGGTGCATCATCTCAATGCCCCACTTGCCAGTACGCACTTCTCCAAAACAGCGCACCGTGTTGCCTGGTGTCATGATTGAACGCTGCACCGCACCAAAGTGGAAAAAGCGTAAGGTTATGGTACCAGTACCGTCGCTAAGCTTGACCACCAGCATGCGCTTCTTGCCATATTGAATGTCGGCGCTCATTACCTCGCCCTGCACACTTACATGGGTAAATGGGCGGCACTCTGCCACGCTGTAAATCCGGGTTCTGTCTTCGTAGCGATGAGGGAGGTGAAACAGAATATCTTGAAGGGTAAACAAGCCTATTTTATTGAGCTTTTCTGCCACCTTTGCGCCTACGCCTTTAAGCGCAGTAATGGGTGTAGTGGCCAGTGCTTGCATCAAGCGACATCCTTCTTTTGAAACATTAATTATTTAACCTTTGAATAGACACAAACTGGTGTTATTCAATGTGTTATAAGAAAAGAAGTGTAAAGGATTGTTGAGGGGTTGGCGAGTACGCTTTAGGCCAGTTTTTCACGCTGGCCACTATGCAAGTGAGGGCAAAAGTAAAAGCGAAACCAATACGTTAAGCCTTAGTCGGCTTCGAGCGCGTTTGCTTCCGCTTTAGTGATTTGCATTTCTTTCCACCAGCTATCGTCGGCATCTACTTCGCCTAATGCATTAATAGCCGGCAATGGCAAACCTTTGCGCTGACAAAGCTTATACAGACGAGGGTACCCATTTTGAAAGGCCAGTGCCTGGCACTCTTCTTCTGGTAGTTGCTGAGTGTTATACATACCGGCAATTGTACGCTGGCGCTGAGCTTCGTATAAAACTAACGCTGCCGCTACTGATACATTGAGCGACTGCACCATACCCATCATCGGAATAACGATGTCGTGATCGGCCATTGCTTTGGCTTCGTCGGTTGCCCCGTACTTCTCTTGTCCAAACAAAATAGCCGTTGGCTTGGTGTAATCAATATCGCGAAAATCGACTGCGGTATCAGACAAGTGGGTTACCAGCACCTGCATGCCTTGACCTTTTAGTTCAGCCATCGCGTCGTTGATATTATCGTGGTTGGTTTGGCGCACCCACTGCTGGCTGCCCATTGCCGTACCACGACGAAACTGGTATTTCTTTTCCCACACAGTGTGAACGCGATGAATGCCTACCGCATCACAGGTTCTCACTACAGCCGATACATTATGCGGCTTGTGCACATTTTCAAGGCAAACCGTAAGGTCGGTTTGCCTTCTTTCCAGCACTTGTCTTATGCGCTGGTAACGCTCAGGTGACATGGCTTACTCCGGCAGTTCCATTACACCATCAATTTCAATTTGTGCCCCTTTAGGCAGCGCTGTTACCTGAACGGCAGCACGTGCTGGATAAGGCTTAGTGAAGTAACGGCTCATTATTTCGTTAACCGTCGCAAAGTGACCTAGGTCGATAAGGAAAATGTTAACTTTCACTAGGTCGTTGGTGGTGCCGCCTGCAGCTTCACACACTGCTTTAATGTTCTCAAATACCTGTACGGCTTGCGCTTCAAAGTCGTCCGACACCATTTCCATGGTTTCAGCAACTAGAGGGATTTGACCAGAAAGATAAACGGTAGTGCCTGCTTTAACTGCTTGGCTGTAAGTACCAATAGCAGCAGGTGCCTTATCGGTCTGAATAATAGACTTAGACATAGTGGTTCCTAAATTTGTAGTAATTAGTGTCGTGATTGACTATGACGAGACACTTTTTGAACTTCTGGCATTGTGCGTATTTTCTTCATAACACGGGCCAAGTGCACACGGTTGTGTGTGGTAAGTTCAAGGTCAATAAAGTAGATATTACTCTCTTTTTCTTCAGTTTGCAGACCAATGATATTGGAATCACACCCTGAAATGGTGTTCGTTAAAGTTGCCAGTGTGCCCTGATGGTTTATCAGTTCTATACGCAGTGACGCTTTAAATTCACCCTGCGGGTTATCGTCCCACTGCATGGGCAACACACGCTGGGGTTCTTCGCGGGTAAGTTTACGAATGTTATTGCACCCAATTTGGTGAATAGTCATACCGCGACCTGGGCTTAATACAGCCACAATTTCATCATCAGGGATAGGGTGACAGCAACGAGAATAGTGAACAAGTAGACCTTCCGTTCCGCGAATAGCCACATTACCTTTCTTATCTGATAAGTCTGTTGTGCTTTCACCTAATAAACGGCGCGCTACTATTGCGCTTAATTCGTTGCCTAGGCCTATATCCACCAACAAGTCGTCAAAATTGGCGTGTTTGGTTTCTGCTACCACACGTTCAATATCTTCGTTTGGAATATCGTCTAATTTCACGCTGCCTAGCGCGTGACGAAGTAAACGGTTCCCCATGTTCACTGCTTCTTGAGAGTGCTGTTTACGAAGGTACTGACGAATGCGCGTACGTGCGCGAGCGCTCACCACAAAGTTTAGCCAGTTCGCATTAGGCTTCGCTTTAGGCGAGGTAATAATTTCCACGGTTTGACCGTTTTCAAGTGGCTTACTCAAACTGAAGTTTCGACGTTCTACGCGCACACCTACACAGGTGTTACCCACATCAGAGTGTACGGCATAAGCGAAATCGACAGCGGTGGCGCCCATTGGTAACTCGATAATACGGCCATCTGGCGTAAACACGTAAATTTCATCAGGAAACAGGTCTGTTTTCACCGACTCAATGAACTCAAACGACGAACTTGCCGACTGTTGAAGTTCAAGCAAGCTCTGCATCCACTTGCGCGCACGAAGCTGTGCGGTGGTGCCGTTATCGCCAGGCTCTTTATAAAGCCAATGCGCCGCTACCCCTTTATCTGCCATTTGGTCCATTTCCTGTGTACGAATTTGAATTTCCACAGGAATACCGTGAGGGCCAATTAATGAGGTATGCAACGACTGATAGCCGTTGGTACGAGGAATAGCGATGTAGTCTTTAAAACGATTCTCAATAGGCTTATACAGCCCATGCATAGCACCAAGCGCACGGTAGCAACTGTCTACTGACTCTACCACGATACGAAACGCATAAATGTCCATTACCTCGTTGAACATCAGTTCTTTGTTTTTCATTTTGCGGTAAATGGAATACAGGTGCTTCTCGCGCCCTAATACGTTCGATTCAATCTTATAAGCTTCAAGACGAGTGTTTAACTCTTCGCGAATATTTTCGATTATCTCTTTACGATTGCCTCGCGCTTGTCTAACAGCAGACTTCAACGCGCGGTGACGCATGGGGTACATCGCCTGAAAACCTAAATCTTCAAGCTCGTTTTTAATATCGTGAATACCCAGACGGTGGGCAATAGGCGCATAAATTTCGAGTGTTTCTAGCGCAATACGACGGCGCTTGTCTGGTCGTAACGACCCTAAGGTACGCATGTTATGCGTGCGGTCAGCAAGCTTGATAAGAATAACCCTGATGTCTTGCACCATGGCCATCATCATTTTGCGGAAGTTTTCGGCTTGTGCTTCTTGTTTGGTGCTAAACGCTAGTTTATCTAGCTTACTAACACCTTCTACAAGTTCTGCAACGGTATCACCAAAAGCTTCAGCTAAGTCTTCTTTGCTGTAATGGGTATCTTCAATAACGTCGTGAAGAAGTGCAGCCATGATCGTTTCGTGATCAAGGTGCATATCGGCAAGTATACCAGCCACTGCCACAGGGTGTGTGATGTACGGGTCGCCACTCGAGCGCATTTGGCCGTCGTGAGCCTCTTGAGCAAGAACAAAAGCATCTTGAACCAACTGAACGCGTTCGGTTGGTAAGTACTCAACAACTTTCTGCTTTAAACCTTCAAACAAATACACAGTGGAGCGTGACCCTTATCTAACGTTACAACGCTAAGAATACGTTTAATTGTGCAATAAGCCAATACGCCAAAAGTAAAGCGCCAGTGCTTTTTTCAAAGCACTGGCGCTAAATACGACGTAAAAGCCCTTAAAAGTGGGTTTTACTGATCAGATAGAATGTTTGCTACTGATGCAAATTCAGCGTGTTCTTGCTGTTCTTGAGCTTGAAGTTCTGCTTGTTCAAGCGTAGCAGCCGTTACCAAACCTTCTTCAATTTCACGAAGCGCTGTAACAGTTGGCTTATCGTTTTGAACGTCAACCATAGGATCTTTGCCTTCAGTGGCAATTTGACGTGCACGGCGTGCAGCAACAAGCACTAGGTCAAAGCGGTTACCAATTTTATCTACGGCATCTTCTACAGTTACGCGAGCCATGTATTTCTCCGAAAATTAGGTTGAGCAAGTTATTCAAAAAACGGCCGCGTAGTATACACAGTTACGCGCCGCGATCCTAGCGTTTTGTTTGAAATTGAAGCAGTCAGATCGTAGTGCTTACCTACTGATCATGCGTGCTTAAATCAAAACGCGACATTATGGGTTAAGCTTACGCGCTACCGAGCAGTTCGTCCAATAGCACTTGGTGTCGCATTTGTTGTTTTACCGTGCGCAGACGCTGTGCAGTAACGATAGCTTCCAGATCGTTCAGCGCTGTCGCAAAGTCATCATTCACAATCACACTGTCAAATTCATTGAAATGAGACATTTCAGCCACGGCTTGCGCCATACGCCCTGCTATCTCTTCATCGCTGTCCTGACCGCGGTTATTTAAGCGCTGCTCAAGCACATCAAGTGATGGAGGCAGAATAAAAATACCACATGTGTCTGGCATAAGCTTTTTGACTTGGCGCGCGCCCTGCCAATCGATATCTAAAAATACGTCAATACCACGGTGCAAAGTTTGTTCAATCGTCACACGGGATGTGCCGTAATAGTTTCCAAATACCTCTGCGTATTCAAAAAACACACCCTGTTCAATCAATGCTTCAAACTGCTCTCGGCTAACAAAATGATAGTGCACACCGTCAACTTCACCAGGACGAGGTTGACGTGTTGTATGAGATACAGATACCTGCATAGGCGTGTCTGTATTGCCTTCATACTTTTCCATTAGCGCCTTTATAAGGCTTGATTTTCCTGCCCCCGAAGGAGCAGCAAGAATAAATAAGTTGCCGAGTAGTGAAGCCATAGGATATTAAAATTCTGTCAAAATGTGGTGATTTCAAGTGGCAATGATAGCATATTAAGCGGTTGTGCCGTAACTGCGATTAAGTGTTCACAGCCGTTGAATGTAAAAAATAATGGGGTCAGAGTAATGACTCTGACCCCATTATTTTTGTGTGAGACAGATATTACCGTTGAAAAGGGATTAGGCATCGGTGATAAAGCAACAACAAAAACTAGGAAATATTGAATGACTCAGCAACTTCTGCCGTGCGTAGAGATAAATCCATCCACTGCGCCTGATGCCTGCGTTATCTGGCTACACGGTCTTGGCGATTCAGGCCATGGTTTCGCCCCTATTGTGCCCGAGCTAAAATTGCCTGAATCAATGGCCGTAAAATTTCTTTTCCCTCATGCGCCTGAACGCCCTATTACTATTAATGGCGGTATGCGCATGCGCGCTTGGTATGACATAAAATCATTAGATTTTGAAAGTCGTGCAGATCTAGAAGGTGTGAAAGAATCTGCCGCGCAAGTGGAAGCGCTTATTGAAGCGCAAATCGAAAGCGGTATTCCTAGTGAGCGCATTGTACTGGCAGGGTTTTCACAGGGCGGTGTTATTGCGCTGCACTTAGCGCCTAGATATACGAGAAAGTTTGCTGGTGTCTTGGCACTTTCCACTTATATGTGTGAGCCATCGCTACTTGGCAACGAAGCAAAAGATACCAACCGTGAAACACCTGTAATGATGGCACACGGTGAACAAGATGAGGTAGTGCCTGTATTTATGGGTAATGCTGCATTTAAAACATTAAGCGAAAACGGGTTTAATGCTACATGGCAAACCTACGCAATGCAGCACAATGTATGTATGCAAGAGCTTAACGATATTAGCGCATGGCTTCAAAAAGTACTGGGCTAATCGCTTATCGATAGGATTGAGAAAAATAGCTGGTTTAGCAGTAGCTGCCAGCTATTTTTTTAGGGTCAGCCTTGTGTTTTTTTTGGGTCAGAGAACGAATATTTCTGGCCACGGCTCATTCCACAACTCGATTTCTACCCGCGCTTTTAGCTTTGTAAAGGTTATCATCGGCCTGTTTCAAACAAGCGTGTAAATTGGTATCGGTTAACGCCGTTGCCACGCCAAAGCTTGCTGTTATCGGGTGGTTAATATCTCCTTCCACAAACGGCGTAGCTTCAATAACTTTTCGCATTTTTTCTGCTAATTTTACGGCTTGACTCAATGTCGCGTGGGGAAACAGCACCAAGAACTCTTCTCCCCCCGTTCTAGCTACAACATCAGTTGTTCTTACGGCGTCTTTCATCAAATCTGTGATGTGTATCAGCACTTCATCGCCAATGTCGTGGCCATAGGTATCGTTTATTTTCTTAAAATGGTCGATATCCACCACCACGGCGCTTAAAGGAAAGTGAGCACCAGGAGCTTGCATCGCACGTTCAAAAAATACGGCTTCTAAAAAGCGTCTATTAGGGAGTTTGGTAAGTGGATCGGTATTGGCCTGACGCATGCGCTCTAAATTTTCACGCAGCATTTCTCTTCTGCTTTGATGCCAGAAGTTCTCGCCAATAAACGCCAGACAAATGAAACAAATAGTAGCGATGAGGAAGCGGGAAACATGCTCTTCAGGGTACTTCGCGACTATACCGTCTTGGTTGTATAGCAGAAAAATAGCGATACCCATGGTCACCGCCACATACACCATAGCTGGCTTAAATCGCACTACCACAATCTGCGTGAAAAGCAGCGGAAAAATAAAATAAAGCCCCGTATTGTTCAGGCCACCGGTATAAACCAAGCCGTCTATGGTGAACATTACCACCAAGCCAGCGAGGTAATAAAAGACATCCGAGCGAGGGAACATGTGAGATAACGCGACATTGGCGTATACAAATGCTGCCGAGCCTGCAAGCGTTCCAACCAGTAACGGATTATTGGTACCCATGTTTAGCCACGCCATGAATGCCATGATTGTGCCACCAACATAAGAGATAAAATATAAGATTAATCTTCTACGTTTGGTTTCAGCTTCATCTTGTTGGGCATTTCTAAGCAATTGACGCAGCGACGAATTGTCCATACAAAGACTTTTCTCCAGATTTTTAACTAGTTAATCGAATATCTCTTTCAGCATAGACTGAAAGTTTACTAATAACCAAGAAGAAAACTGCGTCTAATTTCAAACATTAATACAGAAAATGCGTATACTACGAGGTATCTCGTATGACGTTTTGTGATACGTCGTTTTAGTTTCTTTTTTACATAGATTGGAATAGCCATGAGTCACCTCAACACTACCCGCACCGTTCGAATTGCTACTAGAAAAAGTGCATTAGCGCTTTGGCAAGCTGAGTATGTGAAGGCGAAATTGTTGGAGCATTATCCTTCAATGACCGTTGAGCTTGTTCCCATGAATACGCAGGGCGATAAAATCTTAGACACGCCTCTGGCCAAAATTGGTGGTAAAGGGCTTTTCATTAAAGAGCTCGAAATTGCCATGCTAGAAGGTCGTGCCGATATTGCCGTGCATTCTATGAAAGACGTACCGGTAGAGTTTCCAGAAGGCTTTGGTCTTCACGCTATTTGTGAGCGAGAAAACCCGTTCGACGCATTTGTTTCAAATCATCACGATAGTTTAGATGCTCTGCCTCAGGGCGCAGTTGTAGGTACATCTAGCCTGCGCAGACAATGTCAGATTCGCAAGTACCGCCCTGACCTTGTTATTAAGGACCTGCGCGGAAATGTAAACACGCGCTTAGCCAAACTTGACGCGGGTGACTACGACGCCATTATCTTAGCTTGTGCAGGGCTTATTCGCCTTGAAATGGAATCTCGTATTCGCATGTCGTTGCCTGCTTATATTTCATTACCTGCCGTCGGACAAGGTGCGGTTGGTATTGAATGTCGCAACGACGATGAAGAGCTTATTAGCTTGCTACAAGCGTTAAATCATTCAGACACCAACACGCGTGTTATCGCAGAGCGCGCCATGAATGAGAGGTTAGAAGGCGGCTGTCAGGTGCCTATTGGCAGTTTCGCAACTCTGGATGGTGACGTACTCACATTGACCGGCATGGTGGGTCAACCTGATGGCTCTGAATTGCTTTTTGCTTCTGCTACGGCATCGCGAGAAAAAGCTACTGATATCGGCGTTGAAGTTGCAGAATCACTTCTTGAGCAAGGTGCCGGAGAAATTTTAAAGGCGCTTTATAACTAAGTTATATTTCATCGAGTGCGTGCAGGTTTACGCTTTGAATTTACAAGGATAAGAGTTCGAATACATGTTGCTGTTCACACGCCCACTGCCAAAGTTAAAAGCAAGTGCGTCGGCTTTTGAAAAAGCCGGCATCGATGCGGTAGGCGTAGCGACGTCTGACATTCTTGATGTCTCGTCTGAACGAAAGGCTGCTGCAGAATTTTTAGCGACAAACGCAGTAAACGCTATTGTTGTTACCAGCGTATACGCAGTAGATACGGTTGTTTCAGGCTTACGTGATACGGCGGGTGATTTGCCGTTAGTGATTGCTGTAGGCGATGCCACTGCGCGAAAATTACAAGCAGGGCTTCAAGCGTTTTCATCGGCGCAGGTCGCTATTCCCGACGCCCATACATCCGAAGGTATACTGGCAATGCATCAACTTAATGAGGCAAACTGTCAGCATGTCGTTATTATTAAAGGTGAAGGTGGTCGCGACGTCATAGCGAATGGACTCGATGCAAAAGGTATTTTAGTAAATAGCTTTAGCGTTTATAAAAGGGAGCAACTTACACGCCCAGTTTACACAAAACGGTGGAAAATGGACGAAGTTAGCGGCATTATCGCTACAAGCGAAGCAATGGCACTGCAACTAATAGCGCAATTTGGTACTGCACTTAAATCTATTAAATGGTTAACAGTAAGCGACCGAATTGCAAAAAGCCTCGTTAGCCAAGGTATCAACGAGGTCGCGGTTTGTCAGCGAGCCACCGATCAGGCACTCATCGCCTGGGTAAAGGATAACTGGGAGTATTGAATGGCCAACAACAATGAAAGTAGCCCACAAAAAGAGGAACTCGTGAAAGTGGAAGCTGAAAAAGACGTTATCGAATCTTCTGCCACACACAGTGACTCAACACAGTCAGGCGCTGCTGAAAAGAAATCGTCGGGAAATGGTCTACTGTGGTTTGTTGTAATCATCCTTTTCCTTATGGTGCTTGGAATGGCAGGCGCTGGTTACTGGTATTACATGCAACAGCAATCAGCCAGTAAAAGTTCTGAGTCTGCACTGCAGACTACAGCCTCTCAGCTTAATGCAATAGAGCGCGAGCGCGCTGATATTGTTGCGTCTATCGACAAAGTCATGCGCACCAACCAGGCGCTAGAGAGTACGGTCGCCGACCTAAAAGCACAAAATGAGAAGCTAACGCTACAGTCAGAGTCTACCCTTGAGCAACTTAATAATATGGAAGGTCGCCGACCGGCCGACTGGCTTATTGCTGAAGCTGATTACTTGGTTCGCATGGCAGGCAGAAAGCTTTGGTTAGAAAACGACGTACGCACAGCAATTTTGCTGCTAGTTAACGCAGATAAGCGATTAAAATCGCTGGCCGACCCGTCGGTACTGCCTGTTCGTGCAACACTCGCTGAAGACATTCAAACACTTCAACAACTTAACCCTGTATCACAAAGTTCCGTAGCCCTTGCGCTTACAGGCATGATAGCGCAAATAGATAAGCTACCACTTGATACCTTTGAAAAACCCCAAGACGCCAATGCAGAAGACACTACGTTGTCTGAGTCTACTGACGACTGGCAGGAAAACCTTGCTAAAGTGTGGCGTTCGTTGGTGAACGATTTTCTTACGGTGAAAACTATTGAAGGCCCGGTTGAGCCAGTGCTTTCACTGGAAGCGCAGTTTTTAGCAAAAGAACAACTTCGCCTACAGCTTATGCATGCGCAAACCGCCGCGCTTCAAGGCGATGCTGGTCTTTACAGCCAGTCGCTGCAGTACGCGCAAACCCTAATTACGGAAAAATTTGACACTGAAAAGAGCCAGGTAACCGGCTTTGTTGATGCACTACAAAATTTAAGTGCTACCGATATTTCGCGACCTATCCCAACAGAGCTAGCGTCACAAAAACCGCTAGAGCGTTTACTGGATAGCCGCGTTAAGCAGGTGTTCGGACAAGGAGCAAGTGCACTATGAAATGGTTAGCTATTGCCCTTGCGGTATTAGCCGCATTCGTTATTGCACTCATTGTTGGCCCGATGTTGTTAGGCGATAAGGGCTACGTACTGATATCACTAGGTAACACCGCTGTTGAAATGACGGTGATCAGCTTTTGTATTTTAGTGATAGGTGCCGTCATTGCCTGGTACGTACTATCTCGACTTGTATTGTGGGCGTTAAGCCTGATCACAGGCTCACATAAATGGTTTGGCACTTTAGGTGAGCGCAAACGCAAGCGTGCGTTTTACGACGGCTTACACGCAATGGCTGCTGGTGATTTTGATACGGCTCAGAAGGCGCTAAGCAAAACCACCAACGGCGATTTCGAAGGCGTTAACTATTTGGCGTCAGCGCAAATTGCTTTTGCCAATAACGATTTAGCCAAAGCCCGTTATTTCCTTGTCCAGGCAACTGACTTTCCTAAAGCAAAAGTAGCCGCAACAGTCATGCACGCGCGTATTGATATGGTTGAAGAAAAATACGATGCGGCATTAGAGAAACTTAACGAGCTTGACGAGCAAGAGCGCGAGAACAAGCAGGTTGTGCAGTTGAAAGCGCAAATTCTTGCCAAGTTAGGTAAGTGGCAAGTACTTCAGGAGAATTTGTCAGGCTGGCGTAAAGCATTGCCCAAAGCGGATTACACCGCATGGAGCCAGCGTATTGCCAAAGGTAAGTTTGCGGAAATTGCCAGTAAGCAAGGCGCTGTCGAGCTTAAATCATATTGGGAAACCCTACCCCGCAAGCTTCGTCACGACGATGCTTACCGCGCGGCTTACATTCAACAGTTGCTTGACCAAGGTATGCATGCCGACGCACAGAACTTGCTAGTTGAATGGCAAAAACGTGGCCCGAATAGCGCCCTGTTTCCGCTGTTCACGCAACTTAATATTCCTGATGCATCGCCATCGCTACGACTGCTTGAAAGCTGGATAAAGCAAGATGAAGATAATGTTTCGCTGTATTCCACACTAGGTCAGGTTGCGTTCAACTCAGGCGATGATGTGTTGGCGGAAAAAGCGCTGCTTAAAGCCACTAAAATGAAATCGCGCAAAGAAGATTTGTTGCTGCTGTCTGCAATTAGCGAACGCAAGCATGACACTGCCACAGCCCTTCAGCTTTACAAGGAAGGTCAGCAGCTAGCCAGCTAAATGAATATTCGTTTAGCTTTCTGGTTGTACTTGTATTAACCGTAAAATTGAAGATATAGTAAAAAGGAATTCTCAACTCGGGTTATTTAAACAACAACCCGAGTTGACTTAAGCAACTTGTCGGAGTGCTTCACTGGCAACCCAGTAAGCTGAGACCGCGAAAGTGGGATCCGTAGAACCTGATCAGGCTAGTACCTGCGAAGGGAACAAGAAAATACAATGTGCACAATGTTAAGCGATAGTTTGGCACTGTGAAGCGACGTTGTTTTGCTGTTGATGATACATTGTTGGTAATAAGCTGTTGTTTGATAACACTGAAGAGCACAAGATTCTAAATATTGTTGCTGCAAAGTTTGTAAAAACAACATGCGTAAACTTTAAGATAAGAATATCGAGCTTAACGGTGCGGTACATAGCTTAAAGTAGATTGTTAGAGTTTATCGCCAACTAAACATCATCAAAGGTAAGAGCAAAAAGGCAAAAGGTGACTATCACCAGAACCTTTTCAAACAACCCGCTAACGTTATGGGCATCTGCCCTACCACACCTACTCATTGTATTCTCCTTCACTCCTGACAAGCATTTTTTGAACCTAAATCTACAAGGTAAAATGCTATGTCGAACAGACGCGAACAGCGCCAACAAGCACAACAATTCATTAATGAACTTGCGGGCGAAGCTTACCCAAATTCAACACGCCACTACGAGTGTGGCAGCCGTGACGATATTCGTGTGGCCATGCGCCTTATTCACCAACACGACAGTTTAGTGGGTGGTACCGAAGACAACCCTATTTTAGAGCCCAACCCGCCAATTCCGGTTTATGACACCTCAGGTCCCTATGGCGACCCGTCAGAAAATATCGACGTTCATAAAGGCTTAAGCCCGCTTCGACAAAAGTGGATTGAAGAGCGTAACGATACCCTTGAACTAAAAGGCGTATCTTCAAATTTTGCTAAAGAACGTGAAAACGACATATTCACCGAAGATTTCCGCTTTATTCGTAGCCGCAAACCACTAAAAGCGAAAGCGGGCAGAAACGTTACCCAGCTCCACTACGCAAGGCAGGGCATTATTACCCCTGAAATGGAATACATTGCCATTCGCGAGAATATGGGTCGCCAAGCCATTAAAGATGCCGAACTGACGCAGCAGCACAAAGGCGAACTCTTTGGCGCGAATTTACCCGACACCATTACGCCTGAATTTGTGCGTCAGGAAGTGGCTGCAGGCCGCGCCATTATTCCGTGTAACATCAACCACCCTGAGCTAGAGCCAATGATTATTGGGCGCAATTTCTTAGTGAAAATTAACGCGAATATTGGTAACTCGGCCGTTACTTCATCTATTGAAGAAGAGGTAGAGAAGCTGGTGTGGTCAACGCGCTGGGGCGCCGATACCATCATGGATCTATCTACCGGCAGAAACATTCACGAAACACGCGAATGGTTGCTGAGAAATAGCCCTGTTCCCCTGGGCACCGTCCCAATCTATCAAGCGCTAGAAAAAGTAAACGGTATAGCCGAAGACTTAACGTGGGAGATGTTTAAAGACACCCTAATTGAGCAAGCCGAGCAAGGCGTAGACTACTTCACCATTCACGCTGGCGTGCTGCTTGAATACGTACACCTTACCGCAAAGCGGGTTACCGGCATTGTATCGCGCGGCGGCTCGATAATGGCAAAGTGGTGCTTAAGCCACCACCAGCAAAGCTTTCTGTATGAGCACTTTCACGATATTTGCGAAATTTGCGCTAAATACGATGTAGCGTTATCGCTAGGTGATGGTCTGCGCCCTGGCAGCGTAGCTGACGCTAATGACGATGCGCAATTCTCTGAATTACGTACCCTTGGTGAGTTGACGAAAATTGCATGGGAATACGATGTTCAGGTAATGATTGAAGGCCCGGGGCATGTGCCAATGCACATGATTAAAGAAAACATGGAAGAGCAGCTTAAACACTGTCACGAAGCGCCGTTTTATACCCTTGGCCCCCTCACCACAGACATCGCACCTGGCTACGATCACTTCACATCAGGTATTGGTGCCGCCATGATTGGTTGGTATGGCTGCGCAATGCTGTGCTACGTAACGCCCAAAGAACATTTAGGCTTACCTAACAAAGAAGATGTTAAACAGGGGCTGATTACCTACAAAATTGCGGCCCACGCTGCCGACTTGGCAAAAGGACACCCAGGTGCACAAATTCGCGACAACGCCATGTCGAAAGCTCGCTTTGAATTCAGATGGGAAGACCAGTTCAATTTAGCTCTCGACCCGCATACTGCGCGCGCTTATCACGATGAAACCTTGCCGCAGGCGTCTGGTAAAGTTGCGCATTTCTGCTCTATGTGCGGCCCTAAATTTTGCAGTATGAAAATTTCTCAGGAAGTGCGCGATGTGGCTAAACAAGCGCAGCAGCAAGAGTTTGAGAAAGAAAAAGGCATGAAAGAGATGGCCGATGCATTTAACCAGTCGGGCGCTCAGCTTTACCACAAAGCAGATAGCAAGGTAGAGCTACCATGACAGGTAAGGCATCGATTAATCCTGTATTAAACCACCCCACCACTCCACTACCTCTAGTGTGGTGTGTGGGAGGCGTTGACTGTAGCGGCGGTGCGGGCGTTACCCGCGACGCCATTACGTTAGCCGATCTGAACATCCATGCTTGTGTACTCACTACACAGCTTACCGTGCAGTCCAACTCAATTATGCTTAGTAAGGAAAGCATGTGCGCTTCGGCATTAAATCAACAGTGGCAGGTGCTGTTTGAAGATACACCACCACGTGCTATTAAAATTGGCGCTATTGCTAATGATGAGCAAGCGCTGTTGTTGTGTGCACGTATTCAAAAAACATCTAACCCTCGCCCCTTCGTTGTATGGGATCCTGTACTGTCGACCTCGTCGGGTGGCGTGCTGAGTGAGTTAAGCGAGAGCGTAGTTGACGAGCTGTTGAATACGGTAGACATGATTACGCCTAATACCGACGAACTTGCATGGCTCACCCATTTGCCGGTTGTTGATGAGGCGAGCTTGCTAAATGCAATCAATCGCTTAAGAGGTAAAGGCGCAAAGAGCGTGTACGTTAAAGCCGGCCACGCCCATTGGCAAAAAAACGTGAGCGATATTTTTGTTTGTGCCTCCCACACTCTTCGATTTAGTCAACCGAAATATGCAAACGGCAACCTTCGTGGGACAGGTTGTATGTTAGCCAGCGCAGTAGCGGCATTCATCGTGCACGACTACTGCATTGAAGATGCACTAACGCTCGCTAATGCTTACGTTAGTGAAGTTCGCAGCAATACGTTACCAAGGCATTGCACAGCGGATAACGCAAACGCTATAAGTAGCGAGTCAACTACCTACTTTGCACGAACCAACGGCTTTCCCAAAAAGCCAGAAAGCTTTCCACTGGTAACCTTTCAGCAACGTGGCGCCTCTGTTAATGAAAAAGAGCGGGATAAGGATGTCCTTCTTGAAGCCTCGTCTTGTAAAGAAGCCTACTTTCCAGCGCTCACCCAGACCAAATTAGGCATTTATCCAGTGGTAGATAGCGTGCAGTGGATAGCCCGCCTTTGGCCAACGGGTGTAAAAATCATGCAGCTGCGGGTTAAGCAAGGCTCCCAAGAAGACATTCGTCAGCAAATAAAAGAGGCAATAGAATTGGTGAAACACACCGACTGCCAATTATTCATTAATGACTATTGGGAGCTGGCCATAGAACTCGGGGCTTACGGTGTGCATTTAGGACAAGAGGATATCGACTCCGCAGACCTAAACGCCATCCGTAGTGCAGGTTTACGGCTTGGAATATCAACACACGGCTTTGCTGAAATTCAGCGTGTTCGCGCTTTAAACCCGTCTTACATTGCCCTTGGTCACATCTTCCCCACCAATACCAAAGACATGCCTTCAAAGCCGCAAGGGCTAGCACGATTAGAAAAATATAAGCAGCTTTGCGATGGCATTCCCACCGTTGCTATTGGTGGTATTAACTTATCGCGCATAAGCGATGTTGCTAAAACCGGTGTTAACGGCATAGCCGTGGTAAGTGCAATCACTCAGGCAGCACACCCGCTGAAAGCCTACCAAGCATTAGTTCAGGAGGCTGGGTTTGCTTAGCCATTCAGCTACTCATTCAATTAGTCACTCGGTAAGCCGAAAGCTTGAGCATCAGGATATACGTCGCTATAGCAGACAACTTTTGCTCGATTGCATTGATCACGACGGACAGCTTAACCTGGCCAGTTCGCACGCCGTTATTGTGGGATTAGGTGGATTAGGCAGCCTAACCGCCCGCTATTTAGCTGGTGCTGGCGTGGGCAACATTACACTTATAGATGGTGACACCGTCGACATCAGTAATTTGCAGCGCCAGGTAAGCTACAACGAAATGCATTTAGGCGAGCTTAAAGCCAAGTCGCTTTACAACGAGTTGCGTAAAGTGAACGCGCATCTAAACATCCAGTTTAAAAGCTTATTTGCTGATAGTAACAACTTACCAACGTTAATTACTGCAGCCACCTGTGTGCTGGATTGCACCGACAACGTCGCGGTACGAAAACAGATAAACCTGGCGTCAGTTCGCGCGTCTATTCCGCTTTTTATTGCCGCAGCCAGTGGGCTTACCTGGCAAGCGCTGAACTTGCCTCAAAACTCAGTCACCTGCGGTTGCTACGAGTGCTTAGTAAATAACGTTGCCGTACGCGAAGATTGCGTTAGCAAAGGGATACTTGGCCCCGTAGTCGGCATGGCAGCATGCCACCAAGCCACCCAAGCCTTGTTATTTCTGGCAAGAGGCTTCGATGCCGATATTAAATGGGGGCACTACGTAAACGCCCATGCAGGCCTCGGTACGCTGCAAAGCTTCAAGCTGCCCCCCTCTTCTTCTTGTGAGGTATGCCAATGACCCAAATCAACATTAACGTGAATAACCAACCAATGAGCGTGATTTCTCCTATATCGCTTAGCGAGTTAATTGCCCTTAAACAATTGAAAGACGAAGGCACTGCTGTTGCTAAAAACGCAGCGATTGTCAGCAAGCAAGAATGGTCTACGACCTATTTAAGTGACAACGATACCGTGGATATCTTTACTCTAGTGGCAGGAGGCTAAAATGCTAACACTCGCAAATCACACCTTCCCTTCACGTTTATTAACCGGCACGGGCAAATTTAGTAATCCAGACACCATGAAAAACGCGGTTCAGGCAGCTAAAAGCAGCATGGTGACCTTGGCAATGAAGCGCGTTGCTAGCCATAGCTCACAAGATGAAACGCTTTCGGCATTAAAAGCATTAGGCGTTACTCTGTTGCCGAATACCTCTGGAGCAAAGAACGCGAAAGAAGCCATATTCGCCGCTGAACTTGCGTATGAAGCATTAGGTAGCCCTTGGGTAAAGCTTGAAATTCATCCAGACCAGCGCTACCTGTTGCCCGACTCAATCGAAACCCTGCTTGCCGCAGAGGCACTGGTTAAAAAAGGGTTTCACGTTTTGCCCTACTGCGGGGCAGACCCGGTATTGTGTAAACGCTTGGAAGAGGTAGGCTGCGCCGCCGTTATGCCATTGGGCGCGCCTATTGGGAGCAATCAGGGCTTACAAACCGAACCCTTTTTGCAAATTATTGTTGAGCAAGCGTCGATACCCGTCATTGTAGATGCAGGCATTGGTAAGCCGAGCGAAGCCATGGCGGCCATGGAACTGGGAGTAGACGCGGTACTGGTAAATACGGCTATCGCCACGGCTAAGGACCCAGTTGCTATGGCAGCAGCTTTTGCAAGCGCCGTAGAAACGGGGCGAAAAGCCTTTGAAGCTGGACTTGGTGCTACCAGCAGTTTTGCCCAAGCCTCTAGCCCGCTTACCGCCTTTTTGGAGCCGGCGGTATGAAAGTAGCACAGGCATTAATGCAGCAAGACTTGTCGCATTTGGCTATGTCGATAAACAGCAAAACAGCGGGCGACGTAGAACGAGCGCTAGGTAAAGATACGCTGTCTCTAGACGACTTCATGGCATTAATTTCTCCCGCTGGCGCTCAGTACTTAGAAGCCATGGCCTATCGCGCTAAAGCAATGACTCGTCATCGCTTTGGCAACACCATGCAGCTGTTTGTGCCTTTGTATTTATCAAACTTGTGTGCCAACGAATGTACCTATTGCGGCTTTACCATGAGCAACAAAATAAAGCGCAAAACCCTGTCTATAAGCGAAGTGTTAACCGAAATTGAAGCCATTAAAGATTTAGGCTTTTCACAGGTGTTACTGGTTACTGGCGAGCACGAAACTAAAGTGGGAATGGATTATTTTGAGCAAACCCTAAGCGCCATTCGCGAAAAAGTGAGCTACCTTATGATGGAGGTACAGCCATTAAAGCGCGAGCAATATGAAACCTTGAAGTACCTGGGGTTAGATGCGGTGTTGGTGTATCAAGAAACCTACTCACCGCAGCACTACGCCAATTACCATACCCAAGGTAAAAAACAGGATTTTTTATGGCGCTTAGAGGCCACCGATCGCATAGGAAAAGCCGGCATTGATAAAATAGGCATTGGCGCACTACTGGGTTTGGGAGACTGGCGGGTTGATAGCGCCATGACCGCCCTTCACGGCAAGTTAATACAGCAACACTACTGGCAAAGCCGTGTATCCATTGCTTTTCCGCGCCTTCGTAGCTGCGAAGGTAACACCACCGGCGGTAACGTCCTCACCAATAGTAAACTCCCTAACGAGCGAGATTTGCTGCAGCTCATCTGCGCCCACCGCATATTTAACCCTCAAGCCGAACTCTCGCTGTCTACCCGAGAGTCAGCGGTATTTCGAGATGGGGTAATGCCACTTGGCATAACGTCGATGAGTGCTGCCTCGCAAACACAGCCGGGCGGTTACAGCGCGCCATCGAAGGCACTAAATCAATTCGATATTGACGACAACCGATCTGTGTCAGACGTCGTGAGCGCACTTTCAATGAAAGGATTAGAGCCTGTTTGGAAAGACTGGATGCCTTTCACACAGCGCACTTAGGAATAGGAAAAGCATTTTGTTTTGTGAAAAACGTAGTTTAATTCATCACTTTTCTACCCCTTTAAACGATTAGTTTTTTTAAGGGAAAATAAGAGAAAATTTGTTTTGCTTTCGTGCAAAACCCTCCGTACAATCCGCCCAAATTTTAGCCAGACACTTTTCCTATGCGTCTGGCTTTTTTGTCTCATTTATCTCATATTAGATTTATCAAAACTAAAGGGCAGTGCGTTGGATACCGTTGAATTTATTCAAATTCGTAGATTTATAGTGAAGCTAGGCAAAATGCTGCACAAGTACGGTACCCCTGCGTTCCGTCTTGAAGCTTACCTTGGCGAAGTTGCTAAGTATTTAGGTGTACACGCTTCATTTATTTCGACGCCAACTTCGCTAACTTTTGTTATCTGGAGCGACCGCCACGAAGACGAATACAACCATGCTGCGCGTTTGCTTCCTGGTGAACTGGACATGAATGCGTTGTCGCTCACCGATGAACTGGCCAGTGAACTTCTGTCAGGCAAATTAACCTTAAGTGAAGCTGACAAGCGCTTAAATGAAATAGACGCCATGGGCAGCCCCTACGGTAAATGGGTTACAGGTATTGCCTTTGCTATGGCCACCGGCGCGTTTGCTATGCTAATGGGTGCAAGCTGGAGCGAAATTGGCTGGTCAGGCGCTTTGGGTATAGTGGCATATCTTTGGACCTTATGGGCGCAGCAGTCTAAACGCGTAAACTTAATGCTAGAGCCTGTCACCGCGTTCGTTGGCGGCATTCTTGCCTGCGCTATTGGTCAATTCGTTGACCCGGGCATTAACATTCCGCTGGTAGTGCTTTCATCAGTAATTGTGTTTGTACCCGGACTAGCGCTGACGATGGGCCTTGCCGAGCTTTCATCGCGAAACATGGTGTCGGGCACCGCCCGTACCATGGACGCCATCATGCAGCTGTTTAAGCTGTACTTTGGTGCGTTTCTGGGTGTGTCGGTAGGCTTTAGTGCGTTTGGTGAAAACGTGTATACCCCTGCAGAATCGCTGCCTTACTGGGCTACATGGCTGGCGGTATTCTTGCTGTGTATTGCCCTAGTTGCGATATTCAGAACACGCATTAAACACATTCCATGGGCATTGGCGGCAGCATTTATTGCCTACAGTGCTACTGCATGGAGCTCTGATTACATGAGCCCTGGGCTAGGCGCGTTCGTGGGTGCATTTGCGTTAGGTATTTTTGCTAATGCGTTCACCCGCATTGCTAACCAACCCGCAACAATTGTGGCTATGCACGGGCTTATAGTGCTGGTGCCGGGGTCTAAAACCTATATTGGCTTGAACTCGTTTATGACGGGCCAAGACTTTGTAAAGGCCGACCATTTGGGACAGGAAGTATTTCTTATCTTTATGTCACTATTGGCGGGATTAATCTTTGCTAACGTAGTAGTGCCCACTAAAAAGGCGCTATAACGTAACGACTGCAACCTTATGGGGCTCTCGCTAACATACTGTTGTTGTAGTTAGGCTACGCAAAATCAATAGCGCAGCCCAAAAAGCAGGCAAGACGCGCTATTTAAGCAACTTGATCAACGCTCGTCCTAAACGGGCGTTGAGCGCACCTGCAGCAATAGCTTCAGCAGAATTTTCCATAAACTTTGCAGACAGGCTGCCGCCGATTTGATTGGCAACCTCATCGGTAGCTAAGTCAAACACGCCTTGCGCCGCAATGTTTTGCGCCAACACTTTGAGCAATTTCCAGTTTCCTGCTGTACTTGGTCTTAGTCCGTACACACGGGCCATTCGACGAATGGTGCGAAAGCTAATCCATACCACCGCGAATGTTTGAATAAGATTATTTGGGCTTATAAACGCAAGGCTTCCGGCGGTCACCGACTCTTTATTCAGCACCTTGTGCGCCTTTTCCTGAACCGGTTTTAGTACCGTGTCTTCGTACAGGCCTAATCGTTCTGGGCCTGTCATGTCGTCTTGAAGCTGTTGCTTGTAACGCTCGAAACAATGCGCTGCATAAGAACCACGCGAAAAGCGTTTGCCGTGCTGGCTTAGCACGCGGTCTATTTTCTGTGGCGATGCTTCTGTTCCCGCTGAGGTCTCTTGTTGCGCTAAAGGCTTTTGTTTCGCTGAAGGCTCTCCTCCCGCTGATGGCTTTTGTTTCGCTAAGGGCTCTCCTCCCGCTGATGGCTCTACCCCATTACTAGCCAGCAAATCTCGGATAACGCTTGCATCTTCCATCGCCGTATTTACTTGCTTGTAGCCTCGCCACTCTTTAAAACTCAAAAAGCTAAAGCAGCTAACAAATCCAACTAATAGCGCGCCTAGTACACCTGTACCGATGGGGTGCTCAGAAACGTTTGCCGCAAGGGTGGTATATGCTTCAAATACGAAAAATCCAATTAAGGAAAACACACCAAACCCTAGTGTTGCCGCACCTAACGACAGGCCACTATTTTTGGCGTCGACTTCCCATATATCTTCAGCAACTTGCTTGGGAAGTTTGGTTTCAGGCTGCGCTATATCTAAAGTTTGCGTTTTAACTTTGGTTTTGTATTGTGGCTTTTTTACCGCATCACTTTCACTGTCATTATTGGGTTTACCATACCCAGTTGCCGTATTGCGCTGCGCTTCCTCATCGGCATTGCCGTAAATTGCATCGCTTCTAAGCGTAGACTGGCTTACCTGCTCTGGGCTTTCGTCAAATTTATAAGGTTTATCGCTCATTCTTACTCTCCTTTGCCCAGTAAAAACTGAAGCAATCTGTCTACGCCCTTACCCGCTAAAATGCGCGCCTTAAAATCGTTAGGCACACTCACATCGGGTACTGGAAAATGGCTACCCTCTTCCATCTCTTTTAGTGTGCTGGGAATAGGTTCGAACGTAGATTCTACATAGCGGCCATCAGCGTCTTTATAACGAATAGCATCGTCGTTACTACCCTCATCAGTCACTTGCATGCTAGACACTAGAAAATGCTCGAACTGAATAGGTTTACCATCGAACCGTGCTCTGGCTCCTTCGGTAATTTGGGTAAGTAAATTAAGTAAGTTAGCGCGCTGACTTACGGGCACAAGATCAGACTTAGTGGCCACAAACGCCACTTTGCCAATTTGCTCTTTTTTCAGCACATTGCGTGAAAACCAAGTACTTTGCCCGTACACAAAAGTATCTGCCAAGTGACTCAGGGTTTCCTTCAGCTGATACAAATGCTGCCTGCTGTGGTTAAGCCCTTCAAACAAGTCGACAAGAATTATCTGCTTGTCGGTCTCTTTAAAAATGGACTGCTTCAACGGCGTTAACCACCCACTTTGGAATTTAGCAAAGTGCTTATTGAACACTTTAAACCAGGGGTGTGACACATCGCTGGTAATGCTAGATGGCAGCGGCGTAAAACCAAACGCCTGCCAGTCGAAATCGCTCGACTCCAATAAAAAACTGCCCGGCTGAAGAAGCGATATACCGTTGGCCTTAGCTTCTACTAAATAATCGCGATAAGCATTAACCAGAAGCTGAATGCGCTGCTCGGTTGGCTCTTGTTCGAAATCAAACTGATTAACAAACGCTTTCCACTGGTTAGCAAAATACTGTTGCGGGCCACTACTAAGCTGCGCCCACGCAGAGTCTGACCAATGGGCATAGGTTTTACTTAGCATGGGAATGTCGGTCACCCATTCTCCGGGGTAATCGATAAATTCAAATACCACGTCGCTGTGCGGGAGTACATGACGCTTAAGCGAGGCAGTCTCTTTTAAACGCACCACCAGCTTAAAACCGAATGCTTCTTCAGTGGCCTTAGGCCATTGCCCGTTTTCAAGATCAGCAATGTTTTGCAAATGTGGAAATGGTTTGTAGCCTTCAATGGGCTCTATGCGCATATCAAGCACTTGGGATGGCGGCAAATAACGTAGCAGAGGCAAACACGCATAGCCCTCTTCGCTACGGCTTTTCAGCATAGTAATGAGGCTGGTGAACAGCATAGATTTACCGCTTCGACTAAGCCCAGTAATGGTGAATCGGTGGGTTTCTTTATTAAACACACTGCTAAGTTTGTCGCCAGTTAGCGACGCCATTGCCCGAGTCTTGTCAAAAAGCGTAGCGATATTTTTTTGCATTATTTTGTTTGTATTCTGCCTTTGCAGTTCCTATTCGCTTGAACCTAAACCCTTTAAAAATAATGTGCAAAGAGGGCTGGTCTTACATCTTTGCCTTCACATTATTATAGATATGCTCATAGGATTAATGTGGTTGTTAACGCAGAAAAGCAAGGGCAGTGCCAGCTAAACACGCTACTTTATGACTAAGCAGCGCAGTTCGAATATTGTTTATTAATGCTCGCGGGTTTGATTAAAGAGCTTTTTCTTAATGCGGTTCTTACTGGAATGCCAGTGATTCTTGGGCTTGCGCGGTGCGTTTTCGATAACGTGTTCAAAATCGATATCCGACTTTTTAGTGGGCGGCACGTGGGCGCAAAAGAATGTATCAATATGTGACTGAGCGAGCCTTTTTAAGCTTTCGCGATATTGATTTGGGTGGCATAACGGATACGGTGGTACTAATTCACCTTTCACCTGTACCAAAACATCGGCAATGTAAGCCTGATGCGTAGGAATGTGCTGAAGCGTTAAGTCGTGATCGGTATGACCTGGCGTATACATGACCTGCCAATCTGGGAAACCGGGCAGTGGTTGGTTGTCGGCAAGGGTCATATCTGGCGTTAGTATCGGGTTGTACCATATGGGCATTTTTGGCTTACCAATACGGTTAGCCACCCACCAGGTTAGCAGCAAATCTATACCGTGAGCAGTACGCCCAGCAAACCCAGAATACCAATTGATGGCTTTAGGATGAGATGCCACCTGCGCGCCAGTTCGCTCACGCAGCTTAATGGCACCACCGGCGTGATCGGGGTGCATGTGTGTAACCACAATCAGCTTTAAATCACTTAACGGGCGCCCTAAGGTTTGCGTAATAAACTGACAGACCTTATCTACATCGGCGCGGCTACATCCATCAAGCAATAGCAGCCCGTTACTGTCTTCAACCAGATAAATATGCTGTATGTAGCCTGCTAATGTGTGAATTTTCATTACTGCTTCCTTTTCACCCTAACTCGCGCCGCTTAGCAAAGTGCCTGCAGTCAAACCTAAGCCCCCACTTTGCTTCGTGCTTCTATATTCCATGCTTATACTGCAAACGTAGCTTGGCACCGCAACACGTTGATACCACTTTAGTACCCGTGATGGAATTAACGCCGTTAGCGCTGAATCCTATCAGGATCTATCTGGTAAGACCAGATTCAGCGAACAAGTGTAGCATTAAATTTCGTAACCACATTAGACCCGGTTCGCCTTCCTGTTGGCTATGCCAGTAAAGATGGGTTTCCAAGGCTGGTAACTGATACGGTAGTTTAGTGCTAATCAGATTATCGTCGCTTACCGCATCAGCCACGGATCCAGGCAAAGTTAATAAAGCGTTAGTCTTAGCAACCACGTCTGCCGCAGCCCGATAGTTTTGGCAGCGCCACAAAGAAGGTCGGCTTACGCCCAGTTGTTGCAATGCAATTTCTTCCACCGACGCCCCTTTTGCGCGATTAGACACTGTAATATGGCGTGCCGCCACATACTTTTTCTTATCTATATTCTGAGCCAACGGGTTTTGCTTATTCATAAGCACTTTATAGGTGTCGCGACGTAACAACGAGTGCGAGATGGGCGCAGCAACGGCGCGACCTATATCGATGACTAAATGCAGATTGCGGTTAGTTAAGTCTGCCAGCATAGCGTCGCGATGTAAGCGAGTGCTTACTATTTCAATATTAGGAGCCTGCCTTTCAAGGGTTGAAAGCAGTACAGGCAAAACCCCTAATTCAAGAGACTCTTGCATAGCGATAACAAAGCGCTGATGGCTATGTAAAGGGTCGAAGTCAGCAAACTCCCCCAGTGCTTTTCGAATATCTCCCAAGGCTTTTAGGATAGTGGGCGCCAATCGTTCGCAGGCTGCGGTTGGCAACATGCTTTGTTTTTCTTTCACAAACAGTGGGTCGCCCAAAATATCCCTAAACCTGCGCATGGCATGACTAACGGCCGAGGGCGTAATGTGAAGCGCTTCCGCTACGCGGGTCATATTTCTGTGCTGCCACAGCGCTTCAAAAACCTTTAGCAGGTTTAGATCTAGTTTTTCGAATTGTCTGCTTTCAAGCATTACCAGCACCATGAACGAAATTCACAACAAGCAAGGATTATATTTCATTTCATTCACTGAGCAACTTTCACTAGTATGGATTTAAGGAATAGTGTTCGCACGCCTAGAAACGGCCCATCAACTTTGTTTTGACTGACCGGTGGCGTGATGCGAAGCACAACTACTCTACTTTTAAATATTACAAACTAAATGAACTGCAAAAAGGTGCCCTATGGATTTTTCACATAACGACAAAACCAAAGCCTTACTAGAAAAGCTCGATAACTTTATAGCCGAGCATATAGCGCCTATCGAAAATGAAGTTTACGACTTTCACCATACAGAAAATAATCACGGCGACTGGAAGAGTTGGAAGCTACACCCTGGTACAGAAGCGCTGAAAGCTAAAGCGCGCGAAGCAGGGCTAGCCAACCTATTTTTGCCCGATGCTGAATTAGGCCAAGGCCTTACCACGCTTGAATATGCGCCAATGGCTGAGCGCATGGGTAAATACCTTTTTGCACCAGAGATTTTTAACTGTAATGCGCCTGATACCGGCAATATGGAAGTGCTGTATCACTTCGGTAGCGATGCTCAAAAAGCGAAATGGCTTAAACCATTGCTGGCAGGTGAAATACGCTCGGTGTTTGGTATGACAGAGCCTGATGTTGCATCGTCTGACGCCACCAATATGGCCGCTACTATTATCGAAGACGGTGATGACGTAGTGATTAACGGCAAAAAGTGGTGGTCGACAGGCCTTGGCCACCCTAACGCTGCAATAACCATATTCATGGGATTGTCTAACCCAGATAACGACAAACACAGTCGCCACAGTATGGTAATAGTGCCACTTGATACACCAGGGATCACCATCAAACGTATGCTAGATGCCTATGGCGATTTTGATGCCCCTTACGGCCATGGGGAAATGCATTTCGATAATGTACGTGTGAGCAAAGACAACCTAATTATGGGATTAGGAAAAGGCTTTGCTATTGCACAAGGGCGCTTGGGCCCTGGCCGTATTCACCACTGCATGCGTGCTATCGGTATGGCAGAAAAAGCCCTAGAGCTTGCTCTGAAGCGCGGTCACGAACGCGTTGCGTTTGGTAAACCAATCATCCGCTTAGGTGGCAACTTAGAACGCGTAGCAGATGCTCGTATGGCTATTGAACAAGCACGATTGCTTACTCTTCACGCCGCATGGAAAATTGATAATTTAGGTGTTAAACACGCCATGACTGAAATCTCGGCTATTAAAGTGGTAGTGCCTAACATGCTACAAAACGTGGTGGATATGGCGTTACAAATTCACGGTGGTGCGGGTATGTGTAGCGACTTCCCTCTGGCGCGATTTGCCGCTGGCGCAAGAGCACTTCGCTTAGCTGACGGCCCTGACGAGGTACACAAAGGCATGGTGTCTCGTTTAGAGCTTAAGAAGTACCTATAAATTAAAGACAAAAAATGCGGCTTTAGGCCGCATTTTTGTATGTGAAATATAAATTGTTAGGCTAGTCATCGATATGTGAATTCGAGACATGAATGCTAGCCTATGTACACCTTGCGCTGTTAGGTTAGTTGGTCTGTGATACGGCTTCCTGCTGCATGCGCTGATGGATTGCATCGAGCTTGGAAAAACTCTGATACAGTTCTGGGTGCGTAGCTATCAGTGCCGATACATGTTCAAAGACTTCTTCTCTTGTATCTTGCGTTAACAAACGTACGTGCTCATTGGTAGGCAATCGGCTCATGTCGATGCCGTGTTGGGACGGTGTTTGCTCAAGCATAGAACGAAAATCTTTCACATAGCGCGGCTCACAACTTTTGCGCCCTACTTGGCTGCCAATAGGTTTGTGATATTGGCAAACCATGTCAGTCTGGGCAGTTTCGCTTATGCGGTTAAAAAGCGCGAGAAACGCGAAACGTTGTTCATCAAATGCATGCTTTAACTGAGGTGTGGCTTTCTCGTCTATGGCTTCAGCAATGTCATAGCTGCGCGGATTTGTATGCGCCGACAGTTCGCAACACATACAAATGCCCGCTGTCAGCACAGCGAGTTGGAAAGTATGATTAAACGCATTGCTTAAATGCTTAGTCACTTGAAACTCCATCTTCTTAGTGTTTAGTAACAGTAGCAAGTGGTTTAATTTTAATCAATTAATAAACATTGGCTTTCGCAGGCAAACCTGCAAAGTTGCTCACAACTCGCTGAGAGCACAAACAAAAAATGCGGCCGAAGCCGCATTTTATCATTCAAATTTTCGAGCATTTTTTACGTCGAATACATTAGAAAGTATACGATGCACTCAACTGCGCATTGATACCAGCACCGTAGTAACCAACCGTATGAAGGCTGTTAATGTACTTCTTATCGAAGATGTTGTTGATGTTCATGCGAACAGTGAAATCTTCAGTAAACGCGTGAGAAGCATAAACGTTACCTAGGAAGTATGCGCCTTGCTTAACGTTGTAGTCTACGTTGCTGATTTCAGACTGCCATCTACCACCAAAACCAACTTCAATTTCTGGTGCTTGTGGTACGGTATAACCTAATTGGAACGTAACTACGTCACGTGGTGCCCATAGGTTAGCGTCGTTACCTTGCTGGTCTTCTACGTCAATATTGGTGTATGACGCATTAACACGTAGGTCGTCAGTTAGCTGACCTGCCAGCTCAATTTCAAAACCGTCAGACTCTACCGATACACCTTTGTAGTAATACTGAAGGGTATCAGGGTTAGTACCAGCATAGGCTGCCAAATTGTCTTGCTCAGCAGTGAAATAAGCGAATGTGGTTAGTAGTCTGTCGTCGAACCACTGTGCCTTGAAGCCCGCTTCAAAGTTCTTACCTTTAGTTGGGTCAAGGTATTGGCCGTTTACGTCATACTGCTCTTGTGGCTGATACACGTCAGAGTAACTTACGTACGCATTCACATCTTCTGTTACTGCGTAAGTTGCACCTACATAAGGGCTAGCTTCGCTTTCTGAGTTGTCGATAACCGCACCTGAGTTTTGACCGGTACGCTCAAAATCAATGGCGTTGAAACCCGCAATGATGTGCATTGCGTCAGTTACGCTGAATCGGGCAGAGCCAAAGTAACGGGTAAGTGTTTGCTCAATATTCGAGTACTCAGATACACCCAACCACTCTGGCTCGGCAATAGCGTCTAAGCCATATGGGAAAGCTGGTGTTGGCCCGTATGCCGGTGTGGTGCCGTAATCAAAAGCGTGAACAAAAGACACGTCATCGCTAGTAGCGTGACTTGCACCGAAGTTCACTTCATGACTGCGACCAAACAACTCGAAGTTACCAAATACACGGCCTTCAAAAAGGTGTGAATCAATTTCAGAATCGTAACGACCTGGCCAGCCAACTAAACCTAAGCCAGTTTCTTTATCAATAGCGCCGTACGCATAAAACAGCTTACTTTCATCTTCGTAGCCACGGAAGTTGTAGCTAAGTAGCAATTGCCAGTCGTTGTCGAATTCGTAGTCTAGCTCAACAAAGGCGTTAGTGGTTTCAGTGTCCCACTTTGTCCATTCTTGAGTAGTCGTGTCGTTAATGTCCCACTCGGCTTGGGTGCCGTCGGTGTAGTTAAATACTAGCCCGCCCCACGTGTTGCCATCAGTATTGGCATCTTGGTAAGACAAGCCAAAGGTTACTGTTGCGTTGTCGGTTAACTGACCGTCAATAACACCGTAAACAAAGCCACGATCGTTTTCCAAACCATCTAGGTGAGACTCTTTGTCTTCAAAGCTACCTACCACACGCGCAGCCCAGCGGCCGTCTTCGGTAAGTAACATTGAGTAGTCGCCTTGAACGCGCTTGAAGTTGTAAGAGCCAATGCTTGCACCTACTTCACCACCTTCTTCATTGGTAGGACGCTTGCGCACGTAGTTAATGGTTCCTGACGCGTTACCCACACCTGTAAGTAGGCCGTTCGCACCACGAATCACTTCAATTTCTTCGTAACCGTAAGCTTCAACAGCGCCGGTCACAATACCCCAGTCGTTAGGCAGGCCTACACCATCAATTTGGGTGTTTTTAATTTCAAAACCACGTGCAGTGTAGTTAGTACGGTTGGTTTCCCACTCTTCAACATTGATACCTGGAGCCAGCTTTAGCGCATCGTTAATGTTAAACGCACCAAACGACTGCATAAGGTCTTCAGAAAGAATGCTGATAGACTGAGGCGTTTCACTGATTTCCATGGTCAAGCCAGTTGCACCGCGACTTACACGGTTTTGGCGAACACCCACAATACGAATTTTTTCTACATCTGCTTCTTTTACTTCTACTGTATCGTTTTGCGTGGTTTGTGCATTTACCGACAAAGCAAACGCGATAGGCGTTAGTGCAAATAAACTGCTTAGTTTCATGGTCTTCTCAGTGTTATATGTGGTTATTAACAACAGGGTTATTTTTGAGCGCAGATTATACGTAAAAGTAAAGCAACTTCAAATGATAATTATTACCATTCACTAAAAATAAAGTGAAAGCTCTTTTTAGTAATAAAAATGCTAGGCCATGCTTCCAATTGTGTTTTTGAAGCGTTTAAAGGCAATAAAGTAGAATGCGCACCCTATTAGAAAAAGCGCGATGAGTTGCGGGTATATCACGGTAATGCCTGCACTTCTGTAAAGTACGCTTTGAGATGCCATTACGAAGTGCGTATTAGGCATCAGTAACATTATGTATTGGATGAAATCAGGCATACTTTCTCTGGGTGTGGTGCCCCCTGACAACAATTGAAGCGGTAATAAAACTAATATCAGCAGCAGACCAAACTGCGGCATGGAACGAGCGATGGTAGCCATAAAAATTCCCATACTCGATACCGCAAACAACTGTAATGCAACTGCTGCCATAAATAGGCGAATGTCGCCACTTATTGGCACATCCAACGCGCCCATTATGATTAAGTAGACCGACATTAGTGTAGCGAGCCACACCACCAGACTGGTCGCGAGAATTTTAGAGAGCATGATTTCACTGTTTGAAACGGGCATTGCCAGTAAGTGCTCTATTGTGCCGCGCTCCTTTTCACGGATAAGCGCAGCGCCGGATAAAATAATGGCAATCATAGTAACGGCACTAATCAACTCCATCACAGAACCGAACCAGTAGCTCTCTAATGCTGGGTTAAAACGTGCACGAAGCACTAACTCGACCGGCAGCACAGTTTCACTTTTATGACCTCGTAAATAAGCCCCCACTTCATCGTTAATAATTTCAGTAATGTATCCATTTCCGGTGAAAGCTTGACTGATACGCGTTGCGTCGACGTTTACTTGGATATCGGGGGTTAGCCCCTTACTTGCCTCCTTTTCAAAGTTAGGCGGAATGGTAACTACAAAAGTAAACAAGCCAGTATCGAGAGCTTCGTTAACTTGATGATGCTCAATAATTTCGGGAGTTAGAAAGTAAGGCGGCACAAAAGCATCAATAACTCTTCGGGATAATTGAGATTGGTCGTGGTCGACAAAAGCAATTGGCGCGTTGTGAAGGGTTTCAGGTACCGCCGTTGCGGCCGTGTAAATATTCAGCGTAAAAACGTAGACGATAAGAATAAGCATGGCCGGATCACGCCATAAACTCCACAGTTCTTTAATGCTTAATTGAAAAACAGTTTTTGTTTTCACTCTTAGCGCTCCTGTTTTTTAAGCAAAACAGTGGAAAGCCACAATGTGATAGGTATAGAGAGCGCGATGGGAATAATCGCGAAGTCTAACGAACTAAAATCCAGACCTTTGCTGAAAATACCGCGACTTACCAACAAGAAATAGCTAACCGGATGCACTTCCCCAATAACGCGACCTGCGCCCTCCAATGCAGAAACAGGCGTGATCATGCCAGCAAATTGAACCGCTGGTACCATAGTGCCTATGGTTGTGAGCAAGATAGCGGCAATTTGGCTATTGGTGAATACCGATGCCAGCAAGCCAAAGCTGGTTGAGAACGTGACGAACAACAAAGCTATAACGCATAACGCCACAATGTCACCTTTAAGGGGCACGTTAAACAGCCATACCGCCATTGCCACCAGCAGCAGAAAACTGACGAAAGAAGTTACGATGTAAGGAAGCTGTTTACCAAGTAGAAACTCAAGTTTTGTCACCGGCGTAACGTATAGATTGATAATGGAACCCAGCTCCTTTTCTCGCACCACAGCTAGCGACGTTAATAACGCAGGGATCATCAGAAGTAGCATGGGTATTACCGCAGGCACAATTGCCACTAGGCTACGTATATCTGGGTTGTACAAATAGCGTGATACCACATTAACATCGCTTGTTGACTGCACTTGGCTCATTTGTGATGCTTGCTGAAGCAACCACGTCATGTGAATGCCTGTAACGTAACCTTGTATGGTTTCGGCACGTGAAGGCATAGACCCATCTATCCACGCGCCCAGTTGCACTTGCTCTCCTTTGTGCACCTTCTGCCCAAATTCAGGCGGAATTTCCACGGCAAGAGAAATCTCGCCGCTTTTCATTCTTTTATCCATATCGCTGTAACTAACGATGGCAGGTTGCTCGTTGAAATAGCGCGAGCCAGAAAGAGCACTGCGGTACTCGATACTTGTTGCAGACTGGTCGCGGTCGAACACCGCATAACGCAAATCTTCCACATCCATGGTAATGCCATAACCAATAACCACCATAAGCACCATACTTCCCAGAAATGACATGGTTAGGCGAATAGGATCTCTTATAAGCTCTAATGTTTCTCGGGAGGTATAACTCAGTAACCGGCGAAGGGAATTAGTGTGTTTGCTTGAAGTTGATTGCGCTGTAAAAGCAGCGGGATTTGATGCCGTATCGTTAAGCTTATCTTGAGTAGACTGTGCGTCTAACAAATAGGCGATAAAAGCTTCCTCAAGGGAGTGAGAAGACTTATTCACTTTTATCGCTTCCGGTGTGTCTGTAGCTAAAACCTTGCCCGCATGCATCAGTGAAATGCGGTCACATCGCGCCGCTTCATTCATAAAGTGCGTAGATATAAAAATGGTTACGCCATCTTGGCGCGCTAAGCCTATAAGCAGCTGCCAAAAATCATCCCGCGCAACGGGGTCTACCCCAGATGTGGGCTCATCTAGAATGAGAACTTCAGGTTTATGAACCATAGCGACAGCTAAAGACAAGCGTTGACGTATTCCCAACGGTAAAGCGTCTGGCAGGCTGTGCTGATGATGGTGAAGTGAAAAGCGAGTTAGCATTTCATCCACCCGCGTATTGAGTGTGTTGGCGGCAACGTCAAAAAGCTTGGCGTGCAGCGTTAAGTTTTGCCTTACGGTTAGCTCTGAATACAAGGAAAAGCTTTGCGACATATAGCCTACACGGTATCGCGTGCTAAGGTCGCTTGCGCCTAGCGGGCTACCTAACATCCACGCTTCGCCTGCGGTTTGAGGCAACAGGCCGGTTAGCATTTTCATGGTGGTCGACTTGCCACAACCGTTCGACCCCAGAAACCCAAAGATCTCACCTTTTTTAATACTAAAACTTACCTTGTCTACCGCAACAAAGTCACCAAATTTCATGGTTAGATTCTTCGCTTCAATAGCGGTTTCAGTGTGATTACTCGCTAAGTGAGTTTGAGTATCTACGCGCTGATGCTTGTGCTTAATCTCATCCGGTAAAAGCGCGATAAACGCTGATTCCAAATCAGTGGTATGTGTGCGTGTTAACAGCTCCTCGCTTGTTCCCGTCGCTAAAATTTCACCTGCATTGAGGGCAATTAGATGGTCGAACTGTTGCGCCTCTTCCATGTACGCTGTTGCGACTAAAACCGTTATCTCTGGCCGAGCGGTACGTATGTCGCGAACTAATGCCCAAAACTGACTTCTGGCAAGCGGGTCTACACCCGTAGTGGGTTCATCTAAAATCAATAAGCGAGGGTCGTGAATTAACGCGCAACATAAGCCCAATTTCTGCTTCATTCCACCAGATAGCTTACCCGCAGGCCGGCTTAAAAAAGGATAAAGCCCTGTTCGCTTAGTTAGGTTGTCTATACGGGCCCTGCGCTGTTTACTGCTATGCCCAAACAGCTTGGCAAAAAACTGGAGGTTTTCTTCTACCGTTAGCGTGGGATAAAGGTTTTTACCTAGCCCCTGAGGCATATAGGCAACGTCGGAGCAGATGATTTTTCTGTGCTTATTGCTGCGTATATCCCCACCTAGCACTCTCAGCTGCCCTTGCTGCATCACCCTTTCACCCGCGATTAATGACAGTAAAGTAGACTTCCCCACTCCATCAGGGCCAATTACACCCACCGT
The DNA here is from genome assembly GCF_001953635.1 of Alteromonas abrolhosensis. Taxonomy (GTDB): domain Bacteria; phylum Pseudomonadota; class Gammaproteobacteria; order Enterobacterales; family Alteromonadaceae; genus Alteromonas; species Alteromonas abrolhosensis. Next base: position 65,730 of record NZ_MEJH01000006.1, on the reverse strand, counting down.
TACACCCGCAGGTATAGATAGCGAAACATTACTAAGGGCAGTAGCGTTTTTGTACCGAACCGTTAGGTCGTGCGCCTCAATAATGTTGCTCATCGCTCAATAAACTCAATAAGCTCAGGAAGGCTTTCAGGCCAAGTAGCTTCTTCGTTTAGCTTCACCCAAACAACGCCAGGCAAGCCCGTTTTAACCCTTTCAATGTGTTGATTTAATAAAGAAACAGGTATTTGGGCTTTCACCCTGAACATTAACTTTTCGCGTTCGCTTTGGGTTTCCACCGACCTAGGAGTAAATTGGGCAACGTCAGCCACGTAAGAAATAACCGCAGGAATAGCTATATTGGGCGCTGCATCAAGCACAATTCGCGCCTCGCCTCCTATAGCCAGCCTTCCCACTTGAGAGGCAGGCAAAAAGAACGTCATGTAAACATTGGTGAGATCCACCAGACTTAACACTCTGCCACCGGCGCCAACCACCTCACCAGGCTCAACCACTCGATATTGAATGCGCCCGTTGCGCGGCGCTTTAAGCACCATGTCATTTATTTCAGACTCTATCTGGGCAATGGTGGCATCGGCTGCACTTACTGCCGCCTGCGCCGAGAAGTACTGTGCTTTCGTTGCTTCAATAGTGGCATCGGCAGCAGTTAATCGCGCCTTTGCAGCATTAACCGCAGCCTTGGCGCTTTCTACTGATGTTAGGTTGTCTTCTGCTAGCTGTTTGGATACAGCCCCGGTTTTAGCCAGTTCGCTGGTGCGCTTGGCATGAGCGATAGCCGCTTTTAACTCAGCCTTTGCTTGAAGCAAGGCTGCTTCTAATGCGGCCTTTTCACTCTCTCGCTGGGCTATGGCCATGTTTGCAGCTTCAACAGCGCTTCGGGTTTGCTGGCGCTGCGCTTTAGCCTGCTGCAACTGACTGTTTATGGTAGACGCATCGAGCTTTGCGACCACGTCACCTGCGCTGACCATGTCGCCTTCCCGGACATATATTTCTTCAACACGCCCTGCGACTTTTGCCGAAATACCAATTTCGGTAGCTTCAATTCGCCCGTTCCCCGACACGACATCAAGGTCTTCGTCGCCATTAAAAACCATGCTGACAACCACAAATACAAGCACAACAAACAATATGGATAAGATAAAAGGTGTTTTTTTCACAGTGTGCTCCGGGTATTTGATAATCGAGGTCAAGGTGAGGCTATGACGCTGGGCCAGCTTAAAAAGTATACTGAATAGTGCACTTAGGCTTTGCGCTGGATCAAAGTTTTGGTAGGTTGGATTCGCTAGCCGAGCATGTGTGCATACGGTAAATTAAGGTCAAACAAAGAATGGACTCTGTTCACAGTGACACAAACGATTAAACATTACAGCGAAAAAGCGCAGCATTACTTCGACTTATATAATTCGGTAGATGCCGAGAAGGTACATTGCGATTGGAAAGCCTTTTTGCACAGGACCAATCCGGGAACAGCATTAGATGTAGGTGCTGGCAGTGGCCGTGATGCAAATTGGTTAGCCGAGCAAGGCTGGAAAGTAGTAGCTGTAGAACCTGCTGATGAGTTACGAACCCTAGCAAAGGCTAGTTCATATAACAGTGTTACATGGTGTAACGCCAGCTTACCTGCGCTTACCGCCCTCCCCAAAGAACCAGAAACATACGATTTAGTGCTGCTTTCCGCTGTATGGATGCACCTGCCGGAAAGTGAAAGGCCACGAGCATTAGAACGTTTGGCTGAATTGCTATCAGAAAACGGAACCATGTACATAAGCCTTCGGTTCGGCCCCAATGATGAAGCAAGACCCATGCACCCGGTTAGCTACGAGGAATTGGCTACTTTAGCTAACAACAATGGACTCACCGCACGCAATTTAAACCCAGTTCCGAGTCAGGATGGCTTGAAGCGAGAAGATGTGAAGTGGGTTACGGTTGAAGTGGTGAAGGGATAATGTCGGGAAAAAGTTTTGTGATTATGGATAGAAGTAGATGAGTTTATCGAAGTTATTAGAAAGCAAAGGATTTCAACTAATCGATTCACAATATACTTCAGATCTATACAGTGACACCGCGCAAGAAACTGGCATTATTCTAGATACACGGTTATATGGCACTGACAAACCTAAATTCCCATATCATGAATATACTGGTTGGCAAAATGCGCTTATGCATAAATTTTCCAAGCTATATAGATTCATTGATGATCAAGAACCTGACAATAAGTGGCTTGTTGACACCGTTTTAGGTGAATCAGACGATGAATATGATTTTCAACAATATGGTACTGACAGGCACATAAACGAAATAGATCCCACAAGGCCTGAGTACAACTTCGAAAGCCTATTTGAACAGGTTTATGGTTCTAGGTATCTTTATGCACTTGAACGGGAACATCAATACATAGATCTACGCGGTAAAAGCCGTTATGTAGACTACATGCTAAAAACCCGACACGGTGATATTGCAATTGAATTAAATGGCGAAGCTTTCCATCACCCGTTGGTGATTGATAGAAAACGATACCTCTCCCAGCTACTTAAGCAGAACTCGTTAATGAAAGACGGTATAAAAGTATATCGTTGGTCAAATGCGGGAATGGCTGATGAAAAAAAGTTTGCTGATCAAATTCGGCTTTATTTTGGAAACACGGAATCGTTCTGCGAAAAACCCTCAGCAAGTCAGTTTCGAAACATTAGTTTTTCACTTTTTAAACACCAAAAAGACGCTCTATCTGAGATACAAAATAGTAGAGAGGCTGGAAAAGATACTTTTTTATTGGTACTTCCGACTGGCACAGGCAAAACAGAAGTATTTATCGCTGACCACGATAGGCAGCGAAAACTGGGGCTGGCAAAGAGGGGATTAGTTATTGTTCCTTTCAAGGAACTTCGCGACCAAACAAAGTCGCGATTTGTTGAGCGTAACTCTTGTCTGAATATGTCTTCGGATATAACCGATTTAAAAGCAGATGTTATTGTACAAACAACGCAAGCCATACAGCGGCATTTCTCGTCTCTTCCTTCAGACCACTTTGACTATATTGTAGTGGACGAGGCACATCATGCTCCTGCACAAGGTCTTAAAAGAGTGCTACAACACTTTAAACCCAAAACGCTTCTGGGTTGCACTGCAACCGATAAACGATTGGATCAAAAAGACTTAGCTGAGATATTTGGTCGATACCGACTAAACATGACCTTAGAAGAGGCTATAAAACAACACCTCTTACCACCAATACGCGCTTTTCGATTAGAGAGTAATATTGATTTTTCACAAGTAAGATTTAATGGGAAAGAATTTGTAAAAAGCGACCTCAATAATGACGTCATCATTCCTTCTCGAGATCAGCTGATAGTTGATGTTATTTCTAAATACTTTGGCCAAGAAGACACCACTACCCGCCAATCTCTGTCTTCACTTCAAGGTGTTATATTTTGCGTAGATGTAAGACACGCTAATAGACTCGCTACGCTTCTAAACAAAAACAAAATTAGTGCGGAGGCTGTATCGGCAAACAGCCGAGAAGGTCTAAAAAAATATAAAGAAGGAAAACTACGGTTTTTATGTGCATGTGATTTGTTAAATGAGGGTTGGGATGCCCCCAATACTTCAATTATCGTAATGGCAAGACCGACCATGTCCAAAGTGCTATACATGCAGCAGTTGGGAAGGGGTACACGAAACCACCCAGGAAAAGAAGCGCTTTACGTAGTTGATGTTGTCGATAGCTATGGGCCAGCACTTCAACCTTGGAGCTTACACAGCATATTCAATTTGACTGATTACAAACCTTTCGCTGATGTGTTTAACCCAAACGCAGCACCTGTAGGCGAAGAGATTGTTCTTGATCACCTTTATGAGTCCGTAAGAAATCTAAAACCTATTAAGCTATTTAATTTCGAGGATGAATTCGGTGATTATGTAAATGATGAACAACTTGCAAGAGAACTATTTGTTTCCACGGGCACAGTAAAAAAATGGGTAAAAAACCTAAGTGTAGTTCCTGACAAGCAATTACCGTTTGGCAATAAAATGCTTAACTATTACAAACAAAGTAGAGTTCACGAGATACGCGAAGAAAAAAACCTGAAGCTTCGTAGCGAAGCCACGAGAAGGGAGGATTTTTTCGAGTTTTTGGAGCAACGAGATTATACGTTTTCATTCAAAATCATCTTTTTGCTATTAATGCTTAAGCACGCAGATAAAACTGGCGAAGTATCACTTACATTGCTAAGAGATGATTACCAGTCATTTTATAAAGACTTACTGACAAAATACGGAAAATCTGAAAAACCAAACAGCCCTCTGAATAATGAAGAGTTTTTAAATGACAAAAGTCGGCTAACTAAAAGCATTCTTCAGAACCCATTCGAAAAATTCGAGCGCAAAAGCTTTATGTACCACGCCAAGGATTTAGACAAACTAGCCTTTGATGCTGTTTTGTGGGACAAGCTAGAGAGCAGCGATATAGAGTTGATAAGGATTCAAATGTTTGAAGATGGTGATGATTATTTTTATAAATATATAGAAAGAAATACACTCTTAGCAGACAGCGAATTTTTTTAAAAATATGAGTGACATATTAAAAAAACTAGGTTACACGTTAGACTTTAGTATAATAAAATATTAGCAGTATAATTATCAGGGACGAGTGCAAATGGACACAGCGTACTTCAATGCGCAAAGAAACGAGCTTTTATCTTTTATCCGAAAGCAACTTACAGGCCCATATAGTTCAGAGACAGAACTTCTCAAAGATTCGCCACAAAAACGCTATTTATCAGGAATACTCTACCCCGTAGCAGCGACAAAAATTACTGATGACGAGCAGGATTCACAAAGTGATGAGGATGCACTCAAATCAGATTTCAAACCTTCATCAATGGCGCTTTCATTCGCAGTGAAAAAAGGTACTTCGCTCAAAATAGAGCTGAGTGCCGGCAAATATACTGCTGGACAGGCAAGTGAATGGCGCAGAAAACCTCTCAGCTTTTGCCAGACTTATGTTTTGAATGAATACGGTAAAGTCGAAAAAAAAATCTGGGATGATAACGCCGCACTTATTCTTAAAAAACGCAAAAGCGGCGATGATTTTATAGTCACTATTGCACTAACAAACCGTCATACTGGAACAGAAAAGCTGGAAGTGGGATATTGCCTTTTCCAAGCCGGTATTAAAGTATCCGTCGTGGAAGGCGCTGTTCTCAAGTATCCAGATTCTGCCAGATTCAGGAATGACGAAGAGCATGCTGAGCTCTCCCTTATCTACAGAAACCGTGTGACATGGGCTGTGGGGCACGGTGTTTCTGCAAACTGGATTTCTCAGGGCAATGCCTCGCCTGAGACTCTGTTTTCCGAGCACCTGCCAGCCTACGAAATTCAGCCGCTTACTGCAGACTTCAGCGATGAGGATCTTGAGAAATGGGAAATATCCGCAGATGTGCTGAATCTTCACAAACTTGCCTTTCCCGCTTACAGTACTGATGAAGATGTTATTATTTCGCTGGAAACGCTGGCTAACGGCTACAGTTACTGGATTGAGGAACTGGAACACAGGATCCTCCCAGAGCAGCATGACACCGCACGGGCGAATATTTTTTCGCGGCTGAAAAAGGCGTCAGAAAGACTGTTCAGCGGCATTGAGAAACTGGGCCGGAACAAGAATGCAATGTTTGCATTCAGAATGGCCAACCGTGCCATGCTCATGCAGATGATTCATTCAGATGAGAAAATAACCTCAGTATCCAGGGACGCAGACGGGTTATTTATAACTCCCGATTACTGCGCTGCTCAGTTTAAGGATGAATACCGGTGGAGGCCGTTTCAGCTGGCTTATCAGCTGATAGTGCTGGAATCGATGATCTCGGATGAAAACGGGGAACTCCCTGAATCACACGATGAAGCAGACCTGTTGTGGTTCCCCACTGGTGGCGGAAAAACAGAAGCCTATCTTGCCGTGGCGGCCTGGGAAATTATTTCCCGTCGTATACTGCACGGCACCAGAGGTGGTGGTACAGCAGTCATCAAGCGGTATACTCTGAGACTGCTTACATCACAGCAGTTTGAACGTGCCGGCACGCTGATTTGTGCGCTGGAATCACTCAGAAAGGAGGAGCCCGAACTTCTTGGCGAAGAACAGATTACCTTGGGGTTCTGGGCAGGCAGCAACACTTCCCCTAACAAATATAGAGCTGCAGTTCAGCAGTTTGAAACGCTGCGGAATGAGAATGAGCCCGACAACCCGTTTCAGCTCAGAAGCTGTCCGTGGTGCAGCAAGCCTGTGATCCCCCAGTACTTTTCAGACAACAACGAAGATTATGGTATTCGTTCAACGTCGACCTCATTTGAATTTTACTGTCCGGACAGCGGCTGTGACTTTCACGAATCTCTGCCCGTTTCGGTTATCGATGAACAACTTTACAGCCAGCCACCAACGCTGCTGATCGCAACCACGGACAAGTTTGCACAACTCGCCTGGATTGCAGAAGCCCACAATCTGATTGCCCCCGAACACACGTTACCACCGTCGCTGATCATTCAGGACGAGCTGCATCTGATATCCGGGCCACTGGGCACCATTGCGTCGGTGTATGAATCGGGCATCGATACAGCCATCAGCATGGCCGGTAAGCGGCCCAAAGTACTGGCCGCAACAGCAACCATCCGAAATGCCCCCTACCAGGTAAACCGGCTGTTTGGCAGAAAAGTGAACATATTCCCGCCCACCGGCATTGAAGATGATGATTCATTCTTTTCAAAGTCTGATACAACAGGGCCGGGCCGGATGTATCTGGGCGTAATGCCATCGGGGCATACAGGTCAGACATCCATGGTGCAGTCTGCAGCAGCAATTCTGCAGGCCCCCGTTTCACTGGGCATGCAGGACACTGTACTTGACAGTTACTGGACGCTGCCGGTTTATCACAACAGCCGCCGGGAACTGGGGAAAACCATGACCCTGGCGCGGGATGACATTCCTGCAAGGATAAAGGTTATAGCAACAGACGAACAGGATGCGCGTGACATTACACGTGTTGAGGAACTGAGTGCAAACGTAAAAGGGCCCAAAATTCCTGAGCTTCTTAAGAATCTTGCCAAACCGCAGCGTTCGGGTGAAGCCGTCGACATACTGCCCTGCACCAATATGATTTCTGTTGGTGTGGACATCAGCCGACTTAATACGATGATCGTGGTCGGGCAACCCAAATCCTCAGCTGAGTATATTCAGGCATCAAGCCGGGTTGGCCGGAGCAGCAAATATCCTCCCGGTCTTGTGGTCACGCTGTATTCACCAAATAAGCCGCGGGACATTTCTCACTACGAGACTTTCAGAAGCTACCATCAGGCGCTTTACCGGCATGTTGAGGCCACCAGCGTGACACCGTGGACGGAGCCGGCAATGGAACGGGCGCTGCACGCTGCTCTCATCATTGCCATCCGGGCTGCGGCAGGCCTTCGTGATAGCGGAAGCGCAAAGCACTTCCGCAAGGATAACGAGGACATAAAACGGGTAACCGATGCACTTAAAGAAAGGATGCAAAACGCAATGGAAGGCCTTACCGGGAAAGAGCAGAAGGATATCTTTCTGTTTCTGGACAACCTAATTGATGAATGGCACGGCAAAGCCGAATCGGGCGATATTAACCGCTATGAAAGCCGGAAAGCAGGCAAGCAGTTCCAGCCGCTGATGAAGAGCTTTGATGCTAAAAGTGAAGACAAAGGCTGGGCCACACTGAACTCCATGCGCAACGTGGATAGTGAGACATTAATTAAGGTTAAAGGAGAAAAGAGATGAGCGGAAACCGTCGTACCTTCCGGACATCACAATTAATCAGCCCTTTCGGCCCGGGCGCCATTGTGGATATCGGAGAAGAGTCGCTGATCATGAACGGAACGGATCAGTGGCCCTCTAAGCTGGAGCGGATAGAATTGAAAAGGCTCACCGAGGCCACCGGTGTATTTCATCTCAAAAAAGCCCCTCCGGTCGTCAGAGATTCACACGACGGGCTGTGGGCTTCGCGCTTCCCTGCCTGGCTTTTCTGCTCACGCTGCAGAAAGCTGGAATACCGCAAAGCCAGTGATGAAGCAGTTAATGCTGACGGCGTTCCCGTATGTAAGAACGCTGCCTGTAAAGACCGAACCCTGGTACCGATGCGGTTTGTTGCTGCCTGTAACCACGGTCACCTTCAGGATATCCCGTGGGACAAATGGGCGCATAAAAAGTCCGGCGGCACATGTACGGAAGGCAGTGACTCCCGCGCCCAACTTTATTTTGAAAGCAAATCGGGTGAAGGCAGTGGCCTAGATGCCCTTAAAGTAACCTGCAGAAATCCCGACTGTGGCAGTTCACAGTCTCTTGGTTCCATCATGGCACCTGGCAGCGTGCCCGGCTCCTGTCTTGGCAAGCAACCTTATGAATTCAGGGAAACCCTCACTTCCTGCAATGAAACGCTTCGGGTGTTACAGAGAGGCGCCAGCAACCTCTATTACGGCATCATAAAATCTGCGCTGGATATTCCGGTCGGTTCCTGCTCTGAGACAGATCCGCTTATTGAAAAAATAAAGCAGAATAGTGAATACGAGGACTTGCTGGACGCGGAAAGAAGAAAGAAGGCGGGGCGAGCGGAAGCCATAGCCTTAGAGATCGCCGAAACACTAGGCACTGATACGGAATCCGTACTCAAGGCTATCCGCGGGAAAAACACCGAAAAAAGAGAATTTAAAATACCCAGGGATGAAGATATCAGAAAGGCTGAATGGCAGATCCTGACCTCTGAGGACCCCGCTTCTTTCTCGTGGCCTCTGTTTAAGGCACGGGTGCAGCAACAGCCTTCCGGTTCACCATCAGAACTACGAAAATTAATAAAGCGAGTTGTACTGATTGATAAACTAAGGGAAGTACGTGCTTTCTGTGGTTTTGAACGGATAAAGCCGGACGGTAATATTATTGCCGCAACGACTACCAGAGATGAGAGGAAATGGCTGCCTGCCACTGAAGTATTCGGGGAAGGCATTTTCATCGAGTTCAGCAGTACGCAAATCAGCGACTGGGAAGACCGCAACCACGGCCAGCTCACCAGAAGACTGGAAAATATAAAGGCCAAGCATGCATCCCTGAACAGCCTTTATCTGCCGGAGCCGTCAGCTAAATTTATAGCTCTGCATACTTTTGCGCACATTCTTATTCGTCAGCTCACTTTTGAAAGCGGCTACTCTGCCAGCTCTCTGCGCGAACGTATTTATGCGTTTGACGAAGATCAGGCGGGCATCATGATCTACACCGCAGACGGCGACTCTGAGGGCAGTCTGGGAGGCCTGGTTCAGCAGGGCGAATATCATCGTCTTTATGCAGCTATTGAATCAGCTGTTGAAACCGCGCAATGGTGTTCTAATGATCCGGTATGTTCTGAGGCAGAAACTCAGGGCGTGATGGAAATGAACAAAGCGGCCTGCCATTCCTGTTCACTGATTTCGGAGACAGGCTGTGAGTATAACAACCTGCTGCTGGACAGAGCACTGCTCACCGGCAACGATGAGGGACTGGAAGGACTGCTCAGCCTGGTCGCCGCAACTCAGGAGGACGTTAAATGAGAATGCCGAACGCCCGCGATATAAGCGATGAACAGCAGGACATTTTCGAAGACGCTCCGCTGGATGGTCGCGTACTGGTTACCGGCCCGCCGGGTACAGGAAAAACCGTTATCGCATTCCTGAGAGCCATGTTGCTCGCAAAGAAAAACAAAAAAGTTGACGTTATTATGTACAACCGGGTGCTGAAGAGATTTGCTCAGAATGTCGGTGCTGACTCGCGGAATGTGAGCTGCAGGACATTTCATTCCTGGTTCTATAACTGGTGGAGAAATCTGCAGATTGAAAACCAGGATGAAGAAAGCGCGGAGCTCATCTATCTGACCACCCCGTATGACAGACGTATTGAAGTAAGAGAAAAGGGGGCAAGATGGGATAAAAATGCGCGTTCATGGACTGCAACTCAGGCAGTAATAAACAGGGCGCCCGAAGTCTTTGCACCGTGGTTACCTGATCCAAGGGACGGAACCCCGACAACCAGAGTAAATAAGGCTACGTATGATGCGCCGGAAATACGAAAGTTTAAGCCTGACTGGGACAGGCTCATCGACCTGTACACCGATGCAGAGCCGGAAAAACAAAAAGGCTGGGGACACCTGATCATTGATGAGGGGCAGGACTTCTGCAATGACACCTACAAATTTCTTAAATACGCGTCACGTGTTTCTGAAAGTGACTCAGCCATTACAGTACTTGCTGATGATAACCAGCGGCTGGGCGAAGAGAATTCAACCACAACGCAGATTGCTGATTTGCTGAATATCGGCGAAGACAGAAAGTTTACATTAAGCCGGAATTTCAGGAATACCCGGCCAATCGCTCTGCTGGCACGCAAGTTCTATACTGGCTTACCATCCGGAACACCGGATTTACCCGATAAAAAAGGGAACAAACCGAGACTGGTCTGCGATGCAAACGTGCAGCAGCAGGTTGAATACATCGCCCGCTATCTCAGGCTCCGGGGAAATCATGAAGTCGGCGTTGTGCTACCAGACAATAAACTCAGAGAGCAGTTCTTCAGTTTACTGACCGGAATGCTAACAAATTATACCGTCCAGACTTATGACAGTAATGACCGCAGTACAAGTGACAGTCTCATATTTGACAGGCAGGGGGTTGTAACCGTTCTTAACCGGCAGAGCTGCAAAGGTCTTGAATTTGATGTTGTATTTCTCCCCTGCTTACAGGATTATGAGGCAGAAGATACAGATTCAGACACCTTTAAAATGAACATGTATGTAATGTGTTCGCGGGCAAGAAATGAACTGATCATGATGTCAGAGACCCCTGCAAAGTCTGATGCAGGCGCGATGAAATATCTGCCGGTAAATGAGCCGGAGTTGCTCGAATTAATATCCAGCCGGGAATAGTTAATGCAAACACCCACATTTATCATTATGCCCAGCAAGGCCTTTAAAAGGGTATCGCTGGTTTACGATTTGCTAACGCCAGACCTGCTAGTCAGTGTAAACGGGCAGACCTGTTTTTCGGAACAGCAGCTAAAAAACGTCAGGCTTACCGGGTCGCTGCTGGTTATACAGTTATCAGCACCAGCGGTGGAAAACGCCGCCCTGTCCATTTCGCTGGCAGAGAAGATTTTTGCGACCAGTGAAGCTGTCATAAACAAGCTCACAGCCACGTCTCTGTCTAATTATGACTTTGGCGAGTTTACCTTCGGGGTATTGGCTGAAGAATGGCTACAAGGCGAAACTGAAACTGATGAACCAGCGGACTCGAAGCCTGGTGAAATCCTCCGTCAGACAGATGCAGTACGAGGTTTTCTGTTTCACGCTGCGTTAAAAGGTTCTGCGGAAAAATTTTCATCACAACTGACCGGCTCCTCCATTAACCCTCTGGAAGCACTCGCTGATGTATATTTCAGCCGGTATGGCAATACAGACTTACTCTGCGACCTGATTAGCCTTTGTATAAAGTATGATAAGGAGGCCGGCTGGAATGCGGCAGATATTATCACTGAGCTTTCGCAGCTTCACCCGGAGTCTGGTAACTATATAGCATCGGCCTTTGCATCACTCGAGTCGGGCGCAACAGACATCCCGGATTTCAGCGACGGCGAATACCTGGTTGAAAAAGCATTTTTACTGCTGCTTCTGAATCCTGACGAGAATGCCCTTCGCGCAATAAAGCAGGATACAACGCTGGAAACCGGCACACTGGTTACAGAGCTTGCTCAGAAACTGGCGATTTTTCGCTATGGCTACAGTCGTCTGGACCATCAGGATCGTCTGCGCCCCGGACCGGATGCGGTCAACAGCCTCAGAAATATCGCTGCTGAAATCTACAATCGCCTCTCAGGTTTTGTGCCTGCTTCCTTGCCTCAGCATGTTGAGGAAAAACCTGAGAGAAACGATCAGCAAATGTCTCTCGGTATAACCGGTGAGCCGTTGATCCAGTTTTTCACTGCAGAAACCAGCGACGAACGCAAATACTACAAAGTACGCGATCTGAATCTCAAGAAAGGTTTCAGCGGAGAATTAGTTCTCGGCAAAACCAACAGTGCATACCTCGTTCTGATTAACGATATAGCGAGTGAAGGCAGTAAAAAATTCTCTCCTTCATTAGCGAAAGCGGCAATCAGTAACCAGCACTGTTTACCTGGCGGCAGCCGGTTTGAGGTTATTGATAATTCGTTTGTCCTTAAATTCACATATTCTGCTGACGCAAAGCCAAGTGAGATTCTCGGTATTCTGAGCGCAGACATATTCCCGGTAACCAATGCACTGAACCTTCACCTTAAAAAGTGCAAATATTATATGGAAGTATAAGCAGTGAAATGTAGTCTGGCTGTTTCAAAAGACTGTATGAGGGCAATCGATCGGCTTTCGGGCAGAGCACAGGCTGGTTTTGTTAAATTTGTTCTTAAGTTTACGGATAACCCGGACTCTCCGGGAATTAACTACGAAAAAATTAATGATGCCGCACATCCGGGCTACAGATCCGTCAGAATCGATCAGAATCATCGCGGCATTGTGCTGAAACCAGAAAAAGGAAATAATTTTCTTCTTGTGCATGTTAATAACCATGACAGCGCTTATGCCTGGGCACGACGCAAAAAATGTCTGGTAAATGCCTACACCGGTATGATTCAAATCTATGAGTCTTTCAGTCACACTGATTCTGATGACAGTGCTTATCATGTGAATCAGGGTACTTACGGCTCTGAAAGCCAAGCGGACGAAACAGTTACTGCTGCTGAAGTACCTTATACCTTGGGACTTGAAACTGAACAGCTCCTCAGGATCGGTACACCGGATGACTATACCGGTGTTCTACTTTCAGCCGGAACGCGTGGAGAAATTACCGCTCTGTTTGACAAACTCCCTCAGGAAGTTGCAGAAGCTCTGGAGCTGTATATGGAAGGTGAGCCTTGGCAGAGTATTGAGGATATCTATTCTGAACAGGACGAGCCGGTTTACGATACAGGTGATATCGATGCTGCACTGACCAGAGGGCGCTCGCTTTCCGGATTCCGTGTGATTGATGGCGAAGACGAGCTCAGAGACATGCTCGATAAGCCTCTGGAGCTGTGGCGCACCTTCCTGCATCCTGCACAGAGAAAGCTGGTTACACGGAACTGGAACGGACCAGTAAGAATTCTTGGTGGTGCGGGAACCGGGAAAACGGTTGTCGCGATGCACCGAGCGCGCTGGCTGGCCGCGAATACGTTACAGCCGGGTGAAAAAATCCTGTTTTCAACCTTCAACGCCAATCTCGCGGCTGATATTTCCACTGCTCTTAAATCGCTTTGCAGTGCTGACGAGTTCAGCAGAATTGAGGTTATCCATATCGATAAGTGGATAGCCAACTTCCTCAGGTCCGGTAGATATCCGTTCAGCCCGCTTTACCCCGGTAATTCAAATTCAGAGTTTTTCTGGAATAAGGCGATTAAAAGTACCGGAATAAAACCAGCACCATCAATACAGTTTCTCGAAACAGAATTTCTGAAAGTTGTTGTGAATAATCAGATCACAACCCGTGAAGCTTATCTGAGCGTTTCACGGTACGGCCGTGGTAAGCGACTGACGCGGAAAGAGCGTTTAAACTGCTGGGAGATATTTGAAGCTTTCAGAAAGCACTCTGAGTTCAAAAGATACAGGTACTACCCTGAGTCTGTTTTTGACATTGAGGAAATGCTGCAAAAAGCAGAATCGCTGCTGTACCGGTCTGTCATTGTCGATGAAATACAGGATTTCAGCCTGCCTCATCTCAGACTCATAAATGCGCTGGTACCCGATGCAGATAACAATATCCTTATGGTTGGTGACGCCCACCAGCGGATTTACGGAGACCGGATTGTTATTGGTCATTCCGGCATCGATATTAAGGGCCGGGGAAGAAAACTTAAAATTAATTACAGAACGACTCACGAAACTAAACTCTTCGCACAAGAGCTGCTGCAGGGACTAGAGATTGACGACCTGGACGGACAGCTTGATTCCGGCAGTGATTACTATTCACTGACACACGGTAATGATCCTGTACTGAAACAGTTTACTACAGAGGCAGAGGAGCAGGACTGGATTGCAGAAACACTTGGTGAGCTGTGTTCATCAGGTGAACGGGATTCGGATATTTGTATTGTAGCCAGAACAACGGCAGTAAGAGACAAACTGGCCACAGCCCTGAAAGCCCGTGGTATTACGACAGTCGTCCTGAAAAAAGGGCAGGATGACCGTTCCGTGGAGGGAGTTCGCCTGTCTACCATGCACAGGGTTAAGGGACTGGAATTCAGATTTCTGTTCATTGCTTCAGCCAATGCCAATATTATTCCGGCAGCTGACTACAGTTTTGAATTTTCAGAAAAAGAGCGGCTTGTCAGAGAACGTGCGCTTCTTCACGTGGCCGCCACGCGGGCGATAGTAAGACTACTTATCAGCGGTTACGGTGAATTGTCAGCGCTTATTACTCAACAATAAATTTTCATTCAGAAAAAGCTGGAGCAGGTATTTCTGCATAACTGCTCCGTGCTTCTCGGATCCATTTCCGGAGAAAGCTATTCACTTCATCAGACGGAATGCGTTTCCTCCCTTGCAAGCCACATTCCCATACAACCATTACCCGCCAGCCTAACTCTCGCAGGTTATCCTGCACAGCTTCATCTCTCAGCCTGTTTGCTGTCAGCTTCCTGTTCCACCACTCCCTGCGGGTAGCAGGTAACCTGAATACATCACAGTCATGCTTGTGCCAGAAGCATCCGTTCACAAATATGACGGCTTTGTAGCGGGGCAGAACAATATCCGGTTTACCCGGCAATTTTTTACAGTGTAGCCGGAACCGGAATGCCATAGCATGTAGTGACCGGCGAACAGTGAGTTCGGGTGTGGTATTAGAACCGCGGATCGCACTCATGTTTTTTGACCGGATTGCTTTGGAATGTATATCAGTCACTCTGGGCACTCCCTGACTATTTGTGTGCTCAAGCCAGAATCGGGCGAGAGGCTTTTAAATACATACTTTCCTGCAGAGACATGGATCAGCCATCGAACATGCCTCCTGACTGCAACAGTTCAGGGAATATTTAAGTTTGCTTTAATTGAAATAATTGCTAACCTGCTCGATTATATGTATATCCGTACAGCTCATGCAGACTGGTATTCCTTTACTTCCCTATATAAAATCTGCGAGAGGCTTTTCCGGACTTTATCTGTATTCATAGCACGCTGAATTACGGAAACAACTTTACACCATTACAGACTCTTACAGCTTTAGTAGTAATAATATGACGAATAAAAACGACGCGCTTAATCAGGCAGAAGATCTGCTTACCCCCCTGGCAACTCCGCATTTTCCGCAGGAAAGCCATGTCGAAGCAGTCGTTGACCAGTGGTTACATGCAATTGCCACTGACAGCCAGCTATATTGCAATCCGGATATCTCCAGCCCAGAAGCACTGAAAACTTCTGTGATATCTCTTCTCAAAGAACAGCGGCTATATGAATCCCGTGAACAGTTTTATGATGTGGTATTCAGCCAGTTGTCGCTCAAACCAGCCCTGAATCCGGAGTTCAGGTTTATTGACTTGTTTGCCGGGATTGGGGGAGTGAGACTAGGCTTTCAGCAACACGGCGGAGCCTGCGTTTTTTCCTCCGAGTTTGATAAACATGCTCAGCAAACTTATAAGGCCAATCACGGCGAGGTTCCGTTTGGCGACATAACACACGTTCCTGCAAATGAAATCCCTGACCATGACGTACTTCTGGCAGGCTTCCCTTGCCAACCTTTTTCTCATGCAGGCCTGAAACTAGGCATCGAAGACACGCGCGGTACTCTGTTTCACAATATAGCAAACATTCTGGATACTAAAAGGCCAAGATTTGCGTTACTAGAAAATGTGAAAGGCTTAATTAGTCATGACAAAGGCCACACACTAAAGGTTATCCTTAATACCCTGACAAATATAGGGTATAGCTGCAACATCCCTAAAGATGTTATTGAACACGGTAGTACGAAAGAAATACAGAAACTTGCTAAAGAAATGGTTTTAAAGTCTATAGATTATGGAATACCTCAAAACAGACAGCGAATTTATATTGTACTATGGCGTGATGGCGAGATTGAAAATTTTACTTACCCCGATCCATTTGAGCAAACAATGAAAGTCGGCGATATTCTTGAACAAGAGCCGGAGCCAAAGCTCACAATTTCTGACCGACTATGGGCAGGTCATCAAAGGCGTAAAGTTCAGAATAAGCTAAATGGTAAAGGTTTCGGATATGGTCTTGTTACGGCAGAGTCACCGTATACTAATACTATATCTGCCAGATATTACAAAGACGGAAGTGAAGTTCTTATCGAGCAGCTGGGCAAAAATCCAAGAAAACTGAGTCCCAGAGAAGCTGCGCGATTACAGGGATTTCCAGATGAGTTTAAATTAAACCCATCCACGGTTCAGTCATATAAGCAATTTGGAAACAGTGTTACAGTGAATGTTATCAATGCAATAGCGAAGCAAATCACCAAAGTACTGTAGTAAAGGATTACAATGTTAAAACGTTTATCGGATTTCAGCACAACTAAACCATTTTTGAAAAAGAAAGATCTGTCTGACCATAAGTTATCTCCCAAGTTGATCTCTATTTTGACGCCCAGTTTCAGAGCTATCGGATATGATTTTGACAGATATACTTCATACGCTATTACGGATAAGGAAACAGTGGGCAAATCTGCTAATTATGCGTTGATTCCGAATCAGTATTTTATATATGCCGTAGAAATGTATGAGCTGGCCATCGAGATTTTTAAATATTTTGAAATTTACGATAAGTTGCGCTCAACTCCAAAATTAATCCTAGGCAATTACCCCCATGTTTTACAGAACCTAAACTCCAGCACCAATGCTTCTCGGCATTTCCAATCTAATGAAGATAAAGAGCTTTTCGCTAGATTCATTGATAAGGATGACAATACCTACAGATTAGGGGCGAAAAAATTTATCAGTGATCAAGGTAAGCCAAGAGGCTCCACTGATTGCTTCGGCTCAATGATACTTAAAGAGATAAATTTACCAGATGCATCCTCCAGTATCTTCGGAAGACTTGTGTATGACCTATGCAAGCATCCCCAAGTTTATCAAAGTTTACGAGATGCCTATCTTGTCGAAAAATCAGTCAAACATGAACAGCCTGATGAAGATATTAGTTTCACCCACCTCCCTAAACCCTTCGTTCTGCTAGCAGGCATATCCGGCACTGGTAAAACCCGGTTTGTCCGCGAACAAGCAAAGCATGGAGCTTACAAATTGGTTTCCGTCAGGCCTGACTGGCATGAGCCAAGTGATCTTCTTGGATACGAAACTCGCCTTACCAAAACTGGCGATTCCGAATATTCTTCAACAGAAGTGCTTAAGTTTATAGCTTCTGCTTGGAAAGAACTCGTTGATAACGGCTTTGAATTGGAAACTTACGAACAGGATGGAATTAAATCGTTTTATGTTTCCGGCGAACAGGATGCTCTGACCCGAGTTCGTGCCCACTGGTTGTGCTTAGACGAGATGAATCTTGCGCCAGTAGAACAGTACTTCTCAGATTACCTTTCGGTTTTAGAAACTCGAAAATGGCATAAAGAGAATGGTTTGTTTAGTTATTCCTGCGATGCCCTACTCGACAACGGAAAGTTGAGCGTGGGTGGCGAAAAACTAAAAAAAGAGCTGGGTATGGATGCGGCTGAATATACTGCGCTGTGGGAATTGTTTCTGGAAGCAGGGTTGCCTATTCCTTTCAATTTAATTGTGGCTGGAACTGTTAATATGGATGAGACAACTCACGGATTTTCCCGCAAGGTTATCGATCGTGCAATCAGCTTTGATTTTAATGAGTTCTTTCCAAATGATTTTGATGCTTTTTTTGATGATGAAGAGGCTAAAAGGAAATATCCAGTGAAGCTTAGTTTTCCGTTGTCTTCACATTCAAATGCTGCGACAGCCGCTGCAAAAGAAAGCCGCTCTTTTCTTAAAGCCGTTAATGAAAAACTGAAAGGAACGCCTTTTGAACTTGCATTCCGCGCCCTGAATGAATTGTTACTTACAGTGGAGTCATTTGACGGGGACGTGGCTGACAAAGCCAAACTGCAAGCTGTCTGGGACGACTTCCTAATGATGAAACTACTCCCAAGAGTTGAAGGTGATGCAGACAAAGCAAGGGATATACTGGATTCTCTGGAAGACGTGTTAAGCACCTTACTCTGCGATATATGGAGTGGGGATAATGTTCGTCCTGATCTATGGCGAGAATCGAAAGAGTACATTGCATGCCGCTCTAAAAGAAAGATTGAGTTGATGAAGCAAAAGCTAACAAGCGGATTTACCAGCTTCTGGCCATAGAGGGAGAATACAGACGTGCCAGATATTATCACGGTTGATAGGCAGGATTTCACGCTGATCGTATGGACAAGGGATGTCAGCGCAAAACAAAAAAAATTAAAAGCCGCACTAACTAAAAGATCTCAGCCTGCAGATCTGCCTGCTCAGGATTTCTCTTTGCAGCAGGAAGCAGATGACGAGCAGTTTGAAAAACCGCTCTTTTTTGAAAATACTGAATATGAATTTGAATTTATATTCAAAGACCATCTGTCCGTTGAAACTATAAAGCCTGAAATAGCGCATCACTACACGGTATTCGCAGATGCTTTTCACGTTAAGAATCGCACAAATAGCCTTTCTGGTACCATAAATTTTCGCAACCATATAGGCAAAGCCACTCTTCCCTTGCGTTACCAGTCAACTGACGGGCAGCAGGACGTCTCCGTATCGTTTACGGTCTGGCCGACTAAAATGGACCTACGAAGCGACTTCGAAGCAATTTTCAGGGATTTTTTACCTGACTACGATGAATGGCGTTATACTTTAGTTGCACCTACGGAACACAGCTTTGAACGCCAACGCTCCAGACAAAAGGACTTTCCGTTACTATGGCTGGCTCATTTCAAAAGTCTATGGAACGAATTGCGGCAGCAAACTCAGCTCATCATTAATGCTCCGCATAACAGATTACTTTCATACGAGAAAAAGCTCCGCGCAGAAAAAATCAAAGGGAAGATTCCATCACGCTTGGAGCAAAAGATTTCCAGCGATTTTGCTGCTGGGGAGTACACCAAAAGATATACTGTAAACAAGAAAAAGTTGAGTGTTGATACACCTGAAAACCGCTTTATAAAATATGCGCTCACCACAATGATCAACCTCTTGGTTCAGTTGGAGAAAACGACCCGCAAAGCGGAAGCAGCCCGTGATAGTGAAGATTACGGATTATCAGCTCACTTTTTCTCCGATCTTCAAACTTGGAGAGATACGTTAACCAAACTACACCGAGCTCCGTTATTCAAAGAACTTAGTACGTTCAGTGGTATGAAAAAAGAGTCGCTGGTGCTGCAGCAACGAATTGGATATTCGGGGTTCTACCGTACGTGGCAAGAGCTTAAGATGTATCTGGATTTATTCGGGAAGGGCGCCTTTCTTTCAGTAAAAAGCATGGACGAGCTTTATGAGGTCTGGTGTTTTCTCAAAATTAAAAAGCTACTGCAAGAGTGTGGTTTCGAGGTTACATCTCATGAAAGCGCAACAGTACGACAGGAAGGGCTGGAATGGCAAACAAAGGATGGATTTGGCGGCGCGTTCAAGCTGGTAAAAAGAGGGATTACGGTCCGCCTTTCTCACGAAGTAACCTACGGTAAAACGAAAGGTGAGGTTAGAACGCTTACTGTTAACCAGAGGCCAGATATTGTCCTAGAAGCAAAATTTGATTCAGGTGAAACGCTTATCTGGCTGTTTGATGCCAAGTACCGCCTCGAGAGCAAATCTGACGATACCGACCGCGTTCCTGATGATGCAATAAACCAAATGCACAGGTACCGCGACTCGCTGGTATATAAGTCTAAAAATGGATACAGCAGACCCGTCTTTGGCGCATTCGCTTTGTATCCGGGATACTTTGAACAGTCAGACCCAGATGTCAAAAATGTATACCAGACTGCCATAGATGAAATAGGAATCGGAGCTTTCGCACTACTTCCGACGACTGAGGATTCAGGTCATTACTGGCTTAAAAAGTTTCTCAAGACAAAATTCGGTGATAGCTCACGTTTCTCTTATGCAACTGACTATGATTCAGTTGATCGTTTTTACGTTGAGGAACCCCCACGAATCCCAACTTATGGAATGACTCAATTTAGAAATGTCAGCCGAACTTTACTTGTTACCGGAGCTGAGGATTTTAGGACGCATGGATACTACGAACGATTCCATGACGGAACTGCAAATTTCTTTCATATGCGTTGTGAAGCTACCCAGCGTGAGCACATTGAAGAACAAATCATTAGATCACTGAAATATTTAGTAATAGTAAGTCGATCTTGCAATGACAAGCGACCCCGTATTGCGACAAGGCGATGGCGGGTCAAAGCAGTATCGAAGGCGATGCGAAAGGATCTGACCGTCGAGCAGACAGGAAAATCGAACTTTCTTCGCTCAAGTGAGAGCTACTGGCTGTTCAGTATTGAAGACGACGGTGAACTTAGCTCCCCTATAAGTAAACCCGACGGTCATCATTTATTAGAATTTTTATAATGCAAATTAACTGCTGAATATTTGATACCAACCCATTAAAAACCTCAATTGCCCTATCAAAGCTTTTAATGTTGTCGAAATAAAGCTGGCTTAGTCGGCTGTTCTTTATCTTGCAGGTGGCGCAGGCAAAGGCTAGTGTTTCTCTATAGCCATTGAACTCTCCTTCGAATTCTTTAAACACCTCACGCTGCGGTTTTGCCAACCGCTTTTTTAATACGGGTAATTATTAGCGCTAATTGAGTTTATAATAGCGGTTAAACATTTTTTTGAATTACATCGACCAACTTGAGTAGAATATGGCCCATAAAGTACGTTATAAGTTTAAAGGTGTGGCAAAGGAGATAAATTTTTCTTACAGCCGCCATCAAAATATGCATGAAGCTGTAGCCGATGCTGAGGGAATAGACCTTTCCCAGTTCCTGCAAAC
This sequence comes from Alteromonas abrolhosensis, assembly GCF_001953635.1. Classification (GTDB taxonomy): domain Bacteria; phylum Pseudomonadota; class Gammaproteobacteria; order Enterobacterales; family Alteromonadaceae; genus Alteromonas; species Alteromonas abrolhosensis. The sequence continues at coordinate 44,644 of NZ_MEJH01000006.1, read as the reverse complement.
TGAACAGCAACTTGCCGCTATCAGTAAAGACAAAAAAACTGTAAGAAACTTCAGAGATACCGAATTTGTAAAAATGGGTTTTTCTGAATTGTACTTCTTAAAAAACGGGCAAGAATGATGGTTGCGCCCTTGCAACACATACTAGACCTTTGAACTACTTTGCTTTTGGAGATTAACGGTCAAACCTTAAAAAATGGTAGACCCGACAGGGTTCGAACCTCTGACTCCGGAGCGCAAAACCACCAATTAGCGCATTATGGGTTACCCTCAACCAACCCATGAAAAGCCTCAATCGCCCTATCAAAGCTTTCGTCATTGTCGAAATAAAGCTGGCTTAGCCGGCTTTTCTTTATTTGGTAAGTGGCGCTGGCAAAGGCTAGCGCTTCTCTGAAGCTGCTAAATTCTTCATTGAATACAGTGAATACCTCGCGCTGAGGTTTTGCCACCCGCGTAATACTCCCATTCACTTCATAGTCGAACCCTGCAAATTGAAGGCGTGAAAAGGTTTCTTTCCCCAAACGCATGCCGCCTTCTAGGCTTATTTGAAATGCCGCGTCCATTTCTTCAATTTCTTCCACGCTCCAATGGTTGAACACCCTAATGGCTTTTTTGTACTTTTCGGCTAACAGCTTTTTTAAAACAGTAACTCTAGGTTCTAACGTGGCGTTGTTTTCATTCTTTAACAGGTCAAAGCATTCATTACATGAAGGCACAGAAATAAAGTCGGCCTGTAGGTTTCCATCTTGCCAGTCGTGAATGAATTTTAAAGGTGGGATAAAGTCTTGGCGCGCCGCTTCGCAGCCGCAGTAAATACAGCGATTAAAGTCAGCCGAATGCACCGCATTTAGTGGTTCGTAATATTTTTGGTAATTCTTAACTGACATACTTTTAATTTGTTAACCTTTGAATGCTATCGATTGGCTAAAGCGGCGTATAACCACAAAGATACCTGAACAGCTTTAGTCTGTAACGTATAACGGGCTTATAGCTGTGTAGCGGAATAGAAGGTAGCAGTTAATTTTTTAGAAGATAAGAAATGGCCCGCCCTAGAGGATTCGAACCTCTGACCTCGGCCTCCGGAGGGCCGCGCTCTATCCAGCTGAGCTAAGGGCGGATCGTGCTACGGTTGTAATAACCATGTGACGTTTGCAAAGAAAAATACGCGGTTAAATGCACGCTGCAAACGGGGCGTAATAATACTTACGCCGTGGGTTAGCTTCAACTCATTTATTAAAATCTCTTTAGGTGGCTTGGCACAAGTGTTAAAAATCCTTACTTTTTATGGGTAATTGGCCTCAAATAGTTGTTCAGCCCCAATTAACCGTTATAATCTGGCCAGTTATATTTTAAACAAATTCATCATTGCCTGGAGACAGATGTGAAATTAAAGACTTGGTTAACTGTTGCTGCTACTGCGCTAACCGTTTTTGCAGCACAAGCACAAGAAATGAGTAACGATGAAATTGCCGAGCGTATTAAGCCGGTAGGTCAGGTTCACGTAGCGGGTGCAGCGGCGGCAGGTAATGCTGGAGCAGCAGGTGGTGCGAAGTCAGGTGAAGACGTTTACAACTCTGCTTGTGTTGCGTGTCACTCAGCAGGCGTTTTAGGTGCACCTAAAGTTCACGTTGCAGCGGACTGGCAACCACGTCTAGACGAGCGCGGCCTTGACGGCGTATGGCAAAATGCACTGAATGGTATTAACGCTATGCCTCCTCGTGGTACATGCGGTAACTGTTCTGATGACGAAATTAAAGCTGCAATCGAGTACATGATTGAAGGTATCTAATACCCGCTAAATCATAACAACTTGATGGAAAAAGTAGCGTTTTACCCTCTAATCGGGTAATTTAACTCTTTGGGAAAACGTTACTTTTTTATACTGGCGAGCGGAATGTCACAAGATTCGACGCAACACGAGTTGACGGAAGAAGAACTGCGCGAACTTATACCGCAGCTCCAGCAACTCACTGATAAGTACAAGCGTGCTGAACGTGTTCAGAAGGCGCTTTTTGATATTTCTGAGCTTGCCAGTTCTGTAAGTCACCTTAACCGTCTTTACTCCGCTATTCATGAAATCATTGCCGATTTTATGAACGCCGATAACTTCTTTGTTGCCTTCTACGAACCCGACAGTAACGTTGTCGATTTCGCTTATTTCATTGACGAATTCGACGAACAAACCGTTCGCCAATTGCCCGCTGAATCGTTAATGGATGGCATGACCGGTTATATTCTTAAAACCGGCGATTATCTATTTTATAAACGTGACGATGAGGAAACTTTTGCCTCTCAGCACGATATAAAACTGGTTGGCTCGCAGCCTTTTGAGCTGCTGGGCGTTCCCCTCAAGCGAGGAAGCCAGGTTATAGGCGCAATGGTAGTGCAAACCTATGATGAAGGTGTGCATTACACGCAGGAAGATTTAGAAGTACTGCTGTTCGTTTCTCAACACATCGTTACCACGGTGGATAGAGTAAAAAACCGAGAACTCACCGAACGCACCATTCGCGAACGCACACGCCAACTTCGTAAAATTAACGACGATCTTCAAGAAGAAATATTAGAGCGCCAGAAGGTAGAGTCGCTACAGCAGGCTTTATTCGAGATTTCTGAGCTAGCCGCCAACCTTGAAGGTGACATGGATGTGTTTTATTCCAGCCTGCACGAGATTCTGGCCAGGCTAATTAGCGCACCTAACTGTTACATTGCCATTCTTGATAAAGAAAACGATCTGCTTGCATTCCCGTATTTCAGTGACGCACAAGATAAAGACATAAGTTCAAGGCCTTTAGGGTTAGGACTTACTGAATTCGTACTGAGAACAGGGCAAGCTGAGCTGGTTAACCCGCCCAGAGTATTGGAACTAGCAGAATCTGGCGATTTAGATGTGTCGGTTGCGCAAACCATGCTAAACAGTGCGAACTCGTGGTTGGGTTCGCCGCTTGTTGTTGATGGGGAAATTGCAGGTGTTATTGCCGTACAAACTTACGGTAAACACGCTAAATACAATTCTCGCGACCAAGAGCTTTTACGCTTTGTATCGCACCATATTGCGGTAGCCATTGAGCGAAAACGCAATACCGAGTCGATGCAGCGCTATAACATTGAGCTTGAAGAACGCGTGAAAGAACGCACTGCCGAGCTAAACCGCGCTAATAAGTTCTTAAAACAACAAATTGAAGAGCGTAAAGAGATTGAGCTTAAGCTTATTCACGATGCGCATCACGACTCACTAACCGATTTACCCAACCGCGCCATGTTCACCAGCCGCTTAGAGCTAGCTATAGCCAGTAAGCAGCGTTACAGCGAAAACATGTTTGCGGTACTGTTTATCGATTTAGACCGCTTTAAAGTCATTAACGATACCTTAGGCCATCACGCCGGCGATGAGTTCTTAATTGAAGTAGCCAGACGTATTGCGCTGTGTATTCGTGGCCACGATCTGCTAGCGCGATTAGGCGGCGATGAATTTGTTGTGCTGCTTGATAACTTTGAAGACGAAGCAGATGTAGAAGAAGTAGCTAGCCGTATTATCGCGTCTATATCTGAGCCCTTCTTGCTTGATGGCCGTGAGATGTATTCTGGGGCAAGTATTGGTATTGCGCATTTGGAAACCTATTACCGCGCCGCCGATGAAGTGCTTCGCGATGCTGACGCTGCAATGTACCAAGCGAAAACGCTAGGTCGCGGACGCTTTGTTATGTTCGACAAAAGCATGCGCGATAGGCTTATTGAAGAACTTGAGCTTGAGAATGAGTTCAGGCGAGCACTGCGCGAAGAAGAGTTCGATTACTTCTTACAGCCGGTTATAAGGCTTAATGACGACAGCACGTTGTATAAAGAGATGTACATTCGCTGGTCGCACCCTGCCTACGGCAAGATTGCTAGAGAGCAATTTAGACAGGTGGCTGAGCATAGCGGCCTGACGCTAGATTTAGATCTGTTCCAGCTAACCAAGGCTTGTGAGCTGTTAAACCACTATAAAAACACCGACGACCCTATAAATAAAATAGCGGTTAACGTTTCGATTAATCATTTGCTACAAGCTTCTATGGTAAACCAGATGATTAATGTAATTGAAACATCTGGCATAACGCCCAGTCAGTTGGTATTTGAGTTTGATGAAAACGACTTAAATCGCCGTTCTCAGTTCATTCTTCCTGCTATTAAGAAGTTGAAACGTGCTGGAGTGACCTTGGTGCTGGATAACTTTGGAAGCGGATTGGCTTCACTCAGTTACTTGTTTGCCTACCCCTTCGACTTCATCAAAATTGATCACCGCTTTGTTAAGTCACTGCCTCGCTCTCAACGAAACTTAAAGCTTATTCAGTCTGTCATGCTTATTTCTGAACATTTGAAGTTTCAGGTTATTGCTGAAGGCGTAGACTCTCAGGCACAGTTAGATGCGCTTAACGAAATTGAATGCATTTATGGCCAGGGCAAAGTGCTGAAGCACGCAAAAGTGCTGGATATGACATCGCTAGCAAGCTAGTAGTTAGCACTCACTTGCTTGCAAAGCCCCACTCTAAGAGCAGACTATTTTTTACCTAAGATATCTCTTAGGTTTGCAATCCCCACCTGCGCCTTTTGCTGGCGCTCTTCTTTTGTTGCCTTTGGCTTTTGATTTTCCCACTGTACATCGTCGGGCGGCAGCTCGAATAGAAATCGACTTGGCTCTGGGTTTATGACTTCACCAAACTGTCGGCGCTCTTTGGCAAGGCTGAATATAAGTTCACGCTGGGCACGGGTAATACCTACGTAAGCAAGTCGGCGCTCTTCCTCTACGTTGTCTTCATCAATGCTGCTTTGGTGCGGCAATAGTCCTTCTTCCATACCCACGAGAAATACAATAGGAAATTCCAAACCTTTTGAGGCGTGCAGCGTCATTAGTTGTACTTGGTCCCCTTCTCCGTCGTCTTCGCCGCGCTCCATCATGTCGCGCAGAATTAAGCGGTTCACCACTTCTGTTAAGGTCATAGGTTGGTCTAGGTCGTTACCTTCCAGCATATCGTTAACCCAGCCGAATAAAGTACTTACATTGGCCATGGCCATTTCAGCAGCTTTGGGGCTGGCGCTGGTTTCATATAGCCATTCTTCATAACCCATGGTGCGGATCATGGTGCGCACTGCGTCAGCGGTGTTGCCACGCTCTGCATTGTCCGACAACTCCACTACCCAGCGGGCAAAGGTCGAAACCGAATGAAAGGCTTTGTCGGGCAACACGCTATTTAAGTTAGGGTGCGTCGCCGCTTCGAACATAGATACGCCCAAGCTATTCGCAAAATTACCCAGCTTTTCTAGCGTAGCACGGCCTATACCGCGCCCTGGCGTGTTAATAATGCGAAGCAAAGCGTTATCGTCGTCTTGGTTCACCAACAGCCTTAAATAAGCCATGATGTCCTTCACTTCGGCACGGCCAAAGAACGACATACCGCCGCTAATTTTGTACGGAATGCGGTTACTCATTAACAGCTTTTCGAAAATACGACTTTGATGATTCCCGCGATACAAAATGGCGTAGTCTTTAAACTGGGTGCGGTTCATAAACTTGTGCGCCAGCAACTCTGCCACCACGCGCTCACCTTCATGCTCTTCGTTCTTGGCCTCTATGACTTTAAGCGGCTCGCCATACTGCAACTCAGAGAACAAGGTCTTATCGAACAAATGCGGGTTGTTTTGAATAAGAATATTCGCGCAATGCAGGATACGGCCTGACGAGCGGTAGTTTTGCTGTAGCTTAATTACGTTTAAGCGCGGAAAGTCCTGTTGTAACAGGTGTAGATTTTGCGGTTTAGCGCCACGCCATGAATAGATAGATTGGTCATCGTCGCCAACCACGGTGAAGCGCGCGCGCTCACCTACTAATAGCTTTACCAGCTCGTACTGACTGGTATTGGTATCTTGGTACTCATCCACCAGCAGGTAGCGAATTTTACTCTGCCATTTGGCTCTTATTGCTTCGCTGCTTTTTAAAAGCAGTGTGGGCAATAAAATTAGGTCATCGAAGTCTAGCGCATTATATGCCTTAAGGTTGTCTTGGTAGCGTTTGTAGGCTTCTGCAAACTCTCGTTCGCCCGTGCTGGTAGCTGATTTTAATAAAGCATCGGGCAAGATAAGGTCGTTTTTCCAGTTAGAGATACAGCTTTGTAAAAGCTGAAGCTGATCTTTATCGCCATCGAGGGTGTCGGACGTCAAATCGTTAAGCAACGCGAACGAGTCTTTATCGTCGAATAACGAGAAGCCTGGCTTTAAGCCAAGATCTTTCACATGGGCTTTAATAATGGTTAAGCCCATGGTGTGGAAGGTCGACACTTTTAGCCCGCGCGCCTCCGGCTTGCCCAAGGTTTGCGCTACACGTTCTTTCATTTCACGTGCTGCTTTGTTGGTAAAAGTAACCGCTGCAATATAGCGTGCCGGCATATCACAGTTTCTAACTAAATGAGCAATCTTGTTGGTAATTACACGGGTTTTACCACTGCCCGCCCCTGCCAGCACCAAACATGGGCCAGACACATAGGTTACGGCAGATTCTTGAGCTTCATTTAGTTTCATTTAATACCTAAAACAACGTACATTTTGAGCACAACACGGTTTTCATTGCATGTCGTGTCGATACCGATAGAATAGCTTTCATATTTTGAGCTGCGCATTATAAGGGAATTCCATGTTGGATCCGAAGAAACTCGAAGATTTAGCGAAACAAATTGCTGATGCCGTACCACCTGGCGTTAAAAACATGGCTGAAGAAGCCGAAGGCCGCGTAAAGGCGGTATTGCAGTCGCAGCTATCTAAGCTAGATTTAGTGACTCGCGAAGAGTTCGATATTCAAAGCCAAGTACTTATTCGCACTCGCGAAAAACTAGACGCTATGGAAAGCCGCATTACTGAGCTTGAAGCGAAACTAGCACAGAAGTAGACCTTAGCGGTTTGTAGAAACCAAAAAGCGCCTTAGTGGCGCTTTTTTAATGGGTGGACGTTATCCACACGGATTGTAGTTGGTTAATTACTTTTGTTGTCACACCAAATAAAAATGCAGCGCCGTGCCAAGCGTAATAGCTAAGCCAATGTAGTGGTTTTCAATAAACGCAGTGAAGCAGCCTTCGCGCTGACGGCGTTTAATAAGCTGATATTGGCGCACACATAACAAAGCCGAGAACAGCACTGCGATGTAGTAAGGCCATGTGGCGTTAATAGCACAACCAATACACCAGAGTATGCTAAGGGCAGCAGCCTGTAGCAGCATAACTATTAGTACGTCGTATTTGCCAAACAATATGGCTGTAGATTTAATGCCTATTTGCAAGTCGTCATCGCGGTCAACCATGGCGTACATGGTGTCGTAGGCGACCGTCCATAGTAAGTTAGCAATAAACAACCACCAGCCGTACATTGGTACTGTTTCTATTACTGCCATAAATGCCATAGGAATAGCCCAACCGAACGCTGCACCCAATACCACCTGCGGTAGGTTGGTGTAGCGCTTCATGAAGGGGTAGCTTGCTGCAAGAAGTAACGCAACCACCGACAGCGCTATTGTTTGCCAGTTGAGGAATAGTACTAAGACAAATGCCAACGCGATAAGCGCACCAAAAAGTTGTAATGCTTGTTTGGCCGACACTTCCCCGGTTGCAAGCGGACGCTGCGCGGTGCGCTTTACGCTACCGTCTACTTTTCTGTCTGCATAGTCGTTAATTACACACCCAGCCGAACGCATAACAACCACTCCGGCGACAAAAATGAGCGTAATACCTAAAGGCGGTAAACCTTGAGCCGCCATTAACAGCGCCCACAGCGTAGGCCACAGCAGCAAGTAAATACCTACTGGTTTATCAAGGCGCATAAGTCGCGCATAGGCGTTCCAGTTGTGTTTCATATTTGCTTTTCGCTTTCCTTTTCATTACTGGCAGAGCGGCTATAGGCCGGCGAGTCAGGAAGAAAAACCTCTGCCACTATCATGCTGTAGTTTCCTAACGTAAACAACGAGCGTCTTCCCCACAAGGTTTGTTTGCTGTTAATACCAAACTGGGAAGCCGACACTGTGCATAGTTGAAACTCTGAGCGTGTAAAGCGCTTATCATTAAACAGGCGCTTTCCCAAAGGCTCCCGGCCAAGATCAGAAAGCTCGCTATCAACAAAGGCTTGAGGAATGATAGAACGTGCGAACACCCATGGTTTGTGGTCGCCACACAGTAGGATTTCTCGCGCTTGATAAGAGGTTTCACCATTGTTAAGCAACAGCGAAAGCTCGTTGTCGTGAGGTACTTGCGTGCGCTGGCCAATAAGTTCTAGAGAGAAATGGCCGCTTAAAGACTGAACCCGCTCGGTTAACGACCCGGTGTCTAACAGCCAGTTTTTTAGCTGTGCATTAGGAATTGTGATGCCAGAAGGTGCTTGCCAGTCAACCGCCAAACCCACTGGAAAAGTGGCATTAAAACTCACACGAAAAGCCCGAATAATGAATCTGTTAGTATGATAACACGTCATGTTCAATTATTTTCACTCGGTTAAACTTTTGCAGTAGTGTCTTTAATCAGAGTTTTGCTACACTACCAAGTGAATTTATTACTTTGGTGTTTCGGACTTCACTATGCTTAAGTCTCTAGTTTTACGCGTATTTGCGGTTAGTTTTTTCGTTTTTGGATGTAACGCGGCATTGGCACAAGAGAAGGCCAACTATGCTTATTTAGGTTTAGAGCCAGAAATCGTTACCAACTACATAAGCGACAGCGCACAAAAGCTAGGTTATGTTCGCGTGTCGGTTGAACTGATGATCCACGATGTTAGCCAGCTTGAAATTGCTGAACACCATATGCCGTTACTGCGTTCTACAGCCATTGAAATATTTGGTCAGCAACCAGCGGAAAAAGTAAAATCACTGACCGGTCGAGAAGACATTCGTCGCGCAATTCTTAAAGCGCTTCAAGAGCACATGAAGCAAGAAACAGGCGGTGAAGTGGTGAAGAACGTTATCTTCACAAAGTATCTGTATCAGGGCGGCTAAAAGCAGGTAAAGCGCTAAAAGGCTGACGTGCGCCTTTTAGCTATTTCCAAATTATTACTAGCGCTTTCCTGACCCTAGGCTTAACGCAGCAGCAAGTAAACACCCAGATATAAGCCCTGCGGTATGTGCAGCATTTGCCATGTTCACCCATAGAATGTCGGCATAGCCGATTACCAACCACACCAGCATAAAGCCAACAATTGAGTTTGGCAGCGACAACCCCCAGCTTGGGCGTAACCAACCTAACCACCACACAAAACCCATTACTGCGTATACCACGCCAGATAAGCCTCCGAACAGGTATAAGTTTGCCTGCACTGGTTCGCTAAATAGGGCCTGTGCGGCGTTTGAAATAGCCGCCGATACTAAGAACACAATAAGCAACATACTCATGCCAAGGGTGCGTTCAATTTTGGCTCCCAGCATACCCCACCACAGTAGATTAAATATGATGTGAAGCGCTGAAAAGTGAATAAATGCGGGACCAAGTAGTCGCCACCATTCGTGACTCTCCGACAACACAGAAAAGGGCTGCATCAATAAATGTTTCGCTATGGGCGCAAACAACCCAAACAACGACAACAAATAAACGGCAACACAAAGAATAAATACCACCGAGGTAAATGGTGCTTTTACTGCATCGGCAATAATATTTCCCATTGAAAAGCCACCACTGGAAGGTGCTAACTGTACATTTTTTCCATTGTCCCACGCGGCTTGCTGATACTTAGGATGTGTGGGGTTCGCCAAGAAGTCTTCAGCAATGATTTTTGCGCGGTCAATGTGTTCTGAATTATCTAGTACCACCACGAACTCTTTATCGTGCTGTACTACGTTGGCCTGAATATGCTGACTGGTTAAATAGTTGGCGAGAAGATGCGCAGGACTTTGCTGGTTAAACGCAATTAAAGGATGACCCATAAGCTAGTTGTTACCCCGAAGCAGAAGAATGTGAGTGTGATATGGCAGATACCAAGGGCGCGGTATATAACCTATTTATACTGAAATACCTCCCTTGCTGCAAAAAATAAAGGTGCACATTGTGCACCTTTATCAATACGTTAAGCGGTTACTACCGGATTCGCCAGTCGCCAGGCTTCAAAGCCACCGTCCATACTATAAACAGTTTCAAAACCTTGCTGTGCTATTACTTGCGCCGCCTGTTGGCTACTTACCCCGTGATAGCACACTACAACCACTGGAATATCCTTCGGTGCTTGTTCAATAAACGCCGCAAAGTTGTCGTTGTTTAACGGTGCAGCATTTGGCATATGTCCATTAGCAAACGATTGCGGATCGCGAATATCCACAATAGTTACGTCGCCTTGAAAGTTAGCTACGTCATTTACGCTAATGTGTGAGAATGTTGTCATTATTGCCAGTCCAGAATAACTTTACCTGAGTGTCCAGACCCCATGGTATCAAACCCTTTCTGAAAGTCATCAATAGAAAAGGTGTGAGTAATGATAGGCGATAGATCTAAGCCACTTTGCAGCAAACTCGCCATTTTGTACCACGTTTCGAACATTTCACGGCCGTAGATACCTTTTATCACTAAGCCTTTGAAAATAACTTGGTTCCAATCGATAGCAACGTCTTGCGGAGGAATGCCTAGCATGGCAATTTTGCCACCATGGTTCATTTTGTTCAGCATGTCTCTGAAAGCCGCAGGTACACCAGACATTTCCAGACCCACATCGAAGCCTTCTGTCATACCCAGTTCGTTCATTACGTCTTTCAAATCTTCCTTGCTTACGTCAACAACGCGGGTTGCACCCATTTTTTTAGCAAGCTCAAGACGGTAAGGGTTAATGTCGGTAACCACGACATGACGAGCACCTACATGCTTCGCAACAGCAGCAGCCATAATACCTATTGGGCCAGCACCTGTTATCAGGACGTCTTCACCTACCAAGTCGAAACTTAGTGCGGTGTGAACAGCGTTGCCAAACGGGTCGAAGATAGAGGCCAGTTCATCACTGATGTTGTCTGGAATTTTGAAGGCGTTAAAAGCAGGAATAACCAAGTATTCAGCAAACGCACCAGGACGGTTTACGCCAACACCCTCGGTGTTACGGCACAAATGTACTCGGCCTGCGCGACAGTTGCGGCAGTGACCACAGGTAATATGGCCTTCGCCTGAAACACGGTCACCAACTTTAAAACCTTTTACTTCTTGGCCCATACCTACAACTTCGCCCACATATTCGTGGCCCACAACCATAGGAACAGGAATGGTTTTCTGTGACCATTCGTCCCAGTTGTAAATGTGCATGTCGGTGCCGCAAATAGCGGTTTTGCGAATTTTAATCAGTAGGTCATTGTGTCCTACTTCAGGCTCTGGCGTGTCTTGTAACCAAATGCCTTTTTCTGCTTTCGCTTTAACTAGCGACTTCATGAAATTACTCCCAATTCACGGCCAACTTCAATAAATGCATCTACCGCTCTATCAACGTGTTCTAGGCTATGGCCTGCTGACATTTGTGTACGAATACGAGCCTGACCTTTCGGTACCACTGGGTAAGAGAAACCAACAACGTAGATACCTTTTTCCAGCATTTTGTCAGCCATTTCACTGGCTAAACGTGCATCGCCAAGCATAACAGGAATAATAGCGTGATCTTTACCAGCGAGTGTGAAGCCCGCTTCTTCCATGCGCTTACGGAAGTGATTAGCATTGCGCCATAAGTTAGCGCGAAGCTCGTCACCATCTTTCATCATTTCAAACACTTTAAGTGACGCTGAAACGATAGGTGGCGCAACCGAGTTTGAGAAAAGATAAGGACGCGAGCGTTGACGCAACCATTCAACTACTTCTTTCTTGCCTGAAGTGTAACCACCTGACGCACCGCCTAGTGCTTTACCTAAGGTGCCGGTAATGATGTCTACTCGACCCATTACGCCACAATATTCATGGCTACCTTTACCGTTTTCGCCAAGGAAGCCTGTTGCATGGCAATCATCAACCATCACCATGGCATCGTATTTGTCGGCTAGGTCACAAATTGAGGCAAGGTCGGCAATTACGCCGTCCATTGAAAATACACCATCGGTGGCAATAATTTTGAAACGTGCGCCATCGGCGTCAGCTTGCTTCAACTGCTCTTCTAGTGCCGCCATATCGTTATTGGCGTAGCGGTATCGCTTAGCTTTACACAGGCGTACACCGTCAATAATACTGGCGTGATTTAACGCATCAGAAATAATGGCATCTTCAGGGCCTAACAGGGTTTCAAACAAACCACCGTTTGCATCGAAGCACGACGGGTAAAGAATAGTATCTTCTGTACCTAAGAAATCGCTGATAGACGCTTCTAGTTGCTTGTGAATGTCTTGTGTTCCGCAAATGAATCGTACAGATGCTACACCAAAACCATGGCTATCCAGGCCGTTCTTCGCCGCTTCGATCAGGCTTTCGTTGTTTGCAAGACCAAGGTAGTTGTTGGCACAAAAGTTAATAACGTGCTCGCCGTTTGCAACATCAATATCCGCTTGCTGCTGCGAGGTGATCACACGCTCTTTTTTGTACAAACCATCTTCTTTCGTGGCTTCAATTTGCGATTGCAAATGAGAAATAAATGCCGCAGACATGCCATTCTCCGAGTGTAGATATATAAAAACCGCTAGTTTAATGAAAGCGCGCTAAAGGGTACACACCCTTGCGCTGTATTTAATGGGTTTGTCGACTAAGTTTGTAAATTATTCAGCACACTAGATTAAAGGTAGCCTGCTCCTGTCAAAATACTAATGGAGTATCAGGCGGAGTCTTTCCAAAAGCCAAATTCCACTTTATCGCTCAATACGTCCCATATATCGACTTCGGGAATAGGCCTGCTGATAAGATAACCTTGACCTAGGTTGCAGTCGAAGTGACACAACAGTTCGTACTGTTCGCTGGTTTCGATACCTTCTGCCACCACCTGCATTCCCATGTTGCGCACCATAGAAATAGTAGAGTGCACGATGTTTCTATCATCTGCACTGCTGGCAATGTTGGCAACAAACGAACGGTCAATTTTGATGAAGTCAGCGGGTAAGGATTTTAGATAACTCAATGACGAATAGCCGGTACCAAAGTCGTCGATAGCCAGCATACACCCCATATCGCGAATGTTTTGCATGATACTGGTTGCTCGTTTGATGTCGGAAACCAACACAGTTTCAGTTAACTCTAAACACACCTGGTCGGGCGCTATGTCGTTTTTGATAATTTGCTGTTGTAGAAACTCGGGCAAACTCGGGTCTAAGAACTGCCCTGCAGATAGGTTGATCGCTAGTTTCACATCAGGGTAGCCGTTATTTTTGAGCTCTCTGATTAAATAGGTCGCACGTGTAATAACCCAGTAATCAAGCTCAAGCATGAAAGATGTATTTTCAAGAAGCGGTATAAAGTCGGCAGGCGAAATATTTCCCTTCTTCGGGTGATGCCAACGCAATAGTGCTTCAAAGCCCACCAACCTGCCGGTGTGCATTTCAATTTGAGGCTGAAGTGCAAGACTAAATTGATTGTCTCGTAGCGCTTCACGCGCTTCCGATTCCAGCTCCACTTTTTGCATCACTTTCAAGTTCATGGTGGCGTCGTAAACGCGATATTCCGCCCCTTTCTTGGCTTTGGCTTCGTACATAGCGATATCAGCATGTCGAAGTAGCTCTACCGGCGTGGCGCGAGAGTGGTTGGTGATAGCAATACCTATACTGATAGAGACATAAAAGGTTACGCCGTCGACAATGATTGGCTCTTTAAACTCTTCTATCAGCTTTTTGGCTACTGTATCTACGTGCTTTTTACTTTCGATATTAGAAAGCAAAACCACGAACTCATCACCGCCAAATCGAGAAGCAATATCCGACTCTCGGATAGGCTTAGAGATACGCATAGCAGCAGCTTTTAAGAGTTTGTCACCGACGTCATGACCGTGACTGTCGTTAACCTTTTTAAAGTCATCAAGGTCCATGAACATCAGTGCCACTAATCTATCGTCGCGAATTGAACTAGCTAGCTGCTTTTCGATTTGAAAAGTAAGCATGTTGCGATTGGGAAGCCCGGTTAACACATCGAACATTGCCATTTTCTCGAGTTTCGCGGTGTTAATAGCCATTTGTCCGTCGAAACTCTCTAGCTGGCGCGCAAGATTATTTGCCGCGTCTTCAACTACATCTAATTCGTCAATTAGCTTAAAAATGGGAGACTTCCTGCGTTTCGCAGCAATGGTGTAAAACTCGCTAAACTTGTGTTCCGCCAGCATAGGCAAGCGTTCGCTTATGTCTAACAAGCGTATTCTGTATTGGTTTAGAAACAGATAGAGCAGTGAAGAAAAAAGAAAGAACAAAGCCACGGCGCTAGATATAACAATGTACTGATATTGTTCGTTCTGACGCACCATCGCTGACACGTCTTGTACGATAATCAGGTAAGGATGGTCTCCCGAAGCGTGGTTAAACGGCAATAAGCTAACCAACAACTGCTTATTTTCTAGCGAAACATTGGTACCTCTGATGACTAAGTCGTCAATGCGCCAGTTTTTCGGTAGTGCTTCGAATAGCGATTGGAAGTACTGTCTGTTAGCCGCTGACAATTGGCTTGCCACTCTTAACTCTGAGCGCTCGGATGAAGCTTCTTTATGCTGCACCACCGCCACTTTGTGCACGTCGGTAGCGCGGCTGAATAAGTATAAAAGCTCTCTCATTGATGTAGACACAACGATGACCGGTAGCTCTTCACTATTTGCCATGATGGGTATTGAGATGTAATGCGTACAGACATCTTCACACGACAGTAAAGAGCGGCTTTCAAACGAAGCGCGTGTTGTGTTTACTAGCCTTTCGATTGTTTTGTTTATCGGCTGTAAGGGTTTACCTACAACCCCGTTTTCGTCAAACAAGTACAGCGATTCAACTTGAAAGTTAAGATTCAAGTACTCGCTCAACCCGCTAAGAGTTTGCTGGAGCGATTCGAGACTATCCGCATTTCCTCCACTTTTTAGGCTAATAAGATCAATGAGTGTGATCATTCTGCCGTGAAGAATATCTTCGAAAAGCTGGACTCGTCGTTGATTACTAACCTGGTTTTCACGCTGTTGCAGTAGAATGCGTGCGTCAGATTCCTTAATTAGCACTGTCGATATAACAACAGCAACAGTCAGAACCATTGCCAGTAAAATAATGATGGTTTTAGTGGTGAAAGATACCTGAACCTTCATCTAATACCCTTAAAACCAATACATCAATTGCACTGACCACATTTCCCAATGTTTATCTGCATGAGATGCCACATCAAGGTTCAGCAAACTGACTACCCGTGTAGCGCCTTCCACCCAGTGATATTCTCCCTGAAGCCGCCACTTTGGCGCAATGTCCCAGCGCAAACCTACGGTATAGGTGTCTTGGTAACCAAAGTAGGCAGGAATAACGCCATCTGACATAGCTTCCAATTTTTTTCCATCTCTGTCAGACGCATTATTAACATAGGTATCGTAACCTAACAGGCCGCTTACCTCGTTATTGAACAAATATCTGAATTGGACAAAGCCACCTTCGCCCCTTCTTTTGGTTTCGAAATCTGGAAAAAACAGCCCCTTACTATCTTGAAACTCGCGAATTACCTCTGCTGACACTTCCCAATTTTCCGCAAAATATTGGCCAGAAACCACAAATCGCTCAATATTTGCTTTACCCGCAACCCTATTATCATCCTGTGATGGGGTGTATCTGAAATCAGAGTTTAACCAACTGGCACCTAGTTTCCACGTCATGGTAGCCGGTTGCCAGAATACGCTCGCCTGATGAACAAAGTCTTGTTTAATACTACCGTTAGCTTCATCGCCTAGCAGAAAGTCTCGCTGGGAGTCATTGATATTAGAACGACCGTAGCTCCAGTTTAATTCCCATATATTGTTTGCACTAAAATGTGAAAAGCTAGTCTGAATTCCGTTACTTCCCAGTGCAGCATCACGAAAGCCATCAAAGTACACAGACTGAGGAAGCACTGAGGTATATCGTGTGTGGGGTACGTCCCTGGCAACAGAATACAACCAATGTCGGTTTTTAAAGCGTCCGGCGTGAATTTGCCCTTGCCAATCACCAGGTAGGTCAGGTAGTTTCCAGTCGATAAATAAATAGTCTAAACGTGCGCCCTGCTCAAAGCGATTTCCACCGTCTAAATAGTTAACTTGCCCAGCGATAGAGATGTTTTCTGCGATTTGGTAATAACCGTTCAAGCCAATTTCAGTAAGTTCTCCTGTAATTGAGTCATTATCGGTAATCGCCCTACTCCCCTTCGATTGAGTAAGCCCCTGAGAGACATAACCGTGCCAAGAAAAGTCGCTTTGTGAAGCGAATGTCGGCAGGCTAAGTAGTCCTAACGCAAGAACGATGTGCTTATTCATTCTATACCTACCTCCACGCGTCGTAGCTTCACAATTTCGGTGTGTTCTACATAACCAATAGAACCCGATGTGCTTTCTAGTGCTTCAATCAATGCTTGATACGAGGTCACTCTGACCGGCGTAACGCCCTGCCCTGAATAAGTGATTTGGTCCCATAAGCGAGACAATTGATAAGGAAACATATGGAGTACTTCACGGCAGAATTGCTTATGTAGTTCGTGATTATCGTTCAATACAAAGACCGTGATTTTGGTGCCATCACTCCAATACTGTCGATGGCCAGTGAAAATTTGACGAAGCTCAGAGCGGTTTAATTTAGAAACCGTCACACTCTCATTTACCATGACGTTTAGTTCTGCTGCGTGTGCCGCAGGCACACCCGAAAAAAGTGCAACGTTTAGTAGTAGCACAATTCTAATGTGAGTATGAGCAAGAACAGTAGACAGCCATCGCAAAGCGGGCTTTTTCATTCAGTAACGACTCCCTGTTATTTCAAAGGAACACTTCGCAACGCTAAGTGTAGATAATAGTTGATAGTTTTACCTTACAATTAAGTAAATTAAGCGACAAATAGCTTGAGATAATGTTTTTGTCTATCAACGGTGATTTCTCCAGAAGTTCGCCTGTTTTAGCATGCATTACGCTGTGTATATTCGCCCAGGTATTGGCTTTTAGCGCTGTTTATACGCGCATTTTTTCACATCGAACCATCCCGGGTCGCCGCAATCTACCATGCATATATATTTTTTTTGGATATTGTCAGCGATACGCGCGTATGAGTGTAACAACTTAGGCTTTCATGGCTCAGTGCTTGATTTAGGCTCATAAATTCAACAATTTATATAAACCTCTTAAAATGAAGAGTAAATAAAACCATCTTTTTTATCTCAGACGCGAAGCGGTTGCTGAAAAACCAAAATAAATCATTAGAATAAAGAATTTACCATAACTTGTGGGCGACATGGCGACAATACGACGAGACATCGGTGCTGGGCACCACTTTATTTTCGACGACACTTTAGTCAGTCACCCCAACGCGGAGATGTTTAGCCCTGAGTTTTGGCAGCTCCAAAACAAGATAACAGGTCAAGCTAAAGGACGTGGTACAACCATTTTCATTGAGCACGAGGGTCAGCATTGGGTTCTGCGCCATTTTAAACGCGGCGGCCTGGTGGGCAAAGTGCTGAGCGATCAGTATTTGTTTGTTGGTGTTGAGCGCTCTCGTCCATTTGAAGAATTTAGGCTGCTTGAATATATGCGATCACAAGGTCTTCTTGTGCCGATTCCTGTTGCCGCGCGTATCCACCGCATAGGCTTGATTTATCGAGGCGATTTAATCACGCTAAGTATTCCGAATAGCCAAGATTTACATCATGCACTGTGCAATGGACCATTGAGCGAGGATGAGTGGTACAGCGTTGGCCAGTCACTTGCAGCCATGCACAATTGCCAAGTTTATCATCACGATGCCAACGTCCGAAATATCATGATCGATAGCGAAAAGCAGATTTGGCTTATCGATTTTGACCGCTGTGAGCAACGCCAGGGAGACAACTGGAAACAAAGTAATTTAGACAGGCTGCGGCGCTCTTTACATAAAGAAAAGGCTAAAAATCCCATCTTCCATTGGCAAGAGAGCGACTGGTCAGCGTGTATGGATGGTTACCGCGAGGCAGTAAAATAATAAAAGCACGTGAGATTAGCTTATTGCTGGCAACGCTCAACATACCCCATTAATGTGTTACATTAACCGTGTTGAACATATAAACCCTCTACAACGAAAAGACTCGACTTTATGCACACTAGAGCCCTTTACCCTGGTACTTTCGATCCGATCACTAACGGTCATGCAGACCTTATTGAACGCGCATCTCAATTGTTTTCTCATGTAATTGTAGCGATAGCTTCTAATCCTAGTAAAAAGCCACTGTTTACATTAGAAGAACGCGTCGAGATGATAAAAAAGGTCACTGCTGACTTACCAAACGTTGAGGTGGTGGGGTTTACCGGTCTACTCGCCGACTTTGCTGACGAACAAAATGCGACGATACTTATTCGAGGTCTACGTGCGGTTTCCGATTTCGAATACGAGTTCCAACTCGCCAACATGAACCGCCGCTTAAACCCAAAACTAGAAAGTGTCTTTCTTACCCCCGCAGAAGAGAACTCATTCATTTCTTCTACCTTGGTAAAAGAAGTCGCCCTTCATCGCGGTGCTGTTAGTGGTTTTTGTCACCCGGTTGTTGAGCAGGCGCTAAAAGACAGGCTGAGTAAAAAAGATTAAATGCCCGCAAGGGGCGCGTTAACGTTGGCAGTGAGTACAGAAAAAGGTATTTCGCTGCCCGATAACCTTACTTTCAATAGCTTTGCCACACACTTCACAAGGCTCGCCTTTTCTTCCATATACATTTAGGTGTTGCGCAAAGTAACCAGGCTTACCGTCAGTTTGTGCAAAATCTTTGAGTGTTGTACCACCTTGCTCAATCGCTTTCGCCAATACTTGTTTAATAGTAGCGGTTAGTGATTTGTAGCGCGCTGCACTAATATTTCCTGCGGCTCTTCGCGGGTCTATACCAGCTAAAAACAGTGCTTCGTTCGCGTAGATATTTCCTACCCCTACCACAATGGCATTGTCCATAATGAAGTTTTTAACAGGGCCTTTTCGATTGCGCGACATATTGAACAAACGCTTATCATCAAAGTCGTCTGTAAGCGGTTCTGGGCCTAAATTATCAAGCATGGCAACTTGCGTATTAGGCGCTTGAAATAATACCGCTCCGAAGCGCCGAGGGTCGTTAAAACGTAAACACTTACCTGTGTTTAGAACAATGTCTACGTGGTCATGTTTGATAGTCGGTGTAGACGCATCGATTACGCGTAGTTTACCCGACATGCCTAAGTGTAAAATTAGCGTACCTGTGGCAGTTTCAATAAGTAAATATTTGGCGCGGCGTTTAACTGCTGTAACAGTCTGCCCTTCAACGTTTGACACCTCTTGTGGTATTGGCCAGCGCATCCTACGCTCACGCACCACTACTTGGGTAATGGTATTGCCAATAAGATGTGGAGATACGCCCAAACGGCTTACTTCAACTTCTGGTAGTTCAGGCATTTATAATGTCCAAGGTAAAAGTTTATCAAGTTCGGTGTTGGTTAATGTGTACCAATTATTTTCAAATTTGATCACCACAGGTGATGTATTCGGATATATAGCGTAGACGTTGCCGTTATTATTGCCTGCTAGCCACACAACGACGATATAAGGCTGTATGTTGGCAATCGCTTCGGGCACTTCGGTGGCTGGCTCAAGCATCGCCCGTTGCCAGTGTGAAAACTGTACATCCGGCTTTATAGCGAGAGCGGTGTTTTGACCAGTCTGCCGCCACTGCTGCCCAATTCGTTCTAAGCTATTCCCATCGTGTTCTATTTTTAACACATAGGCGTCTTCAGGTAACAGGCTTTGAGATTGCGCAACGTTCTTTTTGGGAACAAGACTGTCTAAATTGAACAATGCAATCATGATAAGCATGGCAATAATGACCACATTATTCATTGCTCGCTGAGAAATTCTAGCCACCTGTCTTTCCATTAGATATGAATACTGAAATTAGGAATATAGTAATACCTCGCTAATTCATAAGCTAATTCAATTCAAAGAAAGCCTAGAGGCTAATGATCTTTGCACTACGAATTTTGGCCTAAATGGAAGTCTTTTAATCGCGGACGGTCCTGCAAGCCTAGTAAGCTAAGTCAGTGATCGCATGAAAAAGATAAGGGATCTTAATGAGATAAATGATGGATCTGATGGGATCGTGACATGAAGAAGCAATGTTATTCCTTCAAAACGCAAAAAACCCAGCAAGGGCTGGGTTTTCGTGGAGACAAAAGCAAGCTAATTACTTGATTTTGGCCTCTTTAAACATAACGTGCTTACGCACAACGGGATCATACTTTTTGATCTCCATTTTGCCAGGCATGTTACGCTTGTTTTTATCAGTAGTGTAGAAGAAACCTGTACCTGCTGAAGAAACTAGTTTAATTTTATCACGCATTGTCGGCTTCCTTAGATTTTCTCACCACGGGTACGGATGTCAGTTAGAACTGAATCAATACCTTTCTTGTCGATGATACGCATGCCTTTAGCAGACAAACGTAGTTTTACAAAACGGTTTTCGCTCTCAACCCAAAAACGGTGTGTTTGAAGGTTTGGCAAAAAGCGACGACGAGTCGCATTTCTTGCGTGTGAACGGTTATTACCAACCGTTGGACGCTTACCTGTTACTTGGCATACTCTTGACATTGTATTTGTCTCCAGAACAACGATAACTGTCGCGTCAGTTAATCCCAAGCGCTCAAACAGTGGTTGGGTCAAATGACGTATTACTATAAATTAGAGGGCGCATTTTATACAGCAAAGGCAGGATCATTTCAATAAGAAAGTACAAAAAGGTTACTTTTTGGCTTTTTTTTGCTCGAAAAACTACCAACACTCATTTTTCACGGCCTGTATTGTACTTTTCCCTAAGCGGTTAGGCTATGAATAAATACGCAATCTACGCTTTAATTTTTTAGATCGTATAGAAGGTATTTAAAGATACCCTCATACGAAAACACGCTTTAATGACGTGAGGTGCGTCTATTTAATCGAAAAACGGCGACCTTATTTCAGTCACGTCAATCAAACGAATAGGTCGACGTAGCATCTGACCGCCATCACGAGAAATCGGCACCCATGGGAATAATCCACGACCTTTCGATGGTTCTAATAAGAACAGATCGGTAGGTATAGAGATATAGAAGCCTTTGGTAAAGCTTCCTTCACCATATTCTTCTGACGATACATCTGTGAATGCCGCGTACGCACCAACAATGATACCGCTATCGAAACGCTTCGCGTAATCGATATTCACGCCTTTATCTTTAGCTAAGAATTGCCCAGCACTTACGGTAATTTGCGTGTCGTCTAAGAATTCAGGCTGCCAATAAACACTCGCGTGCCCGGTAAGTGCAGTGTAGTCTTCAAGACCTGTTTGACTATAAGGATCGCGCTGTTTTACGTAGTTGATATCAAGTCCGTAGGCCAAGTTACTATCAACTGGGCGATACAGAATTTCACCACCAACACCTGAAAACATGGTTTCTAGATAACCTGCGTACGCCTGAGCATAGAGGTCTTCAGCGATATTGTCTTTGTAATGTAAGAATGCAGTATCTAGCCATACATCATTTGCCGACACATATTCACGAACACGAGTACGTACACGCGGTAACGACACTTCTTCGTTGTCTACCAAGTAGTTAAACTTGTCGAAGTTATCAAGAAGCGTAACCCTAGCGCTGCTCATGATGGCGAAGTTTTCGTTAAAGGCATAACCGCCGTTTAGCAATAATCCGGTTTGATACAGGTAAAAGTCTTCTGGGTTACCAAATGACTGGGTAAAGAAGAAATCTGTACTGTAGTAAAAGCCTGACGTATTGGCAGGTTCATAGGCATCGAGCACTTCTTTTGACGGTGATGTTCTGAAGTAGGTTTCAGTGATATCAGCATCAACAGATTCATAACGCGCAGCGGCAATAAAGGCCTCGGCGTCCACCTGCGTATCGACTAAAGGGAGACCTGCACGATTGTCTACTACGTGATAGGTTTTTACAGAATCAGGAAGCTCTGAAGCGGCTACACGACCAATACGCTCAATGGCTTCATCCTGGTCACGGTAGGCAACCTGAGTACCATAAAACGTAGCGCTGTCTTCTTTAATTTCAGCATCGGACAGCACAAAGCCCCCAGAATTATACAGGTCGTTGTAAAGACGAGATTTATCTACGTCTTTTACATCTGTTGGCACTTTCCTGCCCAACAGGTTCTTAGGCGGTTCATCAAACTTTATCTGAGAAGCCGTATTCATGTTAAAGCGATAAGTGACACCGAAGCCGACCGTATTCCCACGTTGATAATTCAATGTGAAATCAAAATCTTTGTAACGGTAAACCGCACCAATGTTCCAGCGAGAATCTTGCTCTAGCTGACCTGCTCTATCACGAGAATAATCGTTACCCTCGAACTCAAGTTTTAACGTTAGTGGCTCCCATGGCGTTTGGTATTCCACACCACCGAAGAAGGCGGTTGTTCCTTTGAAAAACTGGTCGTAGTCTACCTTTCCGCCGCGGCCAGAGAAGCCTCCCGGGCGTTCACAGAAGCTGTCTTTTAGCTCGCAAAACGGGTTGCTGATGTCATCGGCTGTACCAAGATACCCCCAGCCCAAGCCAAGGTGAAAGTCGAAAGGCCCAATAGATTTACTGGCATTAACGTATTCACTTTCAAAAAAGCCCGTTCCACCAAAATCCCTGAAACCAACGCTGATATCTGGTAGGTAGTAGCTTTCTTTCCACAACCTGAATTTAACGTCTAAGCCCTTATCTTTCAGCGTTTGATCACCGCTGAACGATTCCACTTGGCTGTAGAGTCTTGTGCGCACATCGGTATAACGCGCTGTCGCTTCCATCCAATCGTAAAGTTGAATATTGACAGACCAGAAGCGATATTCACCATTGTCGGTGTAGTTAATGGCCATTCCTCCTTCATCGCGCATACGAGCCGTTGGCGTTTGAATAAGACCATTTCCGCCCTGCACCATCTGTGAAGGGGTAACGCGAATTTGAGTATCAGCAAATGCGGTAGAGGAAAGCGCGCTGCCAATTACAAGCGCGAGTGTTTTTTTCTTAGAAAGTAGTGGCGCACTCATTGAGGTAAAACCCTATGTACTGCTAAAGCGGCTACGCGCTCATTTAGTTGCTTAAGTTTATTGCTGAATAGTTCTGAAGAGATAGGAACATAAACCTGACTGCCCGGCATCAGCTGGGCAAAATCTAAATTCCAATACGCAATTCCCTTTTCTTCAATATTTCCCATTGGGTCAATTACGTAGACATGACTTCTGTCGGCATCAACCGCTTTTTTCACCGTGTGAACCGCCGTATAAACCGACGTATCGCTTTGATGCTTGTACGCACCAGGCTTTACAACAGCGCCAGAGAAATGCACAACGTCAGGTCGTCCATTTAGTCTAATCCAGTATTTGCCTGGCTGAAACATGGGGTTATCTTCAAAAAATAAACGTGCTCTGTTGTAAGAAATTGGCATGTCTATACGCGTAGACACTGTCCAAGAGCTTACCTGTTCATAAAGGTTCTGAAGGGCTTTGTGCGTTTCAGAGTCGGCATCAAATTGATTGAGCAGCGCGTTAATTTGAGATAACGCCATTTCTTTCTCTTTCTCAGCTTCAGGGTTAGCCAAATCAAAGGCCGAAGCTGATGGCCAGTACCAATCACCGTTATCAGCAACAATGGACAGTACACTTGATAGCCGTATCGGTCTGTCAAACTGATAGGTTTGCTTGTTAATCATGACACTAACAAGGTTATCATTGGCACATAACTTAGTAGATGCGGTTAGGCCTAAGGCAATAAAAAGCGTGTAGATATACTTCATTATTGCGTTGCTCCTTGTTTCTTCATCTCACGTACCACACGGCTTAGATAAACCATGTCGTAAACATCCCCTTCGGGGCTGAACTGCTGCTTTGAGGCCAGAAGTTCCTTTGAGTACTTGTGTAAGAAATACGTGTTTTCCCACGATAATCCTACGTCGATAAATGGGGTGTATTCAGAAAACTCTACGGTTTCAATAATCTTAATTACAGGAACAGAAAACCCCAGATACTCGCGAGTTTCTTCCCCTTCTATTCGCCAAGACGAATCCACAGGCACACCGTATCCTATAGAAGCAATATCAACTTTACGTTTCCAGTTGAATGGCAGTACGTTGTTGGTGGCAAGCGGGTTGTGCTGAAGGTTTCCCGTATAATAAAGGTCGTGATCCAAACCTTCTGTTTTCACAATGATGCCATGATGCATGGTAAAGATGACTTTATCACCAGACACCCATCGATACTTTTCACCATCGATATACGCAAGGGCAAGCGAAGCTGCATCTCTGTCACCCGCTTTTATTTGCATTAGATCAGCTTTACTCGCTGCAATCTCTTCAACGGTATAACTGACAGTTCTATCTTTTAGCGCTAGCTTCAGCGTGTTGTAATACGCTAGTGACGTGGTGGAACATCCGGAAAGAAAAAGGCAAACAACACCCGAAAGGGCAAATAAAGTGTGTAGTTTCATTAAAATGCGCCGACAAAAACTAAAAACAAATGTACTTTGCTATAAAAATAAAAAAAGCCGCTAAAAAAAGCGGCTTTTTCGAATACTCTTAAATTTACTGTACGGTCGGTGCGTAAGTAAATGTAACAGGTACGGTGATGGTTTTTGTTACAGAACCAGAGGTAGTTACAGTAACAGTTTCGGTTGTACCTACGCACACACCATCAACGATTTGGTCGTCACCTTCACAAGTAGGTTGACCTGGAGTAGTGCCGCCATTTCCTGGTGCATCAGCAGAGTTGTTGTTTACAACACCCGCAACGATACCCGCAACAACAACACCAGACGCGATCATACCGCCGCTTACGCCACCAGCGCCAGTGGTACCTTCACCACCTTGACCATCTTGTGCGTTAACGCCTGCAACCATAGTTGCAGCTGCAAATAATGCAATGATTGACTTCTTCATAACAGTCCTTTAATAAAATAACCCACTAAATCCTATGCTAAATCATTTTCAACCTTTTGACTAGATTATAATCGACAAATGACTTAGATTTCTTATCTTAACAAGCCTCGCTGTGCGAATGAAACAGTTTCTTTATCACCAACTACAAAATGATCTAAAACAGGCACATCGATCGACGCCATTGCGCTTTTGATCTCTGCGGTTAATCTTATATCCGCTTGACTAGGCTCAGCAACGCCTGAAGGATGATTATGAACTAAAATGATCGCTGCTGCATTATCGATCATTACTTGTTTGATCAATTCTCTTGGATATACGGCGGCACTATTGATCGTGCCATTAAACATGGTACGAAAAGCAATCAGTTGATGCTGGCTATCAAGCATTAGAAGCGCAAATTTCTCCCTCTCACAATCTCTTAGTTTCGCTTGTAGATAACGCTTGGTGTCGTCTACATTATTAAAAACGTCCTGACGCTTCAGCTTTATTTCTAAATTGCGTTTAAATATTTCAAAACCCGCTTGAAACTGCGCATATTTACACGGTCCGACTCCCGTTATTTTGGCAAACCGTTCTTTCGTTGCCGTTACCACACCCCTTAAGCAGCCTAGCTCGTTGATAAGTTCATGTGCCACAGACACAGCGCTTTTTCCTTTTACACCTTTTCCCAGCAATACAGCGATGAGTTCAGCGTCACTTAAGCTCTCAGCCCCATGCTGCAATAACTTTTCTCTTGGCCTTTCATTCTTTGGCCATACTTTTATCGACATTCATCTAGCCCGACTATTCTATAAAAGGTTGTTTATAGATGAATGGTGACAAAGAAACGACTGTATAAAAGACGGGTTTACTAACGGTTTTTACCACCTTTAAGGACTGCTTATACGCCGCTTTCGAAACAAGACCTACTTTCGTTCAGCTATCCGATTTTCTGTCACCATGGTAGGCTAACGCTAATTTAGAGATTTTGTGTTCTTCTATGTCTATTGCTAACAAAAATATTTTGCTAGGTGTTACTGGCGGGATTGCCGCTTATAAAGCACCTGATCTTGTGCGCAAGCTTACTGCGTTAGGCGCAAACGTGCGTGTGGTTCTAACAGACTCTGCTGCAGAGTTTGTCAGTTCACTATCGCTTCAGGCTGTGTCAGGAAACCCTGTGCATCGCCAGCTACTTGATCCTGCTGCCGAAGCCGCTATGGGGCATATTGAATTGGCAAAATGGGCCGATATCTTACTTATCGCTCCCGCAACTGCGAACACTATTGCCAAGCTTGCTCACGGTATGGCGGATGACTTGCTGACTACACTGTACCTTGCAACAACAGCGAAACTCTTTATTGCACCTGCCATGAATCAACAAATGTGGAAAGCGATAGCAACAAAGCGCAATATCGATACTTTAAAAGAACACGGCGTAACCTTTATTGGCCCAGCAAGCGGTGAACAAGCCTGTGGCGATGTGGGTTCAGGTCGAATGGTTGAGCCTGTTGATATTGCTAATGTTATAAATGATGCAGAGAGAAACGCTTTATCCCTTTCTTCAGCGCTAAAGGCGTTATCGGGTAAGAATGTAACGATAACTGCGGGACCAACCAGGGAGCCTTTGGACCCTGTACGATATATTTCAAATCACAGCTCGGGAAAAATGGGATTTGCCATTGCTGAGTCAGCAGCACTGGCCGGTGCAAATGTGACCTTGGTAGCGGGCCCCGTATCGCTTGAAACACCTAGTCAATGTGACCGTATCGATGTCACCACTGCCGATGAAATGCTTAGCGCTTGTGAAACGCTTAAGTCTGCCACTGATATATTTATTAGTACGGCAGCTGTAGCAGATTACAAGGCCGTGAGCGTTGCAGATAATAAAATTAAGAAAACTGGTGATGAGTTAACACTTACTTTTGTTAAAAACCCTGATATTCTAGCAACTATATCCACCAGCCAAGACAGACCATTTTGTGTGGGCTTTGCAGCCGAAAGCCAAAATGTGGAAGATTATGCTCGTTCAAAGCTAGCCAAAAAGAAGCTAGACATGATTGCGGCTAATGATATTACTGCCGAAGGTTTGGGGTTTAACAGCGATAAAAATGCACTGCACGTTATATGGCAAGATGGTGATAAACGTTTACCTGCAACTAGTAAAAGCGAGTTAGCGGGTCAATTGCTTGCACTTATTGCAGAGCGCTATGCTTTAAACAATAAAAACTAACAGATGCTTATTAAGTGTCGATAATAAAAACGATAAATATAAACGCTTTGGTGTAAGCCAACTTAACATGGAGCCCGAGTTGCTATAACTCGGTAGCGGAGGAAATACTTTCGTCATGCCTGCTGTCAAAAAAACAAATCGCAGAGCTCAAATTCTGCAAGCACTTGCTGGAATGTTAGAAACCAGCCCAGGTCAACGTATCACTACTGCTAAATTAGCGGAAAAAGTGGGAGTGTCTGAAGCAGCACTGTATCGCCACTTTCCAAGTAAAGCGCGAATGTTTGAAGGGCTTATCGAGTTTATTGAAGAAACGCTTTTTACGCGTATCAATAAGATTGTGAATGAAGAAAAAGACTCGCTTACGCGCTGTCAGCTTATCCTTCACCTTATTTTAGGCTTTGCCGAGAAGAACCCAGGTATTACCCGAATATTAAATGGTGATGCACTAATGGGTGAACAAGACCGATTGCGCGCGCGCATAGCAAAGCTTTTCGAGCGTTTAGAAACGCAACTCAAACAAGTGCTAAGAGAGCGCAAGCTACGCGAAGGTAAAACCCTTTCTGCTGACGAAGCGATTATCGCCAACATGATGATTAGCTACACCGATGGCCGTATTAACGGTTTTATCCGCAGCGGGTTCACGCGTAAGCCAACGGAACAGTTCAATGAACAATGGGCTGCTTTCAAGCAAATGTTTGTTTAAAACTAAATTTCGTAACAAAGGCGCTTTATAGCGCCTTTTTTATTTCTTGAGAGCCATCCTAAATAGCGTTAGCACTTCTCAATATTAATGGGGCAAGGGCAATTAAATTAAGTAAATGCCGAAGGCGATTCCCCCGCGTACTAACATGCGCATAGTTCATTACTGTAGTCACTATCCGTAAGCTTCAGGCACAAAAAAAGCAGCATAAAAAATGCTGCTTTTTAGCGTTTAGTAAATATGAACTTACTTGCTAAACGTGTTTCCAAAGAAATCGCCGTCGTTCCACTTTGGCTTGTTCTTTTGGTTTGCTAGTGTCCAACCAATTTGCGCGTTAACTTTGGTAAACGTCTCTGCCGCATTCCAGTTGAATGGCTGGTTAATATCGTCGCTAGGCTTGTGGTAGTGCATAGATAAAAACTGACCGAACACCTTACTTCCGTCTACGTTAGGATCTTTTGATTTAAGACCTGGCACCATAAACACTGAAGGTACACCCTGTTTTACAAACGCATAGTGATCTGAGCGCGTGAATAACGCTTGCTCTGGCCATGGGTCAGGGCTTAGCTCGATATTGGCATTGGCCGCCGCTTTTTCCACTGATTCTTGCAAGTCACTGTGGTTCGCACCAAACGCAATTACGTCTGCAAACTCGTAAGTCAAAATTGGCATATCTAGATTTACGTTCGCCACCATTGAAGTAACCGGTACGGTTGGGTTACGAGCAAAATAGTCAGCACCTAGCAGACCTTTCTCTTCACCGGTTACCGACACGAAAAGAATTGAACGCTTTGGCTTTTCTTTCATTTCGCTAAACAGACGTGCAGTTTCTAACATTACTGACGTGCCAGACGCGTTGTCCATAGCACCGTTGTTAATGTTGTCTTTCTTCACCGTTTTAGCAAAACCAATGTGATCAGAGTGAGCAGAGAAAACCACGTACTCGTTTTTAAGCTCTGGGTCTGAACCTTCAAGTACACCCACAACATTTGGGCTTGTGATAGTGTCATGTACGCTAGTCTTACTGATATCAACTACGCCGTTTAACGCAAAGCCCTGCGGTACTTTGTCGGCTTCAAGCTGAGCATAAACATCATCAAGACTCTTTTCTGCGCCTTCAAATAACTTACGCGCAGCGCCTTCACTCATGTAAGCTCCACCTTTAAGCTGAGAAAAGCTGTTAGCAGGCTGACCGCTGTCGTCTAACCAAGCCATACGCGGCGTATGGATGTAGTTCAAACGGCTTTGATAAGGACGTACTTTTTCGTTCTTTGGCGTGGTTATGGTGATCATGCCAATAGCGCCATTGTCTACCGCATACTTTTGCTTTTGATAGCCAGACGCAAAGTGAGCGCCCTCTTCTGATGGAAAGTCGCTTGGCTTACCCGCTAACGCTACTACAATCTTGCCTTTTACATCTAAGTCTTTGTAATCGTTGTGAGACAATTCGTCAGCCACGATACCATAGCCTACAAACACCATTTCACCTTTTAGGTTGGCCTCAGTGCTAAGCAAGCTCGGGCTAGCTAGGTATTCTTTAGGGTAGTCAAAATCAATGGTTTCGCCGTTTTGCGTGAAAGTAAACTTGGGTGACTCTTGAACCAGATTCGCTTTGCGAAACGTTACGTTCTGCATGTAGCCGTCTGTACCCGCTGGCTTTAAACCATATTTGGCAAATTCGGTCGCAATATAAAGCGCCGCAATTTCATGGCCACGAGAGCCGGTGTCACGACCTTCAAGCAAATCATCTGCTAGGAAAAACAGGTGCGATTTGATTCGCTGCGTATCAGGGTTAAAAGTGTTCTCTGTCGATGCGTGGTTATGGGCAGTAGCAGCAAAGGTCATTGCTGTCATTGCACTACCTATAAGGAGTTTTTTTATCATTCTAATTTCACCATATAACTAAGTGTGCATCATGGTAACGCAGTTAATAGGCGGAATACCATTAAACTGCTTACGTTTACCATGTGTTTCCTACCGTTGCTCGCATTTTAGGAGCAAGGTAAAATTGTTAGCCATATGCCGGCTCAGCTTCCGGGTGTTTTTATATTTTTTAGTGAAGAGCAGCATCTATGTCAAAAGACGACATTCTTTACCGCGTTCAGTTCATCAGCAACGGTGAGCGCTATGAGTTATACGTGAAAAGCCTTATGCAGGGCGCTTTGTTTGGCTTTATCGAGATAGGTGACTTTGTGTGGGATACTCACACAAGTGTTGTTGTAGACCCTAGTCATGAAAGGTTGAAAACCGAATTTTCTGAAGTAACAAAAACTTATGTTCCGATGCACAACATTTTGCGCATTGACGCCGTAAACAAAAAAGGTTCAGCCAAAATTACTAAATTAGAAAATAAATCTGATAAAGTAACTGCTTTCCCTAGTCCAATATATACACCAACGAAAGAGTAACCGCCGGGTCATTCCGGTGAAGGTTGCCGGAGACCCTTATGTATCGCTATGTTTTAGCAGCATTATTATTTATTTGCAGCGTTAGCTCATCTGCAAAGGACCTTAACGATGAAAGCTTGTATCAACTACTTGATGACATTTGGCAATACGAGCTTTCGGTTTCCCCACTTCTAGCTTCT
This sequence comes from Alteromonas abrolhosensis, assembly GCF_001953635.1. GTDB lineage: Bacteria > Pseudomonadota > Gammaproteobacteria > Enterobacterales > Alteromonadaceae > Alteromonas > Alteromonas abrolhosensis. The sequence goes on along the minus strand of NZ_MEJH01000006.1, from coordinate 14,136 downwards.
CGCGAAGGCGATGCTTCACTTGCCCACGTATTACCGGATATTTCTCCCAAGGCTCTGAAAGCACAAGATGAACAATGGCGTGCTTTTCAAAAGGCCTTAAGTCAGTATAAAAAAGAAGATATCTCTACTGATGCCTATATTGCCTTGCTGATGCAACAATATCGTTTGGCTAACTATGTGGACGAATATACGTACCGCGCGCATTTAGTACCGATCAATTCAGAATATGGCTTTCACGGTGCAATGGCCTCGCTTCCTAATTTATCCACCTTTAAGCGCGTAGAAGATTATCAGGCCTACATTAGCCGCCTAAACGCGCTTAAGCCTTATTTTGACCAACAAATTGCGTATATGAAACAAGCGCTAAAAGAAGGCTACACGCAGCCTAAAGTAGTGTTAAAAGGGTTTGAGAACTCGGTAGCGTCGTACATTGTTGAAAAGGCTGAGGACAGTGGTTTTTATTCTCCATTTACCCGCTTTCCAGAGTACTTTACTGCCGAGCAAAAATCAGCGCTAACGGAACAAGGCAAGGCTGCTATAAACAGCAGCGTGTTGCCTGCATATCAAATGTTCTACGATTTCATGGTAGACGAATACATTCCCAATGCCCGTGAAGATATTGCCGCAAATAACTGGCCTGACGGCGTGGCGTATTACGCCAATAGAGCAAAGCATTACACCACCACAGATATGACACCTCAGGAAATCCATGATTTAGGTTTGTCTGAAGTAAAACGCATTCGCGCGCAAATGCAGCAAATTGTGGATGAGCTTGGCTTTGATGGCGACATTAACGAATTCATTGCGTTTTTACGCGAAGACCCGCAATTCTATGCCACCAGCGCTGAAGATTTACTAAAAGAAGCGTCGTTTATTGCAAAGAAAATGGACGCAAAACTACCTTCGCTCTTTGAGTATCTGCCAAGAACGCCCTACGGTGTAGCGCCTGTACCAGACGCTATCGCGCCCAAATATACAACAGGCCGTTACATCCATCCTAGCCGCGACGATCAGCCTGGATATTACTGGGTAAACACTTATGCCCTTGATAAGCGCCCTTTGTATGCATTGCCTGCACTGACCTTGCACGAAGCAGTGCCTGGCCACCACCTTCAAATATCGTTGGCAGCAGAGCTTGAAGACTTACCTATGGTGCGCCGTAACACCTATATTTCAGCCTTTGGTGAAGGCTGGGGACTGTACTCTGAGTTTTTAGGTATTGAAGCAGGTATTTATGAAACGCCGTACGACAACTTCGGTCGTTTAAGCTACGAAATGTGGCGAGCATGTCGTTTGGTTGTGGATACCGGTATGCACACGATGGGCTGGAGCCGTCAACAAGCAGTTGATTATATGATGGAAAATACCGCGCTTTCAGAGCACAACGTAAATACTGAAATAGACCGCTATATCTCTTGGCCAGCGCAAGCCTTGTCTTACAAGATTGGTGAAATCAAAATTAAAGGCCTTCGCAAGAAAGCAGAAGAAGCGTTAGGAGAGCGTTTTGACGTGCGCAAATTCCACCGTGCCGTGTTAGAAAACGGCTCAGTTCCACTGTTTATCTTGGAGCAAAATATCAACACGTTTATAGAAGAACAAAAGGCACAATAAACATGATCGTTGCATTTGGTGTTATTGGATTACTTATCCTGTTTTTAATTTACTTTGTGCTGCGAGCGCAGAACTTACAGAAAGAGCTGGCGCTGTTGCGCCACTCAAATAAGCAGACCAGTAATAAGGTTACGTATGCTTACCGCAACCTTGTTCTTGTTACAGATGCGTTGGAAAAAAACCTTACTGCTCGTATTGAAAGTGCCTACAAAAGTCGCCTTATCGACCAAACTCAATACAATGCGCTGCACCCACTTATGCGCAACTTTTCAACTATTGTCATGACCTGTTGTGAAAAAGGAATGTCATTTGAGGAATCGTTAAATAAAGTGCTGCTTAATGAAGAAGTGACACTTGAGGAAATTCGTGAAGTGGTAAAGGCTCTACCTAGCAACGTTCGCATGGTGTGGGCAAAAAATACCGCAGATGGATTTATTGCTTTTTGCCAAACCGTTACAGCAACAGTAAGCGGCACGACAGCAAAGGCTCAAAAAGAACCATCATCTGAAGAGTAACATTTTACTCTGTGTCTCTCGTTAGCACTGATGCAGCGCTAACTGTACAACAGGGTCGCCCGCTTTGCTATGTAGTAAGGTCAGCGACCCTAGTCCAAATCCCTACACTTTTAAAAGTTTAATCTTTTTACCTTTCCAAACTAATCAGTAAGTTAGCGCTTAAAACAACAAGCCAAAAACCTTTTGTCTTGAAAAGGGTTATTGCTGCACTATAATACTGTATAAAAATACAGTTTATTTTGAGTGCCATGAACAAATCGTTATCCGTGCTTAATAACCACCCGCATATTTGGCGGGCCAGAGATCAGAGACAAAGTGAAACCAAGTTTTCGCTGGGTTTTCCGCGTCTGGATAAAGCACTTAACGGTGGTGTAGCATCTACAGGCCTTGTCCGTATCTCTTCGTTAACCGGTGTGGGTGAGCTTTCACTCTTTAAACAGGTTATATGCCAACACCGCACGCACAAACTGGTTGTATTTATTAACCCTCCCGGGCTACTACAGTCGCCATGGTTAGAAAATCTGGGGCTTAAAGCGCAACAAGTTCTGGTAGTAAAACCAGGTTCTGAACAAGAGTCGTTGTGGGCAGCAGAGCAATGTTTAAAAAGTACGGCTTGCCATTGCGTAGTGCTGTGGAGTAATGCTGTAAATCAAAAAGAAGCACGACGCCTACAGGTAGCAGCAACGCATAATGATGCGCTGTGCTTACTGTATACTCCACCGCAACAGCAGGCATCACAGTTAGGTTATCCGAAGGCCAACTTAAGTGATTCACCAGCCACTCCTTCGAATCAAAGCGACAGTGCATTACCCATTACGTTGGATATCGCGCTAAAGGGTAAACCCCACGCTTTGGCAGTGAACATACGCAAGCAGCGTCATGGGTGGCCAGAAGATAACATTGTTATTTCCCACCGGTGGACACCTGACAATCAGGCCATTAAATGGGCCATGGCACACAACACGCTTTCCGATCAGGCATTACACTCTGTGAGCTAATGATGCTGTGGGCTTATATTTACTGCTATCAACTAACTTTAGACAGCCATACCAAAGCGGCTAGAAGTAAGCGTGCACATAGCCAATTGTCGAAACACGAAACTAACAACCAGTATTCAGCGTTAGCGTCGAATACTCCCGTTGCAGTGTACTGCAGTAAAACAAACAAAATTACGCAGTGTAATGATATTGCGAAAAAAGAAGGCATTGAAATTGGGCATGGGCTAGCCCAAGCGGCGGCGCTATGTCCTTACGTACATATTCTGCCTTTCAGTGAAGAAGCCGAAAAGCATATGCTGACGCAGTTAGCCCATCGGCTTTATCCACTGGCTTCTGATATCGTATTAGACAACCACATTCACTCAAATAGTGTAAACGGTCTAGCAGTAAGGCTAGATAACCTAACTCATTACTATGGCGGTCATACGCCACTGTGGAAAACTTTAACCCAAGCTCTGGCAGAAGCAGATATTCGCTATCATTTTGCTAGCGCATGGACGATAGAAGCCGCAAAAGTATTAGCGCTTCATAAATTTAACACCTACTTACATACACCCGATGAAATAAAAAAAGCGCTAAGTTCCTGCCCGCTTTCTATTACGGCTTTATCACCCAAAGTCATTGACTCGCTGGCAAGGGTGGGCGTTTCCTGCGTACAACAGTTGCTTGCCATGCCGGTACAAGAGCTGGGGCGGCGCTTTGACAATAACACTATTATGTATCTTACTGCGTTAAGGGGAGAAACCTTTCCACGCGTTACGTTATTTAGGCCTTTGGAGCACTTCGATAACTTTATCCTATTGCCTTTTGATATTGAAAACACGCAGCATCTAACCCCTTTTGTCACCCAGCAGTTTGAGCATTTGTCTCACTATTTACGGGCAAGAAACTTATATACATCCAGCATCAGTGTACATATTCATTTCAGAGAAGCACCTGTAATGGATATTAATATACGTTCGGCACTTCCTCAGTCCTCAGTACAAAGTTGGCTGCCGTTGTTTAGTCTTAAAACTGAGAATCTGGTGTTGCCTGAGCCAGCTACAGCCATTGCGCTTACCTGTCAGCAATTTGAAGAAATGGATACGCAGAATGGCGACTTTTTTAGCGACAGATTTAACGATATCGCACAGAAGAAATTAATTGGGCGCTTAAACGCGAAGCTAGGCGATAACAGTACGTTTCAACCTCGCGCTGCCGACAGCCATCAGTTTGAATATATGACGGTGACGGAGCCGAGCGTCGGTAACTGTGCCGGTAATTACGCTTATAGCAGTGACATTACGCCCACCTTCACCTTTGATATACCTAAACCGCTTATTCAGGCTACCCAAATTTGCTTTGGCCCCGTGCGATTACACAGTGAGTGGTGGCATGACAGCCCAACAAAGCGTGATTATTTCATCGCCCAAACTGAGCAATGCGTAAAGCTTTTAGTGTTTAAAGATGAAGAGAGCCGCTGGTGGGTGCAGGGCCTTTTTTGCTAGCGGTATGCGGTTAAAGAAAAAGGTAAAGGCAATATCATGAAATACAGTGAGCTCTTTTGCCAAAGCAATTATAGTTTTCTTTGCGGTGCCTCTTCCCCCGCAGAGCTTGTTACCACGGCTTCTTTCCTTGGTTACGACGCACTTGCCATTACCGATGAATGCTCAGTAGCGGGAGTGGTACGGGCTTTCGACGAAATTAAGCATCAGGGCCTACCGATTACGCTTATTGTGGGTAGTTACTTTGTATTTGATGACACTTTATCTTTTGTGCTGTTGTGCCCGAACAAAGCGGCCTATAGCGAACTGTGCCGAATTATTACTAACGCGAGGCGTCGCTCTGATAAAGGTGAATACCAACTAGCTGAGTGGGACTTGCGTACCATTCGCCATTGCAAATTCATTTGGTTACCAAGCGGCAAAGAAGCTAAAGACAAGCATTGGGCTGAATGGCTGCAAAAACACCCTAGTATTGATGCCTATATTGGCGCTCAGCGCCTATTAGACGGACGGGATCACCACAGGTTTGCGCATTACAATCATCTGCAGTCTGCTTATCCTTTTCCTGTTATTGCCTGTACAGGTGTACTCATGCATCACGCTGACAGACTGCCGCTTCAACATGTATTGCATGCTACTAACGTGCATACCAGTGTAGATAAAATAGGTCGGGATGCGTTGAGTAATGCAGAGCGTAGTCTGCGAACCGTACAAAAAATTAAGAAGCTTTACCCTGAGAAATGGATTGCCAATACCAATGCCCTTGCTCACGCTTTCACATTTTCTTTAGAAGAGCTGCGCTACCACTACCCTGCGGAACTTGTACCTGAAGGGTATACACCCACATCGTATTTACGGGAACGTGTAGAGGCCGGTATAAAAGTGCGCTTTCCTGAAGGTATAACCCCTGATATCCGCCAAACCATAGAAAAAGAACTTACGCTTATTGCCGAGCAAGAGTATGAGTATTTCTTTTTAACCATTTACGACATTGTTCAGTTTGCCAAGCGACAACGCATTTTGTATCAAGGGCGCGGCTCTGCGGCCAACTCGGTAGTGTGCTATTGCTTGGAAATAACCGCGGTAGACCCCAGGCAAATAAGTGTGCTGTTCGAACGCTTTATTTCCAAAGAGCGTAACGAACCACCCGATATTGATGTGGATTTTGAGCATCAGCGTCGTGAAGAGATCATCCAATACATTTATAAAAAATACGGCAGAGAAAGAACCGCTATCGCGGCTACCGTTATTTGCTACCGCTTTAAATCAGCGTTTAAAGATGTGGGCAAAGCGCTTGGTTTTAGCGAGTCACAACTTGATTTTGTAGTTAAACAAATCAATCGTCGAGACAGTGTTATTCCGTGGAAGTCTCAGCTAGCAGGGCTTGGACTAAACCCTGAAGAGCCTAGAGTACAGCAGTTAATTACCCTTACCGAAGCTTTACTAGGCACGCCCCGACATTTGTCGCAACATGTAGGTGGTTTTGTTATTAGCGCAGGGCCGCTCTACGACCTTGTTCCTGTTGAGAACGCCGCGATGGAAGACCGCACTATTATTCAGTGGGATAAGGACGACATTGAAACCTTAGGCCTATTAAAAGTGGATGTACTAGCCCTTGGGATGTTAAGCGCTATTCGTCGTGCATTTTCTCTTATCAACAAGCAATATCCGGTTGAAACCAGTATTCCATTCATTACTAAGCTTGGGGATGACAAACAGGTTTTCGATATGATTTGTCGGGCCGATACGGTAGGCGTTTTTCAAATAGAATCACGGGCTCAGATGTCTATGCTGCCAAGGCTAAAACCTCGTCGCTATTACGATTTGGTCGTACAAATAGCCATTGTACGGCCAGGTCCAATTCAGGGTGATATGGTCCACCCTTATCTGATACGTCGACACGGCAACGAAACCATTAGCTACCCATCTAAAGATGTGGAGAAAGTTCTGTCTCGAACCATGGGCGTGCCTATCTTTCAAGAACAAGTGATCCAGCTTGCCATGGTTGCAGCAGGCTTTAGTGGCGGAGAAGCCGACCAACTGCGGCGCGCCATGGCAAGCTGGAAAAAGGACGGTAGAATTTTTGAGTTCAGAGATAAACTCATTAAAGGTATGACAGATAAAGGCTATGACAGTACGTTTGCCCACAACTTATTTGAGCAAATAAAAGGCTTTGCAGGTTACGGCTTTCCTGAATCTCACTCAGCATCTTTTGCCGTATTAGCTTATGTGTCTTGCTGGTTGAAGTTTTACTTTCCCGTTGAGTTTTACGTAGCGCTGTTAAATAGCTGGCCTATGGGATTTTATTCGCCGTCTCAGTTAGTTCAGGATGCTAAGCGTCATAACATAAGGGTAGAGGCCCCCTGCGTTAACCAGTCTGAGGTTGAGCATTCTCTAATGGTACAAGGCCAAGAAAAATATATTCAGCTTGGTCTTACGCTTATTAAAGGCTTAAGTGAAGCTTCGTCTCAGCTTATTGTGGAAAACCGCTCAGATAAGGGCTACACCAATGTCGAGCAGTTGCAGCAGCTTTCGCTTAAAAGTAATGAACTAGAGGCACTGGCTAGCGCCGATGCTCTTCGCACGATTTCAGGCAATCGGTATGAAACCCGCTGGCGAATTATGGATACCCAAACCCGTCTACCACTTTTCGATACCGACGAATTTTATGCAGATAAACATACCACAGCGCTCGGCGCTACGCCTTCTGAGGCAGAAAATTTACTAGAAGACTATGCTTCAACTGGCTTATCGGTAAATAACCACCCTATTTCTTTACTCAAAAAGCAACATAAGCTTAAAGACATAAGCTGGTCCAATTCCCTAAAAGATAAGACCAATAAATCTCTTGTAAAAGTACTCGGCGCAGTGACAGGTCGACAGGCCCCGGGTACAGCCGCAGGCGTTACCTTTCTAACTTTAGAAGATGATATAGGCAATATGAACGTTGTGGTATGGCAAGCCACCGCTCGTGCTCAGCAACAAACATTCTTAAAGGCTAAACTACTACAGGTAAATGGTATTATCGAACGCTCAAAAGAAGGAGTTATTCATATCATTGCAGGTAAGCTAATTGATCGTACGCCTTGGCTCGAAAAGCTGTCATTAAGTTCAAGAGATTTTCACTGAGTATTTTACACCCGCAAAACGATAAATTATGGTGTATAGATACGCGATTTATTTTTGTATTAAAAAACTTCCTCTCAAGGAAATGCTTCAAAGATAATTTATTTGTATATTGTAAATTGCTGTAGTCATTTTGGAGTGTAGAATGATGCGATGTATTGGGCTTTTTATTGGCTGTTTGTTTAGCCTTAATATTTATGCAGAAAAATATGTGATTGGCGCACAAAACTTAGCTTATTTCCCCCATTACGATTTTGCATCATCCACAGATAAAGGGGTTGCCTGGTCAATTTTAGAAGCTTTTTCTGAAGCTTCGGGACACGAGTTTGTGTATTTAAGCTTGCCTATAAGACGGCTTCAACTCGAGTTAGTTAAAGGTAATGTTGACTTTGTATACCCTGATAATAGAGGCTGGTATAACAGCATTACCACTTCAAATGACAAGTACTTTTCCCTCCCATTAACCAGCGCAGTAACGGGGACAATTGTAAAACGACAGAACGCTGGGAAAGGCATCAAAAAGATAAAAAACCTCGCCATGCCGTTAGGCTTCACACCGGTAAATTGGCAAGAAAGAATAGACACCCAACGTACCCAAATAACTTGGGTTACGGATATTCAACAAGGCTTGGCGCTTTTGTACCAAGAACGTGTAGACGGGTTAGATTTAGAGTATTTCGTTAGCCAGCGATCTGCTCCTCTATCATATGAGCAAGATGCATTTACTTTAGATTTGACGCTTCCACATAATGAAATTCCTTTTTCCCTATCTACGCTTTATCATCAAGACATTATTAGTGAACTTAATAAGTTCATATCCTCAAATCCAGAATTAATTGATAGTATAAAAACAAAATACGGAATAACCCCTTTCGAGCAGTTGTCTCAGAAGCTTTTGATAGAACAAGGATTGAAAATTGAAGAGGTTTGGAAATAGTATTCGTCGCTTTGTGCAAATGGTTGTACTACCAGTTGCATGCACACTTTCAAGCCCTTTTGTTTCAGCCGACACCTATATCGTAGGCGCTCAAAATATTGAATATTATCCGTATTACAACTTCTCATCGGATTATGAAAAGGGGTTGGGTTGGGCTATTCTTGAAGCATTCTCCAAGAAAAGTGGACATGAATTTGTTTACTTGAGCATGCCTGTCAAACGCCTTCAAATAGAGTTAAAGAAAGGCAATGTAGACTTTGTCTTTCCCGACAACTCTAGATGGTACGATCAAATAACCCACGGCCTTAAAAAGGTTTACTCTAAGCCGCTAACTGAAACGTTCGCAGTCACTTTGGTTAAAAGTGAAAACGTAGGCAAGGGAATGAACCATATATCTAAAATTGCGACACCAGACGGATTTTCACCTGTTAAGTGGGAACAACAAATTCGACAAGGAAACGTTGATGTGACTGGCGTAGAGGGTATTCACGACGGCTTAAGACTACTTCAGGACAAAAAAGTAGATGCTTTAGATGTAGAATATAATGCTGCCCAGCACATTGTTCGTCGTTTTCCCCAAATGGGACCGTTCACCGCAGACTTAACCCTGCCCCACAATGTAGTAACCTTTTCGTTATCTACCTTAAAGTATCCAGACATTGTCGATGAGTTAAACGCGTTTTTGGTTTCTGAGTCTGATGACATAAATAAAATTAAAGCCAAATACGGTATAGAAGATAGTAAAGAGCTGATAGATAGGTTAATGAAAGAACAAGGCATTAGCGAAAATACGCGCTGGAAACCTTTGTAAAAACTTCTTTTTTGTCAGTAAATTACACTTTTCTTTAATTCTCTCACTTTACAAATCATTCTTTATCCAACTGAAATTACTAGGTTTTTTAGTTGGATAACTTTTTGCTTGTTGATTATTAAATCAAGGAGCAAACATGAAACAGATATCACTACTTTTATTTTCTTTTTTAATTATTTTCATTACCAATAGCGTACAGGCAAAACAAACCGTGAGTGTTGATTATATGCATGGTTTTGATGATATCGACGGAATGCGCTTCGCATACAGACCGGTCGAACAAACGCTATTAACGGATTGGTTTGGCGACATAAAGCTATATTGGGAAGTAAGTGCTGTAGTATGGGAATATGGTGAAAATGATACGCATAGTACAAGCTACGGCGCGTCATTAACTCCTGTATTTATGAAACAGGTTTCAACGCTCTATGACAAATACCCCGTATATATAGAAGCGGGGATAGGGGCGAGTTACATAGGTAACCAGAAAGTCGCTGGTAAAGATATTGGATCTAACTATCAGTTCGAAGATAGATTGGGTGTGTTTGTAGAGATCGATAAGAAACAACATGTAGCCCTACGCTATATGCACTTTTCAAACGGCGGCTTTAACAACGATAACCCCGGATTAGACTTCCTTAACCTATCCTACGCCTACCACTTTTAAAGAAATGGGGTCAGAGTACATTTCTGCACTGTAAACAATGAGGCTAAGCGCCGTTTTCACGCTGTTAAAATCATCCGTTCAAAAAAGTACACTGACCCCATTATTCTATGTTCAAGCTGATGTCCCTCGACCTATTTATCATAAGGGAGTAAAGCCTTTAGGCTGCCCATAAAATGAGATGGAAAAACTTTGGGGTCAGAGTACATTTTCATTTGCCATCATCTGGTTAAGGGCTGTTATTACTTTGATGAGAATTGAAAATATTAATGTACTCTGACCCCATTTCGATGTTTTGAAGGGGGAATTGGGGATTAATGTACTCTGACCCCAATTTTTTATTTCTTCCAGACGCAAAAAACCCGCCGTTAGGCGGGTTCTTCTTATTGGGACCTGGCAGTGTCCTACTCTCACATGGGGAAACCCCACACTACCATCGGCGCTAATACGTTTCACTTCTGAGTTCGGAATGGAGTCAGGTGGTACCGTATCGCTATGGCTGCCAGGAAAAACTGGTTTGCAGTAGCGTTTACTGCGTAAAGCTGATGCTCTATCAAATTTACTAAATTCTGTTAGCTCGCATACATAAAATGCTATAGCTTCTATATAAAGCAAAAAACCCGCCATTAGGCGGGTTTCTTTTAATGGGACCTGGCAGTGTCCTACTCTCACATGGGGAAACCCCACACTACCATCGGCGCTAATACGTTTCACTTCTGAGTTCGGAATGGAGTCAGGTCTAAAGCTTCTTGGGCGTTGTATGGTTAAGCCTCTCGGGCAATTAGTACAGGTTAGCTTAACGCCTTACAACGCTTCCACACCCTGCCTATCAACGTCATCGTCTATAACAACCCTTCCAGACCTTAAAGGTCAGGGATGACTCATCTTTGGGCCGGCTTCCCGCTTAGATGCTTTCAGCGGTTATCCGTTCCGAACATAGCTACCGGGCAATGCCATTGGCATGACAACCCGAACACCAGCGGTTCGTCCACTCCGGTCCTCTCGTACTAGGAGCAGCTCCCATCAATCATCCAACGCCCACACCAGATAGGGACCGAACTGTCTCACGACGTTCTAAACCCAGCTCGCGTACCACTTTAAATGGCGAACAGCCATACCCTTGGGACCGACTTCAGCCCCAGGATGTGATGAGCCGACATCGAGGTGCCAAACACCGCCGTCGATATGAACTCTTGGGCGGTATCAGCCTGTTATCCCCGGAGTACCTTTTATCCGTTGAGCGATGGCCCTTCCATACAGAACCACCGGATCACTATGACCTACTTTCGTACCTGCTCGACGTGTCTGTCTCGCAGTTAAGCTAGCTTATGCCATTGCACTAACCTCACGATGTCCGACCGTGATTAGCTAACCTTCGTGCTCCTCCGTTACTATTTGGGAGGAGACCGCCCCAGTCAAACTACCCACCAGACACTGTCCACATTCCCGATAAGGGAACAATGTTAGAACATCAAACATACAAGGGTGGTATTTCAAGGACGGCTCCACACAATCTAGCGACTGTGCTTCAAAGCCTCCCACCTATCCTACACATGTAGGTTCAATGTTCAGTGCCAAGCTGTAGTAAAGGTTCACGGGGTCTTTCCGTCTAGGTGCGGGTACACAGCATCTTCACTGCGATTTCAATTTCACTGAGTCTCGGGTGGAGACAGCGTGGCCATGGTTACACCATTCGTGCAGGTCGGAACTTACCCGACAAGGAATTTCGCTACCTTAGGACCGTTATAGTTACGGCCGCCGTTTACCGGGGCTTCAGCCTACTCACTTTCACTTGGACAACCAACGCCAAGCTTGCCTAGCCTTCTCCGTCCCTCCATCACTGATTATATAAGTACGGGAATATTAACCCGTTTCCCATCGACTACGCATTTCTGCCTCGCCTTAGGGGCCGACTTACCCTGCCCTGATTAGCATGGGACAGGAAACCTTGGTCTTCCGGCGTGGGAGTTTTTCACTCCCATTATCGTTACTCATGTCAGCATTCGCACTTGTGATATGTCCAGCAAGCTTTACAACTCACCTTCATCCACTTACACAACGCTCCCCTACCCAGCAWGTAAACWTGCTGCCGCAGCTTCGGTATATTGCTTAGCCCCGTTACATCTTCCGCGCAGGCCGACTCGACTAGTGAGCTATTACGCTTTCTTTAAAGGGTGGCTGCTTCTAAGCCAACCTCCTAGCTGTCTATGCCTTCCCACATCGTTTCCCACTTAGCAATATTTTGGGACCTTAGCTGGCGGTCTGGGTTGTTTCCCTCTCCACGACGGACGTTAGCACCCGCCGTGTGTCTCCCGGATAGTTCTCATTGGTATTCGGAGTTTGCAAAGGGTTGGTAAGTCGGGATGACCCCCTAGCCTTAACAGTGCTCTACCCCCAATGGAATTCGTCCGAGGCTCTACCTAAATAGATTTCGGGGAGAACCAGCTATCTCCCGGTTTGATTGGCCTTTCACCCCCAGCCACARGTCATCCCCTAACTTTTCAACGTTAGTGGGTTCGGTCCTCCAGTTGATGTTACTCAACCTTCAACCTGCYCATGGCTAGATCACCGGGTTTCGGGTCTATACCTAGCAACTAAACGCGCAGTTAACACTCGCTTTCGCTACGGCTCCGTTATTCACTTAACCTTGCTACTAAATATAAGTCGCTGACCCATTATACAAAAGGTACGCAGTCACCACACGAAGTGGCTCCCACTGCTTGTACGTATACGGTTTCAGGTTCTATTTCACTCCCCTCACAGGGGTTCTTTTCGCCTTTCCCTCACGGTACTGGTTCACTATCGGTCAGTTAGGAGTATTTAGCCTTGGAGGATGGTCCCCCCATATTCAGTCAAGATAACACGTGTCCCGACCTACTCGATTTCACTGTAAAGAATCCGTCGTGTACAGGGCTATCACCTTGTATCGCTCCTCTTCCCAAAGGATTCCACTAAATTCTAAACAGCTTAAGGGCTGCTCCCCGTTCGCTCGCCGCTACTAGGGGAATCTCGGTTGATTTCTTTTCCTAAGGGTACTTAGATGTTTCAGTTCCCCTCGTTTGCCTCGTTAACCTATGTATTCAGTTAACGATACCTGTTCAGTCAAGATAACACGTGTCCCGACCTACTCGATTTCACTGTAAAGAATCCGTCGTGTACAGGGCTATCACCTTGTATCGCTCCTCTTCCCAAAGGATTCCACTAAATTCTAAACAGCTTAAGGGCTGCTCCCCGTTCGCTCGCCGCTACTAGGGGAATCTCGGTTGATTTCTTTTCCTAAGGGTACTTAGATGTTTCAGTTCCCCTCGTTTGCCTCGTTAACCTATGTATTCAGTTAACGATACCTATAAATAGGTGGGTTTCCCCATTCGGACATCTGTGGCTCAAATGCATTTTGTCGGCTCACCACAGCTTTTCGCAGACTTACACGTCCTTCATCGCCTCTAACTGCCAAGGCATCCACCGTATACGCTTCGTCACTTAACCATACAACCCCAAACAGCCTTTTGACTTCTGTCCAAGTTACGTTGCATGAATGACAAGCTAATCGGAAGAATTGCCTTGCTATCAAATCATCGATTGATAACAAGCAATTCAGTCAAGTAGAGTAAAAAGTTCATCTTTCGATTTCTCAGTTACTCAATTTTGATTGATTACTATTAATATCAGCTTTCCAAATTGTTAAAGAACATAAGTGTTGTTCAATAAAAACAAGACTATCTGTGTAGGCACTGCATCAAGGCGTCTTTCGACGTAATGGTAAGGAGGTGATCCAACCCCAGGTTCCCCTAGGGTTACCTTGTTACGACTTCACCCCAGTCATGAAACACAAAGTGGTAATCGTCCTCCCGAAGGTTAGACTAACTACTTCTTTTGCATCCCACTCCCATGGTGTGACGGGCGGTGTGTACAAGGCCCGGGAACGTATTCACCGCAGTATTCTGACCTGCGATTACTAGCGATTCCGACTTCATGGAGTCGAGTTGCAGA
>NZ_MEJH01000005.1 GCF_001953635.1 Alteromonas abrolhosensis | reverse complement strand
GTCACCGATAATAGACCTGTTTAACCAAGAGGTGGTTAGCTATGAAGTTCGAACATCGGTTACGTTACCCTTAGTCACTGATATGCTCAAAGCTGCCACAGCAAAGCTACTGAAGCACGAGAAGCCACTCTTACACTCAGACCAAGGTTGGCAATATCAAAACATACAATACCAACAACACCTGAAAAAGCATGGGTTGCTTCAAAGTATGTCTAGGAAAGGAAACTGTTTAGACAATGCCGTTGCAGAAAACTTCTTCGGCATATTAAAAACTGAGATGTATCACAATGAAACGTTCAAAGATGCGAATGAGCTCATTGAAAACATCAAAGAATATATTGATTACTACAACAACGAACGCATTAAGCTAAAACTAAAAGGCCTGAGTCCGATACAATATCGAAATCAGGCCTTGGTTGCCGCTTAGAAATGAGTCCAACTTAATGGGGTCACTTCATAATGCGGCCTTTTTTAATCGTCCTGAGAAAGTTGCTGAAGGTGCTGCGACATGCGTTTACTGGGTTGAACACCCAACTCTCTGAATTTCTCAATTTGCCTAACTAGGTTCCCTCGCCCACTGGTTAACTTATTCATCGCTTGCTCATAGCTTGCGTGAGCGGAATCCATCGATTTACCCACTTTTTCCATATCAGAAACAAAACCAACGAACTTATCATAAAGCTTGGCTGCTTGTTCTGCGATAAGCTGCGCGTTTTGATTTTGATACTCGTACTGCCATATATTATTTATTGTTCGAAGCGCGACTAACAAGTTAGTGGGGCTAACCAGCATAATGTTGTGGTTAAGCGCCATTGTGACTAAGTCAGGCTCTTCTTCAACTGCTATCAAGAAAGCTGGCTCGATAGGAATGAACAGCAACACATAATCGAGTGTTTTTATGCCTTTTAATGTTTGGTAGTCTTTCGCACCTAAGCCTTTGATATGCCCTTTTATTGAAGCCACGTGCTGACTCAAAAATTGTGCTTTTTCAGCTTCATCATCGCAGTTGTAATAACGTTCATAAGCAGCCAAACTCACTTTTGAATCTATAATCACATCTTTGTCATTCGGCAAGTGCACAACCACATCCGGTTGAAAACGCTTACCGTGTTCAGATGTTGCAGACATTTGTGTTTCAAATTCGTGACCTTCACGCAAACCCGATTCTTTGAGGATACGTTCAAGCACTACTTCTCCCCAATTACCTTGTTTTTTATTGTCGCCTTTAAGCGCGTTGGTTAGTGCCGCTGCCTCTTCGGTTATTTTTTGATTCAACGCCTTTAAACTTAATATTTCGGTTTTAAGAGACGCTCGCTCCTGCCCCTCGCGTATGTGCTGCTCTGATATTTGTCGCTTAAAGCCATCTAATTCATTTTTGAACGGAGCTAACACCGCTTCTATGTTGTGTTTTGTTTGTTGAGTATAGCGTTGCTGCTTTTCTTCAAATATACGGTTTGCTAAGTTCTCGAATTGGGTTTGCAAACGTTGCTCCGACGCATTCATCGATGCCAACTTATCTTCATGAGCGGCATGGAGTGCCTGTATTCTAGCTTGATGGGCTTCGTTTTGCGCTTGAAGCTTGGCGTTAGCAATGCGTTCGTTATTCAGCTCATTTTGTAACTGTTCACTTTGAAGGGTTATTTGCGCCAATTTAGCTGAAATTACTTGGCCACGGATAAACGAAAAAAGTGCAAAAGCACACAAACTGAAGAAAGTAATTAAAAAAGCAACGGGTTCGCTAGTGATTAGGTTGGTTAACATAGTGCAGGTTCATACTGTTATTTTGTACAGCACTATAAACAAAAACAGCTAAATATACCAATTCGTGTTTACGTTAAACGAGATTCGGGCGAAGCGGTAAGTAGATAAGTGGTGAAATTGATATGAAGTGCAAAAATAGAAACGGGCCCTTATGCGCCCGTTTCACTGCTAATAAAAAGCCTTAATGTGTAGATTTCATTGTTGCGCTCTATTTAGAAAGTGAGGCATCAAGCTCTTCAATTTTTGCTTTCCAAATGGCTGGGCCATTTTTATGAGCATTGGCACCCGTGCTATCTACAGCAACGGTTACCGGCATGTCTTCTACGTCGAACTCGTAAATTGCTTCCATACCTAAATCTTCAAAAGCAACAACACGAGATTTCTTAATTGCTTTTGATACAAGGTAAGCTGCACCACCAACTGCCATAAGGTAAACTGCTTTATGTTTAGCAATTGAGTCAACTGTCGCCGGCCCACGTTCTGCTTTACCAATCATGCCGATAAGGCCTGTTTTCTCAAGCATCATGTCGGTGAATTTATCCATACGCGTAGCCGTAGTTGGGCCAGCCGGGCCAACTACTTCGTCACCTACAGCATCAACCGGACCTACGTAGTAAATAAAACGATTAGTTAAGTCAACGCCCTCTGGTAAACCTTCGCCATTTTCCATCATGGTTTGAATGCGTTTGTGCGCAGCATCACGACCAGTAAGCATTTTTCCTGAAAGTAATACCGTTTCACCAACTTTCCACTCTTGGATATCTTCTTTGGTTACTTCATCAAGGTTAACGCGGCGTGTGTTTTCACCCACTTCCCACGTTACTTCAGGCCAATCTTCTAGTTTTGGTGGCGTTAGTTCTGCTGGACCCGAACCATCAAGATAGAAGTGCGCATGGCGGGTTGCTGCACAGTTAGGGATCATTGCAACTGGCTTTGACGCCGCATGAGTAGGTAGAGACTTAATTTTAACGTCAACAACCGTTGTTAAACCACCTAGACCTTGCGCGCCGATACCTAGCTTATTTACGCGATCAAAAATTTCTAAGCGCAGTTTTTCGTCAGTCGTTTGAGGGCCGCGTTCAATAAGCTCTTGAATATCGACCGGATCCATAAGGCTTTCTTTCGCAAGTACCGCTGCTTTTTCAGCAGTACCACCAATACCTATACCCAGCATTCCAGGCGGACACCAGCCCGCGCCCATTGTCGGCAATGTTTTCACAACCCAGTCAGCGATATCATCGCTTGGGTTAAGCATTACCATTTTCGATTTGTTTTCTGAACCGCCGCCTTTAGCCGCGATCATCACTTCAATCTTCTCGCCTGCTACCATATCAATGTGAACGACTGACGGCGTATTGTCTTTGGTGTTTTTACGCGCGCCGGCAGGGTCAGCAACAATAGAGGCACGAAGTGGGTTGTCTGGATTAAGATAAGCGCGGCGTGTACCTTCATCAACCATTTCTTGAACGGTCATGTCAGTTTTATCCCACGTAACACCCATACCAACTTTAACAAAACAAGTCACGATCCCCGTGTCTTGACACAAAGGGCGCTTGCCCTCTGCAGACATGCGTGAGTTGATAAGAATCTGTGCCATTGCGTCTTTTGCGGCTTGGCTCTGTTCTTTTTTATAGGCCTCTTCTACGGCTTTAACGTAATCGAGTGGGTGATAATAAGAAATAAATTGCAGGGCATCTTCAATGCTGTCAATGAAGTCTTGTTGACGGATAACGGTCATGACATCCTCTTTTTATTTGGCTTTCGTGGTCTTAGCTAGCTAAAAAAGCGTATACTAGCGCATCTAAAGACATCGCACCATGTAAAACCATGTGCTTAAGGTTAATTCCAGTTATTTTTAAAAACTATTTAGGATACATGGGCCTTCCAAACGCTCTGAAGCTATTAACGAGACATTGCTGTTTAATTTGGCCATTTAATTTAGCCGGTTAAAGATAAAACCTTGTTTTACGATTATTGTTAGAACAAATAACTACGATAAAAAAGAAGTACAGAAAATACCTATGCCACACCCAGATACTTTTCACGTTCATGTTTCCCGATTCACACCAGAGGCGTTAGTCAACGCTATACCACTAAACTGTGACGAAAATGAATCTGTCTTTAACTCACTGTTTGAACACGTATCTGCCCTACCATATTCAATTTTACTGGATACATCGGGTTCGTCGAAAAGCGAAGGTCGTTTCAATATTATGGCCTTTTCCCCATCTGCGGTTATCGAAGCTAAAGGCGATTTAGTTGAACTTATAGATGTACAAACATCAACACGTCAAAAGCTTAAGTTACCTCCCTTTGAAGCAGTCCAAACGCATTTACATGCGCGCGTTTCAAACGTGATACTGCATGGCAATTTTGATACCGAACACCTCCCTTTTATTGTGGGCGTAGCAGGGATGGCAGGTTACGACACTGGTCGTTTTTATGAAGTCATGCCAAATATTGCTAAAGATGATTATGACACGCCTGATTTCACAGTCGGCCTTTACCTTTGCTCACTTATTGAAGACACCCAAACGGGATATATTTACTATTGCTCTGCCGATAATCAGCCACTAGAACAACTTTTCTCTTCTTTCGATAACCAACAGTCATCATCTGCGTTTAAGCTGACATCTCGTTTCGAATCAAACTTATCAAAAGATGCCTATGAAGTCTGTTTAGATAAAATACACGCCTACTTACGCGCAGGAGATTGCTACCAAGTGAATATGGCGCAGCGCTTCAGTGCAGGATTTGAAGGCAACCTGTGGCATGCTTATCGCGAACTGCGCAGTCAAAATCAAGCCCCGTTTTCTGCCTTCTACAAGCTTCCTCAAGGTAGTATTGCTTCCATTTCGCCTGAAAGGTTTTTGCGTGTTAAAAATGGCGTTGTAGAAACAAAACCTATAAAAGGAACTCGCCCTCGTTTTAAAGACAAGGCTAAAGATGCTGAAAGCGCACAAAGCCTTCTTATGGCAGAAAAAGACCGTGCAGAAAACCTCATGATTGTTGATCTACTTCGCAACGATATCTCTAAGCATTGTAAGCCTCATTCAGTGAAGGTGCCGGCACTTTTTGCGCTTGAAAGCTATGAAGCCGTGCACCATTTAGTCAGTACAGTAACGGGGGAATTGAATGAGACATCTTCGCCCTTAGAGTTACTAGCATCTGCGTTCCCAGGCGGTTCTATAACGGGCGCACCTAAAATTCGCGCTATGGAAGTTATTGATGAACTTGAGCCGCATCGCAGAAATATTTACTGTGGAAGCGTATTTTATATGGGCTTTCGTGAAGATATGGATTCGAGTATTTGTATTAGAACAGTATTGGCCGAAAACCATCGATTACATTGCTGGGCCGGTGGTGGTATTGTGCTAGATTCGGTTGCAAGCGAAGAATATCAAGAGACTCTTGATAAGGTGTCTAAAATTCTTCCTGTGCTTGAATCATTGAATCAGTAGCCGTGCATACGCATAAAGGCTAATTTAGAGTAAAGGATTCGGTTGTAGATAAATAGCGATGACAAAAAATGAATTTTTATCACAATTTCATCATTTAAGGCAGCCTAGCCTAGAGCCAGACTTTCCGTTGAGGAAAACAGGGCGGCCCGCAGCTGTTCTTATTCCCCTGATAGATTATGGTAATTCGCTGCAACTATTGCTTACCGAACGTGCT
Organism: Alteromonas abrolhosensis; assembly: GCF_001953635.1. Lineage (GTDB taxonomy): Bacteria > Pseudomonadota > Gammaproteobacteria > Enterobacterales > Alteromonadaceae > Alteromonas > Alteromonas abrolhosensis. The sequence continues at coordinate 317,951 of NZ_MEJH01000005.1, read as the reverse complement.
CATCACCTAAAACATCATCCTGGACAAATAAGCTTCCCAGGCGGTGCAGTTGATGATACTGACAATTCTTTTTTCGATGCTGCGCTTCGCGAAGCAAAAGAAGAAGTAGGTTTACCCCCTAGTCATGTCGATGTTGTGGGCATGCTCCCCCGTTACCGCACCATTAGCGGGTACGAGATTGCCCCTGTTGTTGGTTTCGTGAACCCTGACTTTACGCCCGTCATTGACAAGAATGAGGTAGAAAGTGCTTTTGAAGTACCCCTTGCGCATGTCTTAGACAGAAGAAATCATTTGGTTCATACCACCCATCGCGACAAAAAAGCCTTTCCAATTTATTTTATCCCCTGGAAAAACCGCATGATTTGGGGGGCAACGGCAGCGATGTTACGAAATCTTTCCCATCATATTCATCCTTAAATATGGTGTTTGCCCTACCGCATTGCCCATTACTATAAATTAAACTTTACAGCGTATTAGCAAAACTAATCCCTTTATTAGCTTTTCTGTATTGTGGTTTTCACGTGGTGGATGCATGATCTTAATATTACTTTGTTTTAATTTTGAAAGTTTATGATCAGTGTATTTGATATGTTCAGCGTGGGCATAGGCCCGTCGAGTTCGCACACCGTAGGTCCAATGAAAGCAGGCGCCGAGTTTGTTTCAGAACTTGCAGAGGATGCAGCGCTTTTCGAATCTATAGATAGCGTAAAAGTTGAACTGTTTGGTTCACTTGGCCAAACCGGTATTGGGCACGGCACTGGAAAAGCAGTTATCCTTGGCCTTTTAGGAGAGTTGCCAGATGTTGTCGATGTAGACAGTATCGAGTCGAAGCTTGAAGAAATACGCAACACTGAGAAGCTTTGCCTTAACGGTCAGAAATTGGTGCGTTTCCCCAACAAAAACGCCATTGTGTTTCATCGCCGTAAGACACTACCGAAACACGCTAATGCCCTAACCTTTTACGCTTATGCAAAAGATGAATTGGTTAGGCAACAAACTTATTACAGTATAGGTGGCGGCTTCATCATTAAAGATGAAGACTTTGACGCAACTAAAGCACATGCTGCCAGCCTTCAGGCTTCGGTTCCGTTTCCATTCAAAACCGCTGGTGACTTGCTTGCGTTGTGTAAAACTAACGGTTTAAGCATTAGTTCCCTTATGCTGCGTAATGAGTCGACTTTCAGGCCGAAACATGAAGTGAAGCAGGAATTACACAACATTTGGCTGGTAATGAAAGCGTGTATTCAACGCGGCATTGAAAGCGAAGGTATTCTGCCAGGAGGATTGAAGGTAGTCCGTCGTGCGCCCGGCTTGTACCGCCGTCTTCAAACCGAGCATACTAACGACCCTATGCAAACAATGGATTGGGTGAATTTGTTTGCCTTAGCGGTAAATGAAGAAAATGCAGCGGGCGGCCGCGTTGTAACCGCACCAACAAACGGCGCAGCAGGCATCATCCCTGCCGTGCTTCAGTACGTTGATAAATTTATTCGGCCAGTTGATGAAGAAGTGGCTAGCCGATTCCTTCTTACCGCCGGCGCTATCGGTATTCTCTATAAAGAGAATGCGTCTATTTCTGGCGCTGAGGTAGGTTGCCAAGGAGAAGTTGGCGTAGCTTGTTCAATGGCTGCAGGCGCCCTTGCAGAAATTATGGGTGGTACAGCTGCATCGGTTGAGAATGCAGCTGAGATTGGAATGGAGCACAATTTGGGGCTTACATGTGACCCGGTTGGCGGCCTTGTACAGGTGCCGTGCATTGAGCGCAATGCTATGGGAGCAATCAAGGCTATTAACGCATCTCGTTTAGCTCTACGCGGAACCGGAGAGCACAAAGTATCGCTAGATAAGGTTATAAAAACCATGCGCGATACGGGTAACGATATGAAGACTAAATATAAAGAAACGGCGAGAGGCGGACTTGCGGTAAACATTATCGAGTGTTAGCTCTGGCTGATAATTTACCACTGTGCAAACGATAAAAAAGGGGCTGATTGCCCCTTTTTCACATGTATATTTGAATTACGTGTCGACGTTACTTAACCGGTAACGTTACACCCTTAAACATCTTCTCAACTTCTTCATTGTTTTTTAGCATCATGGCCTTTTCAACTTTGTCTTTCGTTAGGTGAGGCGCAAAACGCTCAATAAAGTCGTACATGTAACTTCTTAAGAACGAACCTTTTCTAAAGCCAATCTTGGTCGTGCTGTAATCGAATAAGTGACTAGCATCTATTTTAACCAGATCATCGTCTAACTCTTCACTTACCGCCATCGACGCTATTACTCCGATACCAACACCTAAGCGCACATAGGTTTTTATGACGTCTGCATCTGTTGCAGTGAACACAATTTTTGGCGTTAGCCCTGCTCTTTCAAACGCTTGGTCTAATTCAGAGCGCCCGGTGAAACCGAAAACATAAGTAACCAACGGATACTTGGCGATATCTGAAATATCGATAGTGCCCTTTTTCGACAACGGATGGTCTTTGTTTACGATTACACTGCGATTCCAGTGATAACAAGGAAGCATGACTAAATCGTTGTACAAGTGAAGCGCTTCAGTGGCGATGGCAAAATCAGCTTCACCTTTAGCGGCAAGATCGCTAATTTGCGATGGCGTACCTTGGTGCATGTGCAATGAAACTTTAGGGTACTTGCTCATAAAACCCTGAATTACATCGGGTAACGCATAACGCGCTTGCGTATGGGTAGTTGCAATATTCAGTTTGCCTTGGTCAGGAAGTGTGTGCTCTCTGGCTACGGCTTTAATACTCTCTACTTTGGCTAGTATTTCACGAGCTATATTGATTACATCATTACCCGCGTCTGTTACGTGTGTTAAATGCTTGCCGCTACGGCCAAAAATTTGAACGCCTAGCTCATCTTCTAACATGCGCACTTGTTTGCTAATACCAGGTTGAGAGGTATACAAACTTTCTGCAGTTGCCGACACATTCAAATTGTTATTGAGGACTTCTACGATATACCGTAGTTGCTGTAGCTTCATATTTTACACCGTTTAATGCGAGAGACTGACACTGTACTCCCTCCGTTATAACCAAAACCACCTATTTTTACTAGTTGCTATTACGAAATTGGCATTATAAAGTTGAAAATAATTGATTTTTTACATTTTCGAGTGGTATTTATTCGCCTTTAGCCATTTTCTTCTACATTATGGTTAGGTGATTAAAAAGCACGGTGTTTGATAGACAATGAGTAGCAGCAAACAAGTTACATCCACGATTGATTTTTCATCGGTATTGGCAGCCGCGGTACACGACATGAAAAATTCACTCTTTCTCCTTATTCAGTCTATCGAAACATTAAGTGACTCCCTTTCACCCCAAGACGAAAAAGCCAGAGAGCAAGTCGCCAGTGTTCATTACGAAGCGTCTAGACTTAACACTAACCTTGTACAAATACTGTCGTTGTACAGGGCAGAATTAGAAAGTCTTCCTATTACCGTCGATGAAAGTTTCATTAAAGACTTGGTCGAAGATGTTGTTGGCTCCAATGCCTTATACGTATCTCAAAAGAATATTGATATCAGTATCGAAATAGACGATGACTTAAGCTGGTACTTAGACAGCGAACTTATTTACTTACTGTTAAATGATGTGATCATCAATGCGATGCGTTACGGCACTTCAAAGATACTCGTCACTGCAGACGTTGACGAAAACGACTTCATGACTATTAAAATAGAAGATGACGGTCACGGCTACCCGCAAGCGATGTTGACCAAGAGCCATGAAGAACTGTGCGATTTTGAATTAAGCCAAGGCCGAACGGGACTGGGGTTGTTTTTTGCTAAGTTAATTGCAAATGCTCACTCGCAAGGAGATAAGGTAGGAACGATTGCCCTTTCTAATGGTGGAAGTTTCGGTGGAAGTGTATTTGAAGTAAAAATACCGTAAGATTGACCGATAACCTTAGGTAATACAGAAAGTAACGCTCGTACGTAGTAATACGTTATCGTTATAAAAAATAAAAAACAGACGGAAACACACGCATGTACGTGATTATTATTATATTAATTGTTGTTTTGCTAATCGCAGCTATCTTCATAAATGCAATGCAACAACATCGTCAAAAGCAAGAGGCTGAGCGCAGAACTGAGCTCGCTAAGCAGCGCACTATTGTTGACGAAACAGAGAACGTTATTTCCGCCTGTGTCAACATGCCAGTGTCTTCACGCATTATGGGCATACTTCATAATCGTATTCTTAATGCATTGAAAGCAATGAACGATTTATCGAGTACGTCAGAACTTAAGCAGCGAATTTCAAGCAGTGAGCAAGCAACGGCTGCTGCCCTTTCGGATAATAGCGGCATCGTTAACGATTTCTCGTTACCCGACAATGACAAAATGATCATTCAGTATATTCAAGCTGTTAAAAAACTGCGCATTATCCTTCGCTCAGAGCACAGCAAGGGGCAAATAGATTCTAAAGTGTTCATGGATGAAGATAAGCAGCTTGAGCGATTGCAGGTGAAAGTAAACGTTGAAACGCTAATTAAACGAGGCCGCGCTGCTCTTCAAACAAACATGTTAGGTTCTGCTAGACAGTATTTCGAGAAGGCGAAAAATGCATTAGAGAATCAAAATCCGCAAGATGAATATTCTACATCTAAACTTGCTTCACTTAACGAATGGTTATATGAAATCCAGAGTAACCTTAAGAGCGTGAACGAAAAAGACCGAGCCAAGAAGCAAGAAGAAGAAAGAGACGAGTTAGACGAGTTGTTCGCTCCGAAGAAGAAGTGGTAAGAAATCCACTTTTTCCAGTATCTACAGAGCGCATTATTTCATTCGTAATGCGCTACGACCAAATCCCACATCGTTTGTGCCGGCAGCGATAGCCCTTTTCGCGCATTTCTAATAAGCCCGATATTCTTAACCAGAGGCTTATCAAAAATTTCTTTTACCATTAACCCTAAACCTTCCATTTGCGCTCTACAAATGGCTGGCATAATAGATATGCCTAAACCATTTTGAATAAGTTTGCCGAGTGTAGAAAGCTGGCCTGTTTCCGCGATAATATTTAGCTCACCATACTGTTCAAGCTTGGATTGCGTCCAATAACGAACCGCCGACCCTCTATTCATCATAACCAATGGAAACTGTAAACAGTCTTCCCAGCGTAACTTATCACCAAAGTTACTTGATTGCGCTTTGTTAGTTACTACCACAAACTCATCAGCGAAAAGACTCTTGAACACCAAACCGTCTTTGCGCTCTGGTTCAAAAGAGAAACCAATTTCACTGCGTCCCGTTGTAACTTCGTGAATTACTTGCTCCATCACCACGTCGACAATTCGTAAGTTTACGTTTGGAATACGTTGATGAAAAACAGACAGAATCTCTGGTAAGTGAGACTCGGCGAATGAAGGCATAGCACAGATGGTAAGTTGCCCTTTTGCCATTGCAAATAAGTTTTGAATGTCAGAAAAAGTATTATCCCAGTCATGCAAAAGGCGCACGGCATTTGGAAACAGTACCTCGCCTTCTGGCGTTAAGCTTACATTGCGAGTATTTCGCTTAAATAGCTTACCACCTAACTGTTCTTCCATTTTCTTTATGGCAGATGACAATGCCGGTTGCGTTAAGTGCAGGTTTACCGCAGCTTCGGCAAAGGTGGCCGATTTAGCTACCTCTACAAATGCTTTTATTTGACGATATGACACATCCATACACTTTTTAATTTAACCTTTAATTAATAAATATTATTTATTAATTGCAAGATTAATTCGATTTTACAAATCAAGCAACAATGTTGATACTTATTTTTAACAAACATATCGGAGATTAAGAATGGCAGGATTTAACAAGGTTGTATCCTCATACGAAGAAGCTATGTCAGGGCTTGTAGATGGCATGACGGTGATAGCAGGTGGTTTTGGCTTATGTGGGATACCAGAAGGACTGATAGCCCAAATCAAGAAAATGGGGGTCTCAGGCCTTACTGTAGTTTCTAATAACTGTGGTGTAGACGGATTTGGTTTGGGTCTTTTACTAGAGGACAAACAAATAGCAAAAATGGTGTCTTCTTATGTAGGTGAAAATGCCCTGTTTGAAAAACAACTGCTTAACGGTGAGCTGGAAGTTGAGCTTACACCTCAAGGAACGCTAGCTGAAAAAATGCGCGCGGGTGGTGCTGGCATTCCTGCCTTCTACACTGCCACAGGTTATGGCACGCCAGTTGGTGAAGGTAAAGAAGTCAAAGAATTCAACGGTCGCCCTTATATTCTAGAACATGCTATTACTGGCGATTTTGCCATTGTAAAAGCATGGAAAGCAGATACTTACGGAAACTGTATTTATCGCCATACAGCACAAAACTTTAATCCTATGGCGGCTACTGCAGGTAAAATCACTGTGGTAGAAGCGGAAGAAATTGTAGAGCCTGGTGAATTGAACCCTAGCGAGATCCATACCCCGGGCATTTATGTGAACCGTGTCATTCAAGGTTCATTTGAAAAACGTATTGAACGTCGTGTGGTTAGCAAGGAGTCAGTGTAATGCTTAGTAGAGAACAAATCGCAATGCGCGTCGCTCAGGAATTTAAAGATGGCGATTACGTTAATTTAGGCATCGGTATCCCTACCCTTGCAGCTAACTATGTACCAGATGACATCAGCGTGATGCTGCAATCAGAAAACGGTCTTTTGGGGATGGGACGCTACCCGACTGAAAGTGAAATTGACGCTGATATGATAAACGCTGGTAAAGAAACGGTAACGGCTATCACGGGCGCGTCTATTTTTAGTAGCGCTGAGAGCTTCGCTATGATCCGCGGTGGCCACGTTGATTTTACTGTACTTGGCGCATTTGAGGTTGATGTATCGGGCAATATTGCGTCTTGGATGATACCAGGCAAACTAGTTAAAGGCATGGGCGGTGCTATGGACTTAGTTGCTGGCGCGAAGAACATAATTGTTACCATGACCCATACCGACAAACACGGTAACCCAAAACTACTTAGCGAATGTACCTTACCGTTAACCGGTGTGAACTGTATTACGCGCATTATTACCGACTTAGCAGTGCTGAGTGTTGAAGACGGCGCATTTGTACTTCAAGAACGCGCCCCGGGCGTCAGCGTTGACGAAATTAAAGAGAAAACGGGCGGAAAGCTTGTTGTTCCTGAAAATGTACCTGAAATGCAGTTTTAAATTCTGCGTTTAATTGTGCATCGAAAGGTCGCGCTTATCACTTAGCATTTATGCTTTTGTAGTAAGCGCGCACCATTGAGTTAACTCACATTTTTGATTCAACTTTATATTCTTCTTTTAATAACTATTGTTACAAGTGCCCGCCTTCAGTAATCAAACTTACAAGCCTTTCCAATAAACCTTTAAATGCACCGTGCATTAAGGGATAATGCGCCCGAATGTCATTTTAAAAAGGCTATACCTTCTTGCTAGTTACTGATTTACCTGTTCACCACAAAATTATTTCAAAGCTCGAAACGAAAAACATTTCGACGCTAACCGAAATTCAAGAACGCACTATGCTGCCTGCTATTCAGGGCAAAGATATTATTGCGTCATCAAAAACGGGGTCAGGTAAAACCTTCGCCTTTTTAGTGCCAGCTATAAACAGGCTAATGTCGCAAAAAGCCCTTAGTCGTCAAGACCCTCGCGCACTCATTCTTGCGCCAACTCGCGAGCTAGCCAAACAAGTTTTCATTGAAGCAAAATCAATGTGTACGGGTTTAAACCTTACTTGCTCGCTTATTGTGGGTGGTGAAAACTATAATGACCAGGTTAAAGCCCTTCGCCGTAACCCTCACATTATCGTTGGTACCGCTGGTCGTGTAGCCGACCATCTATTAGATAAAAGTGTGTATTTAAATGGCTTAGAGCTGCTTATTTTTGATGAAGCTGACCGTATGTTAGACTTAGGCTTCTCTGCTCAGCTTAAAATGATTAACGACTATGCTGATCACAGAAAGCGTCAAACTATGTTGTTTTCTGCCACGCTCGATAATATTGAGCTAAAGCATATGACAACGCAGTTAACCAAAGGCGCTGTTCGCGTAGCTGTAGGAGACTCAACTGCAGAGCATGGCGATATCGAACAGAAGTGCTTCTTTGCAGACAATGTTGATAACAAAGATCAAATTTTACAATTTGAGCTAGCCAATCGTACCTACAACCAAGCTATCGTATTTACTGCTACCCGTGAAGATACCGATAGAATTGCAGCCCTGCTTAACGAAAAGAACTTAGAAGCTATTGCTCTTCGTGGTGATATGCTACAAAGCCAACGCGCAGCAGTCATGAGTGCGTTTGCTCGTGGACAGCACAGTATTCTGGTTACTACCGACCTCGCCTCTCGCGGATTAGATCTATCAAAAGTAGGTTTGGTAGCTAACTTTGACCTTCCTAAGAACGCGGATGAATACATTCACCGTATCGGCCGTACAGGCCGTGCTGGGCAAAAAGGCGAAGCATTCTCGCTAATTGGCCCTCGTGACTGGAACAGTTTCGAAGGGCTTAAGAATCACCTTCAATATGCATTAGAGTGTTCACCGCATGACGAATTCTCGGCGTCTTTTAAAGGTTTTACGCCGAAGAAAAAAGTATCGAAACAATCAAATGCGAAAAATGGTAAAAAGCGCGTAGCGAAGCCAGCAAAACCTGGCACTAAAAAGCGTGTCGATACCATGTCTGGAGAAGATATCGGTATGGTTCCTGTAAAGCGCAAGCCAAGAAACACTCTGCCTGACGACGACGAATAGACGTCTAAATTGTAGTTAGAACTATCACCGCCGCTAGTCACAATTCAATGTTGAATAGCGGTGTGTAGCCTTTCGCTTTGTTTTTAATCACATTTTCTTACAGCACTTTGATAGTACACCTCGCCATCCTATGCTTTACTACGAATATAGCAAAAAGTCGATTGTGCTGACTACTCGCTTCAACTGTTTGTAACAAAGCGTGTAAGCGGCACACACTCCCCCCTTTAAAATGGATTTTAGCCACATGAAATTTATAAAGTTCGTATCGTTAGCCTTGTTTATAGTAATAGTCGTTGTGGCACTCTCCTATGAAAAAATAATAGCACGCGTATTGTTGCCCCAGTACATAGAGTGGGCACATGAAACAGATATGAAAGGCTTAGAAATAGGTCAACCGTTGAATGAAGAAGAATTGGCGCTAGCAGCGGAAATAGGCTTAAAACAGCCTAAGAAAGTAAGACTTATTTATGTAGATGAAGTGCCATATCCCTACGAAAACTTCGCTCTTAAAGTGTTTGGCGAAGCCGTTGGACTTGTTGGAGAAGGAATAATAAATAACGCACAAGTTTTCGGCTATTCGATTTATGCTCGTAAAGATTTCGAGCTTAATAGACCCAAGCTAGCCCACGAATTAGTGCATGTGTTACAAATTGAACGAGCCAGTTTAGATGAAGTTGTCACCCAACACTTTTTTGACATGGCTGAATACGGTTACGATAAAGCACCGCTAGAAGTAGAAGCGTCTAAAGCCAATACAGTATACAGCGCTGATTGGTAATCCATATTCACTGTAGTTTGTTTTTTAGAGCGCCGGTACTTATTGTTTAGAGTAGTGTTAGCGGTCCGTTTTAGACAAGAAACGGATGTTCTGACCTTTTACTTGAAAAGCAAAACTGCGAGTACAGACGCCCGGATTTGGGGGAAAGATCAAATTATGAAAAGAAATTTTTTTATTATGATAGTTATACTTCTTACCGCAGCTTGTAACGGTAATTCAGATAGCAACGACGAACAAAGATCTATTACTGTTTTACCGTTCCAATCACCTTGTTTCACTTTGGAACAGACACTTTGCCTAGTAACGAAAACAGGTGCATCTGATCAGACTAATATGATCGCAAACGAAATCATTGGTTTTGAGCATTTATGGGGCTACACCTATGATATTACTGTCATTGTCAAAGACATAACTCCTCCTTCAGCCGATGGTTCTAATAAATCATTCACTCTCAAATCAGTAGATAACAAGTCAGAAGATGAAGTAGGTACGATATATGAGATAACCAATGTCGAATTATTGGACAGAACGATTACGAAAGAAGACAGTGTCTACTTTTTTATTGGGAAAGAATTCAGTTGTGAGAATTTGGATTTATGCGAAGGCCTGTTAGGAATGAATAACTCTGGAGGAATCGTTGACATTCAATTTGAGTACATTGGAGATGGTGAAATATCGTTAAAAAGTTGGATGTAAAGCCAGATAATATTACGCTATAAGTTCATTGAGACAGGTATTTTTGAGTTGTGCCTGTTATAGGCGAACCTCGGTTCGCTTATAAATAAATCACTACTGGCGCTGTACAACTTTACTCAGCCCACGTATACACATACGTTCGCAAAACTGGTGAGTGAAAGATAAGACGAATCGATATTTGTGCTTGGCCACTTTACTTACAATACCGACGTTCAAGGCTATCTTAAAGGCGATCAATCTCGCCTTAAACACGAGTCATCAAACTCAAGACATAAAAAAACGAGTGCTTAAAAGCACTCGTTTCGCTTGGTTCTTCTGCGGGGCCTAGGCCTTCACGCCTATCGAAGGGTACCGAAAAGCCTTAGTCGACGATAAGTGTCACTAAGTTTAAACTTAGTACTCCCACCACCCTTCTTGCCACCATTCCAAAAACTCTTCAAAGTCGATGTAACCATCGTCGTTACTGTCGATAAGCTTAAAGCCTTCTTGTACGTGGCTAGCTTTCGTTTTTGGTGAAATAACGGTTAGAAGCTCGATGAACTCCGGCAAATCGATTTGGCCATTGCCATCACGATCGAAAAAGCTGAAGTCCTTTCTAATTTCTTCAATTTTAGATTCTGAAAGTTGAGTGCTCACTCGCATTCCTTATTTCAACTGCAATAAGCACGAGTGTAACGCCCTTCTTTCTAGCTGTCTACGCTTGATTTTCTTTTGCTTTAAGTGCGCGTAAACGTTGAGCTTCTGCTTTCTCCTGACGCTTTTGTTCCATGGTTAGACGCGCTTCAGTACCTACATGCTCCTGTTGACGCTCTTTCGCCAGCTGAACCTGTTTTTCACGTTCTCTAAAGCGAGCAATTTGGTCGTCGGTATGAGTACCAAAGCAATGTGGGCAGCTTACACCTGGCTCATACTTATCGCTTTGTTTGTCTTCTTCAGTAATAGGAAGTCTGCACGCGTAGCACTGCTCGTAGTGGCTTTTCTCTAAGTCATGGTTAACTGCAACGCGATTATCAAATACAAAGCAATCGCCTTCCCACAATGACTCTTCTTTCGGTACATCTTCAAGATACTGTAGAATGCCACCTTCTAAATGATAAACCTCTTCAAACCCCTGCTCTTTTAAATAAGCCGTCGACTTTTCACAGCGAATTCCACCTGTGCAGAACATAGCCACTTTTTTGTTTTTTGATGGGTCGAGTTCTTTTGCTACGTATTCAGGAAATTCGCGAAACGTTTCGGTTTTAGGGTCTATAGCGTTTTTGAACGTACCGATTTCAATTTCATAACCGTTTCGTGTGTCAATTACCGTAACATCTGGGTCGCTTATAAGTGCGTTCCAGTCTTTAGGCTTAACGTAAGTGCCAACGGTTTTGCGCGGGTCGATACCCTCAACGCCCATGGTCACGATTTCTTTCTTAAGTTTTACCTTGGTGCGGTAGAACGGCTGTTCATCGTGAAGTGACTCTTTGTAAGAAATAGGATTGATGCGTTCGTCGCTATTCAGATAAGCGAGCAATGCGTCGATACCTTCACGGGTACCAGAAACTGTACCGTTGATGCCTTCGTGGGCAAGAAGAAGTGTACCTTTGATGCCATTGGCTTCCATTGTTTCTAGAAGCGGTTGGCGGATTTCTTTGAAGTTTTCAAGCGCAACAAACTTATACATTGCGCATACAATATATTTAGACATATTTTAACCTTTGCTGATTGGAGCGTAAGACCAGTGCAAAAATGCGGCGCGCAATATAACAAAAAGGAATGATAAAAACTAGGGCGGATGTGGTTTAGTATTCTAAAGCCTGAGCGGGTTTGGCATGCATCCAAGAATTTGAAGAACTACTAAGCAATATTCTCAAATGATGGAAAGTTTGGCGGGTTCCCTTGTTGTAGGTGGCTCTCTTTATCTTGTGAAGAAAGGATATCGTATAGCAGCGTATTGTCTTCCTTCACAGTGTTGGCGTATTGCTTTTTCAATCGCTTTTGTGTTGCCAAACTACAGTTCTCAACGATATCGTCTGGCAAACGTTTAGCATCATCAGTTTGAGCCAATGGCGCAGGTTTCATACTCAAATATAGCCTAGCCGACGTATAATCTTGGGAAACAAGTGTGGAAAATACATGCATAGCCTCCCACTCACTTTCATTCGCAGCTAAAGCTGGCCGCCGATAATGGTTAAGCGCTGCCAGTTGATTTTCAACACTGTCTTTTTTGTCTAACTCGGAACTTGCTGCCTCAATTTCAAAGGGCTCTGCAACGCTATGTTGCTGCATAGCAAGATACAAAGAGAATAACGCCCCTTGAGCTGAGGCACGAGCAAGCACACCACTTCTCTCCCAGTAAATACTGGGGTCTATTGGAGTTTGTTCGTTCGCATTAACGCTATCAGGTGACATTCATCATTATTTCTACATTTGTATACTTATGTTTTCGGCAAGATAATGTTTTTCTTAAGCTTATTTTATAAAGTTAGATATACTCTTATTTAGTATTATCGCGCTTATTCATGGATTCGAAATGCAATTTAGCAACAAACAAGTACTGATTGTTGAAGACCAACGCCCTTTCCTTCTTCTTTTAAAGGGCCTGATGCATTCGATGGGCGCTACCGATGTTGTGACCAAGTCCTCTGCTGAACAAGCAGTATCACTGTGTAAAAAGCACAAATTTGATATTGTTATCTGTGATCTACATCTGGGGGCTGACAATAAAAACGGCTATGAACTCATTGAGGAATTGCGTACTCGCAGGCTTATTAACCCTACGTCGGTATTTATACTTATAAGTGCTGATAGTGCTCGGCCTGTAGTCTTGGGGAGTATTGAGCGTCGTCCCGATGATTTCCTTATTAAGCCGTTTTCACAGGTACAGCTGAAATCTCGTATTGTTCGCGCGTGGCAAAAACGACAGTTTCTGCAGCAAGCGTTTAGTTTAACTGAACAGGGCGAATGCAACAGCGCAATCGATCATATTGAAGCTTTGTTAGACGCGCCATCTCATTACAAAGGCCATTGTGAACAACTGTTAGTAGAGTTGTACTGGCGTATTGGTCAGCCAGACAAAGCTTTAGATGTATTACGCGACTATATAGACGGCAAACCTGTGCTTTGGGCGCAAATAGCCATTGGAAAAACGTACCTGCAACTAAAAGAATATGAAAAAGCCATAGCTACGGCAAAGAGAACGTTAAAACGCAACCGATTCAATGCTGACGCCCATGATATTCTAGCCCAAGCCTATCATGCGTTAGCAACGGGCGATAAAGCGCTAGAGTCGATAAAAGAGGCAATCAAGCTTTCTCCCTACTCTTTACCGCGGCACTATAAGGCGTGTGAGATTGGCAGAAAAAACGAAGATCTCGTACTTGCAGCCAGTTCTAGCCAAGCAATTTGGGACTTATCAAAGCGTACTGTTCATAAAACCAGTTTACACTGGTGCGGTATTATCCGTAGCCTTTTAGATGTGGCTGAGTTCGCAGATGACAAGCGCCAACGTAATAAGTATCAGCAAGAAGCATTGCTTACTTTGCAACGTGGCAAATTCGACGAACATCTTCAAAAAATGGATCGCGATTTTGACGTAGACATCTTTGGGACTATTGTAAATGCGCGAATAAGCGCAATTGATGGAAAGCTAATCGACGCTAAACGACATTTAACAACCTCCCAGTCGCTTTTAGACGACAAGTACACCGAAGTCCCTACCGCCTTTATACCTGATAGTATAAATGTGATGTACAAATTAGGTGAATTCGATGACGCATTGCAATTAAAGGCGCTTTTAGTGTCTCGACAAGACGAACTCGATCAAAACAGTTTAAACATGTTAGATGCACAAGCCCTCAACGCACAGAAAAACCTAGCAAGCTATCAGCAGTTTAACCGTGAAGGTATTCAACACTATCAGCAGCAAGACTATGAACGGGCGAAAGCCTCATTTTCACTTGCTCAAGGCTTTGCACCTGTCAACACTGGCGTAGCGCTAAACTTGCTTCAGTGCTTGCTTCAAATTGCAATTAAAGAAGATAAAGCAGAAATGAAGCTAATTAATGAATGTAAGCGGTTGTTTAAATTGATTGACGATATGTCGCTCAAAGCACCCTATAAAGAAAAATACACCAACTTAAGAGATGAACTTTCTAAATATATTGGTTTTTGAGTAAGAATACGGGTGATCTATGAAAGCGTTTATCCTCTTTTGTCACAAGGCGACAAAAGCTTCGATCCAATGGTCTACAGGATTGATAAACTGTAGTAGCTCGTATCTGGTCTGACAGACAGCTATGAGCGTTAAGCGGACCTTAAAGATTACTAACGCGCTTGTCCGCTGTAGGCCTGAAGTAGGCGTTTATATAAGATTACAATTGATAACCACTTAATCTTCCCTCAAATAATTGCCTTTTTTCTTTTAAACAGAGTCAAGCTTTCAGAGAGTTAATTGTTTTAATATTCTCACTTCGTTCCGATGTATAGGGCGGTATAGAGTATGTACCCACAGCATGTGCTACTAAATCACTCACCCCCTCAGAGTACAGAGAAACCTCTCCAACCACGAGAGTACGGCCGACTTTTATCAGAGAACATTCCGCAATGATTCGCTCATTTGCCGATGGCTTACGTAAGAAATTGATGTTAAGGCTAGTTGTTACTGCCAATGGCACGATGCCAATTTTACCAAGTATCGCCACATAAAGTGCCACATCAGCCACACTCATCAAAACAGGCCCCGAAACCGTTCCGCCAGGACGTAATTCATCCTGACCTACATGATGAGATACAGTCGCTCTACCGTTGCTCACTGCTTCCACAACGCATTTGCTTTGTGGAAACTCCGATTTCATGAAAGCGATAACTTCTTCTTTTGTAGCTGTCATTGAGACTCCTTAAATATTTATTCACGTTTATAGGCACCTGGTGGAGCGTTGCTCCAAGACTTCTATACCCCATTGTAAGCCTAGTTTCTCTTCCACCAATGCAAAGTCCTGACTTTCGTACAGAAGCTAGAATTTTATCGTCCCGTTTGATCGTCCAAATCTCATTGCTTGGATTATCTAGCCTTCCAATAAATTCCGCCATGCTACTCGCCACTGAACATGCAAATCCCGACCAAAATCAGCCACTGACTGAGTTGAGAGACTAGCGGAAGCTACAAACTGTTAATCAAGTTCGACCACTATTTTACCAATCTGCTGATTGGACTCCAGATAGTGATGCGCTGCTACTATCTCTTCAAATTTAAAGCTTCGATCAATGACAGGCTTGAGTGTTCCCTCGGATAAACCCGAGTGGATAAATTGCTTTGCTCTGCGAAAACGCTCGATGTCTTTTATAACTTCAGTAAACACATATCCCCTTACTGTCAGACTTTTACGAAGTGCTATTTTTAAGGGAAAAGGAGTGACTTCGGGACTTAATGCTCCGTGTACTATTATTGTTCCTTCAGGGCTCATTGCTTCAGCAATTTCAGCTATCTGCGGCCCACCGACAGCATCAAATGCGACTTTTAAATTGTTTGCTCCCAAGATGCTTATCAAGCTATCCAGTAGCGGTTCTTCTTGGGTTGCAATCACATGGGCCGCGCCAGCCTTGAGCACAGCAGCCTTTTTAGCTCCTGTTAGAGTTGTAGCGATAGGGATACCCCCCAGAGAATTCACAATTTGAATCGCAGCCAATCCAACACTGCTCGATGCAGCGGTTATCAGTACTGCATCGCCTTTTTGCACGTTAGCAATTTCGACCAAAGCGCCATAAGCTGTCAGGTACTGCATCCAAGCTGCTGCGCCTTCAGCAAAGGTTAGTCCTGCTGGTTTAAGTGCCACACATTCACTTGGTACGACAATCTCTTCTGCGTAGCAGCCATTCTGAGAAAGCCCCACCTGAGGGACAATACAGACCTCGTCCCCAAGGCGTAAATGATCTACCTCTTCCCCGACTTCAATGACTATCCCGGATGCTTCATAGCCAATTCGCGAAGGGAAGTCAGCCTTTTCTATATAGCTGCCTCGCCTAAACATGGCATCAGCACGATTGAGCCCAACAACTTTGACCGCAATACGTACATCAGTGGCCTGCAAACTTGGACTCGCGATCGAGTCAATAGTTAATACCTCGGGGCCACCTAATTCATGGAAACGAACAGTTCGAATTAGTTTTCTTGGGCTCATATGCATCCTCAACAAAGACTTTTTAAGCAATTACATCAATAACTTTTTAAGCAATTACATCAATAACTACTTTACCCATGGAGCCCAACTCTACGGCATTATGTGCATCCATTGCCGTGTCTAGGGAAAAGCGTAACGGATCGAGTAGTGGCTTAATTTGTCCAGCTTCAACAAGAGCCGTAATTTGCCGCAGAATGTCACCATGATGTTTGCGCCCCTCTCCGCTGAGCTGTGGATGTAACACAAAAATCGCTGACAATGTTGCAGAGCGTAATGACGACGGTGCCAGGTTATGTGAGCTGAATGCAGCACAGCTTAAAATTTGTCCATAATGTGCAATGATACCTAATGAGGCATCGAGTACAGAGCCACCGACAGTGTCGTAAATGATATCGAATCCTTTACCTTGGGTGTATGCGTCCACGTACTCAGCAGGGCTTGCAGTGTGATAATCAATTGGCGTGGCACCAAGCGCCTTGAGCAGTTCTTGTTTTCCAGTCGATGCAGTGGCATAAACGTCGGCACCTAAGGCCTTAGCAATTTGCACAGCTACATGCCCAACTCCGCCAGCTCCACCTTGGATTAGGACTTTCTGGCCCGCTTTGACATTCGCCTTGTCAACCAAACCTTCCCAAGCGGTAAGTGCAACCAGAGGTAAAGCCGCAGCTTCACGCATGGACAAATTTTTCGGTTTGAGATCAAGTAACTCAGCATCTACGTTGGCATATTCAGCCAATGATCCTTGCAATCCTCGCACTCCGCCAGTCAGACCATAAACTGCATCGCCTACTGCAAAGTCGGTGACGCCGTCGCCGATAGCAGCAATTTCTCCAGCTAAATCGGTGCCAAGTACTGCGGGTAATTCCGGCATGGCATAAGGAGCGATACCTTGGCGGATTTTGTAATCAATAGGATTGACTCCACTTGCAAATATTTTTACTTGCACCTGACCTGCTGATGGAGAGGGTAAGTTAATCAGGGCATCCCGGAATACTGTCCCCTCTTCATAGCTATCTAATACCAAAGCACGCATTTGTCTGTTTAACGCTGTCATCAATAACCTCACAAACTGAATATTCAGCGGGTGGTTAAATCACCCGCTGGTTAATAGGTCTTTTATTAAACGATTTAAAACTCTTGAACAGTTGGGCGCAGAACAATCTCGTTGATATCCACATCCGCAGGCTGCTCAATTGCGTATGCGATAGCACGAGCAACAGATTCAGATGGAATTTCATTTTGCTGATAAAAATCTTTTACAAAGGCTGCCCCCTGAGTATCTGAACTTCCATGTTTTAATTCAGATTCGACTGCCCCCGGTGAAATGATTGTTGAACGAATTTTACCCCCAACTTCATGGCGCAAGCCTTCGGCAATAGCGCGAACAGCGAATTTGGTTCCGCTATAAACCGTGCCGCCGGGACTGAATACTTTGATACCCGCTACGGAGGAAATATTGATAAAGTGGCCTGTTCCCTGAGCCTGAAAGATCGGAAGCGCTGCGGCTACTCCATACAGCAGACCTTTAACGTTGATGTCAATCATGCGATCCCATTCGTCAACCCGAGTCTCAGCTAACGGTGCAATCGCCATTAACCCTGCATTATTGATAACCACATCAATTTTACCGAAGCGCTCTTGTGCAAGATTTACAAGGGCCTTCACTTCGTCCTGGCTAGTCACATCTGTCGCTTGAACCGCAACTTTTCCACCCGCTGTGCGTATGTCAGCAGCAATAGCTTCAAGCTTGTCGATGCGTCGGGCACCCAAAACAACAGATGCGCCAAGGCTGGCTAAATGTCTTGCCGTGGTCTCGCCTAAACCGCTGCTACCACCAGTGATAACAACGACCTTACCGCTGATGTTATTTGCTAAAACACTGCTCATAGTTAATATCCTCAAATCAGTTGAATAAATGACTCTGTCTAAATAACGAGCAAATTATCCCTTACCGTCAAAAATCAATAAATGGAAACGTTTTAATTTCACAATTCCATAATTTGGAATAATATTTATGTATTCATTTCAAACCTGAATGTGACTGTGATGCTTAACAGATTGGAAATGCTCCGGATATTTTGTACTGCTGCTGAGTCTCGCAGCTTTAAAGAAGCGGCTAACCGTCTGGGAATTTCTCCTCAGGCAGTCACACGAGCAGTGAAGGAGTTAGAGCGATTGCAAGGGGAGCTTTTATTTCATCGAAATACTCGACACATACAAGTGACCCTAGTTGGAGAAAAATTTGCTGTGATAGCAAAAGAACGCCTGCGTGCTGTAGATGAATTGTTTCAAACAAGCACCCCTAATTCGGGTAATGAATTACAAGGGCGGGTTCGTATCGCAGCGCCTGTTGGTTTTGGTCATAAATGCTTAATGCCAGTATTACTGGAACTTTCAACAATACATCCTCAACTGGATATAGACCTGACACTCAGTGACGAGCGCGTGGATGTAGTTGACGAAAAAATAGATATTGGGATTCGTATCGGCTTCATGAGAGATAGTCGATTTATTGCCCGCCAGCTCACCAAAATTAATATGTATGTCGTGGCTTCGCCTGAGTTAATAAACAGAGTGGGAAGGCCTGCGTCTATTGAAGAACTAAACCACTTGCCCGTTACAGGGTTAGTAGATCGCAATACGGGAAAGCTTTGGCCATGGGTTTTTTCCATGGACAGACAGTGGACGCCATCCATAACACGTTTTCGAAGTGCCGACACCGAAGCTGAATTAATGGCTATACAAAATGGACTAGGTTTTGCTCAAATTCCCGACTTTTTGGTCCAAGACTTATTACGCCAAGAGAAACTTGTGAGAGTGCTAGAAGAGGTCGAGCCGGTGCCCTGGGATTTATATATTTATCGCCCTCAACGTGGTCCAGTACCACAACGTATTCGATTGGTTTTTGATCACTTGGTGTCAAGATTGAGTGTTCGCTAATGGCACATATGCGACTGCCAGATTTGATTGAGTCCTATTATCCAAATCTGACAGTTTAAGTAGAGACTGATTCAGATAAACTAACGCCTAAAATTATCAACTGTTTCTATTAGCTCATCCACATTTTCAACAAGCGTCTTACGCTGCTTTTCTGATAATGTTGAAAATATCTCGGCCAAAAGTGTAGCCGTCACGGTCATATTATGGGCGCTACTCTGTTTGTACACTTCACTTTTGTAGTCGTCTGGATTTTGCATAAGAGCCACCAACTCTTCTTCAAACTGTTCATTTTGTCTGCGAGTAACAAACAATTTTCGCGCCGCGTTCTGAATGTTTCTGCGATACTCAAGCCATGCATCGCCTGTAGAAATAAACTGTTGTGCATAAGTGCTCACAATTTGCTTCTGCTCACCGCTTAATCTTCCAATGCGTTCGCTGATCGTTTCCTCTATGCGCTCAATTCTATCTTTAAGTCTCTGTGCTTCAGACTTATCCAGCGCCTCTTGTCGCTCTTCCTCTTCTTCCTTATTGTCCTTTTCTAAAGCGGCAAATAAATTCACTACTTGTTCGTCGTCGAGCGTTTTAGCGATAGTAGCAAGCTGCGGACTGATTTCATCACGGACACGTTCCCAATGAGCTCTCCCCCGTTCAAGGTGGTTAAAAATAGTCTCGGAATCTAGCGTGCCGTTTTCGATCTGGCGTTTAACATCCTCAAGGTGAGCTTTATAACGGGTAAGCTCACTGTTTTTATGCCATCTCAACCAGTTTTGTAGATAAGCGTCAAACTTCTCTTCTTGTTCATCCTTAAGTTCAATATAGTCATCCATATACCAATAAACCCACCAATCCAGGTTGTTGTAGGCCAGCTTTGAACTGCACGAAGTAAGAAAAATCAGGAAGAATAGAACCAATAAAGAACGCATAACATATCCTTTTTTACGTTAACTACGCTGTGGTGAGCAAATCCGCTTAATACTGTGTGGTTAAAAATTGAATTTAACATTGATATCGCGCAACAAATACATGCAATAGAGCACTTTACGTTACACAGCCTTTACTCTACTTTAATGACATTGCCTGTAAAAAGAAGGACTTTAATGTGTCAAAACGTGTCGCTATATTAACGTCTGGCGGAGATGCGCCAGGAATGAACGCCTGTATTCGCGCCACAATTATTGCGTGTCAGAAGGCTAACTTCACCTTGCTTGGATATAAACATGGTTACAATGGTCTACTCCAGCAAGAGTACATTTCGCTATCCCTCGACTCGACCCATAACCTTATTCAACAGGGCGGCACTATTTTACATAGTGCACGATGTAAAGAATTTAAACAGACTGAAGGACTGGTTAAAGCAGCTGAAAACTTAACACAAGCAAATATTGATACTCTGATTGTCATTGGTGGTGACGGTTCGTTTCGAGGAGCGTCAAAGTTGAGTGAACATTGGAATGGTCAAATCATCGGTATACCCGGCACCATTGACAATGATATAGCTGGGACAGACGCAACCATTGGATATTACACTGCTATAGACACTGCGATGAGCTCTATAGACAAGGTTCGAGATACGGCAGATGCTTTTGAGAGAATTTTTCTTGTAGAAGTTATGGGGCGCAACGCTGGGTTCTTAGCGCTTAATGCAGCGCTGTCTTCCGCAGCAGACTATGTGGTGGTTCCAGAGTTCTTCACGTCGGCTGAAGCTGAAATACAAAAAATAGTGAAGCAAATAAAGGCGCAAAGACGACTAAAAGGACCTGTCAGTTTCATTGTGGTAGTGGCTGAAAACGTATGGCCAAACGGTTTGTTGGGCTTAACTGAAGCGCTGCAGCAATATGATATTAATGACGTACGACCGGTAACCTTAGGTCACGTACAACGCGGTGGTTCACCGGTAGCACAAGACCGCTTACTTGCCACTACACTAGGCGAATTCGCTATTAGTTTGGTAGGCAAAGATGTAACGAACGTTATGGTTGGTGAAGTGAACCAGCGCCCTGTAACCGTACCCCTGTCAGACACCTGGGAAAACACCAAGCCGCTCAACGAAGCTCGTGTAGACGCCATGCGTACGCTTATGAATGAACGATATCGTAACGAATGAATGTACGCACAAGTAATGGGTTAACTGACAAAGTAGAAAGCTAACACAGACAAAAAAGGCGTGTTTTATGAAAAACAACGCCTATTTCGTATTGGGAGTTTTACTAAGCCTTACATCTTCATTGCGGCTTTAACTTTATCTCGATGGCTACGGCTTACTTTAAGCTCAGTATCATTTTGAAGTATTAAGTGATATTCGCCACTAATATGGCTCACTAATTTTTTAACAAAGCGAATGTTAGCAATAGCTGAACGATGTACGCGAACGAAGAATTGTGGGTTTAATTCTTGCTCAAGTTCCTTCATTGTTTTGCGCATTATGTGCATGCCATCCAGTGCGTGAACACACATGTAATCGCCTGCAGCATCAATCCACTGAATGTCTTGTACATTGACACGGGTAACTTCTGAGCCATCTTTAATGGCTAATACATCTGGGTACGGGTTGGTTTCAACAGGCTCACCATTTGCCAATTTACGCAAAATCTCTTCGCAATCGTCGCCAGTAAGTTCAGCAACAAGGCTTACCAACTTTTGTGACTGCTCATCTTGATGCTGTGTTGAGAAATATTCACGTACTTTGTTTAACGCAGCGCCAAGACGTTCATCGTCGGCTGGCTTTAAAAGATAATCTAATGCATGTACGTCAAACGCTTTAATCGCGTAGCTGTCATAAGCGGTCACAAAAACAATCATAGGAATAGGTTGTTTCAGTTCACGCAGTTTGTGAATAACCTGAAAACCATTCAGCCCCGGCATTTGAATATCTAAAAATACTAAGTCCGGACGATGTTGTGAAATACTGCTAACCGCTTCTAGGCCGTTTTGACACTCTGCAAGAACTTGCACATCGGCATGACGCTCTAATCTAGCACGTAGGCCTTTACGTGCTAAAGGTTCGTCATCCACTACAATGGTTTTAATCACTTGCTTTGTCATGTTATACGTCCTTAACGTCATAGGGGATGCGAATTCTAACTCGCACACCTGAAGGCTGGTTGTGTTCAATAGAGAATGCAAAATTACGATGATAAAGAGATTGCAAACGCTCTTTTATATTGGCTAAGCCCACGCCGTTTTCACGACTCAGTGTCCCGTTTTTAATATCTGCGCCTGGACCGTTGTCAGCAACGTCCATTAATAAATCGTTACCAAAAGTACGAGCAGTGATTGAAATACGACCACCATTTTCCATCTTAGATATGGCGTGCTTTATCGAGTTTTCAATAATTGGCTGCAAGATCATGCTGGGTACAAGCGCACTTTCGCAACTCTCGTCAATGTCCCATAACACTTCCAAACGATCATCAAAACGCACTTTTTCAATTTCGAGATACAGACGTAACGCTTTTATTTCCTGCCCTAACGGGACGCGCTTTATTGGGTCGTTATCTAACGAATAACGCAGAAAGTCACTGAGACGTGACACCATGGCCTCTGCAGTATCGTTTTCCTTTAACAGGATAAGCGTTGAAATCGCGTTTAGCGTGTTGAACAAAAAATGTGGATTAAGTTGATAGCGCAGCATCTTTATGTGCGCTTGGTGCGCCATGGTGCTTGCCTTTAGCGCATTTTGCTTTTCTTTTTGCAGCATCTGAAAGTTTTTGATGCCAAAGTACACCCCGCTCCAACATCCCACCATGATGAGGGAGTTAATGGTGTTAGTGAAATACATATACCATTCATCTGGGCGATATCCGTGCTTATAGATTTCCCAGTAGTTAATATTTTTCACAACGGCCCATAGCAGCGCAATTAAATAGCACGACACAATCACTATAATGATCATGTTCAGCGGAGACTGCTTCCTTGCCCATCGATAAACGTATCGAAGCGGAATGGTTAACAACCATCCGGCATAGGCATTTAACATGATGATGAATACCCAAATAGGTCTTACATCATGAAGAAATGATCCGATGTAATAAATTATTGCGAACCCTGCCCAGCCTGCACTGTGCAACGTCCAAAATAAACGTTCATTACTTTCTATTACACGCTGAAAGCGACTCACAATATTACCAATTTAAAAACTTATAAGAAGATTATACGCAAGCCTTGCCGCGACCCAAGCATCTTGGTCGTGCCCCTCATGCTTCTGGTCGCAGGGCAAAATCTTGAAATTAGACATGTTTTGATTAAATTACTTTGCTTTCTAGCTTAGTAGCTAATATTCATTCTTTTGAGCCAATGCACCCACCACCATGCGGGGCCTACCAACAGAAAGCGTAAATCGTCAAAAAACGATGGCTTTTTGCCTTCAATGTGATGCCCTACGAATTGCAAGACCCACATAACGACAAAAAGTACTAGCGAGAAAATCCACACTGAAATATTGAGATGATCCAGTGCATTAATTGCACCAAAACACACAATGGTTAACAGCGTCATTGCCGCTCCTATCGGACCTGACAACATGAAATAATAATAAAGCACGGGCACTGCAACAATATGCGCCCACGTAATATCAAACTGTGCTATTACATCTGGAACCGGTAAGCTCCATAATAGCCCCAACGTTACGAAGTAAATGCTGGGTACGGCTATAGCATGAATGATAATGTTAGTTTTATTTTGGTGGCTCTCACCATACTGCATTAAAAGTCGCTCAATGCTTCTCATGTAAATCCCCTTAGCCTGTTATTTTGATTATTATCTAAAGAGCACCCGACCAAGGTTTTTTAAGTTAACAATGTATGTCGGGACAACAGCGTTTTTATCAATTTTTCATCACAGGTAAAGGCGAGCCCATAATAAACCACATCATTATCAAGTTTGTGGTTTTTAACCTTTGCAGTAAGCGCTACTTCTTTACCGTCCAACGAATAGTTTAGCTTAACCTCAGCTTCATCAAGCATTACCGGCCAATTCGGTTTGACCTGTAACGCTACTTTGCACCCTTTTTCGCTTAAATCAATGATAATACCCGTTACATTCTCGTCAGTGGGATAAACCTCTGATTCCAACGTTACCGAAACACCGAGTTGTGCACGTTTTACTGCACGAAGACCAATACTTTCGATGCGTTTCGGAAACGTTGTAATAAGTAAACCCGAGGGCTTGGAGAGCAATTTAAGAACTTTAACTTTAAACGCAATGACCTGGCCGGTATCGCCTTCAAGAACAGACCGTACAACGATGTCATTACCTACTGTAAGGGCATCTCTTGTGGTTATCCACTTTGCCGAAGTTGGTATATGGAATAGCAAGCACTCATCAATGAGCATACCGATGTAGTCAGTTTTGACACGCTTCGGCGCTGCAGGCATAGCGATTTGAAGATCAACCGTATCGCCAGGCACTAACGTACGCAACGATTCCAAGCTTTCTTCGCTAAGTATACTGCTTTGAATTTTTTCAGCCATTTGTGTTTGTTATTGCTGGATTTAATGTCATTTAACTCAATGTACGCATCAAACAAAAACTTATCAACACTACGATAGAAAAGCCGACGGAATAATCGTAAAAATTAGCGGCTAGTGGTGCGCTGTCTATTGGGATTAAACCGATAGATTGATATAGTGACGGGATAGTTTTGTTATCTTTTCGGACGTTTATGCTTTCTGCTCTTCATTACACGTTAACTATTTCAAACTGGCGTGCCCATCAGTTTACTGTCGCACTGCAAATACCTAAGCATTCAGACTCTTCACTTGTACTTACTCTTCCAAGTTGGATCCCGGGAAGCTACATGGTGCGTGACTTTGCCAAAAGCATCGTAGAGTTAAATGTTGAGTGCGCAGACGACTCTACCAAGTCTACTATCGTAAACCTTCCAGTAACCAAGCTAGATAAACAAAGCTGGCGCGTTAATACAAACGGAAAACCTTGTACGGTACATTACACGGTTTATGCTAATGACTTGTCTATTCGCTCTGCTTTTATGAACGACCAATATGCGTTTATAAATGGTACCAGTGCGTTTCTAAAGGTTTCCGGCTTTGAAAATGTGCATTGTGAGGTGGACATTGAGCTTAACGACAGCGATTCTGCAACCTCGAATTGGAAGGCTTATACGTCTATGCCTTCTCGTTGTGAAAGCACAAGCCCGTCTCGGTGGCACTTCATTGAAAAAAATTACGAAGAGCTCATCGATCATCCAATTTATGTGGGCATTGCAGACACTCACAGCTTTGAGGTTGACGGCATTAGGTTCACGTTACTTTTCTCAGGTAACAACAATATTGATTATGAACGCATAGCAAATGACTTAACGCCAATTTGCAAGCACCACCTAGATTTATTTGGTGCTCCACAACCTATTAATAACTACCTGTTTATGACGCTGCTTGCCGACAATGGGTTCGGCGGTTTAGAGCACAAGTATTCTACTGCCCTTCTTTACCCTCGCTTCGACCTTCCTCAAGTTGGTGAAAGTGAGAAAAAAACCGACAGCTACATTACATTTCTAAGTTTGTGCAGCCATGAATTTTTCCACACATGGCATGTTAAGCGCATTAAACCTAGCGTAATGGTGAAACCAGACTTATCTCAGGAAACATACACCAATCAGCTGTGGATTTATGAAGGCTTTACCAGTTTCTATGATGACGTAACCCTTGCTAGAGCCGGTGTTATTGAACCACAGAAATACCTTGATATTGTTGCACAAAATATCAGTCGTCTTTTACAAAACGCTGGGCGCTCTAAGCAAAGTGCAGCAGAAAGTAGCTTCGACGCATGGACAAAGTTTTATAAGCAAGATGCGAGCGCTACTAACAATATCGTTAGTTATTACACTAAGGGAGGCATTATCGCCCTTGGCTTGGATTTATTGCTTCGCAAACAGTCAAACAACAAAGTTAATTTAGATACCTTGATGCAGTTATTGTGGAAACACTATGGCGTGGATGAAAAAGGTACGCCTGATGACGTGATCCAAAATCTATGTACAACGCATTTTGGCATTGATGTTTCAGAATACTTAAATCGCGTGGTGTATGGCACAGACGATGTAGAATTGGCTTCGTTAGTATCTGAAATGGGCGTTAACTATGCGGTTCGTGCTCGCGTGTCAGGTGAAGATAAAGGCGGTGCCTCCTCGCTGCCTGCTATTAAAAATCAGCTTGGCGCCACGTTAAAGCCAGCTACCTTCGGACTTACGGTAATCCAGGTATTTGAAGGTCTTGCCGCAATGAAGGCAGGTATTCTTTTAAACGATGTCATCATTGCGTTAGACGGTCATATCGTCAATGCCCAGAAACTTCAACGCCTATTAGATAATGCCCAAACGTCGCAGGTAGAGTTAACGCTTATTCGAGACGGGCGGCTTCTAACCCTGCCTCTTGAGGTAACTGAGGCAAGAAAAGAAATGGCTTACTTTGAAATCACTGATGATGAAAAGCTTAATCAGTGGCTGGGGAAATAACTCCGCCCTGTAGCGTAAAAACTAAAAAGTAATGTAAAAAATAAAAAGGCGCTTTGAGGTTTATCTAAAAGCGCCTTTGTTATCCCTTTTTACAAAGAGGAATGACTACCTCAATTTAATGGCTATTGTTCAGGCGTACCCGAGATAACAGTCTGTGGGTCTAAGCGAATGTTGCCTAGATTTACACGCCAATCCAAATGAGGGCCTGTGGAGCGTCCTGTTGAGCCTATTGTACCAATCTGCTCGCCTTGCTTAACGGTTTCACCCACTTCTACCGTTATAGTATCCATGTGAAGAAACGTTGAAAACACTCGCATGCCGTGATCTAAAATCAGCGTGTTACCCGAATAGTAAAGGTCATCAGCGAGGGTGACAACACCATCAACAGGTGCATACACAGGCGTGCCTGTTTCGTTTGCGATATCCAAGCCATAGTGCGGCCACTTAGGCACACCATTTAAAATTCGCTGACTCCCGTACACACCAGAAATCACGCCTTTAGCAGGCCATTCAAACTTGGTAAACAGAGCGTCTAAATCAGAGTTTCCGCTTCGCGCGTTTGCTACATTGATATTGTCTTGCTTAATACGCGCCGTCACTTCTGCTGGCGGCGTAACCATTTTTTGCTCTAACCCTTCAATACTCTGAATGTTGTATTCGCGTTTTTCAAGGGTAATGTCACGCTGCCACTTGTTTCCATCTGCTAATTCGACAATTAACGTTTGCTGAAGTGGCGCTTCTCTTTCAAAACCAACAACAAATTTTCCATCTTTATTGGTTTGAACGGTTTCGCCATTAAGCGTTACTTTGGCCCCTGCTGGTGCTTGCCCGCGCAGCAAAGCACCTTGCGTAAATTTGCCGTTCAGCGCAACGTCTATTTGCTCTTGACCCGATAACCCATTGGTCTGGTCGTTTACCTCAGCAGCCGCAGCAGCAACAAATGACATGGAAGCAGCTGCACTAAGCACCACCACACAGTTCAATATACGAGATATTGGATTGCGTAATGTGTCTCTTGAAAGCGTGAATGCCATAGTTAATTCCCTTCCCTATAACTAGCAGTAATCGAACGTTAACCTTTTACTGTGGCGCCTTTACCTACGCCCTCGTAAGCAATGACTTGGCAAACACCATCCGGTGTACGCTTCTTTTGCTCTTCCAAAAGATATTGCGCCAAACACTCAACGGTCGAGTCGGTTTCAATGACTTCGCAATCTGACTTGGGAATTAATAATTCAAAATAGCCCTGTGAAGACTCGTATGCGAAACAGTAGTAATCCGTTTCATCCGCGACTTCACCTTTAAGCTTTCTGTCACTGTAAGCAATTTCGTCTTCACGGGTTGCTATATAGATGTCGGCCCAACGGTCAGCCCAGTATTGCTGACTTTCACTACACACTTTACCGTCAAGAATAATATCAATTCGCGAACGATGACCGTGTGCTATACGCTGGCAATTGCCATCGTGCTTTTTAAGCCCATGAGTATAGTGGTAATAAGGAGAGTTAATAACTTCTTCGCGCAAATGCAGCGTAATGTTTTCAACATTTTCAGGAAGGTGCGTCGCCAACACTTCTTTGAGGTAAACACCAACAGACTCCATGTTTATCTCGTCAGAGTAAACAAATGCATAGGCTTCAGCTGGGCAATGTAACATGATGCTGCGCCCATCAGTGCAGGTAAAACGGGTCTCAACCTGTTCAGAATCGTCATCGTGAATAACTTCTGAGCCGCTGTACTCAGCAGGCACTAGCAACTTGTGGTCAACATACTCGTCGATAAGTCGCTTTAAATTCTTTTTCACGTGACCAAAGTCTTGAACCATGCTCTCTTCGTTAAGTTCACCGTCCAAAATCACATCGACAATCCAGCTTTCTCCTACCATGCCGCGTTGAGGGCAAAGGTAAGAGAAGTCCATCACTGTCAAATCATTTACAAATAATTGCATAACACCCTTGAATCGAGTTTATTTTCTACTGACTAGTATACGTTTTTTATCTTCGCTTCGCAGCGACTAGTCCATTGAAGATTGGCGATTAAGCTGATCTTTTAAATTTGGTGGAATTCCGCGAATAGTTAGCGTATCCGTAGCCGGGTCGTAAAACACCCTGTCACCCATTAATTTGCGTTCGAAGCTTAGCGATATACCACCGCCCTGACCAGTAAACTTAGCGAGTTGTTTTAGCGCTGCCGGGTCTGGCTGAATTTCTTTCTCAAGCGGCACTTCCATAGATTGAGTAAAGGCAGAAAAGTGGCTGCTGGTTTCTTCATTTTGTGGAAGTCGGTTAGCCAGTTCATCTACCGAAAGACTCTCGCCCGCATCAATCTTTTCTTTAAAGTACGATTTTACTTGCTCTCTGTGCTGATGCTGTTCTTGCGGGTCTAGCGACTCACTGGCAAGGTAGGCATCAACTGAAGAGATTAATTGTTTATTTTGCTGTTTGACATCAACCAGCTCTTCGCAGCCTACAAACTGCATGAAGAAGTCAGATACTTTTCGTCCCATTCTACCTTTAATAAAGCTAACGTAACGCTGCTGCTCTGGCTGAATGTCCAACTGAGTTAAATCGAATCGCACAGCTAGCTGCATTTTTGCCAAATCTAGGTGTTCACGAGCAGATAAGTCTAAAGAGTTTGTTACTTCAACGTGCGAACGTGTATTTAACAGTGCAATCATTAAATACTGTGTAGCTAAATACTCGTACTGGCAAAAAATGAGAAAGCCGGTTTCTACTGTACCCGTTTCCGCTAATGTACGAACTAAGCGGTTTGTCGCTGATACTGAGAACGCATGAAAAGCGTCCTCTACATTATCCCCCGCCGCTTTTTGAATATCCATGTATTGCTTAAGACCTTCCGCGAACTCTGCTACGTTCTCTGTGCTTTTTTGCGTAGTCTCTTCGCCTTCTTCGTTTTCCACTTTTGCTTCGCGAGTGACTTCCGTCACGAAGTGGCCAACCCCTTTTCCAGGTTTAGCATTAAAACTGTGGTTTATTTGATGGGCAAGAAGCTCGATTTCCGGGGTAACAGCCAAGCAGTTGTCACGTGGAATTGCTTCAATTTTCTCTTCTTTGTTTACAATCAAACGATGTACAACAAAGTGATGAATCAGTGCACTCATAGAGTATCGGGTGTCCTGTTGCTTAAAAAGTGTCAGAAATATCCAAAGAATTGCGGGATTTTAGAATGAATGATTGTACTCACTCAAACAACGATTATAATCATTTTACGTGTAAAACCATTCTTTTTATCAAAGAAATCATAAAAAAGAGGCGTAGCAATGCCCCAACAGAGCCGCTATAGCAACGACGAATTCGAAACGCTAATGAATAACGTTATTCTAACCCTTGAAGAAGGCGGTGCAAACCGTGATCTTTCACTTATGGTGTTAGGAAATGTCATTACGCACATTTTAAATACTCAGGTAGCCCCTGAAAATCGCGAAGCCATGGCAACGCAATTTGCCGACGTACTGAAGAAAAGCGTTAAAAATAGCTAAGGGATTGCATGATACTTGCCGAATCACCTCGTCGCCAGCGTGTTACTAAACTGGTAAATTGGGGGCATTGGTTTGCCTTGGCGAACATAATCATCGCCATTGTCATTGCCTCGATTTTTGTTTTCTCATCACCTATGCCTGGCACAGGTGTCGGCACATTGTATCTTCTAGCCAACTGGTTCGGTCATATTGGTTTTATGACCTTTTTTGGCTTTGTTATTTTTATCCTCCCCCTTTGCTACTTAGTTAATAATCCCAGGGTCATAAAAGTAAGTGCGTCTGTTATTGCTGCTGTAGGCTTAGCACTATTAGCTTTCGACGCGCTGCTATTTAACCGTACAGGCTTTCATATTAGCTTTCACGCCGCGGATTTATTGCGTAGTGAAGCTCAGTCGACAATGGCAATTGAAAGCTGGCAACAGTGGGCATTCTTATTTCTGCTGTTTATTGTGTGGCTTGGCTTTCAACTAGTCTTAGCCAATGCAATCTGGAAACGTGTTGAGCGTTTTACTCGCCACAAAGTGGGTATTCCCGTTACTACATTTTTTGTCAGCTGCTTTGTTACCAGTCACGCTATACACGTGTGGGCTGATGCTAAGTTGTATCAACCTATCATCAAGCAAGACAACATGTTTCCGCTTTCCTATCCAGCGACGGCTAAAACGACAATGTCACGCTATGGCTTGCTAGACTTAGCGGCCTACGAAGAGCGAAAGCAACTTCAGTTTAACCCTGATATTCATAATATTACTTACCCCGCCGAACCGGTTTATTGTTCTATTGAAACCAATAGAAACTTAACCGTGGTTGTTCAAGTAGACAACCAAAAGAGCGTTGACTTGAGTACGATCAAGCGAAACACGCTAAACAAAGTGGCTAATTATTACTCGACAGCAAGCAGCATTGAAGGTTTGATGACCACTACGCTATTTGGTGTACCCGAGATCTACCAAGACGCTTTATCTCAAAAGCGCCCGGTGTTATTAGCACTTCCATTGGGGTCTGGCATGCCAGTGTCGATTCACAGCGATGAAGCGTTACCGCTGCCTCAATTAGCGGGATATCTGCAGCCACTGAGCAACAACCATGATGGTTTGCACATTGCGTTTTTAAAGAGTGCTGATATCGAAAGCTATGTGAAAAACACGCTAGCGCGTAAACACGATGTGATTGTTGCAACCGGCTTTGGTAGCGAAAGTGGCAAAGGCACGCTGTACAGTACTCTTAAACTTAATGCTAACTTAGCCAGCACAGAAGATTTGGCGCCTACCATCTTAGGCGCGTTGGGATGTAACGCCCCTGCTACGTTTTACTCTACTGGTCAAAGCTTACTTTCTCCTTCAAGACCTTGGCTGGTTAGTACATCAGGAGAACGTATTGTAGTGTTTCATGACAATAAGCGTACCGATGTACTTAGTAACGGCAGCTATGAAATAAGCGATATGGCCACCGGCAAGCGCAGCAAAGAAGCGCTTAACGTAGATTTATTAAGCCAAGCTATCAAACATCTTTCTAGATTCTCAACACAGAACTAAAAAGACAGCGGCAAACGAATAAACGTTTGTCGCGCTTTGTTTTGATGTTGTATGTAAACGGATTTTTTTGGTTACGCGTAACATAAAAAGAGCGTAACTCTCTAAATATTAATATGAAAAGGATTTTCATGATTAAAATTAACCCTATAAAATTGCAGTTTTTTTTTAGCTTATTTTGCCTACCATGCTTTGAAAGTTCTGCTAACATCGACCCAAATAATTGGATTGAGTGGTACAAAGTTAAAACGCAACTACCTTACTCTTCATCACTTACACTCTATCCTCCTGTGAACCTGTACGTTGATGGCGATACGGTGAAAGGAACACTGGCATCCCCCTATTCTTTTGATAGCGCAGATAACAACCCAGCAAATAAGTTTTTAGTGGCGGTTACCGACACCAAGGGAACAACGCATTTTCTTATCCCCGAGATGACATCCGTAGGTTTTGAAAACGAGACGGGGATTAGTATTGCTAATCTGTATTCTGAGAATTTTGAAAACGGCCAGGTCATCGTTCAGTTATATAGAGTTAACTCAGTTGAGAATCGTACAAAGCTTCAACAGTTACATAACAATAATGAAGAGCGAAACAAAGGTATCACTACCGCTTTGGCTAAAATGCATTTGGACGCTCCAATAGTTGGAGAGATTTGGCGCTTCTCCGCTACCACATCTAACGACAAAACACTCAACGACGTCATTGAGACTTCGACTACGACTATCGTCCAACTATATAGCCCTTTCTGTGGCTTTTGTAAGCTGTCCATTCCGCTAGTCAATCGTTTAAACAATGATAAGGGTATAAAAGTAGTTGGGTTATCAGGCACGGACAATATAGCCGAATTTAAGCAGCATTTGATTACTCATGAGGTTGAATACCCCTTTATCATCTTTGAAGGAGAATACAGTGAATCTGCACTATTGCGAGCTACCGGTCAAAACGGGTTCCCTACCTACGTTGTGTTAAACGGCACAAAACAAGTACAGACTATACTTGTAGGAAGTCCCGCTTTAGAGGAGTGGCTGTCTACCCATCGGTAGAATCGATGGGTAATCCATTATAGATATTACTGCGGTGTTTTTTGCCAAAGCTGAATGTGGAAGTCTGCGGTAACGCCTTTCAACGTTTCAACAATCCCGTCGATTTTACCCTGAGGAAGTTTCCAGTAAAACGGCGTCATCTTTATTAGTGCCAGCGCGTGTTCTTTGCTCTCGAATTGAATGGGAAAGGAAAAACATTCGTTATAAAGCCGTTTAAAACCCTGTCGTTCCTCTTCGCTTATTTCATGACGTCTCGGGTTGTCGTAAACCTGCTGCTTAAGCTCCAAGAGGTGTTCTGGTGCAGGGTCAACCGTCACTAAAAGGCCATTATTTTTAAGAACCCTCACATATTCATCATTACTCCCTGGAGCAAAGACCTGCATCATTACGTTTTGCGAGTTATTATCAAGGGGTAAGTCGAAACTACTCGCAACAACAAACTGCGCATGCTTGTAGGCTTTAGCTGCAAGTTCTACGGCAATTTTAGCAATATCACTACCTGCACCTTCAACCCTGAATTCTTTCGAAGAAAGACCTTGCAACATTGCATTCAGGTAGCTCCCCTCACCGCACCCTGCGTCATAAACCTTGGTGACTTCCACATGGCGTTCTTCCGGTGCATCCTTGTGAGAAATAGTTTCAATTAACGCACTTTCCACCAGCGAAACCAGATGGTCTTTTAAAGGCTTATAAGCATTCAATTGATGAAATTCCCTTCTGGCCCTTACCATATCCTTGTTGTCGCCAGGTAGTTTAGACTTTTTAAACTGAACGGGTAGAAGATTGACATAGCCAGATTTCGCTTTGTCAAAACTATGATTGTTTTCACAACGTATGGGCGTTGATTGCAATGAGATTGATGATTTACAAAGTGGACAGTGCCACATGGCGGGTACTTTTTACTGTGAATTTGCCGCAAAGGATATCAAAACTGATGCCTTTACGGCAATAAGAGACACTATCTCAAAACTTAAGTCAGCCTACTCCAATAGTGCCTTCAGTGCTTATTTGATGAGTCTTGTAATTACAACTTTGCCAACGGATGCTTCTCTTTAGCCCAAGGCGAAGTAAAGAAATGTGCTATTACGTCATCTGGCACTTCATCTACCTTTTTATACTTCCACTGCGGTGACATGTCTTTATCAATCAAAAGCGCTCTTACACCCTCTTGGAACTCCCCACTTTCTCCACATCGACAGGACATATCCGCTTCCATTCTGAAACAGTCAGCCAGTGTCATGTTCGCGCCTTTCTTACATTGCTCAAATACTAAATGCATGGTGATGGGAGAACCTTTGGCTAAAGTGCTTTGCGCTCTTTGCAACCACTTGTCCTCATTCATGTCGGCGTCAAGAATGGCATGCACAACATCAGTAACATTGTCTGCTGCACACAGGTCATTGATCAGTGCCATATTGGGCTCAACATTACCTTTTGGCAGTTCTTCAGGTGTTTTCATTGTATCGATGATATTTGTAACAGAAGAAGCCAGACTCTCGCTGTCGGTCTTTTCCCACGGATATTCTGAAAGGCTGTTAAGCAAAGCATCTTTTTCTGTACTGGCCAGCAAACTATCCGCTAACCCCACGAAGCAAGCGTCGGTGCCATTCATTTGCCCCCCCGTTAAACCTAGAAACAGACCTGCTTTGCCAGGTAAGCGAGGTAAAAAATAGCTACCTCCCACATCCGGGTATAGACCAATTGTGATCTCAGGCATGGCAAGGCGAGAGGTTTCAGTTACTATTCGATGGCTTGCACCGCATAGTAGCCCCATACCTCCACCCATAACAATTCCACTACCCCAAACGATGATGGGCTTATTGTAATTATGAATGGTGTAATCTAGCGTGTACTCAGTTTCGAAAAATGTTTCTAAAAATGCTGGAATTTGCCCCTTAGCTTCCACCATCGATTTGTACATCGAAACAATGTCGCCACCAGCGCAAAACGCTTTTTCGCCTGCTGCATCAATCACTACAGCCACAATATCGTTGCGAGACTGCCACTGCTGAAGTGCGTCAAGCATGATACCAGCCATTTCTAAATCCAATGCATTTAAGGCTTTTGGCTTGTTAAGTGTCAAACGGCCTATTGTGTAGTCGTTGTTAGACGTTTTTAATTCATCAACAATGACTACCGATTCCACGTCTGTCATTTCCACTCCTTTTTATAGTCCATCAAATGATGCCTGATAAATCTATTACCGTAGTGTACTACAGTACACTTCTCTCATCTGACAACAAACGTCTACCAATGATAACGCGCATAATTTCATTAGTGCCTTCCAGAATTTGATGTACGCGAACATCTCTGAAATGACGCTCTAGCGGATACTCTTTGATGTAACCGTACCCACCGTGCAGTTGAAGTGCATCGTTACACACATTGAAGCCTACGTCGGTAGCAAACCTTTTCGCCATAGCGCAATAGGTAGTTTTGTCCGGGTCGTTATTATCTAGCTTACACGCAGCCATACGCACCATTTGTCTTGCTGCGACAAGTTCAGTGGCCATATCGGCTAATTTAAACTGTAATGCCTGAAAACCAGCAATAGGTTTACCAAACTGCTCTCGTTCATTCATGTAGTCGCGAGCAACATTAAGCGCCTGCTGTGCAGTTCCGACCGAGCAGGTAGCAATATTAATTCGACCGCCATCAAGCCCTTGCATGGCCATTTTAAAGCCTTGTCCTTCCTCGCCAAGTAACCAACTTGCATCTAATTTCACGTTGTCGAACGTGATCATGCGAGTGGGTTGGGCATTCCAGCCCATTTTTTCTTCGGCTTTTCCGTACTCAATCCCGTCGGCATTGGCAGGAACCGCAAATGCTGATACACCCTTAGGACCATCGCCACCGGTACGAGCCATAACAACAAGTACGTCAGTACTACCTGCGCCCGAAATAAATACCTTAGACCCGTTAAGAACGTAACCATCGCCAGCTTTCGTAGCCTTTGTTTTAAGCGATGCTGCATCAGAGCCAGCGCCAGGCTCGGTTAAGCAATAAGATGCAAGTTTGTCACCGGTTACCAGTTGGTCGCACCACCTATCTTTTACTTCGCTGGTACCCCAAGTCGCAATCATCCACGTTGCCATATTGTGAATGGTTAACATGGCCGTTGTTGTTGTGCACCCCATTGAAAGCTGTTCGAAAATAATAGAAGAATCGAGCCTTGATAAGCCAAGCCCGCCCGCACTCTCTGGTGCGTACAAACCGCAGAAACCCAATTCACCCGCTTTTTTAATTGCTTCTACTGGGAAGTGATGCTCTCTGTCCCACATAGCGGCGTTAGGCGCAAGCTCTTGCTGGGCGAATTGACGGGCTGTTTCTTCAAAGGCTAATTGGTCATCGGTTAATTCAAAGTTCATTAGGCATACCTTCAATTAATTTGCTTTTAAACTACAATAACCAATACCTACCCCTTACGTAAACGTAAAGGTAAACATTTATTTAAAAATAGTGATGTTTAACGTAAATATTTTGTGACGAGAATGAAGTTTGAGTTATTACATCAATGGCCTAAACACAAATCTTAGCCTTTTTAATAATGCACTTTTTTCCAGCCACTGATAAGCTAGCTTGATATAAGTTAACCTTGTTTGGTCGCCGTGGAATTCAGAATAGCCATAGTAGAAGACAACGCTACTGCTCGTACTGCCCTTCGAGGACATTTAATGTCTATCGCTAACTTATCGGTAAGCAGTTTTGCGTCAGGTGTAGAACTGAAGGCGGCGCTTAAGAAGCAAAACTTCGAACTCCTGTTAATGGATTACCACCTTGGGCAAGGTAAAACTGGCGTGGAATGGATCCAGAGTTTAAAAGAAGCCGGATTTATTAGACCTAGCACGGGCATAATTTTCCTGACTTCAGATCGCTCACCGCAAATTATTGGCCGTATAATGGACTTACAGCCAGACGTTTTACTTATAAAGCCATACACTATTGCTTCGCTAACCCGACAAATTAACCATTACCTAAGTTATCGAGATTTTGTCAAAAATGTGTTGCACGCG
The DNA here is from genome assembly GCF_001953635.1 of Alteromonas abrolhosensis. GTDB lineage: Bacteria > Pseudomonadota > Gammaproteobacteria > Enterobacterales > Alteromonadaceae > Alteromonas > Alteromonas abrolhosensis. Next base: position 281,065 of record NZ_MEJH01000005.1, on the reverse strand, counting down.
CTGGATAACAAGCAATTAGACCGTGCGATTAGTGTCGTGAGAGCTAAAATTTCAGAAGGTATCCCTCCTCGCCTAGTAGCCGATATTAGGAAGCTTTACGCGCGTCTACTTTTTGAAAATGGTGAAATTCAACGAGCATTGAGTATTTATGACGATGTGTTAACCCGCTCTGACAAAGTGTTATGGGCACAGTGGGGAAAGGTGAAGTGCCAATACGCCTCAGGTCAATGGCCGCATTGTAAAAGTCATTTAAGCCAAATGGTTAACTCAAGTTTGGCTCGTGATAAAGCATTTGAATGGTTAGCATCCATATCGTTTGAACAAGATTCCTACGATCAGGTAGAAAAATACTTAAACGAAATTAAGTTCAGTGAATTAAGCCTGCCAGCAGCTAAGTTAAAAACCATTGCCTATCAGAAACAAGACAAGGTTGTTGAAGCCATAGACCTATTGCAGAAAAAGCGCGCGATGCACAGAAGCGCTAAAGACAGTTTCAACGACTTCACGTTTGAGCTTGCTGAGTTTTATCTATTTTTAGCAGAAGAGTCTCCAGAGACCAATCGTCAAGAAAGTTTGTCTCAGGCTAGAAAGTTAGTGGGTATTGCTGGGAGAAGTCAGGGTGACCCTCAGACGTTACAAAAAAGAGACTATCTTTTGGCGTTTTCAGCAGTGCTAGACGGTGATCTAGAGAAAGCTGCGCACCTGCTTGAAAGCGATTACGTTGATAACTATTTACGTACCGAGCCATCTATCCTTGTAATCGCCGCTAAAGTTCATCACGGACTTGGAGACGAACGTAAAGCCGGTGAATTACTTTTAATGGCTAAGCGGAAAAACGCAGATTTACAGGCTATCTCGGAACAAGTGATGAATGACGAGCTGATTTTCTCAGGTGGGGAGCGGTTGGGTTTAAATCACGAACAGGCCATTTCTATTAACGAAACTGGCACACAACTTTTTATCGAGGGTTTGTTTAATAAGGCAATGAAGCATTTCTATGACGCTTTTCAGCTTTCTCCGGATACAGCCGCTTTCGGTCTAAACCTTCTTCAATGCATGATTGAGGCTGATACAGCGGTTTACCGGAAATTTAGCGTTAAACAGTTGCTCGATAAAATAACGTCACTGCCGTTGAACGATGTGAATAAAGCTCGTTTAGAGCAACTTATTCTATCTGCTCAGGAGCAATCGCTGTAGTAGCCAGGTGAAGTAGCCAGGTTCAAATGCCTATAGAACTGAACCCAAGTAAAAAAACGCGCTCAAGACGTCAATATACGAGCCCGGCCCGCCGATTTTCCCTGTTTCATACACTTTTTCACATATCAGAGAAAACCAGCAGACTTTTAAATTACTCCACTACGCTTAGGTTATTTTAATCGAGTAAGTAAACTTGATGTATCCCAGCGGCCGCCACCAAGTTTTTGTACGTCAGCATAATATTGATCGACAAGTGCTGTCAGCGCTAACGTTGAACCGTTCTTGCGGGCTTCATCCAACGCGATGCTTAAGTCTTTACGCATCCAATCAACGGCAAAGCCAAAATCAAAGCTGTTATTTAGCATAGTGCTGGCTCTGTTTTCCATTTGCCACGACTGCGCTGCGCCTTTGCTAATAACATCAACTACAGCTTTACAATCAAGTCCCGCGCGCTGGCCAAAATGCAGGGCTTCGGCCAAGCCTTGGACAATGCCGGCTATACAAATCTGATTCATCATTTTAGCCAGTTGCCCACTGCCGCTCTTACCGAGTAGTTGGCTATGGCGAGCATATTGCGCCATTACCGGCTCAACGTTACTGTATACGTCTTCATCGCCACCAACCATTATTGTCAACTGACCATTTTCAGCTCCCGCCTGACCACCAGACACTGGCGCGTCTAGAAATCCAATTTGTTTTTCTTTACTGGTCTCATAAAGTTCTCTGGCGATATCTGCTGATGCTGTTGTGTGATCAACAAGTACACTGCCCGCTTTCATCACTGCTAGTGCTTGTGTTGCAACATCTTTTACATCGTTGTCGTTACCCACACACATGAAGACAACATCTGCACCTTCACAGGCCTGAGCGATAGTTTCGCTTGCACTAACGTTAGCGCCACCAGTGTTATAGGTTGATAGCCAGTCCTGCGCCTTTTGAGAGGTACGATTATAAACAGTGACCGAATAGCCAGCTTTGCTCAAGTGCCCTGCCATAGGATAGCCCATTACACCCAAGCCCAAAAAACTCACTTTCAAATTACTCATACAAAATATACTCTAGATACTTAACAAAGATGTTTGGATTACCTAAGAGTAACAGACTTAACAACAACAAAAATATAGGAAAATAATTTTGGCACTCTATGAACACCCTATTACATTGAATAACGGCGAACAAACTACCTTAGAACAATACAAGGGAAAGGTATTGCTTATTGTTAATACGGCCAGTAAATGCGGCTTCACTCCGCAGTATGAAGGGCTAGAAACGCTTTACAAAAAATACCATGACAACGGCTTTGAGATATTAGGCTTCCCATGTGACCAGTTTGGTCATCAAGAGCCGGGTAGCGATGAAGATATTGCCCAGTTTTGTAGTCTTAATTTTGGTGTTTCGTTCCCTTTATTTAAGAAGACAAATGTAAATGGACCCGATGCCAATCCGCTCTTTGAGGAATTAAAAAAGGAAGCTCCAGGCCTTCTAGGAACAAAGCGTATTAAATGGAATTTTACCAAGTTTTTAGTCGACGCCCAAGGCAAGGTGTTAAAGCGTTATGCCCCCACCGTTAAGCCAGAGGCTATTGAGAAAGACATTGTTAAATTGCTCCAAGCCAGCTAGTTGTTAAGTATCGAAGAACTATCCGTAGCTACTAATCTCCATCGCGTAGCTACGTTTTACAGCAAGAATGGCTTTCGACAGTGCGTACGTGGGCTGATTAAATTCAATATATGTATGTCTGTGACATTAAAATCAGTTTTTTTGATCTGCGTCTACTCAAAATGTAGTTATCTGGCGTAACTTTTAAGTATCTAACAGGCGTAATTAGGTAAGCGCATGACAACAGTAATGAACAAGAAAGACTCGTCTAAAACAAACCACTATCAAAGCAAAAAAATTGCATTTTTTAGTACTCGACCTTATGAGAAAGACGTATTTTCTACGTTACTGGCATCCTTAAACCAGTCGCTTCCACCTTCTATTGAAGCGACTTTTTTCGAACATCCACTGAACTCGTCAACCGCCGTTAGCTGTAAAGGCTATAGCGACGTGGTGGTATTTGTTAACGATGATGTTAACGCGTCAACTATTGATGTTCTAAAACAGTGTGGTGTTAAACACATCGCGCTTCGCTGTGCAGGTTTTAATAATGTTGATGTTGTAGCAGCGGCAAGCGCTGATATTGCAGTGAGCCGTGTGCCAGCTTATAGCCCGGAAACAGTAGCTGAACATACCCTTGCGCTTATACTTACGCTGAACCGTAAAACCCATAAGGCATACAACCGCGTTCGAGAAGGTAATTTCAGCCTTGGAGGACTGATGGGTTTTACCCTTCACGGTAAAACCGTAGGTGTGATTGGCACAGGTAAAATAGGTAAAGCCGTTATTCGAATATTATTGGGCTTTGGGTGCAAGGTACTTTGCTTCGATCCCCAACAAGACGATGATGTGACTGCAATGGGCGCCTGCTATGTACCAATGAACGAACTGCTTGAGCAAAGTGTTATTATTACATTGCATTGCCCTCTTAACGAACAGAGCCACCATATTATAAATGCTGAGACTGTTGATATGATGCCGCGAGGTGTCATGCTGATAAATACATCGAGGGGCGGTCTTGTTGATGACAGCGCCATTATCAAAGCACTTAAATCCAAAAAAATTGGCTACTTAGGATTAGATGTTTATGAAAGGGAATCCGAACTTTTCTTCAATGATCACTCACAAGAGATTATTCAAGATGATATCTTTCAGCGATTAACAACTTTTCCCAACGTATTGATCACCGGCCATCAGGGTTTTTTCACTCAAGAAGCGCTGGAAGAAATAGCTGCAACAACATTGAATAATATTCTTACAGGTGAGAATACACTCTAGCCCCTCACCTTCAGAACATACCTTTACAAGGCAAAATTCCCGCGTAGCTGCATTAACATAGCTAACATTAGTAGCGCTAAATAAGTACCTACGCGGGTAATCCTTGCGCCTTCAATACGCATAGCGCAACTACAGCGCCATTTACAACATAGTTGGTTTATTCTTTTTCTAAAATCAGCTGAAAATACTTTCCCAGCCAAAGATAAGGGGCTTGCTTGTGGTACTGACGCTCTAGTGCAAGTAGATCGTCAAATTTGCTGTTTTGATGTGTAACATCGCGCATGTAGTCATGGAAACAACGGATGCCCGCTTTGTCTACTATTTTAAAACCCAGCGAACTGCAGTATTCCACAACCCGCATTGCACTTAGCGGTTGTTTAGGGTTTAGCCTTACTTGCTTTTTAACCTTCATTCCCTTAGCAATGTAATCGAAGTTGCCGTATATAGCATTAGCAAATAAGTTTGCATCCTGATTAAAGAAGCTCAAGCTTAATCGAGCGCCGTGCTTCATGTTGTTATACATAAACTCGATAGCATCGAATGGCGCGTCCAGCCACTCTAATACAGCATGACAAATGACTAAGTCAAAGCAGTTTAAATCCTCGATTTGCTGAAGGTATTGATGTCTAATTGTAATATTTGGCGCATCAGCAAGTAGCGACTCTGCTTGTTTGAGAACATCTTTTGACGCATCGGTTAACACCACTGAATGCCCTTTAGATGCAATGTGCGCAGTCATAACCCCTGTGCCTCCGCCTATCTCAATCGCGTGAACCGGGGTTTCCAAATAAGGGTCTAGAACATCGCATAATAGAGTGTGTCTAAGCTTTCCCTTTGTAGTGCCATATATGTTGTTTGAGAATTTTTCCGCGATACCATCGAAAATACGATCGTTATTCATACACTACATTCATCATTAAGCGGGGTTGTTAATATCAATAAATTCAACACAAACATCAAATTGCTGCGCTAAGTGTTCGCCCAACGACTTCACGCCATAGCGCTCAGTAGCATGATGGCCCGCTGCAAAAAACGTGATACCCATTTCTCTAGCAGTATGTACTGTTTGCTCAGACACCTCACCGGTAATGAAAGCATCGACGCCGAGTTCAACGGCTTGTTCGATAAACCCCTGACCTCCGCCTGTGCACCAAGCGAGTGTTGAAATAGGCTTAGACGCAGGCCCCTCTAATAGTACGTCTCTTCCTAAAATTTGCTGTAACTTGGCCTGTAGCTCAGTTCCTGTGATTTCTACTTCAAAGTTTCCCTGCATAACAACACCAACAGGTTTGACGTCACTTACTGCGCTTACATTTTGTATGTCTAGAAGAGACGCTAGCTGGCGGTTATTTCCAAATTCTGGGTGTACATCCAATGGAAGATGATATGCATATAAATTGATATCATTTGAGAGTAACGTTTGAAGGCGGCGCTTTTTCATACCGGCAATCACTTGTGATTCACCTTTCCAAAAATAACCATGGTGAACGATTAGCGCATCGGCCTTGGCTTCGATGGCAGCATCGAGTAGTGCTTGTGACGCAGTAACGCCAGTTACGACTTTCTCAATTTTACTTGCGCCCTCTACCTGTAAACCATTCGGGCAGTAATCACTAATTTCACTCACCCTTAACATCCCATCAAGATAATTTTGTAGCTCTACATTGGTAACAGACACAGGTCCTCCGGTCGAAAGTTAGACATATTGTTCAAAAAACGTTATAAAAAGACGCGAACGTTAAGCATTATACCCGTTATTAGACAAATTTGAGTGGTAAGTAAGCCTGTCACTGGCGTTGCTACACTTATCAGGTTTGTTTTTGCGGGGCATTTATTTTTAAGCTTTGCAAAGGTAGCAAAAGACCTAAAACGTTCGTCATCTTAACAAAATAAAGAGCAAAAAAGCATGGCAAACTTAGATAAAGACGAAGTCGTAGCGGCGTTTACTGCAGCGTATAAAAAGGCAAACGGAAAAGCTCCATCTATTGAAAGTAAAAGCGGATGGTACAGCGTAGACGGTGGCAAGAACGTACGCTTAGCACAGCTTCAAGAAATGACAGAGTCGTTAGCTTCTGGCTCGTCTGAGGGTACGAGTAAAAACGTAGAGAAAAAAGCGCCGAAAAAATCAACCAAAGCGGCGGCTAAACCTGCTAAGAAGAAAGCATCTTCTTCTAAAAAATCAGGGTTTTCGGTTAAAGACTTCTGGGCTGAAAAGCTTAATGCAGAAGTGCCTGGCGCAACCCTTCCACGCTAACTCGCTTTTAGAGATTGGTGTGTCGTATATAACGTTTAGTCGCCTTTAAGGGTGACTAGCGTTATATCAGCGCACAGTTCACTTCTACTGGTAATGAGCCTTAGTATGGCTGAGCTCGTGTCATTTCGTTTAAATTTATTTACCCGCAAGACCTTGAGCTACAAAAGGAACAAGGTGTTGGATTACCTCTTTTATATCGACATGTTTGTGAAAATCAGACTCTGCGATTTCCGTTAACGCTTGGCTTGACGCCATAGAAAATACAAAACTACCCATCGCAAAATGCAATCGCCAAAATAACTCTTCTTCGGGTAGTTCCGGTAAACAACGTCTTATGGCATCAACCAACGCTCTTATACAATTACCGTAGTCATTCATTAAGAATTTACGCAAATGCCCCTGTGTTTCGTTATAGCCGCGACCCAACAATTTCACAAAAGTAGCAGTACCCTGATCGGAAATAGCATTAAGGTTTAACATCGGGGGGATCAAAGAATATAGCAGCTGTTCAACACCTTTTGCGCCGTTGATGGACGGCAAGGACGCTAAGCAAGCCTCTACTTCCGGCATTAGATGATCGAAATACCGTTTAAATACGGCTTGAATCAAGTTTTTCTTACTGCCGAAATGATAGTTTACTGAAGCCAAATTTACTTCTGCTCTTGCGGTAATTTCACGCATGGAAGTCTGTGTAAACCCGCTTTGAGAAAACAAGTACTCTGCTGCATCCAATATATCGGTTTTAGTATGCCGTGCCATATTCTATTTATTATCTTTTTGTAGGTTAGAAACTTAATGGGCATCTGTGTCTATAAAGTGTCACTCTGTCCTGACTCATAGACACAGACGCTCTGGTGGCATTAAAACCAGTGACGCGCTTTATTCATTGATTTCATAAAGACGCGCTCGACAACATTTGCTGCCGACATACCAAGCTTTTCTGCTACGTTCTTTTTCACTGAATACTTAACACTAAATATTTCCCGTTCTGGGTAATGAGAGAGAATATAGTCATCAGATGTTGTAATATCGTCGATTAAACCGAGTGCCTTTGCTTTTACACCGGGCCAGTACTCTCCTGTCGCGACTTTATCTATGTCCATATCTGGACGTTGGCTGTGTACGAAATCTTTAAACAATACGTGAATTTCTTCGATTTCTTCTTTAAATTTCGCACGACCTTCATCGTTATTCTCGCCAAATATGGTTAGGGTACGTTTAAATTCCCCTGCTGTATGTTGCTCGAATTCAATATCGTTCTTCTTTAGTAACTTATTAAAGTTTGGTAACTGAGCAAGCACACCAATGCTGCCGATATAGGCAAATTGAGAAGCTAGTAACTTATCTGCAACGCACGCCATCATGTAACCACCACTTGCAGCAACCTTATCGACAGCAATGGTAAGTTTAAGGCCTTTTTCTTTAATGCGCTGCAGTTGCGACGCCGCTAGTCCATACCCATGCACTACACCACCACCACTTTCCAGGCGAACCAAAACTTCGTCTTCTTTGTTGGCTACGCATAAAATGGCTGTGATTTCTTCGCGCAAATGCTCAACTTCGTGGGCATCCATAGAGCCTTTAAAGTCGATCACATAAAGACGGGACTTTTGAGATTCTTCGCCCTGTTCTTTGTTCTTAGATTTGCTTTTAGCTTTAGCTTCTTTTTTCTGCTCTTTTGCTAGCTTCTTTAACGCGTTCTTGTCTAAAAGCACCTGTTTTGCATAGTTCGTGATATCTTTTAATTGTTCAGATATAGACACGATTTCAAGTTGGCCTTTCCCCTGTTTTTGCTTACTCGCTACACCAACAATGGTTGAAACAACCACTACAAAAGCGATAACTAATGTCACTGCTTTGGCAACAAACAAACCGTATTCGTACAAAAACTCCAAACTTTACTCCTAGTAAGATAAACGGGTAAGCGTGGTTGATTACCCACAACGTAAATAGCGACCTTGCCTTTACCAAAGCAAAGTCGCTGTTTTAATTACGCTATAATACCAGCCTCATCTTATTCTGACGATAGGGTAACTTGCTCTATCTTGTTAGCTTCTATTTCCTCGTCTGTGAAAAAGATGTCCCTCAATGTCGGTTGTGTTGAATAGAGCTGAGTTTGATCCAAGAAATGCTCACTGCCATATTTGCGTGACTGCGAGTACGTCAAAATTCCACGGCCTTTAGGACCTTCATCAGTGAAATTGATGACCATCGCCCAACTAGTTCCATAGTTGATATGATAGCCTTCAGCTTCAGCACTCATAATTGTGCTACTGTTCACCGTATTGTAAGTATGACGTGGAAGTAAGGTGCCATTTCTGTTTCGAATTACGTCAAAAACGTTAAAGCCACCTTCTATATTGTGCGCTCCTGCCCATGGCAGTTTAACGCCAGAAGCAGAACCATCTGGTAAGCTTCGCTCTACAAACTGCACGTCGCCTAAAGGCGCATCAAAAGCCACACCTGCTTGTTCAATAATTTGCGTAGCTCTCGCCAATTGCTCAAGAGTGACGTCGTTTTGCACTAGGCCTGAAGGCGTAGTAACGGGCGCCTCAAGGGAAAAAGGTATTTCCCACTGCGGAGCTTGATTGAATTGAAAAGCGAACTCTCTGAATACGTGAGCTCCCGTGCTTGTTAGGTTCATGGTGCCGTCCCAATCTTCTAATGCCGCACAAGCTTGGGAAACATCTACACTATTGCCATCTACATCAACAGGCGTATCCCCTTGTGTAGCACAAAGCGCTAAGAGTGAGGGTAGGATATTTTCAGCTAGATAACTGCGGTTGTTTAGTAGAAGACCTTCTACTTCTTCAGGCGTGAATGTGCCATCACTACCCGCTTCGTTTTCAATAAACTGTTGCCCCATGCGCGAGCGCAAGGTTTGTTGATATTCCACGCTTCCGAACAACGGATTGCTCACCACTATCGGGGAATTCAAATTTGTTAACCAATAGCTATCGTTTGAGTTCTGAACTGAATCTGTCCCTTCATATTTCGGCGCTTCTTCATACGGCACTGGCCCTTCGAAATCGAATTGAGAAATATGGCCTGGCAAAACGGTAAAACCAGCGGCTGCTTTGGTTTGAATAAGCAATGGATTTGTCGTTAGTTGCTCAATAGCCGTTTCGGTTAAATTAGGTACAGTTGAGTCATCTATATAGAAAACTTGACCGTCAGCAGAAGCCGCCATGGTGTTATTAAATATTACGCCGTCGTAGTCTTTAAACGCTTGCTTAAACTCATCCATCGACGTAGCCATATTCATAGCAAGCCAATGATCGACGATATCAAAATTAGGTAAGTTAGCGTCTTTTATGGCAAATGCGTTATTGCTATTCCAATCAAAACTTCCTGGAACCTCAATCATTGGACCGTAATTAGTGTAGTACGCGGTTTTATTGAGTTTTATAGTTTGGCCACCGCCAACAGCGACTTCAATTTGAAGTGGCTTTTCATAGATGGTTCGCCTATTACCATCAACTACATGAGTTAATCCTGACCCATCGTTTTCATCAAGCGTTAACTGATAAACGATAAAGTGTTCTGCAGTAGAGAAGGTGTGAGTCCACGCAACGTTATCGTTAAATCCTATATTCACTGCGCCTGGCAAGCCCATCAATGAGCCCCCTGTCACGTTCATATGCCCTGGCACTTGAGCGTGGAAATTCCAAAAACGTAAATTGCCGGTATGCGGGAAATGTGGGTTCCCTAAAACCATACCTTTACCATTGGTAGTTTTATCACTGCCTAGTCCCCAGCCGTTCGACCCCATTTCCTGAGGATTTCGTTGAGGCAAGCCAACGGTTGGTGTGATTTTAAAAGAAGACGCGACTTCACTTGGTGACGCTGCAGGCGTAGGTAAATAGCTTTCACCCTCTGGCGCAGCAATGAACATGGGACCCAGGAAGTTTGCAGCCCCGGGGAGCAACGCAACACCTAGCGAGTAGGTCAAGAGATCTACACTGTCGATTTCGCTAACCCAAGGCTGCCCCGCACAGCTTTGGTCTTGTTCTTCGACAGGCGTTTCATTTAAATAACGGTTGTAACCTGCGGTATAACCCTGAAACATGGCACGTGAATTGGCTGACAACCTTGGTAAGTTTTCTTCCGCTAGTGCTCTTATTCCTAGGGTGAGAAAACCGAAATCGTTGATAAGATGTTCAGAATCACCGCTTCCCGGAACTGTATCTGGACCGAAGTATTTGGCTCGCTCAGAATTGTACTTAACAATTTGGTCAGCCAAAACACACATGTTGTCACGTGCAAACGCGTAGCCTACCCCGTAAGCCATGCTTTCTAAGTTATCTGCCTTTATGTGAGGTACACCATATGTGGTCCACGTCACTTCTGCAGACAATGTCCCGTTAGGGGCAAAAGAGGGAATGGGCGTCGGTACCGGGTCTGGCGTTGTTGGTGTGGTCGGCGAAGGCTGTTCTATGTTAGAAAAGTCGTTATCGTTATCCCCACAAGCTGCAAGTAACGCTGTTAGAGACAGTGCAATAAGTGTCCGTTTAGCGGTAAAGGTGTTGGTAGTAATCATCTCAAATGTTCCCTAATGATAAATGAAAAAGGTCAACCACTCGTACTGTACGCGTCTTTGATGCGGTGTTAGTTACAACAAAAGTAAAACTGATCCGACCTGAAATTTACACTACATTAACAACCTGAAACATTCAAACAACATTCTAATTTTTCAACAAAAAAGCCGGCGATAATGCCGGCTTTTACATGTTTAATTTTAAGCAGTTATAACACTGCAATTTGCGTCAATTGAGTTTGACTAGTTAGCAACTACGCTTTCATCAGAAATTGGAAGTACTAAAGCGTCAGACGCTATGTAACCAGCTACTTCTTTTTGCATTTCTGTGGTTACCGCTGCGTTCGCCGTTGGGCTCAAGCTAGACGCGTGTGCTCCGGCATTAAACAAAACAATACCGCTGATAGGATCTGCTGCAGGTCCCTGCGTCGTGGTTACTTGTTCTAGGCCAATAGTCGCCGCAAGTGGAAGCTGACCAGACAACGGTAATGCCGTTGAAACTGGGATAACTTGATCAGGCAGGTTCTCTTCACTACCGTCACCCACTACTGTCATCATATGGACAGGCGTGTTGCTACCTAGTACCTCAGCATAGTTAGTCGGGTCTCCTGCATCCATCACAGTTTGTGCGGCAAATGCGAACTCAGCGAATACGGCATTTACAGCAGCAGCTTGTTCTGCAGTCAAGTTGTCTTCAAAGATTGATACTGCCGCTCGTAGCTGCGCTTCACTTACATCAGTTGTTTCATACAGTTGGTTAAGCAACGCTACAAAATCTTCTGAAGCTTGTGAAAGCAGTAAGCCTTTAATCAGCGGGCCGAAGGCGGCTGACTCTAGAAGGAACTGCGCTACACCGCCCCCAGGAGACTCAAGCGAAGCTTGTTTAACAGCAAACATACCGTCTAGTGCGGCTAAATCACCACCCATTGAGGTGTTGGCAACAGAAGCAAAGTTACCGCCAGTAATAGCGCCAAGCGACACGCCCATAATTGATACACGACCCATATCGAATTTAACGTTTTGAGTTGTTGTATTATCAATCACAGCGTTTAGACCTAGACGCAAGCCCAGTAAATCAGACACACTTTGACGTAAGTTATCACGTGCAGTAGGTAGACTCGCCAAGTTCATGTAGTGCGTTGCACTTACTGTCGTCGCGTTGATTTCATCCGTGCCGTCGCCGTTTAAATCAAAACCACGGCTACCGTGTAATGGTTGATCAATGGCAATCGAAGCGACACCCGCAAGAGAAAGTGTACCTGTGATAGCAAGCATATCTTCTTTCTTGCTGGTAATGCCGTGCGCTAAAATAACCACTGGCCACCCTGCTTCAGGCATGCTGATTGGGAAGCCTAACGCGCCCGCAATTGCCGGGTCTGGTATGGTCACCTGAACGTCTAGCGTTTCAGTACCCATATTGCCACCTGTTGGCTGAGGGTATGGATTGAACTTAGTGATGTTTCTAGCGTTGTCCAACATCTCGCCGTTGATACGAACATCTGCAAGACCCAGTGCCGAACACATTTGTGCATTTGGACCAGGCTCTGCATCAGCGAGCAATTCCTGCGGAGCGCCAGCTAATACAATGCCGCTGTCACACGCTGCTTTCCAGAAGTCGTTGACTGGAGCAAGTGGGTTTTCTGCGCTAGGTACGCCTAGGAAGTAAGGCAGTGCAATATTACCTTCGTAACGCTGCGCAGCACAGAAAGGACCTGCTTGCGCAAGAATGCCAGTTGAAATTGCCACTGCAAAATCGTTCAATCCACCCCACTGCGCTGCGAGTTGTCCTGACACTGTGCCAACTAGGCCACCACAGGTTTCAAGAACGCTGAAATCAGTCGCATCAATTGCTGCCTGTACTTGCTCAGGTAAGCCTTGTTTACCCTGCTCTACCGCGCCAGCAACAACGGTCGAATTAACTAGTCCTAATGCTTCCATAGCATTTGGCGCCGCCGCCGCATCGCCTACTGTGATAGCAGGAAGCGCTGTTGCTGCAGCCGGACTACCCGCTGCAGCTAATTGTGCAAAGCGGCTAATCATTACCTTTTTGATAGTATCTAGCGAATTCGCAACCGATTGGGTGGTGAAAGCAGACACATAGGTAATGTCTTCACGGTCGAAACCAGCACCAAGCACAGGATTTACCAATGAGTTAACCAAACCTTGTAATTGCAGCTGAGCAGCACTAGATAGCGGGTTGGTGTTAATATCTTGTCTTACTGTATCCCATGTTGTAGAGCCTTGAACCGATTTTCCAGAAGAGTCTTTTAAATCAGTAGTCATCACCAACATGTAGCCCTGCGCTGCTTTGAGCGGCTTAAGAGGTACGAAAGTAATGGTGTTACTGTCAGCCAGGCTTAAAACATAATCAACGCCGTAAGTAAGTTGATCGCCAAGCTTACAACCCGCTGATGGCGTAGTAACTTGTGCGCAGTCTGGGTCACTTTGGTCAAGCCCTAGCGTGGCTTCAAACAGTAAAACACCAGAAGCCAGCGTGCTCTCATCAAGCGATGCGCCTACCGGTGTTTCAACGTTGATAACAAATGGATGCTGAGTAGACCAACCGTCTAGTACATTTAGTGCGTTTTGCGGGTCACCAAAATCTGTAGGGTCATCAACCGGTATATTTAGTGTGTAATCGAAGAAACCATCATCGCCCGGAAGCATAAGAAGGTCGTTAGGAATGTTTAAGTTCCCATTTGCTGGGTCGAAAACGATTCGTGAAAATGGTGTTTGGACTTCTGTATCGGCCTGAATGTCGGAAAGGGTTTCATCGGAGCCACCACAGCCTGCTAGACCCAGCGCAAGGGCCACACTGGAACTTAATACGAGTTTTCTCATCTCTACTCCCTACAAGCATTGTTGTTATTCTGTGTCTAAAACTTAACTCTATTAAAAGTAGCTTGGTCTACCCTGTCTTTACAGGTGTAGTTGATAGTTTTAAACATGTTAGACCAGTTGTATCTTCCTCAATCTTATTGACTTTGTTGCAACTTTGCAAAGTTTTGTTAACTACTTTTGTTAACTTTTTTTACGTTTGAAGAATTTTTCATTCATTGTTTTACTTGTGAGTCAGGCTGGGTATGATCTGGGCTCTAATTCTACATTCGGTATAACTACCCTTATCATTGCGATAAAAATTAACCTTTTAAAGGAATACGATGAACGATTACAACGCACCAGCAGATTTATTGCGCGACAAAGTTATTCTTATCACCGGTGCTGGCGATGGGATTGGTGCACAGGCCGCTAAAACGTATGCTGCACATGGCGCTACTTGTATTTTATTAGGTCGTACTGTGTCTAAACTTGAAGCCGTGTATGATGAGATAATTGCTGCAGGCGGTGAGGAACCAGCCATTGTTCCACTAGATATCAAAGGTGCAACGCCCTCTCATTATCAGCAAATGACCCAAACCATAATTGACCAGTTTGGACGACTAGATGGTGTCTTGCACAATGCGAGTATTTTAGGGCACTTAAGTGCGTTTAAAGACATTGACGCTCAAGAATGGCAAGACGTTATGCAAACCAATGTTAACGGCATGGTTTATATGACCCAGGCGCTAATTCCGGCGCTAGAGAAAGCCGAGTCTGCCTCAATCATTTTCACAACCTCTAGCGTTGGTAGAAAAGGTCGTGCTTTTTGGGGTACCTACGCCGTATCTAAGTTTGCAACAGAAGGTGTTATGCAAACCCTTGCTGACGAATACCGCAATAAAACACTGCGTTTTAACTGCATCAACCCAGGTGGTACTCGAACAAATATGCGTGCACAAGCTTTTCCAGCTGAGAACCCAGAAACTTTGAAAACCCCAAAAGATATCATGCCTATGTATCTATATTTAATGGGTGAAGACAGCAAAGCCGTAAACGGTCAATCGCTCGATTGCCAGCCAAAGTAGTCAGTGTTATCTACTTTGAGAATAAAAAACCGCTTAAGTAGCACTTAAGCGGTTTTTTAATTTCTACATTTAGAACATGTTAAAGCGAGTGTTTATTCGCCCATTTTTGCCCATGTGTCTCTTAGACCCACTGTACGGTTGAAAACTGGCTTTTCGTCTGTGCTGTCTTTGTCTACACAGAAGTAACCAGTACGTTCAAACTGCCACGCGCCAACTTCAGGAACATTGTTAACCAACCCAGCTTCTACCCAGCCCTGTTTGATTTCCAAAGAGTCAGGATTAATAGCATCGGTGAAGTTTTCCTCAGCTGCTGGATTAGGGACATTAAACAAACGGTCATACAGTCTAAATTCTGCTGCCTGTGCCGTAGCTGCGTCCACCCAGTGAATAACACCTTTAACTTTGCGTCCGTCAGCCGGATCTTTACCCAAGGTTTCAGGGTCATAAGTACAGTAAACAGTAGTTACGTTGCCGTTTTCATCTTTCTCAACGCGATTAGCTTGAACGACGTAGGCATTGCGAAGTCGTACTTCTTTATCTAGTACCAAACGCTTGAACTTTTTATTCGCCGATTCACGGAAGTCTTCTGCTTCAATGTACACTTCGCGACTAAAACCTATGTTACGCGTACCCATGCTCTCATCATTGGGGTGATTTGGCGCGACCAATGTCTCGGTCTTGCCTTCATCGTAGTTTTCAATAACCAGTTTGATTGGGTCTAGCACAGCCATTGCACGGGGTGCGTTAGCATTTAAGTCATCGCGAATACAGGCTTCCAACATGGACATTTCAACCATGTTATCCATTTTGGTTACACCAATGCGCTTACAAAATTCAACGATTGAGCCAGGTGTATAGCCACGACGACGCAAACCTGCAATAGTAGGCATGCGCGGATCATCCCAGCCACTTACGTGATTCTCTTCAACTAATTGAATAAGACGTCGCTTACTTAAGACAGTGTACTCTAAGTTAAGACGAGAAAATTCATACTGACGCGGTGTACAATCAATAGAGATGTTCTCAATTACCCAATCATAAAGACGACGATTGTCTTGGAACTCCAAGGTACATAGAGAATGGGTAATACCCTCTATGGCATCAGAGATACAATGCGTAAAATCGTACATTGGATATACACACCATTTATCACCTGTTTGGTGATGGTGTGCATGCTTAACACGATAAATAACCGGGTCGCGCATACACATGAATGGCGATGCCATATCAATTTTCGCGCGCAGACTACACTCGCCTTCTTTGTATTCGCCTGCCGTCATTTTGGCAAACTCACGAAGGTTTGTTTCAACGTCTGTATCGCGATAAGGGCTGTTTTGACCAGGCTCTTTAAGCGTACCACGCATTTCACGCATAACGTCTTGAGTAGAAAAATCTACGTAAGCTAAGCCTTTTTCAATAAGCTCAACCGCGTATGCATGAAGTTGGTCAAAATAGTTGGATGAGTAGCGCGCTTCTCCGTCCCACGTAAAGCCCAGCCACTGAACGTCTTCTTTAATAGAGTTAACGTAAGCGATGTCTTCTTTCGCCGGGTTGGTATCATCGAAGCGAAGGTTGCACGTGCCCGTGTAATCTTGCGCAATACCAAAATTCAAGCAGATAGACTTGGCATGGCCTATGTGTAAGAAACCATTCGGCTCTGGTGGGAACCGAGTTTTAATAGCGTCATGCAGACCACTAGACAGGTCTTTATCAATAATCTGACGGATAAAATTGGTCGGACGGTGTTCAGTCTCGGCCATTCGCATGTTCCCCTTATGCACGTAATATTTCAAAATCTCGACGAGTATAACACTCTCACATTTACTTCAACCATGTTTTATTCAAAGAAGCCTGACAAGTGGATGAATTAAGAGCGATCTGCGAAATTTTCTATACAAATTCAGTTTAGTCAACACAGCCATACTGCCAATAAGAGCAAGCGACATGCTCACCGTGTAAAGCATTTAAGCGACAACGTCGCAAAAAACACGCGGAAATAAAAAAATATGGTAATCTAATTTCGCGACAACAATGTCGTAGCAGCAAAACATGGTGTTTATGAAAGAAAAAGCAACCTCTTTTGATATTGCCCATTTGGCAGGGGTTTCTCAATCAACGGTATCGCGAGCATTAAATAATAGCCCGTTAGTAAACCAAGAAACTCGTGATCGCGTTCAGCGTATTGCCCGGGAACTCAATTACAAAGTAGATAAGAACGCAAGTAATCTGAGAAAACAAAAGAGCAGCACAATTGCCCTACTCTTATTTGAAGATCCTACGTCTGATGATTCGATGATCAATCCGTTCTTTTTGGCAATGCTTGGTAGTATTACTCGTGCATGTGCTCAAGCGAACTACGACCTTCTCGTATCGTTTCAAAACTTAGACGATGACTGGCACGCAGAGTACGAAGATTCAAATAAAGCGGACGGCATCATTTTACTCGGTTATGGAGACTACACCGATTACCAAAACAAAGTTGCTCAGCTTGAATCGCAAGGCACCCACTTCGTTCGTTGGGGCGCACCTGATGAAGCCCACCCGGGAGTAAGTATTGGGTGTGATAATTACCAAGGTGGTCAAAGTATAACTTCCCACTTAATTAGTCTTGGTAAGACTTCGTTTGCTTTTATTGGTGACAATGGTGACCACGCCCCTGAATTCAAAGCGCGCTTTAACGGTTATTTTGAGACGCTTAAAACCCATGGATTAGACCAGTTTAGTGTTCAGCGCGATGCTATTTCTACCGAAGACGCGGGTTCTGAAGCAGTGAAATCATTACTGCAAAGTGGCGAACTACCACAGGCGATTGTCTGTGCATCAGACCTTATTGCAATGGGCGTACTAAGAGCTCTGCGTCAGGCAAAAGTAAATGTGCCCGATGATGTAGCCGTGGTCGGCTATGACAACATTGCTGTGTCAGCTTACACTACACCTTCGCTTACGACAGTTCAGCAAAATACTAAACTTGCAGGTGAACTGCTGGTGAATACTCTGTTGAAAGCCATTAATAATGAAGAAGTACAGGATTACTTGATGCCTGCAGACATCATTATTCGTCAATCTTGTGGCAGCGAATAAACCTTAGCTGTTTACGACCCAAGCCTGTTGACAATACAAACAAAAAAAGCCCCGAGTGGTTCACGCTCGGGGCTTTTTAGCAATGTGGGTTTACCCCATAACGTTCTATTGACGCGCCAACTGATATTTAATTTGAGCAAGTATCTCACTGTTACTTACTTTTCCTTCACGCACCCACACCTGAACGCCATTTGGCTCAACCGTAGCGGTTAACGCATCCCCTTGTTTTACGGTTTGCGTTTTACCAGATAATTGCTCTTTCCACTCGCCCGATTGCATAAAGTCGTTAACATCAAACGACTCTGCCACATTACCTTTGTTAAGTAATACGAGTGCAGTCTGCTTCGCGTCTTTAGTATCAACAACACGATAAAACGCCGCACGATGACCGTTAAGTTCAAGATTAACTTGAACGCCGCGTTGTAACGCTACGGTGTTTTTACGCACATTGGCAATTTTTGTTAGCGCCTGCTGAATAGGATGGGTTTTCGCTTGGTCTAGTCGCTCTTGACCTACATAATTACGGTTACCTGCATGTTCCGCCGTGCCCCGCATAAAGCCAATTTCAGAGCCCATGTAAACTACCGGAATGCCTCTCACTGTAAATAGCCAGTTATGCGCATTGATAAAGCCTTCATCAGTGGCATTAATTCGCGCCATATCGTGGTTATCGTAAAACGTAGTTAATTCATACGGATTACTATATGGGCCGTGTGTAAGGTGAAGCACCTTCTGTAAGTCAGCAAAATCACTTTCTAGTGGCTTTTCAAATACGTTAACCATGGCCTTTTGCATAGGGAAGTCTAATACGCTAACGCCCCCATTTTTCGGTAACGTATGTTGTGCAATATTGTTAGCTTCGTAGTCAAATGCTTCGCCAAACATAAAAAAGTCTGGATTTTGTGCGCGTATGCGATCCGACGCTTCACGCCAAAAAGCATGAGGCACATGCCTGATCGTATCTATTCTAAATGCATCAGCTCCTTGAGAAATCCAATACAAATAGCTGTTGATGAGGTAATCGCGCACAGCTGGATTTTCATCATCGAGGTTAGAAAGCTTTACTAAATCCGGATAATTATGGAAAAAGCTATGTAGCGGGTTGTTTTCAGGGTCTAAGTCTTCAGGCGCTAAATTTTGATGGTCAGCAACCAGGTTGCCATCCATATCATAAATTTCGCCGTAGCCGGGTAAATCCTTTTCCATGGTGAAGCTTGGTGTGCCGTGATTTGCCACAATATCAAACACTGATTTAAGTCCGTGTTGACGCATTTTCGCCGTATAATCACTTACGCTTAAATTGTCGCTAACCAAATGCTCGTCAGCTTTATAGAAGTTTGTAGCCCAGTAGCCGTGATAACCAGTTTTACCGCCGTCTTTAAATGCGCCACCATAGGTAATGGGTTCATCGCCGTTAAAAGCATAGTCAGGGTTATCGTGCACCGGCGTCATCCATACCGCGGTGAAGCCCATTTCTTTAATATAATTGGCGTTATTTAAGATACCCTGTAAATCTCCGCCCATGTATCCCACATAAGCTTTTTTGCCTTCTGGGCCTTCAAGGGGAAGTTGCCACGTAGGATGTTCTCCGCCTTGATCTACATGATTGTTCGAAGGGTCGCCGTCTACAAAACGGTCTGTTACAACAAAGTACACAGCTTCGCTGGCAAATGGTGTGCTAGTTCCTACGATAGCGTTGCTATTCTGTTGTTTGCGGTCAGATGAAGGTACGGATGTACTCGAGCAAGCTGAACAAAAAAGACCGGCTAAAGTTAAAGCAATTGTTGTTCGATTGAATGACATATTAAGCTCCCTGCGCAACTTCAAGTTCTTGCTTGTCGGTTTCTTTTACGAAAAACACTGACACCGCGCCAATTAACATAGAAATACCAGCAACAACGATGATGTATTTTGCGTCGTTATCGAATACGCTACTTAAGATCCAACCCGCCGTTAGTCCAGACACAATTTGTGGCGCAGCAACGGTAAAGTTGAAGATACCCATGTAAACGCCGGTTTTATTTGCAGGTAGCGCTCCGGCTAACATCGCGTAAGGCATAGCAAGAATAGCGGCCCACGCAATACCTACACCTATCATAGGAATTAACAGCTTCACTGCGCCCAGTGGTACCGTTACTTCAGTAATCAATAGGTTTACATTTACCATTGTCAGGTCTTGGAACAGCAAAAAGCTCACATAGCTAAGGCCACCTAGTGCTAGAGACGAAGCGTATACAATTTTGCGACCAAACTTATCAGCAAGTTTTGCTAAGAAAATAGAGAAAATAGCGGCGAACACCGAGTATGCAGCGAATAGGATTCCAACCCAGTCACCAGCGGCACCTTTAGCCATAATGATGGTTTCAGGCACCATGGGCGCTGCTGCAATATAAGCTGGGTCAAACCACTGCTTGTCAACGTTCCAAATGTGCTGCGTAATCGCAGGTGTGGTATACACCCACATGATGAAGAGCGCAAACCAAGAAAAAAACTGAACAACAGCCAACTGTTTCATTGTTTTTGGCATATCTTTAACTAAAGTGAAAAACTCACTTAAGCGTTGTCCAAGCGGTGCTTTTGGCGCTTTGACAGCTGTTTGTACTTCTTCGGTAAGCCCTTTATAGCGATTGTATTCTTCTGGCGCATATTCTTTAGTGCGAATAACCGTCCAAATAACTGTCCCCAACAGTACGGTAGCGCCGATGTAGAACGCCCACACGACAGAAGGTGCAACTTCACCCATTTGTGCCGTATTCTCAAGGCCGATAACGTTGGTTAATACAAATGGTAGAATAGAGCCTATCACCGCGCCGATATTAATGAGTAGCGACTGAATAGAATAACCCACGTTACGTTGTGACGGAGGTACCATGTCAGACACCAATGAACGAAACGGCTGAAAACATACGTTAAACGACGCATCCATCAGTGCAACCATTAATGCCCCCATAATCATAGGAGCTAAAAACGCGACAAAAATGGGAGCATTAGGCAGTAAGATCATGCCCAGTACCGCAGCTATGGCACCGGCGAGAATAAACGGACGACGGCGACCTAATCGATTCCACGTTCTGTCAGATGCTGAACCAACAATTGGCTGAACGATTAACCCCATGATTGGCGCAACAAGCCAAAATAGAGATAACGAGTGTAGATCTGCCCCTAAGTCAGATAGGATACGGCTTACGTTTGCGTTTTGCAGTGCAAAGCCAAATTGAACACCTAGGAAGCCAAAGCTGACGTTCCAGATTTGCCAGAAAGAAAGGCGTGGTTGAGTTGCTTGCATATTTTGCTCTATTTATTGTTTTACTATAGTTAATACGATTATTGAACGATGAAGACGCTGGCTGACATTGCAGGTAAGTTCAAGGTTTCCGACGCCTTAAAAGACTTTCCATCGCTCAGTCGCGTTAATGTCTGATTGTTACTCAATACCTCTGCATACTTGCTCAAAGACAGTTTGACAGCCTTTTTGTTTAAAATAACCATGATTTTATCAGTCTGCGTAGTATTTGCCTTTGCGGCAGTGCCTACTTCACTCTTATCGGTTTCACGAATATAGGTATAAACCCCATTTTCCGGCGCATAATGCTTAAGCAGGCCTTTAAACTGTGAAGGATGCGATTGACGCAATTGAAGTAATGCTTTTATACGCTGCTGTGCCCAACGTTCGTCGTCCGTTAAGCCATGACCTGTAAACGCATTTTTATCACTATCGGAAGGCCACCCGCCTGGAAAGTCAGAGCGAATAATACCATGGTCGTCACTGCCTTCATTGCTCATCAAAATTTCTGTTCCATAAAAGACTTGCGGAATACCGCGCGTGGTGAGTAATAGCGTCATTGCCATGTTCCACTTGTCTTTATTGTGACCAAGTTGAGTAAAGATACGGCTCATGTCGTGATTATCAGGAAAGATCACTAGATTATTAGGGTCGCCATACAGGAAGTCAGTGGCTAAGGTTTCATATACGGAAATAAAACCAGAATTCCAACTTTCGTCGCTACTCAAGGCTTTAACTACAGCTGTTTGAAGCGGGAAGTCCATAATCGATGGTAATGCGCTATCGTAATCATCGTGACGGTGGCTACCCGCCTGCCAATATGCCGTGATTGCAGGATTAACTGACCACTCTTCCCCTACTATATTGAAATTCGGGTACTCATCCATTATGCGGTTTGTCCATTGGCTCAGAAACGCCTTATCGGGATAAGAGTAAGTATCCACACGTATACCGCTAAGCCCAGCGCTTTCAACCCACCAAATCGCATTTTGAATAAGGTAGTTCGCTAGATGCGGATTGCGCTGATTTAAATCAGGCATGGTTGGCACGAACCAACCGTCGCTAAACCCTTTAATATCACTATTTATTGCGTGTGGGTCATGTAGCGCTTCTCGCTTATGGGTCGTTCCTACAAACTTTCCGTTATTATTAATCCAGTCGTGTGAAGGCGTATCTTTCATCCATAAATGGTTACTGCCAATATGGTTGAGTACCATATCCATTATAATACCGACACCCTTGGATTTAGCTTTAGCGCTTAACGCGATAAATTCTTCGTTGGAACCAAACCTAGGGTCTATTTTGTAGTAGTCCGTTGTGGAATAACCATGGTAGCTATACCTGTCCATGGCATTTTCAAGCATGGGCATAGTCCAAATTTGGGTAAAACCCATATTCCTTATGTAGTCTAGGTTATCTACGATACCTTGAATGTCGCCACCGTGGCGCCCCCCCTTAAACGAGCGGTCTGCAGGGTCGCCATAACCCTCGACGTTATCATTTTCTTTATTGCCGTTGGCAAATCGGTCGGGTGCGATAAGATAAATAGCATCGGCAGGCCCGAAGCCTTCTCGTGATGCTGAGCCTTGTTCTCTTTCCTTCAACACATAAGAGAAATCGCGAATTGAACCATCGCTGTCAGTAAGCTTTATAACTAACTCTTGTGCACTTGCCTTTGAGGTATCTAGCGTTATAAAAAGATAATTTTCACTATCAAGGGCTTGGCTATGTTTAATAATTACATCGCCTTTCGCTATTGAAACAGTATCATCAGCAACATCATCGCCATAAACCATCAATTCAACGTTACTATTTTGCATACCAACCCACCAATTGGGCGGGTAAACTTCAATGCCGTTGTTTATTGAAGACTGAACTGAAAACACTGGGAATGTTGTGATACAGCCGATAAGCAGCGGAGTCGCGCACTGTTGCTTGAATGTTTTTATTTGGCTACCGGCATTAGTTACACTGTTACGTTTAAGCACTTCAACCCCATGTTAAAAATACGTTAAGTACAAGATGGTGGTGAGATACTACCTTGCCCGGTCTATCTGACCAATGCTCTGCATACGTATTCACGAAACACCATGTAAAAAAACATGGTGTTTCGCGTTAACTAACAGTTTTAATGTAAAAAGAGGCTTAAAAGGCGAACACTTTAGTTTCGAGCCCTTCCATTGAAAACGACGCTTTGTAGTTAACGCCATCTTTTTCCAATGCTAAGGCTTCATGAGATAACAGAGGTTTCAGCGTGATATTCTCGTCATCATCCCCTAAAACCTCAGAAGGTACGGTTAGTTTCACCAGTCCAGTAGGCTTATCACTGAAGTTAGCCACTACCACAAAGCCATGGTCTTCTTTAGCACGAATGAAAGCAAACTGATGCTCACTGTAGGCCGAGTCTGTCACATCAAGATTCAGCGCGTGAAGGCTTTGGTATTTACCTGTAATGGCTGGATTAGTGGCAGCAATTGCCATAATGTCCTTGTAGAAATTGTGGAGTTCTTTTTCTTCTTCGGTAGATTTCCCTGCATCAAATTTACCTTCGTTCATAAAACGCTGATGGGCAGGTACGCCTACATAATCGAAAATTGACGTACGCGTCGGGTCTCCGAAACCTGTCTCTTCGCTACCGTCTTCGCCCACATCTTGACCAAAATACAACAGCGTAGGCGAACTGCTGATAAGCGCACTTACTGCTAACGCTGGCTTGCCTTTTTGGGCGCTACCGGCGAAGTCAGGGCTGGCGATACGTTGCTCATCGTGATTTTCTAAGAAATGAAGCATATGCGGGGCGATATCACTGATTTCATTATGAGTAGCAACCAGTTGGCTAACGTCTCCATTACCCTGCATGATAGTTTTTAATGTGTCGTAAAAGCCCACCTTATCGTAGAGGTAGTCCATTTTACCCTTGTTTATATACGCACGATATTTATCTGGCTGATAGACTTCCGCTAACAAGAATGCATCTGGCGCTTTTTGTTTAATACTGCTATTTAGAAATGACCAAAATTCTACCGGAACCATTTCAGCCATATCGTAACGGAAACCGTCAACGCCTTTATCAATCCAATAATGAGCAATATCTCTGAATTTGTACCACGAATCAGGAACGTCCTTGCCTTCCCAAAAGGCGGCATGCTCTTCGACGCTTGTGTCGCTGTACTCTTCAGGTAAAATTGGAAAATCATAAGAACCATCTGGTTTAACACCATAATTCACTTTTACCGTTTCATACCAATCGTTTATATCAGGCTTCGCGGCTCTTGCGCCATTGCCCGTCCACTTTGCTGGAAATTCATCAAACTTACCATCTGCTAAAGGGTGAGCTTCGCCCCCCAAAGGTTGATAGTTTTCAGCTGTAGGCACTTGAAACGCTTCACCCACTACATAGTAGAAATTATTATCACGGGCGTACTCAACAGACGTGTCGTCTTGCGCGCCGAAATCGCTTACGCCTTCAGGCGCAGAAAGCGAATGGTAGTCACGGGCAACATGATTAGGCACGATATCGATAATTACTTTCATTCCCGCAGCGTGAGTTCTAGCTATCAACGCTTCGAACTCTTCAAGTCGTTTTGCAGGGTCATCAGCAAGGTCTGGGTTTACGTTATAGTAATCTTTCACTGCATAGGGAGAGCCCGCTCGCCCTTTAACTACATCTGGATCATCGTTTGAAATACCGTAATCAGTGTAATCGTTGATAACGGCATGGTGTGGCACACCCGTATACCAAATGTGGCTTGTGCCCAAAGATTTAATAGCCTCGAGTGCCGTAGGAGTAAAATCGCTAAATTTACCCACGCCATTCTGCTCAATTGTGCCCCAAGGCTTATTATTTGAATTAGCATTTCCAAAAAGACGGGTGAATACCTGATAAACCACTGGTTTCCCTTGTCTTTCAGCCGAATCACTTACGGTTGACGAACCGCTGCTCTGACTAAGCACTGTATGACTCGCCTCTTTTCCTGCTGTATTTTTATTGCTCACCGGTGTTGATGGCCCTGAACACGCTGTTAACCCCATTGAAAGCATAGCAACAGACAAAGGTTTAAGAGAAAAACGGAATTGAAAATTTGACATGGTAATCATTGTTAAAAACGTGAATTATGCTGACAGGATACGCGTTAACCGGATGTTAAAAAACATGCATACGTATTCAGACATAAAAAAGCCGCCCATTGGGGCGGCGCACTATCATTAATAACAAATAAAGCGCTATGCAGCCCTGGCTACGCGCAACGGTTTCTGAGAAGGCTGAATCGTTGGCATGGCCACATCGCTAATTGAATTTAGAGCACTGTGAAGTTCAGAGTGGATCTTTTGGTGAAAACCTCTTAGAGGCTTTGCCAATTCTGAAATTAAAACATTAGGAGAAACTCGATAAGGAACTCGCTTACCGTTGAACTCAATAGCCTCACCTACCGAATTAAAATTGATACCAAAAGCCTTCATCCTACGTGCTAATTTCGGCTCCATCAAAACGTATGCGTGCTTGACATTAAGGTGAAGACATACGCTAGTTGCCATCAAATACAGCGCTATTGAAAGGTATGGAAATTGCTCCAAGTTGAATGGAACACTCTTCTTCTGTTTGATTTTGTCCAGCGTTTGAGAAGGTAATATTTTAGAGCGAAACTGGCGTACTCTGAATTCTCTGGGTATTGCTAAACGTGAAATTTCGCAGACACTTTGAGGCGATAAATTAGAGGGGAGTAACGAGTCATCATTAATCACCTCTGCACATTTCTCTTCAAGTGGAAGCGCAAGACCAGCTTCGGTTGGCAGAACTAACCTGATCGTCCCCGCACATTCCCCTGTCGGTAGATGTTTGATAAAGCAGTTTATTGCTCTATCGTCAAACCTATCCTTTTCCAACGCGGCAGCGTTTTTTTGCTCGAAGTTCATCTCTTCACAATACACTTTGTGTCGAGTTTTGTAGCTTACTTGCTTTTCGCTTTCTTCGTTAGCAATCACAAGTTCGTAACGGCTAAAGAAGAAGTTAGAAATGCTTTCTTCAAGTGAGAGTCGACTAGGAAGCACTTTTGAAAAGTTGATTGGTAGTCGGTTTAAACTGTTAGACACGGCGCCATTAAACGCCCGAACTGCGTTCATTGTTCTCATATTCAACGCAAAGCTCCCCTGATTTAATTTATTTTTAGGCTTGTGGGTAACTTCCTGTTCGCAACGACAGCCTTATTTGAACTTACTAGTTAATTTTGGATTTATTATTCGTATCTCTGCTTTGTCTGATAAGCGCGTCACCACTTACATAATCAGACTTTGATAAACGGTCATAGAGCAACACGTTAGCGGTTGCTGCCAAATTCATACATGCATAGGTAGGTACGTAGACGACATGATCGCACCAAGACAGGATGTCTTCGCCAATACTCCCATCTTCCGGGCCTAACAAATAAAATGCATTATCCGGATGCTCAAACAAAGGTAGTGGAGTTGCGCCTTCAACTAACTCAACCGCAACCACAGATGCACCTTCTGGAACAACTTCTCGTAAACTATCAACCCCAATTGTCGGAATGACTTTATGGAATGCTTTTGTATCTGCGTTGAAGTCTTTGGCAAATCGATAGCGTTGCCCAGTGTAGAAAACACTGGCCACGCCATAGCAGCCTGCAGCACGCAATATAGAAGCAACGTTTACTGGGTTTTTAGGGTTTACCAACCCAATTGAAATTTTCTGATTCGCTATTTGCACGTTTTTATTAGCATTTTTATCTATTAGAATTCGATATTGCCACGTTATTCTAAGTGCTTCTATACACGTTAGCGAAAACTAACCTTAAGTATTAATAAACATTCCGACAAAAAGCAACAAACATCGTGAAAAGCACGACATATAGACGTATTTTTATTACTTTTTGCGACTTTCGGTGTTAGAAACGTTGGCTTATTTTATTTTCTATTTCTTTTATAAGTTTAAACATGTGAACGGTACACTTCGCCATTCTTAAGGAATGATCTCTATTTTGTACTGTAACGTGCTTAACCAGTCGCTATTAACTATCCAGCGAGCTTAAAGATAATAGATTTAGTTTTCCTCTGTTCAGCAAGATGCAGACCAGATTCATGAAAATATTGCACGTTAGTGCAATGTTTACACGTTTCACAACTAGCCCGTTCGGAAAATACTATGATTTTCACAACGTTAGACATTTAGATTTTTTTTGGGAATACAGAATTAGTGAGTTCATTTGTTCGTAAACAATTTCACGACTTCACTTTCTGTGTCTTTGATGAGCTAAAAAGCACATTTTACAGACCATTTTTCCGCTTAATTATGTGTTTTAGAAACTTAGTGTTGCCAATTTGAAACAGATTAACGCATTGAATTGGATGTGGTTTTTTAGCTCAAAAAAAAAGCCGGGCAAAAAACCCAGCAATTTTTGTCGTTTGTTGCGAATTACATACAGGGTATGAGACTCGTCGACATAAAAAAGGTTACTATGCCGTCTTTCGCTTCTCTCTACTGTTAATTTGATCGGTAAGCTTGAGGTAGCGACGTGCCATCCGCCTCCCCTGACCATAACCGCGCAACAACTTCTTCTTATCCATCGTCAATCGTTTAACGCAAAAGGCCTCATCAGGTGCTATTACTCTGATGTTACAATCCTCAGGGGGATTTTTAAGAAAGTTTAGCGTTTCGTTATAGATAGCAGCACGTTGTAGCATTTTTTTCAGTATTGCCGGCTGATTCCCATACATTTTTTGCATTAGCCACACAGACTTCACCTCTGGCTTGGTAAAACCCAATGGCTGTGAAAGAATAACCGTAATGTCCCGTGCACCCATTCTATACGCTTGGATAGCAGGAATCGCGTCTGCAACGCCCCCATCTAAATATCGTGTACCGTTTATCGAAATCTCATCTCTATAAGCTGTTGGTAGCGCACACGAGGCTACCATTAAATCGTCTACATTATGTTTCGTAGCCTTTACATATTCGCACTCACCAGACTCTGCGTTAGTTATACCTACATATAGCGGCATACTGCCCTTTTCTCCTGGGGAAGGAATATTCATTGCTTCTTTACAGTGGTGCCATAGCCAGTGGACATCAGTCATATGTCCGCCTTTAATAAATCGAATAGGACTGAAAAACTCACGCTTTGTGGCATATTGCGTAATAATGGTTTTGCTCAGACCATGCATTTTTGAAACATAAGTCGATAGATTGGTTGCGCCCGCAGAAACCCCGATCGCGAAATCGAACGAGTGGTAATCATGTTCCATGAATTTATCTAGCACGCCTGCTGCAAATATTCCACGCATTGCGCCCCCCTCGACAACAAGTGCACGTTTCATATTCATCTCCTTTTGAATTAACTCAACCATTCTGGTATGACCACTTAAATTAGGTTCATATTACAGAGAATCAAGAGATGTGCCAAATACAAAAAAACCGCGTACTAGACGCGGCTTTTAAATTATCGGCTCTTGTTAATTGGCCTATTAAAGGCCTGCCGAATTTACTTTTTCGTCAGCGTTAAAGTAGGCGCATTACCATCAGGTCCAGACACCATAAATTCATAAAGCCCTGACTCAGAAACTTCAATCATAAGGTTGTTGTTACTCGCACCTAATATTTTAGGCTCACCTGGAATAACAACATTACTTGCTGCGTCATTAGGATTACCCAGGTTTACCGTCGACCAGTCTTCAGAGGCGACCTTAAATTCAATGCTACCTGCACTCAACTCGATGTCAGCGGTGTAAACACCTTCTCCTTGATATTCAAACATATCTACCGCACCCCATCCGTTCATACCGCCACGGATATAGACTTGAGTGTCTCCCCAAAACGCTTCTTTAAATACACCAATAGTAGGCGCACCTAAATCAGTCACGTTGAAAACAAACACATAGCGGTCTGCAGTTTCAATGTTCAAAATGAGGTTATCGTTAGTTGCAGCGAGACCTAGAGTTTGACCCGGAGCCAGGTTTCGATCCGCGTCATCTGCTGAGAATGCACCAAAGTTCACGGTACTCCAATCTTCAGAAGCCACTTTAAACTCGTAAGTACCAGGCTCAATATCACGAGCGAAAGTGTAAATGCGCCCGCCTTGATACGCGAACTCCTCATCTGTACCCCAACCGTTCATTGCACCACGAAGATACACCGGTGTGCCAACATAGGGCTCTTCATTTTCTACCGTTAAGATTGGTGCTTCACTGTCAGTAGCATCGACGGTAAACAGATAGGTAGCACTGATGGTAGGTGTAAAGGACAAGTTCGTATTAGTGCGTGCAAGTACCTTTTCTTCACCCGCAATTACCGCCCCGTCTTCACCATCTGCAGCACCAAAGTTTACCGTACTCCAATCTTCAGACGCGAACTTAAACCCATAGGTTACACCGCCTTCTAGCACAGCAGTAACCGTGTATTTACCATCACCCTGATACGTAAACGCGTCATTAGTAGACCAACCATTCATGTCTCCACGAAGGTAAGCAACGGTGTCACCGTAAGGGACAACATCAGGCGCACCGGACGTAGCAAACGCTGAAAGACCAT
Source organism: Alteromonas abrolhosensis (assembly GCF_001953635.1). GTDB lineage: Bacteria > Pseudomonadota > Gammaproteobacteria > Enterobacterales > Alteromonadaceae > Alteromonas > Alteromonas abrolhosensis. The sequence continues at coordinate 251,389 of NZ_MEJH01000005.1, read as the reverse complement.
AACCTTGGGCGCCAGATTGTGGTTTAACAAACACGGCAATGGTAAGCGCAGGAACGGTAAAGGTACCGTTACCGTCTTCACCCTCAACAAAGGTAGCGCCGCGTACCTTGGCATCAACTGAATTCATTTGTGTGGCATGGAGCGAAAAGCCCGTTGCAGTGTTGACGGTGATAGACTTCTCTTCATATCCCGTATTCACTAGCACCATAATCGCATCATTCATCATGTCTAGGTCTTGACGAGACTCATCGCTGTTTTCCGATACGCCGTCATCAATGCTCATCGCAATAAGGCCTCGCTGCTGGCGCTCACCGATATTGTGGAAACCAATTCGATCGATAATGTCTTCAGCGGTGGTCAATCTAAACAATGGACTTGTCATACGAATGTTTAGCAACTCTGCAAACACGTCTGAGGCAAACATGATATCTGCCATCGACGCAGCGCGGTTCGGACTATAAATAAACTCACCCATTTCTTCCCAACGGGCTTCATTGTCCTGTGCTAGCGGTAAGCCTACATTCCAGTTATTGGTCTCGTAAGTGAAATCCACATAGTTAAACCAATCTCCGGCATCATAAGTGTTTCTATCCATTGATTTGGAGCGAAGCATGTCGCCGCCCATCTGTAGGAATGGGATGCCTTGAGATACAAGGTTGATACCCATAGCTACGTTTTGTGCACGAACCCGCTGCTCTAGGGTGATATCTTGCGGAAGCGTATAGTTTAACTGATCCCATAGTGTTTCATTATCATGCTTTGACACGTAGTTAATGATATCTGCTGGGTCTTCAGCATAGCCACCCAAGTTACTCGTTGCACCAGCACTGCCTGAAGACGTTTCTAACACATAGTCTTTCAACGTGCCTATCATGCCCATTTTCACACGGTCTTGAGCACTTAATAACCCTTCGTCTTCTGGTCTGAAAATAGCGCCCTGACGAATAGCCTCACGAATACGGTCGTTATAGGTACCAATCTCTGTACCGGCCATATTCAGCTGACTTGCCTGCTCGTAACCACGGTCTATTTTGGTCCAACCTTCCCCATAAAAGTAATTGTCTTCGTCAATAGAATGAACAGCATCACGCAAGCGCACCATGGTGTCTTTTGTGGCTTGGCTCATAATATCGAAACGGAAAGAGTCATACTTATAGTGTTCAGTCCACATAAGCAGTGAGTCTTTCATGAATTTTTCCATCATGACATTACGAGGTTCGGTGTCATCACAGCATGTTTCACGAACAATCGCACCAGTATCCACTTCGTAACGGTGATAGTAGCCCGGTACCGCTTTGTCTAAAACTGACTTGTTGAAAACACCCGATGCATTGGTGTGGTTGTATACAACGTCTAATGCAACACGAAGTCCCATCTCGTGAAGCGCCTGGATCATTGCGCGCATTTCTACTATGCGTTCAACACCTTCTGCACTTGACGCATAACTTCCTTCCGGCGCGTTGAAATGATGAGGGTCATAGCCCCAGTTGAACGTATCTAGATTCCGCAAATCATTAGTAAGCTGTTGTGCCTTGCCCGCTTCAGATAGTGGATCATAAGAATTGTAAACATCGATTAGCAGTGCGTTTGCGCTTTCTTCTTCACACACTGCCGCACCGCTGTTTAAGCGACACAATTTGCCTACCGTATCGTACAAATCAACGGTCTTAGTAGGGTCTTCGTCAATGGTTGCGATGTCATTCGCTGGAAGGATATGGAAGTAGGTAAGCCCTGCCTCAACTAGCTTTTTAAGGTGTTCGACCGGCGCTGTGCCTTCTTCCGTGAAGGCAAGGTATTTACCTCGATTTTCTTCAGAAGTCGACATATCACGCACACTGAAATCACGAATGTGACCTTCGTAAATAACTGCGTCTTCGTAATTTTCAACCGTAGGGATGGTGTGAGAATCCCACCCTTCAGGTTTTAAATCATCATCCGCTAGATTTACAAAGCGCGAGAAACGGCCGTTTGTGCTTAGTGATACAGAATATGGGTCTGTTACAAGCAGTGTCTCTACTTTGCCCGTTATCGGGTGATAAACAGTAACTTCATAACGGTAAAGCTGACGGTCAAGCGACATATCACCTTCATGGCGCCAAACACCTGAGGTATCGTCACGAACCATTTCAATACGTTGGTTTAATGTCTTGTTGTCGTTATAAAGTAAAAGGTCAACATTTGAAGCAGTAGGTGCCCACAGTGCAGCAGTTATACCTGCGTCAGTGTAGATTCCACCAAGTTGAGCTTCGTCAGCATCGTCTTCCCCCAAGGTGTACAGGGCATCAATAGCATTTGCTAATTGGATACCTGTTGCTGCTACTAGCGTCCCGTCAGCATCATATCCGCCAACAACCGCTTGTGTCGTCAATACCGTTTTGGAATCTTCTACCGACCAGTCACCTTCCCATGCTTGCATAGAAGATAAATGCGGCGCGCGGGTAGATTGCTCCTCGGTAAGCGTTGTACTCATTAAGGTTACTTGAGTACCGTTGATCCCCTCATCAAGTGTGCTCTCTAAATCAGCCTGCGCTGAATAGTGAAGCTTTACCTCTGAAACCGTTTCAGGTACGTCCCATAAAATGGTGTTGGCGTCTAACCAATGTGCACCAAAGCCCTCTATATCCACAGGCTGAGGACCAAGCGACATTATGGGGAACTCAAATATTGTTGGCTCACCAGAAAGGGTAAAGTTCATGCGTACAAAGGTTTCATCGTCTTGTACCAGCGAACCTTTGAAATCACCGCCCCCCATTTCTTTACCGGCGTCATCGGTGCCTTTGTGAATGATAAAGTTATGACAGCTACCGTACCCTTCTTTGAGCTCTAAAATCCAATATGCACCGTAGTTTGGATCGATGCCGCTGTGAATACGCCCGTTTGCCCAATCCGTGTCTGCATCGGCATAAGCATCACATGCATCATTGTTCCAAGTATGTAGTCTCCAGCCTTCATAAGCCGCATCGTTGCTTGAATTATCCGCATCCACTGCCGCACGGTTATAGTACAACACAGCTTGATTAGCTGAGGGGGTGAATACTGGAGCAGGTAAATTAGGATCTGCACCAGCCTCACATGCGTCATTTGCTTCATTAGGGACAAGCGGCGCATCGCATTGAATGGGTGGTGGTGGTTCACAAGCTGTACCTGCTGCGTTAGGCACGTTAGGAACCTCACAGGTTAACAGGTCATTTGTGCCCGACTCAACGCCCGAGCCTCCACAACCAGCTAGTGTATAAGCGCCTACTATGAGCAACGCTGCGCGCACTACTCTTTTTTTAGTAAACATAGAATTCTCCTGAATATCTTCGCTTTGTTCGGCAACCGAATATTTTTTAAAGTCGCTAAATAGATAGCCTAAGATGCTGTGTCTCATAGTTGGTAAGTCATCCCTAGGTAATATTGCGTGCCGAAGTATTGAATGGTGCCGGTTTGTTCTTCTGATGCGAAATAGCTCTTTGTAGGCTCGTCAGTTAAGTTGTTAACTTGGAACAGTACACTCCAATTTTCGTTAATTTCATAAGACGCTTGGTAATCTATTACCAACTCTTCATCAAAGTTAACTACTTGGTCGTTTACTGCTACCTGTTGCGATACAAACGCGTCGCGGTAACGGCTAGACAATCGGGTTTCGAAGCCTTCGTATTCCCAGAAAACGGTTAGTGTTGCCACGTTTTCAGAAAGCCCCGGTAAATTAGCAGCATAAACACCGTCGCCCAGTGTGCGCTGAATTTCACTTTCGGTGTAAGAGTAACTTGCGCTTACGCCTAATCCCGACCACATACCAGGTAGCATGCTGTAAATTTGCGTGTAAGCGACTTCAAGACCGCGAATATATCCGCCTTCAGCGTTATTAACCGCTGTGCTATAGCTACCATTTTCTGTAGGTACAGTAATGAAGATAGGGTCGCCGTTATCATCCAGAGCTAGCTCAGCTTCTTGACCGGCAAACTCTGGCGTCAAGTAAACCGGTACGCTTACGTTGTCAGGAATAACAATACCGTTAGCTTCAAAATCGTAAGGTTCAATTTCGATGTCTTCTACAAATGACTCAATGTCCTTGTAAAAACCTGCTACTACAAGTGCACCTTCCGTATCTGAGAAATAATATTCCCATGAAACATCATATTGCGTTGCGTAGAAAGGCTCTAAGTAAGGGCTGTTACGCGCATTACCGCTAACTCGTGCTGTCGGATTAGAAAGAGTAATTTCCCCAGAATCTCTGTCTTGGAAGGCGGTAACCGTTTCAATAGTAGTAGATGCATTTGCGGCAAAGCGATTGATAGGCGCTCTACCCATAACCTTTGCAGCTGCTACACGAAGTTGTGTGTCATCTGTAAGTTTAAAGTTGAGGTTTATTGAAGGCAAAACGTCAGAATATTCGTGACTTATTAAAGCTGGGCGATAGAAGTTGTTGATTAACCCAACGTCGTCAGTAATGTTTTGTGCGCCTGCAGTTGGGTCACTAACTTCAACCGATGTGCCCGTCTCCAAGTCTTCAATTAATTGTGTAGCGCGCTGTAGCGTAGTCGAGCTTTGCTTACTTTTAACGTAACGTACACCGATATTACCTGTTATCGGAATACTACCTATTTCCGTATTAATGGTAGCCATTAAGTAAGCTGAATTTACAGTTTCAAAAACATCGCCGCTTTCTTGCAACGTCCACGCTGTAGCAGGTCCTGTACCAGGGCCATTGATTACACCTGCGGCGCCTGGACCCCACGTTTGAACTGGCTGTGGTCTGCCACCCGGGAACCATGCATTTAGTGCACTGTCCAGATCAACAGATAGATAACTAGGGAAGTAATCAAAATCACCACTCCAATTTACCTGCTCAACCATGTCTGAAGTTAAGCGCAGCGGTGGCTCGCTTACCGAAAATGCACTGTCATTTCCGTACTCAAATACAGAGCGGTCATTATTGTACTCTCGGTCAGAGTAACGATAACCAAACTCAAACCCTGAAATAATGGGTGCATCGACATAATATTGAAAATCTACACGATAGGCGTCTAGCTCGTCTTTGTTTTCATAAGGATAGATACCGTATTTACTGACCATCACACGGTCCAAATCGGTAAATGCATCAGTTTGGTTAAAACCAATATCGGGCAGGTTTAGGCCATTAAGCAAATAAGATATTTGAACGTTTTCATCGAAGACTGGGTTCGCTGCTGTTGCGTCTTCGCCAACAAGCGACCACAGTAAGCCGTTTCTGAAGTCACTTTCAGCACTTGAACGTGATACGTCAAACTGTACCGCCAAATCGGATGAAATCTCCCAGCTTGCATTAACACCTAAGTTGGTAACGCTATCAAAGTCTTGGTTATCGTCGTTTACCAACTCAACACGGGTAAAGCTGCTATCGGTTCTAGAAAACGTACCGCCAATTACGCTGTTGTTAACCACAACTGGATTTGTGATCCCAGCATTAATGCCGCCTAACTTAACTCGAAAACCACGAGCAAACGCTTCTGAATCAAATTTTGAGACAAATGCATCAGCTTTTAGTGTGAACGTATCGATAGGCGCCCATTCAAATGCAGCGACGTATCCATCGCGAGTCTCTTCCCCGCCCTTGTGCTGCATTTCAAAACCTTCTGAAATGAGTTCACAATTGGGACATTCTGAAGGGCCGTCAGTATCACCCTCTAGTCCATCTACATCGACTTGCCCGTTGTAAGCTAAACCAATGAACTGAGTAGAAACACTCGGCTGAAATAGACGAGCATAACCTAATGAAACACCAAGCGTATCATCAAGGAATTTTCCTTGATAAGAGAAGCTCAGCCTATGGCCGTATTCTGTAGCGTCACTTATCTCTGACGCACGGTCATTGTACATTCCACGCATGTTCGCGCTGAACTTGTGTTGCTCTTCAATAGCGAGAGGCGATGCTGTTTTTAGCTCTACCGTACCAGCGATACCGCCTTCAATAAGCGATGCCTTGGGTGATTTATAAACCGCAGCTTCACTGATAAGTTCAGACGGATATTGATCAAACTCAATAGCGCGGCTACCACTTGTAGAAACTTGCTCTCTACCGTTTAATGTAGAAAACACGAAGTCGCCAGACAAACCACGAATATTAATTTGTGCGGCTTGGCCGCCGGTACGTACTGCTGAAATACCCGGCAAGCGCGTCAGTGCATCTGCCATAGATACATCTGGAAGCCCGCCTAGATCATCTGCGGATATTTGTTCAGAAACCGTATCAGAGAAACGCTTCTGGTTTAATGATTGGATTAAGCTGGTACTGAAACCACGTACTTCAATACGTTCCAGGGTATCTTCCTGTGGCCGTTCAACTTCGTCTACTGAGGTGTCTGGAGACTCTTGGGCATAGAGTGGAAGTGCGCTGAAGGCAACCCCACTACTTATCAAGGCCGCCATGATGGTGCTGGGTTTGAATGTTTTCATTGGTGTCCCATTCCTTGTTTATTATCGACACTTTTAGGACTACCACACCCAAAAATGCCTCTTATGGTTCAACACCAAATACTACTGTTTTGTATAAAAAGGGAGCAATGCTATGCATACGTATTCATTTACATGTATGCAACATATTTTTAAATTAGGGAGCAAAACCAATCTAAATAGCAACAAATAACCAACAAAAACAAAAAAGCAGCCAAATGGCTGCTTTTTCAAATTGTGATTATCATATCTATAGAAATGCGGTATAGATCCGTAACTCGCTGAATTTATAAATTCATTGAACGCTTATACTTTGCAACCATACCGTTAATATATTCATCATGGGTTGGAAGTTTAGTGATTGGCTCTTTTTTAATTTCCAACAATCTCATTAACATTTGATTTAATTGTGAGTCAGGAACACTGTTTACTAATCCGTGATAATCCATTGGCATAATACCCTGCCCGTACATAACCTGTAGCCATGAACTCTCAAGGAACAAGTCATTTTGTTCGCGTAGCAAATTACCGCTTTCTTTGAACAATTCAATCTTGTGTGCAAGAGAATCAGGCAATGTGATATTTCGCATATCATTGAAAAAAGCACTGTCGGTTCTCTCGTTTACGTTGTAGTGCAAAACAAGAAAATCTCTAATTTGTTCAAATTCTAATTCAGACTGCTTGTTGTACTCAGATTCCAGCGTTGGGGCAAAACCATTGTGCGGAAACAATTGAATCAAGCGAACGATTGCAGATTGGATAAGGTGAATACTGGTGGATTCGAGGGGCTCTAAGAACCCACTTGATAAACCTACTGCGACTACATTTTTATACCACTGCTTACGTCTTCTGCCCGTAGTAAACTTAATCAGCTTAGGGTCGCCTAGTGGTTTGGTATCTAAGTTTGACAACAAGGTCTCACAGGCTTGATCATCACTGATATAGCGCGAGCTGTACACGTGACCGTTACCGTTCCTGTGCTGTAGAGGTATTCGCCACTGCCAACCCGCATCGTGTGCAATAGAGCGCGTGTAAGGTGCGGTTTTTTCATGTCGTTCGGACGGAACAGCAAGAGCGCTATCACAAGGCAGCAAGTGGGACCAATCATCATAACCAGCGCCTAGCGCTCCCTCTATCAGTAACCCCTTAAAGCCTGTGCAATCGACAAACAAGTCTCCCTTAATCTCTTCGCCACTTTCCAGATGTAGCGATTGAATAAAGCCACTGTCTGAACAACGTTGAACTCGTGCTATTTTGCCTTCTTTACGTACAACCCCCATGTTTTCACTCAGTTTACGTAAATACTGTGCATACAAGCTAGCGTCAAAATGATAAGCAAATGGCAACTCGACAACAGGGTCTTTAGCATTTATCTGCGCAAACCGACCCGCTTCTGCCGCGTGAAAATTTAGGTCAAAGTCCCAAAGGTCGTGAGTTAATCCTTGTTGGCGGGCTTTTACCCAATAGTGATGGAAATGACAAAACGCCATGCTTTTACCTGGAGCACCGAAGGTGTGGTAGTAGCTTTGTCCCTTTGTTTTCCAGTTTTCGAACCGTATCGCAAGTTTAATTGTCGCCTTGGTATCATGAATGAACTGTGCTTCATCGATACCTAGCACTTGGTTAACCAGCCTAATTGGGGGAATAGTCGCTTCACCAACCCCTACTGTACCAATCGCTTCAGATTCAACCAAAGTGATATCAACGGCCTTGCCTAGCACCTTTTTCATTAGTGATGCAGCTAACCAACCTGCCGTTCCACCTCCGGCAATGACTACTCGCTTAATCGGTTTATTTTGAGGATTCTGCATAAACTTCTCGCAACTCGTACCTAAAATTTCAAGGGATCGCTTTTACACAAAAAGAAAAGCCACCATTTGCTCTCTCTTTTAGCACAGGCTAAAACAAAAAGCAGCAGGTGGCTTTACACACACGAAGTAATTAGAACTTGTAGTTGAATCCTAGCAAGTAGTTAGTTCCGTAAGTTTGGAACTGGGTGATTTGACGAGAATCAGCTGCAGAAGCTTGAATATCATCTTCATCAGTCAGGTTTTGAGCTTGAAGTGTAACGCGTAAACCTTCTAGATATTCAATACCAGACTCGCTGAAATCGTAACCAATTTGCGCATCAACAAGCGTACCGCCCTGTTTAGTTGCATCAACTAACGCTAAGCTAACACCACGCTCTTCAGTTAGGTAAGGGTCACGCTTTGTAGCAGCCAAACGGAACTCGAATCCTGCATTTTCATAGAAGAATGTCATGCTGTATGACTCTTCAGAAAGGCCTGGGATACGGGTTTCAGACTGACCAGGCGCCGCATCAACTTCGCCGTCCATAAAGGTTGCACTTGCAAACAAGCCAAAGCCTTCAAGTGAATCGTGGATCATGTCAAATGGTAATGAACCTTGAAGTTCGTAACCGCGAACAAAACCTTCAAATCCATCTAGTACGCTGCTAACTTGTCCTGTGAACAGCACAGGCGCTTGACCTTCAGAACCTTGGTGAAGTTCTGGAATGTAGAACTCTGTGAAGTCCGCTACAATAGACGTGCTACGATGCCAGTTCTTGATGTCTTTGTAGAAGAATGACACAGCGAAGTAACCCGTATCTGCAAAATAGTTCTCATAAGCAAGGTCAAACTGGTTTGCTTCTAGTGGGCGAAGTTCAGGGTTGCCAGCGCTACCGCCCCATGGACCATTTTCGATGTCTGGGCTAGTGATTTGGTTGTCGTTGAATGAGAACGTAACCTGAGTATTAGGACGCATATCATCCATACGCGGACGAGAAATAACCTTGCTCAAACCCAAACGTACGAATTGTCCCTCAGCAACTTCAGCTGAAAGGTTAAGCGTTGGAAGTACGTCTGTGTAATCTGCACCACCTGTTACCGGGTTGGCAATGGTGTAACCTTCACGGTCTGATGTTGCAGAGAAACCTGTTGACTGTTGGTCTGCACTAACAACCTGAAGACCTACGTTACCGCGAACCCAGATATCACCAATTTCCATCTCTAGGTCTAGTTTAGTGTAAAGCGTAAGTAGTTCTTCATCTACAGTGTAAGTATCACCTAAACGGTCGTTCTGCACACGGCTTGCATCGCTTTCAATATAATAACCGCTCTCATAAAGACCTAGAGAATCATATGCTAGAACGCCATCAATACCGATAAAGTTAAGGTTTGTTACACCTAGAACGTCTGGTATTGCAGCATCACCAGGGTATGCCGGAGCAGTTAAGTATGCACCGTTGTTGTCTTTAGATTTTGAACGATCTGAATATACGACACCCGCTGAAAGGCCGGTAACTACACCCCAATCCACAAAACCTTTAACATCTAAGCGAAGCGTATCAAGCTCTTCTTCGAAAAGCGGTTGGTTTACAAAGCCATCTTGTGCATCAGACTCTAGTAAAGGACGTGCGCCCCATGCTTGCGGACCTGCAAGGCTGATAAGCGTTGGGTCGGTTAGGTCAACTGGAGCAATTGTTGGATGATCCGAGAACATTACGCCAGAAGAAGTCATTTCCCAGCTACGTGCGGTAATTGGACGACCTTCAGTACCAGCACGACCGACACCAGAATAACTTTCTACATCAATGATTTCTTTTTCTACTTTACCTGTAGAGTAATCAAGTTCTAGTGTCCAAGAGTCATTGATTTGGTATTCAGCATTAATACCTACAGTAGTGAGGTCTGCTTCTTGACGACGTGCATCGTTACGTACAACGCTATAGAAACCGTCAGAATAACCACTAGTAACTAAACCGTTCTCTACACCTGTAATAGTGTAAGCACTTGTACCCCACTCTGCACCGCCTTCTTCAAGACCACGACGAACGTCGTCTTCTACGAAATCGATATAAAGCGCATCAAGTTGGATATTAAGTTTATCAGTTGGCGCCCATTCAACTACTGCGGCGATTGAATCACGCTCTAGCATAGCTGAACGTTGGAATGAGTCGTGACCACCTAGGACTACCGTACCTTCTGGTACTTCTACAGAGTCAAGGTCGCGACGTTCATTATCAAGGTTTACACCTGCATAACCCCAGCCACGGAAGTGTTGTTCTTGACGAGGAGATTCCATGCTTGCAACTGTCAAAGCTAGACCAATTGTGTCGTTGGCGAACTGGTCTACAAAGTTAACAGATATACGGTGACCGTCGTTGTCAAAATCAGGGTTTGGAGAGTCTTCGGCATTTTTCTCGAACGTGCCGTTTACAGTAAACGTGCTTTCTGCCGTTAGAGGCTTAACCGTTTGAAGGTCAATTGAACCACCGATGTTTTGAGTAGTCATACCCGCTTCTGGCGTTTTATATACCAGAATGTTAGAAATGATTTCCGTTGGGTAAAGGTCAAACTCAACCCCGCGGTTGTCGCCCATACCTAGAAGTTCACGACCGTTTAAAGACGTTCCTACATAGTTTTCGTTAAAACCACGAACAGAGATACCACTGGTACGACCGTTACGACGTTCACCAGTAACACCAGGAAGACGTGCTATTGATTCTGCAATACTAGTATCTGGAAGCTTACCAATATCTTCTGCTGATAGCGCTTCAACGATTGAAGTGTTATCCATCTTGATCGCTTGAGCACGCTGAAGGCTTCCGCGAATACCGCTAACCTGAATTACTTCAAGGTTTGCTTCATCAACAGCATCAGTGTTTGCATCTTGCGCAAACGCTGGTGCACTACCAAACGCCATACCGCCTGAAATAAGCGCAGCTTTAATTAGGTTGGGTTTAAATTGTTTCATAAAACGGGTGTCCCATACGGTTATAGTTGTTGTCTTTTTGTTGTTCTTATGACAATTAAATGACAATACATCTCGTCGGCATAATGCTATAGAGGACCTAGGGTTTGCACAATTGCCTGCATACGTATTCAATAAAATTTGTGCAACACGGCGTTAACAAAGGATATGCACATTAATATGTAATTTAACAACACAAAATGCGTATTTTCGGGCTTTTGGCGCAAATAGTTGTAATTTTGTTACATGTAAACTTGAAGAAATGTTAATAAACGGGCACAAAAAAGCCCGCGCTAGGCGGGCTTTTAAACAAGTTTGTAAAGCGTTAGCTTACCAACCAGTTGTTTCGCGAAGTGCCTTACCGATATCGGCAAGTGAACGAACAGTTTTAACGCCTGCGTCTTCTAGTGCTTTGAACTTCTCATCAGCAGTACCTTTACCGCCTGCGATGATTGCACCAGCGTGACCCATACGCTTGCCTGGAGGAGCAGTAACACCAGCGATGTAAGAAACAACAGGTTTAGTTACATTCGCTTTGATGAACGCCGCAGCTTCTTCTTCAGCAGTACCGCCGATCTCACCGATCATTACGATAGCTTCAGTTTGCGGATCGTCTTGGAACATCTGAAGGATGTCGATGAAGTTAGAACCAGGAATAGGGTCACCACCGATACCAACACAAGTAGACTGGCCGAAACCTTCGTCAGTAGTTTGTTTAACTGCTTCGTACGTAAGCGTACCAGAGCGAGAAACAATACCTACTTTACCAGGCTTGTGAATATGACCAGGCATGATACCAATCTTACACTCTCCAGGAGTGATAACACCTGGGCAGTTTGGACCAATCATGCGAACGCCTTTTGCTTCAACGTATTCTTTAACGTAAAGCATGTCTAGCGTTGGGATACCTTCAGTGATACATACGATTAGCTCAATACCCGCATCTGCAGCTTCAACGATTGAATCTTTACAGAAAGGAGCTGGTACGTAGATAACTGTTGCAGTTGCGCCAGTTGCTTCTACCGCTTCACGTACAGTATTGAATACTGGAAGACCTAGGTGCTCAGTACCGCCCTTGCCTGGTGTTACACCACCAACCATTTGCGTACCGTAAGCAATTGCTTGCTCAGAGTGGAATGTACCCTGACCGCCAGTGAAACCCTGACAAATTACTTTAGTATCTTTATTAATTAATACAGACATTATTTGCCCTCCGCTGCAGCAACAACTTTCTGTGCTGCATCAGTTAGCGATTCAGCAGCGATGATATCAAGACCTGAGTTCGCTAGAACCTCACGGCCAAGTTCTGCATTGGTACCTTCAAGGCGCACAACAACTGGCACTTTAACGCCAACTTCTTTAACTGCACCGATAATACCTTCAGCGATCATGTCACAACGAACGATACCACCGAAGATGTTAACCAATACCGCTTTAACATTGTCATCAGAAAGGATGATTTTAAATGCTTCAGCAACACGCTCTTTAGTTGCACCACCACCAACGTCTAGGAAGTTAGCTGGCTTACCACCGTGTAGGTTTACGATGTCCATGGTACCCATTGCTAGACCTGCACCGTTAACCATACAACCTACGTTACCGTCTAGTGCTACGTAGTTTAGTTCCCACTGAGCAGCGTGAGCTTCACGCGCATCTTCTTGTGAAGGATCTTGCATATCTTTCAGCTTAGGCTGACGATAAAGCGCGTTTCCATCGATACCTACTTTTGCGTCTAGGCAGTGTAGGTTACCGTCAGTTTTGATAACTAGCGGGTTAATTTCGATTAGGGCAACGTCAAGCTCTTCAAACATCTTAGCTAGGCCAAGGAAAATTTGAGTGAATTGCTTGATTTGAACGCCAGAAAGACCAAGTTTAAACGCCATTTCGCGTGCTTGGTAAGGCTGAGGACCAACAATTGGGTCGATTTCAGCTTTAAGGATTTTTTCTGGAGTCTCTTCTGCAACAGTTTCAATCTCAACGCCACCTTCAGTAGAAGCCATGAATACAACGCGACGGGTTGTACGGTCAACTACTGCACCAAGGTAAAGCTCGTTAGCGATATCTGTGCAAGATTCTACTAGGATTTTGCTCACAGGCTGACCGTTTTCGTCAGTCTGGAAAGTCACCAAATTTTTGCCAAGCCAGTTTTCAGCGAAAGCGCGAATGTCGTCTTTGTTTTTAACTAGCTTTACACCGCCAGCTTTACCGCGACCGCCCGCGTGTACCTGACACTTAACTACCCACTCGTTTCCGCCAATTCGGTCAGCGGCTTCTACAGCACCTTGAGCAGTGTCTGCTGCGTATCCTTCAGAAACAGGCAAACCGTATTCTTTGAATAGCTGCTTACCTTGGTATTCATGCAAATTCATGGTGTTTCTATCCGATTTTTAGTAAGACAAAAGCCGCAAATGCGACTTGATTAGTTTGACTGATATTATAGGGCAAATATCAGCGTTGCGTTAGGCGCAAAGCAAGCATACACAAGCTAAGCGCCTAACCACAATTCCGTGAGACGAAAGTCTTATACGTCTAGAAGTAGACGTGTTGGATCTTCTAGCATCTCTTTAACGGTTACCAAGAAACCTACTGATTCTTTACCATCGATAATACGGTGGTCATAAGAAAGCGCTAGGTACATCATTGGTAGAATTTCTACTTTGCCATTAACAGCCATTGGGCGGTCTTGGATTTTATGCATACCCAAGATAGCGCTCTGTGGCGGGTTAATGATTGGTGTAGACATTAGTGAACCAAACACACCACCGTTGGTGATTGTGAAATTACCACCTTGTAGTTCAGCCAATGACAGCTTACCGTCACGGCCTTTAAGTGCTAGTTCCTTAATTCCTTTTTCAACACCTGCCATGCCTAGTGTGTCAGTATCTTTAAGTACTGGTGTCACAAGGCCACGCGGTGTAGAAACAGCAATCGATACGTCGAAGTAGTTGTGATAAACAATGTCATCACCGTCGATTGACGCGTTAACTTCAGGGAAACGTTTAAGTGCTTCGGTTACCGCTTTCACATAGAAAGACATGAAACCAAGACGAATACCGTGACGCTTCTCGAAGCTGTCTTGATACTGCTTACGAAGATCCATAATTGGCTTCATGTTAACTTCGTTAAACGTAGTTAACATTGCCGTAGAGTTCTTCGCTTCTAGAAGACGGTTAGCAATAGTCTTACGAAGACGCGTCATTGGAACACGCTTCTCAGTACGGTTACCCGTTGGCAATTCTGCTGATACAGATTCAGTTGAAGCAGGTGCTGCTTTTGCTGAGCTTTCGCCACCTTTAAGGTACTTTTCAACGTCTTCTTTAGTGATACGGCCGTTTTTACCTGTACCTTTCACTTTAGCTGCGTCAACGCCTTTTTCAGCAAGTAAACGACGTACTGATGGACTAAGCGCATCGCTACTGTCGTCACTGTCGTCGTTATCGCTTGATGCCGCCGGAGCAGAAGCGCCGCTTGCAGCACCTTCTACAAATTTTGCAATTACTTCTTCAGCAGTTACCGTAGCGCCTTCTTCTGCAAGAATTTCTGCAAGAGAGCCGTCTGCTGGTGCCACAACTTCAAGCACGACTTTATCAGTTTCGATATCAACCAGGTTTTGGTCGCGAGAAACAGCTTCACCTACAGCAACGTGCCATGTAGCGATAGTTGCGTCAGCTACAGATTCTGGAAGTACTGGCACTTTAACATCAGAAGTTTTACCAGAAGCCGCTGGTGCCGCGTCTGATTTTGAATCGTCTTTTGCTTTGCTTTCTGTTTTGGCTTCAGCCGGTGCAGCCGCTCCGCCCTTTTCTAGTTTAGCAATAACTTGTTCGCCTAAAACAGTTGCACCCTCTTCGTTTAGGATCTCACCAATTGTACCGTCCGCTGGCGCCACAACTTCTAAAACCACTTTATCAGTTTCAATATCAACCAGGTTCTGGTCTCGTTTAACTGCGTCACCGGCCTTTACGTGCCAGGTTGCAATGGTGGCATCGGCAACTGACTCAGGTAGAACCGGAACTTTTATCTCAATTGTCATTACTGTTCCTTATTTAATTGTGAGTGCGTTTTCAACCAGGGCTTTCTGTTGCTGGTTGTGAACGGATACATAACCTACTGCAGGTGACGAGGATGCATCACGGCCTGCATATGTTAATTTTGCACCATCTGGAATTGCTTGCCAGAAGTGGTGTTGGCTACAGTACCAAGCGCCTTGGTTTTGAGGCTCTTCTTGACACCAAACCCAATCTTTTACATGGCTGTATTGTGCCACAACTTTAGCGCATTCTTCTTGTGGGAATGGATAAAGTTGCTCTAAACGGATGATTGCAACGTCTGTTTGCTCATTTTTACGGCGCTGGTCTAACAAATCGTAGTAAACCTTGCCCGAACACATAACGACACGTTTCACATTCTTCGGATCGATATCATCAATTTCACCGATTACGTTATGGAATTTACCTTCTGCTAGCTCTTCAAGTGAAGATACCGCAAGAGGATGACGTAATAGTGACTTAGGCGACATTACGATAAGTGGCTTACGCATAGGGCGCACCACTTGGCGACGAAGCATGTTATAAACCTGCGCAGGTGTAGAAGGCACACACACTTGCCAGTTGTGATCAGCACACATTTGAAGGAAACGTTCAAGGCGTGCAGAACTGTGCTCTGGTCCCTGACCTTCATAACCATGGGGCAGTAAAACGGTTAGACCACACAAACGGCCCCATTTCGCTTCACCAGAGCTTAAGAATTGGTCAAAAACAACCTGCGCACCGTTAGCGAAATCACCAAACTGGGCTTCCCAAATAGTCAGACATGTAGGCTCTGCTGTCGCATAACCATACTCAAATGCCATTACTGCTTCTTCCGAAAGCACAGAGTCGTAAATTTCAATTTCACCCTGACCTTCACGAATATGCTGTAGTGGCATATACGTCGATGCGTCTTTTTGATTGTGCAATACCGCGTGACGGTGGAAGAAAGTACCACGGCCTGAATCCTGACCTGTAATACGAATATCTTCGCCGGCATCTACGATAGTGGCATAAGCTAAGTTCTCTGCCATACCCCAATCAAGTAGCTTTTCACCCGCGACCATCGCTTTACGGTCTTGGTAAAGCTTGTTTACACGAGACTGAAGCTTGTGCTCTTCAGGAATAGTAGTGATTGACTCACCAAGCTCTTTAAGCTTCTCAACTGAAAGCGCTCCATCGTAAGGCGTATCCCAGTCGTGACCAAGGTACGGAGACCAGTCAACGCTATGCTCTGTCATCGGACGCCACTCTTCAACAACGCACGCGCCATGGTCAAGAGCTTCACGGTACTCTTCAACATAACGATCTGCATCGCGTTGTTCTATCACACCTTCAGCAATTAGCTGATCAGCATAGATTACGCGTGGAACTGGATGCTTTTTAATTTTTTGGTACATCAACGGCTGCGTAGCATTTGGCTCATCCGCTTCGTTGTGACCATGACGACGGTAACAAACTAAATCAATTACAACGTCTTTCTTAAACTTATTACGGTATTCAAGCGCAAGCTGTGTAACAAAGGCAACCGCTTCAGGATCGTCAGAGTTCACGTGGAAAATTGGCGCCTGTACCATTTTAGCAATGTCAGTACAGTATTGTGTAGAACGAGTATCTTCAGTTTTAGACGTCGTGAAACCAACCTGGTTGTTTACCACGATTCGAACTGTACCACCCACAGCAAAGCCACGAGTTTGTGACATGTTGAAGGTTTCTTGAACTACACCCTGACCTGCTATTGCCGAGTCACCGTGAATAGTAATTGGAAGTACAGTATTGGTGTCGTTGTTGCGGCGAGCAAGACGTGCACGTACTGACCCCATTACTACTGGGTTAACGATTTCAAGGTGAGACGGGTTAAATGCTAGCGCTAAGTGAACGTTGCCACCAGGCGTTGCAAAATCTGAAGAGAAGCCTGCGTGATACTTAACGTCACCCGCACCTAGTGAGTCGTCGTGCTTACCTGAGAATTCGTCAAACAGGACAGAAGGGTTTTTACCCAGCACGTTAACTAGAACATTCAAACGACCACGGTGAGCCATGCCGATAACCACTTCTTTGGTACCCGCAGTGCCTGCTTTGGTAATTAAACCTTTAAGCATTGGAATAAGTGCGTCGCCACCTTCTAGCGAGAAACGCTTTGCACCTGGGAATTTAGAACCCAAATACTTTTCCATTCCGTCAGCCGCAGTAAGGCCTTTAAGAATGCCTAACTTCTCATCGCGAGAAATTTCAGGTTTTGCTTGAACAGATTCAATTTTTTGTTGTAACCAACGCTTCTGCTCGGTATCAGTGATGTGCATATATTCTGCACCGATAGAGCCACAATAAGTGCGGTTAAGCGATTTAAACAGTTCACCAAGCGGCATAGAATCTTTGCCAATAGCATAAGACCCTACATTGAAGACTGAATCAAAATCTTGTTCAGAAAGGCTGTGGTGAGATAATTCAAGGTCGCGAACACGCTCTTGTTTCCATAGACCAAGAGGGTCTAAGTTAGCGTGCTGGTGCCCGCGGAAGCGGAACGCGTTAATTAACTGAAGAACTTTAACTTGCCTGTCGTCTGAAACACTTGCAGAAGGCACAGACGGACTAGACATGCGGGCTGTAGGCCCTAACGCAGCAAGTTGCCTAAATTGATTTTTAATTGTTGTATGATTGGTTTCTAACTCTACGCCATCGACTTTGGGGAGGTTATCGAAGATTTGTCGCCAATTTTCAGAGACACTTTGCGGGTCTTCTAAATAGGTTTCATACAACTCTTCAACATAGGCAGCGTTGGCACCTGCCATGTGCGAGGAATCCCACCACGCTTTCATCACGCTTTCTTGCATTTAATTTGCCTTGCTACGTTTTATAAAATCTAGTTAACAATCAAGATGTATTATAAGGTTATTCTCAGCATAACCAAGTGTTATAACAGCGAATATATAAAAAAATAGCCATCCTTTTGGGATGGCTATTTAGAGCATCACTATCTGTAACTTTAGGAAGTTAACAGAATATAGTACTAAACAGCCCGTTGTAAAAGCATAGACTTAATTTGGCCTATTGCTTTAGTTGGGTTTAAGCCCTTAGGACATACACTTACACAGTTCATGATACCGTGACAGCGGAATACGCTGAACGCATCATCAAGGTCGTTAAGACGCTCTTCAGTTGCTGTATCACGGCTATCGATAAGGAAACGATAAGCGTGAAGCAGACCAGCAGGACCGATGAACTTATCAGGGTTCCACCAGAATGACGGGCATGAAGTTGAACAACATGCACATAAAATACACTCGTAAAGACCGTCTAGTTTTGCACGCTCCTCTGGCGACTGTAAGTGCTCGCGCGCTGGCGGTTGCTTACTGTCGTTGATTAAGAACGGCTTAATCTTCTCGTATTGTGTATAGAACTGCGTCATATCAACAACAAGGTCACGTACTACCGGTAGACCTGGAAGTGGACGAACTACTATTTTACCTTTGCCCAGTGCAGAAAGCGGAGTAATACACGCTAGGCCGTTTTTGCCGTTCATGTTCACACCGTCTGAACCACATACACCTTCGCGGCACGAGCGACGGAAAGAAAGCGTCGGATCTTGCTCTTTAAGTGCAAGTAGCGCGTCTAGCACCATCATGTCCTGACCTTCCTCTACTTCTAGAGTGTAGTCTTGCATGCGAGGCTTCGCATCTACTTCTGGGTTATAACGATAAATCGAAAAAGTTAATTGCATGATCGTTGCCTCTCTTAATATGAACGCACTTTAGGCGGGAATGCTTCCCTAAGCTTAGGCGCCATATTCACTTCACGTTTAAGCATTTTATCAGTGTTCGGATCGTAGATACTGTGGCATAACCAGTTATCATCATCACGGTCCGGGAAGTCGAAGCGGCTGTGAGCGCCACGGCTTTCCGTTCTGAAGTTCGCTGCTACTGCTGTGCTGTACGCGGTTTCCATTAGGTTATCAAGCTCTAAACACTCAATACGCTGGGTATTGAAGTCTGCGCTCTTGTCGTCAAGGCGTGCATGCTTAAGACGCTCGCGAATTTCGCTAAGCTCTTTAAGACCTTCCGCCATTGCTTCACCTTCACGGAATACTGAGAAGTTAAGCTGCATGCATTTCTGCAAGTCTTTCTTAATTTGAACTGGGTCTTCGCCCTTACCTTTCTCTGAATTTTCCCAACGATTGAAACGCGTCATAGAAGCTTCAAGATCAGACTCTGATGCGTCGCGCGTTGGTGCCATTTCAGACAATGTCTTACCAAGATGTAAACCAGTCGCGCGACCGAATACAACAAGGTCAAGTAGTGAGTTACCGCCAAGACGGTTCGCACCGTGTACAGATACACATGCAATCTCACCACAAGCAAATAGACCGTTAACAACCTTGTCGTTACCGTTTTCATCAACCGTTAGACATTGGCCATCAACATTTGTAGGAATACCACCCATCATATAGTGACAAGTAGGAATTACTGGAATTGGCTCTTTCACTGGGTCAACGTGTGCAAACGTACGTGAAAGTTCAAGGATACCAGGTAGACGAGACTCAAGAACGTCTTTACCAAGGTGGTCAAGCTTAAGCTTAATGTGAGTACCCCATGGGCCTTCACAACCACGACCTTCACGAATTTCAGTCATCATTGAACGCGCAACAACGTCACGACCAGCAAGGTCTTTCGCGTTAGGTGCATAACGTTCCATGAAACGTTCGCCGTCTTTGTTTAGGAGGTAACCACCTTCACCACGACAACCTTCTGTTACCAATGTTCCTGCGCCAGCTATACCCGTTGGGTGGAACTGCCACATTTCCATATCCTGAACCGCAACGCCTGCACGAAGTGCCATACCAACACCGTCACCAGTATTGATGTGTGCGTTTGTAGTAGATGCGTAGATTCGACCAGCACCGCCTGTTGCTAGTACAACAGCGCGAGACTTGAAGTAAACCACTTCTCCAGACTCGATATCAATTGCGGTACAACCCACAACGTCGCCGTCTTGGTTTTTAACTAGGTCTAGTGCATACCACTCAGAGAATACTTTGGTCTTGTTCTTTACGTTTTGCTGGTAAAGAAGGTGAAGAAGTGCGTGACCAGTACGGTCAGCTGCAGCCGCGGTACGTGCGCCCTGCTCTCCACCAAAGTTTTTAGACTGACCACCAAAAGGACGCTGGTAGATTTTACCATTTTCGAAACGCGAGAACGGTAAACCCATGTTCTCCATTTCAATAATTGCTTCTGGGCCAGTTTTACACATGTATTCGATTGCGTCTTGGTCACCGATATAATCAGAGCCCTTAACGGTGTCATACATGTGCCATTCCCAGTTGTCTTCGTGTGAATTACCAAGTGCTACGGTAATACCACCCTGCGCAGACACAGTGTGAGAACGGGTTGGAAATACTTTAGATAACAGTGCACATGATTTACCAGACTGTGAAATCTGTAATGCTGCGCGCATACCTGCACCGCCAGCACCAATTACAACTGCATCAAACTCGTGAACGGGTAAACTCATTTTACACTCCCCACAATACGAATAGGCCAACAGCTACATAGCCGAATGCGATGATATTTAAGATATATTGTAGTCCTGCGCGCAGACCTGCTGATTTAACATAGTCTGTAAGCACCTGCCAAAGGCCGATGCGCACGTGGATCATCACTGCTACTAGTGTTGCCAATGTGAAAACTTTCATAGCTAGGCCAGAGAACAATCCTCGCCATTCGATAAACGTTAGGTTATCGGTGGTAATGAAAAACCACGCCATGAAAACCGAGTACGCGAAAATAATTGCTGCTGTAGCGCGAAGTGAAACGTAGTCTTGTACGCCGTCACGCTTAATGCTTGCTTGGTTGGTTACCATAATGCAACTCCCAATACTACGGTCAGTACAACCCAAAGTGCGATTACTGCTTTTGCACTTGTGTTACCCGACTCTAATTCTTCCCAGTGACCTAAATCCATAACAACGTGTCTTAGGCCGCCTAGAATGTGATACGTCAGCGCTGAAGCTGTGCCAATTGCGACAAATTTTCCAAGGAAACCGTCCATGATTGCATGTACGTCCGCGAAACCTTCAGGCGAATGAACAGAAACTGCCCATGCCCAGATAACAAAAAGTAGCGCGAAGAACATTGCAACACCGGTTACACGGTGGAGAATTGACGAAATAGCAGAGGGCGGAAATTTAATAGTATTGAGTTCTAAATTTACTGGTCTTTGCTTTTTCACAATGTATGCCTGTTTAATCCGTAGGGGATAATGAATTTCTTACCTTTATTATGTCCTGAGTAAGTGAATTCGATTTTTAACCTGTTAATTGCCTCATCCACTGAGTTGTTAACAATTTGTGAATTATTCTTTAATGCCTGTAACAGAATAATTATTCCATTCCAAAAGCACCGCTGAGTATATCCAGCGTAGTATATAATTACAATTTTTTGTGCCGTAGTAAGACTTTAGTCGCTATATGCACTTTTACGATAATTATTTTGAATAAAAAGAGATCAAAATTGTGCGCAACACGTTTAAACGAGCGCAATTACAGTGTTGAGAAGTTTACCAGTAGCCAAATGGAATAACTATGCATATCAACAAGAAATTAAGCACATTTAATCTGTATGAGTATTTATTCCACATCAAAAGGTTACTTTTTAAACTAACCTGTTAATATATTTATCGATCGGTGGTTTACCTTTGTCGAAAAGCCATTGATAATTGCACCGTATCGGGCAAAGTGAATTCCCAACGAGTTAATTAATCGTTATCTGATTGCTATTATTTTTTTAAGCAATTCGGAATATTTATTGTGCATATATGCAATTAAATTGACTTGTTGGTACATAATAAAGTACAAATACGCCCACTTTTCCCAACGAAGCGGATATTTTCGTCCGTTTTCGCTGCAAACAGAACCATTCTGAGGAGAGCATTTTATGGCAGATCAGAAAGCCATTCTTAAAGCCGGCGGTAAGGAAATCGAGCTTCCTATCTTGTCTGGCACCGAAGGACAAGATGTAATCGATGTCCGTACGTTAGGCCAACACGGTTATTTCACGTACGACCCAGGTTTTATGGCGACAGGATCTTGCGAGTCTTCAATTACCTATATTGATGGCGCTCAAGGTGTGTTATTACACCGCGGTTTCCCTATTGAAGAGCTGGCGCGTGACGCAGACTACTTAGAAGTTTGCCACATGTTGCTTCACGGTGATGCACCAACAAAAGAACAGTACGAAGAGTTTAAAGAGACAATTACTCGTCACACCATGGTACATGAACAAATTAACATGTTCTTCCACGGTTTCCGCAACGACGCACACCCTATGGCAATGCTATGTGGTACCGTTGGCGCTATGTCTTCGTTCTATCACAGTGATTTAGACGTTTCTAATGAAGAGCAGCGTATCCGCAGCGCTCACCGTCTAATTGCTAAGATGCCTACCCTTGTTGCTATGTGCTACAAATACAACGTAGGTCAGCCATTCGTTTATCCACGTAACGATTTAAGCTACGCAGCTAACTTCCTGAACATGATGTTCTCTGTACCAGCAGAAGAATATCAAATCAGCCCAGCTGTTGAGCGCGCAATGGACCGTATCTTTACGCTACACGCAGATCACGAGCAAAATGCGTCAACGTCTACCGTTCGCCTTGCTGGTTCATCTGGTGCTAACCCGTACGCATGTATCTCTGCTGGTGTTGCTTCATTGTGGGGGCCTGCACACGGTGGTGCAAACGAAGCATGTCTGAACATGCTTGAAGAAATCGGTACTGTAGACCGCATTCCTGAGTTTATTGCACGTGCTAAAGACAAGAACGACCCGTTCCGTCTTATGGGCTTCGGTCACCGCGTTTACAAAAACCACGACCCTCGTGCAACAGTAATGCGTGAAAGCTGCCACGAAGTATTAAATGAACTTAACGTAAAAGATCCACTTCTAGAAGTTGCTATGGAACTTGAAAAAATTGCGTTAAGCGACCCATACTTCGCAGAGAAGAAACTGTTCCCGAACGTTGATTTCTACTCAGGCATCGTGCTTAAAGCTATCGGCATTCCAACTAACATGTTCACGTGTATCTTCGCTCTGTCTCGTACAGTAGGCTGGATCTCACATTGGCATGAGATGATGAGCGACCCTAAACAGAAGATTGGTCGTCCTCGTCAGCTATACACTGGCCACAGCCAGCGTAAATACACGCCAATTAAGTAATTAGTCAGGTAATACTGAACTTAGAACTATGCTTAATAGTAAAAATAGCGCCTATATGGCGCTATTTTTGTTTTTACACTTCTACTACAAGGAACACTAATGCCCTATTCTGCTGTCTTTTTAGGAATTGCCGGCCTTATTCCTTTTATTGCTATGCCTTTGGCGTATCAACTTAATTTATTACCATTAACCCAAAGTGCAGTTTACTTCGTTCAGTATTCAGCAGTGCTGTTATCGTTTTTTGGTGGTATTCATTGGTGGGATTCAATAAGCAACCAACGCTATGACAAACAAATGTTAATCGCGATGTTGCCGACCATTATTGGATGGATGTGCTTAGTATTCTCACACGATGTAAAAGTATTTGGCGTATTATCGCTTAGCTACGTCGCGGTATTAATCTATGACAAGTTCACTTTGAGCCTGCCTAAAGAACAAGTCGTTAGTTACATTAGCTTAAGAATGGGACTAACCAGCGTTGTTGTTATCTGCCACGCGTGGATGATTTACCTACTTGTATAATCTTGATTAGGCTAGCGCACAGTGTTCTTGGTTTAGGAACCTATCGCAGTTCTTTTGTAGCGCTAGTGGTTAGTGAAATACAATCACTACTGAAATGGACTCACGATTAGAATTCACTTGAACAAAATGTTACGCATAACCATATTAAACCTTTGATTTATAAACATTATCGGTTGTAAATTTTCATTAAGAAAAAAGGCGATAATATTTCAATATTATCGCCTTTATTTATTTGGCTTTCGTCGTTCGAAACGAAAAATGCCAACACTATTCTGCGCGAATAAGCGAAAGTAACTCTTCTGTTTTCTGCTCCATTAACGCAATGTCGCCTTTACTTTCTACATTTAAACGAATAACTGGTTCAGTGTTCGATTTACGCAAGTTGAAGCGCCATGTATCGAACTCAAGACCCAGGCCATCGGTAGTATCAACGACACTGGCAAGAGGCTGGTATTTGCTCGTCACTCGCTCTAAAGCGGCGTCAGCATCTTTTAGCTTACTGTTAATTTCACCTGAAGAAGGGAACGCCTCTATACGCGCTTTTACCATACTCGCGAGAGTTTGCTTCTTAACGCATACCAATTCGGCAATCAGTAACCATGGAATCATACCTGAATCACAGTAAGCAAAATCTCTAAAGTAATGGTGCGCGCTCATTTCACCGCCATACACTGCATCTTCTTTGCGCATACGCTCTTTAATAAATGCATGCCCTGTTTTAGATTTAATAGGAGTACCGCCTGCGTTCGCTACAACATCTTCCGTGTTCCAGTATACGCGAGGATCATAAATGATTTTGCTATCGGTATTTTTCTCAATGAAGGCTTCAGCTAACAAGCCAACAATATAATATCCCTCAATGAATTCACCGTCCGCATCAAATAAGAAACAGCGGTCAAAGTCACCATCCCAGGCGATACCAAAATCGGCGCCAGACGCTTTAACTGCACCGGCCGTATCAGCGCGGTTTTCAGGCAGTAATGGGTTGGGTATACCGTTAGGAAATTTACCATCCGCATTGTGATGTACTTTTATAAATTCAATCGGTACGCCCCGCGCAATCATTTCTTTTTCAATGGCGTCTAATGCTGGCCCAGCAGCACCATTACCTGCGTTAACTACTACTTTTAATGGCGTGAAATTATTTAAGTTAACGTAAGAAAGCATGTGAGAAACATAGTCGGACATACAAGACTTAACCGCATATTTATCGGTTTCAGAAAGCTTCTCTTTTTTTACATGAGCCGTACCATTAAAGAATGCTTCCGCGTCAATTATCGCCCCCTCTGTGTAGTGGGATAATCGCTCTGACACGTAGCTATCTTCCAATGCTTCCGCTTTATCTTTAATTGCATTTAAGCCAGTGTCACCACTGATTGGTATAGAACCCGCTTTAACCAGCTTCATGCCGTTGTAATTAATAGGGTTGTGGCTTGCCGTGACTTCAATGCCACCATCAACACCAAGATGCTTTGTAGCGAAGTAAATTTCTTCTGTTCCCGCCATGCCAATGTCAGTCACTGTTGCACCAGCGTCAATCAGCCCTGCACTTAACGCTAACTTTAGAGGTGTAGAGGTAAGACGCACGTCACTACCAACAACCACCGTCGTGGCAGCTAGTTCCTTAGCAAACGCATAACCAATTCGGTAAGCTACCTCTTCCGTTAGCTGTGAATTTAATTCGCCGCGAATGTCGTATGCTTTAAAGCAGGTAATTGGGGTTGCCATCTAGATCAAAATTCCCTGAGTTTTAACTATATGTAATTACTAGAACACCTTTTACAAACGACAGACGCATGCACGCCCTTCGCTATACCGTAAAAGAAAAACATGTTTTTAGACACATGGATATTAAATCATTAGGGGTAGAGAATTACTAATTCAATTTGTAATAACGCATCAATTGATTACGCACAGTTACGTATCAACCTGCCTAAAGTGCTAGTTCATAGTAAATACTGTTATAAACTACACCTCTATGACGATATTTTCTTGGAAAGCAAATTGTCGGCGCAAAACCATTTTTAATAAGTACCTTGTCAGACGCAGGATTATTGTCCATCACTTCCGCGGTTAGCATAGTTAAACTCGAAACTTTAGCTTGCTCAATTAAAAACCTTACGCAACGAGAGGCGATCCCTTTTCCGCTTTCTTTTTCCGCAACCCGATAACCTATTTCTGCTGTATTGCCTATGATATTTTTTAGGTTAGCGCGGGCTATTATGCTCTTATCTTGATGGTCGCCAATGAGAACGTAGCCGCACGCTTTTCTCTGCTTTTGTAAGTAAAGCAATTCGTTTATATGATAGCCAACGCCTTCTAAAGAGTAGAAACCTTCATCCCTAGGCGCTATCGACTTTTCAAAATAATCTTTGTTTTTGTGCTCGAAATCCAAAAGAGACAACACATGTTTCTCGGCAATACTTTCAAAATGCATTGGAGGAAATGCTCCTTACAAACCATGACAACCACAGTATCAAAACCAGCCTCAGCATTTAAAAGTTATACCGGATTTTCTTTTTACTTCGCCAGTACACCGCTTTGGTAATCATTAAATGCCTGCACAATTTCCTGCTGAGAATTCATCACGAAAGGCCCATATTGGACAATTGGCTCGTTGATAGGTTTACCTGATACAACAATAATCTTAGAACCCTTCTCTGAAGAAAAAGATAGACGTGTTCCCTGCTGAGACAAAACGCCTAACTCTCCTGATTCCAGCATGGTTTTTTGCGCTTGATCGCCCTTACCAACTGTTATATTCCCTTCGTAAACATAGAGAAAAGCAGCTTCATTGGATTTTAAGGCTATATCGCATTGTCCGCCTTTTAGGTCAATGTCTAAGAACGTAGGAGCAACGGCGGTTGTCTTAA
The DNA here is from genome assembly GCF_001953635.1 of Alteromonas abrolhosensis. Lineage (GTDB taxonomy): Bacteria > Pseudomonadota > Gammaproteobacteria > Enterobacterales > Alteromonadaceae > Alteromonas > Alteromonas abrolhosensis. Next base: position 224,587 of record NZ_MEJH01000005.1, on the reverse strand, counting down.
CAGGTCCTTTCACACCATCAACTTCCCCTGCTAATACTTTTACTGAAGCGTTTTGTATCTGCACGGTGGGAACACTATCTGGCTGGATATCTTGATAGTTTGGCGCTGACATTTTTTCTTTTGCAGGAAGATTCACCCACAATTGAAAGCCTTGCAATAACCCCTCTTCCTGCTCTGGCATTTCTTCGTGAATAATTCCTCTCCCCGCGTTCATCCACTGGATGCCGCCGGCATCGATCACCCCTTCATTTCCTACGGAGTCTTTGTGGCGCATTTTGCCTGCAAGCATGTAAGTAACTGTCTGAAACCCTCTATGTGGGTGGGGAGGAAACCCTGCGATATACTCTCCCGGGTTATCTGACCCAAAAAAATCTAGCATTAGAAATGGATCCAATCGCGGCAGATCAGGTTGGCCGATAATTCGCGTAAGAGATACGCCAGCACCATCACTAGTCGGCATTCCTCTTACCACTTTAACTATTGTTTTCTGTTCACTTACTTCAACTGACATTTTTTTACCTACCTTAAAACCCTGCGACTATAGCCAAACGAAATTACCCGATATTTTCGCGACCGTGTGCGGACATGAGGTCTTGCTCGGGTCCCACAGGAATGATTTGTGTCGGATTTATCATGGTATGACTGAAGTAATAGTGTCTTTTGATGTGATCAAAATTTACTGTTTCAGCTACACCCGGCACCTGATAAAGCTCCTTCATATAGCCATAAATATTCGGATAGTTTGCAATTTGCTTTTTATTGCACTTGAAATGACCGTGGTACACCGCGTCAAAGCGGATAAGCGTGGTAAATAACCGCCAGTCAGCTTCAGTAATATTACTTCCGACCAAATAACGCTGTTTACTTAGTCGTTCTTCAACAATATCTAGCGCATGAAACAAAGCATTAACTGCCTCTTCATATGCCTTCTGGGTGGTTGCAAAACCAGCCTTATACACACCGTTATTAATATCGTGATAAACCATCTCGTTGATGTCATCTATTTCCTGTCGAAGTGCTTCAGGGTAATAGTCATCATCGTTGCTAGTAAGTGTATTGAAACCACTATTAAAAATGCGGATGATCTCTGCCGATTCATTATTGACGATGGTTTCAGTTTGCTTGTCCCACAAGATTGGAACAGTAACCCGTGTGGTTATCTCAGGCTTCGCTTTGGTATAAATCTGATGGGCATAATCAAATCCATATAGTTTATCTCCCGTCGACCCAGGATATTTTTTAAACTCCCATCCGTTGTCGAGCATCTCAGGGTGAACAACTGAAACATCAATATGTTCTTCTAAACCCTTTAGTTTTCTAAAGATGAGTGCGCGGTGTGCCCACGGGCAGGCTAAAGACACGTAAAGGTGGTACCGGCCCGATTCTACAGGATACTTCGCATCTTCATCATTGCTGACGTTGTCACGAAATTTGGATGCTTGGCGCTCAAATTTACCGCCGTTCTTGCTAGTGTCGTACCACTTATCCTGCCATTTCCCGTCAACGAGTAAGCCCATGCGCTAGCCCCTTTTCTATCTTTCATTAAATATGAAATCATTTAAACATGTATTGTGTAGAACGTATGTTGCTTAAAATCGGATTTATTATTCGAAAAAACTGGAGTGTATTGATCTTTGGTATTCACTTTTGAGATGATGCGCGCCCGCTAGCGTGTATTCGAGTTATAACGCTAACGCATACTTTCGTAAGTTTATTTTTTAAGTGAAGTGAAACATGTCTGATGACCCTCGTTTAGGCGGCATTGTGCGTTTGTACGGTGCGCAGCAAACCAATAATTTAGCCAATAGTCATGTGGCCGTAGTCGGTATTGGCGGTGTAGGAAGTTGGACTGCCGAAGCGCTTGCACGCTCAGGCGTTGGAACTATTACACTTATTGATTTGGACGACATTTGCGTAACCAATACAAACCGTCAAATTCACGCACTTTCAAATACCATTGGTGAAGCAAAGGTCGATGCCATTGCAGCTCGAATTAAATTAATAAACCCAGCTTGCAAGGTTCACTGTATTGAAGATTTCGTCACGCCAGAGAATACAGCAGCGCTGTTAACCAAAGAAATGCATGCAGTCGTTGATGCCACGGATAGCATTAGAGCTAAAGCAGCGATGATTGCGCACTGCAAACGCAATAAAATTCCAATAGTTACGGTTGGCGGTGCGGGCGGTCAAATTGACCCAACTCAGGTAACAAAAGGCGACCTTGCAAAAACAACGCAAGACCCACTAGCTGCAAAGCTACGCAGTGAACTTCGACGTAATTACAACTTTAGCAAAAACCCCAAACGTCGTTTTGGCGTTGAGTGTATCTATTCAACTGAACAGTTGCGCTACCCACAACCTGATGGCTCAGTCTGTTACAACAAATCAGCAATGGAAGGCGGCACGCGACTCGACTGTGCAGGCGGCTTTGGCGCGGTGGTGACTGTTACCGCCACTTTTGGGATGTTCGCCGCTGCTAGCGTAATTAACAGATTAACTGGACAAAAATAGACTTTGGCCGATAACTTGCGCACAATAGCCAAAAGCTTATAAAGCCTTGTCTTAACAAATTTTTACGCATCATTGTGTATTGTTACTAGTGTATTACGCATAGTGCAAACCAGCTACTTATGTGGCGCTGCGTTTTGAAGATATTAGAAAAACGACTAAAAAGATAAGAATATAAACAGCTAGCTTGCAACATTAACAAAGCTCGTTATTTCAAATTTGGTGAGAAGGAGAACAAAATGTCACCTGATGAACTCAATAAATTAATGGCCGATTGCGCAAAAGACGCAGTGGTTACTGCAGCCGATGAGTTCAATATTGTACTCGACCACTCCCCTGCTAGCGTGGCATTGGTAGATGACATTTTGCTCAGCTTTGTTGATAAGTATCACGATTTAGCATTAGAAGATGAAGCGGTTTTCACCATTTGTAATATCTTCGGGGCTTACGTTGGAGAAATTTTGAAAACACAGTTAGCAGGCGAATGGATTTATGACCAGTCAAACCCCAAAGCGCCAGCAGTGTTTTTACAAGTAGGTGAAAATACTTATGCCTTAGCTGGTATATGTTACGAACGCTTGGTTAATGATAGCCAAATCAGTGTATTTGCTTATTATGAACAAGCGTTGAGTAACCACTTACGCAGTCACTAAGGTTTTCACACACTTTACACGCAGCCAAACATCAAGTCGGTTGAGTGTTAAAAAACCACCCAAAACGGTATTTCAGGGATTGGGAGTTTCCCAATCCTCTACCATCCACTTTAAATGCCGACTTTTAGAAATAGCGTACAGCGCTATGGTGTAAAAAACGATTTTTACGCCCGTTATGTATTCAAAGCCCCAGTGATGATGCATGGTGTAGTAAAGCTGAACGCTTAATAACGCCAATACCCCCAGCTGTGCTAAAGGGATAACCCATCGTCGCCACACCAAATAACCATTTTTCCATAAGCGATCTCTTTGGCTAACCAAAATTAGTGAGATAAGCACAGGTAAACTGGCCGCCAGCCCCAACCCCAAGGTTTCCTTTTGCGGATAAAAGAATGCAAGAAGCTCACTGGTTTGCGTGCGAGATGCCACAGAAAAGATAAACGCGAGCCAGTCAATACATAGAAGTATAAATACGCTATACAGCCAGCGCGGTGGTAGAATTCGCCCTGACTCATCATAAGATGTTAGCGGTAGTTTCAGCATGTTTTCACTTCTATTTTTTAACAATGAACGTTTTTTACCCGTTCAATTTGACGATGTTTATTTGTAAGAAGCGGTTAAGGTGGGGATGAAAGAAACATTTTTAAACCACTTTCTCGCTTTCACTTAGTTATGTGAGGGTCTCTACCCTACAGAAAACCTTGAGTTCTATTGCTTACAGTCGTTTCTGTGATTGTGTTTATATTTTATATTTTCACCGCCAATTATATATACTGCGTACAGGTCGGTTTTCCTGTATAATCCGCGGCCATTTTAAGCTCAGTCATTTTCCAGGTGATATTTTAGATGACAGTAGAAACGTTTAATCCAAACAAAGTAGTAAATAAAACCACAACGCTAGAAACGCCAGTGAAGGTATTAAGTGATAACAAACCTTCGCAGCAAAGTAATGGCAGCAGAATTGGTTTTGTTAGCTTAGGGTGTCCTAAGAACTTAGTTGATTCAGAGCGTATTCTTACTCAACTTCGCACCGAAGGTTATGACGTGGTACCTACGTACAACGACGCCGATTTGGTTATCGTAAACACCTGTGGGTTTATTGATGCCGCGGTTGAAGAGTCATTAGACACTATTGGTGAAGCATTAAAAGAAAACGGCAAAGTTATCGTAACCGGGTGTTTGGGCGTTAAAGAAGACGAAATTAGAGAGCTTCACCCAAATGTGTTAGCTATCACCGGCCCCCATGCTTATGAAACGGTTGTAGAACAGGTACATGATCACCTCCCTAAACCACAGCACAATCCGTTTGAAGACCTTATTCCTGATCATGGCGTTAAGTTAACCCCCCGTCACTATGCTTATTTGAAAATATCAGAGGGCTGTAACCACCGTTGCACGTTCTGCATAATTCCTTCTATGCGTGGTGACTTAGTCAGCCGTCCAGTGGGTAATATTCTCGATGAAGCCAAGCGTTTAAAAGATGCCGGCGTTAAAGAGCTATTGGTTATTTCGCAAGATACCAGCGCCTACGGCGTTGACGTTAAGCACAGAACGGGCTTTTGGAACGGCATGCCAGTTAAAGCACACATGCAACAGCTTTGTGAAAAGCTTGGCGAAATGGGCATTTGGGTGCGTTTACATTACGTGTATCCCTACCCGCACGTCGATGACCTTATCCCTCTAATGAACGAAGGTAAAATACTTCCATATTTAGATATTCCGTTCCAACACGCCAATAAACGTATATTAAAGTTAATGAAGCGTCCTGGTAGCGCTGAACGTGTTCTAGAACGTGTTAAAAAGTGGCGTGAACAGTGCCCGTCACTGGTAATTCGTTCGACATTTATTGTCGGCTTTCCGGGTGAAACGGAAGAAGAGTTTGAAGAATTATTGGATTTCCTTCGCGAAGCACAGCTAGACCGCGTTGGCGCATTCGCTTATTCGCCTGTTGAAGGCGCAAGAGCAAATGACTTACCTGATCCGGTTCCAGAGGATGTTAAACAAGCTCGACTTGCACGCTTTATGGAAGTTCAGGGCGAAATCAGCGCCGCACGATTACAAGCGAGGATCGGAAACGAATATCAAGTTGTTATCGACAGTGTTGATGCAGAAGGCGCAGTTGGTCGTACTTACGCAGATGCACCAGAAGTTGACGGCTTAGTGCACTTAAACGGTGTTTATGACGTTAAACCGGGTGATCGAGTGTGGGCTGAAGTAATTCATGCTAACGAGCACGATGTGTGGGCTGTACTATCTGAAGACCAAGACGAGGAAGTCGAAGGTACTCATTCCGCGCAGTAGTCTTATCTTTAGGGGAATGATCGATTATTCCCTCAGATTTATTCACTATTGAATGTAACCCTATCGACTAATTGCCAGTCGATAGGGTTTTATGTATAACGAAACTATTACATAGATAATCACACAAGATATGCACTGCTATCTGCTGTGGTAAGTGAGTAAATTATGGCATCATTACCCATCTATACCTCCAGCTCTCCCTTTCGCCTTCTCGGGTCTATTTGTGGTGCATTTATTCTATTCTTTTTACTTAACCATCGCGCTATTGCAAGCACAGAATGTAAGGTATTGAATACTGCTGGCGCAGAGCAATGGTTTCCTTATGCGTTTAACGAGTTCGAAGGAAAAGTAAGGGCAACTGGAATCGCATTCGACGTTTTAACACTATTAGCGCAAGATTTAGGCGTAACGCTAAAAATTGAAACCGGTCTACCATGGAAACGCATAGAGTCTAAACTCGACGCTGGGGAACTTGATATTTTAGCGGGGAACTATTGGAACGAAGCTCGTAGTCGAAAGTGGCTTATCACCGCTCCTTTTGCTGCAGAGGACGTGTATGTTGTACTATCGCCCTCGCTATCGCAAGCTCGCGGAGCCGACCTTTCGCTAAACGCACTTGCCCAGTATATCGGTGTAATGCCCCGTGGTATTAGCTTAGGAGAGAAGTTCGATAGCATTAAGTCAAACTTAAATATTATCGAAGTGAAAGACCACGACAAAATGTATGAAATGATACGAAGACACCGCGCTGACTACGCTGTTTCACCACTAAGTGCGGCATTGAGTCATTTGAAAGATGCTGAAAATGATGGCATGCAGATAAGCCAATCACCTATTTCGTCCAACAACGTGCATTTTGCCATTTCAGCTAAGTCAAAATGTGCGTCAATTTTTCCAGAGTTTAATGACGTTCTAAGTGCGCGATTAAAAGATGGTTCTATCGCGCAAATTATTGATAGCTACCATTTAACGCGATAGCGTTACGATAGGACATCGGCGAAAACAAGTCGCCTTCACTAGCAGCTGTGCCCCGTTTTAAGCATATAGCCCGAGGCGAATAGCTGCTCAATTATCGCTACCAAGGCAACTCGTCGCCGTTTGAATGAATAAATCGACCTGCGTTAGTGATATTTAACTCGTCAATGCGCTGTGACAATCGCTCGGCACAAGTATCGGCGTCGATATCCCCTGCACCATTCACCATTTCGGTTTGAACAAACCCTGGATGGAAAATGCCCACGGCAATTCCTTTTGGCTTTAAGTCATTTGCCATGGACACACCTGCCGCATTTAATGCAGCTTTAGACATTCGGTATCCATAATATCCGCCCGAGCCATTATCAGACATTGACCCCATTCGGCTGGTGATCAAGGCAATTTTACTGTCTTGCGCCATAGCGGGTAATAACGTTTGTGTTACTAACAGTGGCCCTAAGGCATTAACCCGAAATTGATAATCAATGGTATTCGGATCCCAATCATCAATGCTTTCACGTCCAAGTACACCAGCATTATTAATGAGTAAATCAATTTTTACGTCCATTAAAGGTGCAAGCTTTTCAGCTAACATATCGGGTTGCGATACATCAACGCCCTTAATGATTGTGACGCCTGCACTATTTAGCTCGTCACAGCTATTGCGACACGTGGCATAAACTTTCGCGCCCCGTGCCTTATATTGCTTAGTGAGCGCAAGGCCAATGCCCCTGTTCCCACCGGTAATAACTACGTTCATAACGGTTCCCTTGTTACTATGTGTATGCGTGCAAAAGGTATTATTAACCTTTTAAAAATCTGGCTGTTTAAGTAGCGCTTGCACTTAACTAAATGCATAGCTAGCGCCCTTTATCTGCACTTTGTTCTTTTTATTATATAGTCTTTAAAAGACGTTCTAGATCTTCTGGCGTGTCAATTCCCACTGGCGGTGGTGCTATTGCCACTTCACAGTGAATTTTATCGCCGTACCAGATTGCCCGAAGCTGTTCTAATGACTCTATCTGCTCTAGTGAACTAGGCGTATAGGCAACATATTGTTTAACATATTCAGCACGATAGGCATAAATGCCTATATGACGTTTGTAAAGATGGGTATTCGCGGCTTTTGGATTTGCCATCATATAATCACGCTCAAACGGGATAGGAGAACGTGAAAAATAAATAGACTCACCTTTGTTGTTGACCAAAACCTTAACGATATTTGGATTAAATACATCTTCAACGTTATCGATTGGTGTAGATAACGTGGCCATTTGACATTGGGGCGCATTAGCTAAATTATTTGCCACCTGTCTGATGTTTTCTGCGGGTATAAATGGCTCGTCGCCCTGGACGTTCACTACAATAGTGTCGTTAGCGATACCTTCTTTTTCGATAACTTCGGCAATACGCTCTGTACCCGACTGGTGGTTTACAGACGTCATACACACTTGGGCAAAACCAACCACTACATTTTGAATGCGCTCGTCATCCGTCGCTACTATAATGTTGTCGGCTCCCGCCTCTTTAGCGCGTTCAACGACGTGTTGAATCATTGGCTTTTTGCCAATAAGGGCTAAGGGTTTACCAGGAAAACGACTTGAGCCGTAGCGAGCGGGTATAACAACTGTAAATGACATAACTTTATTTCGCCCTAAATTACTACTTCGTTTCAATATTTCTATCGTGTTGCGTCTACTTCGTCTAACGACAATGCTGTCGCTTTACTTTCTATAAGTACAGGGATGCCATCTTTAATGTCAAACGCCAGTCTGTCAAATCGACACACTAGCTGTTTATTATCTTCACTTAGTACCAATTTTCCCTTACACACAGGGCAAGCCAACACTTCTAAAAGCTTCTTATCAAAGGCCATTATTGTTATTCCTTTCCATATTGGTGAATCTCTAAACCTGCTTTGGCAAGTTTCACGTTTATTAAATTATAAAAGTCTGGCGCTAAGTGCGCTGTAACGGGTAAAAACCAGCAATCGTCATGAGCAAATGGCGCGGCTTTCACCGCGTCCTTTTCTGTCATTAACACTCTTCCACCGGGAATGTCAGACGATGTAATAGCGTGATGATCAGGTAACGGTGTCGCCGATGAGAGCTGAATCCCCATTTCTTTAAGTTGAGCGAAAAAGCGTTGAGGAGAGCCTATTCCAGCAATCGCGCTGCACGGTTCCTTTTTTATCTCTTCAAGCGGGCTGGTCTTTACTCTATTTGAAACAGACGTGAAATCCCCCGCTACCAACGTCATTAAATATTGAGGAGCCACGGCATCACTAAAGGTTGGCATGGAACGACTATTATGTACAAGCGCATCAACGGTTCCAAGACGCCATTGTCCTTCGCGAAGCGGGCCCATTGGCAACAAATAACCGCTGCCTATTTTTCTGTCATCCATCACCACAACTTCAACGTCGCGGTGAAGCGCGTAATGTTGAAGACCGTCATCGCAGATAATTAATTCACAATGCAATTCATCACTTAAATAGGCAGCACCGCGAGCGCGGACTGGGTCGATCACTACATTGCATTGGCTTCGAATGGCCAATAGACGAGGTTCATCGCCTACCTCAGATGCATCGTCATCGCCTTTTACTAGCCTCGGGTATACGGGTGATTTAGCACCATAACCCCTGCTTAAAATGCCGACCTTGATGCCGTGCTTTTGGTAATAATCGGCTAACGCCAATACAACGGGCGTTTTACCGTTACCACCAACGGAAATATTTCCCACAACAACAACGGGCACATTCGCCTTGAACGCTTTTTTAAGCCCCACTTTGAAAAGTAATCGGCGAATTGCAGAAACAAAGTAAAACAACAGCGCAAGCGGTGAAAGCAGCCACACTAAAGGGTGGCCGAAATACCATTTATCGTGTTTAGTTTTACTTTGTGATTGCCTCACTTAGCTTCACCAAACTGCAGCGCGTGCAGTTGCGCGTAGTGACCACCTTTTTCAAGCAGTTCGTTGTGTTTGCCTTTTTCAATAATGCGCCCCTGCTCCACCACCATAATGCAATCTGCGTTTTCGATAGTAGACAAGCGGTGCGCCACAACTATGCTGGTGCATCGTTTTTGCAGCGTTTCCAATGCATCTTGGATCAAACGCTCAGACTCTGTATCAAGTGCTGATGTCGCTTCATCTAGAATAAGAATGGGCGCTTCGGCGAGTATCGCCCGCGCAATAGCAATACGCTGGCGCTGGCCGCCCGAAAGCATCAAGCCGTTTTCACCGATAACCGTATCTAAACCTTCAGGCAAGTTCGATAAGAACTCTTCAACATGCGCCATTTTTGCCGCATTCTCAATATCTTTGCGAGATACATTCTGACGAGCACCATAAGCGATATTGTTTGCGATAGTGTCGTTAAACAGCGTTACGTTTTGCGATACCACCGCAAACTGAGCACGCAAATCTTTTAAATCAATATCGTTAAGCGCCGTGCCATCCAAGCGAATTTGGCCTTCTTGCGGCACATAAAAGCGTGTAAGCAGCGACGAGATGGTCGATTTACCACTTCCTGAGCGCCCTACCAAAGCAATCGACTGTCCTGGGTTTGCGGTAAAGCTCACGTTAGATAAGGCAGGGGTTTGTTTACCTGGATACGAAAACGTAACGTCATCAAACTCAATCTTCCCTGTTGCGCGCTCTACTCTTGTTTTCCCTTTGTCTTCTTCGTCAGCCTCATCGAGTATTTCAAAAATACTGGCACACGCTGCCATACCTTTTTGAAATTGGTTATTGATAGTAGTGAGCTGTTTAAGGGGTTTAAGCAGCATTACCATGCAAAAGACCACGTTAATGAATACGCCTGCAGTAAGCTTTTCAAGCATGCCGGGCGTGCTGGCAATAAACAGAACGACAGCAAGGGCAATCGACGCAATCACCTGAATTGACGACACACTCAAAATAGAGGTGACATTGAGTTTCATCGACTGCTGACGGTTGTGATTATTTTTCTGCTCGAAACGCTTTTGCTCTATTTCCTGACCACCAAACATGATCACAACTTTATGACCCTTCACCGCCTGCTCTACCGACGATGTAAGGTTACCCATTGACTGTTGAATGTTTTTACTTACAACGCGAAAACGTTTACTGACGATAGAAACAATCACCGCCACAATAGGGCCAATTAAAAGAAAAATGAGTGATAGCTGCCATGAATAATAGAACATCACACAAAGTAAACCGATTACCAGTGCGCCTTCTCTAACCAATGTTAGCAGCGCCTTACCAGACGCATTCGCCACTTGCTCTGTGTCATATGTGACTTTACTGATAAGTCCACCGACCGCGTGATTATCGTGAAATGCCACCGGAAGATGAATATATTTTTCAAACAATTGTTGGCGCATGCGCATAACCACTTGAGCACCAATCCAGCTTAATGTGTAACTGCCTAAAAAGTTGAAAACACCCCGTAACAAAAAGAGCGGTACAATCGCATACGCGGCTAAACGAAGGTAGTCCTTATCGTTTTTACCCAACGATTCGTCGATCATTGGCTGAAGCTGCGAGAATACGAAAGTATCTACCGCTGAATAACCAATCATACCGATGATGGCAAAGACGAAAGGTACTTTGTACGCTTTAAGGTACTCTAAAAAGCGTTTAATTTGATAATCCGAGTTGTCGGCTTGTTGCATGTAGTTTTTTTAACCTGTTTGAAACGTTAACAAAAACGCGTTGGAAGTATTGTACTCGTTCTCGCTCTAATTCACTAATATAGCGGTAAAATTGGTTAGTCTGCCAACTAACTGAATAATGTGTGGCCACTTCGTATCTATTTAAAGATATTCGTGCGCATCTTCCTTTGGTGCACATCTTCGTTTCGTCACACACGTCTATTTCTAATAATGCACGGTATACGTTTGGCGGTAATGCTTATTTATTTAGATGGCGAGGCGCTATGCCCGGTAAATACCAGCGCTTATGTAAAGTTCGCCGTTGAGTATCTATGTAGAAAGACTCCTTACTAAAGGTCGCCTTTATATAACCGTGATAGCTTGTTAAATACTGCTTTACACCGTTGTAAGCGTAACGTTTTGTTACATCCGTTGCGGGAAATTGCCACCTATTTTCAAATCCTTGCGTGAAAATCACAGCCTTTGGCGCTACATGTTCAATGAAAACGTTGGTAGATGACGTTTTACTTCCGTGGTGCGGCGCGATAAGAATATCAGCTTCTAGCTTTGAAGAACTTACTGATGTCTCCTCGTTAATTTCGCGGGTTATTAAGGCATATTCACTCGCTTTCTCGATGTCACCGGGAATTAACACGCTGCCTGAGTCCCCCGTTATTTTAACCACGCAAGACATGGCATTATTGTCTTCGTCATTACCTTTTGGTGGCCATAAAAAACTGATTGTTAAATTCTGCCAACGCATTTTTTTACCTCGCTCGCACCCAAACGTTGGTGAATGGAAAGCGGCGTTTACTGCTAAGGGGTGTTGTTTGATGGCTTGGGCGCCTCCCGCATGATCGTTATCACTATGCGTATGTATGACGACATCTACGTTTGAAATATGCCTACTCTCCAGAAAAGGTAACAAGTGTTTCGTTGCAGTATGAGCAATGCCATTAAACTTGGCGCCTGAATCAATAATGATAGCCCTTCCCCCCTTAGTCACAGCGATAGCGCTGGCCTGACCTGCATCAAACACATGAAGTGCCCACACCCTTTCATTGGTTGGTAGCCATTTTTGAATAGTGCTTAGCAGTGGGAGCATAAGAAGGGTTACGCAGATAGCTTTGTAACGCCATGTTGGTAAAAGCAAAACAATCAAAGCGACGATTAAACAAAAAGCTGCACCATTACTTATATGTATATTGATGGCACTTAGTGAAAACTCACTAAGCTCGTTTAAAAGTGATAGCAAATACCCTAAATACACATCACTTTTTTGTAAAAGCATGCTTGAAAGGTGCAGAGCAGGGATAAACTCAAAAAAGTGGTGGATTAAAATACATAACAGGCATATTGGTAGAAGTAAGGTTATTACTGGCAAGGCAATTAAGTTAGCGATTATCGCAATGATACTCGCACTACCAAACCATATTAGGGTTAAGGGCATCATTATTACGGTGAGGGCTATTTGTAATTTGAACAATGACACATACCACGGTGCTCGCTGTAGCCCCAAAATAACCACTAAAAACCAAATGCACACCACAGCCCCAATACTTAAGTAAAAGCTCGCGCTTAACATCGAGAAAGGAAACAAGAGTAAACTTAGGGTCAACATGGACAGTGCAATGTTTACGGGCCTCCACGCTGTGCGTGAAAGAGACAAAATGCACCCAACGACTAAAAGGATTAACGCACGTACAACGGGCAATGCACTCCCGCTGAGCAAGGCGTAAAAGAAGCAGTTAACAACAAGGCATATAAGTACAATTTTCCTAATTGGCGCTTCAGTGCTGAATAACCTTCGTTTGTATTGGTTTCGTTTTGCCGGTGCTTCCAACTGAAACCCAAGAGTTGTTTTGATCTTAAGAAAATACTTAGTTCTTTCCAGCACATTACAAACGTGCACCAGTAAGAAAATGACGGGGTGAAAAAGTATTAAACAAACCCCAGCAATAAGTGAAAGATGCATGCCTGATATACTAAATATGTGGCCGGTGCCGGTACGTTGTAACAGCGCCCAGTCATCCAAAGTGAAACCCGTTTTATCTCCTAGTAGCAGTGCACGCCACCATCTTTCATGAACGAGGTCTAACTTCTGCAATGTTGTAGCAAGCCCATAACGCACTGAGTGACTATGCTTTGTTTTATCTTGCTTTATCGACTTAATATATCCTGATGCATGAATAAATTGACTGACCAACTGCTGCTGTCGGCTAGCGCCTACGGGATTGGCCGTGCTGTACGCAGGTTTGAGTTTAGCAACTGCGGTAAACGTGTCGCCGTTATGTAAACACCCCAAGATACGGGGTTTGTCTGGGCTCTCATCAGCTGCCTGATGGATAAGATCTGCATCATCTTCCTGAGAATGTGCTAGTTGGACAATTCCGTCATTAGCGAATTCATAATGTTGATGGTTAAGGCGAGCTTTAAAACTGAAAGTGTTCGTCACAACTCGTTTAAATAAAGATGAAAATATGCCGTCGTCTAGAAATGTCGCTGTGCTTTCACGGTTGACTGATTCTATAACGACAACATATTGATAAGCCGCTTCCTGCACGCTATCTACGCCAGAAACACATCCCCCCGACACAACTCGACCTGAAATTGTGACATCTTGTTGAATTTTCCCCTGAGGCAGTTGCCAAGCGTAGTAAAAATGCCCTACACTCGCCACCCAAAGTACTCCGGACAATAATCCGCTCACTGCCCAACATAACAGCACTTCTGGCAACGTATGATGTTTGGTGAGTTTTATTATCGAAAACAGCAAGATGACAGCCGCACAGGTCATCAATATGGCTATCATTACTGCCATGCTGTGTGTACCGGGAAGTTTTTGCCAGAACACTGCACTTATTGCGCCAGCGCAAAAACAGGTTAAGCAAATTGTGATACGATTGACCATGTTTTCACGTAGCAATTGACAGTGAGTGAATGTGGGTGGTGCAAATTCATGTTGCGCAATTCCGTTTACTGAGTTTTTTTCTGTCTTTTTTGATTTTATTTTCGAGATGCATTGATATTTATGCCTAAGAAATTTATCCGACGTTTTTTGCCAGATCACCAAAGCATTAAGCAAAACAAAGCTTTAAAAATTTTTGGTAGCGTATTACACGAACCTAATCTGTGGCACCTAAACCGTCGTTCTGCATCTGGTGCATTTGGCATAGGCTTATTTTTTGCGTTTTGGCCAGTACCGTTTCAAATGTGGCTTTCTGCCGGTTTAGCTATTCCATTTCGCGCAAACCTGCCCTTATCTGTTGCAACTGTTTGGGTGACTAACCCATTTACAATTCCACCTATATTTTATGGGGCTTACAAGGTTGGTACTACTGTACTTGGGACCAAGCCTGAGCATTTTGAATTTCAGTTCAGTTGGCAGTGGGTTGTAGAAAGCATTAATACCATCGGCCCTGCGTTTTTAGTCGGGTGTGGAATTTGTTCGGTTGTATTTGGTTTAGCGGGTTATTTCTCTTTGAACTGGGTTTGGCGCTTTCAAGTGAAAAAAGCCTGGGAAAGGCGCAGACAAATGCGGAATCAAGAGGCCCACTAGCGCGACAGTCATACACTTGAGGGTTTGTAGAAATATTTACTTTTGCTCAAGCACCTTACAATGACCAGTACAAAGTACGCCGCAAAAGACAGAGCAAGAATTACAAAAAAACGCCACTTCAACGAAGTGGCGTTTTTTATTGGAAACTATAAATATGAGTTCGGCGTTAATCTATTCAGGAAAACCATTACGCCGAGCTCTCTTATTGAATTCAGCTAAAAAGGCTACTTTTCATGCTCTGATAAAAAAGCAATAAGCGCAGCTTCATCCCATACTTCCACATCAAGCTCTTGTGCCTTAGTTAGCTTGGAACCCGCTTTTTCTCCTGCTACAAGGAAGTCGGTATTCTTACTTACGGAACCTGCCACTTTTGCACCAAGTAACTGCAAACGGGCTTTCGCATCAGAACGTCCCATTTCACTGAGCGTACCGGTAATAACGCACGTTTTGCCTTCAAGAGGCAAATTATCCGAATCTGGCTTTTCAATAGCTGGCCAGTTAACTCCTTCTCTTAACAGCGCATCAATAACATCGGTATTATGCGACTCGTTAAAGAAATTAAATATGTGGGTAGCCACCACTTCACCTACGTCCTGCACTTCAACCAGTGCTTCAAGTGACGCTTCGCGAATCGCCTCCAAGGTTTCGAAGTGCGCAGCCAAGTTTGCCGCAGTAGCCTCGCCAACCTCACGGATCCCCAACGCATAAAGGAACTTGGCAAGCGTGGTTTGCTTTGAAGCTTCAAGTGATGCCAGTAGCTTGCTGGCAGACTTTTCGGCCATACGTTCTAGTCCGACAACATCACCTAAAGACAGAGTAAAAAAGTCGGCGGGACTGTGCACAAGATCAGCGTCAACTAACTGATCAACTAACTTGTCGCCCAAGCCATCAATATCAAATGCTTTGCGCGAAGCAAAATGCTTGAGCGCCTGCTTGCGTTGTGCTGCACAAATTAACCCACCGGTGCAACGAGCGACCGCTTCGTCTTCTAGTTTTTCAACCTGCGAGTCACACACCGGGCATTGGCTAGGAAAAGTAATGTCAGTTTCGCTACCTGTGCGATCAGCTTCTACCACAGATACCACTTGAGGAATTACGTCACCCGCACGTCGAATTACCACGGTGTCGCCAACTTTAACGCCTAATCTGGAAATTTCGTCCTGATTGTGAAGCGTAGCATTTGATACTGTTACTCCGCCTACAAACACAGGCTCTAAGCGGGCAACCGGCGTGATCGCACCAGTCCTTCCTACCTGAAACTCAACGTCCAGTAACTTAGTCACTTCTTCTTGCGCAGGAAATTTCTGCGCAATTGCCCAGCGAGGCGCTCGGGCAACAAATCCAAGGGCATTTTGCAGGTCAATACGGTTGACCTTAAACACAACGCCATCGATGTCATACGGCAAATTATCGCGCTTTTCCAAAATGTGGTTGTAGTACGCCAAGCAGCCCTTACCGCCCTCGGCGGTATCGATATCAGGGCACAGCGGCAGCCCCCAATTACCCAACTGCTTAAGGCGCTCGCTATGTGTTGTGGGCAGCTCAAAACTTTCTGGTTGCACTACGCCTAGCGAGTAAGCATAAAACATCAGTGGGCGCTTGGCCGTAATTTTAGAGTCTAGCTGTCGTAAACTACCGGCCGCAGCATTACGAGGGTTGGCAAAAACCTTACCACCCGTTTCTTTTTGATGTTCGTTGAGTTTTGCAAAGCCCTCACGAGGCATAAACACTTCACCGCGCACTTCTACGCGCTCAGGATAATGCTTACCACGAAGCGTTAACGGCACGTTTGAGATAGTGCGCACGTTAGCAGTGATATTCTCACCTACCTGGCCGTCACCACGTGTTGCAGCACGCACTAATTCACCATTTTCGTACAAAATACTTACCGCTAAACCATCTAGCTTTGGCTCGCAGCTAAAGTCTAGCGTTGCTGAATCTTTCAGTCTGTCTTTTAAACGTTTTTCGAAAGCTAGCAACGACTCTTCGTCAAAGGCGTTATCCAGTGACAGCATAGGAACGTCATGGGTAACTTGTTCAAAGGCCGTTAACGCTTTACCGCCCACTTTTTGGCTGGGAGAATTAGGACTTTGAAGCGTAGGATATTGTTTTTCTAGCGCAATAAGCGCCTGCATATCCCTGTCGTAAACTGCATCAGGTACTGATGGGTCGTCCAATACATAGTACTGATAGTTGTACTCATTAAGTGTATTGCGAAGTTCTTCTACTTGTTGTTTTGCTTGTTCTAAAGAATCAGACATGGAGTTGTTGTCACGCCGTTTAAATAGTTAAAAGTATTACAATTCGTTGCCAAGGCCTATTAGCCAAAGCCACTGTTTGTTATAAATGGGGCTGTAAGAACCTGACCTAATTTAGTCAGCTTGTGAAACGAACAGCCACGCTACAATGCTGGGGCCCGCCAATCTCTGCTATACATGAAAGATTAACAGGCTCTAATCAATAGAAAAGGACCTGGGTATGAGCCAAGTCCTTTTTAGTACGCGTTTGCACCTGCATAATTACCCCGTAGGCTTTAGACGCAAGTGTAAATGGTAACGCTAGTTGCGAGCGATCATGCGCTTGCGTTCAAATTCACGAATCTTCTCTACGTATTGCTGTAAACCCTGCTTAGTCAATACGCTTCGACGCCCATCGAGTACCTGTGCACCGAACTCATCTGCCAGCTTACGCGCTGCGTTATGCATCATGTTAAACACTTGATGAGGGTCGCCCTCAATCGGCAGAATCATAAATAGTGAAATGCCTTGGGTTTCAAAGTTTTCCAAGTTATCAATATCGAAAACCCCAGGCTTAAACATGTTAGCAAGGCTGAACAATACTGGCCCTTTGCCATTTGAGTTTACGTGGCGGTGGAAAATGTCCTGATCGCCAAACTTGAACCCTAATGTTAGCAACATAGGTAATAGCGCCGCGCCTGAAATAGGCTCACCTTCTGGCGTTCTTACATTTAACACTAAAACCTCAGGCTCCATAGAAGATGACTTCGCAGGTTTCTGTGCACTGCCAGCACTGTTACTGCCATATTCATTCGCACTAAAGCTTTCGTCACCGAAGTCAGAACTCTCTGCTTCGCTGGTGTCGAAATCGATGCGCATTTGATCGTCACCAAAATTCGGCTCTTCCCGTCTTCTCAATGGTGTTTTGCTTCGCTTATTACGTGCAAAACGGCGCGGCTGTTCATTTTCTTCATGAACATCGCTGGATGAAACAGACTCTTCGGGTGCATCTAAACTAAAATCAGCTACTTCTCTTTCATGTCTTGCCGGCGGTTGCACCGCTTGAGGCTCTTCTTCAAGCGTTGGGTCTATATAAAACTTCTGTGCAGGACGAACTGGTTCTGCACGCCCTCTTTCTTGATGACCGCCCGCCTGACTCTGAATTGGGTCATGCGATTGCGCGCTTTCCACTCTCTCTTGATTACTTGGAGTATTTGGCTTTTCGCTCCCTTCACGCTGAACATGCGACGCTAAAGACGTCTCCTCTTGCTCTTCGCCTTCACGAAGTAAGAAACCTGGAGGTTCAGGGAACGCAGCAAGGCTTTCATCACCTCTGCTAGACCCTTTGGTCGATGCGCCATCGGGTCGGGCTTGGCCTTTCATGTGTGGCTTAGGATTTGTAACCACAGAACCGTATAGCTTTGGCGCTTTCTGGGCTTCTTCTTTGGCATCAGACTGCTTAGCAGTATCACCAACATTGCTTGAGCGTTTACCCGCATGCTCACTGTGTAGGCCTTCGTTATCATCATCGTGCGCTTTTGAGGCAGCATGTTGAGACGAGCTGTTGTCGTCATGGTCTTCATCAAGTTCATCGATGTCGTAAGCGCGCTTTTCACTAAAATCATGGTGTGCTGGGCTATTTGCGTTATTTTTCGATACGCTACTTTTAGCTTCATGCTCTTGGTTTTGCGATTTACTAACTACACGCACCGCACCAATGCCCAGCTCGTCAAACCCTTCCTGTTCGTCCGACTCAAAATCGTTGTCATCATCTTGCCACTGACGGGGCTCTAAGCGCTCTTTTTCTGAAGGCTTACTGTTTTTACGAATTTTCCAAATACCATGGGCAAGCACTGCGATGATAAAAACCGTGCCTCCAAGGAGTAAAAATAGACGTAATTGATCTTCCATTTAATTTCTTTCGCCCTTTGTTATGCTTCTGCGAAGGCTACAGCTTCGTCTACATCTACCGCCACCATACGCGAAACTCCTGGTTCCGCCATGGTAACACCGGTTAGGTGACTGGCCATTTCCATCGCTATTTTATTGTGGGTGATATAAATAAACTGCACTGTTTGTGACATTTCCGACACTAAGTTACAAAAGCGCCCTACATTTGCATCATCCAATGGTGCATCTACTTCATCCAGCAAACAAAATGGTGCCGGATTTAATCTGAAAATAGCAAACACCAATGATAAAGCGGTTAATGCTTTTTCTCCACCGCTTAAGAGGTGAATCGTACTATTTTTCTTACCAGGGGGGCGAGCCATTATCGTCACCCCAGTTTCCAACAAATCGTCATCGGTCAGCGCAAGATACGCCGAGCCGCCCCCAAACACTTTGGGAAATAACATTTTAAGGTCTT
This sequence comes from Alteromonas abrolhosensis, assembly GCF_001953635.1. GTDB lineage: Bacteria > Pseudomonadota > Gammaproteobacteria > Enterobacterales > Alteromonadaceae > Alteromonas > Alteromonas abrolhosensis. The sequence goes on along the minus strand of NZ_MEJH01000005.1, from coordinate 205,349 downwards.
CGTTAACCTGTTCAAAGGTAGTAGAAAAGCGCGTGCGGGTTTCTTTATCAATTTTCCGGATAGCCGATTGTAGCGTTTCCAAGGCTTCGGTCAGGTCGTTATGCTGTGTATCTAAATGCGACTTTCTTTCCGACTGGGTTTCATATTCTTCAACAGCAGCTAAGTTCACTGCACCTAAGCGCTGCAAATTAGCCTGTGTTTTTTCAAGGTCTTCTTGCCAGCGTTTCTCTTCGGCGTCTTCAGGTAAGGTTTCTAGAATGCTCTTCAGCGACTGCTGCGTTTCATCAAGCTGTTCTAAAATCGTATTCGCACGTACCCGGTAGCCTTCAATATCGATATTAAGTTTATCGATGTTTGTTTGTCGCGTTTGAATGTCTTTACCCAAAGCTTGATGCCCTTTTTCGGCTTCTCGCAACCACTGCTCTATATCTTCAAGACTACTTTGCTTAGCACTTTTCAGCTGTTCTAATTCCGCTTTGTTTTCCAACAACGACTGTAGCTCGGCTTCTTGAATTTCTTCAGGAGACGTCAGCTGTGTAAGCTCTTTTTGTAATCTTTCTTTGTTTTTTATGTACTCTTCACGCTGCTGAAGGTTACGCGTAACCTGTTGACTATATAAATTCTGGTGGTTCTCTAGTTGCTGCTTCTTAAGTGCAAGCTCATGATTTTGCGATGTTAATGTATCAACTAACGCGCGCAACTCTGACGTAGTTCGCTCATTTGCATCACGCTTAGCGTTCACATCGTCAATGTGTACTTCGTGTTCAAGAATTTGTGCCTCTTGAAGCTCTAATTTTTCCGAAAGTTGGGCTAGTTGCTCTTCTTCTTTCGCTAACATTAACTCTTGCTTTGCTAACTCGTCATTAAGTTTGGCAGTGCGTGTTGACTGTTGCTCTTGCTGCATTTCAAGCAAAGAAAGTTTATTTTTAAGCTGTGCGCGCTGGTTTTCTTTTTCACTTAAGGCGCTCTGAATAGCCTGCTTTTGCGCTTCGTTCTGTTCAAGTGCTTGTTTGGCGCACTCTAATGAACGCTCAATCTCATCTATAAGGCTTTCAGATTCTTCAATGCTATCTACCAGCCCCTTAATTTTGTTCGCTCGCTGCAAAGCGCCGTCGCTTGCTTCGCCAGGTTTCACTACCCACTGTGAACTTGCCCACAAACCTGAAGGCGAGATTGCGCTAGTAAACTCCTTGGCTATACCTTGAGGTTCATCTTCATTGTTAAAAGCCCTTTCAATCGTTGTCGCAAGTCCGTCATCGTTACTACAAAGGTAAATGTCATTAAAAAATGCGGGAACACGCGGTGTTGACGATTCATTACTGCTAGATTCAGTTAATAGAGCGTGTGCTAATGAACCCGAACTGGCAGTGCTTACAAACGCCTTATCGGTAAACACTTTAATACCACTTGGCAAATTATCTTGGTTTTGCAGCAGTGCCAGAATGTCATGGCTTTTAGCAACAACGGGGTCTTTTGCGTGTTGTAAAATCGCCTCTACGCAAGGCGCAAGAGTTTGGTTAGAGCTAAACTGCTGCCACAGCTTCTCTATCCCATCTAATAGTACGTCTTCATTATTTGAGGCATCTTGCTGAAGCGCTTCTAGCGCGGCTTTTGTGGACAGTGCAGTTTGTAACTGGCCCTGCACATCACGGCGCTTCGCTTCTATTGCGTTGACTTCGCCTTGTTGCTGCGACACCTTTTGATTGGACTCTTGAAGTAATTGCTTAGCTTCATCAATGTCAAAATCGAGTTCGCTACACTGCTCTTCTAAAAGCGTTATCTGACTGGCAAAATCTTCTTCGTCTAGCTGCTTTAGCTCGTCTTGTAGTTCGCTGATACGCTGAGATGTGCGTAACTGCATACTCATAGTTGACTGAATTTGGCTATGGCATTGCTGAACATTTTGACGAAGTTGATTGTAGGTCTGCTCTTGCGCTCGCGCTTGTGCGTTAAATTCTCTTAGCGCTTGTTCAGCGTCTTCAAAACGCTCTTTGGCATGCTCTAACTCTGCTTCCTTAAGGGCAAATTCAGGCTCAATGTTTTCAAGCGCCTCATTTGATACTGCAAGCGCTTCCTGTGCCTCATCAATAGAGTGGTTAAGCAATTCGTGTTGTTCACTAATTCGTGCTAACTCTTGCTCTACCTGACCTTTGCGTTGTTTTGCGTGCAGCGCATTTTGCTCTAGTCGCGTTATTGCGTTACTGGTAGTAAACAGCTGCTGCTGAAGATCATCTATCGTTTGTTTTGTTTCCAGCTGCTTAGTTTTGTACGACTCAAGCCCAGCTTCGTCGCCCTGTAGCCGGGCAACTAAGTCGTCGACTTCTAACTGCAATGCTTGCTGCTGTTTTTGCAACGCTTCAATATGTTCACTATTTTTCAGAAAACGAAGGGCTGCTAACTGGCCTTTCAGCTCTCTGGCTTGTGCACGTAGCGTTTTGTAACGAGTAGCCGCAGCAGCCTGACGCTGTAATTTTTCGAGCTGCTTGCCTAATTCATCGCGCACATCATTCAAGCGTTCAAGGTTATCTTGCGTGTGCCTTATACGGTTTTCTGTCTCTCTACGGCGCTCTTTGTACTTTGAAATACCCGCTGCTTCCTCAATGAACACACGCAAATCTTGTGGCTTAGACTCGATAAGCCGCGAGATCATACCTTGCTCAATAATGGCGTAAGAACGCGGGCCTAGCCCTGTTCCTAAAAACAGATCGGTTACATCACGCCGGCGACATTTAGTGCCGTTTAGAAAATAGGTAGAGGTGGCGTCCCGTGTAACTAAGCGTTTAACAGACAGCTCATTGTAGTTGGCAAATTCGCCGGCTATCCGCCCTGCACTGTTGTCGAAAACAAGTTCAACGCTACATTGCCCCACAGGCTTACGCGACGAAGAGCCATTAAAAATCACGTCGGTCATTGCATCGCCGCGTAAGTTTTTGGCAGAACTTTCCCCTAAAACCCAACGTACAGCATCAATGACATTCGACTTACCACAGCCGTTAGGGCCTACAATGGCGGTCATTTCGCCGGGGAATGGAATAGTAGTTGGCTCAACAAAGGACTTGAAACCCGCGAGCTTAATCTTTTTAAGCCTCACACATCATCCCTCTTAAACACAAAGCTGCACGCGGTATCACCTTGATGTTAGCCAGAAACCAGCTAACCATCGGCTGAAATAGCAGTTGATGTAGAAATGATGCAATCACACGGAAGATTCTTTTGTTATTATGCTTCGACTCTACCAAATCTAACAGCTTGTAACAATTACCATTTCACTGAGTTAGGCAGAGAATACGCCAAGCGCGTATGATAGAGCAGATAGTTAACAAACACAGCGTTTCAAACGCGAAGGAGTACGAATGAGTTCAGGCGGTGTACATTATTTCTTTGAAGGCTTTTCGCTTATAAAAACCAAAGGGTTAAAGCGTTTTGTTTTTGTACCCCTAACAATAAACTTAGTGCTTTTTTCTGTGGCTTTTTACTTCTTATTTGGCCAAATTGAAATGGGCATCGCTTATGTGATTGATCTTGTACCTGAATGGTTAGGCTGGATCAAAACAGCGGTCAGCTTTTTCCTGTGGCCCCTAGCAGTCATCAGCGTATTGCTCATTTTCGCACTCATCTTTGGCACACTGGCAAACTGGATTGCAGCGCCGTTTAACGGTGTGTTATCAGAAAAGGTTGAGCGTCACTTAACGGGTCAAGATTTAGGTGACGAAGGCGTTATGGCTTTAGTTAAAGACATTCCTAGAACAGTAGGCCGTGAACTTACCAAATTTATTTGGTATGTACCTCGTGCCATTGGATTTCTATTATTGTTCTTTTTCCTACCCATCATTGGGCAAGTCTTGTGGTTCTTATTTAACGCCTGGATGATGGCAATTCAGTACTGCGACTACCCATACGACAACCACAAAATAGATTTTACGCGCATGCGCCTGCACCTTAGCGAACACAAAGGGAAAGCGATGACGTTCGGAATGATGGTGAATATATTCTCACTTATTCCCGTGGTTAACTTTATCGTTATGCCCGTAGCAATTTGTGGTGCAACGTCTATGTGGGTAAACGAGCTTAAAGATACACTCGCAAAATAGTGGCGAGTGCAATGTTTTCTTAATGATAACTGCGGTTATTTTCCACCAGTAAAGGCTTCGTATTCAGCTAACCAGTGTGCGGCTTCTTTTTGGTTGCCGCTATTGTGGAACGCCTGAAAGAAATTCATAGAAATGGGTCGCTGGGCATTTTGTTTTTCCAACTGCTGCTGCCACAGTACCAAATATAATGGCGGTATCACGCCGCTATCGTGATGTTCCATAAAGGTAATTCTGCGGCTGGGCTTATAGCTGTTTTCCCCCAACACGGTGCACGTTTTGGCGCGAGCAATAATGGTTGCTGGATCTATCTCTAGCCAATTTTCGACCGTTTCGTGAGGTGCATACCAGTACTCAGAATCTACGATTAGGTTTGGTGGTGCAAAATCGCTTATTCCATCTTCATCGCACAGCTTATTTGCCATGCCTTTGCCAATAGGATATTCATCAGCAAAGCCAGCAAAGTGCGCTAGCTCATGAACAAACACTGAGTAAGCGTCACTAATGTCTAAGTACATTACGCCGTTTTGAACATTTGCCTTACCCTGCTCTGCCACCACTACTGCATGACTAAATTTCTGCTTTTTCGCAATGCTTGCTAAAGGAGTAATACTACAGCCTAAAATCCCAGCATTCTTATAATCCGGATCGCAACTTAGTACATCGGATTTAAGCCAAATAGGCGGGGCCAGGCAAATAGAAAGATTCTGCAGACGCTTGTCGTTATTGAATGAGTTATAAAGACTGTGAGCACGCATAATAGTAGCTAAACTGGTAGCAAAAGGCTGTATACGCTGAAGACACATCCCTTCACTCTCCCAGTTAAATGAAGGAGCTTGTTTTAATGCTTGCTCTATAGAATAAGGCGTGTAGAGATTGATGGCCTCTAAGGCTTTTTCCGCTTGAAGATGCCCTTTCTTCGCGGCAAAGCTAAAATGCTGCTTGGCCTCAGAAAACTCCCCTTCGTCCCACAGAAGGCGAGCGTATTTAAATGCACTTTGCATGTCTAAGGTTGCTGTTGCTGCCAGCAGCGGTTTCGCTAATTGTTGCTGCCCGTGTAGAAGATACCAATCGGCCAAAGCGGCCTGTGCGGGTACGTAGTTTTGCGATGCAGCGCGTACTAGCCACTTCTCACGTTTTTCTGGTGAATCAGTAGACATTGCAAACGCAAGCTGTGCTTCTGCGACCTCGCCGAGCGCCGCTAAGCGCATAAAGCGCTGTGACGCACCTTCTTCACCTAATATTTGGTACAGCAGCCATGCAGCGTCCGCATTTTCAAGATTAACAAGTTTTTCTAGAAAATAGGTTGCAGTGGCTTCATCAATATAGTCAGTAGCTTTGAAACCTGCGTTATACGCACGCTCAAACTCAATGAGCAAGCGATTTTGTGCGTCTTCGCTACCTTGCTTTGCGGCTAACCAAAGTAGCGCTAGTGCATCATGCTCAGCGTCATGGTTGGTGTTATGAAGTGCTACGGAACTGGAACTAGATTCTGCGGTATGTTGAAGTTCGCTGTTAGTGTTGTCACCATCCGATGCTAAGCGCTCACCTTCTACTTGGAGGCTATCTGACCTTTGGTTTGACGGTGTAAGTACGCTGCTCGCGTTAGCAATTAACTGAGGGACATAGCGTCCGCTATCGCCCGCAACAATGAGCAGTGCGAACACTGCTAAAAATAAGCCTCGCATAACGCTTGTTAATTACTCTTCGCTAACCAGATCGTTGCTAGCTTGTTCACGCAAACGGTTAAGCTCCATTCTTGCGTAACGATGTTCAACGTAATCGAACACATTGGTGCTTAGTGCAAGCTTGAAGTAATTCGAGGCGATGCCGTTATTGCCCCGTTGAGTGTGGAATTTACCTAAGTAAAAATAGGCTTCACATAATCTGTCAGTTAGCGCTTTTTGGCTTTTTACACCGTCTAGCAGTGAGTTAAGTACGTCGTTCTCATCAACGGTACCTAGGAACAAATCCACCAGCGTAGTAGCCCAGTGCTGGTTGTCTAACGTTGGTCGAATAGAGGCTAAGTACTTTTGCCCTTCAAGTTCCGACACATCGTGATGCGCAAAATACGCCCACAGTGCACGAAACGGATCGCTGTCGTCTTTTTCAAAAAAGCGATTTAGATCGTTTGTGGCAAGCTCTGCGCGGCCACCGTAATAAAGTGCTATACCACGATTTAAGAACGCAAAGTCGTACTCAGGGTTAATTTCCAACGTGGAATCAAATGCGTCGTAGGCCTGAATAAAGTCATTTTGCTGAATATAGTGAATGCCAATGGAATTGTAGGCTTCTGCTAAATCAGGTTTTAAATTGATGGCTTGGGTGTAATCAAACTGTGCTAAACCAGAAAGGCCTACACTGTCGTACAACATACCCCGTTGAAAATGCAGTTCGGCTTTATCTTCATCTGAAAGCGCTGGGCTAGTCAAAACTTGATTGTAGCGTGCAATCGCCATTTCTGAACGTGGGTTAACGGGTGCAGGCTCGGCTAAAAGCAAGTTTCCCATTTGAGGTTTTTCTGAAACAGGTGGTGTTTGCGCACAACCGCTTAAAATAGCAGCGAATAGAGAAAAAAAGATGAGACTAACGTTTCTGCACATGGTAAAAAAGCATTCTATAAAAAAAGAAAAAACCGCCTGAGCATTAAGTATACGCTTATTGCGGCGCTAATGCCGCCAACCTTCTCGCATTTGATGATAAAAGTAAAGCGTATTGGGTGGTTAACACAGGTAGCTATGAAGAAAAATAATTTAGAAAAACTATCACAACTTGCATTTGACGCACAGAAAAACTCTCACTCACCTTATTCCAACTTTAAAGTTGGTGCTGCAGTACTTACTCCAAGCGGAGAAACCTTCTCTGGTTGTAACGTAGAAAGTGCTGCCTTCCCGCTAGGTCAATGTGCCGAGGCCACCGCAATAGGTAATATGGTCACCCAAGGGCAAAACCGTATCGCGCACATTGTTATCGCAAGCCCGAATGACGAGTTTTGTTTCCCATGTGGTGGGTGTAGACAGAAAATTGCTGAATTCGCCCCAGATGAAACCCCTGTAACCATGGTTAGTCAAACTGGCCAAGTGTTCGAAACTACCATTGGTGAATTACTTCCAAATGCCTTTAGGGCACATGACTTAGACAAATAAAACTTTTCAGAACATCTGTCCGTAGTCGAGGCCTATGCAAGCCTATTTGCTAGTGCCTCGTATACGGAACAATCTACCTCTACCCTTTCTCAATCAGCACATCAGTGGCGTAGAAGTTTGTTTAATCGTCAAAATCCTTCCTTGAGCATCAAAGGCTAATGCTACGTGAGTACCAATGTTGATATCTCCTTCAATGCGACCGTTCATATTTAACGATGCAATAAGGTTTTCAGAAACTACCACCTGCTGATTACTGCAGTTCACTAAAAGCCAATAACCATCTTGCGCCTTAAGTGTTGCTGGCTCTAAGGTTACCGCTTTAGCTACCAAATTACTTTCGATATATTGTTGCGTATAGGCATTAAAACGGGCTTTGTAATCATTTCCGGTTTTATTAGCCAGCAGCTTATCCTCCCCTTCAAACCCATGATATTGAACAATATCTACACTGTGTGCTGCCGTTTGAAAAGGCGACGAACTATTACGTTGGAATGTACCGATATTGTATACGCCTAACATGGCAACGATTGCGAATGCCACAGCCGTAAAACGTAAGGTTGAAGAAGCAAAATATACACGAACATGTGAAGACAAAGCTTCAAATATACGCTGAGCTTCACTTTCATTTTCTTTCGCTTTGTTGTGGGCGAGCACACTGGTACGCACGCGAGCATTGGCCTTTTCGGTCACTGCATCATTTTGCTTTTGTATTTGCTGGCTGCGCCTAAACGCATCTTGTAGTTCTTTATCTGATATAGACATGATTACATTTTCTCCAGCATAGTTTTAAGACTGTCTTTCGCATACCGTATCCGGGTTTTCACCGTTTCTTTCTCAGCGCCGCATATGGCGGCAATTTCCGAAAGCCCAAACCCTTCAAACTGCAAAGTTAGCGCCTCTTTTTGCTTATAAGGCAATTGCTGCAGACAGGCTTTAAACCAATCTTTTTCTAGTCCTTTTTGAACATCGTCCTCTACCGAAGATTGGGCATACTTAACTAACTCAGTGAGCGAGAACGCTTCAACTGCATCGTTGTTATATTCCAACTTGGCGTTTTTTCTAAATTCATCAATTAGTGTTCGCCTACCAATAGTGAACAGCCAAGCTTGAAAATTATCGCCACTTTTGAACAAATGACGACTTTCAATAACCTTTATCCAAGTACGCTGGCATATATCCTCTGCAACGGCGCTATCACTTAACATCTTCAAAAAATAAAATAGCTTGTGGTTATGTAAATCAAAGAGTGCGGCTAATGATGCTTCGTCACCTTTTGCGCCGTATCGCAACATTAGCCTTTCACTCACTCCAAGCGCTTTTTCGCGCTTACTTTGAAACAGGCTTTGCAAGCTTGCGCCTATACTCATAGGCAGTCCTTATTGTTCTAGTTTGAAATCTAATACTACAACCATACCTGATTGACTAACAGGCTTACCGCCATCCAACTTAGGCTTATATTTCCATTTCTTAAGCGCTCTACGTGCGGCTCTATCAAATACGCGCTTGGGTTCAGAATCTAGCACCGTAATATCAGATACTGCGCCACTAGCACTTATGGTAAACCCTAGTTTTACCCAACCCTCTATGCCATCGCGACTCGCTTCAGGCGGATATGTGGGATCAACCCTAAATTGTGGTGTAGCTTGCATGTCACCTTGAGCGCTATTTAAGTTAATTGACAGGTCTAAAGCCGTATTTGGAATATGCGTTTTTATTTCAAAGTTGCCTGGGCCTTCATTAGGCTCAGGATCAATCTCGACAACTTTTTGCGGTGGCGTTTTAATTACCTGTTCAATTGGCACTATGGGTTTCTTAATAATGGTTCGCTCTTCTTCAGGTTGGTAAATGATGGGTTCGAAAAACACCGGCGGTGCTTCGCTAATGTTTACCTTGTCTTGCCGAATAAGTTCTGCCATTAACACAAAAAGGCCAGCTGTTACGGCGCCACCAGCAATAGCAATAGTTACAGCGTTTAACGTGCGTTTGGCTATAGGTGCTTTCTCAAACGGAAAAGCGCTTTGTGGTGATAGTTGATGTGTATTTACGTTTGGTAGAATTGTTGTTTGCATAGTGTTCCCCCTTTTTTCAGTAAACGGGGGAACATGGAGAAAGGGGTGAAAAATGTGAACGTTTTTATTTATTAATGCAATTCACAATAAATGAAATGTTATCCTTTGTTTTGATCACTTGGCCTTTCGCCTTCCCTGACAGGGTCAGCAGCATTTTGACTACGCTGGTTAGCGCAACTTTCTTCTTGTCGTTTATTTAGCTTGGCTGCAGCCATGAAACCGATAAAGAATATGGCAAAAATGACAACCCCAACCCAAATCAAAACATTAAAGAGAAAATCCATATCATTTCCTAATCACTATATTGTGAAATTACTGTAACATTTATTTGGATATGTTAGGTAAATAGATCATACTTATACTAAAAACCCGCTCGTAAGCGGGTTTTATTTTTCAAATTATCAAGTCGCTCTCGCCGGTTCCAGTTCGGGGTGCGTATTCTCTACGTGGTGCTTTTCTCGTACTGGTTTTACAAGAAGGTTGGCGATGAACGCCAATACTAATAACCCAGCCATTGCATACATGGTGGTATTGTACAGCGTAGATGTTGGGTCTACCGTTCCAGCAGGATCAATTTCTTGTGCCCTTCTGGACATACGAAAAACAGCCTGTCCGACCATGCTATTAGCAATCCAGAAAAACCACCACACGCCCAAAATCGAACTTACGTTTCTATCTGCCAATTGTTAGGGGTTTGGCTGGCTTGCCAAATCTCTTTCATCGCTTGATATGGTTTCCATAACGATACAATCGGAATGAAGTAAAAACCTATCGACCAAGCAGGCGAAAACGCCATATCTTTAGCGCCTAAATACCGCGCATTTTGGTTTGACTGGTAAATCCACTTAAGAATTAAAATCCCGGAAATGATAAACACCGCCAAATACGAAAAAGCAATTATTTGCTGCCTTTTGTCATTAGCCTCGGCGTCTGCTACAGCCATTTCCTGACTGAAATAAACGCCGTTTTGAAAGTCTGTTAACAGTTGGTACTCCATCAAGTTCGAGCCAATGGCTATCAGAGCCAAAGCAACTTGCACGTACAATAAATACTTAATCCAAGTTATGAGGCGACCAGGCTCCTTAAATTCTACACTTTTATCTGACATCTCCGTTTACCTCTTTCCCCTTACTACTGCGTAAGCGTTATCTTTTGTTAATTGTTATCTGTATTGAGTTAGTTACTGGTTTATTTACTGCCTAGGTGAACTAAGCCTTATTAGCTAATAGTTCCTGTAGCGCTTTCGGCAGTATCGCTTGCGCTCTCTTTGTAATGCGAGCTTCATTCTTTTGCCACCAAATTCCCATGTACACAACACCCAAACCAATCGCTGAAAGCGCCACAGGAAAAAGCCAACTATCTTCAAAAACGGTAGAAGCAAGATGACCCAAATATAAACAGCATCCTAAAGCACCGAAAATGACAAATACACGTCGAACCAACAGAGCACCAGCGCCAATCATGGCAAGGTTTATACAGAAATAGACAAATTTAGACAGTTCGCTGTCTGAATCTTGGCTGGTAAGGCCGCCCCAAAACGCTATAACGCCGAATAGATAAAGCCAAAACGCGTAATCTGCTGTGTTTCGCGCCCTAATATCCACCCAGAACGCTAATAGCATCATCAACGCGCCAAAGTACATCGACACAAGTGCTCGGAACTCCCACGAGTAGCTGCTCCATAAATCCTCATGGTCAATAATAAGCATCACAGCGTCCATACTGATATACCAGAGCGTTACCACAATCGGCATTACTAAGAACGGATATTTATATCGCCATGCTACCACTAGCCCAGTTACTAGCGTTCCAAGCTCCATGTATAACCATAGCCATTTAATGCGGTGATGAAACTGGCGATAAACCGTATTATCGTCGGGCCATAGACCGAGCCATTGCTGCGCACCGTAGATTGCAATTGGCGTTAAACAAACTACGAAGGTGGCGCAGATCCCTGCTGGTATTACTAAATGCTTTTGCGCAAAAGAATTGGCAAGCTTTAAGCCCACGCCAGCATAAAGCATAGAGATAAATATGATGCCGGCACCACCAAATTGCTCCCAGCCTAGGTTCATAAATAATGTCATGGCGCCAATAGCAATAAGGCCACCTAAGTAGTACAGAATATGCGTGAAGGTAAAAGAAGGAGTATGCTGATTTTATTCTTGGAAGAAATTGTACAGAGCAATGCCCTGTTGCTCTGAGATGATATTGTTAGCTACCGCTTTTTGAATACTGGCTTTAGATACTTCCATGTACTTCTCTAAATAAGCTTGAAGAGCTGAAGATTATTACTTTACTTTGTTATGGGTAAAAATCCAGCGCCATGAAAGTTATTCGCTTTCCTTCTCTATATCAAGTTCTGCTCTGTCTATAAGCGTAAAATAGTCTTCATTAGCGTAGAGCTTTAAAAAGATAGACATAGTGATGCTCTTCATTTCATTTGCCGGCTCTTTAAACCCAGTATTCACGTGAAGATCAAACCCTGTAGGTGTATCAGACGTCATAAACTCTTGAAGCTCAGTAAACTCTTTCACTGCTTCAGAACTTAACCCTAAAACGTACTCAGTTCGCGCTGGCGTATCACTCAACCATCCAGATGCTGCAGGCAGTGTTCTTTCTGAAATGACCTCAAGATTATACTTAAAACTTCTTTCTTCCTCTGAGGAACTGACTCCCAGAGTAAGCCACGTGCTTTCTGCCTTAATTTCGGCAGGCTTGTCTACGTGGATCTTAGTAAGTAGATGCTTAGGGGCGAGTTCAACAAATTTCGCCTCATCAAATGAACGAAACTCAAGCATTGTAGAAAGCGGAATATTAGCGCAGCTTGCTACAAGAAAAGTTAATGAAACAACAAATAATTTTTTGATACTTAACAACAGCGGCTTCCCTTCATTGGTTATTACAAGACATGTTCTAACCATTCTATACAGCTTTCGTCGTTTCTTTTGCAAAAGCTTTTTCAGATTTATTCCACGTTAAGTGACCAAAAGCGAGCCCCGCAATGGGAAAGATGATCATCGCAATGGCGAGTCGCCCCCAGATATTTTCGGAAGGCTCGATAAACGCCATAAGTAATGACCATAATAAACCGGTCGAGACTCCCCAGCCTAAAACGCCGTAAACTAGAACGAAGCGCTGTTTTCCTTTTTCTCTTATTCTCGCCCACTTTTCTAATTTCATCGCAGATATCCTTTTTCAAAACTAAGCAATCATTGCAAGACAGACAAAAACCACCACAAAGCTTATAAAACCAACAGCAACGGTCCTTCCCTCATCACGGCCAGCTCTTGGATACTTTCCGAAGGTTAGCAATTTAAGCACCACATGGCCCGTGCCCTTCAAAACGAATTCTATAATTGCGTCTATGATAATCCACTTTATTACTCTGAGTATAAAGCGGCCCAGCGGTTCAAATACTTCTTCCATAACCTTTGTGCTCTTTAACCTAAAACTTGTTGTATAAAAAGCAACAACCACATTGCAAGAACGGCAACGAAGTTGATAGTAAACACCAAACCACGCAATCTAATATTGTCAGTAAATATTTGTACAAGACTATGCAGCACCCTGCCAATAACAAATATCCACGCAAAGAAGACTTGTGAATTGCTAATTGGCTCACCTAACGCAATTAGCAAGGCGCAAACAACGTGAAAAAATAACGGCCACTCAAATTGATTACTCAAATTCGCACTTATTTTAGGCTGTATATCGCCAAACGGATTTGAGCCATCTTTGTTTTTCCCTAATCCCCATACCGCAGGCGCGCGAACGATGGTGAGAAGTACATAGAGCAAGGCACATAAAAGAATGTGCATAAACATAGGGGTTAGTAGACTGGACATCTTGGTTTAATTATCTCGTCGTTACAAAATTTCGTTAGCTATCAACGCTTGTTCGTTGGGGTAATCAACTATGAGTCTTAAGTACTGAAGCGCTGAACCTCCTAGTGCGCCATCAATGCGCCTATCCATCATCGAAGACATAAATTGGTGGAAACTACTGTCTGGTCTTCTTGTGAACCAAACTGGGCCAACGGTTTTATTTCCAATTTTTATATACGGAATTCGAATCATGGGTTGATGAGAAAAATCACATGCATCCTCAATCACTAACCATTCTGGGTTAGACTTAACCCATTCATCGAATATTGAAGCGACAATGAAAGAAGTCGCAACTTCACCACCTTTTAACCCTCCTTTTTCCATCGCCTCTGTCGATGGCCATGCCGAAGCACCTGAATCTAATAACATTGGAATTTGTCTGTCATTAACTGAGATATCGATACTTGGAAAAGCCATTGTATAACCTCCATCCAGGCCCTTTTGAAATCCCAAAGGTACCGTCGAAAACTCAGTTGATGTAGGAGTTTCATCTAGCACTTCTACTTTTTTCTCAGGGTAATTAAAACTAATTACTTTTTCAGCATGCCACCGTCCGCCTAGTGTTCCGTCACTTTTCGTGGTCGAGCTAAACTCTTCGGATGGTACTACTTGTAATTTTCCAGCCCACCAATTATTCAATCCCGCCATGGGAATTGACGCTTCTGGATCAAACGGAGGCATATCGGTAACCTCGATAACCCCATTTTCAGATTCTTTTTGACTTATCTCCCAACCATATTTTTCGCTAAGCTCTCGTGAGATCGCATTCCAACCACCACCAGTATCAGTAAAAAATGTCAGGGTAGTCCCGTCCGCGAGCTTAGGTTTTAGGTAAATTAAGTTATTCTTAAATTCGCTGGGTAATTCTTTAGAAAAACAAATAAAAGGGATTGATAAGATCAAAAACGATACTAAATGCTTCTTCATTGGCCTTCCTTTGGCGTTGCTTTTTATTTTTTCTTGGGCAAAAAAGTAAATTCTTCTAGAACAACATAATGTCTTTGAACGCAATATTTAACATCAATAAAACAACCGAAGCGGTTCCTAAGGCCTTTTGCATATTAAGTAATTTGGCATTGGGTTGGCGTTTAGGCATTAAAAACTGTTTTATATTTACTTGCGTTACCAAAAACAGCACCGATGCAAGAAGCATTGAAATGAATAGCAGTGGCTGACTGCTTTGAAGCGTGTAATAAGCGAAAAAAAGAGGAATGACGATAAATAGCGATAATACAATTCTGGCGGGGAGTTCATACTTGACCATAAATAACATCCTTGCTTTTGTAGGCGGCGAGTTTTTAAACTCTAGCGGTTGAAACAAAACGGGGCAACGTTTTTTCAATCCCTTTAATTATCCACTCTAACATCTGAATATTTGAATACTCAAACGTCAATCAACGCAACTATCATATCTTTGAACACCTTTCGGCAGACCAAGTGCTACGCCGGTGAAAGAGAAAATAAAGATTATCGATATTACAGTTAATGCGGCAAAACTAGACTCGTTTATGTTAGGGCTGACAACTACCGAAAAGGTGTTGATACAAAGCAAAAGCAAGCTTATTTTTGAATACCCTTTAAAGCCTAAAACTCCAGCGAGGATAAGCATTAAAAACGAGCCCGCAATTGCCGGAGTAAATGGCGCAGCGGCCAGTAGCAAACACAAAACCGATATAAGCACAGATAACATTAAGAAGAGTTTTTTCACGTTTTGCCCCTTTTTTGCCGAGCAGCTGAAGAGATAAAATAACCACTAAAAGCATAGAGTAAAAACGGCGAATTAATAAACTAACTACATAATAAAAACCGTTCTGTTGCCACCCATTATTTTCTAACTTGTAATGATTGGCCTACACTTAAAAAGCGTTGAACCAAGCCTACCACCTACTCGTTTTCTGCTTTTCTTAGTATTTTAAAGATTCGGCTTATTGTGATTTCAGACAAGTTCCACTCATAACCGTCAAAGTCAGTGGTATTGATAAATTGAACAACCACGGTATCGAGATCTCTGTTATATTCTGCAAGGCTTTGATAGCCGATAACCAAGCCTCCATGCTCGAAAACATAAGGGTAAAGTTCCGCTTCGCCTTCATTGAAAATAGAGCCGTTGTTTAGCGCTCGTAAGAACTTACCCACGTCTTCTGCTGTGGCTAGCATACCGTAGTCACGCGCCTTAACATCTTCCTTGTAACCAACGTAATAGCCGCTCATTACGTCGTCCAGATTGACTTCACTCAATGAAAAATAGGTGTTGTTCAATTGAAGTGGAAGTAAGATGTTTTGCTTAATGTACGCGTGATGACTGTCCCCCAAAACCTTATCCATAATATTGCGAAGCAGCAGATAGTTCGTGTTGGAATACTCATATCCATCACCGGGCTCAAAACTCGCAGGAAGATCTAGCGCGAAGTCGAGCGCTCGCTTGCCGTTTTCCGGTTCGTTTTCCCAGTAGGCAGCATTATCAGTAAAGTTAGGGATTCCTGACTTATGCTGCACCATCATTTTAAGCGTTATTTTTTCTGAATGCTCAATTCTGTCTTTGAGTTCGGGTAAATGATCAACGATTAAATCGTCTAGGGATAGTCGCTGTTCTCGCGCCATTTTGGTGATAGCCACAGCAGTGTACAACTTACTGATACTGGCAATTTTAAATAAAGAGTCGTGGGCAGCGGGTATTTTGTTATCTCTGTCTTTCCAGCCTGCTGTGTAGAAAGCTGGAGGCTTTCCCGCCTCATCCACGTAGACAATTATGCCGTCAAAGCCGTGGCTAATAGCCTCATCAACTTGTTCTTGCACTGTGTGTGGCAAAGGTAGGATCCAGGCTTTAACCAATATCCACGGAACGAAAAACAAAGAAACAATGGTACTGATTAGCAGAAGAAGCCTGATGATTGTTGTTCTTCGGTTCTTCGTCATTTTACCCTGCCCTTAAAGCTCGGCCTAATATTCTGTAGAAATATGCTTGTCGGTGTCTTCATTTTGGCGCCGACGCACGATTAGCTTTTACATCTTCGCTAGTCAAACAGCGCGAGGGAGTCTAGTTTAAAATGATAAACTGAAAAGGAATCCCCCTCTTCTTTTAGAGTGATAGTTAGTACTGCATCGCCATTCTCGTATACGGCTGGAACAGTATAGGTAACAAACGTTCCTGAGCCACCAGATGTTAGTGCTCTGGAAGTAACTGTATTGAATTGATATTCGCCAATTTCAACTAACGCCCCCATCTTTGATAGCGCCTTTATAAGCCTTTTAAGATCATCTTCATTGATATTTTCTATTTCAGACGGAGTGAGGTAATTCTTAAAGGTATCTAGCTCCCAAGAGGAAATGTCAGCAATTGCAGTATTCATGTAAGGAATTGCCGTTTTCTCGTATTCAGAAGATTTATAGCCCGACCAAACAGCAATAAGTACAAATAGACAGATAAGGATTAGAAGCGCAATTCCAAATCCTTTTAAAAGCTTCTTAAACATACTGTTCCTTTAAAATGTAATAACTTACTTTCTAGCTAGAAAGCTTCCTGTTCTATCGCTGAGCTCTCAGGTAATCGTTTCGAGAGGCAATGGGAATGTTAGTTATAGGTATTAGACACCACAAACCATACTAGCAGCACTTGAATAAGAATTATACAAGTTAAATCAAACCGATAAGAAGCGTCAATGCCTGAAGCATCACTGCGAAAATAATCAACGACCGAAGATTCCTCCCAATTCAACTTACCTGAATCTGAAGCTCACTCATGGTACTTTCGAATTACAGCAATCTTACCGTTCTCTATTTCTAGTACTTCCATCATTACTTGACTGTATTCAATAGGTTGATTGTTTTGCGGGTGCACGCCCTTGGCATAATTCTTATACCTGATAGCAATAGCAGAATGATTAAATGTAAAAACATCTAACAGCTCAGCACTATATACTGTATGTGCGCCTAAATAGAACGTCATGCCCTCTCTCATTTGCTCCTTACCGTCAGGTAATCGCGTATCGTCTATCACCCATGGTAAATGTGAATGACCAACATCATCAGCGAGCAAATTCAGGTGATTTTCAAGCTCAACTTGAGTAGCGCCAGGGGCCTGAGTTGCAACCATTGTGTCGAAGTACTGTTGCGCAAGCTGCTTAAGATCTATTTTAATGTCTTCAGCCGACACCGTACCTGATGCTAGAAATAATAATGCTAAAAGTAGATTTATCTTCATTGAAACTCTGTTTCACTTATTTCATATATTAACGAATTTGCCTAATTTGGCTCGGTTGGGACATTTTGAGTAATCATCGTCTTATGACCATGGTAACTATCATAAAACTGCTTATGTGCCGCATAAGAAAATGTATCGTTTCTTTCTGAATATTGCCCAATCCAATCAATAAGCATTGCTAAGTTTTCATCTTGGGCTTGCTTAGTCTCGTATTTATGGGGCTCCCAAGGTCTCGCCTTTGCGTTTGAAATGCAGGATTCAATGGGTAAGTTCATAAATATAATTTCAGTAGACTGCTGTTCTACAATTTTTAGTAAGTCTGTATAACAGCCTTCAATTACCCATTTGTCATTAGAAGAAATAAAAGCCTTTATCTCTTCTTCAGACTCCTTGATAGGCTTTCTTTCAGGTGGGCTAGTAAGTTTCCACGCTAATGTATCTAGATCTAAATGAGCTAAACCTTGCGTTTTGCATAAGTGCTGTGCCAGAGTAGATTTTCCAGAACCAGAGTTACCAAATATTAAAATTTTTGCCATAGCTTTTTACCTAATGTAACCCAGTAGTGGGATATTACTTCCCTGCCTTACCTGCTTCGAGTATAGGAAGGCCAGCCTCAGTTGGAATATAAATGCGTTCACCATTTCCATCTTGAAGACCTTTGATCCAGACGTAGCGAAGGTACTCTTCATTGCCTTTAAGCGATTCGCCAATAATCCTATTAGCTTCAGCAGCGGCTTTTGCACGCTCAATATCAGCAAGTCCTTCGGCTTTAGCTTGCACAATTTTAGCTTCGCCTTCTGCTTGCGCTAGTGTGACTCTGGCTTTCGCCTGCATTAACGCTGCTTGCTCTCTAGCCTTGGCTTCTTCAATAAGTATTTGCTTGCTCCACTCTGCTTCTTTCAGTGCAGCAATACCATCCATTTCTTTCTTATAGACTTTATATTTTGGCCAACCCCAAAATAATGCAGCAATAATTAAAACAATCGATACCACCAAAAATACTAGACTTCCAAAAGCTATAGCGTGTCTATTCGGGTGCATTTTCTCTCCTAATTTTTATTGATACTTATTTTTTAATGCGAGGCACGTGAAAGTGAGCTCTTTATTTCGAGACTATAACTCTAGGTCTTTGAGCCGCCATTTCTCTTCATATATGCAAGACTATATGCTTATCTCTGCTTTGTTATTTATACAACTTTTCAATGAAGTACGGTAAACCTGACGATTACAAATATGCCTGTCTTGATTAGTCTTTACAAAGTAAATGAATTCATGCCCTAAGAGCACCCAATTGAAATAACTTACTTTTTAGTTACCAATAATATTCAGAATCCAATGGTAGTAATTTGATAATCTAGTCTGATAAGCAGTAGTACCATACAGCCCTCCTTTAAATTCAGAAATATCTCCAGTCGCAAATTGCCAACTCGATAACCCCACTAGATATGGCTCACCATCTTGATAAATAATAGAAGCGCCTCCGCTATCTCCTGAGCCATGCATTCCTTCTAGGGGAAGCGCATTTTTAGGAGAATCAAATTTGAACGTTAGCCATTTACCATTTGCACTTTCTACGACATTTTGAAATTTGTTTGCCTGATTGAGCGATTTAGTTTCTACGTTCTCACCTGTTAACCCATTTCCAGTTGCGCCTTTACCAAAAACTGTTATGACACGCCCTTTCTCGGCAGCTTCTGAATAGACTGAAATGGGTTTAATGTCTGAAACTGGACTGGATAGTTTTATTAACGCAATATCGCTGCTGGATTTCAAAACTTGCATTAGCGGAGCTAAATCACCGCTTAATTCATTGCCCCTTGGCTTTATGTAACCTGGATGGATATAAACCTTTTCTATTTCATAGTATTTAGAACCAACTTTTAAGTTGGAATTCGTATAATCGTAAAAGATACTATGTGCGACAGTAACAACCCACTGCTCTGCGATGAGAACCCCGTGGCCCTCACCTGGCATATCTACAACATATTCTGGCATTTTTTCAACACGATATTTTTCTGCAGAAACATCGTGTCTCATAACTACTGCATTACTTTCAAAACAACAGAGCGCCAAAAACACCCATATTAGTCTGCGTTGGTGCAATAGGAATAAATTCAAAATTTGTTTTTCGTTAGTCAATGCTAAATATTACCGATCATTTTTACTGACCAGTCTCCCCACGCCTGCCATTTGAATGCTGTGTGCATGGTAAGCACTAATAAACAAAATAAAACAACCGAAAATATCGTACTGGCGTACAAACGGCCTTGTACTTTCCAGTCATAAAACATAAGAACTAGGTAGACTAAGAACATGCAAATAAACATGGAGTAGTCCGGTAACGAAAGTAAGTGTACAGCACGATTCAATCCCTCTGGCATCATCTGGATTGCTGCTGCAATCATAAATCGTTTGTGGTGCGCTGGGTTTCTTATATTTAGAACGCCGAGAGCGTAAAGCACTAGGAAAATTAGCCATTGTAAAAATGCACCGCCTAGAAAGCTGCCCGCCCTAACTCTGGCTTGCGCATCTTCTGGATTGAATATACCAAAGCCTGCCATGCGATGATAAAACTCAAAAACCATTAATGAACCAGTTAAGAGGATTCCGAACACAAGAATAACGCTTAGTTTGCCGAGAGCTCTATGAGATGCAAGGTTACCTTTGCCTGCGAGTTTTATCTGAGTAAGAAGTAATATGTACCAGGTTGCACTGAAAGCACCGTGCAATCCAGTCCATAAAGTAATTCTACCCAAATTGCTGGGGTTAGATATCCAATTTAAAGCAAACCCACCATACACCAGAAAAGTAATAAATAGTGCGAACGAAGCAAAGAATTTATTATCCGCTGACTGACTTTCTACTGAGTTATTATTAGATATGACTGACTCCATGTCTTAAAGCTGCCTTTTTTTAATTATTTTAGTCTACGCGCTTTAGGTACATCGCTTAGCACAAAATGAGCGCATCTATCGTATCGTGTAATAAAGTAACCACATGGCGCGCTCGTATTCAAGCATCCTGAAAGAGCGCTAACATTTTCAGTGCTTGCTTGCTCCACACATTCTTTCTGAGGCCATATCCCAATATTCTTGTGCCGTTGACATTCCCATTTCGTCCCTTCGCGTATTTATTTTCTCTATGTCTTTAATTGGAAAAGGTTCAAAGGTGCTTCCCTTACATTTGCCTTGTGTTCCATAGAGTTGAGGCGTGTGGATTCTGTCATAAAGGTATACGTAGTTACCTGGGTCAATCTCTTTAGTTAAGGCCAAAGGAAGCATCATCGACAGCATATTTTTTTGGAACTGAATGTCGTGGTCTGCGTGTTGCACAATAATCCACGCCGCTTGAGAAGCCTCTTTACCTACCATTTCTATAGTTGGCCAGCCAAATTTCTCAACTATCTCTTGTACTCTTTGAGATTGCTTTGCGTTAAGTTCTTCAAAGCTTAACTGAGTTTTACCATGCAATGTGTCTTGATCGAGCTTCATCATTTCAAGTAACTCAGCGCGTAAATCGGAAAACGCTTCGTTGGCGTATGAGGGATTACTTAAAATTGTTATACAAGCTATAAAATATAAATACTTCATTTGTCTCTTCCATGAGGTTTAAACACCCATTAAGGGTAAATAGTGCGTTTAGTAAAATTAGGTGCAAAGTGGCTCCGCGTTAGTGTGCCAGTAAACGCAAGGAACATGTTAAGCACCTTGTTGACTATCATTGTTTGGCAAACTTAAGCTTTACTGATTTGTATATGCCTTGTGTCATATCCCATGTTCCTATAAGAGCCAAAAATATGCCGACAAAGAAAGACAAGCCGTCTGAGCGTCTGCCTTCAAACCACTGCTCCACACTTTCAAAATTAGAAAGCATCCAATAAGAAAACATAACCCCTCCCCCAATACAAAGAAGGTCTAAAGAAAACCTTCCAAGTGAGTAAGACTTTTTGTTAACTTCCAATGTTATCTCCATTTACTGCAATAAATAACTTTTAAACAAGGTTCGTAACAAGTGGGACAAAATCTGAGCGAATTAACTGAGTCCAGCTGTTAATGCCCCAAAGAGCATACGGGCAACTTATGTGACTGTTATATGCCAAGTTTTTCTTTCGCCATTTCTCGAAAATAACTGTAATTCCTAGCATACACCCATATTGATACTAGATGCTGCCCGGATTCCTCTTTCAAACAAAAAATTTGGCAGTCTAAATATTCTTTTGAGTGCTTCAAAGATTCCTACTTGTAAGAAAAGCTATCAGCGTTTCTGATCAATGTAATACCAGCTTCATCAAAGTGAAACTTATGATTAATTGTGCTGATAAAGCGAGCCAATAAGTAAATGTTTCGCTCACTAAGTTTTTTATAGTTCCCGCTACGTATACACCCACCCATCTGGGAGTTGGTGATGAGGTGCGGTTGAATATTTATTGGCAAGGTATTCTTTTAATTTGCGTTGCCTCCAAACTGTACCCCCTGACTCAAATTCTTCTGAATCTTCTGTGTAGTCAACGATTAGACGTTCAGGAACATGAAATATCGCATCGTATGCGTTAACCATTTCAAAGGACTGGATGTCTGGATCAAAAGCAGAAGTTTCCTTAACTATTTTACCATCTAGCCAGACAGAAACTTTTAGTTCTCCAACAGGCCACTGAACAGTTGGAGCAGGTTCGCTTAGCTCTTGCTTTAAATTACCTTTTCCAAGTTTTATCCAATAACCATCTCTGAGAGCGCGTCCTAGAGAGGGGCGGCTAATTCCGAATCTCGACATAATTGGATAGCGAAGAATTTCCTTAATTTCAAGAATATTGTTAGAGCGAACTCTGAAGAAGCCTAAGGACTGGTTTGCAGCAACTTGACAATAAAAGATAAAATCATCAACTGCTACAGCATATAGAGTACCTGGCACAAAACTGGCCTTCGCTTTCGGGTCTTTGGGGAATTTCAAACCACTCTCCGAAGTAAAATGGAAAATATAGAGAGAAATTAAGACAGACACAAAAATAAAACCTTTGTAAACAAAGGTGCCTGTCTTGAATAGTCTATGACAATGCTAAATCAACTAAACGCTAATCGCGGCGACACTTTAATCGAGAACTTTTTATTAGCCATAATTCACCTCTTATCTAACTACAGGAGATGACAACTAGGTTTGGGTAAGTCCAGCACTTAGCGCCGCGTTCACCGGTTTGTCCGGTGCAACACTTTGTTCCCCTTAAGTTTAACTACACTGCAGCACCATCCAAACATTTGAGAAATCATGCTTTCTAGCCTCACTTTCTTTAACCCAGAAATAAAGCATACCCATATCACCCCACATAGCTCCTATATCATCGTCAGAGTCAAATTGTAGAATCATTCGCCAATCGTTTTCTTCCTTTCGGAGCTGCTTGGCTTCGTCAGAGCTGTAACCCTCTGGACCACCGCAATTTACTCCACCACTTACAAGCTGACACTCTTCTTCCATGTCGTCATTCTGTATTGGTGTCGGGAAACCACCAACTTGGTGGCGAGGCTCATCTCCATACTGCTCGTCGATAAAGCCGTAGTAATCTTCATCCTCATCTCTAGATAAGCCAATTTTATCAAAGCTAACTCGTTGAGCATCTGGATAGCTGATGAAGTTCTGCGTTTTCACATACTTAATAGAAGAGGCTATATGGTCTTCACTGAGATCTCTGGGCAGTTCAAGAGAATAAAGCTCATTAGAACCATTTTCATAGATTACTGCCCAGCCCCCCTTGTCATTTGGATCAAATCCCCATGGCCACTCTTCAAGGTCATAAAAGAATAACAATCGGCCGGTATCAGGTAGCCATTCTATACACCTACTTGGGTTAACTTCCTCCAGATCTAGTTGAGCAATGAAACCAAGCGGTTTATTGTTTTTACGGGGCCAGTCAACAGGTGAGCGTACTAAGGGCTTCCCACCAAGAAAGCTAGTTGCTTGAGTTTCTGCGGGGATAATTCTCAGGCATTCTTGCCCAAGGCTTAGTATTTTGTCATTCATTGGTGCTCAATTCCTTTGATAAGTAGGCAAACTTTTCACCAACGGGCGCAGTGGCACGCAATGCATAATGGCGAAGCCGCCCTGCGTGTATGCGTCCCAGTCCGCCTGCGGGTGAAATAATTTTATTGTTAGGTTTCATTGTAATTCAACGAAGAAAGAACTGATTTCAATTGCGGAATTGCAGATTGAACAGAGCCTATTCCTTCTAGTGAAACCATTAACACGCCTTTATTAGTACCGAGACACGCAGCAACTAAGTGTCCTTCTTCATTTGGCCCTGAATAAGCAACTAATTCCCAGGGAACACTTGTTTGACCATCTAAAGGGGCAAGTTGAGAATATAATTCCAATTTAGGGAGTTGTTCATTGAGATTTGATAAGTAGCTTTTCATTTCAGCTAATATCTCAGTTCCCTTTTCTACGGATGGCACAATGTAGACTGAAAGAATGATTACCTGTTCTGATTCTTCATTTGCTGCAGCAGTTGTAATTTTGTTTGTATTTACAACAGACCAGCCATTTCCGAGGGTTAAAGAAAACCCATTGGATTGGATTTCTTTAGACGCAGAGCTAAACGCTGTAATTAATAAAATCAGACCGAAAAACATTACTTTCATTTAATTAGTTCCTTTGAAACCTAACTTCCTGCTTAGGGGCAATAACACGTGGGCTAAAATCCTGAGCGAAACGAAGGGAGCCTACGTGTTTGTATCCCAACGAGCCTGCGCGCGGCTTAATGTGTTATGTGACTGCCTAATAAAACTACGGAACATGTACCATGCCAAACTCATATTTGTAGCCTGAGTTTATGGGATAAACTCGACCTTTCAGAACGAGATCACTAACATCTTCTTCTACAGTACATAAATCGATGATTAAATCCCAATAATTACCTTGCCATTGATAGCATGAACGTTCCCAACATTCCGTAGATAACGCCTTTAGACAACAGCCATATTCAAGAACATTTTCTCGATTAAACTTGGCCATATCACTAGATTGAAGAGCGATGTATTCAGAGACATTGTGGAGTTCGAAATTATCTTTGGTTAATTGAATAACCACTTCGCAAATGGAGTCTTTCCATACGTCCGGTATCGAATGTTCCTTTTCCAAATCTTTTAAAGGCAAATACATTCTTCGTCATCCTTGAGTCACATAACGCCGCATTCAGCGGCTTGTCCGCTGCAATGATTTGTTAGCCATAGCATCTGCAGCAAAATCTGAACGATTAAAAACTTCTCCATGTAAGATAATATGGTGGATATTGCTCCAAGCGTCCACGGTAGTTAAAGGGTTTTGTTTTAGCAAAAGTAAATTTGCAACCTTACCAACTTCAACCGTTCCGTAATCTTCATCAATATTAAATTGTCGCGCATTATTAATGGTCGCAGCTGCGAGTATTGCAACTAAAGATACGCCAGCGTCTGCCATTGCTTTCATCTCAAGGAAAGTGGTTAAACCTGGTTGGTTGGAAAAACTAGGACTTCCCGGAAAATCAGAACCTAATAACAGCGGATAGTCTGCCTCGGTGAGGATCTTTAAAATTTTGTTACCTTTCCCAACCCGATCTTTTAAAAAGATTCGAGCGATAACCTCGTCAGGTAGTCCGTCAAATCCTGCGCGTAATTCTTCTTTAAACCATTGTGCCGAAGGTTGCTTATACCATTCAATTAATTCTTCGGGCGTTACCTTACTAAATTCAGAAACACCATGTGAGTTATGCAACATGAGTTCACCTAGTCCGGCAATTACCCTTTGGGTTGGCATGTACCCAGTGCCTTTGCTCATTAACTGGTTAAGCACGCCATGCATTGGTTTGGACACTTCAGTTTCACGCGAAAACTCCCCCCAATTCCAGAGCCCGTGCGCAATTACATCCACCTCTGCATCAATAGCTCTTTGATACATATCCAATGCATTGGCATGCGCTACCAGAGGTAGTTTATGTTGTGATGCAGATTTTCGAATACGTTTCAGGGTATCGTCAGACAATAACGGCCACTGACTTTCATCGCCATAGCCATCTTCAAAGTATATTTTTATGCAAGATGCGCCGGATTCAGCAATACGTTTTCCAATTTGTTCAGGAGAGTTCTGTGCTGTCTCAGCAACGTCCTGTTCAACGATATAGGAAAACATGGATTTCGACAGCTCATCATTTTTCTCTACCAAAGGAAACGTTGAGCGTGAGGTAATGACTTCGCAACGATAGTAATCAGGATGTATTTCAGAAGCGGTAAATTTCTTCCATTCAAGCCCTGGGTTTGGGTCGACGACCTGTGTTATACCGTAGTACAAGAAGCTATAGGGTTGCTGTCTATAGTATTCTTCAGCAAGTGCTTCATTCTTTTGCGCCACAGGCTCGACGCCAAATCCCATGCCAGGAATAGATGAAACATGAACATGGCTATCCATTATTCCGGGGGCTAGGTATAAAGCAGTCCCGTCTATTACCTGAACATCAAATGTTTTTTCAATCTTAGATGACGATACTGTCTTTATCCGTCCATCAGAAATAAGAACATGCGCCTTTTGTAATGGCTCCTGAAGGTGCGATGATACGACGGTCACATTTTCAATCAGCACACTTTCTTTTGCGAAAGTAGGATAATGTAGAAACAGAATCGCAGTGAGCATATGTTTAAGCATAACTTTCCTTGTTGTTGTGTTCTGGCTAGACACAATGACTCCCTGTAAAAGTGCTAGCCCCCGCATTTTCGTGGGTTAACTTTTCAGCCATCGGAGCGCCGGCCGGAGTCCATAATTAGTTTGTTCAATACTAAATCAATTTGGAGGCTAGCATGAACAAACATAGCATGATTTTTATATGATTGGATACGCATAAGGAGTTTCACGAAGTTGCTTATTGTGAAGAGCAACGTGGAGCGACGCCCGTTCATTATGGGCGTATTCTCTCTTCTAAGGTCAGTGTAAATTACACATATATGCCTGTCTTGCTTAGTGTTAAGTCTTATGCACATATATAACGCCGTTGGCAGCGTCAATAATACCGTTGATAGAAGCCAACTCTTTATTACCGATGATTCCTATGAACTTTCCATTTTTCGACCCAATAGTCTGTTTTAAAGCACCAAAGTCAGCCACGAGAAAGTCGCCATTAATTCTTACACTTCCGATCTTTATTGTTTTGTTCGGGGTGACTTTCATCGGAGTCTCTGTTCCATCATGGCCAACTAATTTGGCTTTTGTGTGATTTTCCAAATCGAACCCAAAGTCATCGGCTACTACAGACATACCCAAGACGACTCGTTGTGCACCTGAATCGACTAGCATGACTACATCATGTTGCTCAAATCGTGCTTTAACTAAGGTAAATCCCATTTCAGTTTGCAGCAGAGGAATGGCGGTGTATTTTGAATCAGAACCAGAAAAAAATGCTTTAACGTTAATGTCTTTTTCTGGTACTAGAAGCTTACTGTTCCTAATATCAACCATAGCGCGTAGTTCAACAATTGCATCATGGCCTATGATGCCGTCAATCTCAGGCCCTAGATGAAAAGTTGAACTTGAATGAATATTCTTGATTGTTAGCGCATGAGTTCCTATAAACAGTGACTCGATGCTAATTGGAAAGGTTTCAATCTTGCCTTTTTCCTTGTCGCCTGGAGTAATTCCATTTATAGCGCTCTTTGCCTTTCTGATGCCGAAATATTCGAGCTTGTTCAGACCAACAACAGTCCCCGTCGAGCCTGTATCAAGAATAAATCTCCCCTCTTTTCCATTAATTACTGCTTCGAGACTGAAGTGCCCGTCATTTGTAACATGCAAAGGAATCTCATCCATAGCGCTTTGCGCGAAGGAAACGTTGCTAAGTCAAAATCGCATGGTACTTATACCGTATGTCTTCTTTAGTAATTACACTAGTACAAGTTATTTCATAATGAAGATATATAAAGTTCTAATTGGTTGATACCATTTATTTCTTTTAACTCACCTGACGACTCCAAAACAAGCCAGCTGTTCTCAGTTTTTTCAAACTCAACCCCATCTGAACGTAATAGTGCTTCGGCAGTCTCGATTCTTTGTTGAAGCTCGAAAGACGCACTAACTTTACATTGATACTTTTCATGTGCGTTAATTTCTTTTTCTTTGTCAGGAGATATCGCTTGCCAATTCTTGCCGCCACAACTCTCGCACTCATAACCTTCGTTGGCGATCCAGTCTATTATTTCATCTTTGTAAGCGAGGAGAGCTGCTCCGCCAGTAATAATCGCAATACAAATTGCCATAGCGAAGCCCGTTCCTGCGAAAAGAAAACTAGTCCATGCCCAAAAGCCAAACCCAGCTGTTGCACCACCTAAAATTTTCACGAAAAGATCTAAATTGACTTCTTCTGCAAATCCACAGTTACGACACTTTATTCTCATACCGATCTTCCTTAATGTGACAAAACACCTGTTTTAATTAGTTTTTTTAGTATTAAATGTACAACCTGTTATTTTTCAAAATTTCTCGTATTTGTGCTTGGTCTTGAAGAACGGTTTTATATATCCATTTGTAGAAATATTTTCCATTGGTTGCAATGACTTCTTCTGCTTTTTCTTTACCCAAGACGTGCGTTAAAGCATCTAACTCCATTAAGCAAACAGCAAGATGCAGATAGGTTGAAAATTCACTTCTTGCGCCGTCAGGAAAGCCAACCGGAACAGACGTGTATATTTTTCGTAATTCGGCAACCGTATTATCAACCTCTTCCTTTCTCGCACCTTCGAACCAGTGAATTTGTTCGTGTAGAAGTTGAGACAAACCAGCGTTGTCATTATTTGGCATGGTAGCTTTAAGGGTTAAAACCGGATGGCTGAAAGGACTCCTTACTGATTCATCTATAACAATTTTATCAGTGAACCACCATTTCTTAAGATCATGCTGTTCAATGAGTCTAAAAATTTGCTCGCGTTTCAACACTTCTTTCTCAGTGCCATTGGCAAGAGAAACGTCAATTTCGGCAGCAGCAATCTGCGATATAAAAAGAGTAAATAAAGCTACTTTTAAAAGTTTCATTTCGACCTCCTTGTCTTTGCATTTACCTACTTAAAATAGAGGGTAGACTGGCTAAAATTTATGAATTTTTACACAAACATGCCTGTCTTGTTTAGTATTTGTTTGTTAGTCACCCTCTTCATTTTTAATCTTTTTATATTTAGAAATGTCTGCGTCGTCTAACCAACCATCTATCTCGTCGTCAGTGACTGACTTGTTTGCTCTCAACGCCTTAATTACAGCGCCTACTTCAAAGCTATTCTTTATTTGGTCATTGTTTCCGGATGCTTCAATAATGCTCTTTATTTGTTCACCAGTATAATCACGAGCATGCATTGCTACAGTTGGCGCAAAGCTATTAGCTTGATCAAAAGACCTAGATTGTTCATATAGTTCAACTATCCTATTGCCGACTTGAGTAGGTAGATCAAAAAACAATGTTTCACTGATCTCCTTCCTTGTTGCTTTAGAGATCCTTTTTTCTGCTGAACCAACTAAATCGTCAATTGAAAGGATGATGTCAATGTCATCAAAGTTTTCAGTCGGTAGACTTTCGACAAAAGCTTCAATTTTATGCTTAACATCTTGGTCAAAGTAAGGCCAAACGTCATTTACTCTGCTGATTAGTGGGATTACATTTTTTAAATTATCTGCCTCTATATTTCTAACTATACTTGATAGCTTGTCCCTCAGAGTTTCATCAAATTCTTCTTCGTGAATAACTTTTATTGCGTTGAGTGCCGTGGCTGTTCTAGTTATCTCTTTGTAGTCGTAAGATTTGTTGAGTATTTTTTTTACGAGCACAATTGTGAAGTTTCTAATTAGGCTCTTTCTGGCTTTTTTTAATGGGCTGTTGTCAAAAGCAACAATAGCTTTATCAATATCTGTTGGAAAATATTCTGAGTTAACTTCTGAAGTCAATGAGTCAAGCGCATATTTCCCTTGGGCAGGAGGATACTGAAGTAAATGTTCTACTGCAGATCTTATATGCATTCTGGCTAATTCTGCTGATGGGTTAAATATCTCCCCATCAGAAGTCATTGACGGATGTGCACACCTATTTCTGTCTTCTTGTAGACGATTCAAATCTATAAATTCTACAGGAGATATTAATTCCAATTTATCTCGGCAAATAGCTAAAATATCTCTTTCGAATCTCAAAGAGTTCGTTATATCTCCATTTCTCACTGCTTTTTCAAAAGCTTCAACTTGGATTTCGGCTTCCTTGTCACCGGCCAACGATAACTCTTTCAATTTATCGATAATATCAAAGGATACTGCTATCCAAGTCGATACTATCGAAGAGCGAAATGCTCCCGATTTATAACACGCTACAGCTTCTTTTATGTAATTCTTGGCTTTTTCGTCCCTACATTTGAGGACTAGCTCGTCAAGATCTGATAACGGTGATGCCACTTAATCCTCCTTGGTGACTAAAGCCGCTATAAGCGGTGAGTAATCGTTGGCTAAAATGGAGCGAAGCGGAACGAGCCAACTGTTACGAATCCGACTTAATTGCCTTGTTATATTTTCATAACTGACTAGCTGACAGACCAAATGACATTCCTACTAAATGCCCTACATCAAAAAATGGAATTCGAAGTTCCATTTGAGAATAATGTGAACATTTTACAACAACTAAATTTCGATTGTCTTTCGCATTCACATTTTTCAGAAGATCAATATATTCAGGATCATCTCCAATAAACACAACATTTTGAAAAGTAAGGGCTGAAGAATCAAAAGAAGACTTGTCTTGAAAAATATCGTGAGTGACCTCGAAAATAGACTCTATTTTTTTTAATTTTTCCTCGAAGGCAAATGCAACAAACTCAAAAAGGCAATTATTACCTTTAAGCTTTGCGCCATCTAATGATGAAATAGGTATTTTAACTAAGGGAATATCATCAATAGTATTAGAAAAGGCAAAAACTTTATAAGTTTTCTTTTCTTCTAACATTCTACAGTTAAGTAAAGCTTGATAAACTAATTCCTCTAATTTTAAATTACTAAAGTCACCTTCTGGGTGCAGCTCTTTATAAATTGGCGAAAACTTTTCAATTGATTCAGCAAGGAAATTAACATCAATTAAAACGGCAGTGTTGGAGTAATTTACGGTTTTATTTTTTACTTTGTTTTTTTTTGCTTCTTCTAATTTTGTATCTCTAATAACTTCTAGTTCAAGCCAGCTTTTATTGTAAAAACAAACTAGATCTTTGATGCATTTGGTTATGTATAACTGTAATTTATTGAAAAGATCTGTTTGTTTACTAAGTTCTGGTATCAATACTTCTATACTCTTACCATTGTGAATTATCTCCGTACGCAATCCATCTTCATTATCACCGCTAGAATAGTATTTAAACTCTTCCTGCAATCTATGAATATCCGAGCTGTTTTCGGCTATATGAGCCGCAATTTTTGTTCTAACCTTCTGAAACTTAGTAAAACTATTTGGATCGGCGATAAATTCAAACAATCTCATTATTTCGATGAATTTCCCTGTATTATCATTTTCTTCCAGTGCGTTTGAAAACATTCTCAACGCTTGTTTCGCTATGTTCCCAACCTCTCCAATATCAGCATTTAATAGCTTAAAATTAGTGAAAATTTCAGAGTTAATATCTAAACCTACACCCGCCGTTAAAGTATTACTGTAGATCGTAGTATCTATGATACGAGTAAAAGGACTACTTTTCCCATTGTACATTAACAGCAACGTCTCGCCTGATGTAACTTGCCCCAACCTTGCTGGCATGGTTTTAGGAGTAACTAAGGAGCAAAACTCAAATTTTATATAATCGATAATTATGGAGGCTTTAGATATTGCAGTAGTCATAATTTGCAAATCACTTGATATGCTCCCAGGGTAATCAGCATAAGTTTGATCATTGATTACTACTAAAGGGTTTGATTTAAATTTCTCAATGTTTGAATCAAATTTATCTTTATCTTCTTGAAGCATGATAATTGTATTGCTAAACATATCATCAATATCGATCCAGCCTTTTGGAAAGATTCTTATGTTTCCAAGTGACTCTTCATTTTTTAAATCAAGTCTCTCCACAGGGAAAATATAAAAATACTTCGTTTCAAGATCGTTTCCGTACAAATTTTCAATTTTATTCATAAACCCTCGGAGAAAATATAACGCCCGCATTTGCGGGTATTTTGGAGCGAAGCGGAAAAACAGTCCGACAACATGCGTTTGTTAGCTGCTGACAACCTCATGAAAAACGCTCAATAACGAAATAGTTGTTAACTATATGTCGGTCTATTCTTACTGATAATTCCCTTAGAAATTTGGTGTGCTTCATTGCGCTTGGCATATCAAAGGTTTTTCGTTTGCCGTGAGCTATCTTATTCCTTATATCTCGAATTTTATGAAATTCAATAACTTCAGCTTCGGTCATTGGGAAGTGTAGCCCGTCAATTAGCAACTCAGGGATGCCGACACTTTTTAGATTTTTTAAGTTTTCACAAAGCTTCTGTACTCCGTATGCTGACAGAAGTTCAGATGGGAATTTAAAGTTCTTATCCTGTAATAAACGAGTAAATTTCTGATATTTTTCTTTATTTTTATTCTTAAATGAATCTTGTAGTTTGCTTCTATTTTTAACAATAGTTTGATCAGTAGGATTCACGTGCTTTTGACACCTATTCCTTGCATCCTCAATCAACTTTTCTGCCCCGCCATGAAACCCTAGCATTTCTTCTACAGCATCTACGACATAAACCTCAAAGTAGCTAAAGTTACTTAATAAAACATATTTACTAAGATTTTTCTTATACTCAGCTGCGTAAGATTTCAACTGATCAGGATTCTGTTCTCCCTTAAAATGATCAGGTTTGGCGAGCTGAGCCCCTTCGATACCCTTATCAATATTTTTCATTGTCATTTTTAATAAAGGAACAGAGTTTGAAATCAAAACTGTAAAATCTAAGACTGCTTGAGTTTGCTCTCTAAGTCTCAAGAAAGCTTCTGTATTGGGGTACATATTTCTCCTTCGGGTCAGCTAACAGCTTACTCGTCCCCAAACCGTCATGCTAATCCACACAACTTTCGGGAACCTGTCCTTGTACTTAGAACTACAATACCCCACAACCAACAGAAAAATAAAGAAAAACCGAAATACCTTTTATCACTCGTATATCAAAGATACTAACTAGAAGTATAGAAGGTACTTCAGCCCCCACCCCAAAAACAAAAAAGCCAGCATAAGCTGGCTTTCAAAACACAAAGACAAGTTCCGTCCTATCTAAAAACTACTTCCCCTGCCTAGCAGCCAACTTCTCCAACTGCTCGTCAGTGGCAGGAAGCTGGTACTTCTCTTTCCACTCTGAATACGGCATTTTGTATACCACTTCACGTGCGGCTTCGTAGTCGATATCAGCGCCCTGCTCGCTTGCAGCGGCCGAATACCATTTTGCTAAGCAGTTACGGCAGAAATCGGCCAAAATCATCAGGTCGATGTTCTGAACGTCTTTATTTGAATCTAAGTGTTCTATTAAGCGGCGAAATACCGCTGCTTCTACTTCGGTTTGCGTTTGCTTATCCATTTTCAAATACCTCTAAAAAAGCGCTTTTCGTTATAGGTTGAATGTGTGGGTTAATAGGTGAAACCCAACCCGTTAGTGTTTTTAAAACCTAAAACGAAAAAAGGGAGCCAAGCTCCCTTTTTACTCATATACAGCTAACTAGGTTTAAAACCTAATCGGCATTACTCTGCGTCGTCAGACTTAGGCGCAGGCTTTTCTAGAAGCTCTTTAATGCTTAAACGTACACGGTTTTGGCGATCGATTTCCATAACCTTAACGTCAACCATTTGGCCTTCTTCTAGGTAGTCAGTTACTTTGTTCACACGCTCGTGAGCGATTTGAGAAATGTGAACAAGACCTTCTTTACCTGGAAGTACTTCTACGAACGCACCGAAGTCTACAATACGTGTAATCTTACCGTTGTAAGTCTTACCAACTTCAATTTCAGCCGTTACTTGCTCAATCTTGCTAATAGCGATGTCTGCTTTCGCACGCTCTGTCGCGAAGATTTTGATAGTACCGTCGTCTTCAATCTCGATGTTAGTGTCAGACTCTTCAGTAATTTGACGGATCATTGCGCCGCCTTTACCGATAACGTCACGAATCTTGTCTTGGTCAATCTTCATTGTGTAAATGCGTGGAGCAAATTCACTTAGCTCTTCACGGTGACCGCCAATCGCTTCGTCCATTACTTTAAGAATGTGCAAACGTGCTTCTTTTGCTTGTTTAAGCGCAATTTGCATGATTTCTTTAGTGATACCTTCAATCTTAATGTCCATTTGAAGTGCAGTAATACCTTCGGTAGTACCCGCTACTTTAAAGTCCATGTCGCCAAGGTGATCTTCGTCACCAAGGATGTCTGAAAGTACAACAAAGTTGTCGTCACTCTTAACTAGACCCATTGCGATCCCCGCAACAGACGCTTTAATTGGAACACCTGCATCCATAAGCGCTAGTGAAGTACCACATACCGAAGCCATTGAAGACGAACCGTTTGATTCTGTGATTTCAGAAACCACACGTACTACGTACGGGAATTCTTCTTCACTTGGCATTACTGCTTGAATACCACGCTTCGCTAGACGACCGTGACCAATTTCACGACGCTTAGGCGAACCAATCATACCGGTTTCACCAACACAGTATGGAGGGAAGTTGTAGTGAAGCATGAAACGGCTGTCGCGCTTACCTTGAAGCTCGTCAATCATCTGTGCGTCACGCTCTGTACCAAGAGTAGCAGCTACAAGGGCCTGAGTTTCACCACGAGTAAATAGTGCAGAACCGTGAGTACGAGGAAGAATACCTGTCGCTACGTCTAGTGCACGGATCATTGCAGGGTCACGACCATCGATACGCGGCGCGCCAGATAGAATGCGTGAACGTACAACGTCAGACTCAAGTTCGTGAAGAAGGTCTAGTACTTCTTTCTGGTCTTGCGTTTCGTCTTCAGCAATAATGGCTGCAAGCGCTTTTTCAGTTGCCGCAGTTACCGCGTCTTTACGCTCTAACTTGTCAGAAATCTGGTAAGCCGCAGTCATTTCTGCTTCAGCTAGTGCTTTAACTTTGTCTTTAAGCGCAGTATTTTCTGCTTCTGGTGTCCAGTCCCACTTCTCAGTGCCAACTTCAGCTGCAAATTCGTTAACTGCGTTAACTACAGTTTGCATTTGCTCGTGACCGAACATAACCGCACCTAGCATGGTGTCTTCAGAAAGCACGCTTGCTTCTGATTCAACCATAAGTACTGCGCCTTCAGTACCCGCAACAACAAGGTCAAGCTCGCTTTCAGCTTGCTCTTCTGCGCGTGTATTTAGAATGTATTCACCGTTGCTATAACCAACACGAGCCGCACCAATTGGGCCGTTGAAAGGAATACCAGAGATAGCAAGGGCTGCTGAAGTACCAATCATAGAGATGATGTCTGTAGGGATATCTGGGTTAGCAGACATTACAGTAACAACAACTTGTACTTCGTTTTTGAAACCTTCTGGGAATAATGGGCGGATTGGACGGTCGATAAGACGTGCAATCAGTGTTTCACCTTCAGATGGACGACCTTCACGCTTGAAGAAACCACCTGGGATTTTACCCGCAGCGTACGCTTTTTCTTGGTAGTTAACAGTAAGTGGAAAGAAGTCTTGATCTGCTTTAGCTTCTTTTTTACCAACTACTGTTACCAGTACAGACGTATCGTCCATGCTCGCAAGAACCGCAGCTGTTGCCTGACGAGCAATTACACCCGTCTCTAGAGTTACAGTATGCTGTCCATACTGAAATGATTTAGTAATAGGAGTCACTATTTGTCCTTTAATTTCAATCTTTATTTTATCGCTTTTAAACGCGGCGCATAGTATAGCTTTGAAGTGGCGTTAATACCATGGCCAAATGCAGCCCCGCGCGGAATTTGTCGTACTATTTTGTAATCAACTCGGTCTTTACCCGCTACCACCTATAGCACCATGACTATATGAAATATCTGTGAAATTTCAATTATTGACTATATTTTCATCATACTGACACAAAACAGCGTATGCTAGAACAAAAAGCGAACAAAGTAAGAACTTAAATAAACATCACGTGTAACGAATGCGCAGAAGTGATTAACCACAACAAGAACGTCTAATATTAGTGTGCTAAAGGAGATAACCATGTTGGTACTTCGACTTAATAAAGCAGGCATGCCACAAGAGTGGATAGATGTTGAACAAGCCGCAAAGCTTTACAGTCAAGATAAGGTGCTATTTGAGCTAGGTAGCGATGCTATTACGCTTAAGGGAGGCTGGAATCACGAAGGGCTGCAAAGTCAGCTTACCCTGTCTAGTATTATCGCGTGCGATGGCAAGGTAACAGATTTATCTGGCAAAGTTGCCCTTACTAATCGCTATTTGTTTAGGCGCGATAGCTACCTGTGTATGTACTGCGGCAATAAGTTTACGCCAAAGCAGCTTACCCGAGACCACATTATCCCCCGCTCTCGCGGCGGAAAAGACAGTTGGACGAACGTTGCCACTGCTTGCCAACGGTGTAATCACGCGAAAGGCGCGAAAACGCCAGAAGAAGCAAACATGCCCCTACTCGCAGTTCCGTTCAGGCCCAATGTATACGAGCGTTTTTACTTGATGAACAGGCGGATTTTGGCTGATCAAATGGCCTTTTTACAAGGCCATTTCACCAGCCACCGAGAATGGAAGTGCCTAGAATAAAGGCTATAGCGCACCGCTAGTAGTTGTCTGAGCTTCAGATAATGCTTTAGCCTGGTTTGGTGCTGATGACGAATCATTGTTCTGAGCATGCAGCTGACGCTGTTCTTCTTTTTGCGCTTTAAACCACAGGCTTAACCAGTCTGAGCACATTTTATGTTCTAATTCATGAGCTTCGGCTGTAGGGCAAAACAAGCTTACCTTCACCACTACTTTGGCAAGTTCATTGGTTTTAATCTCAACCTCGGGGTCGATGCGAATAAATTCTTGCTCTAAGTGACGTTCAATTAAGCCTTTGTAGCGCTCTGCTACGTCGCGGAAATATTCACAATGTGCTTGAGCCCTGGCATGAAACGCTGGAAGCAAACTATAGGCGTTTACAGAAGGCTCGTTCACTATTTCGAATGAATGCAAACGGTAGCGACGCATAAAGTTAAGATTTCGTACAGTTTGGGTCACTAGCTGGCTATTAGGCACGTACACGTGTTTACCCGTGTAGTTAAAGCTTTCAGGGTCTACTTCTAAAAGCGCCGTTTTCGCCCAGTCCATCTCTACTACTTCACCAATGATGTTGTTCATTTGGATCCAGTCGCCTACCCTGAACGGCCGTGCGCCCAGGTAGTAAATGAACCCCATAAAGCACTGAATAAACTCGCGGGTTGCCAGCACAATTGCCACCATAAAGGCAGCAATGGAAATTGCCAATGTTTGGATCTCAGAGCTCCACACCATCATTAGCACAATGATGATAAAGGCGTTGCCTAACTGCTCTAAAATATTAATTTGATTTCGACGGTCTTCACCGCGATGAGAACTAATACGCCTGATAAGGCGCAGCACACCCTTTTTAATAAAGTGCAGTACAATTAAAAGTACTAGAGATGTCAGCAGTTTATAATCGTTGGCAAAGGTTATAAATTGATGCCATAACTGCGCTGGTTCTATCACAATCTCCATGTAGGCTCCGTCTGTACTCCGAGGGTAAATATTTGAATAGGCGAAAAAAAGCGCCGACGAATGTCAGCGCTTTTAATTATGAAGCATGTAAACTCGCGGCACAATGCCGACCAGTTAAAACATCTTTTTATTAGTCGCGAATTTGGCCTTCGCCATTCACTAAATATTTCTCTGAAGTCAATGACTCCAAGCCCATTGGGCCATAAGCATGCAGTTTAGTGGTTGCGATACCAATTTCTGCACCTAAGCCAAGCTGACTGCCGTCTGAGAAGCGTGAAGAGGCATTAACCATTACTACACTTGCATCAACTGTACGTTGGAACAGCTTGCCTTTTTCCGCATCTTCAGTACAAATTACTTCCGTGTGGTTACTACCAAACTGCGCAATGTGGTCAACCGCAGCGTCGAAATCGTCAACCACGCGAATCGCGATTTCAAGGCCAAGATACTCTTCACCGTACGCGTCTTCAGAAATAACGTCAGCGCCGTCGAAGTACTGGCTACCTTTCTCATTAACGTGAACCTTAACGCCTTTTTCTTTAAACGCCTCGGCCACTTTTGGCAGAAAATCACCCGCAATAGCCTGGTGTACAACTAGACCTTCCAAAGCATTACACACGCCGGTACGTTGTGTCTTACCGTTTAGAAGTAGCGCCATCGCTTTATCTAAATTTGCATCTTTGTCTACGTAAAGGTGACACACACCTTTAAAGTGCTGAATAACTGGCACCTTGGCGTTATCAGTCACGTAGTTAATAAGGCCTTCGCCACCACGTGGAATAATAACGTCAATATAGTCGCGTTGTTCCATTAGCTCTTGCATTAATGCGCGGTCAGGATTTGGCACAACCGTAACCAATGCTTTCGGCAAGTTGTGTTTTTCCAGCACATCTTGCATAAGCTCAGCAATGGCTAAGCTGGTATCCAATGCTTCTTTACCACCACGTAATATTACTGCGTTACCCGATTTGAAGCACAGCGCGCCTGCGTCGGCAGTAACATTAGGTCGTGCTTCATATATCATGCACACAACACCAAGCGGTATACGCATTTTCTTAATCTCAATACCGTTTGGACGAGTACCGATAACGCGCTCTTTACCTACTGGATCGTCAAGTTCAACAATAACTTCAATACCCTCAGCCATGGCTTCAATACGCTCTTCATTAAGTATTAAGCGATCAACCATTGCTGCGTCTAAGTTATTTTCTTTGGCGCGCGCGACTTCCTTTTCGTTTACTTCAATAATTTTGCTTTTATTTGCACGAATTGCCGCGGCCATTTCAGTTAACACCGCGTTTTTCTGGCTTTCACTTAAAATAGCCAGTGTACGTGCAGCTTTTTTTGCCTGTTGTGCTAACTCTGTAATAATGCTCATTCTTTCTCCAGATTTGCTATGTGCTGATCAGAAATAATTGGCCCAGTCTTTTCCTCAAACTCATGGGCGAATTCTTCGTTTTCCTGATTCGCAATGAAATTCAATAAACAGCTACTGTAATTCGACTTGGCTTTCACCAGTTTAGTACCGTCTTCTTTACGTACTAGAATGGTATCGCCTACCGAGAACTCACCTTTCACGTCTATAATCTCGCTACTTGTAAGCTGCTCTGCGTCGCCAGCTAGAGAGGCGTCAAAGTCCCCTTCAACTATCACCTCACCCTGCGCGTTTGACGTATGGCGCATCCAATGCACATTCTCTTGCATTGGTTTATCATGAGGTACGAAATGCGTGCCCGGGTTTTCACCTGCTAGCAGCATATTAAACGACAGTTCAGTAAAGCCGTTAATAATATATGTATCTATACCATGCGAAACGGCTTTTTCGGCCGCTTCAATTTTAGTGCGCATTCCGCCGGTGCCTACACCGCCTTTAACCGCACCACCAGCCATGTCATAAATGCTTTGATCAATGGTATTAACCGACTTCAGCAATTTCGCGTCGTCATGTTCATGCG
Source organism: Alteromonas abrolhosensis (assembly GCF_001953635.1). Classification (GTDB taxonomy): domain Bacteria; phylum Pseudomonadota; class Gammaproteobacteria; order Enterobacterales; family Alteromonadaceae; genus Alteromonas; species Alteromonas abrolhosensis. The sequence continues at coordinate 166,297 of NZ_MEJH01000005.1, read as the reverse complement.
GGTTCTTGTCATACAACCCATCAATGTCTGAACAGATGATAAGCGCGTCTGCTTCGGCTGCCGACGCCACCATGGCCGATAAATTATCGTTATCACCCACTTTCAATTTGTCGGTGGTAACGGTGTCGTTCTCATTCACGATTGGCAGAATATTGTTATCCAATAAACTGAATATCGTTTCACGAATACTTACATAACGCTCTCTGTCTCGCAGGTCAGCATGCGTTAAAAGCATTTGGGCAGATGGAAAATCAAATAGTCTGTCCCACGTGGCGATCATTTCAGTTTGACCCGCTGCCGCCATTGCTTTTTTAACCGCAATATCTGACTTCTCTTGCTCTGGAAACAGATGCGCACCTGCTGCGACAGAACCAGAAGACACGAGTACAACTTGTGTACCGTTGGCTCTGCATCGCACGATAAATTGCGCAATGCTCAAGAGGTAGTGACTGCTACAACCTTGTTGGTTGGGCGATATCAATGCACTACCCACTTTAATGACTACGCGTTTCCAATTTGGATGACTCATAATAAACTTTTTAACCTTAAGATTGTTGATTCGCTAATTCTTCACTGGCTTGCGCAAATGTTGCCTGAACATTTGTCGATGGATCTTCGCTAAAACGACTTACCATATATAGCGTTAGCGTACTCACAGCAAACCCTGGAATAATTTCATAAATAACACTGCTTAACGTTTTACCGTCAGCGAGAACTGGCGCGTATATCCAAAACAGTACGGTTACCGCACCGCTAATCATGCCAGCCATTGCCGCTTTCGCTGTTAGGTCCTTTTTATACAGACAAAACAGTACTAACGGACCAAAAGCAGCACCAAAACCTGCCCAAGCGTTACTTACTAAAGATAAAATTGTATTCGACGCATCCATGGCCAATAGCAGTGCAACTACGGCAACTCCCGCTACACCATAACGACCAATTGTTACGGTTTGCTTTTCGCTTAGCGATTTATTCGGTGACTTTTTATTTACCATTACGCGATAAATATCTTCGGTCAGAGAGCTCGCACTTACTAATAACTGCGACGAAATTGTACTCATAATGGCGGCTAAAATAGCGGCCATTAGAAATCCACTAATAAGTGGGTGAAACAGCAATTGTGAGAAGATAATAAATATCGTCTCAGGGTCGTCGACGGCCAGGCCAAACTGATTAGCATAGGCAATGCCCACAAAGCCTGTTGCTAGTGCCCCAATAATGGTCACTAACATCCACGACATACCAATATTTCGCGCTGTTCCAATTGCCTTAACAGAGCGAATTGCCATAAAACGGACAATAATATGAGGCTGTCCGAAATAGCCTAAGCCCCAGCCCAAACTAGATAACAACCCGACAATCGTTAGCGTTTCTAACGATTCAGAAAAATTCGGTACAGATTGATAAGCGGCACTTGTCATTTGCGATACGCTGTCGAATTCGGTAAACGCTACAATTGGCACTAGTACCAATGCCACGAACATAATGCACCCTTGCACAAAGTCCGTAAGGCTTACCGCCAAAAAACCACCGAGTAATGTATAAGACACCACTACACCCAGCGTAATAAACAGGCCTAACTGGTAATCGACTGAAAATGCGCTTTCAAACAACTTACCACCTGCAACTAACCCGGCTGACGTGTACAACGTGAAAAACAGCACGATTATCACCGCTGAAACAATGCGCAAGCTTGAGTTCGGCGTGTTGAACCGCTTGGCAAAAAACTCAGGCACAGTAAGCGAGTCGTTCGCTACTTCGGTATAAACGCGAAGCTTCGGTGCTACTAATACGTAATTAGCTAACGCACCAGCTACCAGTCCAATTGCGATGTAGACCGCGTCAAAACCGGTTAAGTACATTGCTCCTGGTAAGCCCATCAGCATCCAACCTGACATGTCAGACGCACCCGCAGACAGTGCGGTAACTTGAGGGCTTACTTGTCGCCCTCCTAAAATGTATCCAGATATATCACTGGTAGATTGTCGGTAAGCAAACAACCCTATCCCTAACATCGCTATAAAATACACGGCTAGTGATAGGTAACTTTCCATTGGCATAACGTTCGTTATTTCCTCTATTGCTCTTCGAAAACTCGTAAATGAAAATGCCGTTCAACCTTTGCCAACCCAATTCGCTCAGCAAATATTGAATCGAACAGTAATCATTAGAGCTCTAACAATATAAGGATCTGACAAAAAATTTCAAGTGCAATTTTTAAACAACATCGTTTAGCTGGCACTTATGTTTAAATTAGCACCAACCATGTTTCACAGCATATTACGTTAACAAAATTTATAATTACCACTAATATTCAATAACTTAAAAACACCAAGTCATTTATGAAACAATTTAACTTTAGCTGAAAAGGCGCGGAAAGCAGCAACTTTACTATCAGCTAAAACATTTTCATTAAAAATACTTTGTTACGCGCACTCAGACGAAATAACATCCAAAAGAAGCTTTTCTACAGGCAGTAAATGGGTAAGTTGCGTACAATCTTCACTATGTAGCGAGCGAACCCGATTAATTAGCTTCTCACACGCCTTTTCGTCATTTTTCACAGTAAATAGTTTCGGATGAATATAATATTTCCTGCAAACGGTGGGAGTATTGCCTAGCTCTGCTGCAACACACTTACTTAACGTACTCTCCCATTTCTTGGTTCTGGAGTTTGCTATCTGTTCATACACACTGGGCAGGTTTGTTAGTGCAAATCGACTTGATGCCCACGTTCGAAAGTCTTTACAACTGAACTGTTCACTTAGTTCTTTGTGGATGAACGCATTAACGTCTTCGCTCGTTACGTCGTGCCATTGATTATTCTCATCTTGATAACGAAATAAACAGTAACCCTGTTGTTGCGCACAGTCACAAACTAATGAAGCAAGCTCAGGGTCGTTTACTTTTAGTGTTCTTGGTTTGCCGTGCTTACCAATGTAAGCAAGTTCAACACTATCGTCACACTGCGCTTGTACATGCTTGCGCCGTAATGTAGTTAACCCATATGTGTTATTTTCCTTGCTATATTGAGCGTTGCCAACTCTAGCACCTGTGTAATCGAGCAACAGGCACACCAGCGCGCAAGCTCTTTCTTGCGTCCATGTTGGCTGTGAAATTAATGATAGACAGTGCTCACGGAATTCAGGAAGTGCATTACCAAAGGCAACCAAACGCTCAAATTTTTCTACTTGCTGCTGCTCGTGCCATTTATCGTGGTAGATGTACTGTTTACGCCCTTTCTCGTCATATCCGACTGCTTGAATACTGGCTTTACTGTCACGGCTTATAAAGGTATCTCGCCAATTAGGCGGAATGACAAGCTTTTTAATCCGCTTAAGCACACGTTCGCCTGTCACTTTTTTTCCGCTAACGTAGCGATAGTAAAATCGTTTATTCCCGCACGCCATTCGCTTTATCGATAGATGGCTATCATCTGAATAAACGTTGCAATACCCTTTAGTCCGTTTCATACACTCCACTTCTTTCGCCAGTTCTCTCGCCACTTCTGCCCCACCAGTAAAGGAACTATTCAATAAAAATATCCTCTAGGGGGTATTGTTCTCTCCCGTAAACAAATTAGAAGCTACGCAGAACATAAGAATAAAACCGCTAATTCATAAATAAAACTTACATTGAATTGCTAAGAAATGATCACAACGTTCAAACCCGCTTCTAATACGGTGGAGGATTCTCTGAACAATGAAGAGCATACGCTGTAACGATTTTTCACAGCATGTGTAAAATTCTCACAAAGACTACCACTCGCTCTATTTGTAAGGTGCGCGAAACCGCCACGTGTATGGGTAAAATCCCAACAAACTGGGGTTTCGTGCTTACTAAACCATATTTAACGTTCCTAAAATAACCATAAATTACATATAGATAGAACAACCAACATTTCAATTTAAACGAAAGTATAAGCGTTTGGTGTCCCTCACAGGAATACAACTTGAATAAATCTAAGTAAGGGTTACCAAGTTACATTTAATTTCAGGGCCTCAACATTTATCGATTGCCGTTGAAGTTAAGTGAAGTCGATTGATTTAGAGAGTCCAAGTTAGAAGTCGAGGATTTAAAGATGAATGTTCAAAGTTCGAATAAGGTAGTTTCAGAAAGCGCTAACAGCAATGAGCATGAAAATTTTAGAGCCAACGTTGTATCAAACGGCGAATTGCAAGTTGCCGCTGTGTTTCCTTCTAAACAGAAAGTCCAGGAAGTACTGGAAATAGTACAAGACAACACGTCTGTAGAGGCGTCGCAAGTTGAGATAATCGAAGCTGGCGATCCTAAAATGAGCGAAAAGCTTGAGCGCAATAGCGCCTCTATTGGTAAGAGTATGTGGTCGTCGCATTTACTTCTTGGTTCTATTGGCGTTGTGCTAGGGCTGATTACCGCCTTTCTACTAACTCAGTTTGGCCCTGCCCTTACCCAACAAAATCCTTTGTTTACTTACATCGCATTAATTAGTCCAGGCCTATTCATTGGGTTATTCATTGCGGGTCTAATTGGGTTACGCCCTGATAGAAATGAAGTGATCCAAACAGTAAGACATGCGGTTAGATACGGTAAAGTAGCGTTAGTGATTAATCTTAAAAAATCTCAGTCTTCTTCTAAGGTGTCACAGCTATTGAAGCAGCACTCAGACAAAGTAGTTGAATCTATTAGGTAGTACGACTAATTACACTATTTGAAACGCTGCTGAAATGTAGAATGTGGTAAGGTATTGTTAAGGTATGTACCAAACTCACTGATACGTAACAAGCAAAAGGGCAATATAACGACCAAGACGTATATTGCCCTTTATCGTTTGGTCTGCGGTCATTTTGCAAGAGAGACTAGGCACCAATTGTATGGATTTAATATTTTTTGATTTAGATGGGACCTTATTAAATAAGTCATCTGAAATATCTTCGTTCACTAAAGAAACGTTGGGCCTACTTGGCGAAAGAGACATCGCCTTTACGGTAGCAACGGGCCGAACCATGCACTCAGCACAGTTTGTGCTTAAAGGTCAGTCATTTGTACTCCCTCATATTTACAACAATGGTGTGGCCATTTGGGACCCGTCAGGAAATGCATTGACGTTAGAGAATTTGCTGGCCCCCAGTGAAGTAAACCTCATTATTGAACACGCTGTACAAAACAATATTACGCCTTTCATTAATACCGTGAACATGGAAAGCCCTAACCATGAACACGTAATTTACCATTCTTCTCCTAAGCATCAGGTAGAGCATGACTTAATAAAGAAGTATTTTTCTCGCACTAAAGCTCGCCTTGCTTCTATTGAGTCGCTACCCGCAAATGCGCATATTACTAATATAAGTATGATAGGCGATGCACCGCTCGTTTATGATATGTATAAGCAGTTAAACATGCATGAAGGTTTAATCGCTTATTCAGGCCCAGCAATTGAAGGTGATGAATATCGTTGGATGGATGTGCACCACAACCTTGCGAATAAAGGCAGTGCTGTAGAGTTGTTACGCAATCAACTAAACGCAAGTAACGTTATTGTATTTGGTGACAGCGATAACGATTTAAGCATGTTTAAATTGGCTGACGAGGCCTATGCGCCATCAAATGCAAAGCCTTACATCAAAGACGCTGCCACATCAGTTATTGGCCATCATGACGAAGACGGAATCGCACGCTTTCTAAGAGAGCGATTCTCGCTGTAATACATGCGGTTCTTTAGACAAGACTGAGCTAATCCAAGTAATGGTAGCTCGAATAACTAAGCTACCATTCAATTGGCTCTCTATCTTTCAAGAACTTTCCGTGAGGGCCGCCCTCTTCCATTGTCGCAAGCCATATTGCGGTATCTGCCCCCTCCTCAGGGGGCCTAGGTGCGTCACTTCCCCCCATTCGGGTATGTACCCAGCCTGGTGTCATACTATTAACCGTGACATCGAGCGATTTGCCGTCAGCAGCTTGGTCAACTACAGCTGCCATCTTAACGGTAAGCGCATTAAGTGCCGCCTTGGATATGGCATAGCACAATGGTCCTTTCAAACCCTCGGCAAAGCTGCCGTAACTAGAACTTATATTAATAATACGCCCAAAGCCCCGTTCAATCATTTGAGGTAGCGTCTGCTGAATGAGTGTGAGGGGCGCATTCACATTAACTTGCATTGACTTAGCAAAGGTCTCGGAATTCACGTCCTTCCAATCGGTATCATCTAAAATGCCTGCATTATTGATGAGTATATCGATAGGTCCATACACTGCTTCAGCACGTACAAATGCATCAACGATTGCCGTTTCGTTATCAAGTGGCATTTCGATGATATGAAGATCCCCACCCACAATATCTTTTTTAGCTTCAAGGCCCGACTCTTCGTCTCGACACCCCATCAGCACCTTATAGCCTTTAGATAGCATTCCCTTCACTATTTCTAGACCTATGCCTCTGTTACCACCGGTAACTAATACGTTTTTCGTCATTACCAATACACTCCTTGCGTTTACGCTTGGGCCTGTTTTGCCTCAAAACGATTGGATAAATAAAAACATAGCGGAAAGACTACACTCCACACCAACGCGATAAAGATATAAGAAAGCATTACGCTCGTGCCTAGCTCTACCGCTCCGAATTCTGCACCTGCGATATAACTGAGCGGTGCGAACACCGCTCCTGCTACGGCAGCGATAGCTATTCGCCCATTGAAAGCGGTTAAACTATGGTAAACGGTACCCGCAAAGGCGGCCCAAAGTAGGCTTAACCAAATAGGAATTGGCCAAAAGCTTACGAGCACTTCTGTTTGGTTGAAAATAAACAAGCCACTAACAGTGAGTAAGGTATCTATTACAGTGCCAAGAAGAAAAACCGTGCTCATTAGCTTTATATCTTCTATGCGCTTAGGCGATATGGCAATCCACAATGCAATTAATCCCAACACAGGCAACACGGCTTGGTTCTGAAATAAAATAACCAGCCACCAAATGCTTTGGAACCATATAAAGTTTACTACCTTCAATACTGCACTATTTTTCATTTAACACGCTCACACTTTCAATACCAACGCATACGTTATTGGCAATGCGATAGTTCAAACCTGTTACTACAAAAGTAAACGAAAACATTCCAGCATAAGTATAGATGCATAGGCTGTTTGCTTTTTCCAATTACAAAGGATGTGTTAATCGTGAAAATGGTGAAGTATTACGTACTTGGTGCATTGTTGGCATTAGTGTTAACGCTAACTGTGCCTGTGATATTGCTAAAAGTGGTGTTTGGCTGGATAGCATTTTCGCTAATTGCAGTCAGCAGTGCCTATTTGCTTAATTACCCCAGTCTTTTCCGTAAGCGCGAAGATGGGTCAATTCCCTTTTACATTCGCTGGGTTTTTGTGCCTTTCTTGCTGGGCTCATGGCTTTATAATGAGTATGCTCGCAGAACTGATAAAGTCCCCCCGCTTCAGAAAATAGAGCCAAACTTGTTTCTTGCCTGCCGCATGTCGGGAAAACACGTTAGCCTATTAAATGAAAACAACATTGATGCCATTCTCGATGTAACCGCCGAATTCGATGGCTTAGACTGGACTGCTTATCAGGAAGACTATCGGTATTTAAACGTGCCGGTGCTAGATCACACTAGCCCAACTCCAGAACAACTGCTTCTTGCCATAAATTGGCTAAACCAGCAGATATCTGAAAACAAAAATGTCGTCGTGCACTGCGCACTTGGACGAGGACGCTCTGTGCTGGTGGTGGCCGCTTATTTGCTGGCAAAGAATCCTAATTTAACTGTAGATGACGCTCTTCGTGAAATTAACCAAATACGACAAACAGCAAGACTTAATAAACGACAGTTAGCTTCATTGCAAAAAGTAAGAGATGGCGGCTTACTTTCGTTGCAAAAAGACTTAACGCTTATCGTAAACCCGGTTGCTGGCGGTGGTAAATGGAAGCAATACCGAGATGACGTGTTGTCTCGGCTAAACGAAAAATTCAAAGTTACGGTTAAAGAGACCACTGAAGATATAGATGGCAAGACACTGGCAGAGCAAGCCAAAAAAGACGGTGCTGATATTATCGTCGCCTGTGGCGGCGACGGCACATTAACAGAAGTTGCGTCTGCTCTCGTAAATACTGGTATTACCATGGGCATTATCCCTTTTGGTACGGCAAACGCGCTCAGTCAGGTGTTGCACGGATATATCAGCAAAGTAATGCCCATAAGTACCGCATGCGACATTATTATCGAAGGTAATACCCTGGATATCGATACCGCAACGTGTAACGACCATGTGATGTTACTTGTGGCCGCCGTCGGTTTTGAGGAGAAAATGATCTCTGCCGCTGACCGTGAAGAAAAGAACATGGGAGGCCAATTTGCCTACCTCAAAGGTCTTTGGAACGCTATTTCAAATAACGAGAATATGACCTTCAAGGTTGCAATTGACGGAAAAAGCGCTGAAACACTAGAGACACCCAGCTTTGTTATAGCTAACGCGGCACCAATGACTACAGCGCTTGCGCAAGGCGCAGAGCCCCCTGACATTACAGACGGCAAACTTGATTTAACGTGGTTGTTACCACAGCCCAGTTCAGACAGGCAGTTTGCGTCTTTGGCCGAGTTGGTATTGAGCCCAGCCGAAGCAAAAAAACAATCAGAATCTATACACCATGAACGCGCGTCCAACATTACTTTAACGTTCGATAAACCTACAGCATATGCTGTGGACGGCGAGATCTATGAGGGCGAATCACTGGTTATTAAAGCGTGCCCTCGCAGTCTTACCGTGCTCACCAGTTTTAAAGAAAAGGATTAAGTAGTACATGGCCCAAAAAAGCAATTTTGATGAAATATATACTTTTCTCAATGAGAAGTTCGCAGGCGAAACCGAGTATCTTCAGGCAGTACACGAAGTGCTTGAAGACATCGTTCCCATATATAATGCGAACGAAGATTATAAGGCGTTTGACATAGTAAGGCGTATTTGCCTGCCTGAACGCATTATCTATTTCACCGTCTCATGGATGAACAGCGAGGGAAAAATTGAAGTAAACCAAGGCTGGCGTGTGCAGCACAATTCGGCCATGGGCCCTTACAAAGGGGGCTTGCGCTTTCACCCTACCGTAAACCTCTCTGTGCTTAAGTTTCTTGCATTCGAGCAATGCTTTAAAAACGCGCTCACCGGGTTGCCCATGGGTGGGGGTAAAGGTGGTTCAGACTTTAACCCCAAAGGCCGCTCAGATCGCGATATCATGCTATTTTGCCAAGCATTCATGCGTGAATTACAGCGGCATATTGGTGCAAATACCGACGTGCCTGCAGGCGATATCAATGTAGGTGCCAGGGAAATAGGTTATCTATATGGTGAGTACCGTAGGCTAAACAACAAATTTGAAGGGGTACTAACGGGTAAGGGCTTAGAGTTCGGTGGAAGTTATGTACGAACAGAGGCCACGGGTTTCGGACTCATTTACTTCTTAGAAGCGGTTTGTCAGCATAAAGGTACTCAAATTGAAGGGAAGACGATCTCGGTATCTGGTGCCGGCAATGTAGCGCTGCATGCCGCTTTAAAAGCCGTAGAAAAAGGTGGAAAAGTTATTTCGCTGTCGAACAGCCGGGGACTTCTGCACAACGAACAAGGGATAACAGATACTGCACTTAAATGGGCAATCGACAACCATGCTTCTCGTAATAACATCCTTACAGATATGGCTAATGAAGGCATGGGTAAATGGGTGGCGAATAAAAAGCCCTGGCACTTAAAGTGTGATATTGCCCTACCCTGTGCTACGCAAAACGAACTCCATGCAGACGATGCGAAATTGTTACTAGAGAACGGTTGTCAGATGGCTTTAGAAGGGGCGAATATGCCCTGTACCAAAGACGCACAAGCGCATTTTTCCGACGCAAAAATCGCTTATGTACCGGGTAAAGCATCGAATGCGGGAGGAGTCGCGTTGTCGGGCTTAGAAATGGGCCAAAACGCTATGTTCAATCAACGCAACGCGAGCGCATTAGATGAACAATTGTATTCAATCATGGAAAGCATTCATCAGCGCTGTGTCAATGAAGGAAAATCTGAAAGTGGCGCAAGCGACTACGTTGACTATATGAAAGGCGCCAACATCGCAGCATTCAGACGATTGGCAGATGCCGTGGTCGCACAAGGCGTGTAATGTGGTTTATTCGATAAATTCGCGGTCAATGCGCCGTGAATTTATCGGCAACATTCTTGTAAATTTTGCGTTGTCACTTTCTCCTCCTAACTCCTGCTTCCCCAACGACTAGAAAAATTCGATATAAATCATAAGCTAACAAGTTCTCTATTCATGGAATAAAAATAGCATTATTAGTGCTGTGAATCACTTTTAGGCATTAAAAAGGAACGACCATGAAAATTTTTGAAGCATTACGTCAAGACCATGAAAAGCAACGTTTGTTGCTTAAGATATTGGCTGAAACAAGTGGCGACACCGCTGCGCGTCGCGAGTATTACCAAGAGCTTAAAAACCAGCTTGAAAGCCATGCTATTGCAGAAGAGCGCCACTTTTATTCTCATTTGCTAGAGAAAGACGCGACTATAGATTTAACACGCCATGGTATTGCAGAGCATCACGAGATTGATGAACTGCTCGCCAAACTAGATGACACCGACATGAGCTCACCGGCTTGGCTACGTCATTTAAAAAATCTACAGGAAAAGGTAGAACACCACCTAGCTGATGAAGAACAAGAGTTCTTCCAGGTTGCAGGTAATGTGCTTAATGACCGCCAAAAAACAAAATTGGCTGAAGAATACCAAAGGGAAATGAAACAAGAGCTAGATGACGAAAAGCTCACAGCGTAATAGGAGATAGTTTACGTTGGATAAATCGCTTCGCTCGAAACCTACCACAACATAAAAAAGCCAGCTAATCAAGCTGGCTTTTGTTTATCTACTGCTATGGCTTTGGCAATGCAGTCTATTTCATAGCGAGTAGTGGCTAGTCTACATTACTATTTTTTAGCGATGATATAGACAGCGTGGATAACACCTGGGAAATAGCCAAGAATAGTTAAAAGGATATTAATCCAAAAGTGAGCGCCAATACCCACTTGCAAGAACACGCCCAACGGTGGAAGTAAAATCGATAACAGTATACGAATGATGTCCATAATAAATTCCTTGTTTTTGAAGTAATTTCACAACTCAGTGGGCAAAATACTCACACTTTGGCGAAAAATTCTGGCCCGCAGAGCGTTTTACACGCTTCGTTATTAGTATTTGCATTTACGATGCCATGTCGCCTAACTTGGAAACAACTGCACTGTGATTACGTTCAAACAATAAATTTAATTTAATAAAAAAGCTATTCACCGAAAGGCGTATTTTGCAGCCAATCCTCAAGGTCAGAACGAATTAGGGGGCGGCTAATGTAATATCCTTGAACAATGTCACATCCCCAATCTCGCAAGATTTCCAGAGACGCCACATCTTCCACCCCTTCCGCTACAACTTTCAAATTAAACACATTCGCCAAACTAAGAACGGTATGCACAATTTGCTGATCGTTTTCATCGCTTGCTAGTGACAGAATAAAGCTCTTATCAATTTTTATCGTTTTGACTGGTAAGTTCTTCAAATACGCTAACGATGAATAGCCTGTTCCGAAGTCGTCAATTGCGAAGTGAAAGCCGCGCGCTGTTAACTCGTTAAGGTTTTCAATAGCCAATGACGCATCAGCCACTAAATCGCTTTCTGTTATTTCAAGCTCCAGCGAGTCAGGCGATAACCCCTCTTGTGTGAGCAATGCAACTAGATTGCCCAGAAGTATCTTATTTTGAATATCTTGTGTTGATAAGTTCATGGCTACGGAAAACCCATACCCGCGCCCTCTAAAGTACGCTAAATCAGATATGGTCTGCCTCATAACCCAAGTAGTAACTTGCTCAATTAATCCAGCTTGTTCTGCGATAGTAATAAATTCGTCGGGTGGCACAAAACCTAGCACGCTGTTATTCCAGCGAATAAGCGCTTCCATGCTGCACACTTTCATGGTTTTTAGGTCTATCTTTGGTTGGTAAACCATAGACAGCTCATGTTGCTGACTTGCCAAGGCGCGCTTAAGCTCGGTAGTAATTGATAATCTGCGATTGTATTTATCTTCTAATTCAGTTCTGTAACGAACGCACCAACTATCGCTGTGTATCGCTTCATCGGTAACGATATTCATCTTTCGAAATAGCTCTTCAGATGTGGTTGCATCCTGTGGACACTGAATAACAGCCATCGCCACTTTCACGGGTATTGCGATTAAATTACTTTCAACCGGCTGTTCTAAGATATGCTTCAATGTTTCGAGCTGGTCGTCGTTAAGCGCTTCGTGGGTAATATACAGAATCTCACCGCCGGCGAGCCTTGCAGAAGTTCCCGGCCATCGCTGCAGTCTTTCGGCTAATGCTTTTAGTGTATTGTCCCCGTTGGAATAACCGTACAAGTCATTAATCGTACGAAAGCCTATAACCGTGATGGCAACAACTTGTACCGCTCGCCCGTCTTGAAGTTCAGCTTCAAAGTACCCTTCTACATAATTTCGATTAAAAAGCCCCGTTAGTACATCATGCTCAGCTTGATAACGTATGTGCTTTTCACGACTCTTGATACTCGATTGCATGCTATCAACGGCACTGGCGAGTTCAGATATTTCCTTTAACGTGGAGGGCGTTTCTAGCGTGGTACCGTAGGTACCAGATGCTACCTTATTAACCGCTTTTACAAGAGTTGATACAGGTTGGCTCACCTTTCTGGCAAAAATCAGAGAAAGTCCAAGTGCAATGAATATGGCGACCAAACAGAAAGACAAAACGGTAAATTGAACACGAGTAAAAGCATTGAACGAAGTCTTTGCATCTATGGCTATTGTTATTTTTACAGGTAAATTTTCGTCAGTTGAAATGTCTACCTGGCGTGAAAAATAAGTCAGTTCATCGTTGAAAGTTACATCTAGCCAAGAAGGGTCGTCTTCAGACGCTAAGATTTGTTGCGCCTCATTTTCCTTTAACGTTGTGGAAAGGATGTCATTGGAATCAACTTTTGAAATGATGATATCGGCGTCTACAAGCTGTTTAAGTTCACTCAATAATGCATTATTAAACGCTACACCGATTAACATGTAGTACCTAAGCGATGGTATTTCTACACGGATAAGATTTAGCTGCATTAATTGATTGTTTAAAACGAAAAAACCGCTGTCTTTACCCTTTGCACCTAAAGCTAGGCTACTCTCTACGTCTTGGCCTTCTTTAAATAACTCCGTGCGTGAAACAATTACTTGATGGTCAAGACTAACTAAAGCAATGATATCGGTGTCGAGTCTCTGCGCGAAACTAGCAAACGCCGCGTCAATAGAAGGCAGGTTTTCTGTGTCGATAGCACGTTTGAAGTCAGGTGAACGGGATAATATGTTGGAAACATTATGAATAACGGCTTGGCGGTCAGCGATGACTTTATCAAAAACTTTTTCCGCTAATACAATATTGTGATCGATATTATCAACTACAAGAGTGTTAGCAGAACGCCACACCGCGCCTATTATCAGAAGTGACACTATTACAATCCCTATAAAAAGGGTTTGGAATAAACTCTGACTAAGTGTTTTTTGCACTTCAGTGCCCCATGAAAATTGTTTTATTTAAGACACTCACCTGAGCGCTTAACTCTTTCAAAGAATAGCCGAATAATAAATTTAGGAACAGACGTAAGACCCTGTAAATTTTGGATTTTAACGCTTTGTTACAATTAAACACACAGTGCCAGACCGCGGGTGTAAGCACCATATAACTAACTTATACGGAGAATAGAAACAAAAAAGGCCAGCAATATTGCTGGCCTTTTCTATTTAATTGGTGCGGAAAGCGGGACTTGAACCCGCACGAGCTATGCTCACCACCCCCTCAAGATGGCGTGTCTACCAATTCCACCACTTCCGCGAAAACTATTTTAGTTTGAACCATCAGTATCGTCAGACTTTGGTACGTCTGTTACGTCTGTTTCAACAACAGGTACATCGTTCTGTGTTGCTTCTTCAATGACTGGAACGTCTTGGTCAGCTGGAAGTTGCACTGGCTCTTCTACTGAAGCCGGAACTTCAAGATTGTTCCACTCGTCTTCTGCGCTTTCACGGTTTGCAGTCATTGCACCAAGTGAAAGGCTGATGAAGAAAAACAGCGCAGCTAGAATAGCTGTTGTACGGGTCATAAAGTTACCTGAACCTGATGAACCGAAAACCGTGTTTGAACCACCTGAGCCAAATGAAGCGCCCATATCTGCGCCTTTACCCTGTTGGATCAAAACAAACCCAATAAGTAATAGCGCAACAATTAGGTATGCTACTAAAAGCACTTCGTAAATCATAAATACCTCGTCAGTTTGCCGCTTGGCAAATTGAAATAAAATCTTCAGCTTTTAAACTGGCTCCGCCAATTAAACCACCATCTACATCGTTCTGAGCAAACAGGGTTTTAGCATTGTCTGGCTTAACACTACCACCGTATAAAATACGAAGGCCTTGAGCCAATTGTGCGTCTACTTTTGCAAAGTAGCCGCGAATAAATTCGTGTACTTCTTGTGCTTGTTCTGGGCTAGCTGTTTTACCAGTACCTATTGCCCAAATCGGCTCATATGCAATAACAGTCTTGCTAAGTTCTTCAACAGACATGGCATCAATAAGCGCATCTAGTTGTTCACCAACGTATGCCTCGACGTTGCCTGCTTCTCTTACTTCTAGTGGCTCACCTACACAAATGATAGGTACAACACCAGAGGAAACGCACTGTTTCGCCTTTAATGCAACAAGTTTGCTTGACTCGCCTTGGTCTTCTCGTCTTTCAGAATGCCCGACGATTGCGTAACCACAACCCGCCTCTTTAAGCATTTCAACAGACAACTCACCAGTGTGAGCGCCGTTATTCAGATGACTTACGTTTTGAGCGCCAATGGCAAATGACTGGGTTTCAAATGCGTGTAAAAGAAGTGAAGGAGCGCAAATTACGATTTCCGATTCAGCTTTTACGTTCGCTAATTTTTGATTGAATTCAGCAACTAATGCCAAATTTCCATTCATTTTCCAGTTGCCAGCCACGAATGGCTTTCTAAGATTTTTACTCACAACGCAGACCTTAGCCCTGTCTTCAAAGCGGGCGTGATATTAACTATTTAATTGAGAAGATACAAGCACAAAAAGTAAAATTTCCTGCTACGCCAACTAATTGGCGAGATTACGAACAGTTTCAGCGATATGCTCTGCCCATTTATGAGATTGGGCTTCATCATTCGATTCTACCATTACACGTATTAATGGTTCTGTCCCGCTTTTACGTAATAGCACCCTGCCCGTTTTCCCTAACGCAGATTCAGCCTCTTTCTTTGCATTTTGTACATCTGCATGGGCTAAATAATCCACTTCCTGATTAGCGTATCGCACGTTAATCAGCGTTTGAGGATACATCTCAAACCCACTTGCCAAGTCATGCAAATCCATGTGTGAACGAAGCATAGCAGCAAGTACTTGTAACCCCGCAACAATTCCGTCGCCGGTGGAGCACATATTTAGGTTAAGTACGTGGCCCGAATTCTCACCGCCAATAGACCAACCTTTCTGCTGTAGTAACTCCATTACGTATCGGTCACCAACATTACTGCGGGCAAACGGTACGCCTAGTTTCGAAAGTGCATTTTCTAGGCCTAAGTTGCTCATCAATGTGCCAACAACGCCACCTTGCATCTTGCCATTTTTAAGTGCATCTCGCGCAATGATGTAGACAATCTGGTCACCGTCTAGCACGTTGCCAAGATGGTCAACCATCATAATGCGGTCGCCGTCACCGTCTAGTGCAAAACCTAGGTCCGCACCGGTTTCTTTCACTTTTTCAACAATAGCATTCATCGAGGTTGCACCTACACCATCGTTAATGTTTAGGCCATTGGGCGCTGTACCCAGTTCAATAACCGTTGCGCCTAATTCACGAAGAACATTAGGAGCGATGTGGTACGTTGCACCGTGTGCACAGTCCACAACAATTTTTAGATCTGTCAGCGACAGTTCTGACGGGAATGTGCCTTTACAAAACTCAATATAACGACCTGCTGCGTCATTGATACGTGTAGCTTTGCCTAGCTTATCAGATGCCACACATGTCATAGGTCGCTCGAGCATGTCTTCAATAGCTAACTCAATATCATCATCGAGTTTAAAGCCTTGGGCTGAAAAGAATTTAATGCCATTATCATAAAATGGGTTATGAGATGCACTAATTACTATACCCGCTTCTGAGCGAAAGGTTTTAGTAAGATAGGCAATGGCAGGCGTTGGCATAGGGCCGAGCAAACCAATATTGATACCCGCAGCAGAAAGCCCTGCTTCTAATGATGACTCTAGCATATAGCCAGAAATTCGCGTGTCTTTGCCAATTAGTACTTTGTTCGTTCCTCGACCTGCAAGTACCTTACCCGCTGCCCACCCTAATTTGGTGACAAATTCCGGGTTAATATTGCTCTCGCCTACCTTGCCACGAATGCCGTCGGTGCCGAAATATTTGCGCTGCGTCATTATTATTCCTTATTTTACTGAATTCAGCATTTTCACGATATTGACAGCATCTGCTGTTTCTTTCACGTCGTGAACGCGAATTATTTGTGCGCCCATTTGGGCAACAATTGTAGCGAGGCTTATGCTTCCCGCCAAGCGCTCATCCACTTTTCTGTTGAGTAAATTGCCAATCATCGACTTACGTGACATACCCACTAACACTGGATAACCCAAAGCCATAAGTGTTGGAAGGTGTTTAACTAATGCATAGTTATGTTCTAGTGATTTACCGAATCCGTAGCCTGGGTCAAACAAAATAGCATCTTTAGAAATGCCTGCCTCTTCGCAGATTTGTGCACGCTGCAATAAGAACTGGCCGACATCTTTAACGACATCTTCATACTCTGGATTATCTTGCATAGTCCTAGGCTGTCCTTGCATATGCATCAAGCATACGGGTACTTTTGCTTCGGCGGCAGCTTGTAGTGCCCCAGGCTCTTGTAGGGCGCGTACATCGTTAATTAACCCTGCGCCTGCCCTCACGGCTTCGCGCATTACGTCAGCTTTGCTGGAATCTATGGAAATTACACAGTCGGTATTTTTCGATACGGCTTCAATAACCGGTATGGTGCGATCCAATTCTTCCTGTAACGAAACATCGGGTGCACCAGGCCTGGTTGATTCACCACCGACATCTATGAACGTTGCGCCTTCATCAATCATGCGAAGCGCGTGCTCAAGGGCTTGTTTTACATTTGCGTGTTTGCCGCCGTCAGAGAATGAATCGGGCGTAACGTTTAAGATGCCCATCACATGTGGTTGTGACAGATCAATGAAGTGCTTACCAAACTGCATGAATTACCTGCACTATGTTTTTAAGAAATAATACTATCTTTCAAAAAAAGTTGTCTTCAAAAAATGAAGCTATAAAGCAAACTGGTTTTAAATCGCCTAGTGAGCAGTGCTCGTTACCGTGAAGCGCAAATACATTGCCTACTCCAATTTGATAACCAACGTTGTTTAACTCCCGCTTAAAGCCTTTGCTCAATTTGCAACAAAAACCAGATTGCGCTAACAAAAAACGCCAGTTTAACTGGCGTTTTTTAGTGATTGTAGAAGCTTAGCTTGGGATATCGCCCGGCTTGCCTACCGACGGCTTGTCAACGCCATCGTTCTTAATTTCACCTTCACGAACTGGTGCACCACCGCTTGGCTTATCGCCACCAGACGGCTTGCTGTCATCCCAATCTGCAGGAGGACGAACTTCAGTGCGGTTCATTAGGTCATCAATTTGCTTAGCATCAATGGTTTCGTACTTCATTAGTGCGTCTTTCATTGAATGCAAGATATCGATGTTTTCTTCAAGGATCTTCTGAGCACGTTCATAGTTGCGGTCAATCAACGACTTAATTTCCGCATCAATTGCTCGTGCTGTGTCGTCAGACATGTTTGTTGCCTTAGACATAGACTTGCCTAGGAACACTTCACCTTCGTCTTCAGCATACAGCATTGGACCCATTTTGCTCGACAAGCCCCACTGGGTTACCATCTTACGAGCAATTTCAGTCGCGCGCTCGATGTCGTTAGACGCACCCGTTGTCACTTTGTCGTCACCGTAAATGATGGCTTCAGCAATACGCCCACCAAACAAGCTAGAAATCATGCTTTCTAAATGTTGTTTAGAATGGCTCACACGGTCTTGTTCCGGTAAGTACATAGTCACACCCAACGCGCGACCGCGTGGAATGATTGACACCTTGTAAACCGGGTCGTGCTCTGGAACCAAGCGACCTACGATAGCGTGACCCGCTTCGTGATACGCTGTCATTTCTTTTTCAGGCTCAGACATCACCATAGACTTACGCTCAGAGCCCATCATGATTTTGTCTTTCGCTTTCTCAAACTCTTCCATTGAAACAAGGCGTTTGTTGCCGCGAGCAGCAAATAACGCAGCTTCGTTTACTAGGTTAGCTAGATCAGCACCTGAGAAACCTGGTGTACCGCGGGCGATAACTGATGGTTCAACATTATCAGCCACTGGCACTTTGCGAATGTGAACTTTAAGAATTTGTTCACGACCGCGAATGTCTGGAAGACCAACCACTACCTGACGGTCAAAACGACCTGGACGAAGTAGCGCAGGGTCTAGTACGTCAGGGCGGTTAGTTGCCGCAATAACGATAATACCTTCGTGACCTTCAAAGCCGTCCATTTCAACTAGCATCTGGTTTAGGGTTTGCTCACGCTCGTCGTGACCACCACCTAGACCCGCACCACGTTGACGGCCTACCGCATCGATTTCATCGATAAAGATAATACAAGGCGCAGCTTTTTTCGCTTGCTCGAACATGTCACGCACACGAGATGCACCTACACCTACGAACATTTCAACGAAGTCAGAACCCGAGATAGTAAAGAATGGTACTTTCGCTTCGCCGGCAATCGCTTTTGCAAGCAAAGTTTTACCCGTACCTGGAGGACCTACCATTAGTACGCCCTTCGGAATTTTACCACCTAGTTTTTGGAACTTAGACGGATCGCGTAGGAAGTCTACCAATTCAGATACATCTTCTTTCGCTTCGTCACAGCCTGCTACGTCAGCAAATGTTGTCTTAATTTGGTCTTCACCAAGTAGGCGAGCTTTGCTCTTACCGAATGACATAGCGCCACGGCCGCCACCACCTTGCATTTGACGCATGAAGAAAATCCACACACCAATAAGCAGTAACATGGGGAACCATGAAATGAAAATAGACGTCAGAAGAGACTGCTCTTCTGGTGGTTCACCGTACACTCTTACGTCGTTCTTAACCAAGTCAGAAATTAACTTGTCATCGAAGTAAGGTACGAATGTTTGGAAAGTTTCGCCTGAACGCTTAGTACCTCGAATTTCGCCACTATTATTGATGCGAACTTCTCGAATATTTCCCTGTTCTGCTTCTCTCAAAAACGTTGTGTAGTCAGTTTGCGAACGAGACGATTCACTCGGTGAAAAGCTCTGGAAAACCGACATTAAAACAACGGCGATGACTAACCATAAGATTAAATTTTTTGCCATATCGCTCAATGCTACTAACCTCTATAAACCCGAATTGCATGTATATTCAACAACTTGATTATTGAATAAACGACACAACTCGCAACGAAAACCGCTTATCTCAAAGCGTACTACACTTTATACCCACAAGCCACCAAATACACCTCTCGTGAACGAGATCTGGACGAGTCAGGCTTACGCGTCTTAATGGTTGTGAAAGACTGTTTAAGTGCGTTCATGAACTCAACAAACCCTTCACCTTGGAACACCTTTATGACAAATGAACCGCCTGGTTTTAACACTTGGTGACACATATCAAGCGCTAGTTCGCAAAGGT
This sequence comes from Alteromonas abrolhosensis, assembly GCF_001953635.1. Lineage (GTDB taxonomy): Bacteria > Pseudomonadota > Gammaproteobacteria > Enterobacterales > Alteromonadaceae > Alteromonas > Alteromonas abrolhosensis. The sequence goes on along the minus strand of NZ_MEJH01000005.1, from coordinate 146,393 downwards.
ACATAGAGCGAGACTGGTCAACCGAAGCATTACCTGCAAGGTTCGGTGCCATATCAGACAACACAATATCTACGGTGTTCCCACCAATTCTGTTCAATAGTGCGTCGAGAACTGCGTCCTCTCTGAAATCGCCTTGTAGAAAGTCTACACCCACTATTGGATCCATGGGCAAAATATCGCACGCGATAACTTGACCATTGTCGCCAACAAGTTGAGCAGCCAGCTGTGACCAGCCACCCGGTGCCGCACCGAGGTCTACAAGTGTCATTCCTGGTTTAATAAGCTTATCTTTCTTCTGGATTTCTTCCAGTTTGTAGATAGCCCGCGATCGCCAACCTTCCTTATTTGCTTTTTGCACATAATGGTCGTTAACGTGTTCTTGAAGCCAGCGTTTACTGCTGGCGGAGTGTTTCTTTTTTGTCATTCCAATACAATGTCATTAGGATTGTAGAGAAGATGGCGTTAGAATACGTTATTTCAAGCATAAACTAACAGATTAATTGTAAGAAATATTACTTCATGAAACTTTCAAATAAACAGAAACAATTTCTAAAAGGCCTTGCACACCCTTTAAAACCTGTTGTGCAGCTAGGTGGTAACGGCCTGACAGAAGGTGTGGTTGCCGAAATCGATAACGCACTTAGCCACCACGAATTAATTAAAGTTAAGGTGCCAACAGATGATCGCGAAGAAAAAGCGCTTATCATGGACGCCATCGTTCGTGAAACAAACTCAGTTAAGCTTCAGGTAATTGGTCATACACTAATTATCTACCGTCAAAGCGAAGACTGTAAAATTCAGTTGCCAAAATAACTGCAAAATAACTGAATGAAAGGTGCCGATCCCTCTCGGCACCGTAGTTTTTCTTCTTACTTCCCGTTAACATCACGTTAATAATAGTGAATAAACAGGGTTTAAGGGAAATCTATGACGCTAAATAATCTTACTGCCATTGTGACCGGTGGTTGTTCCGGGCTAGGTCATGCCACTGCTATCGCCCTTCGTGATGCAGGCGCAAATGTTAGTCTTTTCGATTTAAATGAAGAACTCGGCGCACAGCGTGTTGAGGAACTTGGCAGCGACAATACACTTTTCACCAAGGTTGACGTTCGCGACGAAGCGTCTGTTCAAGCAGCAATCGACGCGACAACGAGTAAATTTGGTGCTATTTCCTTAGTGGTTAACTGTGCGGGTATCGCACCAGCTAAACGCCTGCTTGATAAAGAAGGCAACCCCGCGCCGTTAGGTGACTTCCAAAAAACGATCGATATTAACCTGGTGGGCAGCTTTAATGTGTCGCGTTTGGTTGCGGCAGCTATGGCTAAACAGTCACCTATTAACGATGAAGGCGAACGCGGTCTTATTGTAAATACAGCGTCTGTGGCTGGCTATGAAGGTCAAATCGGGCAAACCGCTTATGCCGCCAGTAAAGGCGGTATTATAGGTCTAACCCTACCGATGGCTCGCGATTTAGCGCCGCTAGGCATTCGTGTTAATACCATCGCGCCAGGTGTTATGGGCACACCAATGCTACTTGCTATGCCAGAAAAGGTGCAAGACGCCCTTTCGGCAAACGTTCAGTTTCCTAAGCGCCTTGGGCTACCAGAAGAATTTGCTAAGTTAGTTATTCACATGGCAAACAACAGCTACCTAAATGGCGAAACAATCCGTTTAGATGGCGCGCTTCGTATGCCGCCTAAGTAATAAAATTTATTGTGGAATACGTAGTCGATAATTAGAAAAACCCGCCTGTTGGCGGGTTTTTCATTTAACGAGAAAAGGTTTTATCTAACTCTTCATTTTCATTAGGGTATCGGCTTCAACGGTAAACCTATTGAAGAAGTCATCTTCTAATTCACCAGTAATACGTACGCGCTCACCTTTAGAAAGTGACAGATACCCATTGACATCTACTGGCGCATCTTCCAGTTCATCTAGTTCTACTGTTAGCGTGCTATCACCCACTTCAATTTGTAGGGCTTCTTTACCAATTGATTTAACCGTGCCAACTAACACCATTTCTTCATCATCAAAATCGATGTTGCTGGCGGTACTTAGATAAAGATCTGCAGATGCTTGGTCTACCGATTTAGCTAAGTAAACAGTATCCATGCCCTCTACAATCACACTTTGGGCAACTAAGCGCTCCTTAGATAACATGCTTTCATCTAATTGCGCAGTCACCATCACGTCTTTTCCTTCAATTTCAGCATACGCCTGAGTGTCGAGGTCGGTGTCTCTTAATTCAACAAAGATATGACCGTCGCCGTAATCTAGTGTGAAAAATTTTGAATCGACAGCAGATACTTCACCGGTTAGCGTAATCCACGAGTTCCCTACTTCCGCAGTTCTTGAAACAGGTTGAACCGACTTTGATGATGCCTGCATCTCTGCGGTTTTCTGTTGGTCCACATCGGTGTGTGCTAGCGCTGATGAACCCATCATTGCTAAAGAAACCAGAGTTGCCGTTATCGTTCGCTTTGAGTTAAACATAGTAACCTCCTTAAAGGCATAGTTGTATTCCATTTGAATTACTCTAAAACAAACTCAGTAATGCAAACTCAGTGCCTACTATAAAAATCAATAACTTAAAAACTTTCACTGTCACTAATAAACGACATTTACGGAAAATTATTCCAACTTTTGAAGACATTACACTGTACTTATCTTTGTTGAGAAATTCGTATTTTATAATCCAATAAGTAGTTAAAATTAGGTGCATTACTGTGTAAAGTGATGTGATGGAAATGTATTAAGTACAGTGGACGTTAAATGACACAACCCCACCAACAAGTTGATGCTCCCCCTATAAATAGAGGTGTTGAGCCCAATGCTGTAGATACTTCGAACAAGATTGAGACAAAAGATATTGTCACGCCCTACGCGTTTGGTGTGGCCGAGTCGCTGTTGGGAAAACGCCTTGCGACACCTTTTCAGCGGGGAGTCGCTCAGTGTATAGACCTTTTCTTCGTTGCTATACTTAGCTCTCTCGATGCACTCTTTTTAGCAATTATTGCCACCGTCACGTTTTACAAAGCCAGCCATAACCTCGCAAAAAATAGAAATCGAAAAACTACCCGCTCATTTCTAAGGATGGGTGGTGCTTTTATGCTTTTTTGGACGGTATTGCTATCGTTAGATGCGCTAAACAACGCCGATTATTTCAATGACAGTGCTCTTGCTAGTAACCCTAGTCAAAACATTAACGGAACCGTTGAAAATATTAGTGGAGATAATCAAACTCACATAAATAGTACGTTTGAAGAATTTACGCAGCCAACGGAAGCTACCGTCAGTGAAGTTGAAGATTATGTTGATCCACCCTCACATTCTGTTTCTTCAGACTATAGTGTTGTAGCTTGGGCTAAGGGAATAGTTGCCGAGCTTGGTTTGGGGTTTGGTTGGGCAGCACTTTATTACAGTGTTTTTACCGCATGGTTTAATGGCAAAACGCCGGGTAAGCGCTTGTTGAACATACAGGTGCTCAAGCTTGATGGCTCTGGCTTGTCGCTTTGGGAGAGCTTTGGCCGTTATGGTGGCTATGGTGCTGGTTTGGCAACAGGGTTGTTAGGTTTTATGCAGATTTACTGGGATCCAAACCGACAAGCCATCCAAGACAAAATATCCGAGACGCTGGTCATCAGTACGCGCGATTAATAGGGCAGCTTATTTAAATCAAAAATAAAAAGCGCGACTCTATACGTCGAACTCGCGCTTTATTTTTAGGTTATTCGCCGTCACCACCGTTCACAATAAGCGCGATATTGTATAAGCGATTTACTGCATGATAGTTAATGGAGTTTTTAGGGTAGCGACCTTTACTGCTGATTTTACCGGCTTCCTGCTCCATTAAAATGGATAGCGCATCGTCGACAGTTTCAACAGTGTATATATGGAACAACCCTTTTTTCACTGCGTCAATAACAGTGGTATCTAATACCAAGTTAATCGCATTCGATTTAGGGATAATTACGCCCTGCGTACCAGTAAGCCCGCGGTGCTGACACAAATCAAAAAAGCCTTCGATTTTTTCGTTTACTCCACCAACGGCTTGCACTTCACCATACTGGTTTATTGAACCTGTAATCGCCAAGGTCTGTAAGCAAGGGATTTCAGTAAGCGCTGATATAAGCGCAACCAGTTCACCTAAGGATGCACTGTCGCCGTCAATATGACCGTATGACTGCTCTAACGCGATATTTGCTGAGAGTGTTAACGGAAAATGCTGAGCATACTTGTTGCCCAAATAACCGTTTAGCAGCATGACGCCTTTAGAGTGAATTGGCTGACCAAGCTCCACTTCTCGCTCAATATCAACCACACCACTAGCCCCAGCAAACACCGTAGAGGTAATGCGTGCGGGTGTACCAAACGCAGTATCACCAATATCCAACACCGTTAGCCCGTTTACTTTGCCCACAGCTTTGCCTTCAGTGGCAATAAGCACGTGCCCTTCTTTAATATCGTTTAACAGGGCTTGGCTTACGCGACCTGTGCGACGTTTCTTGGCACTTAGTGCAGTCTTTAAATGGTCGAGTTCAAGTGTATCGGCATTAGATTTTTGACAGAAATAGTAGGCTTCATTTACCAGTTCAATGACTTCCGCAAAATGCGCAGATAGCTTCTCTTTGTGTTCCGCCATTCTCAACGAATATTCGACCAACCTGCACATGGCATTAGTCGTTATTCCTTTAAGTCCCAGTTGGATGAGATGCGCACGAACCTTGCCTACGAAGTCAAACAGCGCCTGCCTGGTAACAGGAATTTCTAGGTCAAAATCTACCAGCACTCTAAAAAGTTCATCAAACTCATCATCATAGTCTTGTAGCGTGTAGTAAAGGTCGCGAGAGCCTAATAAAACAATTTTCACATTTAAATCAATAGGCTGAGGATTAAGCGTGATGTTGTTAACCATGCCCACGTCCTGCTGCGGCAAGTCCATGCGTAACCGTTGTGACTTAATGGCAAGCTTTAAGGTATCCCATACAAAAGGCTGCTCAATGAGTTGGTCGACATCTAATAGTAGATAACCCCCATTTGCACGGTGTAGCGCTCCTGGCTGTATCATTCGATAATTAGTAAATACGCTACCGTGAATATTAGTGTATTCAATTTTGCCGAACAAGTTTTGATAGGTTGGGTTAGGCTCGTAAATCACCGGCGCCGCGTCGTCGAGTTTATTTGACACCAGCACGTTAGGAAGGAATTGCTCTTCTAAAAATACCTTTTTGTCAAAGTCGTCGCTTTTCTCTTCTTTTTGCTCTTCACTGTGAATAACCAATATGGCATTAACCAAAGCGGTTTTAAGCTGCTTGAGATATTTCATTACCCCAAGCTCAGACGCGTATTTGTGTTCAAGCACCTTAAGCAGTGGTTTGATCCCCTGCTCTGCCGTCTTTTTGTCTAGTTCACGCAGACGCTCGGAATTCTCGCGCTTCCACGTAGGCAGGCTTAACAACCCTTCACTAAGTCGGTTCTCTAACTCGTCTATAAGTGAATAAAAACCTTCTCGTTGCTCGTCAGTTAGCGAGGCAAATTCAGTATCACTAATTGGTTTACCGTTTACGATAGGCGAAAACGTAATTGAGCCGCCTTCTTCGTATAACGCGACATCATTTGCTTGTGCGTAACGTTCCACTGCATCGATAGCTGCATCGTATTTTTGCTCAAACTCTCTTGATATTGAGGCGCGACGGCGCTGATACCCTGGGTTATCAAAGGCAATGGGCAGTGAGTCTAAAACATCGTCGATGAGTGCAGCCATGTCTTTATGGAATGCTTTTCCGCCGCCAGGAGGGAATTTTAATGCAACAGGTTCACGCTCTTCATCAAAATTGTTGATATAGCAACAATCATCAGGAGCCGGCAGCTGAGCAACCTGGCGTTCGATGTAATCCTTCACCAAGGTGAATCGCCCCGTTGCTGGCTCACCCATCACGTAAAGATTATAACCTTTGGTGTTAATGCCTAACCCAAACGTTAGTGCTTCACGCGCACGTTCTTGGCCAATAAAAGTAGCATTTAGCGCTTCATCATCTTTTAAGGCACTATTTATCGCTCGGCGATTGATGGTAGGTGAAAGCGCGTCTACATCTAACGCATAAATTTTACTGTCTACAGACATGTCTGATCTATTTTCGTTTCTTTACTTAAGTGAAACCCTAATTAACATTAGTGTCAAACGCTTATCCTTAATAACGCTGCTTTGCGTTGTCAATTGCACAACAAACAACCACCTTTAAGAATTTACAAGGGAATTGGATGAGGTTGCGATCCTTCGTTATGTATTTACGAATTGATACCAAACACAGCAAGGTGTAGCTTTTTATTACTGCGTTGCAGAATTTAAATACGAGAAAATCTACATTCTTTATATCTGCTTACTTTATGGGAACGCTAATTGGATAAAGCTGAAACCTTTACCTCTTAGAAGCATTCCCAGATTTTAACGCGTTGAATCGACATGGCGATTAAGCTCGAATTCGCGAATATACCAATCAACTAATGAGAACAGGGTTATAACAATGAAAACAAAAACAAACACTCGCTCACCTTTTCTTCTTACGTCCTGTGTTCTTTTATCCAGTTTGGGGGTGGCGTTTTCTTCAGCGTGTATGGCTAAGGTAAATTATGTAGACAATGCAGGCTTTTCAATTACCAATGTGAGTGAAAGTCATGCTCCTATAGAAGTGGTCTACTCTCACTTTATACAACATGTGGATATGTGGTGGCCGAAAGACCATACGTGGTGGAAAGGCTCATTACGCATTGATGAGCAAGCTGGCGGCTGTTTCTGCGAAACTACCGACACAGCTAGTGCAGCTCATATGCATATAAGCTATGTTGAACCGAATAAGAAAGTGGTCATGACAGGCGGATTAGGTCCGCTTCAAGAAATGGGCATAACGGGTGCTCTTACTTGGGAATTCACCACTATTGAAGCAACTGGGCCATCAAACGACGATACCAAGACCAGCACCACATCAAAGACTAAAGTAACGCTTACCTATAACGCTTCAGGCAATATTCATTTTGGTGGTAGCAAAGCATCTGAAGAAGACGCCTTCAATTTGGTTAATGTTGTCGACAAAGTGCAGGCGCAACAGTTAAATGCGCTAACGACGTTTAGCAACGAAAATTAATTCGCACCTTAGTAGCAATAATTTCAAAAGCTGTTGATAAGCCATCAGAGTCCCTTTTTATCACTTAAGATATTAGGTCTTAATTGCTAGTGGTTTGCGTCACACCTATCGATAACGCTCACTTTTCAATCAAGCAGCAATAAAAATTGCTTAGTTCAGTGTTAAGCTATTGAGGCATGGCTTAGCGGTGGGTTATTCTATTGGGCTATATGTATGTTAAGTGGGACAATCCCACGCGCGGTAAAATGGCAAATGTGCAGAAAATGCGCCTCATACCGACCCATAAACGTTTTAACTTTTAATGCGGAAGCCTAAGTTTCATGGCCGATAATCAGTACAATCCGAAAGACATTGAACAACGCGTTCAGCAATACTGGGAAGAGAACCAATCTTTTAAAGCAAACGATGATGTAGAAAAAGAAAAATTCTACTGTCTGTCTATGTTCCCATATCCTAGTGGCCGACTTCACATGGGTCACGTGCGTAACTACACCATTGGTGACGTAATCAGCCGTTTCCAGCGCATGCAGGGTAAAAATGTATTGCAGCCTATGGGTTGGGATGCTTTTGGACTTCCGGCTGAAAATGCAGCAATTAACAACAACACTGCACCGGCGAAATGGACATACTCAAATATTGATTACATGAAAAACCAACTTCGCTCGTTGGGTTTCGGTTACGACTGGGATCGCGAAGTAACTACATGTAAATCAGATTACTATCGCTGGGAACAGTGGTTCTTCACACGTCTTTACGAAAAAGGTCTTGTTTACAAGAAGAACTCTACCGTGAACTGGGATCCTGTCGACCAAACTGTTTTGGCTAACGAGCAGGTAATCGACGGTCGCGGATGGCGCTCAGGAGCTCTTGTAGAGCAAAAAGAAATTCCACAGTGGTTTATTAAAATTACTGACTATGCTGAAGAACTATTACAAGACCTAGAACAGCTTGAAGAATGGCCAGACCAAGTACGCGCTATGCAGGCAAACTGGATTGGTCGCTCTGAAGGTGTTGAAATTACCTTCGACTTAGCGTCAGCTGTTAACGACATTGCCGACTTAACGGTATATACCACACGCCCAGATACCTTCTACGGGGTTACATACGTTGCAGTAGCTGCGCAGCACCCTCTTGCCGAATTCGCAGCAAAATCGAACCCAGATTTAGCGGCATTCATCGACGAATGTAAGAACACCAAAGTTGCTGAAGCAGAGTTAGCAACTATGGAGAAAAAAGGTTTTGCCACTGGTTTTGAGGTGGTTCATCCTCTTACGGGTGAAAAGCTTCCAATTTGGGTCGCTAACTTCGTATTGATGGACTACGGTTCAGGCGCGGTGATGGCCGTTCCTGGTCACGACCAGCGCGATTGGGAATTTGCGACTAAATACAACCTGCCAATTAAGCAAGTTATTGCGCCTAACGCGGGTGATGAAGACAAGTGCGACCTTACTGCCTCTGCATTTACTGAAAAAGGCAGCTTGATCAATTCTGATAAATTCGACGGTCTTGAATTCGATGCCGCATTCAATGGTATTGCCGATGAACTTGAAGGCAAAGGCTGTGGTAAGCGCAAAGTAAATTACCGTCTACGTGACTGGGGCGTAAGCCGTCAGCGTTACTGGGGCGCACCTATTCCAATGTTGAATTTGGAAAACGGTGAATCAGTACCTGTTCCTGCTGACCAACTACCGGTTGTTTTACCTGAAGACGTGGAAATGAATGGCGTAACGTCGCCGATTAAAGCTGACCCTGAGTGGGCAAAAACCACTTACAATGGCCAAGCTGCTTTACGTGAAACAGATACCTTCGACACCTTTATGGAGTCGTCTTGGTACTACGCGCGTTATGCAAGTGCAGCCAATAATGATGCCATGCTTGACCCTACTTCAGCCAACTACTGGCTGCCGGTAGATCAGTACATCGGTGGTATTGAGCACGCTATCTTGCACTTGCTTTACTCGCGTTTCTTCCACAAATTGCTACGCGATGAAGGCTTGGTAAACTCTGACGAACCGTTTAAGCGTTTGTTGTGTCAAGGTATGGTGTTAGCTGACTCTTACTACCGTGAAGACGCATCTGGTAAGAAGACCTGGTTCTCGCCTACAGAAGTAAGCACAGAAAAAGACGAGAAAGGCCGCATTGTTAAAGCGTGGCTAACCGCCGATGGTGAGGAAGTTATTCACGGCGGTATGACAAAAATGTCTAAGTCGAAGAATAACGGTATAGACCCACAAGAAGTTATCGACCAATACGGTGCCGATACAGTACGTCTATTCACTATGTTCGCAGCGCCACCAGAGCAAACCCTTGAATGGGTAGATTCAGGCGTTGAAGGTGCAAACCGTTTCTTACGCCGTATCTGGAAGTTGGTGACTGAGCACGTTGAAAAAGGCACACCAGAAGCCATCGACGTTAATGCACTGTCTAAAGACCAACAAGCCCTTCGTCGTGAAGTGCACAAGACCATTGAGAAAGTGTCTGATGACTTAGGTCGTCGCCAAACCTTTAACACTGCGGTTGCAGCGGTAATGGAATTGCTAAACCACCTTCAAAAAGCGCCACAAGACAACGCTCAGGACATCGCTATTATGCGCGAAGCCTGTGAATCAATCTTGTTGCTTCTAAACCCAATTACGCCGCACATTGCTCACGAGCTATGGAAAGTGTTGGGTCACAACGAAGATATCGACCTAGCACCATGGCCACAAGCTGATAAAGCTGCATTGGTTGAAGACGAAAAACTTATCATTGTTCAGGTTAACGGTAAGGTTCGCGCTAAAATGACAATTGCTGCTGATGCAAGCAAAGAGAGCATTGAGGCGTCTGCGAAAGAGCAACCAAACGTTCAGCAATTCATCGAAGGTAAAACCATTCGTAAAGTGATTGTTGTACCTGGCAAGCTTGTAAACATTGTAGCTAACTAGGTCAGGTAGTGATGAAAAAGCACTTACAATTCGCAGTCGCCGTATTGGGTACCGTTTTGGTAACAGGCTGTGGCTTTCATTTAAGAAGCAGCCCTAGCCTACCAGATGACATTAACACGGTTGCCATTGAAAGTGCTCGAGCACATGCGCCTTTGGCGCGTGCGCTTGATAAACGCTTGAACGTTTACGGGCTAACCAGTGTCAGCGTAGATAAAACAGCTCGCTCTAACCAAAATGTTAATATTTATTTATTACCAGAAAAATTAGAGCGTCAGCTTTTGTCAGTTTACCCTTCGGGGCAAGTTGCTGAATATGAGCTTATCTACGTTGTACGTTACCGCGTGCAGTTTCCTGGTAAAGACGCCGTTATGGTTCAATTTGAAGTAGTACGAGATTATCAAGACGATCCTGATCAAGTTTTGGCAAAATCTCGTGAACTTGAATTAATGTTAAACGAAATGCGTGACGAAGCGGCTGACATTATGATTAGGCGCCTTTCTAGTCAGGCAGCAGCTGCGCCAAACGCGTCAGCACCTGCCAAGTAGTAAACGCCAGAACTCTTCATGCAGATTTATCCAAACCAATTCAACCAAGATATCACGAAGGCTCTTCGCCCTTGTTATTTAGTGTTTGGAGACGAACCTCAGCAAAAGTTCGACGTTATTGAGCAAATACGCGCTAAAGCGAAAGCCAATGGCTTTGAAGAGCGTACCGTACTTGTTGCTGAAACCGGGTTCAATTGGACCCAGCTAATTGAAGCCACGCAAAGCATGTCGCTTTTTTCAAGCCAACAGTTTATCGAGTTAGAGCTCCCTACCGGAAAGCCGGGCACTGAAGGCAGTAAAATGCTGCAAGAAGTCGCTGCATCTTTAAACCCCGATATTCTATTGTTGGTACACGGGCCGAAAATTGGCAAAGACGTGCAGCGCGGTAAATGGTTTAAAGTGCTCGATGACATGGGCGCTTCGGTACTGTGTTACCCGTTGGAAGGCAAGCAGCTCAGTGCATGGCTAAATCAACAGTTAAGTGCCCTCCAACTTTCCGTATCAGCGTCTGGCGCCAAGATGATTGCTGATTTCTGCGAAGGCAACATGCTTGCCGCTAAGCAAGAAATTGATAAGCTTGCCCTGCTCTATCCTCATCAGTCTATTTCAGATGAACAGATTGAGCAGGCCATGGTTGATCAGTCACGTTTTAATGTATTCCAACTGGTTGACGTTATGCTTAGCGGCGACAGTACCCGCTGCATAAAAATGCTTTACCGCTTAGAAAGTGAGGGCCTGGAGCCAAATATCATCATTTGGGCACTTATTCGAGAGTGGGAGCAGTTGTGGAAATTAAAACTTGCTCAGCAAAGCGGTGCCCCCATTCAGTGGCAGAAGTTTGGTATCTGGCGTAACAGGCAAGGCTTTTATCAAAGTGCATTGAACCGCCTTAGCGTCGCGCGATTAGAAGACATTCAAAAGGCGCTTACCCAGTCAGATCATGCTTTTAAGCAAAATGTGATTGCCCGCCCTTATGTAGAAATGTGTCACCTATGCATGATGTTTATGGGTATGGACCTTCGCGAAATACCCCTATTACAAGCTTAAAAGGCGAAGTACTGTGAGTCTCTCGCGTTCTCCCAAATCTAGCCCTGCCGTTAAAGCTATCCTTGGCGGCACTTTTAATCCTCCACACAAAGGTCATATTAGCGCCGCACTTAAGGCAGCAGATGAAATAGGTGTAAATGTCGTTCACCTAATGCCTTGTAAATTAGCACCTCATAAGTCGGTCGGGGTCTCTGAAACCCATCGGGTAAAAATGATTGAACTTTGCGCCGAAAATAACGACAGACTTATTCCAGAGCTAATAGAACTGACACTGCCGTCGCCATCTTATACAGTTAAAACGCTGCGGGCGCTTAAACAGAAAAGCGATGAAACAATCTGTTTTTTCATTGGCGCGGATTCACTGTATAATCTAGATAAATGGTACGAGTGGGAACACCTGCTCGATTACTGTCACTTAGTGGTTATGCGTAGAGACGACGAACAATTTTCGCCTCCTCCCGCAATACAAGCTTGGTTAGATTGTCATGTGACTAACGATATAAATGTTATTCACGCAAAGCCTGCAGGCCATGTAGTGTTAACTAGCACGCCACTTTATAGTGTTTCATCTACTGAAATTCGTGATGTACTTGCAGGTGCAACCGCACCTGAGAAAACCGAGACACCAAACGGTTCTAACGCCCGCTCTTCTGATTTGTGGTTAGAAGAAAGCGTACTAGAGTACATTAATGAACATCAGTTATATAAAAGTTAAGTAAGTGAGGAAAACTCTTGGAGAGTCAACAGCTCAAACAGTTTGTTAAAGACAAAATTGACGATATGAAAGGCCGTGATGTAGTTGAACTAGACGTTCGCGGTAAATCAAGTATTACAGATACCATGATCATTTGTTCGGGTAACTCTAAGCGCCACGTTTCATCTATTGCAGAAAATGTAATGGTAGAAGCTAAGAAAGCAGGCCACGCGCCGGGAAGCGTGGAAGGTAAGGAAACCGGCGAATGGGTTCTCGTCGACTTTGGTGATGTCATTTTGCATGTTATGCAGGATGAAACCCGTGATTTCTACCAGCTAGAAAAACTGTGGTCATAGTGGCTTAAACGCCAATTATAAACTTGCAGTAGCACGGTCGATAAAGGCCATACCCAAACGCGTATGGCCTTTATTGTATAAGTGAAAGTGTAATTCCTGCAGTAAGGGTAACAAAGTGCGTATACAAATCGTCGCAGTTGGAACGAAAATGCCAAGTTGGGTAAACACTGGCGTGGATGAGTTTATTCGTCGCTTTCCCAGCGACATGCCGGTATCTTTCACCGAAATCCCAGCGGGCAAACGCGGGAAAAATGCGGATATCAAACGCATTTTGGAAAAAGAAGGTGAGCAAATGCTGGCCGCTATCCCAAAAGGAAATCGCATTGTTACGTTAGAAGTAACGGGCAAACCCTGGGACACGCCGACTCTTGCAAAACAACTAGACAACTGGAAAATGGACGGGCGCGACGTGAGTTTGCTCATTGGTGGCCCTGAAGGACTAGCACCTGAATGTATTGCTGCGTCCGAGCAAAAATGGTCGTTATCAGCCCTTACTCTCCCCCATCCTCTGGTTAGAATAATTCTTACTGAGAGCCTTTACCGCGCGTGGTCGGTCACGCAAAACCATCCTTATCACCGTGAGTAAGGTGATGCTACACTGATGCAAAGGAAGTCGATGCAACGAAAGCGCCAAGCAATACGAGACCACTCCGCAGAAGCGAACTTGTTCGCCCGCCGAGCGACTATTGCTTTTATCATTGTTGTTGCCATGTTGGGCATTGTGCTCAACAACCTCTATTCTTTGCAGGTTACTCAGTTTGAAGATTATCAAACCCGCTCAAACGGCAACCGAATTAAGGTTCTACCCATAGCACCAAATCGCGGTCTCATCTATGACCGCAACGGTGTGCTTTTAGCAGAAAATCGTCCGGTTTTCAGTTTGGAAGTCATTCCAGAACAAGTGGATGACATAGACCAAACCCTTAGTGATTTAACTGAATTAATGGGCATCACCAGCGATGAAATTGAACGCTTTCAATCTACGCTCAAAGGCACCCGTCGATTTAAACCCGTTGCTCTTCGCACACAGCTAAGTGAAGAAGAAGTGGCGCTATTCTCTGCCAGTAAACACAAATTCCCTGGTGTACAAATTGAAGCCCGTTTAGCTCGACATTACCCCTACAAAGAAACGCTCACTCATGCCCTTGGCTACGTAGCGCGCATTAACAAACGAGATTTACAAAAACTGGTTGAAGCAGGTCAGGAAGATAATTACGCAGCAACCCACGATATAGGCAAGCTTGGCATTGAGAAGTACCATGAAGAGCTACTGCACGGAAAAGTGGGCTATCAGCAGGTAGAAGTAAACAACCAAGGCCGAATTATTCGCGTTCTTAGCGTTGAACCTCCCACACCGGGCAAAGATATCGTACTTAACCTAGATTTAGAGCTTCAGTTAGAGGCTCAGCGAATTATAGAAGGTATGCGCGGTGCTGTAGTGGTAACCGATGTTAAAACCGGCGGCGTACTGGCACTTTATTCTAACCCCAGTTACGACCCCAATTTATTTGTGCACGGTATCAGCAGCAAGAATTACTCTGCACTACTGAATTCACCAGACCGCCCGTTAATTAACCGAGCGACCCAAGGGCAATACCCTCCCGCTTCAACCATCAAACCCCACTTGGGTTTTGTTGGGCTAGAAGAAGGAGTAATCACTAAAGACTATACGGTTAATGACACTGGGCGCTATCAGCTGCCAAATGTGTCTCACGTGTGGCGCGATTGGCGTCGATGGGGACATGGAAAAGTTAACGTATCAAAAGCAATAGAAGTGTCGTGCGATACCTATTATTACGAGCTAGCGTATAAATTAGGTATCGATAAGATCAGTGAGTCTATGTACGAATTCGGATTCGGTGATTTCACGGGTATCGATCTTTATGAAGAATCAGACGCTAACATGCCAAGCCGGGGTTGGAAGCGAGCTCGCTTTAATCAACCTTGGTATATCGGGGATACCATTCCTGTAGGTATAGGACAGAGCTACTGGACCACAACACCTGTGCAATTAAACACGTCGGTAAATACATTAATTAATGCCGGTGAACGTTATATTCCACAGATTATTCGCGGCTATATGAATACCGATGGGTCCGTTGACTTGATTCCATTAAAATCACTGCGCCCCATAGAAATAAAGAACCGCAAGAACTTAGATGTCGTGTTAAACGCAATGCGCGATGTGGTGAGCGGCGAAGAAGGCGGCGCGCGCCATGCATTTGCCGACACCCCGTACGACTCTGCGGGTAAAACGGGCACAGCCCAGCTATTCACCGTGGGTCAAAATGAGAAGTATGATGCAACTAAAATAGATGAGCGCTTGCGCGATAATGCCATGTACGTTGGCTTTGCACCTTTCAATGACCCAGAGATATCCGTAACCGTGGTGCTTGAAAACGTAGGCGGTGGTAGTAAGAACGCTGCGCCTGTCGCCCGCCAAATCATGGACTTTTATTTCAGAGATCGTGTTTTTGAGCCTGTGGTAGCTGACACGGCGAACAGTGACAATGAATTAGGGACAAACTAGTGAAAAGAACCACCATAAACCCTAATAAAATTAGCTTTCTTCAACGCATTCATATTGACGGCTGGCTGCTAGTCGGCTTACTTGTATTAAGTTGTGTTGGCCTATTTACACTTTATTCTGCTTCTGGGCAGGATATGGAGCAGATGGAGCGCCAGTTTATCAGGCTTGGATTTAGCTTTATCGTTATGTTTGGGTTAGCCCAGCTTCCTTTGGGTGTGTTTAGGTTTTTCTCAACCTATGCCTATGGTGTAGGGCTTTTAATGCTAGTGGCCGTATTGCTATTTGGCGATATGGGCAAAGGTGCACAGCGCTGGCTCGACCTAGGCTTTATTCGTTTTCAGCCCTCAGAATTAATGAAACTCGCCGTACCCATGATGGTTGCATGGTATATCAGTAAGTTCACGATGCCACCACGCACAACCCATATCATTGTTGGTTTTGGTCTAGTCGTGGTTCCTACTATTCTTATTGCTAAGCAGCCCGACTTAGGTACATCCCTATTGATAGCCAGTTCAGGCATTTTCGCTATATTTCTGGCAGGCATGAGTTGGCGGCTAATATCGGTAGTTGGGGGCCTTATTGGGGCGTTTGCGCCTGTCATGTGGTTCTTCCTAATGAAGGATTATCAAAAGCAGCGCGTGTTAACCTTTTTAAACCCGGAAAGCGATCCATTAGGTTCAGGGTACCATATCATTCAATCTAAGATTGCTATTGGTTCAGGTGGTGTTGACGGCAAAGGCTGGCTGCAAGGCACGCAGTCGCAGCTAGAGTTTTTACCCGAACGTCATACCGACTTTATTTTTTCTGTTTTCAGTGAAGAATTTGGCCTGACTGGTGTCATGTGTTTAATGGCAATTTATATTTTCATTATTTTACGCGGCCTTATAATTTCCAGTCGCGCGCAAGACGCATACGCTAAACTGCTTGGCGGCAGTATTACGCTTACCTTTTTTGTTTATGTATTTGTAAATATGGGCATGGTGTCTGGCTTACTTCCCGTGGTTGGCGTACCGCTACCTTTGGTGAGTTTTGGTGGAACATCCATGGTGACTTTAATGGCAGGTTTTGGCATTCTTATGGCCATTGCCACTCAGAAACGTTTAATGTCTAGATAACTTGTATGGTGCAGCGCCTTTTTTCGGTTCTTGATTTTGTTAAAACAGGTTTAGTTAACGCGGGTCTTATTAACGTAAACCAAGCAAACGGACAATTCTTTCGCTATGGCTCTGCCGTTTTTATTGCGCTGGCCCTAGTGGGCTGCCAAAGTGCACCTACACAATCTGGCCGTTACACTCAACAGCAAGACTCAGCGCCTAAGCACGTAGCTAAAAAGCCAGAAACACTGGACGCAGTTCCCAAATACGAAGCGTACAGAATGTTTAATAGCAGGCCCTATAAGGTACTGGGCAAGCATTATACCCCTCTGGACAGCGGTAAAGGCTATGAGGAAGTTGGTTACGCCAGCTGGTATGGCCAGAAGTTTCACGGACATCTAACGTCAAATGGTGAAACCTATAATATGTTCGCCATGAGCGCTGCACATAAAACGTTGCCGCTCCCCTCTTACGTGCGTGTTACCAACTTGGAAAACAATAAGCAGGCTATTGTAAGGGTAAACGACCGCGGTCCTTTTCACGATGATAGAATTATCGACCTTTCATACGCAGCCGCAGTAAAATTGGGCTATCACAGCAAAGGCACAGCCAAAGTAAAGCTTGAAGTCATTCACTTTGATGAACAAAACAATGTAACGGTAGGAAATAATCCAACGGTAACCTACGACGAATATTTGGGTATTGCGGTTGTACCTTCGCCGGCACTGGCATCAACGACGCCAAAACCGCCTATAGCGCCAGCACCGAATGCTACCGACAGTGCGTCAAGCAGCAGTGATAAAAATAACAATGTGGCAACTGATGCGATTTATATTCAAGTTGCTGCCCTATCAAACGCGGAGAAAGCCAAATCAATTTCGAATGTATTATCTGCGCTATACCAAATACCGGCTCATCTTCCGGTTACTGATAATATTTACAAGCTTCAGCTGGGCCCTATTCATGATGAAGCCGTCGTTGCAGAAGTGCTCGAACAGTTAAAGCAAAACGGTTATCCCAACGCGTATGCAATAACACAAACGCTCTAGATTCTCCGATAAGATAAACACCTTGTTTTCTATATAACTTAACAACGGCGCTTTTAACGTGGCTTTTTGTTTGAATAAACCTAAAGTAAACCCCACCGAAGCCCTAAAAGACATAACTTAGCCGCAACTTCTCGCTCATAAAAACAACGACATTATGGCAATAATGTGTCATTCAGCAGGCAATATCACGGTTTCTTCGCCTAATCCCTACAATCACGTAAACTTTTTTGATAAAACCTAGTCTTATAAGCGGCCTTTCGTTAAGATCTCTCGCCACCTCAGTTAAAAAACGGGGTGGAATAACAGAATTCGGTAACGAACTGGACAAAAGCTAAAATTGGGTAGCCATGTTTTGCGGTAATCGTTTCGCGGTCATCGCAACAATAAGGTAAGCTTTAACTCACACGGATAAAACGGTCAAAGAAATTAGAACCATGCTCAGAATAATTCAACGCGCTAAACCGTCATTACTTTCATTTGCCTTTTTGGTGATAGGCACATTACTGCACACAGCGAACGCTGCGGTAGTCACTCCGCCTGCTCCTTCAGTTGCTGCAGAGGGTTTTCTTCTTACCGACTTTGAAACTGGTCATGTCATTGCATCTAAAAATGCAGACATGCAGCTTGCTCCTGCAAGCTTAACGAAAATAATGACCATTTATGTTATTGGTAAAGAACTACAAGCCGGTAACATCAGCCTAGACGACGAAGTGACTATCTCGGAAAATGCATGGGCAAAGAAATTCCCTGATTCGTCTAAAATGTTTATCGAAGTAGGTACTCAGGTTTCAGTACGCGACTTACTACGTGGTATCGTTGTGCAGTCAGGTAATGATGCCTGTGTTGCTATGGCAGAACACGTAGCGGGTTCAGAATCTGCTTTCGCCAGTATGATGAACGCACACACGGCATCACTTGGTATGACAGGTTCTCACTGGGTTAATGCCCACGGCCTTCACGACCCAGATCACTACACTACCCCTCGTGACATGGCTATTCTGTCTCGCGCGCTTATCGCAGAAACACCAGAAATGTACAAGATTTACAGCGAGAAGGAATTCACCTACAACGGCATCAAGCAATACAACCGCAATAGCTTATTGTGGGACAAGAGCTTAAACGTAGATGGCATTAAAACTGGCCACACGTCAGATGCGGGCTACAGCCTTATCACTTCTGCAGAGCAAGGCGGTATGCGTCTAATTTCTGTAGTTATGGGTACTGATAGCGAACGTGCGCGTAAAGTTGAAAACAAAAAGCTACTTAAGTATGGCTTCCGTTTTTACGAGACACTTACGCCATACCAAGCGGGCCACAGTTTCGTTGCTCACCGCATCTACATGGGTGATAGAGAGACAGTAGACCTTGGAATTAATCAATCTACCCCCATTACTATTCCACGCGGTCAGGCGGCTAATTTAGAAGCTAACTTCGAACTTGATGACAAGCTTGAAGCACCACTTGCAAAAGGTCAGGTTGTTGGAAAACTATATCTACAACTAGACGGCGAAGATGTGGCTAGCTATCCACTTGTTACCCTTCAAGAAGTAAAAGAAGGCAGCTTCTTTAACCGCATGAAAGACTACATTATGCTTCAGCTAGGATTTGACGACGAGTAAACACCTTTACTGAATACGTTAAAAAGCTAGTTGTGAAGCGGCCAGATTTGTTACAATCTGGCCGTTTTTTTATATGATATTTTAAGTACCAAGGATATCGCATGGATACCCGTTTTGACGAATTACTAGATTTTCCAACAAACCAAACGTTTAAAGTCATGGGCGTTGCTCATGAAGACTTACCCGAACAGGTAGTTAGCTGTCTTCAACAGCACGCGCCTGGCGATTACTCGCCTAACGTAAAACCAAGTAGTAAAGGTACTTACCACTCGGTTTCTATCAGTGTGCGTGTAACCAGTAAAGAGCACATGGAAACTATTTACACTGAACTTGCCAAATTAGAGCTAGTTAGGGTTGTACTATAAGTGAATGAGCAGTCGATAGCGTCTGACGCAAACGGCGTTATAGTACGTCAGTTAGGGCGTCAGCCGTATGAGCCTATCTTCGAGGCAATGAAGCGCTTCACCGATGAACGCGACCAAAACACCCAGGATGAAATTTGGCTTGTTGAGCACGATGCTGTCTTTACGCAAGGACAAGCGGGCAAAGCTGAACACATACTTATGCCTGGTGACATTCCTGTTGTTCAGGTTGACCGGGGCGGCCAGGTAACCTACCACGGTCCGGGGCAACAAGTTATTTATCTGATGCTAAATATTAAGCGCAGAAAGCTGGGTGTTCGCCATTTAGTCACTGCTATGGAAGAATCGGTGGTCGGACTACTTGCAAAATACGGCGTGACAGCGTATCCAAAGCCCGATGCGCCTGGCGTATACGTCGATGAGAAGAAAGTTTGTTCATTAGGTTTAAGAATACGTAATGGCTGCTCGTTTCATGGCTTAGCTTTAAATGTTAATATGGACCTATCACCGTTTCAGCGTATTAACCCTTGCGGTTATGCCGGTATGGAAATGATCGATACCGCGCGCCTCAATGGTCCGACTACGCTTGAGACCGCTGGTAATGAATTAACGCATTTGTTGCTAGAAGCGCTTTCCATTGCACAGCCAACATACAAAGAAGGTTTTGATGAGTAATGCACGACCTCAAGCGGGGGTAAAACTCCGTGATGATGAAAAAGTAAAACACATTCCCGTCACTATTATTCCTACTGAAAAGGAAGAAATGCTGCGCAAGCCGGAGTGGATTAAAATCAAACTTCCTCGTACTACCGAGAAAATTGATCACATCAAACAGACACTTCGCAAAAACAATCTTCACTCTGTGTGTGAAGAAGCGAGTTGTCCTAACCTTGCCGAGTGTTTTAACCACGGTACAGCCACCTTTATGATTCTAGGTGATATTTGTACTCGTCGTTGTCCTTTCTGTGACGTAGCCCACGGTAAACCTCTGCCTCCTAGTGCAGAAGAGCCTGAGAAGCTGGCTAAAACCATTGCAGAAATGAATCTGCGCTATGTGGTAATTACCTCTGTAGACCGTGACGACCTTCGCGATGGCGGTGCTCAGCATTTCGTAGACTGTATTAACGCCATTCGCGAGCATAGCCCAACGACGACAATCGAAGTATTAGTACCCGACTTCCGTGGACGTATGGATCGTGCATTAGAGATTTTCAAAAACGGCGTACCTGATGTGTTCAACCATAACCTAGAGACGATTCCGCGTTTGTACCGTGAATGTCGCCCTGGCGCGAACTACCAATGGTCGTTGGATTTGCTTAAAAAGTTTAAAGCGCAACACCCTGACGTGATGACCAAATCTGGCCTGATGATGGGTATGGGTGAAGAGAACGAAGAGATTCAAGGCGTACTTGATGATCTACGCGCTCACAATGTGGACATGCTTACGCTGGGTCAATACCTTCAGCCAAGTCGCCACCACTACCCGGTTAAGCGCTACGTACACCCTAAGGAGTTCGACGCCCTTGGTGACTACGCAAAAGAAATTGGCTTTACCCATGCGGCATGTGGCCCTATGGTTCGCTCTAGCTACCATGCTGACCAACAAGCAGCGGGTAAAGAAGTTAAGTAGTACCGAACTTCAGCATAGGGCCCAGCCTAGCGCTGACAAAAAGTTGATACAGAATAAAAGCGGTGATCTTCACCGCTTTTTTGTACCTTCGTATTTCAGGGTGACAAACCCGTGGGTATTGTTAGAATGCCCGTCAAATTACGCTATCCCCTTTTGAAAAGTATTCCCAAATTAAGGGTAAGGTCATTTCATGCGCAAACATATATATATTGCCTATACAGGTGGAACAATTGGTATGAAGCCTTCCAAGCAAGGCTACGTACCCGCTGCAGGCTTCTTATCAGATACATTGAAAAAGATGCCAGAGTTTCACCGTTCTGAAATGCCCCTTTTTACACTGCATGAATACGATAATCTTATTGATTCATCAGACATGGATCCGTCTGACTGGCAGCGTATTGCCGATGATATCGCTGACAACTACGACAAGTACGATGGCTTCATTATTTTGCACGGTACTGACACCATGGCATATACCGCCTCGGCGTTAAGTTTCATGCTTGAGGATTTGTCAAAACCAGTCATTGTTACCGGTTCTCAAATTCCATTGGCAGAGCTTCGTTCAGATGGCCAAGTCAACCTTCTAAACGCGTTATACGTTGCCGCGAACTTCCCCATTGCCGAAGTTGGGCTATTCTTCAATAACAGACTACTTCGTGGCAACCGCAGCCGTAAAGTGGATGCAGATGGCTTCAGTGCGTTTGACTCACCTAACTTCCCTCCACTATTAGAAGCTGGCATTAATATTCGTCTGAAAGCCGGCGAATTAGCGAAGACGCCAAACAACACCTTAACGGTGTCGAACGTTAAAGCCCAGCCTATTGGTATGGTAAGTTTGTATCCCGGTATTGCGCCAGAGGTGATTAAAAACACGCTACAGCAACCTGTGAACGCGTTGATTTTACTGAGTTATGGCGTGGGCAATGCCCCTCAAAACCCTGAACTTATCGCGCAATTAAAATACGCAAAGGCCAGAGAAATTCCCGTTCTAAACTGTACCCAGTGTATGCGCGGTCGCGTAAACATGGGTGGCTATGCAACGGGCCATGGCCTGCAAGAAGTGGGAGTTTTATCTGGTAGCGATATGACGCCCGAGGCGGCTCTCGCGAAACTGCACTACTTATTAAGCAAAGGGCTCCCTTTTGAGGAAATAAGCCAACTGCTAACGCAGAACTTGCGCGGCGAGTTAAGCGAATAACAGCCTAATTCTAAAAGCTGAATAAACTACAGAAAGTCTCAAAGCATTAAGGTTTTAACAAGTGACAACTACATATTCGGGTATGCTCAGAAAAATGCGTACCACTGCCGATGAAAACAATACCGTGCACTACTCGCTTCCAATTGGTGATGAGTCAGTAGATATCAATGCTCTCATCGGCAAGGAAGTAACGGTAACCTACTCTGGTGAAATCAACTGTGTTCACTGCAATCGCAAAACCAAGAAAAGCTTTAACCAAGGTTACTGCTACCCGTGTTTAATCTCATTGGCACAATGCGATAGCTGTATTATCAAACCAGAAAAGTGCCATTACCATGAAGGAACGTGCAGAGAACCGCAGTGGGGTGAAGAACATTGCTTTAGCGAGCATTTTGTTTATTTGGCAAATACTGGCACGGTAAAAGTAGGTATTACTCGTCAAGTTACCGATGGCGTGTCTACCCGTTGGATGGATCAAGGTGCCACGCAGGCCACAGTAATGCTGCGGGTTCCCGACAGGCTTACCAGCGGATTAGTTGAAACCTTATGCAAAGATCACATTGCTGATAAGACCAATTGGCGAACTATGCTTAAAGGCAAGCCAGACGAGGTTGATTTAGAGCAGGTAAAAACTGAATTGATGGATAAAATTGAAGGTGGGTTAGAAGCGCTAAAGCAAGAAAAAGGGCTGCAAGCGGTATCAGAAGTAACTACGCCTATCCATGATATTCATTACCCAGTTGAAGATTATCCGGTAAAGATAAAGTCATTGAATCTCGATAAAACACCATCGTTTAGTGGTGTGTTACAAGGGATTAAGGGGCAATATTGGATGCTAGACGGCGATCGCGTTATCAATATTAGGAAGTTCGCCGGTTATAATGTAGACCTATCTTTCTAGGTAAAATATGAGGGTCTTATTTTATACTGCCTGTAAAAATAAGACCCTAATTACACGCCGCTAGCTATCTTATGCGGCAGTTTATTCGAATCGGTATCAACTACTGCCAGAATTCAAAGTAGTCGTTACTATTTCTTTGCGGTTTTGGTGCAGGCTCAAATGCTGGTGTTCCTAAATATAGGAAACCTACTAGTTCGTCTTCCTCACTTAAGCCTAATCCGCTTCTTACCGTTTCACAGTGTGCGTAACTACCGGTGCGCCACATACCGTTAAAACCCTGTGCTACGGCCGCCATTTGCATCGCCATAACACCACAGCTTGCTGAAGCTATTTGCTCAACACGCGGTACCTTTTCATGTTCAACATGCTTGGCAATGGCTACGATAACCATAGGCGCGCGGTGAGGAAGCTGCACGGCACGTTCAATTTCTTTTTGCGATTTTTCGTTTTCTATAGCAGATTGTTCATACAGTGCACCTAGCTTATCCAGCCCTTTTCCTGTACATACAATAAAACGCCACGGAGTGAGGCACGCATGGTCAGGTGCACGTAGCGCAGCCTGCATAATATTCTCTAAGGCATCACCACTTGGCGCTGGCGCTTCTAATCGAGGTTGAGAACTTCTATTGAGTAACAATGTTAATGCGTCCATTTACGTCCCTACTTTATATTTTCACCTAGTTGCTAGCACGCTTTTAAATTTAGAAAAGAGAAAAGCATGTCTACATCAATGATATACCTAATCTAGATGCTAGATCCTACGGTCCATAAACAAAAAAGACCAGAAAATTCCGGCCTTTTATAAAGACAGTAAAGCTTTATTCGTCAGTTTTTCCACTCACTGCCTTATTCACATAATAATCGATGCTAAAGAACCGACCACCGCCGTAAATAAACAACACTAAAAGCATAATAAAATACGTTGCAGCGAATTCGATACCGTTGTTAAGTATTACAAAGCTACCGCTAGATGTTAGCCAGTCGTAATGACCATGCTCCTGCAACAATGATTTAGCGGCAGATAATTTCTCTGGCGCTGCCATAATAGTTTCGTTTAATAAGATAGTACCGTCAGCTAGCCATGAAGATGCATCAGCAATAGCAAGCCACCCGTTTTTTGCATGCACGCTTACCATAGCAACGACCATAGTTGTCATTAACGGAATGCTCACCAAACGAGTTAATGCACCGAACAATAACAAAACCCCGCCTACCAGTTCTGAAGCTGTTGCTAAGAACGCCATCACAAGAGGCATAGGTAAACCAAGCCCGTAGTCTTCGTTACCAAACCAATCGACAATGCTGTCAAAACTAGATGCTTTATTCCAACCAGCCTGTATCATCACAGGTGCTAAATATAAACGAAGTAAAAGTAATGGGATGCCATCCGCTAATTGCAGTCGTTCTACAATTTTCTGGTATAGGTGTGTCATTGTTTTGCCTGTTAAGAGTAATTAGAAGATAAGAACGGCACGTTATGAAAAAAATTTCATCGCCTAAAGACAAGCCTTCTCCGTTTCTGCGGCTGATGAAAAGAGGCCATAGAAAAACAGAGTACAAAGCAGAAAACGGAAAATTGCTAATGGCTTTCAGCGAAGAAGATCACAAGCGTATCGCAACCCTTATTGGTCGATGGCTGGATAAGGACCCAACAGATAAGGCCGACTGAAATAAGTTGTAAGTAAGCGAAAACAAAGACACTCACAAAAAATTACAATTAATTTCGCGATCTTACTCGATTTAGGTAACATAATAGATTGCAGTACGTGAGTAAGGTATGCCTGACCTACCTTACTCTGGTTAGTTAATTCAAAAAAAGGTAGTGATAAAAATGGCAGCCAAAGGAAATTGGACTAAATCCTTGTTTATTGGCTTGTGGACGGTGCTTAACTTCACCCGCAAACTTTTCTTTAACTTGATATTCATTGTTATTTTTGTTGGATTGATTATCGTAATAGCTGGTCAGGATGATGAGCAGTTTACCGTAAACAAAGACAGTGCTTTATTTCTTACGCTTAACGGAAAGCTTGTTATAGAAAAGGAAAGTATTGACCCTTTCGAACAATTCTTACAAGAATCGCTTGGCAGTGAGCCTGAAAACCCTGAAGTACTTGTACGCGATGTAGTGAAAGTGCTGGAAAATGCGCAAAAAGATCGCCGTATTAAAGCGTTGGTTCTTGACCTACACGGGCTAACTGGCGGTGGCTTAGACAAACTTCGTACTGTGGCTAATGCCATCGATGCGTTTAAAGAATCAGAAAAGCCTGTTTATGCCATTGGTGACTACTTTTCTCAAGATCAGTATTACTTAGCGGCGCACGCCGATACCATTTATCTTAACCCCATGGGCGGTTTGCTGTTCGAAGGCTACGGCCGCTACGGCATGTACTTCAAAGACATGCTAGAAAAGCTTAAGGTGACCACGCATATTTTCCGTGTTGGTACCTATAAATCTGCTGTTGAGCCTATCATGCGAAATGATATGTCTGAAGAAGCAAAAGAAGCAGAGAAGCAGTGGCTAGACGGTTACTGGGCGCAATACAAAGCAGATGTTGCAGCAGCGCGTGGTATCGACGAAGCAAACTTTGACGAGACCCTTGACGGCCTATTGGCTAAGTTTGAAGCCGCAGGTGGCGACTTTGCTCAATATGCACTAGAAAACAACTGGGTTGACGCGTTAAAAACCCGCGAAGAAGTAAGACTGGAGCTTACTGAATTAGTTGGTGAAGATGATAACAATCACGGCGTAAACCTCACTTCATTTAATACCTACCTGAAAGTGATTAACCCACCTATGCCGGTTATCGAGTCTGATATGGACAAAGTCGCCATTGTAGTTGCCAAAGGCACTATTTTAGACGGTAACCAAAAGGCAGGTACGATAGGTGGTGACAGCACCGCTCGTCTTTTAAGAAAGGCACGTCTAGACGACAACGTAAAAGCGGTGGTGCTTCAGATTGATTCACCAGGAGGCAGCGCATTCGCGTCTGAAATTATTCGTCAGGAAGTATTGCAATTACAACAAGCTGGTAAGCCGGTTATTGCTTCTATGAGCACTTACGCAGCATCAGGTGGCTATTGGATTGCAGCCAGCACTGACAGAATTATCGCAAGCCCAAGCACAATAACGGGTTCAATTGGTGTGTTTGGCATGTTTATGACCTACGAAAACTCTCTAGATTACTTAGGTATTCACAGTGACGGAGTGGGCTCTACCGAGCTAGCAGGTTTCTCAGCTATTCGCCCTCTTGCACCTGAATTCGGTCAAATTCTTCAGCGCAACGTTGAAAACACCTACGGTAACTTTTTATCGTTGGTTTCAAATGCTCGAGGCATGAGCGTGGAAGAAGTTGACAGTGTTGCCCAAGGTCGCGTTTGGATTGGCGAAGATGCCATTGAACTTGGTTTAGTAGACCAGCTTGGTACTATTGACGATGCGATTGTTGCAGCAGCTGAATTAGCGGAACTTGAGAAGTACGATACGTTTTACGTTCAACGTACGTTAAGTGCCCAGGAAATTTTCTGGAAAGAATTTTTTGGCCAAGCCATGACCTTTGTAGGAAAATGGCAATTTGCTAACGCCGATTCTGCACTTGTAAATGAATTCAAGCGTGTACTTAAAGATTTTAGCTTGGTAAACCAATTAAACGACCCTAAAGGTACGTACGTTCTATGCTTGCCTTGTGACGTTAAATAATTAACGCGCAGTAACGGTTAATAAGAAAGAAAGTAAGTAAATAAATAGACAGAGGCAGCAACATCGCTTCAAATGACTTAACTCAAGAACAGCGTCGCGTTATTACCGACGCTGTTTTTTATTGCTACGAACAAGCAGAGCATTACTTCAAGCGAACGTTCGAGCGCCCTACCATTACGTTCAGACGCTCAGGTAAAAATGCAGGTACCGCTTTTTTACAACAAAACCGCGTAAATTTTCACCCTATTCTGTTTAAAGAAAATATTGACGCTTTTTTAAGTGATGTTGTGCCACACGAAGTCAGTCATTTGCTGGTGTGGACTCTGTTTGGCAGAGTTCAGCCCCATGGCAAAGAATGGCAGTCGATAATGCACAGTGTGTTTAACTGTCCCCCTAGTGCAACTCATCAATTTGACGTGAAAAGGGTAACCCGCACTTTCCATTACGTTTGTGATTGTGACACTTACGCGCTAAGTACGCGCAGGCACAACAATATTCTTAAAGGGGCACAATATAAATGTAGAAAATGTCAGGCCCTGCTTAGAACGTCCTAAGCGTTTCGCCAAAAACAATGGTAAGCAAAGGGCTGACTTAGGATGCGTCGCTATCTTTTAGTTAAACCAGTGCTTAGTAAACGCATTGTCTAGGTCATTGAAGGCTGTTTTAAGCAGTTGGGCTAGCTCTTTGTACTTGGGCTTTGACTTAGCATTGGTTATAGCCACTCCTTGCGAACGCATTTTAGAGTGGATTTCTTGATACCAGCTTTTCAGCTGGGGCGGTAAGTATTGATCAGAACGATGGCCTAACCAAAGTAAACCTTGCATAGGTAAGCTTAAGAAAAAAGCACCTATTGTGATGGTTTGAGGCAAATAATCAGCACCTAGGTTCTGATAAAGTAACGCGCATGACACCATCGCGACTGGTGGCATAGTTTTAATCGCGAATTTAGTCGCAGCGACAACGCGGCACTCTGGAAAAAAGGCATAGAGTTCTTTTCTCACAGGCCATGTCTTCATGTACTGCTGACCGTTTTTCAACATTGTCATTATTGATTGAGACATGCCTCACCTCTTCATTAAACCACTTCTACCGGCCTCAGTACCGATATTACTAACGTCATTATTCGATAGATCTAACTAAATTGTAATCCGCTTTTTGGCTAATACAAACTGGTTCTACTAAATCAGTACGTATTTGCAGCAAGAAGCTATCACTGTCGATTTTAGCAAATTAGATATCTGACTTGTTAATTAAGTTTCGTTGAAATAGCGGTTTCAGAGGGTGGATTGACAATTCATCCCGACACACCGTTTCAATAATCGTTATCCACTTTTTAAGCGTCATTGCTGTACGCTTGGCTCAATAACTAAATTAAGAAGCGTTAAAATATCAACAACGCTAAGAATTAAAAGGCATAAGTTCATCTTATCTTTAAGTGACATTTTCGTCGCTTAAAGGCATCATATAGCTTTTGAGCCTAATCATTATGCTGCATGGCTTTGTTGTATCTTTCTTAGAAGCGTGTCGACATCCCCTGCAGATTCTGTATTGGCAAATTACTATAATAAAAGTAACTAGGTGTTGAGCTTGATTTACAGATTTTTGCCCCTACCTAGCTTTCTAAGAGAAAATTTATAAGTAACCCGAGCGGGTGAATTATTTGGAGAGGAAAATGGCAGAAAGCAGACACGTCCGTCTACTTATCTTGGGTTCAGGCCCTGCAGGTTACTCAGCTGCAGTTTATGCTGCACGTGCAAACCTTAAACCTGTTCTATTAACTGGTATTCAACAAGGCGGACAGCTTACTACCACCACAGAAGTTGAAAACTGGCCAGGCGACCCTGAAGGCCTTACTGGTCCTGATCTAATGGTTCGTATGCAAAAGCATGCTGAAAAGTTTGATACCGAAATCATTTTCGATCACATCAATAAGACTGACTTTTCTAAGCGTCCTTTCACGCTTTATGGAGATAGCGGTACATACACATGTGACGCGCTTATCATCGCAACGGGTGCATCTGCTAAGTACCTGGGCCTTGAGTCAGAACAAGCGTTTATGGGTAAGGGTGTTTCTGCCTGTGCAACCTGTGACGGTTTCTTCTACCGCAATCAAAAAGTAGCGGTTATCGGTGGTGGTAACACGGCCGTTGAAGAAGCGCTGTACCTTTCTAATATCGCTTCTGAAGTACACGTGATTCACAGAAGAGATAGCTTTAGAAGTGAAAAAATTCTAGAGCAACGCCTTCGTGACAAAGCTGAAAACGGTAACGTGGTCTTGCACCTAAATCGCACCCTAGACGAAGTTCTGGGCGATGAAATGGGCGTAACCAAAATCCGTATTAAAGATACAAATAGTGATGCGACAGAAGAGATTGATGTAATGGGTCTTTTCGTTGCAATCGGTCACAAACCGAATACCGATATCTTCGACGGTCAGCTTGAAATGAAAGATGGCTACATCGTTGTAAACAGCGGTACAAACGGCAATGCAACGCAAACCAGTGTTGAAGGTGTATTTGCTGCAGGTGACGTGAGCGATCATATTTATCGTCAGGCTATTACATCAGCAGGTACTGGATGTATGGCGGCGCTAGATGCTGAAAAATACTTAGATGGTACTATGCCTGAACAAGGTTAATACTGTTTACCAAGCCCTGCTATTCAGTAGGGCTTTTTTCTGGCTTGTTTATGATAGCGTTACATTACATAGAAGAAGGCGCGCCCTTCCCTCCCGTCGACACCGCATTAGACGATCCTAACGGCCTGTTAGCGTTTGGTGGCGACCTTAGCCCAGCACGTTTATTTTCAGCATATTCACAGGGTATCTTTCCTTGGTTTAGCGACGACGAACCTTTGTTATGGTGGTCACCGGACCCCAGAGCCGTTATTGAGCTCGACAATTTTATCGCGTCGAAAAGCCTTAAGAAGCTTGCCCGAAAACAAAAATACACGGTGACGTTAAATTATGCGTTTGACCGTGTTATCGAAGCCTGTTCATCTACGCCGCGAAAAAATCCAAACACCGGAGAGCTAAACAGCGAAACCTGGATAACCGATGACATGATTGCCGCTTACCGGCAGCTCAATGGCTTAGGGTTAGCGCATTCTGTGGAAGTTTGGAACGAAGATACACTGGTGGGTGGCCTGTATGGCGTGGGTATTGGAAAGGTGTACTGCGGTGAATCAATGTTTCATACCGAAAGTAATACATCAAAGCTTGCTATGTTAGCATTGGTCGAGCACATGAAGTCTCAAAACATGGCCTTTATAGATTGCCAGTTGCCTACCGATCATTTGTCGTCTCTTGGGGCAAGCGTGTTATCCCGTGAAAACTTTATTGAAAAACTGGAAAACAACAACCACACTTTAACTGAAGACGGTAGGCTGTCAGAAGACTATCTTAATCGTTGGAAGCCAAGAGTGATTACTCCGTGAAGTTTGGTATAACCCAATCCTTTTCGTGCAGCTATTTGCCGGACGAGCAAGAGCAATTACTAGTTTACGCTGAAAATAATGATTTTCAGGCGTGGCGATACTCGCAACTTATTCAAGTGGGCTTTCGAAGAAGTGGTGAACAAATTTATCGTCCGCACTGCCCGGCATGCAAGGCGTGCAAGTCTGTGCGAATTCCGGTACATACTTTCGCGCCCTCACGAAGCCAGAAAAGGCTATTGAAAGCCAATCACAAGTTTCGCGTTCAACTTGTCAGCGACACCAAAAGTACTTACTACCCTTTGTATGAGCGCTATATCACACAGCGGCACGCAGATGGAAGCATGTACCCACCCTCAAAAACTCAATTCGACAATTTTGTGTTATGTGACTGGATGACAACCCATTACCTTGAGGCCTACGATGGCGACAAGCTTATTGCAGTAGCAGTAACCGACGTTGTTGACGCTAACGAGCAAATGGGGGCACTTTCGGCGCTCTACACGTTTTTCGACCCTGACTATAGCTCTGCGTCGTTAGGTACTTGGATGATATTGATGCAAATAGAACAAGCGAGGCAATTAGGCCATGACTATGTTTATCTGGGGTATTACGTAGAGGGCTGTCAAAAAATGTCTTATAAACATAAATTTTTGCCATTTGAGCAGTTTAGTGACAATGAATGGCATCTATTTAGCAAAAATAGTAAAATACCCACTTAATTGCTTTACACCGAACCCAAGATTGGGTAAGGTCTGCGCGGCAAAAATTTTGAATTACTGAGGTAACTGCTTTACATGGCAAAAGAAGATTGTATTGAAATGGAAGGTACTGTGTTAGACACGCTACCTAACACTATGTTCCGCGTTGAACTAGAAAACGGTCACGTAGTGACTGCACACATCTCTGGTAAAATGCGCAAGAACTATATCCGTATTCTTACTGGCGATAAGGTCACCGTTGAGATGACTCCTTACGATTTGACCAAAGGTCGTATCGTTTATCGCGCAAGATAATGAGCCATTTAAGCGGTAACGCATAAAAAAAGCCCGATTAAGATCGGGCTTTTTCGTATCTGCAGTTTAATCGCTTAATAAGAGGTAACTAAATTCACCTTTATTAAACAAGGCAAGGCGCACCAGTAAGGAACTCAACGCTACTCTTGCCCTGCTGCATTAGCAATTTAGTTATCAGGTTGGTTCAGCCTCTTCAGAGGTCGCATCTACACCGGTATACTCAAAGGTAAGCTTGTCTTCTACACAGTCTACCTTCACATTTCCACCTTTAGATAGCTCACCAAACAGTAACTCATTAGCTAACTCTTTCTTAAGCTCATCTTTGATTACACGTGCCATTGGACGAGCCCCCATTGCTTTGTCATAGCCTTTTTCAGCCATGTAAGCGCGGGCAGCACTTGTAACTTCTAATGATACGCCTTTAACGTCAAGCTGCGCTTGAAGCTCGATAATAAACTTGTCTACCACCTGCAAAATAATTTCTGGGTCGAGGTGGTTAAACCAAATAATACCATCTAGACGGTTTCTGAACTCAGGTGTAAAGACCTTATTGATTTCAGACATTGCATCGTGACTGTGATCTTGTTGCTTAAAACCAATAGACTTACGCACAGTTTCCTGAACGCCAGCGTTAGTGGTCATGACTAACACCACGTTTCTAAAGTCTACTTTGCGCCCGTTATTGTCGGTAAGTGTTCCGTGATCCATAACTTGCAGAAGAATATTGTAAATGTCGCTATGCGCCTTCTCAATTTCATCTAAAAGCACCACGGAATACGGGTTTTTAATTACCGCATCAGTTAACAGACCACCTTGGTCAAATCCAACGTAACCAGGAGGCGCACCAATCAAACGGCTTACCGCGTGACGTTCCATATACTCAGACATGTCAAAACGTACCAGCTCAACGCCCATAATTTTCGCTAATTGCTGTGTAACTTCTGTTTTACCGACCCCAGTTGGTCCTGCAAACAAGAAACTACCAATTGGCTTCGTCTCGGCGCCTAGTCCAGAACGAGACAACAAAATAGCGTCGTTTAGCGTCTCTATCGCTTTGTCCTGACCGAAAACCACCATCTTAAGGTTACGACCTAGGTTTTTAAGCACTTCTTTGTCAGAGGCTGATACAGACTTCTCTGGTATACGCGCCATTTTTGCAATAATTTGCTCAATGTCACCAACGCCAATCGTCTTTTTGCGCTTAGAAGGTGGCAACAAGCGCTGGCTTGCGCCTGCCTCATCCATTACATCAATGGCTTTATCCGGTAGATGACGCTCATTAATGTATTTAGCCGACAGTTCCGCTGCCGCCTGAATTGCTTTTTGGGTAAAGCGCACGTTGTGGTGCTCTTCGTAACGGCTCTTAAGGCCAAGAAGTATCTTGGTCGTATCGCTTACGCTAGGTTCAGTTACGTCAACTTTCTGGAAACGACGTGCAAGGGCGCGGTCTTTTTCAAAAATACCTTGATACTCTTGATACGTGGTCGAGCCTATGCAGCGAAGTTCACCGCTTGATAACTTAGGCTTAAGCAAATTAGAAGCATCCATTACACCGCCTGACGCAGCACCTGCACCAATGATGGTATGGATTTCATCGATAAACAAAATAGCATTCTTGTCTTTGCCTAGCTCTTTCAAAATAGCTTTTAAACGCTTTTCGAAATCGCCGCGGTATTTAGTACCCGCAAGAAGGCCGCCCAAATCCAGAGAGTATACGGTGCTCTCAGCGATAACATCAGGTACATCTTCGTTAACGATTCTGTAGGCGAGACCTTCGGCAATAGCAGTTTTACCCACGCCCGCTTCACCTACAAGAAGTGGGTTATTCTTACGGCGACGACATAAAATCTGAATGGTGCGCTCTACTTCAGAGTCGCGACCAATCAACGGGTCAATTTTACCGTCTTTCGCTTGGCGATTTAGGTCGGTAGCGTACTTGCTCAACGCTGAGCCGCCCTCTTCCCCTGTCTCAGCTTCTTCTGAGGCTTCTGGATTAACCGGCTCATCATCGTCCGCTTTACTTACACCGTGGCTAATAAAATTAACCACATCTAGGCGCGTTACATCCGCTTTCTTAAGAATGTAAACTGCCTGCGATTCTTGCTCGCTGAATATAGCAACAAGCACATTGGCGCCCGTTACTTCGTCTTTACCCGACGACTGAACGTGGAAAACCGCTCGCTGAAGTACACGTTGGAAGCCTAGCGTTGGCTGTGTTTCACGTTCATTTAACTGGTCATCAAGAATGAGAGGCGTCGTATCTTTAACAAAAGCTAACAGTTCGCTTTTTATTGCCTCAATATCGGCACCACACGCTTTGAGCGCGTCGCGAGCAGCTGAGTTATCAAGCAATGCCAACAACAAGTGCTCAACCGTCATAAACTCATGACGATGCTCTCTGGCAAATACAAACGCATTATTCAACGTTTGTTCTAATTCTTTATTTAACATATTGCTCGCCCTCTACAAAAAACCTTATGCCTGCTCCATCGTGCACATCA
This sequence comes from Alteromonas abrolhosensis, assembly GCF_001953635.1. GTDB lineage: Bacteria > Pseudomonadota > Gammaproteobacteria > Enterobacterales > Alteromonadaceae > Alteromonas > Alteromonas abrolhosensis. Next base: position 112,656 of record NZ_MEJH01000005.1, on the reverse strand, counting down.
ACGGGTGCTGATGTTTGCGTGCGTACTGATTAACCTGCATCACTTTTGTCTCTGCTATCTCAGCAGTAAAAATGCCACACACGGCTTTTCCTTGATAATGAACGGTCAGCATAAGTTGGTTGGCTTTCTCAGCGTCCATATTGAAAAACTGCATGAGTACCTCAATGACAAAATCCATCGGTGTATAGTCGTCATTGTTCAACAACACTTTATACATGGGAGGCGGCTGCGGCTTCTGTCGCTGCGCGTCTTTCTGCTTTTCCTTTTCGATACTAATAGCGTTGTCTTTACTCATAACTTAATAATAGTGGTTTACTGGCATATATGTGTACAAACTTTTGGATAAATTTATTCACATTAGCCCTTGACATAATATGGTTAAAAAATCTACATTTTGTATAGTGGCTTTGAGTATTGCACGTCATTAACTACACATTAATCACTTTCAATACTCTTTCCACCCTGTCTCCGGATCTATAATGGGGGCATATACTCGTGAGTTCAAGGATTAAGAGGAAGTCGAAGTATGGCGGTTGGCAAAGTTAAATGGTTTAACAACGCAAAGGGTTTTGGATTTATCGTACCTGAGGACGGTGGCGAAGATATTTTCGCGCATTACTCTACGATTCAAATGGAAGGCTACCGTTCGCTAAAAGCGGGTCAGGAAGTAACGTTCGAAGTTCAGCAAGGCCCGAAAGGTCTTCACGCTGAGAACATTGGCTTCAAAGAAGAACCAGAGCGTTAAGAAAAGAATTTAAAAAGCCTGGCTTTGAACGTCGGGCTTTTGCTTTTTTTTGCCATTAAAAAGCCTAAAGGCGCTTAAAGTGTCTGTGCGGCTAACTATGTGTTCTAAAAAGCTGTGTGTTTTAAGAATGCGTTCCACATTCCCCCTGCTTCCAGTAAATTAATATTTTTTAAAACTAGTTCATTAGATTACTTTCTTAACTTTTCCTTTTTTTAATCTCATTAATTTTAATGATTACGTTCAATGATTACGCCAATTAGGCACTTTCATAAATAGGTTCCTACACGCGTAGCTAATAAGCTTACAATTAACCTTACGTTTGCCCTTACGATATGCCTTACCTCCTGCTTTATTGCGCGCTTAGCTAACTGACTCTTTTACGTATATTGGAATTACCGTTGTAAATTATAAGGTACAAGAAAATTAAAAAGCCCGTTCGTAAAACGAGCGGGCTTTTTTAGTTGTTTAGCATTCAGCTGGCTTTACGCGTTGTAAGGCCAATTAACGCATTAGGCTTTGATACCTATCGTTGGTGCACGTACTATGCGCCAATAATTGCTTTAAGTGTTTTACTAGGCGACATGGTCGCGTAAAGCTTGTCTTCGTCTGGGTAGTAGTAACCGCCAATGTCTTGCGCGTTGCCTTGAGTCGCGTCAATTTCAGCCATGATGTCATCAATTTTCGCTGATAACTCTTCATACATTGGCTTAAACTGCGCAGCTAGGTCTGCGTCTTCCGTTTGGTTTGCTACTTCTTCAGCCCAGTATAGGCCTAGGTAGACATGGCTACCACGGTTATCCAGCTGGCCTGCTTTACGAAGCGGAGACTTACCGTTGTTAAGTAATTTTTCCGTTGCTTTATCAAGTGCTGTAGCAATAACTTTCGCTTTTGTATTGCTGTGCTTAATAGCAACGTCTTCAAGCGATACGGCTAGAGCCAGGAATTCGCCTAGTGAGTCCCAACGCAAGTGACCTTCTTCAACAAACTGTTGTACGTGCTTAGGAGCACTACCGCCTGCGCCTGTTTCGTAAAGGCCGCCACCAGCCATCAATGGTACGATTGATAACATTTTAGCACTGGTGCCAAGCTCTAGGATTGGGAACAAGTCAGTAAGGTAGTCACGAAGTACGTTACCCGTTACTGAAATAGTGTCTAAGCCGCGAATTGCTCGCTCCATGCTGTAGCGAATAGCGCGTACAGGAGACATTATTTGAATGTCTAGACCGTTTGTATCGTGGTCTTGAAGGTACTTTTCAACTTTCTTGATAAGTTGCGCATCGTGAGCACGCTCGTCGTCTAGCCAAAATACCGCAGGCATACCTGATTGACGTGAACGTGTCACCGCTAGCTTAACCCAGTCTTGAATAGGTGCGTCTTTCACCTGACACATACGCCAGATATCACCTTCTTCAACATCGTGAGAAATAAGTACGTTGCCGTCCTGGTCAACAATCGACACTGTACCGTCTGCTTCTAGCTCAAACGTCTTGTCGTGCGAACCGTACTCTTCTGCTTTTTGTGCCATTAGGCCAACGTTAGGTACCGTACCCATCGTTGTTGGATCGAATGCACCGTGAGTTTTACAGAAGTTAATAACTTCTTGGTAAATAGTTGCATAAGTACTTTCTGGAATAACTGCTTTAGTATCGTGCGCCTTTCCATCTGGTCCCCACATTTGACCAGAGTTACGGATCATAGCAGGCATAGAAGCATCAACAATTACGTCACTTGGTACGTGAAGGTTAGAGATACCTTTGTCAGAGTTAACCATCGCAATTGGCGGACGGTCTGCATAACATGCGTTGATGTCTTTTTGAATTTCAGAACGCTGGCTCTCAGGTAGGCTTGCAATTTTGTCGTAAACGCTACCAAGACCATTGTTTGGATTAACACCTAGCTCTTCAAACAGGTCACCCCATTTATTGAATAGGTCTTTGTAGAATACTTTTACACAGTGACCGAAAACGATTGGGTGAGACACCTTCATCATGGTCGCTTTTACGTGTAATGAGAATAGAACGCCCGTGTTCTTCGCATCTTCAATTTGCTCTTCGAAGAACTCACACAGCGCCTTTTTACTCATGAACATGCCGTCGATAACTTCGCCAGCAAGCAAATCTACGCGAGGCTTAAGTGTTTTCTTGCTACCATCTTTGCCTGTAAATTCAATGCTTACATAACCATCTTTTTCCACGGTTACAGACTTCTCACCCGAGTAGAAGTCGCCGCCGCGCATGTGGGCTACGTGAGAACGTGATGCTTGAGACCACTCACCCATTGAATGCGGGTGCTTGCGTGCATAATTTTTAACTGCAGTTGGGGCACGGCGATCTGAGTTACCTTCACGTAATACAGGGTTTACTGCACTACCTAGTACCTTGCCGTAACGTTCGCGAATGTCTTCTTCTTCAGCAGTTTTTGGTGAATCAGGGAACGCAGGAACGTTAAAGCCTTTAGCGTTAAGTTCTTTTATCGTAGCGCGAAGCTGAGGAATTGAGGCACTGATGTTTGGAAGCTTAATGATGTTAGCATTCGGGTCTTGGGTCATCTCACCCAGTTCTGCTAATGCGTCTGGCACTCTTTGCTCTTCAGAAAGATACTCTGGGAAATTTGCCAATACACGCGCAGCAAGAGAAATATCGCTTAGCTCAACGTCGATATCTGCAGCCGCAGCAAACTTCTGGATGATAGGAAGAAGTGAATAAGTCGCCAGCATCGGCGCTTCATCTGTCTTCGTGTAGATGATCTTAGACTTGGTCATTATATACCTCAATTTTCTCGACAGGGTACTGTCGTCTTTAGTCCATTAGGTCGCAACAACCCGCAACATTTTTCATGTCACGCCCACAGTCATTGCGAAACGTATTTGATGTTTTCCACCTATTGCTCTCATTAAGCACTAGGTCACTTGCTGTTTTCTTCCCCACACATTATTCAATTCCCTATGTTAGCAATATGCATCTTTTCGCTTTGAGCTTACCTGTTTAGCTAAGCTACATTGTCAAGATGCGGTGTATAAGCAAGCCCGCTTATCACTGCTAAAACTGTCTAATAATTATGCAGATGCACTCTCTTATAAAATTGGGAGCGACCATTAGTATAGGGTCGAAAGTTTGAGTTACAAGTCATACCATTGTCTTAACACATAAGATCACCGAATTTATCGACAAACTTCACCCCGCAAACCTTTATTTTGGTCTCATTTTTCCCATGCGAAACGATGCCGTTTATCGTAAAATCCCCACGAAATTTCGAATTCAAACAAGCGAAAGTAACATGTCATCAAACGCTAAAGTGGTGCTTTTCAATAAGCCCTTTCAAGTCTTATCTCAATTCACCGACGCCGATGGAAGAGAAACCCTTAAGGACTACATTGATATTCCTGATGTATATGCAGCTGGACGACTTGATAGGGACTCAGAAGGCCTTTTGGTACTCACTAACGATGGGAAACTTCAGCACAAACTCGCAAACCCTAAAGCCAAGACGAGCAAAACCTATTGGGCGCAAGTAGAAGGTATTATGGATGAGAAAGCGATGCAGGCGCTACGCGATGGTGTTGAGTTAAAAGACGGAATGACGCGTCCTGCCAAAATAAAAGCAATGCAAGAGCCACATGTTTGGCCAAGAAATCCGCCAGTGCGCTTCAGGCAGTCCATCCCAACCAGCTGGGTCGAAATTACCATTACCGAAGGTAAAAACAGACAGGTAAGGCGCATGACTGCCCACGTGGGCTACCCTACTCTGCGTCTTATCAGATACCGGGTCGGAAACTGGACGATAGATGGTATAGAAAGTGGTAAGTATGTGAGCTTTTAGTTATGAAGGCACCCATAGCACTTGAATTCATCTTCCAAGACCACACTAATGAGCCACTTATGAGAGGCGGAGCTTAAAGCATGTTAGGCGTTACTGACCCTTTTTAGCGGTCTACGTCGATATTGCAAATGTCAGAGGCCGTTAAGCACATATTTAATTACTTATTCAGATAAGGATTAAATGTGAATTAGCTGTCGGAATCTGATAAAATCCGCGACCTCGAAAACGGGCCTATTTGTAAATGATTACTTAGTGGTATAGCTCACTAACCGAGCAGCCGCTTGAAATACGTTATCAACCAATCATTGATAACTAACTTAACAAATACGGTTTCTTTTTTATTAATCAAATGAGTGTGCAATCCATAGTGAGTGATATTGAATCTAACGCCAGCAAAAAAGTGATCGTCGGGATGTCCGGCGGTGTCGATTCGTCTGTTTCAGCCTACCTACTCCAACAACAGGGTTATCAGGTTGAAGGTCTTTTCATGAAAAACTGGGAAGAAGATGACAACGATGAATACTGTGCCGCTGCAGAAGATTTAAAAGATGCACAAGCGGTTGCTGACAAACTTGGCATTGAACTACACACCATTAACTTTGCAGCAGAATACTGGGATAACGTGTTTGAGTATTTCTTAGAGGAGTACAAAGCGGGCCGTACGCCAAACCCAGATATTATGTGCAACAAAGAAATTAAGTTTAAAGCGTTTCTTGAGTTTGCAGCAGAAGACCTTGGCGCCGATTACATTGCTACCGGGCACTATGTTCGTCGCCGAGAAGTTGACGGTAAATGGCAAATGCTGCGAGGTCTTGATAACAACAAAGACCAGAGCTACTTTCTTTACACATTAGGCGAAGAGCACGTTGCAAAGACGCTTTTCCCTGTGGGTGACATTGAAAAACCATTAGTTCGCAAAATTGCCGAAGAGCAGGGTCTTATCACCCACGATAAGAAAGACTCTACCGGGATTTGCTTTATTGGTGAACGCAAGTTTAAAGACTTCCTAGCCCGTTACCTTCCAGCTCAGCCTGGCGTTATTGAAACCGCAGAAGGTGAAGAAATTGGCCAGCACGAAGGATTGATGTATCACACGCTAGGTCAACGTAAAGGCTTACACATTGGTGGATTAGCCAAATACGGTGACGACCCTTGGTATGTGGTAGATAAAGATGTTGCTCGCAACGTGCTTATTGTGGGTCAAGGTGCCGACCACCCTCGCCTATACTCGAAAGGCTTGGTAGCAAAGCAGCTACACTGGGTGGATAGAAAAACAATTACAGAACCTGTGCGCGCGGTAGTTAAAACCCGTTATCGTCAGGCCGATATCCCTTGTACAATAACGCCAACTCAAGACGACACCATTGAAGTGATGTTTGATGAGCCCCAAAAGGCGGTAACGCCAGGGCAGTCGGCGGTATTCTATAATGACGAAGTTTGCCTTGGCGGCGGTATTATTGAGAGTTATATTCGCTGATGTTAGATACCGACATAGAAAATAACCTAGCTCTTGCTGGAGTATGTCAAGCTGCTGCGCTGGTTCAGCAGCTTGCCAGACGAGGTTCTGCCGATAACGAAGCGATAGAAGCCAGCTTATCAAGCATACTGGTTACTGACCCAGAAACACCTCAACAGGTCTTCGGTCAACTCGCCAACTTAAAAACCGGTTACACCACACTCGCAGCACAGCTATCTGACAAACAAGCAACAAAAGATACCGAATTAACCCGCTATATAGCGAGTATCCTAGGCCTTGAAAGGAAGCTAGCGAGAAAGCCTAAAGCAATGCAGGAACTGGGCGAACGCATTTCCCATGTTCAGCGCCAGCTTGCTCACATCGATTTCCAAAACCCACAAATAGTCGCCTCCTTAGCGAGCATTTACAGCGATATCATCAGTCCGCTAGCACCGCGTATTCAGGTGGCTGGTAACCCCGACTATTTGAGCCAACCTGCTACTCAGCATAAAGTGCGAGCGCTTTTGCTTGCGGGTGTGAGGGCTGCAGTAATGTGGCGTCAGATGGGTGGAAAACGAAGAAACATTTTATTCAAACGCAAACACATTCTTAACAGTGCTGTTAAAGCACTACGATTAATAAACTAGTGAGGAGCTTAAGGTGGAACTGAGTCAGTTAACTGCAATTTCCCCTGTCGATGGTCGATATGCTGGCAAAAGCGTAGAATTACGCAGTATTTTCAGTGAGTACGGCTTATTAAAATACCGTGTAGAAGTAGAAGTACGTTGGTTACAAATGCTGTCTACTAACCCACAAATTGAAGAAGTTCCTGCTTTTACAGACACGTCAAATGCACTACTAGACAAAATAGTAGCTGAATTTAGTGTTGAAGATGCCATGCGCATCAAAGAAATCGAGCGCACAACAAACCACGATGTGAAAGCGGTTGAATACTTTCTTAAAGAGAAGGTTGCCGACAATAGTGAGCTTTCAGCAGTAAATGAGTTTATCCACTTTGCTTGTACTTCTGAAGACATCAACAACCTTTCACACGGCTTAATGCTTCGCGAAGCTCGCGAGACCGTCATTCTTCCTTACTGTGACAAATTAATCGAAGCACTAGTAGAGCTTGCTAAGCGCTACCAGAACGTACCTATGATGGCACGTACTCACGGTCAGCCTGCTTCACCTACCACCATGGGTAAAGAAATGGCAAACGTGGCTATTCGCCTAAAACGTCAGCGTAGCCAAATCGCAGGTGTTGAGTTACTTGGTAAGATTAACGGTGCTGTAGGCAACTACAACGCACACTTGTCAGCGTATAAAGATGTAGATTGGCACGAAGTTTCAGAGAAGTTTGTTACCTCACTAGGTCTAACCTGGAACCCGTTCACTACACAAATAGAACCGCACGACTATATTGCAGAAATGTTTGATGCCATTGCCCGCTTCAACACCATTCTTATCGATTTCGATCGTGACGTTTGGGGTTATATTGCACTCGGTCACTTCAAGCAAAAAACGGTAGCTGGCGAAATCGGCTCTTCTACCATGCCACACAAAGTTAACCCTATTGATTTTGAAAACTCAGAAGGCAACTTAGGTCTGGCGAACGCAATTTTTGACCATTTAGCAGCTAAGCTTCCTATCTCTCGCTGGCAGCGTGACCTTACCGACTCAACCGTGCTACGTAACCTTGGCGTAGGTGTAGGATATGCAGTTATTGCTTATCAGGCCACTTTGAAAGGGATCAGCAAGTTAGAAGTTAATGAGCAAAGCTTACTTAACGAGCTAAATAACAATTGGGAACTGCTTGCAGAGCCAATTCAAACTGTTATGCGTCGTTACGGTATTGAAAAGCCATACGAAAAGCTAAAAGAACTGACTCGTGGTAAGAAAGTAAACGCAGACGTCATTGCTGAGTTTATTGATAACCTAGACATGCCAGAAGCGGCCAAAGCAGAGCTTAAAGCATTAACGCCTGCTACATACATTGGTGATGCAATCAGGCTTGTAGATCAGTTATAAGCCCCTGCGCTTTTCACTACACTAAAAAACGCGGTTATTAACACCGCGTTTTTTTATACCTGTAAACCTAAGAAACTTGTCTGTGCAGCATAATTGGAGCATGTAAATGGATTTAAATACGACAAATGGCACAAACACTTTTTCTAACGAAAGACCACATGCTAACAATTCTGTAGTGAATTCCCTCCTATCCAGCTCTTCACTTATGCATGAAAACAATAGAATAAATTCAAGTTACTGTTTAAAGAGTGCAGTCGTAATCTTTTGCGATTTATCTGGCTTTCAGCAATTGACTGTGCAACTTGGTGACATTAACTGCACCGGTATGGTCGAAAACCTGTTTAGCGAATTTGATGCCCTTGCTGCTGCATTTGGACTGTCGCCATTAAAAACTAATGGCGACCAGTATATTGTGGCTGGCTTTTGTAACAACAGTGCGTGTACAAAAGACGCGCTTGAAACCAGTATCAACAACGCTATTAAATTCGCTTTGCGTGCACGCAACCTTGTACGTAACGATACCCTTCTCTCTTCCTCTTTTAGCCAGCTTCGTGTGGGTATAGCAACGGGGTTAGTGCTCGCTGGCCAGTCTTCTCGACCATTTGCAGGGTTTGATATTTGGGGTACTACGGTAAACAGAGCGGCAATGTTAGAGCAGTACACAGCACCTGACACCATTGCAATTTGTGAAAAATCTTACGACTTGGTTAGCTATCGTCTATCTCAAACAATCAACACTAGTACTAGTAACGCCCCGTCTTATAACGCAGATAGCCCTCCTAAAACAGAAGTAAGAGAGATGTTTGGACGAGCCCCTCACAAGGCAGGTGGGTCAATGCTGTTAGACGAATATTCATTAATGTTAACGTTTCAGCCAACACAGTTGCGCACCAAAGCGACGTTAGTTAACGCCTATGTTTGCGAAACGATTTAGCGTAATCGTTTCTCACCACCTACGATTTAGGCACATCTATTTAAAAACTTTCATGACTACACTCAAAATTATGCAATTTGCTTCACTGTGATGGCTTCACCAGATTATATATCGGCTAGTGAATGTAAGGTGGCAATAACCTTTTCAATGACTGATAATGCCGCCTATCACCTTCTATCCTGCTTCTAAAATAGTTCTCACGCTAACGAGATGACTACTACGATACAAGCAACGCCAATGAAAGCAGGCAAGAAACAATAACCAGGCTTACTGAAAGAGACGCTATGCCCACTAACGACAAAATGTACTTTATTGATGCAAGAACCGGAAACGGCTTTAATGCAGAAACCTTCCTAAAAAACTATTGGCAGCAAAAGCCGGTAGTCATAAAGCATTTTTTTGATAACTTTGTAGATCCTATCGATGAAAACGACCTTGCAGGACTTGCACAAGAGTCGGAAGTGGATGCACGTATTATTAGTAATGTTCAAGGCAAGTGGAATGTTGAACAAGGGCCCATTGCCGATTTTGATAAGGCTTGTCAGGGCAAATGGACACTATTAGTACAAGGCGTCGATAAATATGTTCCCGACGTAACTCCCATTCTAGACCCGTTCTCTTTTATCCCTAACTGGCGATTGGACGACTTAATGGTGAGCTTTGCAACAAATGGCGCAGGCGTCGGCGCTCACATCGACCAATACGATGTATTTTTAGTTCAAGGAAAGGGCCAAAGACGCTGGCGAGTGGGCAAGCCAGCAAACTATAAAGAAGTTTGTCCCCACCCCAAACTAAGACAAATTGAAGGGTTTGACCCGGTTATAGATGTGGTAGTTGAGCCTGGCGATGTGGTTTACGTGCCTCCAGGTTGGCCTCATGACGGCGCTACTATTGAAGACAGCTTAACTTACTCGGTCGGTTACCGTGCACCGGATAATCTTCAATTAGCAGAAAGCTTGGCGATGATGCTGGATAAAGGCGCGCACAATCATCGCTTCACAGACTCTGGCCGCTCTCTTCAAGGCAATCGTGCTTGGATAAACCCAAGCGATGTAGCCGTTCTTAAGCAGCAGCTTATCGATGCTATAAACGGTGAAGACTTTACTTTGGCACTTTTAGAAGCCATGAGTGAACAAGGCATTCCTGAATATCCGCTAGAAAATGAAGTATCGTTAGAGCAAATTTCCAATGAATTCGCCGCAGGCATTAGCTTTGTTCCTGCACCTGGTGTGCGCGCATTAATTTGCGATGGCAAGCGTGGCCTTCCTCGCGCACTTTATGTCAATGGTAGCCAATTCGCATTTGGTAAAAATGACCAAGAGTGGTTTGAAGTATTGGCATCAGGAGGCGTTTTGAATGCAACATGTTGTCAAGATGCCCCTTCTTTTACATTTTTAGAAACCTTAACTACACTTATCAATAATGGTTACTGGGAATGGTTCGAAGGTTAACAGGTAGGTATGGCGTTTACGATACAAAACGTCGATTGGGAAAAGGATAAACATCGACTAAAAGCACTAAGGGAACATGTATTTGTTTTGGAATGGCGCGTGCCCGAAGCAAGCGAGTTTGATGAACATGATAGCTCGGCGTGTCATGTACTTATTGTTAATGATGATAACGAACCCATTGCCACAGGCCGTTTAACTAAACGAGGCGAGCTTGGTCGAATTGCCGTTAAAAGAAACCACAGAACACTTCCCGTATATCGCGCTTTATTTGAAGCATTGATTAACGCGGCAAAGCAAAATAACGTTCCTATTATCAAGGTGGTGTGTAATTTGGAAAGTGTATCCTATCACCAGTCGATAGGGTTTATCCCTTACGGTCGAGTATTTATGGACGCAGGCGTTCCCAGACAACGCCTAAAATGTCCGGCAGAGCGCTTTCCTCTTCCGGACGTGACTCAACTTCATTAGATTGCCGACTTAAAGCTCTAAACCCAAAGATCCGGCGTATTTTGCATAGCAAATAAGTTCTCAGCACGATTGATAAGCAATGCGCCAAATTCTTTTTGCGTTTCATCTGCATCTTTGGCATTGATCAGGTTTTCAGCCTTTAACTGCCAATGCATAGCAAAGTGGCGAAGTGCCTCTTTTGCATCTTTCGCGTTGTCTACCGATGTATAGTCTGACGGCAAATCACCACTAATTACCCAATAGCGTTTGCTGTCCATCGCTTTAATTTTCCATACTGCAAGGTAAGGAATTAAATAGCGGCTCTCTTCTGTAACAACGGAATCGAACAAAACACCATTTTCAGCTAAAAATTTATTAGCCTTCTGAAATTGCTCTCTTACCCACGTTGCGCGCTCTTCATCGCTGATTGGTTGGTTTTCTGGTTGTTGTGCCATTATAACTCTCATTATTATCGTTATCTTTTACCTAGCATGAGCTAGAGTAAACCTTCGCAAAAGCATCCTTTCAGACTCGCTTGACCGCGAGAAATGCCTCACGTCTTTGGTAGTCTTTGTACTTTATTTCAAACTTCCTTTCCACCGCAATCAGGCCATTGGTGTATCTTTGCCTGCTGAACGACTACTTATTCGACAATTTTAAGCAAACCAACAGTGCCTTACACAAAGTACTCGAGTACAAATATTTACACTTTTTGTATTGGAAAATCGGCGTTCGTGGGCGAAACTGTAAAGAGTTAGGTTTACCAAACAAAGTGGTATCACATGCGAATAGTAAGACTTACCTTAGGCGCAATATTGTTTGTTGGTGGAATTGTACTGACACTGCTTCCTGGTTCCATTCTTTTAGTGGTAGGCGGGTTAGTGCTGTTAAGTTACGACTGGCCAAAAGCGCGTAACTGGCTTAAATATAGTCAAAAAACAATGACCACTGGCGCGCGCAAAATTGATCGATTCCTACTAATGAGGAAACTGCGCTAGTATATAGCGGTGTTTATGCCGTTATTATTCCTCGTCCTTAACCGTTACCTTAATACTTAATACTTAACGCTTAACGCTTAACGCTTAACGCTTAACGCTTCCAGTGTAAAAAGTCCGTTCTATTTTTCTTTCACTTTGTCGCAAAGTGTTAGCAATTAAACTTATGTAAATGCGCAATAATGCAATGCGTGTTAACGTAATCTAAAGTATAAATTGCGAAGCCTTTAACAATAATAATAGTGGCAATTATCTGAGTATGTTCAGCATCTTGGGTAGTTCGTATCATCAGGCAATGTAACCGTATCGATATGAGTTTGTGCAGCTCGTTTTTCCGTGCTGCGCTGCTTGGGTAGGCCATATTTACACAATCTGGTTCAAATCATATCGTTCGCTTACCTATGGAGACAAGACCATGATCACGTTTACCGTTAATGGTAACAAACACGAATTTTCTGGTGACCCATCTACACCAGTATTGTGGTACCTTCGTGACGAATTAAATCTTACAGGACCTAAATTTGGCTGTGGTATGGCGCAATGCGGCGCGTGTACTGTTCATATTGACGGCATGGCACAACGTTCTTGCGTATTGCCAGTATCCGCCGTTCAAGGCAGAAAAATCACCACTATTGAAGGGTTAAGCGAAAATGGCGACCACCCTGTTCAAAAAGCGTGGGTAGAGCACAAAGTGCCACAATGCGGTTTCTGTCAGTGTGGGCAAATTATGCAGGCGGCTAGCTTGTTATCAACAAACCCAACCCCAAGTGATGAAGAGATTGTTCAAAACATGTCTGGCAATATTTGTCGATGCGGAACCTACCCTCGTATACATAAAGCCATAAAGTCGGCGTCTAAATCGATGAGCAGCAACGCAGGCGTTAGCTACTTCGACCCAACCCAAGCGGGAGAAGAAGCATGAGTGAAAATACCTATTTTGATATGAATCGCCGCAGCTTTTTAAAATCGACAGCTGCGGCAGGTGCGTTGGTTCTTGGTACTTATTTTATAGGTAGTGCGCCACGCGCTATGGCAGGCGTTTTAGCTAAGCCAGCGGAAAACGCAAAACGCGCGAACTTGTTTATTGCGCTTCGTCCCGACGGCATGGTTGAAGTTACCTGTCACCGCAGTGAAATGGGTCAGCAGATCCGTACCGCTATTGCGCAAATTGTGGCTGACGAAATGGAAGCTGCGTGGGACAAAGTGATTGTGATTCAAGGTAAAGGTGACCCTAAATACGGTGATCAAAACACCGATGGCTCTCGCAGTATTCGCTTTAATATGCAGCGTCTTCGCGAAATGGGCGCAAGCGTTCGCTATATGATGCAACACGCTGCTGCCAAGCGATGGGGTGTTGAGCCGGGTTCATGTGTTGCCGAGCAACATGTAGTCACACATAGTTCGGGTAAGACCCTTGCCTATAAAGATTTAATAGACGATGCATTAACCATCACACCACCTGAGGCAGATAAGCTCAAGCTTAAAGACAGAAAAGAATGGCGTTATATCAATACGGGTATGGCCCATATCGATCTTCAGGATATTGTTACCGGTAAAGCAACCTTTGCTGCTGACGTGCGCGAACCAAAAGCACTCGTTGCTATAATCGAGCGCCCTCCCGTGGTGGGCGGCAAGGTGAAAAGCTTCAACGCAGATAAAGCTAAAGCAGTTAATGGGGTTGTTGATGTCATTGAAATTCCAGCGCCAAAAGGTGCCCCTCAGTTCCAGCCAAAAGGTGGCGTGGCAATTATTGCTAACAATACGTGGGCTGCGTGGCAAGGCCGAAAAGCACTTGAGGTTACTTGGGACGATGGCGCAAATGGCGACTATAACTCAGCTAAATTTAAAGAGCAGCTGCTTAACACAGTTAATGCACCTCAAGCGCTTGTTCGAGAAAAAGGCGATGCGTTGAGCGTTTTAGAAAAAGCCAGCGATAAGCTGGTTGCTGACTATTACGTGCCGCATTTAGCACAAGCCCCCATGGAGCCGCCATGCGCTACTGCCATGTACTATAACGACCGCGTAAACGTATGGGCTGCTACACAAAACCCGCAGGCTGATATGGAGACCGTGGGCGCTATGGTTGGCATGGACAAAGAAAAAATCAATGTTCATGTAACCATGTTAGGTGGTGCATTTGGCCGTAAATCTAAACCTGATTTTTCAGCGGAAGCAGCGTACCTTTCAATGAAAACGGGCAAGCCAGTTCGCGTTCAATGGACCCGTGAAGATGATATTCAGCACGGTTTCTATCACGCAGTATCTGCTCAGCACGTTGAGGCTGCGCTTGATGAAAACGGCAAAATTGATGCTTACCTTCATAGAACCGCGTTTTCCCCCATCGCCTCAACCTTTCAAGAGGGTGCGAACGCTCCCTTTAGCTTTGAGTTAGATTTGGGCTTTACGGATAACCCTATTCTTACGCCGAATATGAAGTTAGAGCGCGGTGAAGCACCAGCCAAAGCCCGAATTGGATGGATGCGATCAGTATCGAATATCTTCCACGCCTTTGCTGTACAGTCGTTTATTAATGAAGCAGCGCATAAAGCAGGCAAAGACTCTAAAGATTACCTATTGGAAGTAATCGGCCCTGACAGAATTATTGATGTGACTGATCAAAAGGCCGAATATCAAAACTATTGGGGTGATAAGTCGGTTTATCCTTTAGATACAGGTCGCCTTCGCAATGTTATTGAGAAGGTATCTGACATGGCAGGCTGGGGCCGCGATATGCCTAAAGGTCGTGGTCTAGGTATAGCGGCGCACCGTAGCTTCTTAACCTACGTAGCTACTGTGGTGGAAGTTGAAGTGTCTGATGCTGGCGATTTGAACGTAATCAAGTCGTGGGTAGCCATTGATGCAGGTACTGTAGTTAATACCGATACCGTTAAAAACCAAACCCAAGGTGGCTCAGTATTCGGTATTACTACGGCTATTAGCGACGGCATTACCTTTGATAAAGGTCGTGTACAACAAAGTAACTTCCACAACTACCGTGTGCCCCGCATGAGCGATTCACCGCTAGAAGTTGAAGTTGAGGTAATCGAAAGCGATGCGCCGCCAGCTGGTGTGGGTGAACCTGCCACACCGGTTTACGCACCGGCACTATGTAACGCCATTTTCGCTGCGTGTGGTAAGCGTATTCGTCAATTACCTATTGGTAACCAGCTGAAAGCGTAGAAGGCTCACGCTGAGTTCGCTGAATGACTCGCCAAGTCATTCGGCGCAGCCAAGCACACTAGATCGAAAAAGGAGGTCATGGTGACCTCCTTTTTTTGGTTTTTCGCTAGCCGTTTCACTATAAGCAGCTCACGTTTAACAAAGTGCGTACTTACTTTAAGTCGTAGTAGTTAATGAGATGATTAGATAAGCAAAATACCTATCTCAGAGTGCAATAGAGCCCCCCTGTTTAGCTTTCAAACATTCGTCACCGATAAACTCGACCTAACGTTTGCCAGCAACGCCTACGCAAAATTGAAAACCAAACTGAAACCACAAATGAAAACCTTCAAAAAACTACACTCACTTTTTGAAAGTAATCAAAATATGACCACCTTGCTTTAGTCAGCCATTTTTACTCGTAGTTGCGTTCCATCCACATTAACTGCATTTTAAGTTCGTTAATTTCTTTTTGCGCTTCCGCCAACTGCTCTGCCACAGAGCGTGATTGCATTGTATTTTCATCAGAAGTGTTTACTGAAACTGCGCTGTCATTATGTGCCATGAGAATTCAACCAAGTTAATTAATAATCAAAGATTCAAAGTGAAAGTAACTTTGTAATATTACATTTTTAATTACAAAAAGTCATGTTATCAACACGCAAAAATGCATAGTTTTGCTTAATAACCACAGTTTTTTTAAGGAATGAACTCGAGCAAAGATTTGCTTCTAAATGGGTGGCCATCACTTTATGTTGCCTAACTAAAAAAGAGACCTTAAGGTCTCTTTTTAATAGTACGAAAGCTGTTACGTGGTGAAATATCACGACACTAGATGAAAAACTAGATAGCCCTTAAGCTTTCTAGCCTTCACCTCCGAGCTGCGTGATTAACCGTGCTTTTCAGCAAGGTAAAGCCAGGTTTCAACCACGGTATCAGGGTTAAGTGATACCGAATCAATGCCTTCTTGAACAAGCCACGCCGCGAAATCTTCGTGGTCTGATGGACCTTGACCACAAATACCCACGTATTTTCCACGTTTCTTCGCTGCCTTAATTGCCATTGAAAGCAATGCTTTCACCGCTTCATCTCGTTCATCAAACAAGTGCGCGATAAGGCCGCTGTCGCGGTCTAGACCTAGAGTTAGCTGCGTTAAGTCGTTTGACCCAATTGAGAAGCCGTCAAAAATGTCTAGGAACTTATCTGCAAGCAATGCGTTTGAAGGTAGTTCACACATCATGATAACGCGAAGGCCATTTTCGCCTTTCTTAAGTCCCTGCTCTTCAAGAAGCTCGATGACTTGACGACCTTCTTCTAATGTACGAACAAACGGGATCATGATCTCAACATTTGTTAAGCCCATTTTGTTGCGAACGCGCTTAATGGCTTCACACTCAAGGGCAAAACAATCTCGGAAGTCTTCAGAGATGTAGCGGCTTGCGCCACGGAAACCCAACATTGGGTTTTCTTCGTCAGGCTCATATTGATAGCCGCCAACCAGATTGAAGTATTCGTTCGATTTAAAATCTGACATACGAACAATAACCTTCTCTGGCGAGAACGCTGCGCCAATGGTTGAAATACCTTCTACCAATTTCTCGATATAATATTCCGTTGGCGATTCGTAGCCTGCAATCATATCGCTGATTTCTTCTTTCAGCTCTTCCGGCTGGCTGTCGAAATTAAGTAGCGCTTTAGGGTGCACGCCAATCATGCGGTTGATAATAAACTCAAGACGAGCAAGACCAACACCAGCATTTGGCAAGCGAGCAAAATCAAATGCGCGATCTGGGTTGCCCACGTTCATCATTACTTTTAGCGGTAGGTCAGGCATCGCATCAATGCGTGATGTCACAACGTCGAACTCTAGTTCGTCACCATAGATAAAACCAGTGTCACCTTCAGCGCAAGACACTGTGATCTTGTCGCCATTTTTAATGCTGTCTGTAGCGTTACCACAACCAACTACAGCTGGAATACCTAACTCACGCGCGATGATTGCCGCGTGACAAGTACGGCCACCACGGTTGGTAACGATAGCTGAAGCCTTCTTCATGATAGGTTCCCAGTCAGGGTCTGTCATGTCAGTTACCAGAACGTCACCCGCTTGGATTTTGTCCATCTCTTCGATTGAATCAAGTACTTTCGCTACACCAGCACCGATTTTGTGACCAATTGCACGGCCTTCACAAACAATGTTGCTTTGACCTTTTAACTGGAAGCGCTCAATGCTCTGTGAGTCTTCACGGCTGCGTACCGTTTCAGGGCGAGCCTGAACAATATAAAGTTTGCCATCTGCACCATCTTTTGCCCACTCAATGTCCATAGGACGCTTATAGTGGTTTTCAATGATCTGCGCTTGTTTGGCAAGCTCCATGACTTCCTCGTCAGTCAACGAGAAGGTTTTGCTCTCGGCAGGGTCAATATCAACAATAGACACTTGCTTACCGTGTGCTTCATCATCTGAATACACCATCTTGGTAAGCTTACTACCGAGGTTACGACGAACGATAGCAGGCAGGCCTTTATCAAGGGTTGGCTTGTGAACGTAAAATTCATCAGGGTTAACCGCCCCCTGCACAACCATTTCGCCTAAACCGAACGAACTGGTGATAAATACAACGTCTTCAAAACCAGACTCTGTATCGATAGTAAACATAACGCCTGATGAAGCGATATCACTGCGCACCATGCGCTGAATACCTGCAGATAACGCCACACCTTTATGGTCGTATCCTTGGTGAACGCGATAAGAAATAGCGCGGTCGTTAAACAGTGATGCGAACACGTGCTTAATTGCTACAAGCACGGCTTCATAACCTTTAACGTTCAGGAAAGTCTCTTGTTGTCCTGCAAATGACGCATCAGGCATATCTTCAGCAGTTGCTGACGAACGCACTGCGAATGATGCTTCTTCACCAGCATCACCTTGAAGCGTGACAAATGCGGTTTTGATTTCTTCTTCTAATTTGCCCTGGAATGGCGTGTCGATGATCCACTGGCGAATGTTCTTACCCGCTTCGGTAAGTGCATTCACGTCATCTACGTCTAACGAGTCTAAGACTTCGTGGATCCTTGCTTCTAGGCCACTTTGCTCTAGAAACTCATTAAATGCTTCGGCGGTGGTAGCAAAACCACCCGGCACCTGCACACCGGCGTTCGCCAGGTTTGAGATCATCTCGCCTAATGATGCATTTTTGCCGCCTACGCGACCCACATCATGCATGCCCAGTTCTTGATACCAAAGTACGTATTCTTGCACAGCCCAAGCCTCCAGCTTTTTTATGTGTAGGGTATGAGGTTAGTTTCAGGTTTGTGCTTTTATCGCCTGAAACTCATCAAATTGTAGTCGATAAGTGGTGAAAACCACTGTTACCGCTGTCCATTACGTTTGACAGCAAACTTACTGTATTTGCCATCATTCACAAGAACCGTGTAGCTTTTCGACGAAATCATCTTAGAATGGGGAAATTCAGAATGTAAACCCTTTATTACTTTTGTAATAAAATTACACCAATGTTAAGGATATGTTGTGCGCACAGCTTTTTATATTTCAGATGGTACAGCCATCACAGCAGAGGTCTTTGGCCACGCCCTGCTTTCCCTGTTTCCCGTTTCTTTTAATCACAACACCATTCCTTTCGTTGAAACTGAGGAACAAGCACACAAAGTTTTACAGCAAATTTCTGAAAGTTTTCAAGACACAGGAGAAAGGCCGCTCGTTTTTTATACAATTGTGAATGTAGATATTCGCAAAATAATCTCGAAATCGGTGGGCATTAATTATAATTTCCTCGACCAATTCGTTGCGCCGCTGGAAAAAGTGTTGGGTGTACCTTCAAAACCAGAAAAGCACCGCACCCACAGTATTCACGAAACCACCTACGACATAAGAATTGAAGCGGTAAACTACGCATTAGCAAACGACGATGGTTCTAATCTAAAAGATTACGACGAAGCAGACATTATTCTTACTGGGGTATCGCGCTCGGGTAAAACGCCAACAAGTCTGTACTTAGCCCTTCAATACGGAATAAAAGCAGCGAACTACCCGTTTACCGAAGAAGACATGGGAGATATGTTAAAGCTGCCCCCGGCTTTAAAGCGTTTCAAACATAAGCTATTTGGACTCACAATTGCTGCAGAAAGGCTGCATCAAATACGTTCAGAACGCCGCGCAAACAGTAAATATGCATCTCTTCCTCAATGTCGAATGGAACTGCGTGAAGTAGAAAACCTTTATAGAAAGGAAAAGATTCCGTTTTTGAACAGTACTAAGTATTCAATTGAAGAAATTTCAGCGAAGATATTGGCTGAGACTGGACTGAAGCGCCGCAAGTATTAGTGAAACTAGGTACAGGCATATAAAAGACGTGCTGCAAGTTGCCATTTGACTGCACATAATCGAAAGCAATCTAACGATTAATGCGGCGCGTTATCTTTAACCAATTTTCGGTAGCGCGAAACCTGCACCGATGGAAGCCCTTTAACAGATACTCGATTGAGCCAAAGCCTTGCTTTATCTGGGTCGTTGCTAAGTGTGGCGTTTTCCGCTAACCGTAACTTAATACTGTTGATTTGAGCAATATCCTTCGCTTGCTCGGCACATGCTAAACCATCAAGGAACGCTTTCTCTGCCTCCTGATAGTTTTTATTGTTACGAAGCGCTACAGCGTAATTGCTATAGGCGATGGCTTGCTGCTGCATATCAGGTAACTTTAAAGCCCAATTTAACGATTTAACTCGATATTCAATATGTTTTGCATTATCGCCTTCTTTTAGAGCTACGTGCCCTAGTTCAGCAAAGATTTCATGGTAAAAAATAGGTGCATTATAGTTTTCACCTTCGAGTTGCTCAGCAAAGTCCTGCGCTTCCTTCGTTTTACCAAGCACAGTAAGAAGATTTAAAACCCTTATACCCACTTGAGGTGAGGGCATCGTTTCATATTGTGCTTTAAATCCCGTTAGAGATTTGGTTAACGCTATTTTTGCTTCCTCCTCTCGGTGATTAATCCTTAGCCATTTGCCGAAAAACAGGGAAACTACTGGTTTGTATTCTGGCATTCCATTCAAATTTGAAGCATCAAGCCAAGGCCTAAGAAGTGCGTAAAGCTCATCATAACGTTGAAAGTTAAATAAAATATCAAACCTTCTCACTTGAAGCTCCCACCAAGGTGGTGTGTTCTCGTCTAATAGAGATTGCTGTGCTCTGATTTTTGATAGACATTCGTCAACACTTTCGTGACAAAGAGGCTGAATGTCTTCTACCGCAGCGTTTGCATGAAATACAAATAGCGCTAGGAATAATAAAATGGTGGCTAATAGAGGTCTCATTATTATTATGAAAATGCTTCTATTTTTGTATGAAGTATAGGTTAAAAGTTGTTCTTATAATAGGTGTGGAAATACGCTGCCGTGAGTAAACATTTTGTAGATTTTAATGGTACATATAAGCAGGCTGGGTTAAACCTTAACAGCAATTTCTGAACTTTGCCTTTGTACAAGGGAATCTTATCGACTTTCTCGCGTCAAACTTGTAAAGCAAGTATATGATGGCTAATAGCCACCATTTTCTGCGCCTTTCCGTCATAGAAAATTATTGCCATGGCTAGGCGGATTTATCTCGTCTGTTTAAAAAGGTTACCAGTCTAAAAACAAAACAACATAGCCAACAGTGTTAGGAGTAAGAATCATGTTTACTGAAGATATGGTACACACAGCCCTTCAAACGTGGTGCGACAACGTCGTTGCAGTAGGAAAAGTGCACGCGGAAGGTGGCGATGTTAAGGCTTTTGCGTCCAAAGTTTTATCTGAAAACTACGATTACGATAAAGGTAAAGTGCTGTTCAAGCCGACATTAACTTTCGGTGCACAGACATTTCGCCCAACTAAAGAAGGTGCCCTTTCCTACTTTATTGGTGGAAATAATGACTACCCTAACGACAACGGCTTTAAGCTTAAACCTTGGGTGAAGGTATGGTACAGCAAAGAAGATTTCATTCTCCACGGAGATTTGGCCATTGTGCAGTGTAACGTGCATTTTATTGGTGACGACGACAGCCACATTTTTGTAAACAAGAGCTTTGTATTCAAGCTTTGCGACGACGGTAAAATTAGAATTATTCTTCACCAATCTTCGTTGCCTTATCAGCCATAAGGCACACGAATTAAGTCGGTGGTGTTGTGCAGGCAAGTAAGCTTTTCAAGAACTGGGCGCGGTAAAGTATCGAGCCCTGTTTTTTTAAGAGAAGTTATTTGTTATATAAACCCTATCGTCAAAAGTTTAGGCTTATCGGTAACGAACGATTAAAAGCTTTCTACTCTTATTTATCTGCGAGCACGCGCTTAAGTTCACTCAAATTAGATTCGAAAGGCTTCCACTGCCCCATCCCTGTTTTGTAAATAGGCTGACGAACCTGTTCTGAACTCGGCGTTTTTATTACCCGTTTCGTTTTATGAAATGCTAGGCACGCTTCTTCAAACTCTAAACCACAGAAAGCTAGGATACGCTTGACCTGCCCTTCTAAATCATCGAGCATATCTTCGTGTTGCACCGTTAAGATGTCATCAGGCAACACCTTATGCCAGTGAGCCATTAGCTTTTCATAAGCATTGTAGTACCGGCCAATATCACTAAGTGAGTAGCTAAATTCTTGCCCCTCACCGAACAGTTGTTTGTATCCGCTAAAACAACAATCCATTGGATTTCTTCGCGCATCGATAATTTTGGCGTTGGGCAGTATCTTTTTAATCAAACCTATATGAATGAAATTGTTGGGCATTTTATCAATGAAAAATGGTGCGCCCTGACGATAAGCGCGAGTCTGCTGAATATATTGCTCGCCTAGTTTTATCAAAGTATCGTTACTTAGCGAGGCTACATTTAGCGGGTAAGGCGTAGATTGGTGACTTAGCGAAGACGCGATGCCCAATACGTCGTGAAGTTCCATTGTGCCGTCGACGTGAGAATGCGATGCTAATATTTGCTCAAGAAGCGTTGAGCCCGCGCGTGGAAGGCCAACAATAAAAATAGGATCGGGAGCTTGGCAACCTTGCGCTTTATCAAAATCGCTTTGACTAAAAGCGTTCTGTTGCGCGTCTAATGCTTGCTCAGTTCTTTCAATATCAAACTGAAGCGTACTGTGTTTTAACGCATTTCCTTGCTGGTAGTATTTAAACGCTTTTTCAAACTGAGCATTATCTTCATACCCCTTGCCAAGCGCGAAACATATATGAATTTTATCGTCTAACTTAATCGCTCTACTGCTAACCTGCTCCGTCATTTGCTGAAGCATCTTGTCACTAAACTTATAAGTCTTCGTATTTGCCAAGCTCCAGTAAGCATCGCCATAGTCGTGAGCAAAACTCACCGCTTTTTCATAAGCGTTAACTGCATCTGAAGTATCGCCTTTCGCTTTTAAAGCATGGCCTAACGCCACCCAAACTTTAGGTCTGTCTGGTGTTTGTTCAAGAACGCCATAATAAATTTCTAACGCTTCATCTAAATTGCCTACTCCAACGAGTGCATGTGCAAGGCTTGTTTTAATTGCAAAGCTATCCGGGCTTTTTAATAGTCTTTGTCGCGCTACATTCACAGCATCTGGAAACTTGCCTAATTTTGAGAGCACGTTTTGATAAGCCAACGCTGCACGCTCATTTTCTGGATATAACTCCACACAACTTTCCAATAAAAACTCTGCGTCACTGTATACCTTCAGCTGCATACCAATTTCAGCAAGCAACATCATTGCTTCAGGGTGGTGCTTATGTTTTGTTAAGAACTGGCGACACACCTGTTCGGCCGCAGCAAACTGCTTTTCGTACATCAAATCGTAAGCACCCAGAATAGGTGGTGGAAGCGATTGTAAATGTGCAATTTGTGCCGACGCCATTTGTTCGGCCGGAATGTCGTTATGGTTTTGGTATATAGCGAGTAGCTTTTTCCAACTACTTATAAGCGCAGGATTAAAGTGAGTTGCTTTGAAAAACGCATCGGCAGCGTTGCGCTTATCTCCTACAGCTTCGTGGCAGTAAGCCAGCTCTTGGTATCCTCTTCCGTAATCTGGACGAATTGAGAGTAACGTATTGATTACCTTAAACGCATCATCGTACTGTTTCGAAATTCTACAAGTGACAGCCTTCAAATAGAAAACTTCAGATTGTTGCTGCTCATTTAGCGAAGCCGACAATAAATCTTGGATGTACTGGTGTGCAGTTGCAGATTGGCCACGCTGAAGCGCTTGTTTTATTGCACGAACTTGGTGTTGAAAATCTTCTATTGTCATAGCCTTCGTTATAGTTTTTCGTAGCGCTGAACGGAATTGGTTTAAGCCAATATGGCTGATGTTTAATACTACCTAATTTTTTAAGCAGAAGTAATGAAAACGGCAGACCTAGGCCTGCCGTTTTATTCACAGTGTGCTGCCTACTTTCTCTTTAATTACAATCTATTATTAATAATAATCGTAAGAGAATCGCAGACCTATAGTACGTGGGCGGTTCGTCACTACCTTAGGCGTATACTGCTGGGTATCAATATTTAAGATGGCTGATTTATCGAAAACATTGTCGACGAATGCCTCAACTTTCCAGTTTTGATACATCATTCCCACTGATACGTTACCTATCACATAGCTTTCCTGAATGTATCGACCACCGCGAATGGTTTCGCCATCTGAACCTGGGTAGGTCGCACCTTTGAATTCATCACCTTCATCTTTAATTTTAAGGCCTGAACCCGTGCCATAGATCAGCTGCGTCGCATCTTCCATGGCATAAGCGTTCATTACCATGCCTGCTAGACGGTCGCCGGTATAAGTGAGTGATGCGTTTACGTAACCTTCTTTTCCGCCATCTAGCTCAAAGAAATAACGTGCACTGATGTTGCC
The DNA here is from genome assembly GCF_001953635.1 of Alteromonas abrolhosensis. Lineage (GTDB taxonomy): Bacteria > Pseudomonadota > Gammaproteobacteria > Enterobacterales > Alteromonadaceae > Alteromonas > Alteromonas abrolhosensis. The sequence continues at coordinate 88,734 of NZ_MEJH01000005.1, read as the reverse complement.
CGAGAAGTCAGCAGAGTAAGGAAGTTCGCTGCCTACACCCGCGGCAATGCCTTCAAGCTCAGGGTTAATACTCACAAGTTCAGTATCTAAAACACTAAATGCTGCATTGATTACGAGGTTGTCGCTTGCTAGCCAAGTAAGATCTGCGTCTATTCCCTTTACTTCCGCATCACCAACATTGTCGGTAAACACAAGGAAGCTTATATTAGCTGGGTCAAAACGCGACGTTTGTAGATCACTTATTTCTGAGTAGTAACCAGTAGCATTAACGCGCAAGATGCCATCTAAGAAGTCCCCTTTCAAACCCAATTCATAGTTATCTAAGGTATCTGTGGTTGAGTATACCGGAACGCGGAAATCAGCAAAGGCGCCTGAGTTATTTGCTGCTGCATCGCCACCTAGCCTGTTAGTTACCGGCGGACGGAAACCTTCTGAGTAGTTAGCAAAGAGCAATACGTTTTCGTTTACTTTCCAGTCGAGTCCGAACTTAAAGATGGTGTCATCAACAGTAAGTACACCGTCACCGTCTAGTAAGCCAATTTCTAATGAACCATCTTGGATAGCGTCTACTACACCTTGTCCGTCTAGGCCTAGGCCGTCATAAACAGCAGGGTCTAATACACCTTGGCCATACGCTTCTAGACGGCTTGTGATGTCGCGCGTTGATGTAGCACCGCGGTAAATGTCATCAATTTGATACCAGCGTGCGCCGAACGTAGCGGTTACCGTGTCGGTAATGTCATAGCCTAACTGACCAAATACCGCGACTTGCTCGATGGTATGTGTAACATCATTCACGAAGCTAATTTCGGGAGAAAAAGGCCCACCGTCGCTATTTATACCTCGATCTCCAGCCAGTGCATTCCATGAACTTGCAAGATTCTCGAAAATTTCAGGGCTTGCAATCTTAAACTGGCCTACAGAACCCACTTCCTGCTCATCGTAGAACACTCCTGCTGTGAGTTGCCATGGCGTGTCCATCGTTGTGCTGAAACGTAACTCGTGAGTTAAGCGGGTACTTGTTGTGTCTTCTTTGTAATACTTGCTCGGGTCAAGACAGCGGGCGTCGTCAGGATTATCTGGCGTCTCATAATGCGTACATACGTAATACGCTGAGAACAAACCACCATTGGTGTAGCCTGTGTAGTCGGTAAGCGTATCTATTTCGCGGTCTAAATAACCACCGGTATACACGACATCTAATTTTTCTAAACGACCGTTAAGTGTCCACGTAGTTAAGCCAAACTCATCAGAGTTTTCATCGCCTTGGAAACGAATTGCCGAGCTTTCGCCGTCAACTGTTGGGTCATATGCAAATACCCCTTCAGTATCCAGTGTTTGTTGAGTGTGTTGAACAAGCACATCCCAGTCTTCGTTGACAATGTAAGACAACCCGAAGCGAGCCCCTGAGTAAACCGCATCGTTAAAGTTATCTTCAACGTGTTCGCTGTTTCTTGGTGACACAACTGCGGCTTCACTGCGGGTGAAACCATTGATTTCACGACGTGCATCCATCGCAGCAGGATCGATGCCCTTTTTCTGCAACGCATTGCCAGATATACGATCGATTACAACGGCACTACCAATATAACCCCCATTGCCTGGCTCGTTTTCAATGTTGTCAATCCAACCGCCCTGACTTTCATTGTATGCAGCCACGCGTAGCGCCAGGTTGTCAGTTGGAGTAACGTTGAAATATGCCTCCACCGTGTTACTCATATCTCCGCCTTTTGTGGTGGAGATACTGGTATCAAATCCAGCCGCAAACCCCGTATGGTCTGGCTTATTTGTAATTAATCGAACGGTGCCAGCCTGCGAACTTGCACCAAAAAGCGTTCCCTGTGGTCCGGGAAGCACCTCTACACGTTGTACGTCGGTAGCGTAAATGTCCAAATTACGCCCTGCCATAGAGACTGGCATTTCATCAAGATAGAATGCGACCGAAGGCTGAAGTGCTTGAACAGATGACAACGTAATGCTCGATTGCGTGGTTGCTGCACCACGAATATATATCTCGTTTTGCCCGGGGCCTGTTCCCTGAAATACCACGTTAGGCAAGAACTCTACGTAGTCTTGGAAATTATCAATTCCAAGGTTTTCTAACGCTTTTCCATCTAATGCAGATACTGCAACGGGCACGTCTTGAATTGACTCACTTCTTTTAGTGGCAGTAACTTCAATGGTTTCTAGTTTAGCGGGCGCTTTTGTTTCTTGCGCAGCCAGAGAGGTAGATGCCAGTGCAGCGATGATTGCACAGCTAAGCTGAGTTTTTCGCATTTGTGTGTGTTTCCTTCATTTGTTTTTTATTCTTCGGACAGTGTTTACTTTAAACACATATCAAAAAGATCATATATTACGATACACAATCTAGTAATAATTTCTACTCTAACGATTAATAATTAACCAAAAACACCTAAAACCTAGCAGAAAGTCAATTTTTTATCGTAAAAACAATTACAAAAAAAAGGGTAGACTTTGACTCACTTACCAAATACATACAAATCAAATAATTTCATCTGATGTTTATAAAAAATGCTCCATGCGGTATATTTCTGCGTATAAACTGAAATTTAGAAAAGGTGAAAGGAATTTACTGCGTGATTGAGAACGAAAATAAATCTCCACTCAACAAGCCGGTGTTTATTACATCGTCAGCTTTAATCCTATGTTTACTTATCTTCGCTGCTGCCGTTCCTGAAACAGCTGATGCTATTTTCCAAAAGCTACAAAGCACCATTGTGACTAATGGCAGTTGGTTCTATGTGTTTACTGTCGCAGTAATCGTGGTGTTTGTTGTTTTCCTTGGCATGTCACGCTACGGCGAAATTAAGTTAGGACCAGACCATGCAAACCCCGAGTTCAGCTTCGGTACATGGCTAAGTATGCTGTTCGCGGCAGGTATGGGGATTGGATTAATGTTCTTTGGCGTTGCCGAGCCCCTAATGCATTTCCTTGCGCCTCCAACTGCACAGGCTGAGAGCATTGATGCTGTTCGTGAGGCAATGAAGACTACCTTTTTCCACTGGGGCGTACACGCATGGGCTATTTATGCAGTGGTCGCTCTAATACTGGGTTATTTTGCGTATCGTCAGAACCTGCCTCTTACACTTCGCTCTGCCCTGTACCCCTTAATTGGCGATCGAATTTACGGGTGGCCTGGACACGTTGTCGATATCTTTGCGGTAACCTCAACGGTGTTTGGTGTTTCGACCTCACTGGGTTTTGGTGCATCGCAAGTTAACGCGGGTTTTAACTATTTGTTTGGCCTTCCTTCTAATACCGGTGTTCAAATAGCAATTATGGCCGGCGTTGTCGGTTTAGCCGTTATTTCAGTAACGACAGGCCTGGAGAAAGGAATCCGACGTTTATCTGAAACCAACATGATTCTTGCATTACTGCTGCTTCTTATTGTGTTGTTCTTAGGCCCGACTGTCTTCTTACTACAGGCGTTTATGCAGAACACTGGCGCCTATTTGTCTGACATTGTGCGAAACACTTTCAATTTGTTTGCCTATGAAAAAACAGACTGGATTGGCGGCTGGACCATATTCTACTGGGGTTGGTGGTTAGCGTGGGCACCGTTTGTAGGTCTGTTCATAGCGCGTATCTCGTACGGTCGAACTATTCGTGAATTTGTCATGGGTGTATTACTAATTCCATCAGCGTTCACGCTATTTTGGATGACGGTGTTTGGTAATGCAGCGATAGATCAAGTATTAGTGCAAGGCAAAGATGTACTTGCTCAAATGGTAAATGAAGACACGTCAGTAGCACTGTTTGTGTTTTTGGAGCAGTTCCCTTTCTCTTCTGTGCTAAGTCTTATTGCCGTACTAATGGTTATCGTATTCTTTGTTACCTCGTGCGACTCTGGAGCCATGGTTGTCGATATGTTGTGCTCACATGGTGAAAACAACACACCATTGTGGCAGCGCGTTTACTGGGCTGTGGGCGTTGGTGTAGTCAGCTCCGTATTACTTTACGCTGGTGGGCTTGGCGCACTGCAAACAATGACGATTGCCGCCGCACTCCCCTTTGCCATAGTGCTGCTCATTGCTATATCGGGTCTGCTAAAAGCACTGCGTATTGAAGCGTATAAACGTGAGAGCCTACAGGTTCTAACAGGTACACCTCAGCACAACGATTCTGACAAAAACTGGAAGGAGCGCCTGGAAAACATCGTGACCTTTCCTGATGAAACGGCCGTTCGTCGCTATATAAACAAGGTTGTAAAACCTGCACTAACGGAAGTAAGTGAAGAGTTTAAGGCGCAGCAATTTGAAATAAAAATTGAAGACACCGACGAAGCACTTATTTTGACAGTTGATATGGGTAATGACCCAGAGTTCATATATGCTGTACACCCTGTGTCGACAGAACAGCCTGAATTTGGTCCAAGTGATACGCCACCACTAGACGAAAACAAAAAGGCAACGTACTATCGCGCCGAAGTGCACCTAAGTGAAGGTGGTCAGAACTATGATATTATGGGCTGGTCGAAAATTTCAGTCATTAATGACGTCATCGATCACTATCATAAGCACCAACATTTTATCCATTTGCTTAAGTAACGACTTGGTTACGCAATTGTTGGAAGTAATATGCGAAAAGAAGAAGAATTATTAGTGGCACTACGGCGCGTAATTCGCGCTGTAGACCTACGCAGCAAGCAGCTAAGTAAACATGTGGGGCTGACAGGTCCACAGCTATTAGTAATGCAGAATATTGAAGAACGGCCCGGTATTATGGTGCGTGAAATTGCAGAGAATATTAATTTAAGCCCTGCAACGATCACGAACATACTCGACAGACTAGAGTCCAGAGATTTAGCTACGCGCATTAGAAGTACGCAAGACAAACGAAAAGTGGGTGTGTTTTTAACTGAACGCGGTAAGGAAGCGGTGGTGGATGCGCCTCGCCCACTTCAAGAGCACTTTGTTGAGCGCTTTTCGCAACTTAAAGAATGGGAACAAAGTCAAATGGTGGCTACGGTTCAGCGTATCGCCAGTATGATGGATGCAGAAGATATCGATGCCTCGCCTTTCTTGGAACTAGGCAGTATTTCTGATAAAAGCTAATAACTTCTTTTTTCATACAAAAATGGCCTTTAATTGAAGGCCATTTTTATATTTAGTAATGCTGCAAACCGAACGCGCTGAGTTAGTGCTCAGTATTTCGCTTTAAGTGGATTCACTTTTCCACCGGTAATTTTATCCGCACGTCCCTCTTCTTTCGCTTTCTCGGCACGACGCTTGCGAATTTCTTTCGGATCAGCAATAAGCGGACGGTAAATTTCGATGCGATCGCCGTCGGTAAGTGTATCGCGCAGCTTAACAACGCGGCTCCAAATCCCCACTTTCGTCGCTTTTAAATCAATTTCAGGGAATTGCTCTAGCACGTTAGAAGCTTGAATCGCCTCTTCTACCGTCGCATTTTCATGAATAGCAACATCAATGATGGTTTGCTTGGTAGGCAATGCATAGGCAACCTCAATATTGATGAGCTTATTACTCATGCGTATACGCTCCGCGCTCTGTCTGTAAAAGCAGAAACCATACTGCTAGCTAGGCTATTAAACACTTTTCCAAATGCCATTTCAGCTAACTTATTACTGAATTCAAATTCAAGATTTAACTCTATCTTACACGCTTCTTCCGATAGCGCCGAAAATGTCCAGCCACCGGTAAGCGAGCGAAACGGGCCGTCAACCAATTGCATTTGAATACTTTTCCCCGGTTCAAGCACATTATGGGTGGTAAACCACTGCTTAATACCGGCTTTGGCAACTAACAAAGACGCTTTCATGCTTTGCGCTGACGTGTCGAGGATTTTGCTATCGGTACAGCCTGGCAAAAACTCAGGGTAGGAAGCTACATCGTTGACTAAGTTAAACATGGCTTCTGCGCTATGAGCTACAAGCGCGCTTCTATGAATACTTGGCATTGATTCCACTACAATTAAAACTCTTGGCGGCATTGTATCACAGAAAATTTGTATCGCTTGTATTCGGTTTTGAACCAAATGCCCCAATATAAGATAACAATGACAACTAAAGACATTCCTTTGAACAATCAGTATAATAGCCAGCATGAAAAAGAATAAAGCCAACAAAAACACCTCAGGAAATATCGCGCAGAACAAAAAAGCGCGTCATGACTATTTCCTAGAAGACAAGTTCGAAGCTGGACTTGAGCTTCAAGGGTGGGAAATTAAAAGTATTCGTGCCGGTAAAGTGAACATTACCGATGCGTACGTTATTATCCAAAATGCCGAAGCGTATTTGGTAGGTTGCAGAATTAGTCCGCTAAATCAAGCATCTACCCATGTAATCGCTGCGCCTGAGCGTGCGCGCAAATTGTTGCTAAACAAACGCGAAATAGACCGCTTAATGGGTGCTCGAGACCGCCAAGGTTACTCTATCGTTGCCACTTCAATGTATTGGAAAAAGTGTTGGGTGAAACTAGAAATTCATCTAGCCAAAGGTAAGCACGCGCACGACAAGCGTGACACCATTAAAGACAAAGATTGGCAACGTCAAAAAGAAAGAATGATGAAACACAGCGTTTAACGCTGTGTTTTTGTATGTACTATTGGAAAAACACGACTTGGGCTAGAGGGAGTATTAAAATAGCTGCGCCCAATCACACGGCAGCCCTTGGCGATGTTTAACCTACATCACGCTTAGTCATTTTCTTGCGATGTAGCATATCAAGAATAAGGCTCCAAAGTGGCGAAGGGGTTCTTAACGTCGTAAGGTTGTTCCCCAAGCGTCTAAGTTGTCTTCGCACCATGGCCATATTGGCAAGGCTTGCCAACGACTTATCTTTCCATGAGCAGTGCGGAATTATTCCTGAGTAAGACCACTCTTGTTGCCACTTTTTGGCTAAATCTGGCGTAATCGCAAGCGCACTGGCTAGCCCCACCAGCGCACAGCCCTGTTCGATAACTTTTTCAGCAACCGCGGCCCTTTTTATTCCACCGGTCGTCATTAGTGGAATATCGGTTTTACTAACCAACGCTTGTGCAAATTCCAAAAAGTATGCTTCTCGCGCTAGCGTGGTATCGTCGCGAGTTTGGCCTTGCATAGCAGGTGCTTCATAACTACCGCCAGATAGCTCAACAACATCAACGCCTAACGCTTCTAAACGGTTTACCACTTCGCACGCATCATCAAAAGAGAACCCGTTCTTTTGAAAGTCAGCAGAGTTAAGCTTTACCATTACGATGAAGTCTTTTGAGCAAACGGCCCTAACCTGACTGACAATATTTATAAGCAAACGCGCGCGGTTAATAATGGAACCGCCCCACTCGTCCTGGCGCTGATTAGTCAGTGGAGATAAAAACTGCGTAAGCAAATAACCGTGAGCTGCGTGAATTTCCACACCGTCAAAGCCTGCTTTTTCAGCTTGCTTGGCTGTTTGAACGAAACGCTTGCACACATCGTGGATGTCTTGGCATGTCATTTCTCGCGGTTGAGCAAACAGCTTTGAGTGTTTACCCATATCTAACGGCACAGCAGAAGGCGCAATGGCTTTACCCTTCATTGCTTTAAAGACTTGTCGACCTGGGTGGTTAATTTGCATGATGGCTAAAGCACCATTAGATTTAATGATTTTTGCCCACTTTTGAAAAGGAGCAAGATCAGTGTCTTTTTCTAGCGCTACACCGCCAGGCCCTGTCATCGCACCTTTATCAACCATTACATTACCCGTAATGATCATGCCTAAGTTGCCGTGGGCCCAATATCGATAAAGTGAGTACAAAGACTCACCGGGGATATTTCCCATACTCGACATATTTTCTTCCATAGCAGCTTTAACAAGACGGTTTCGTGCTGTTATGCCACACGGCAAGGTATACGGAGAATACAATATTGAATCTGAAGACATTTACACTACAAGCCTTTTATTTATGCCCACGTACTTTAATGGTTCTTGACAGTAATTGCATCCTTACATCCGCACTATTTCCTTAAAAATTAGCTAAAATAATCAAATAAAAAGCACTATCTTAGTGGTCTTATTGCATTTATTTACCAATACTTTTTGCCCCCCTCTTGAATTTGAACCAACCAGCCACATATCTAGAGTAAGTTCAGTGATACGCATATTCGTGCATCATTGAGTTAGGTGAGATGTACGTGTATAAGCTTTTGAAATACTAAACGTTATTTTTGGTTGATTAATAGCCAAACCCTTAAAATTTATAGTAATTTTCAAAAGAATGTATTTCACCATGTAACATTTGTGCTATTATTGAAAATCACACTCGGGGCTGATTAGGATTCGACAGGATCTAGGAAGCCGGAGGTGCATGCAGAGGAGCGGTTTGCCTCTTAAAAAGCCGCATTTAAATAGTCGCAAACGACGAAACTTACGCACTAGCCGCTTAATACCCGGCATAGGCCCTTCCACCACAGCTTAGTTTGCTAGCGTGGGTTTGGAAGGTCATATAAGCAAACTAGCGAGGGAAACTCTCCTGAGGTTGAACCGCGAAACAGTATCAGGACAGCTATTAGGAACCCTGTTTGTCGGGGTCCAAAATAGTTAAAGAAAAGACAAACTAAGCATGTAGTACCAAAGGTAGACATTTTCTGGACGCGGGTTCAAATCCCGCCAGCTCCACCAATTCCAGAAGCGGTCTAGACCAATCTAGACCGCCTCACCCCTTTAAATTCGCCGCCTCTGGCGATAACACTCAAAACCAACCACAGGTCTCCAACGGTCTTAATAGGGCTGTAAAGTGTCGCGAATCTGTACTTGAATGTCGCGAGACTGTCACCTCTCCCGAACAAATTACTTATGGTTTAGGCACGCGGGAATGCCATAAATTTCGTGCTGAGTTATTCAGTGCAATGCCTTCAATTGCCTATGACGCAGCTCATAAATACGTGAAGATTTCAAAGCAAGCAAGCTATGTTAAAGCAAATCTTTTTCTCTCAAACCTCAACAAAGAGCTTCAAATAGCTGACTTGAATCTTTCTAAAGATATTCGCGAACTGAAACTTTTTGCCAAGCAGAAAGCCAACCAATGCTTGAGGAATACCGCTCACCTAAATACTAAACAAGCCTTTGACTACTGCTTGAATAAATTTGAAAAATACGGTTTCTCTATTCCATGTGATATGACGCATTTGGAAGCACTGACACTCTTTAGAACCGAAAAGTTTTGGTTCAACAAGTTCAAAACGCTGGCTACGCAAAAAATGGAATCAATCAGACGCCAGCTTGATTTAGTGAATCAATCGAAAAGCGCGTATTGTAGCGACGAACGACTCAGGCAACATCAGTGGGAAAAAGCTCAAGCGCAAGAGTATATGCAAAACAAATGGTTTTGCAGCGCTGATGGTGAATATGTCTCCATGCTTGATGTATACAACTCTAACGTATCAAACCCCAAGGTAAGACGCGCAGAGTTAATGGTTAGGATTAAAGGTACTGAGGAGTATTCTCAACTTCAGAACCATGAAAGCTGGTTTTACACTTTAACCACACCGTCAAAATATCACTCTCACTATAAATCTGGAAAGCCTAATCCAAAATTTGAGCATTACAGTGTAAAAGATGCTAACGACTATCTAAATTGTCAATGGCAGAAAGCGAGAGCACAATTTGATAGAGAAAACATACAAGTTTATGGTTTACGAGTAGTAGAGCCCCATCACGATGGCACACCCCACTGGCATCTCATGCTATTCATGCCACCTCATCATTCAGAGCGCGTTACTCAAATCCTTAGTCATTACGCACTAGAACACGATGGTAATGAGCAAGGGGCATTAAAAAGCCGTTTCAAGGCTGAAAAAATATGCACTGAGAAAGGCTCCGCCCAAGCTTACATCGCTAAATACGTTTGTAAGAACATCGATGGTGAGTATTTAGATGAAGACAAATACGGTAATGATGCAAAAACTGCTGCGTCAAAAATAACAGCTTGGGCGTCGCTTTATAACATCCGTCAATTTCAGTTCTTCGGGCTTCCTTCTGTTTCGCTATGGCGTCAATTGAGAAAAATATACGGAGAAGCGGAAGACCACGAATTGAACAAACTAAGAATCGCCGCTGATTCATCGGATTGGCTTTCCTACTTATTACTGATGGGTGGAGCAAACGTCAGAAAAGTGGAGCGCCCTTTTGCGTTGGAGTACGAGAACAAAATAAAAGAACTGTATGCTCATTTAAATTGTTCAGAGCTTTCTAAACACGCATTTTCGCGCACCCCAAAATCAATTCTTTCCATATCGTCTAGACACTTAATAGAAAACAAACAGTGGGTTCTTCTAGAGTCACCCGCTGAACAAGTTGACAGCCCGCCCTTCCCTTGGGAAGGACGGACTGTTGACGAAGGCTCAGGGGGTAGCCGAAGGCGACTGGGGATTTCCCGTGAGGGGGAAGCCCCAAAAGCCGAAGGCATCTTGGACTTGTGTAAATAACTGTACTGAACAAAATAATCTAGAGAAAAATATGAAAATTGGTAGAAATGATAAATGCCCATGCGGTAGTAACAAAAAATACAAACATTGCTGCGCTAACAAAAAAATAGTTCAAGATGATAATAACTTGCTCTCTTTATCAAATCAGCAATTCCTTGGTTACTCTCGGGAGCGCTTACCCAGTGAATCACCATTCGACCTAGCTACAGATGGACTTTGCTGTTTGGTAATGACTTTAGATAGTTTAAAAGCAAGTACATTGAATGAAATGCACAACACTGACACTTTCAATAGCGGCATGGTAATCGTTACCTCTGGTGAGTGTTCAGATGTACAAATGGCGGGGCCATTCGACTCACTAGATGAAGCTTTCGAATATGCACGAATAGAGCATGGTGCAATCCGATTCCAAAGCCAGCCCGAGTTCATTTAACCCATTAGCTAGAATGCTCTTTAAAAAATAAGGTCTTGTTTCTAACGAAGGAATTTCCCTTCCTTCGTTATGTGGTCAAAAGAGAAAACATGCTCTGATGGCGCTACCCTGCACTTTCCAACGAATCTATTGTGAAACTCTCTACTCTTTTCAATTAGCAGGTCTTCGCCACAAATTGAGCATTTAGCTTCAATAGTAACTGCTTTCATAAATATTGGAGCTTCAGATTGTCCAGTTGGATTAATCGTGAGTAGTTTATTCTTTGCTAACCTTTTAGACCAAAGTGCTGGATAAGTCGTTATACCTTTATTGAGTAGTTCGTGTAGAGTCATAAAAACTATGCATGCGAACATGCCAACTATCACCACACATGTATTCATCGTCTTGCTACCCCACTCTACAAGTCCAATAAACGTGTAAAGTGTTAATGCAATCGACACCAGTAAACCAACTGCCGTTATTATGAGCTTTCTTGGTGTTAGAATTAAGTTGGAAAATGGTTTAGCCCAAGGCAATGCATCATCAATTCGTGTAACAACGTATCGTACCCTATGAGTATTCACATCACCGACACCATTAGACTTTATAGCACCCGTACGAACTCTCCATTTCGTCGGAGTGCCACCTTTTGAGCTAACGCGCTCTAGTATTAATGGACTTAGATTTTTTTCTGCAAGTATTGCGTTTAATGAAGACGTTTGAGCAAAAAGGTTTGAGAGATTGTCTTCATGCCCTTTCATCCATCGCCTGGCTTTTTCTGAATCTTCTTGCCCGTTCATGGATTTATATATTTCTGCAGCAGTAAAGTAAAAATGAGATTCATCAGCTGCATTTTGTCGAATCAATTGGTGAGTTTGCTCTAGTAGGAACGCCCCAACTTCCTCACCTACTATGTTCGGTATATGAACACTAAAAAACTGCATTGCTATTTCTAAAGACTTTTTCAAATCTTCAACATCCTGTTTTTCAACAACTTCCATATTTTAACTACCCGTATGTAACCCGTATGCCCACTGTTTTAGCAGACCAATCAAGACCAATCTAGTACTTCGTTTATACAGGAGTACAAATTTATTAGCGGATTAGTAACAACAGACAAGCTTTCAGAAATGACGGGCTACAGCAAAGAAGCAATTCGAATGAAAGTTAAAAAAGGGGTTTGGATAAAGCAACAACACTACCTAAAGGCACCTGACGGAAGGCTAATTTTTATCGTCGAAATGATTTACCAATGGATGAGAGGAGAATAAGTAAATGAGTGTTAAAGAAGTGAATGGTGGATATGTTATCGACTTCACGCTAAATCATGAGCGATATAGAGAAACGATTCCAGCTCCACATAATAAAACAGCTTCCAAAAGAATTGAGGAGCAGGAAACTATTTATAAGATGGCGATTTCTTTAAATGATAAATCAATAGCTAGCCGCTTTCCAAACAGCAAGATAATACAAAGAGCTTTTGATACTGGTTGTAATTTCACCATTCACGACTATTCAAACATTTGGTTTAAACAGAAACAGCGTAATTGGTCTCATACAACTATTCGCGGTTATTCGCAGAAATATAATTCCTATATCAAGCCAAATTGGGGCGATCTTTTACTGACTGAGTTTAAAGCTAGTATGTTTGATGAGTGGGCTTCTGAAAGTTTACTGTCAGGAAAATCTATTAACGAAACACGAAATGTGCTCAAACAAATTTTCAATAGAGCACTTATGGACGAAGTCATTGAAAAAAACCCAGCAGAACAAATCGAACGCTATAAGCAAGCTTCAAAAGAACCAAATCCTTTCAATAAGATCGAGATCAAAAAAATACTTTGCTCTCTTGAGAGTCCGTATAAGTATTTTTATAAATTCGCAATTTTTACTGGTTTGAGAACTGGCGAACTGTTGGGCCTTCGATGGCAAGATGTTGATTTAAATAAAAAAGTGGCGCACATAAGGTTAAGTATTACTAATGGAATTGAAAAAGCACCTAAGACTATCGGTAGTATCAGATCTATTGAACTTAATTCAGAAGCTGTCTCTGCTCTCAAGTGTATTAAACAGTCAGAGTACTTTCACTCTTACAGGGTGTTCATTGACCCGCGAACTATGAAAGAGTATAAATACGCTGATGGACTAAGAAAGTACGTATGGAAACCCGCACTTGAACAAGCGCAAATTCCATATAGATATCCTTACCAATGTAGGCATACTTACGCTTCCATGATGTTGTCTCAAGGCAAAAACCCTTTATGGGTAGCAAGACAAATGGGTCACGCAGATTGGGGAATGATTCGTAAAACGTATGGACGTTGGGTCCCACAATAATTAGAATACCGCGCTTTAAACAAGGAAGTATTACCATGAATGATTTAGGTAAATTTAGTCTTTATTACGATACTAGCGACACTGAAAACCATACGATAGATGCTATCGACCTAGCTAATGGACTTATTGGAATCTCCGAAGCCCTTACACTTGCAGACAAAATATTGAATGGTGAAGAGTCGGAGCTCGAAGTAAAAGTAAAAGCTCCAAAGCCTGGATCGATTGGAATACCCATTGAAGTGCTTAGTTTTCTTGGGGATACAAAAAACGTTCTTGAGATTATAGGTTTTGCAGCTGGTACCGGAGCGGTAACAGGATCTGTACTTGGAGTTTTAGAATTTCTCCAAGGAAAGAAAATTACATCTGTTGAAAAAGATTCTGACAAGACTAAAATTAAAACAGAATATAGAAATAACGAACAAGAAATTACTTTAGACGAAGACTTTGCAAAGCTTGTTTTGGATAGGGATTTTCGAAAGGCAATGAACCAAGCCATTGTAGTTCCGATACGGGGTGATGAGAAAGCAAAGGTACATGTTAAGTCTTTCGATGGTGAATCTATCCTACATACTATAGAAGAAGCGGATTTAAAATCGTATAGGAAACTCCCATCAAAAGTAGGAGCGGTAGAAACAGATGAAGTTGATACCGTTAACGTTAGATTTGTTAATGTAAACTTCGAGAAATCCACTGGTTGGCAAATTGAACACCTTCAAGAAATTAAATCAGTAAAAATATCTGACGAAGCATTTCTTAGAAGAGTCAGAGCGAATGAGGATAGATTCGCTAAAGGCGACTTATACGAAGTCAAACTCAAAACCAAAGAGACTACATCTTTGAGCGGGGACTCTAAAGTTAAATACGAAATTGAAAGAGTACTTCGAAAAGTTGGATAGCAGCATATTAGGATTGAAATCGTGCAACTACCGTTCTTCATAAATATATCTCTACTACTGATCGCTACCCCGATAGCGTTTCTTGTATGTCTTTACGCAAGTAAAATAATTGTCGTAGGAATGCTTGATTATGCTTTTCCGAGCAAAAGTGTAGAAGTTACTGTGCAAACATCGCAGAATGACAAAGTGTCTACATTGAAAATAAAGAGCGCTAAAGAGTTAGCGGAAATAATCAACAATGGAAGTTTGATACAAAATGGTAAAGAACAACGCTAATACTGGGATCATTGCGTCTGGCTCTATTATTACAGTTTTTGAAGGTGTTATTCAGCTTCTTGATTTAGACGCGAGTCAAACAGCAGTTGCTGCTTCCCTTGCTCCAGTAATTGGCGGCCTGATAGCTTGGTTTTTAAATATATTAGTAATCAAGTACGGGCTTCCAGAAGAAATTCGAAAGCAAGACGCAAAGTTACATCAAGCAATAAAGCTAGCAACTAAAGACTTAAAGTGCGAGTTTTTAAGTCCAGACAAAAAAGCTGAAATTAAAGACCAGATTACAGAATACAGAAGGGCAAGAAGAATATTGCGTGTAGGTGACGCCATTCCGGCATAAAAAAATTAACCACATGATTTATAAGACTTTATGAATAGTTCAAATCCCGCCAGCTCCACCAATTCAAAAAAAGACGTCTTAGGACGTCTTTTTTATTTTTAATCCTTTCTCTTTTCTATTCCATTTTTATAAGCCCTAAACCCAGTTCCCGTCCACCGTTTGAATGCCTTAGCAAAAGCACTTTCATCGTTATAGCCCAGATACTGCGCTAAACTTGCCTGGGTTACTTCTGGCTTTTGTATTTGATTCAGAGCGTGTTGCTTGCGAATAGCCTGCGCCATTGTGTGGTAGTTAATGTCCGTCTCTTTTAACCTACGCAGTAAGGTTCTTTCGCTCACCGCAAAGCTGGCGGCAATTTGGCTACGGGTTAGCCATGGTTGGTTGATGAGTAACGCCTCGACCTTTTCTGAAAAAGAATGATGAGTCAGTTGGTTAAGTTGCTGATTTGCCAGCTCCAACATTTGCGCTTGAATAGCGGGGTTCACTTCTCGTTGTTTAAAGTGCCAGTCAGCATCGCCATACACAATGGCATTTTGCGTCTGATTAAAGCTCACCTTCGCTTCGCCAAACACCTGGCTATACAATTCCTTTGGCGCTTGTTGCGCGTGTTTAAAATATACCGCAACGGGCGTGATATTCTTACCCGCCACCCACCGGGCTCCCGTTGCAATACCTGCCATGATAGCCTCTATGCGCACATCGACTGCGGCAGTAAACATAGGTTCGTAGCGTACGCTCCACCCTTGCTTATCACGGGATTTATCAAACACCCCGCCTTCACCTATTAGCGGCGAGTACTGAATAAGGCTGTCTACAGCCACACTTAACGAAGGGCTACTTAGCAGTAAAAAGCCCATAGTGTCGAAGTTTTGCGGTAACATGGCTAAGCCAATGTGCAAACCTATGCCCTTGTCGCCATGGCGTTCCACTTCAAGCCACAGTTTATCTTGCAACAACAAAGGTAAACGCTCTTCACCTTTATGTTGTTGAATACTGGCTAACAATTTGTCTTCTATCGGAATAGCCAATTGTGCTAATTGATTAAGTATTGCCTGAGTAAAGCTTTGTGTAACACTGGCCGCCATAGTCTGCGTATTTTCCTACCTAATGGAGGCATAGCATACTGAATCTGTCCCGAATTAACTAGTTATTTGTCCTTTGTGAGCAAGGAAACCTTGTCAACACCCTGTTAACCTTATTAACAGGTAGTTAAAAGAGACAGTAATCATGAATCCTTATGTGGTTATAGGAGCCGGGCCTATGGGCCTGTGTACAGTGCGGCGTTTAGCAGAAAAAGGTATTAAGGTACTGGGCTTGGAAGCCCATAGCGATGTGGGTGGGTTATGGGACATCGACAGCCCCACCAGCACCATGTATGAGTCAGCGCACCTTATTTCGTCTAAGCGCATGACTGAATTTGACGACTTTCCCATGAGCGATGATGTGGCCACCTACCCTCGGCATGATCAGCTCAAACACTATTTTCAGTCTTATGCTACCCACTTCGATTTATATCGTCATTACCAGTTTAATTGCTGGGTAGAATCAGTAGAGCCCCACAACGGACAATGGCGGATCAGCTATCGCAAAAATGATGAACAACATCAGATTATCGCTGCAGGCGTATTGCTTGCCAACGGCACATTACACCACCCCAATGTCATCGACTTTCCTGGCCATTTTAACGGTGAGCAGATGCACAGTGCTCAATACAAAAGTGCTGATATCTTTGCAGATAAGCGGGTGCTTATTGTGGGGTGTGGCAACAGTGGGTGTGACATCGCCGTCGATGCGGTTCATCGGGCTAAGCACGTCGACATGGTGGTACGTCGCGGCTATTACTTTTTACCCAAGTTTGTCGCCGGCATTCCCACCGACACCTTAGGTGGTAAAATTCGCTTACCCAATTGGTTAAAACAACGTGTAGATGGCACGTTGGTGCGCTTAATTTCGGGTAAGCCCAGTCATTTTGGCCTGCCAGACCCCGATTACAAAATGTATGAATCACACCCTGTAGTTAACTCGCTATTTTTACATCATATTGGGCATGGCGACATCACCGTACGCCCTAATATTGAACGATTAACCGACAATGGCGCGTGTTTTAGTGACGGTAGTCAAGCAGAATACGACCTCATTTTACAGGCCACCGGCTATAAACTGCATTACCCCTTTATTGATAAACAGCACCTCAACTGGGTAGGCGATGCGCCGCAGCTCTATTTAAATGTGTTTAACCCCCTACACCCTAATTTATATGTGATGGGTATGGTAGAAGCTGCGGGGCTGGGCTGGCAAGGGCGTGACGAACAAGCCAAGTTGGTCGCCAATGTCATATATTTGCAACAGCATCGACAACAAGCCGCAGATGCATTTTTTGATAAAGTGAAAGCACAAGCCAGCCAGCGGATAGACGGAGGCATGCAGTACTTACCGTTAGAGCGTATGGCTTATTACGTGCACAAAGCCGACTATTTGGCTGCGCTGTCCAGTGAAATTCAACAGTTGGGACAGGGAGCGTAAATGTCGTCAACTAGCCTTTTTGTTTTAAATGCGGTGCTAGCCATGATGATGTTTGGTATAGCGCTAAGCCTGACGCCTGAGGACTTTCGCCGAATTGCAAGACAGCCCCTTGGCCCGCTTGTAGGAATGATTGCGCAGTTTGTATTGTTACCCGCATTGACGTGTCTGCTTACCTGGCTCGTTCCTATGCCAAGTGAAATAGCACTGGGTTTACTCCTTGTGAGTTGCTGTCCGGGGGGAAGTTTTTCCAATTTAATGACCTACTTGTCCAATGGCAATACGGCGATGTCAGTAAGTATGACAGGAGTAGCAAGCTTACTTGCCTGTGTCCTCACCCCGCTTAACTTCATGTTTTACGCCGCCCTTAATCCGCGCACACAAAGCTTGTTAAACAGCATCTCAGTGTCTACCGCCGACATGTTAACAGTGATTGCCTTTGTATTGGCCATACCGCTGGCTCTGGGACTAACTTGTGCCCGTATCTGGCCGTCGTTTGCAAGAAAAAGTGAGCCCTTCTTTCGCTTCGTTTCGTTATTCACCTTGTTTGGTTTTGTAGCCATTGCGCTTTTCATGAACTGGGACAAGTTTATTGCGGGAGCCAGTATCTTTTTGTTAGCCGTAGTGGTTCACAATGCCCTCGCGCTCGCCATCGGATGGGGCGCTGCCCGAGCGCTGCAATTGCCCCAAGCCGATACCCGTGCCATCACCTTAGAAGTGGGCTTGCAAAACTCCGGTTTGGGTCTGGGGATCATATTTACCTTTTTTGCCAATCTAGAAGCAATGGCGGTTATTGCCGCCGCCTGGGGTATATGGCACCTCATATCTGGCTTAAGTTTGAGTACCTATTGGCAATTTAAAGATCGCAGAACCGCCCGTCAACACTCCGCTAAAAAGCAGTATTTTTATGGATCTTAATATTTTAATTACCGGTAGCGAAGGCTATATCGGTCAGCGCCTGATTAGCGCTTTGGCAGATAATTACAAGATAGTTGGCGTGGATATTCGTCCTCCTTCAAAACAGCTCTACCCCTATTATGAAATGGACATTCGGGACGCACAGTTAAGTGACGTAATGGCCAAGCACAACATTACCCATGTGGTTCATTTAGCCAGTGTGATGCAAGCCAGTGATGATCGCGCTCGTGACTATGATATTGATGTCAATGGCACAGCTAATGTACTTAATTGTTGCATAAATAATCAGGTCAAGCATATTACGGTGACAAGTAGTGGTGCAGCCTACGGTTATCACGCCGACAATCCAGACTGGCTGAATGAGCAAGCTCCCCTTCGCGGCAATGACCACTTCGCCTATAGCCAGCACAAGCGTTTAATTGAAGAAATGTTGGCTGAATACCGGGTCACTCACCCTGCGTTGCACCAGTTAGTGCTACGTCCGGGTACCGTGCTGGGCAAGCATACTAATAATCAAATCACCCATTTGTTTACGAAATCAAAATTGCTCGGTATTAAAGGCTCGCCCTCGCCTTTCGTTTTTATTTGGGATGAAGACGTGGTGAACATTATCACTAAAGGCGTTACTGAAAGCCTTGTCGGGCAATTTAATTTAGCGGGCGATGGTGCCATGACCATGGCCGAAATTGCACACGTGCTCAATAAACCCCTTATGCAAGTACCTGCTGCAGTCGTTGCGGGAATACTTAAAATTGGCCACGCTCTTGGCCTTACCCAATACAGTGCCGAACAAGTTGATTTTCTGCGCTATCGTCCGGTTTTGGATAATCGCGCACTAAAAACGGTTTTTGGTTATGTGCCTCAAAAAACATCCAGGGAAGTGTTTGATTTTTATGTGGCCCACAATAGCCTTATAAGGAATGGTAGATAATGGAAAGCACCTCACCGAAGCCTTGGGCAATGATAACCGGCGCGGCATCAGGGTTGGGTTTAGATCTCGCTAAACAAATGGCAGCCCACTACCAGCTGGTGTTGGTAGATGTACAAGAAGAAGCGCTTACGCGCGTGGCAACGTCCCTTGAATGTCAGCACTATTTTGTGTGCGATTTAGCGGTTACGGGTGAAATTGATGCCTTGGTAAAGTTAATTACCCAACGTCAAATCACCTTAAGCGTACTTATCAATAATGCAGGAATTACCCATCGTTCACTTGCATCACATACCCAGCTGTCTGTTATCGAAAAGGTAATGCGGGTCAATTACTTTGCTCCTGTTCAGCTAACCCAGGCACTCACGCCATTTTTAAGTCACCATGCGTGTGTCGTAAATATTAGCTCTATGGCAGGATGGATGCCTGTACTGGGGCGTGCTGGCTACTGCGCCTCTAAATCCGCCTTACACCAATACTTTGAAACCCTACGAGCCGAATGGCAAGGCAATGGAAAGCATATTCTTATGGTGTACCCCAGTTTTTTAGATACCCCCATCGAGCACAATGCATTAAACGGGCTGGGCAATAAAGCCACGCATAAGCGAACAATGGTCGGCGCCATGGGCAACAGTAAAGATATGGCATCACAAATCATTTCAGCAATGAATAGAGGCCAGCAGCGCCTACTGCCAGACGGGTTCACCCGGGTTTCCGCATTATTGTATCGCCTTATGCCCAAGGTTTATTTATACCTTATGCGCCGCCGATTGGTGCGTGAATTGGATACACTACAATGAACTTTATAATCGTCGCCATCGGGGTGTTTATTGCCTTTACTGTCGAGGCCATGACAGGGTTTGGAAGCATTGTTATTGCCTTATCAATTGGTGCTTTGGTCATGGATATCACTCAATTGATGCAGTGGTTGGTACCGCTGAACATAATGATGACCGGCCCACTGGTTTACCGTCATCGCCAGCATATTGATTACGACCTGTTGTTTAAGCAAATTTTACCCTTGATGGGGCATGGCACATTAGTAGGGGTACTTGTCACGGACTACATACCCGCTGATTACAGCAAAGCGCTTTTCGCACTGATCATCTGTTGGTTTGCTATTCGATCGCTTGCCCAACTGCACGCACCAGCCCATGGGCACCTCGCCCGTTGTGGGTTAATTTTCTCTGCCGGTATTACTCACGGATTATTCGCATCAGGCGGCCCGCTACTGGTGTATGCCTGTGCAAGAACACCCATGACCAAAGAACGCTTTCGCGCAACCTTGCTAAGTGTATGGTTTACCCTAAATACGTCACTTTGTGTGTGGTTTTTATTGTTCGAAGACTTAGCCTCGCAGGTCAAATCCATTATGTGGCTAATACCCTGTGTGATAGCGGGGGCACTGATAGGTAATGCCCTGCACAACAAGGTCAGTCAGACGTCATTTTCTCGCATAGTGTTTACGCTGTTATTACTCGTCGGCGTTTTACTGCTGGTGAAAACATGCAATCAAGTTCTACCGCTATGAAAAGGTGCAAGCCCTTAAGCTGAGTCGAACGTTGGTGTGCATTTTTGCCATAAAAAACGCCCATTTAAGGGCGTTCTTTGAAATACATTGAAGAAAATACCGCTATTACACCTCGCGGCACGAAGAAGTTATTCTCGGCTGTATCGTGCCCGCTCGTCTATAGGTGTTATTATTTTCCGTCTTATCGTTAATGTTTCGCATATTATAGCGTATTGCGGCAGCATGACAATCCTGTGCATCACTGTACTGTCTTACGAATAAACCCTTTTCGTCATAAAGCGCAACCCCACCATTGTTTGCTTCTGGCTGCTGCTGAGCAATTTCTGTTGAATCGCATGCCGTTAATAAAATTACTGACGCTACCAAAAGTATTCTCATGCCTATATTCCTTCATTTAATATTCAATTAAACAGTAGGTTATATAAATAACACATGCAAGCATTTTTGATTGAAAATCGTTCAGCTCGCAATTAACTAAAATGCAGAATGACCTTCTACAGCGGTTTTATTTTATAGGCAACTTTCCTAATACCCTAGCGCATGCCAAACCAATAGCTAAGGTCATCGCGACACTTGTCAAAGTGCCTAGCAGCACATATTCCGTCAGCTTTCTATCTTGATGCTTTGTTAAATCTCCAAAACGAAATATAGATTTTGCCGCAATCAGAAATCCGATAGCAGAAAATTGATTTAGCAAAACGAAAGTTAATATAAGTACCCGCTCTAAATAGCCAATTCTTTGGCCTGCAAGCGACAAAGTTTGCTGTTCTTCCGTACTTATTGTGGGTGTGTCATTCGGGTGCTTAGGTGACCTGTTTTCAGCCAACACGTCGCTACTCCACGGAGACAGCAGCTGTTTTATAATAATAGAGCTGGGTTTGAGTACAGCTAGATAGGCAAGGAGAACAGCCACATGAGTTGTATTCACTTGGCGAATTAAGTACAGCGCGCCTTCCCATTGGTTGGTCGCATACAGAAATACACCGACTAAGACCACTATGTGTGCTACTTGATCAAGCACGAAAGTAGTGATGTTCTGCGCACAGTAAGACTTCACAACGTCAATTTTAAAATGAGATACGGCCACAATAATTGCGCTAATTCCAACGGTTGCAATACTTATTTTTTCTAAAAATATAAGCATTACCACAGCTACTAGCACACCGTGAATTAACGCATGTAGATATAAGGGCAAAGCCAGAGCGTGTTTTTCATTTCTCTGTTGAACCCACGAAAAAGGTTGAAAATAAAAGTCAGCTAGCAGGTGGGCTAAAAGTAATGCTGCCAGCAATTCAGGTTCAGCAACCATGCAGCTCTCCTATTTTAAACACGACGTTTTTTGTTTTGCTTAGCTTCACGTTAGTCATCCTTGGTTACTTGCTGGCTTGTAATGCGGTGCTATTTTTATCGCTGGAAATCAGTGCTTGTTCCATATAATCCAGATACTCAGCAATCAATTTATAATTACTGGCGTTTAGAATACGACTCACATTACTTCGATTTTTATCCAATATAGCAGCAATACTTTCATGGCTTTTATCTGACGCTTCAAGATACGCATGTAAAGTTTGCGCTTGGGTTTGTGTAAGCCCACTAATGTGTGCATCAGCAAAGCGAGTTAGCAGTTGTGTTTTGTTGTCTAGTTGATGGTTTCCGCTGTAAAAAGCGAGGTGATGAGGTTTAATATTATCAAGTCCCCGCCCTGACAATACGAAAGCCTCGCCCGTTCCTGTTTTCACTTCTGAAGGACGGAATTGCACTTCCCCCACGGCAATGCTCATTCTCACATCTACGCTCAATTCATGCGCCTTTAGGGCTAAACGTACCCCGACCGCAGTTCTCATACAGTGTTGGGTCTGCTTAATTACTAACTGGAATGCATCGCCTCGGTAAATATCGAAGTCGCCACCGTAAAGGTTCGCATAGTTCGTTAAGCTCGCCCTAAGTGTTGCAAGAATATCGCTGAATTCATCATCTGAATAAGATTGTGAGTTGGTTATATCACCAGTGATTACACCAGCTACACTTTTTGAGTCGTTTTTAAGAGCACTATTTCTGGTCATTCTGCTTTGCGCCGCGTTGACTTTGTTGCAATAAACATAAAAGTTTTAAATGGCTAGATACCACTATGGCACGCTACGGCGTTTAATTCAAAAACAATCACACTTTAAAATGTGATTATTTTTAATCACAAATTGATATGTGATTAAAATGAGGAAAAACAAAACGCAGCGTTATTACTGCTAACCGTCTTAGAAATGTAGGGTAATGGAGGAGCAAAAAGTGTCTGAGTTGGAAAAATCAGTGCCAGAACGGTACATCCCAGCGTTAACTCCGCGCACAATTTCTACCGGCATTTTTTGCGCGGTAAAGTGCTTTATCAGCTTGTTCTAAAAGCCACATAGCATCCTCTTCTTTGTGCTTAGAATTATCTTTGTTAAGCGGCAAGTTACTGGTAGTAGCCATCCCTATACTTACCGTAAGCGTTCTGTCATGCGCTGACGCTTCGTGGAAAATATTAAGAAACATTACATTACGTAAAATTCGTGCCGCGATAGTAGGAAGCGCCTTACCCTGCGTATCAGGGAGGATAACCGCGAACTCTTCGCCGCCATAACGAGCCACCAAATCATCGCTACCCACACAACTGTTAGTGAGCGTGTACGCAATGTTTTTTAATACGGTATCTCCGGCGACATGGCCGTAAGCGTCGTTGTACTGCTTGAATAAATCGACATCTATGAGTAATAAGCTAAGTGAACGCCCCTGCTCATAGCAACGGGCGACATCCCGCTCTAGAGTACTGTCAAACAACCTTCTGTTTGCAATACCCGTTAAACCATCAATATTGGCCAGTCGTTCTAGTTGTTTATTCGCCTCAAGTAATTCTACTTGTACCTTTTGCAGTGCCTTTCTGTTATATAAATTCTGTAAGGTGTTACCTAACATTTCCCCAATACGGCGCAAGTACTCGATATCTGAAGCCTTCCACGAGTACGGTCCGCCTATTATGTCGCACCCTATGAATCCGTACATGGTTCCATCAACCATTATGCGAACGCAGAGTATCGAGAAAATACGCTGTTCCTGAAAAAGTTCTCGTTCTGATGAAGCTGAATCAGGAATAGAAGACACATCATCTACCTTAAATATCCCGTTGGATATATGGCTCATGAAGAAAGGCATGGTGTTGGTTGGAATGTTTTGTAACTCATCAATATACGGAGTAACCCCCGCTGCCACCCACTCATGAGTATTGGACATATAATCGTCTGTATCACCAAACTCAAAAAGATAACATCTATCTACATCACAGAACTCACCAAAAGCAGCAAGTGCATGATCGATAATGCTATCTAGTTCACTGACGTTTGCATTGATTAATTTTGAAGAGAAGTTAGTGAGAAGCTGGTTGAAAGTAATATGCTTATTGACCGCAGAATCTTTCTTAAATTCGCCGATCAAATGGGCCGCATTAGCAACTATATTGAGAACCGAGCATTTACCAATTGAAGTAGCAATCACTTCACTAGTAACGAAGCAGATCATTGTTCGCGATTGAGTTTGAATTCTGAACTGTCCAGACACACAGCTTCCCTTTTCAGAAAGATAGAAAGGATCTCGCTTCGTATCAACTTCCTTTTTTGTACTAATATCGTAAAATTTGACGGACTTTATTCCGCCAAAATTCAAGGGCTGTATACCAAAAGCTCTCGTAAACCCTGCACTCGCATATATTTCGTCAGTTCCTACGAATTTAAATAAAATACTTGATGGCATTTGCTCAAGAATAGAAAAAATATCTTCTTTACTCAATTGTATCCCCAATATTAGTCACTCTCTAAATGTAGCAAAACATGGGCATTAGTAAAAAGTTGTCAAAATGAATTATTAAACTTATTTAAAAAAACGGCGTAACCATCAGTAGGACAAAGCCCTTTAGTAAGGATTCAACGACGTATTATGAGCGACTCGATTACTGAACTGTTAGACGATATGTATAACCAAGAGTCTGAGAAGACCTCTTTGGGTAATATCATTGAGCGCTTTGAAGATAGGGGGTTCGGGCCATTACTCTTAGTACCTGCACTTATTGCTCTACTCCCTACTGGCGCAATCCCAGGCGTTCCAACATTGTGCGGGATAACATTATTTTTCATCTGTATACAAGTAGCAATAGGAAGGGAAAGCCCCTGGCTACCAAACGCGCTAAAACGAAAAAAGGTCAGTTCACACAAGTTAGAGTCGGCTATTGATAAAGCTAAACCCTTTGTAAATAAAATAGAAAAGCTGCTGAAACCCCGTGGCACCGTCCTGTCCCAAAAACCAGCTAAAAACCTTATTGCAGGATACTGTGCCCTCGCATCCCTTTCCATGATCCCATTAGAAGCAATACCTTTTGCAGTAGTTTTACCCGCATTTGCTCTATGTATGACTGCGCTTGGCATGACAAACCGAGATGGCGTGTTTCTCACAGTAGGTATTTTGCTTCAACTAGGAACAGGTTATTTGGTATATAAGTCACTTTCAATGATGTGACAAAGGCGAGTGTTGCCCTAGGTGTTCTAACTATTATTTAGCCGCCTCGTAGAGTTGCTGCCATTCAGCCTCTTCTACTGGCATGATCGACAGCCTTCCGCCTTTTTTGACCAAAGGCAGTTCAGTAATACCATCCATTGCTTTGATAACTGAAAGTGGGAGTACACTGGAAAACTTTTCTACGAACTTGACATCAACGCGATACCAACGGGGGTTTTCCTGGCTGGATTTTGGGTCGTAGTATTTCGATTCAGGATTAAACTGCGTGCTGTCTGGGTACCCGTCTTTCACCACTTCGGCAACGCCCGCAATACCTACATGTTTACAGCTAGAGTGATAGATAAATACCTTATCCCCCACTTTCACACCGTCTCTTAAAAAGTTGCGAGCTTGGTAATTTCTAACGCCATCCCACGGTTCAGTTTGGTCTGGGCGGCTTGCCAGGTCGTCTATAGAAAATGCATCAGGTTCTGTTTTAAATAGCCAATACGCCATAGTCGTTGTTGTTTCTCTTCGTTGTGAGTAGACAAGCCTTACATACGCTAAATACGGGGATTTAAAAGGCGTTTAATGGTTGAGTTTCGCTTATGAAAAAGCCATTAATTAACATGTTCACTAGAACCGGACTCTAACCCAAACGCGCGCCCACACTTAACTTTGCGGCTTTTTTATATCACAGAGTATACAAAGCTCTTTAATTTAATGACAGTGCTATACCTTAGCTTGGCCAAGACTGCTATAATTACGCACTTATTCTGAGCTTCTGCCTATTTTAAGTTCAGCAACTCCCTGATTTATCTAGATGTGATTACTATGCAAGCCACCATTAAGGCCGACCGCGGTCTGTTTTCCTACCCTAAATATTGGCCACACTGCCTGGGTACTGCGCCGTTTCTACCTATGTCAAAGGAAGAGATGGATGCCCTCGGCTGGGACAGCTGTGACGTTATTTTGGTAACGGGCGATGCGTATGTAGATCACCCTAGTTTTGGTATGGCGGTAATTGGCCGGGTACTTGAAGCTCACGGCTTTCGCGTTGGCATTATTTCTCAGCCAGACTGGACCAGCAAAGACGACTTCATGAAGCTGGGTAAACCCAACCTGTATTTCGGCGTAACAGCCGGCAATATGGACTCCATGATTAACCGCTACACATCTGACAAGAAACTTCGTCACGACGACGCTTATACGCCAGGCAATGTAGGTGGCAAGCGTCCTGACCGCGCAGTTACCGTGTATTCACAGCGCTGCCGTGAAGCGTTTAAAGGTGTACCTGTTATTGTTGGTGGCATAGAAGCCAGCTTGCGTCGTATTGCGCATTATGACTACTGGAGTGAAAAAGTACGCCGCTCTGTATTGTTCGATTCTAAAGCGGATATGCTCTTTTTCGGTAACGCCGAACGTCCTCTTGTTGAAGTAACTCATCGCTTAGCGGCAGGTGAAGATATTGCTGATTTGCGAGACATTCGCGGTACGGCAATTATCGTAAAAGAAGCCTTACCTGAGTGGCAAGGTGTTGACTCGACCTCTCTAGACAGGCCGGGCAAGATTGACGCTATCCCAAGCCCTTATCAGATGGAGCCTGAGTGCGATTCGCAGGATAAAGACACCAAAAGCAGCGAGGCGCCAGAAGCTGCGCCTATCGTTATTCAGCCAGCTCAGAAAGAAAAAGAAAAACGCAAGCCGTGGGAGAACGTGTACGTCAAACTTCCCGCGTACGAAACAGTAAAAGACAACAAGGTGTTATACGCCCATACGTCGCGTATTTTGCACCAAGAAACCAACCCTGGTTGTGCTCGCGCGCTGATGCAGCGCCACGGCGACAGACACATCTGGATTAACCCACCGGCCATGCCGCTTGAAACAGAAGAGATGGACGCGGTATTTGACTTACCGTATCAGCGTGTTCCTCACCCTGTATATGGCGATGCTAAAATCCCCGCTTACGACATGATCCGCTTCAGTATTAATATTATGCGCGGATGCTACGGTGGCTGTACGTTCTGCTCTATTACCGAGCACGAAGGGCGTATTATTCAAAGTCGTTCTGAAGACTCTATTATTCGTGAAATTGAGCAGATCCGCGACACTGTCCCAGGCTTTACCGGCGTAATCTCTGATTTGGGCGGACCAACGGCGAACATGTATCGCCTGCGTTGTAAGAGCCCGAAAGCTGAAGCCACCTGTCGTCGCCCTTCATGTGTATATCCAAGTATTTGCGCACATATGGATACCGACCATAAGCCAACAATCGACCTGTATCGTCGTGCCCGCAATTTGCCGGGCATCAAGAAAATCTTGATTGCTTCAGGCGTGCGTTACGACCTAGCAGTAGAAGACCCGGAATACGTAAAAGAGCTTGCCCTTCACCACGTAGGCGGCTACTTAAAGATCGCTCCAGAACACACCGAAGACGGCCCGCTTTCAAAAATGATGAAACCGGGCATGGGCAGCTACTACCGCTTTAAAGAGCTATTTGATAAGTACTCACAAGAAGCTGGGAAAAAGCAGTACCTGATTCCTTACTTTATTGCATCGCACCCGGGTACCACCGACGAAGACATGCTAAGCCTTGCGATATGGCTTAAAGAAAATAAATTTAAGCTCGATCAGGTACAGAACTTTTATCCGTCGCCAATGGCCACGGCGACTACTATGTACCACACCGAGGTAAATTCACTACGCAAAGTCACTAAAGACAGTGAAGAAGTACCTTCCGCTAAAGGTGAGATTCACCGTCGATTACACAAGGCGATGCTGCGTTATCACGACCCGAAAAACTTTGCACAAATTCGCGAAGCACTTACACGTATGGGGCGAGAAGATTTGATAGGCCGCGGCCCTCAACACCTTGTTCCACCGGAAACGGCTGATGAGAAGCGCCAAAAAGCACAGAAAGGTCGTCGCGGTGAACGCGCGCTAACCAAACATACTGGGCTTCCACCTACCTTTCAGGGCAAGAACAGCAAAAGTGGTAACGGCGTGAATAAGAGCCGACGTAACGCCAACACTAACAAGCAAGGTCGTGGTAACACAGCAGAACAGCGTAACGACACCGGCGGGAATAAGAACAGAGGCAATGCTTCAAAAGGAAATAATAGCAGTGGCAACAGCCGCGGCCGCACGCAAAAGCAGCCAAGCATGCACAAACGATAGCAATAAAAACGCCCAGAGCTTTTTAACTCTGGGCGTTTTTTTAAGCCCTACTGTCGACGATTACATTTCGTTTTTGTCGATTCCCCGGCTTATGCCTCGTGCACAATATAGCACTTCACATTTTCAAGCTCAGCAAGTTCCCCACTTTGGTCGTTACGCAACACACACTGCTTACCATCGCTTAGTAGCGTGAAGCTATAAACAGGGTTGTCGTGTCTTCCGTCAATAGGTAATCCCCTGCCATCAACCTTTGCCTTACGCTCGATAGTAATACTAGCAGTTTGGCTGAATACATCATCTGCTAGCGTAATGCTCACCCCACCAAACCATTTACTAATTTTATCTTCAATGGTTTGCTTTTGACTCACACTGATGGATTTGGTTATTGCCTCGTGTAACTCAGCTTCCTTCGTTGTGGCGCATCCGCTCGCCGATAGCAAAAGTATGGCGATAGGTGCTGCTAGCAGTCTTCCTTTTCTATTACAAAGCGGCATTACTTGCGCTCCTGAATAACAGGCTGATAGATTTTGTTTTGTAGAACTAAGTTCTCTTTACGTTGTTCAGGCTTATCGATAGCAATAAGCTTTTCACCCACTAGCGAACTTTGATTACTGCGCAGCGCGTTCACATCTGCAGTACCATTGCCAGATACCACTTCAGGGCATGATCCTGTTGCAGCGTATTCTAGGGCAGCAGACAGCATCCCCTCATTTGTATCACCCAAGCTTGCGGTAAAATCATCTTCTACTTCACAACCTGGTAATTCGAAATCAAAGTCAGGTGTGGCTGTCGGCATGAAGCCGTCCGCATAATCACCAAAACCTTTATTATTCACGCCTTGGAATTGAATAGAGAAATAGGTCTCGCCGCAGTTGTCTGTAGGATAGAATCCATAAGGTTTACCACAGGTTGTAGAGCCAATTTGCACCACTTCCACGTCAATACCGCGAAGGGCATTCATCACCGCTTCACTGGCAGAACATGTTGCGCCTGTGGCTATTACGTAAACCTTGGTAAGAGACAAACTAGGCAGCAGCGTATCAGCAAGATAACCTGCGTTGTAGTCGATTACATTGGCATAGAAAGGCGTTGGACGAATGGTTTCACCCGTAATAGGGTTCGTTGTGGGGTTTTTATCATTAAATCTCAAGGTTTCAAAAATTGCATTATTGGTTTGATTTGGCCCAGCAATCATATATGAAAGTTGAGATGCCAATGCCAGACGTCCGCCGCCGTTGTAGCGAAGGTCAATAACAAGCTCGGTAACGTTCTCCTCAACAAACATATCAAACGCGTCAATCAACCCTTGTTGCGCGGTAACAATAAAGGTATTGAATTGGAAATAACCCGTTTTGCCGTTTTCGGTATCTAGTACTTTCGCATTTTGAACCGGTGTTACGCTGATGTCGCCTGAAGTAATATCTACCGCTAGCGTAGAGCCGTCCACCCGCTTAAACTCAAAGCTTGTGACTGTGCCTGCATCCGCTGGGAATAAAGCAGCATTGATAGTATTCACGCCCTGCTGTGTGTTGTCATTAACGAAATCTACACCATTAATTTTTGAAAGCGTGGCGCCTCTTGGTACACCGGCAGCAGCCGCAGGAGAACCAGGTTCAGTAAACCGCACCGTTAGCACTCTGGGCACGGTTGTAGAACCAAATTCCCAGTCAAAACCGTAACCCGATGAAATTCCTGACTGAGACAGTTCATTGTATTCGGCAGTATTTTGAGAGAAATGGAAGTTATCTTTTGGCGTACCACTCGGTGTCAACTCAGTGGTTTTAAGTTGATCGAAGTACCTCAACACTGAGTAATTTTCCGGGTCGTTATCCTCTACTTCGTCGTACCATAGGTAAGTATCGTTAGTCCAAGAGCGTAACCACAGCTTCTCATCCATGGCCGTGCCTTGAGTATCGGGATAAGGATTTCCCGTGTAAGGGTCTACGCCGCTTCTCGGCGTTTCGCATTTTGCAATATATTGAGACTGCGGTTCAAAAACACCTGCTTCCCACTCTGGCTCTGATGTTCCAGGCGTTGTTGGGGTAGTTACTACAGGAGGGTTATTTGACGAGCCTGAGCCGCCTCCACATCCAGTTAGAAGAGAAATCGTGACTGCAAGTGCAACAGAGGAATACATATACGCTTTCATGATTCAAAAATGTC
Organism: Alteromonas abrolhosensis; assembly: GCF_001953635.1. GTDB lineage: Bacteria > Pseudomonadota > Gammaproteobacteria > Enterobacterales > Alteromonadaceae > Alteromonas > Alteromonas abrolhosensis. The sequence goes on along the minus strand of NZ_MEJH01000005.1, from coordinate 58,292 downwards.
CTTTTAATACAACGGCTAGCTGAAAACTAAAAAACTAATGCTAACTACATCTATGGTTAGCATAGCGAATAGTGACACATCCTTCTCAGCCTAACTACATTACAAATGCTTAAAATGTTTCTAAATGTAAGAAAACGTTTTAAGAACTAGATAAAACAAACACATTCACGAGGCGTTTAGCGCTCTCCCGGTGATAAATAAGATTGCTTATTGAGCTGCAAAAAACTGCCTATTTCGTTCGTTAATTTAGCTTCAACAATCCCACCGCCGGCGCGGTTAAGCTACTGACATATACGCCTTCACTGGTATCTAATGCGCCTGTAACGAATGGAAAGTCACCGCTAGGATCTTGGTAACTTTGTAAAACCTCTCCATTTTCGCTTATTTTAATGAGGTGTCCGTATGCTTGACCTTGCGGGCGTACGAATTGCGGCAGACGCTGTACAATTTTACGGATGAAAGGCTTGTCAGATAGAGCGTCAACGGGAGCAGAACGGGGCGAAGCAAGACCCAAATAGTAGCCGCCGTTATTTGCCTGGCTAATGTTGTCAGGAAATCCGGGCAAGTTATCAATTACGACTTCCACTTGGCCCTGCTTTGGCCCAGTTAGCCAATAGCGCAACACGCGATATTTACCGGTTTCGTTAACTAATACTGAATTCTGATCATGGCTGATTGCGACACCGTTGGCAAAAACAAGGCCATCCATCAATACGTTACTTTTTCTAAGTGTTGGGTCGTACTCTATGAGCCTGCCGTTCCCTCTATGTTCCAAAATTTCTAGCAGGCTAGCTTGCACCGTTCCTCCATATTCCGTGGCTGAAAACTTCGTGGTTGCGTCAGTGAAGTAAATCTTGCCGTTATTAGCAACATCCACATCGTCGGCGTACACAACTTTCGTGTGGTCAACTTGGTTAACCAGAACCGTTAATTCACCCTCAGGGTTTGCGATTAGCAATCCGCGATGGGCGTCAGCGATTAATAAGTTATCGTCTGCATCAAACTCGATACCCAGCGGACGTCCACCCGTGTTAATCCATGGAGTAAATGTTGCGTCTCCTTTTTTCTTTAACAATACCGCTCCAGAGTGGGTAGCTGTTGCAATAGTTCCCGCAGCATTTATAGCAAAATCCTCCGGCCCATTATCTGAGTCTAATGCAATGAGCGTAAGACCTGACAAACGTGTGTTCTCAGCGAATTGCCCTGAAAACCCGTTACTGGTAGGCGCTTGCCAGATCATTGGCGCAATGGGTACTGGCCAAAGTAGTAAATACCCTAAAATGACTATGAGCACTCCGCCGAATACCTTCATTTATACTCTCCTACAAGCAACGCATGTTCTGTGTGTATCAACCATAGCAAGCAACTCCCCATTACTCTGCTTTCGTTTACAAATAGAACACTATCATTCAAAGCTTTCTAAATAGCGCATATTTTGAAATGCATTACAAATTCGTTAGGTAGCATCCATTCCCCCCTTCAGATCGTTTGTTTATAAAATGCTGCAGAGGTACGTCATGCCATTTTATGCAAAAACACTCGGAGATAATTATGCTAAGCAAGTAGACAAAGAGCTACGTGCGAGCCACGCGGGAGAGACGGGAGCAGTTCGTAGATTCGCATTACGAAGAACAATGTAAGCGCATTTCTGCGTTAACCATCCCCCCTTCAAACGTTATAAATCGGTTTAGACAATGCCAAGCAGATGAACAACATCACAGAGATGAAGCGCTGATCCTAATGACAAAAAGGCCGTCGTTATTAATGAAATTATGGGGCGCAGCCGTTGAAAAAGGCTCTTCAATTGCCGTTGCAATCGCAAAACTGATTTAAGGTTTTGAGCTTATGTGCGGTGACCTGTAATTACAAAATAGGTATCAGAAAGTCTGTTAATTAAAACGAAAGAGACGTGCTTGAAGTGGGGAAAAAGGGCAGAGTTAGGCCGTCAAGGCCCTGTGACAACTGCGGTATCAATGCCGACACACAGTTTCGTATTCGGTGTGGTGATGAAGACACGTGGCGTATAGTATGCAAAGCTTGTCAAGAACGAGCAAAGGCCAGCAATGGCTATATGTATGGCGGTACATGGAAACGAAAGAAGTGTAACTAAGGGGCTACCTGTGAGCCCCTAATAGTTACGATAAGATTTACGCATTCACTCTTTTTTCTTGCGCTGATTGAGGCGTGTTGTTACTCGCGTCGCCTTCAACCTGACTTTCTGCATTTTTAGCCCGCTTAAGTAGCGTATTAGCACGATAAACACTCCACACCACATACGCAGCCATAGGTATATTTAGCTGAAGTGACGCAACCGATAGCGTCGCGCTTTGGTGCACAGACCCGTAAGCGATGAGTAACACCATTACGCTTATGCCTGATATAAGCAACCATATGGGCTTAGTGAGTGATTTAACTCCCACTGTAATGCCGGTATTAAATAGCATAAGGCACCAAAAAACGGCGATGAGCGAGCCTGTAAAAAACATATCTGCCACAGCCGTTAATGCGAGTGCACTCACACTACCCCACACTGTGCTGTACCAAAGTCTGCTTGCTAGCGGCGGATGCGCTTTCTTAGACAGCCAAATCTCTATACCCGACACACAAAGCATGGTCAGCATGACACCAAGAACAAAGTACAGCCATTTGCTGGTAAGGCCGGCGAAGTCACCAAAGTGTAAACGGTACATTGCCCATACCAACTGCTTACCCCATTCACCGAACTCATAGCCGGCCACACCGATAAAGTTACCTGCCGTATCGAATCGATAGCCTTCTGCGTAGATCATTCTATTGGGTGCCTTGGCATATATTTCGATGAACTGCTCAGGCTCACCCACTTCGTGTACTGTTAAAAATATGGGCGACTTTTCTGGCGCTAGCGTTTCCATTTGCGCAAACGCTCTACCAATAGCCGGTTTACCTTCCTGTGGCGCTAGTACAGGGTCTGGCGTAAAGATTTTCTGGATAACCGCGTCGCGATCGCCTTCGTAATTTAGTGAGGCAACAACCACCAAAATGATCCCTGCCATACCAAAATATGCGCCTGTTATACCTATAACTAAATGAAAAGGCGCAGCCCATAGTCCAAAACGGTTGTGCAAATCAATTTGTGCTTGCTGACCGTTGCCACCCCGTCGAAGTTTAAAAGCATCTTTTACTATTCGTTTGTGAGCAATAATTCCAGTGACGACAAGGGTACAGATGATAGCGCCCAGTGCACTGACCAAAATCATTCCCCAACTTTGTGGCAAATTTAGATACAAGTGCAAGTTCACGAGCATTTCGGTAAAAGACACGCTTTCTTGCTCTAATAAGTTACCTTCACTGTCGGCAAAGTAAGCAGCATGATCGTTTTCTACCACCAACCGAGGAATATCTGATGTAGGGAAAACCACATAGAGATGGTGAGACTCTTGCGTATTCTGAGCTAAAAAGGTGTCCATTGCCTTTTCAACAACGTCAGGAGAAACATTTTTCATTTCTTCAATATGCGGCTGCTCCCACCTTTCAAACTCTAAGTGAAAAACCGCCACGGTCCCAGATAAGCACACCAAAAAGAGAAGTACACTTAGAAAAACGCCTACCCAAGTATGTGCATTTAATGCATTTTGTTTTGTTATTTTATCCATCGATATTCACCTACATGGGAAAGAAAATAAGTATTGGTAGGCAAAGCGCAGCCAAAACTGCGTAAGCAACAGCAACTTTAATTTTGTGGGCGGTGGCAAGGTAGTGATAAACAATAAGACCCCACAAAATTGGCAACAGCACGATACCTGTAGCCAACTTCCCTGCTATTGAGAATGGGAGTAGCGCACATATTCCTAGCGTTAATAAAACGCTCACAACCAATAAAACAACCAGCACCACGATGTAGTTTGCGATGTTCCCTAGCACTGTACGTCGCGAGAAGTCAAAGCTCCTCGGCTGAGGTACATTTTTTGGCTGAGGTAAATGCGTTTGGTTAAACGCAATAAAAGGCCACACTAATATGGAAGGAATACACAGCGCATACAGCACACCAAATTCCCAGCCTTGTGCATAAGACCAGCACACTGCTGAGATAAGCCATACGACAAGACCTAAATAAAGATACGTTGACGCTTGAGCGCGCCAACTTTTATAAATAACTCCTAAGGCTGCGAGTGTTAAACCACCCGCTGCAACTGAAAGCATGATAAATCCTTAAAACGAATAAGTTAGCGACGCGTTCACTGTTCTGCGCACCCCAGGGAAACAGTCACCTCTGAATAAGCACGATGTGAGATACTTTTTATCGGTCACATTTCTTACATTCAGCTGCAAATCCAAATTATCTGAAAGCTCATACGACACCATCAGGTCACCAAGGGTGTAGCTAGGTGTGTCGTATCTAATAACCCCGTTTTCAGAAACCGACTCTCCTACGTAGCGAATACCTGCTCCTACGGTCAGCGCTTCAAGCTCGAGTGGAGAATAATTTATCCATAGGGATGCATTGCTATCTGGCTGTGCTGACAACGAGAAACCGTTAGGATCTTCAGCGTCCATGACCGATGCAGCAAACTGCGCTGTAATTTGGCCAAAGTCTACGCGCCCTTCTAGCTCAAACCCTTCTATGGTCGTTACGCCTTGCTGTTGCGCCGCTTCGTCTGGTAATCCGTTGGGATTAGGAAGATTTGAAACTTCAATATCGTAATACGCCAGCGTGATAAAACCAGGAATTGACGATAGTTCATACTTAATCCCTGCCTCGTATTGACGGCCTTCTTCTGGCTTAAGCTGGTTGTTATTGTTATCTAATCCCACTACCGTCTCAAATGACTCAGCGTAACTAAGGTAGGGGGAAATACCGTTGTCAAAGCGGTACAAAATTCCAGCTGAGTAAGATGTTTGCGTGTCATCCTGCTCCGTTACGCCAGTATCATTGTCAACGCGGTCGTGACGCAGACCTAGCGTTACCCGCCAGTTTTCATAGGAAATTTGGTCTGATAGATATAACCCCGTGTCCGTAACCGTCTGCTCAGGCGCGTCGTTATAAATTGCATCGAAAATGGCTTGTTCTGGTGCGCCGGTGTACTCGGGGTTTGCCAAGTCCAGAATGTATCTAAAGTCACCCTGTAATACCCCGCCACCTGCGTAGTATGCAGAGTTGGCGTCAGTTTTTACATTTTGATATTGGACACCCGCAAGTAACTCGTGTTCGAAAGAACCTGTTACAAAGCCCTTGTTTACGCGAACATCAAAGGCGTCTTGGCTGAAGGTATTGTCTGCCTGATAAAACGTTCTTGGAACAAATGTGTCGGTAGGTGCAACCGGAGCGCCAACATAAGCATTTAGATATCTCGTACCGCCAGTAAACGTAGCCCATGCTTGGTGGTAGTCTGCCTCACCATCTCTCCATAAGGCAGTAAATGAAAGTGACGTTGTATCGTTAATCAAGTGCTCGCCAAGCAAGGTAACTTGATTCGACTTAGTATCAAATTTATTAAACCCTGGTTCGCCTGCGTAAACATCCTGATCGGGTAAATAAGTGCCGTCAGCCAAAGGCAGTAATGTGCCTTCCACAGGAATAAATTGCGCAGCTGTATCGCTATCAGTATCTTGGAATAACCCGATAAGTGTTAGCGTTGTATTGTCAGAAGGCATAAAGGACAGTGACGGCATTAATACTTGGGTGTCGTCGCTAACGTAATCAACCTGAGAGTCAGCATTGCGATAAATACCAACAAAACGCCCTATCCACTTATCATCTTCAGACAGGCTGCCGTTTACATCCACCCCAACTTGCGCGCGGTCAAAGCTTCCGTATAACAAGACGACTTCACTTCCTTTGCCCAACGTAGGCGTTTTGGACACATAATTCATTATGCCGCCAGGAGAACCCTGACCATAAAGTACGGAGGCTGGCCCCTTAAGCAGCTCAACCTGTTCCATTGTGTAGATTTCGGCTCGCGTAGAATTATAGCTGCCAAACAACTCTTGAATTGAGTCGCGATAGCGCGGAATACTTAATCCTCTGGAAGAAATTGAATCGACTCGGGTGGCGTATCCGTAAGACTCTCCCGTCACACCCGCCATATAAGTGGCGGACTGAGAAAGGTTTAATACACCCTTTTGTTTTAAATCTAATGCGGTTTCAATGGAAATTGTACGGGCTAGCTCAACAATCGGTGTATTTGTTTTTGTTGCGCCAAACGGAGAGCGCATGCCCACTACTTCAATCTTTTCAACGGCATTCTTTTCTGCTTTTTCCGTTGCTGCCGCTGGATGCTCTATAGCTATGCCATTGCCACTTTCATCTTCCTGGGCCTGTGCGTGCGACATTAATATAGCCGTTACCGCCAAACTTAGTAATTTTTTATTCATGTTGAGTGTTGTCTGTTAGTTATTTGAGCTCACTAATCGCCTATCGCTGAAAAGAAGTGATCAATGAGCCGCATTATGCTTTTGTCTAATTTAGCAAACTTTTACATTAATGATAACCAGTATCATTAACATTTGCATAATTAAAAAGCGTAGACAACACATCGCAGTTCTTAAGACTTAATTAAAAGTACGAAGGGCTCCCTAGCACTTTTGTTTAGGGCAACAAAAAAGCCGAACTAACATAGTTAGTCCGGCTTTACTCTTACCAATATAGGCAAGCTATATATTAAGCTGCTTCACTTTCTTCGTCTGATTCAACTACTTCGTGACTTAATAAATATTCAAATGCAGCAAGCGATGCTTTTGCGCCCTCACCCATTGAAATAACAATTTGCTTATATGGTACTGTTGTTACGTCACCCGCTGCAAATATACCCGGCTCAGATGTATGACACTTAGTATCCACGATAATTTCGCCATACTGCGTCATGTCTACCGTGCCCTTCATAAACTGACTGTTAGGTACTAGTCCAATTTGAACAAATACACCTGCAAGTTCACGAGTGTGTACTTCATTGGTTGAACGGTCTTGGTATTCAATAGCGTTCACTTTGCCATTTTCTGCCGTAATTTGGCGCGTCGCGGCATTTTTGATAATGGTAATATTATCCCGTTTAACAGCTTGGTCGATAAGAACCTTATCAGCCTTAAGTTCTGGCATAAATTCAAATACCGTCACCGATTTTACGATGCCTGCAAGGTCAAGTGCCGCTTCAATACCTGAGTTGCCACCGCCAATTACCGCTACGTCTTTACCTTTGAAGAAAGGTCCGTCACAGTGTGGGCAATACGCCACACCATTACCGATGTTTTCTTTTTCGCCCGGTACACCAAGCTCTCTCCAACGTGCACCTGTTGCTACGATAACCGTGCGAGTGCGAATTTGCTCGCCAGAAGAAAGCGTAATTGTTTTGATGTTACCTTTCTCAATGCTTTCAACACGTACGTGCTCTTTAAGCGTAATTTCGTAATCGCGCACATGTTCCATCAAGTTGCCTACCAACTCAGGACCGGTTGTTTTAGGTACAGAGATAAGGTTCTCGATACCCATGGTATCCTTAACTTGACCGCCAAAGGTTTCAGCAACAATCGCTACTTTAAGCCCCTTACGCGCACTGTAAATCGCCGAAGCTACACCTGCTGGACCACCACCGATAACAGTTACGTCTTGAAGCGGTAGTGCATCGCCTTTATTCGCTTCTTTGAGGCTAGGGTCGCGTTCGATTAATTTGTTGATAAGCACAGAAGCATCAACTTTACCGTTCGCGAACAGCTCGCCATTCAGGTATACGCTAGGCACACCTTGAATGTCGCGCTCTTGAATTAGGTTTTGATATAGCCCACCGTCGATCATTTCGGTCTTGATATTAGGGTTAATCAAAGCAAATTGATTAAGTGCCTGTACGACTTCTGGGCAGTTGTGACAGCTCAAGCTAATGAAGACTTCAAAGTTAAGAGGTTCATTTACTGCTTTCACCATCGACTTAACGCTATCATCTAGCTTAAGTTCAGTACCTGCTGCATGCAGCATGGCTAGTACAAGAGAGTTGAACTCATGGCCGCCAGGGATACCAGAAAAACGAATTCCCGTATCTTCACCGTCAGCTTCTAATAAAAAGCTGATTGCGCTGCGCAATTCACCATTAGTATCACGCTCTTCTACATTTAATTTGTCGCTTACTGAAGCAATGTCGGACAGAAACTTCACAAGCTCTTCACGCTTGCTATGTTCACCGGTCTGTACGACAAAGGTTACGTTTTTCTGCATTGATTCAGCATATGATTTCAATGCTTGTAAAATTTCTTTAGTTAACACGGTTATTCTGCCTTATTTTCGACACGCCGATCCCCGCCAACCTTTGAAAAGGTCAACAACATAAGCGGAAATAGGAAGTTAACGTCAGGGAGTGGAGACCCACTCCCTACCAATATAATGCTTAATACTGTTCAGTGCTTATAGCGCTTTACTTCCAGTACTAAGTGCTAAGCGTGATGCTTAGATTTTGCCTACTAGGTCAAGAGAAGGAGCAAGTGTTGCTTCGCCTTCTTTCCATTTAGCTGGGCAAACTTCACCTGGGTGACTTGCTACATACTGTGCAGCTTTAACTTTACGTACTAGGTCGTCTGCGTCACGGCCGATACCTTCAGAAGTGATTTCCATCGCTTGGATGATACCTTCTGGGTCAACAACGAAAGTTGCACGGTCAGCTAGGCCCATTGTTTCACGCATGCAATCGAAGTTGCGTGTAATCTCACCAGTTGGGTCGCCAATCATTGCAAACTTGATTTTATTGATCGTGTCTGAAGAATCGTGCCATGCTTTGTGAGTGAAGTGTGTGTCAGTAGATACTGAGAATACTTCTACGCCACGTGACTGAAGTTCTTCGTACTTATCAGCGATATCGCCAAGCTCAGTAGGACATACAAAAGTGAAGTCTGCTGGGTAAAATACGAAAACTGCCCATTTACCTTTGATGTCTTCACTGCTTACGTCAATAAATTCACCGTCTTTAAATGCAGTTGCTTTAAAAGGTTTGATAGCAGTATTAATCAATGCCATGTTTAATTCTCCATTTGGTTTAAATTATTTCCGCACACATAGTGCGTACGGATACAAACTTTACGTTTATTGTGTCGACATGGTTTTGCAGTTTTGTGAAGATATTCACTTAACGCGAAATCATGTCTCTCGAAACTGGTGATAAGAATAGCGCGCACAATCACAAAAAACTAATTGGTAAAAATGAATCGCTTAATCAGGTTATTGAATTGAACGATGAAAATTGAGTCAAAATAGAATGATTGCTGTGCAATTTAATACGGTTTCCCGGTCAACACCTTGCGGAATGGGAAAAATATGACGTACTCCCGGCTACAGCGTGTATCAGACGAGATTATGGTAATTGATGGTCACGAGCGTAATCGATGCTCACGCGCCATCTCGCACTTTGGCAAGTCAAAAGCCTGCTCGTAAAAATAGCAAATATTTATACAGAACAAGCAGTTGATGATTACTTACTTTTTGCAGGTTGTTTGCAAGAAAAGGAATACCTTTAATACGATTTTATCTTTTCATACGGTCTCAAGCTTTCCGTCAATAGCGTTACTTAACGCCTTTCTGGTTGCATGGTTAAGAGTTAAAGCTATAAGTAAATTTATCTATAGACAGTAAGCCATTGTTTTAAATGCAGAATTTAAAAAACAGCTTGAATAAGGTTAAGTCATTCCTATCCATCCCAAATCCCCTTAGTGTAGAACAAGCAATAAGAAAATTGCGCCTCACGTGTAAACCTGTTTTTTCTACTCCAGCAATGGCATAGATAAGCAGTATGTGAATTAAAGAATAATGAAAACTACAAAGGGAAAATGACGTGAAAACATCATTAACTTTACTATCTGCAGGAATCATTTCTGCACTTTCTTCAACCGCCATCCAAGCTAACGATTTGGTCATTAGTGGTGTTATCGATGGACCGTTAAGCGGTGGTGTTCCAAAAGCAGTCGAACTTTTCGTAGTCAATGACATCGCAGATTTATCAGCTTATGGCATTGGTACTGCCAACAATGGTGGTGGTACTGACGGCGAAGAATTTACTTTCCCGGCTGGCACGTCAGCAAGTGCAGGAAGCTATATTTATGTAGCATCTGAAATTGACGGTTTCACCGCATTTTTCGGTTCAGCGCCAGACTATGACACTTCATCAATGGGAATTAACGGTGATGATGCTATCGAGCTTTTCAAAGATGGCAGCGTTATCGATACCTTCGGTGATATCAATACTGACGGAAATGGCACCCCTTGGGAGTATTTAGACGGTTGGGCGTATCGCACGTCAGGTCAAAGCGCTAATGGCGGAAGTTTTGAAGCATCTAACTGGACTTACAGCGGTGTTGACGCGCTAGACGGTTCAACTACCAATGCAGATGCTGCAACACCTTTTCCAGCAGGTACCTTTACTACTGAAGGCGGCGGCGATGTTGTAGAAGTTCCAGAGGAACCTGCTGTTGAGTTAGGTGTATGTGGCGCCGAAGCTACTCTTATCAGTGCTATTCAAGGCAGTGAAAGCAGCTCTGCTGAAGTTGGCAACAGCGTTATTATTGAAGCTATTGTAACTGGCACACGTGCTGGCGGTTTCTTTGTACAGGAAGAAGCTTCTGATTACGACGCTGACGACGCAACGTCTGAAGGCCTATTTGTAGAAGGTACTGTTGATGTTGAAACAGGCAACGTAGTTCGCCTTTATGGTGAAGTAGAAGAAAACTACGGCATGACAACGCTTGCCATGGATAGCGACGTAACTGCTCTTGATTGTGGAACTGTAGATGCAGTTGCAGCAGTAGAACTATCTATGCCTTACGAGGTTGACCTTGAAACGGTTGAAGGTATGGTAGTTAGCGTTAGTGACGCAACGGTAACTAGCACAAACAACTTGTGGCGTTACGGCGAAATTGTTGTTAGTGACACAATTAAGCGCCAGCCAAGCGACGTAGCGGCTCCTCTATCGGAAGCATATGCGGCGGCTGAAGAAGCGAGCGAAACTAGCCTTCTTACCATCGAAGATAACAGCAGCTCGCAGTACCCTGATGCACTTAATTACTTCCCTACTTTCAGCTACGCTAACGCTATTCGTATTGGTGATACAGTTACTGCATCTGGCCCGCTAAACTACAGCTTCGGCACATACAGAATTAATCCAAGCGACGTTATCGAAGTAACTTCTTCTCGCGAAGCGAACCCAGTGGTTACAGAAGGCAACCTATCAATTGCCACGTTTAACGTACTTAACTACTTTAATGGCGAAGTAGACGAAAACGGCGACGTAACGTTTGATTATGACCAAAACCGTGGTGCAAACGACGAAGTGGCGTTTGAATTACAACAAGGTCGTATTGTTGAAGCAATCGTTAACCTAAACGCTGACGTTGTTGGCTTAATGGAAATTGAAAACGACGGTTTCGGTGAAGATAGCGCCATCCAATCTCTTGTTGATGCTATCAATGCTGAACTCGGTGAAACTGAACAATATTCATTTATCGCTACCAGTGATGGCAGTGCAATTGGTACTGATGCTATTACTGTAGGCTTGCTGTATAAAGCTTCTGTAGTAACGCCAGAAGGTGACGCGATGGTTGTGGCTATGCCAGAGCAGCAAATTGATGAAGATAGCCTGGCACGTATGCGCCCAAGCCTTCTTCAATCTTTTGTACATGCAGAAAGCAGCAAATCGTTCCTAGTTGCTGTGAATCACTTTAAATCTAAGGGTTCACAGTGTGCTGAAGACGTGGCAGAAGCACCGTCTGAAATCACTACTATTCAAGGCAGCTGTAACGCTCTTCGTGTATCAGCAGCTATCACACTAGGCAATGCGCTAAGTGATGAAAGTCTGCCAGAGCGTAAGGTTATCCTAGGTGACTTAAACGCATATAGCGCTGAAGATCCAGTAGCTGTTCTGACTGATTACACACCTGAAACTCGCGGATACACCATCACTACAGCAGTTAATACTGGTATGGACGAAGGTGAATCAGTTGAAGTTGAAGCTGGATTTGGTTATCACAACTTGGCTGAAGAGTTCGACGCAGAGGGTTTCTCATATTGGTTCTACGGTACTGAACAAGTGGGTAGTTTAGATCACGTTCTAGCGAGTGAAGCCATGCTTGCAGACGCTATTGATGGCGCGCACTGGAATATCAACTCGGTTGAAGCTTATCAGTTACAGTACGATCAAGCACTTCGTTACTACCCGGATGAAGACGGCTACGCGTTCACTGACGTTGGTCCATTCAGAAGCTCAGATCATGACCCGTTCATCGCGACTTTCGATTTACAAGCGGATGTAGTTGAAGAAGAAGAAAGTAACGATAGCTCTGGCGGCGCAATGGGAGGAATTCTTGCCCTGCTAGCTGCAGCGATTGGCTTTCGTCGTCGTTCTGCTACTGCTAAAAAGTAAGAAGTAATAGATAAAGCACACGCTCGCTGTGTGCTTTACCCAATAAAAAAGCTGCCTACATTGAGGCAGCTTTTTTGTATTTACGTTATTTTGATAACAGTCTGTATAAACTGCTAGGCTTTCACAGCCACCATTCCTACCAAGTCAGCAGCATTGCTGTTTTCTATTTCAATACCAATTCTGGCTATGTACTGATCACGCTTTTCCGCTTGTGTGGGTGATAAATCGCTGCTAGAGAGAAGGGTCGCCGCTTTTGTCGCTGCTTTCATCTGTTCGTCAGATAAATTATCACCTAAATGAATTTGAGTAATAACTTTCAGTAAACTAAGCGCGACTTGTTTATCTTTCGGCGAGAGCGTAAGTGCCTGGCGCAAATTATTAAAAGCAGGTAATAACCTGTTTTCCTTATAATTTACCGCCGCCATTTGCTTAAGCTCTTTTGTTGTAAATTGAATTTCAGTACGCTCAATCGACTCTTGGTTCAGATATTCATTTACTACTTGCGAAGTAAAGGTATCACCTTCGATCTGCTTTCTCAGCTTATCTAAAATACTCACGCAGTGTTCACGCATACCCAGCTCGTGAAACGCTTTCATCTTGTCGAGGCTATCTTCCATCGACAGACCATCAGTAGAAGCAGAGCGTTCCTTCATGAGTTTTTCTGCGCCCTTCTTGTCATCTCGAAGACACAAAACTCGTGCTTTAACTACATCAATCTGTTCGCCCAGTTGAGACTGCATACCTTTTTGCTGTTTCAACTCTTCCAGCTCGGACTCTGCGCGCTTAATATAACGGTCGCCCTCGGCGCTGCCTAAGCTGGTTGCCAAATCAATTGTAGAACGAATAACATTCAAGGTAAGTTGTGGCGAGTCGTGAATAGAGTTTTTGGCGAACTTCGCCATATTCTGTACAGCAGATAGTTGGCCCGCTTTATCGTGGTTCAATCTGGCCAAATCCCATAGCCTTTTATTTCGCTCGATATTGCGTGGCGCCAGTCGACTTGCTTCTTTCATCTGCTCGTAAGCAATATCGAACTGCTCTTTTTCAATAAAGTATTGCGCGAGTAAGTCAAAAGTTAAAAATCGCGTATCGTGGCGTTGTAGCAAGTCGTCAACCAGCAGCTGAGCTTCTTCTAGTTCATCTTGTCGAAGTAACGAGCGAGTTAAACCAATATGCACCCACGCATGATCCATGCTTTGTAATAAGCTTCTAAAATAATCCTCTGCCGTCTGATAATCGCGAAGCTGTAATAAACAATCGCCGATTAACCGTTTTATTCTGGTGTGGTATTCCGATAGCGAAGGGTCTTTTAACTGGCGCTCTGCATAGTACATTGCAGTGGAGTAATCCCCCATCTGCATACAGTGAAGCATTTTATGCAGTTTAAGTCTTATTTGAATAAGGTACTCTAACCGCGATTCTATCTTGTTACGCTGAAGAGGTTTTACCCAAAAGTCATCCGGTTGCAATTCTACAATGCAGTTAACCAGTTCAGGCGAGGTCTCTGCACTAAGAAAGATTACCGTGGTGGTGTCGTTGATATGATTGAGGTGTTTAAGTTCTTCAAAAAGATGGAAACCATCTTTATCGTGACTGACATTAAAAGCCAGCAACACAAAGTCGTATTGCCTCGCAGCACAAAGCCTTTTAGCATGAAAGGCATTAAAGGCACTGCTTACATTTTTTATTCCAATCTCATGCAAGGCCGATGTCACAACATCGTGTACAAGCCCCTGGTTATCGATAACCAGTACATGCAAATCTTCTCTTGGGGTTGGGGCAGGTATTTTTTCCAGCATTAACCAATCACTTCTAACGTCTTTTCCCTAAGCGTCGTAATGAATCATTTGTAATTACGACGGCACAATATTGCGCGAGCTCTGCGCGAAAGGCGCTGGCCAGTAATTCTAACCAATTCTTATAATAGCGCGCATGTAGCCTGAGCTTATTATACATAAGTCTTGGGGTTTAGATACAAGTGCATGCCACAACCTACAACAAGCGGCTAACGAGGCGGATCAATAGCGTCGTTTATACTGCCGTTTACCCTAAACCACCCTGCCACAGAGTGACGAGTACGCACTGCAGGTAATACTTCATGGGGGAACTCTTCACTCAAAAAGACAACGAAAGAGCCTTTTGTTGGCAAAACTCTTGTACCAATCTGGTCGCTTTCGTCCGCATATAGCACAAGTTCGCCCCCATCGTTCTTAGTCCAATCTTCATTTAAATAGGCTACGAGAGATAACACACGGTTCCCTTGCCCTTTAAACGCATCTACATGGCGCTTGTAAAATTTACCCGCTTCATAGCACGCAAAGTGACTTTCAAATGAGAAAAGCCCCATAAAAAGAGAGCGATTTATGTATTGCTGCAAGGCCTCACACCAAGATAACCATAGCGCGCCTTCTTCTGAGGAACCTGTAATCCAGCAGATTTCGTCACCTCTTACCTTTTCAGCCTTCTGATAATTTTCTGCACGACCAATACCAGCGGCTTTGTATTCAGTGTCCGAGATTGAACGCTGGCATGACAAAAGTGCTTGTGTAATAAAATCCGGTAATCCATTCTCTTGAACAGAAAAGCCTTTAGCGACCAGGTCGTCGACGATATTTTCAAACAACGTCTCATCAAAAACGTGTAGAGGCTGATACGACGCAAGTTGTTCTCTATTCATTAGCGTGTTGTTACCTTATAGCAATGCACTAATTATGTTATTAGGTTTAGGTTGGGTACGGTGGAAATTAGCGAACTTATACGCGGGGTTTTGCGTGGTGGCAATTGCATGTACTCATATTTTGCGCGTTATTTTTTTATCGACAAAAGAAAAAATATTTGTCGCTATAATTGGTGTAGCGAAATCGCACGCTTCTTGCTTACTTTGTTTTAATTAGGGACTGTTGACCTTTAGTTTTCGAATTTTGGTCTACATGAAAGTCTTTTAAGCGCGAGACAGTCCAGCAAAGCTAGTGGGCTAAGTAAATCAATAAGTAAAACTATATTCTGATCACGACAAATGTTCGAAAGAAATTACTTATTGCTACTTAGTAACACTGATACTACAAATGTAGCGGTCGAACTGTAATAAACAGTTGAAAAACCGATTACATCACGGTTTAGTAGAAATCTACGTAAAACACGTATAAGAAATCTTTAGCAATAAGAGTAACCCATGAGTCAAGATCAAACACAAATAGAAGAAACGGAACATCATCTAGACTTAAGAAACTTGAGACTGGACGACTACAACGATGTGAAAGCGTTAATGGATGAGGTATACGCCAACGTTGGGGGCGCGTGGCCTTACTCTAATTACAAAGCTCAAGTTACAACGTTTCCCGATGGCCAAATATGCATAGAAGACAAAGGCAAAGTGGTCGCATTTGCCATTTCGGTGATTGTAGATTATGACCAATTTGGGGATAAACACAGCTACGATGAAATAACCGGTGACGCTTACTTAACTACACACGATCCAAATGGAGACGTGCTTTATGGCGTTGAGGTAATTGTATCACCTGAATACCGAGGGCTTCGCTTGGGACGGCGTTTATATGAAGCGCGCAAAGAACTCTGCCGCAATCTTAATTTGAAATCCATCATGGCTGGCGGTCGAATCCCGAATTACAAAAATCACGCGCATGAATTGTCGCCTTATGAGTACATTGAACAAGTAAAACTTAAAGATATATACGACCCCATTTTAACTTTCCAACTCTCAAATGGGTTTGAAGTAAAACAGGTAATGTCGGCTTATCTTCCAGAAGATGAGGCCTCTCAAGGTTACGCAACGTTGCTTCAATGGCACAATATATATTACGAACCGGGCACACCGTCTCTCATCGCCAGTAGAAAAACCAGCGCCCGTATCGGGTGTATTCAGTGGCAAATGCGTTATTTCAATAATGTTGAGGAGCTCCTACAGCAAGTAGAGTATTTCGTCGACGCGTTATCTGACTACTCGTGTGACGTTGCCCTCTTTCCTGAATTTTTCAACGCGCCGTTGATGGGCTTAAGCCCTTCTGATTCATCAATTGATGCGATTTGGCATTTGGCCACCTATACCGATGAAATCCTCACGGCGGTGTCTCATTTAGCCGTGTCGTATAACATCACGATTATCGCGGGTTCTATGCCTGTGGTAGAAGAGGAAGAGCTTTACAACGTGAGTTACATTTGTAAACGCGACGGGACCATAGAGAGCCAATATAAGTTGCACCCTACTCCCCACGAGAAAGAAGATTGGATCATGAAAGGGGGCAATAGCCTTAAAACCTTCGATACCGATTTCGGTAAAATTGGTGTATTGATTTGTTACGACGTGGAGTTTCCAGAACTTGCACGTATTCTTGCCGATCAAGAAATGCAGATTTTGTTTGTACCATTTTGGACAGACACTAAAAATGGCTACTTACGTGTGCGCCGCTGTGCACAAGCCCGTGCAATTGAAAACGAATGCTACGTGGCAATTGCAGGCAGCGTAGGTAACTTACCTAAAGTTGATAATGTAGACATTCAGTATGGCCAAACTGCGGTATTTTCTCCCAGTGATTTTGCTTTCCCACATGACGCAATTGTCTCTGAAACCACGCCAAATACAGAAATGACGCTAATTGTTGATTTGGATTTGGATAAACTGACCAAGCTTCAAAATGAAGGTTCAGTGCGCAACTACCTGGATAGAAGACGGGATTTGTATCGCGTTGAGTGGATTGGCGATAAGCAATAAAGCCAAGGGTTAACGCAATTTTAACTTTTTGTGGCTTATGTATAATTGACATTCAACATAAGCCATAGAATTTCCTTTAATTTAGCGATAACATGCTTATGCGCGCAAATATAAATGTGTTGTCTTCTTATTGAATTAAGCATGTTAATGCAGTGAAGAGAACACTACATAACGAGACTATTAATTTACTATGGCAAATAATTCGAAAAACGATGAGTTCCCAACCATTAGATTGGATGAAGAAGACCGTCGTGATTATCAAACCAAACGTCAGGCAGCTCCAACAAAGACAACGCCTCCGCCGTCATCTTCCCCTTCCGCCAACCGTCAGCCTTCTGGTAGCGGAAACGGTAATGGAATCTGGGTTGTATTAGTTGCCGTTATCGCTTTAGCTGCTTGTGGTGGTTGCTATTACCTGTACACCCTGCTTGAGCATCAAAAAGCAGTTGCCGAGCAAGCGGAACAACGCATTTTGCAACTAGAAAACAAGCTATCTGCCACCGGTGAAGAAATCGGCGAATCTACCGTAGCCTTACAAGTTAAAGTCACTGAACTGACAAATAAAACAAACGAGCTATGGGAGCAAATGGATAAGCTGTGGGCATCGGCTTGGCGTCGCAATCAGCAAGAAATAGCTGATCTTGGCGACCGCGTGGGCAATGTTCAGAATTCGTTGAACAAAAATATCAGTTCAGTTTCAGAAAACGTTAAATCGCAAGCAGCAGCCATTGGTTCTGTGAAAAATCAGCTCGCATCATTAGCTGACGAACTGCTAGCTGTTAATGTTCAACTTGAACAAGCAGCAAGTGACAAACAAAGTGCTCAGCAAAGCGTGCGCAATTTAACCGACAAGCTGTCAGTGCTAGAGCAACGCAACACCACATTATCGGGGCGCATTACCAGCCTAGAAAATGAAATACGCGATATTGCCACCAAAGTCGTGTCAAGTGGCAACTCGACAGGTGGTAGCGGTTCTGCACCCTCGCCTACGGGTAATTAATAGCAAACACCACTTAGTGTAAAAACAGTCAAACGACCGCAACAAGCACTGTTTAATGAGTAAAAAAGAAAGGGGCGAATCGCCCCTTTCTTTTTGCCGTGATAGTATTGCACTCTTTTTAAAATCTATAGGACTTAATGCGCAATGAGTGACCAAGCGCCCAAACGTTTAAATAAATATATCAGCGACACTGGCCTTTGTTCTCGCCGTGAAGCCGATAAACTCATTGAGCAAAACCGCGTTACCGTTAACAACCAACCGCCGGAACTTGGCACCAAAGTGGGGCCTGGCGATACCGTAAAAGTAGACGGAAAAGTGGTTGGTGCCGTTGCATCAGATAAGTCAGACCGCGTATACATTGTTTACAACAAACCCATTGGTATTACCTGCACCACAGAGCGCCATGTAAAAGGCAACATTATTGACGCTATCGGTCACAAGGAACGTATTTTCCCCGTTGGAAGGTTAGATAAACCATCGGAAGGCTTAATCATTTTAACCAGCGATGGAGACATCGTGAACAAGATCCTGCGTGCTGAAAATGCCCATGATAAAGAGTATGAAGTTACGGTGAATCAGCCCATAAGTGAGCGCTTTGTTAATCGTATGGCACGCGGTGTACCGATCCTTGGCACAGTGACTAAACCTTGTGTGGTAAAGCCTACCGGTAAGAATAAGTTTACCATCATTCTAACTCAGGGGCTTAATCGACAAATTCGCAGAATGTGTGAGTTTTTAGGTTACGAGGTTACGAAACTTAAGCGAACTCGCATTATGCACCTTGAACTTGATTCATTAAAACCAGGTCAGTGGCGTAATTTGACAAGCCGTGAACTCGCTATAATGCAAAACGCGGTTCGCACTTCAAGTAAAACAGCTAGCAATGCCGAGTTGCGTAAATAAATGAAACTACTACATTTAGTAGTAGTTGGTTGAAAACACAATTTAAGACTTTGAAAAACGGACATTATCACTTTTTTTCGGTAAAGGATTTCCCACCGAGCACTGAAATATTGGCTACTTACGATCTTACTTTCGTAGTGGCCTCTGTTGTTATTGCGATTTCGGCTTCTCTTATCTCTTTCGTACTGTCTGCAAAGATGTCGCAGACAGAGCTACAAAACGAGCGTTCTTTTTGGTCGCTGGCTTCGGCGTGCTTCCTCGGTTTCGGCATTTGGGCAATGCATTTTGTCGGAATGCTGGCTTATCAGCTGCCCCTTGAAGTTTCCTATGGCCCGTTTGTTACATTGCTGTCGGTTTTACCCGCTATTCTTGCGAGTATCGTTGTGATGAGCAAACTGCCACACAAAGCTAACTCGCTCTGGCTCAGAAGCTTATATATGGGCCTTGGTATAGGCAGCATGCACTATATTGGCATGATGGCAATGCAGATGGATGCCGTCATGGCCTATGACGGCTGGTACTTCTGTCTATCAATAGTGGTTGCCGTAGGATTAGCTGGTATAGCGTTAAAAACCCATGAATACGTGACCACGTCTCAGCTGCGAATTACTAAGCAAATTGTACCTGCAATCATTATGGGCTGCGCTATATCCGGTATGCATTACACCGGAATGCTGTCTATGCACGTGTATGCACTGCCCTCCACGCAAATACTACAAGAGCCGGAAACAAAGAACCTCGCTTACCTGGTCATGTTAATGGTGATGCTTTTCGCGTTTACTATCCTTATCTTTATCGAATTGCGAGCCCGAACTTTATTGCTGGAGCGCTATAACGCGGTATTAAATACTGTTCAGGAAGGCGTACTGACCTTTGACAATGCTGGTATGGTTGAATTCGCAAACCCTGTCGCGCTAAGCATGTTTGGACTTGATGCTATTACACCTCAAACTGTCCATATAAGAGAACTTGTAAGCCCTTCTCAGCACGTACATGAGCCACTCCTGATTGGATTGAAAAAAGCAGCAAGAAATAGCGCAATACATCATATGCCACTAACGCTAGATGGAATAAGAAAAAGCGGGAAGATTTTCCCATTAACACTACGTATCAACCTTCTGCCAGGCAATGACATATCCTATGTGTGTACGGTGAAGGATTTATCTGATGTCAAAAATCAGGAGGTCTTTGCTCAAACGGTATTTGACGCGCTACCCAATATGCTGATTGTCAAACGTGCCGACACCCTTTCTATCACCCACGTAAATGACGCGGGAAGCAAAATATTAGGTGCTGATAAAGCCTCTCTCGTCGGGTTATCAGATTTTGATATTTTCGACGAGACAGAAGCTAAAAAATTCATTTCGGACGACAAACAATTGCTTTCGAGCTCTGAAAAGCAAAACGTAAACGAGTTCGAGCTCAACATTGACGGTGTAACGCGCTTTTTTGAAACAAAGAAAATCGTAATTGATGATAATTATGGTAAGCCGCAATACATCTTGGCGCTTTCTGAAGATGTAACCAAATGGCGTGAAGCACAGCATACACTTAAAACACTAAACAGACGTATGTCTATGGCCGCAGATGCTGCTCACATAGGCGTGTGGGAATGGGACACTTCCACTAACGAGCTCATTTGGGACGATTGGATGCATAAAATTTACAGTGTCACCAAGGCGGGGTTTAGTGGCCAATTTAGTGACTGGGAAAGTACGGTCCACTGTGACGATATCGTTAACGTAAAGAAAAAGATTAATCAGGCCATACAGGAAAGCTCAGGCTTTCATGCGACCTTTCGGGTAAAAGCGGCAAGCGACAAGTACCGCCACATAAGCGCGTATGGACGTATAGAAGGCAACAAGATGTTTGGTATCAATGTTGATATTACCGAACAGGTGGAGGCTGAGCAGCAAATTAGGAAGCTAGCGAATAGCGATACGTTAACGGGTTTAGCCAATAGACTTGCGCTTTCTACCTACATGCGTAATGAGCTTGCTCGCTTAGAGAGGAACAATAAACTGTGTACTCTCTTATATTTGGACCTCAATCGATTTAAGCCAATTAATGACGAGTATGGGCACACGACAGGTGATGAAGTATTAGTGGAGCTTGCACAAAGGCTTCAGTCAATGTGCCGCGTGTATGACATCGCTTCGCGCGTTGGCGGTGACGAATTTATCGTTGTTATCACAGAGCTAAACAAGGACTTTAGCGTAGAAGCACTAAAGACACGGTTAGCTAAAAACCTTACCCAACCTATTTCCACAGCTCACGGTACGTTCAGTGTTGGCGTCAGCATTGGTCATGCAAGTTACCCTATTGAGGGAAAGACTTTAGAAGAACTCATATTTGTTGCTGATGAAAGGATGTTCGAGGATAAGAAGCTAAACAGCAATTAATCTTACCCTTTTACGCTTACCCTATTACGTCAGGTGGCTAACATCTTGAATTAGCACTGCACAAACGAAGTTACTATATTACTTCGTAAAAAAAAGCGCCCATTGGGCGCTTTTCTTGAAACCTAGTCTTATCGACGTAGACCTAGACGCTTGATAAGGTCAAGGTAACGCTCAGCGTTCTTGCCTTTAAGGTAGTCTAGAAGCTTACGACGTTGGCTAACCATACGTAGAAGACCACGACGTGAGTGGTGATCTTTCTTGTGATCAGCAAAGTGACCTTGAAGCTTGTTGATGTTGTGAGTAAGCAAAGCAACTTGAACTTCTGGTGAACCAGTGTCGCCTTCTTTAACGCCGTACTCAGCAATGATTTTTGCGGTTTCTGCTTTAGTTAGTGACATATCATTCTCCTAATATTAATGCTTCGCCGATCACTAATTCAGCAAAGCGGAATGAGCGCCGTATTATAATGACGTTTACAGACTTAGCAAGCCATAAACCGTCTTTATTTACCAGCGCAGCTAAGATGGATAAACAACTCGACGTTTTGGGTTAACAAACACTTCTTGTTTAGGGATACCTTGGTCTTTCGGGTCAAGAACCCCTTCCCCTACGCCTAAGAAAATACCACTAGTATCTTCACCGTGGTAAACGCGGTAAGACATACCTTCAATAAGTGATTCGCTACATACCCCTTTTACAGATTGACCGTTATCAAAGCGGTTTCTTTCCGCATCGTTAATAGTCACAAATGGTAAGCGACTTACAGCCGTATCCATAGGAATCAATAAGTCATCCAGCGCTTTGAAGTCACCTTCTTCCAGTGATTCCTGAATTTCAATCAACTTATCCAGCGATACCATTTTATCTGTGGGATAGTCTGCTACTTCCGTGCGGTGTAAGCGAGTTACGTAGGCGCCACAGCCAAGGTTTTGACCCAAATCATCCACGATAGAGCGAATATAGGTGCCTTTGCTGCATTTAATGCGCATTTCTACAAACGGCAGTTCAATACGCAGTACATCCAGTTCATACACTTCAATATCGCGGGGCTCACGCTCAATTTCTATGCCTTGACGAGCATAATGATAAAGCGGCTTACCTTGATGTTTAAGCGCTGAGAACATGGATGGTATTTGTTTGCTCTTACCTAAGAACGCCAAACATGCATCACGCACTTGTTCTTCGCTTACTTCAACAGGTTTTTCTTCAACTACTTCACCGTCCGCATCAGATGTGGTTGTGCGTACGCCTAATTGAGCAGTTACCTCGTAGGTCTTCTCAGCATCCAGAAGAAACTGAGAAAACTTGGTGGCTTCACCCAAGCAGAGCGGCAGCATACCACTGGCAAGCGGATCAAGTGCGCCTGTGTGCCCGGCTTTTGCCGCTTTGTACAGCCAGCGCACTTTTTGTAGCAGTTGGTTAGATGACCCACCAAGCGGTTTATCAAGCAATACTATGCCGTTAATCTCACGGCCTTTACGACGTCTTGCCATCTACTCCTGCTCTTGTGATTCGTCTTTATCGCGCTTTGACTCATCTTTTGCGATGGTCTGTGACACAAGATTAGAGATACGCATACCTTCAACAATCGACTTATCTTCAAAGAAGTGAAGATCTGGTACTGAACGCATGCGAATACGTTTAGCTAGAATACTGCGGATAAACTTTTTGTATTCTGCCAGTTGTTTAATTTGCGCCTTACCTTCCTCTTCGGTGCTGTTGTAGATAGTCACAAAGATTTTTGCATGCGCTAAGTCGCGCGATACATCTACGTCAGAAACCGTGATCAAAGGCATATCGCCAACGCGGTGCTTGTATTCGTTTTGCAGAATGCTCGCCACTTCTTTATGAACTTGCTGAGCGACTCTGTCGGTACGTGAAAATTCACGGGCCATTGTACTCTCCTTTCCTTATGTAAATGTCGAGCATGATTTGAATTTATTGACTAAATACAGACAAAAACGGGAGCACTCGGCCCCCGTTTTTCACATGCCGAATTAACTAAGGCAATTAAATTTCGCGCTTAACCTCAACGATTTCGAAGACCTCGATTTGGTCGCCTACTTTCACGTCGTTGTAGTTCTTAACGCCGATACCACATTCCATACCGTTACGTACTTCTTGTACGTCGTCTTTAAAGCGACGTAGTGATTCTAACTCACCTTCGTAAATTACTACGTTGTCGCGAAGTACACGGATTGGGTTGCTACGCTTAACGTTACCTTCAGTAACCATACAGCCCGCAATTGCGCCCAGTTTCGGTGACTTAAACACGTCACGTACTTCTGCAAGACCAATGATTTCCTGCTTGAATTCTGGTGCAAGCATACCACTCATGGCCGCTTTCACTTCGTCAATTAGGTTATAGATAACGCTGTAGTAACGTAAATCAATTTCTTCAGCTTCTAGTACGCGGCGCGCTGTAGCATCAGCACGAACGTTAAAGCCTAGTACGATAGCGCCTGATGCAGCCGCAAGGGTCGCGTCAGTTTCAGTGATACCACCTACACCACTACCTACAATGTTCACTTTCACTTCAGACGTAGAAAGCTTAACAAGTGATTCAGAAATTGCTTCTACAGAGCCCTGTACGTCAGCTTTTAGTACGATGTTCAGTTCACTAACATCACCTGATTCCATGTTCGCGAACATGTTTTCAAGTTTCGCTTTTTGCTGACGAGCAAGTTTAAGTTCACGTTTCTTCTGATGACGCTTAGCTGCTACTTCACGCGCTTTACGCTCGTCTTTAACAACAGCTGCGTCTTCACCCGCTACCGGAACACCAGACAGGCCAAGTACTTCCACAGGTGTAGAAGGGCCAGCAACTTTAATTTCATTACCGTTTTCGTCGCGCATTGCACGAACACGGCCGTACTCTTCACCACAAAGTAGAATGTCACCAGCGCGTAATTGGCCTTCTTGAACCAATACAGAAGCTACTGGACCACGACCTTTATCAAGGCGAGATTCAATAACAATACCGCGACCTGGGCCTTCAGCTACTGCTTTAAGGTCAAGAACTTCAGCTTGTAGAACGATAGCTTCAAGCAATTCGTCTACGCCCATACCTGTTTTCGCAGAAACGTTACAGAACTGGTGCTCACCACCCCACTCTTCTGAGATAACTTCTAGTTGAGATAGCTCAGTTTTAACGCGATCAGGGTCAGCGGTTTCTTTATCCATTTTGTTTACTGCAACGATAAGAGGTACGCCAGCAGCGCGAGCGTGCTGTACCGCTTCTTTCGTTTGAGGCATTACGCCGTCATCTGCAGCAACAACAAGAATAACTATATCTGTCGCCGTAGCACCACGAGCACGCATTGCAGTAAACGCGGCGTGTCCAGGTGTATCTAGGAACGTAATTTCACCGTTCTCTGTTTCTACTTTATATGCACCAATGTGCTGGGTAATACCACCGGCTTCACCGTCGGCAACTTTCGCGCGACGAATGTAGTCAAGCAATGACGTTTTACCGTGGTCAACGTGACCCATGATGGTTACAACAGGTGCACGTGTGGTTTTTTCACCGCCGGTGCCGTCTGCCAACAACTCATCTTCAAGTGCGTTGTCGTTAACAAGCTCGTACTTATGGCCCATTTCTTCAATCACTAGTACCGCAGTATCTTGGTCTAGTACTTGGTTAATGGTTGCCATTTCGCCCATCTTCATCATCGTTTTGATAACTTCGTTAGACTTAATTGCAAGCTTACTTGCAAGTTCGCCAACGGTGATGGTTGCGCCAAGCTTAACTACACGCTCTACAGGTGCAGCTGGCTTGTTAAAGCCTTGCTTAAGGTGCTCACCCGCATTTTTCTTCGACTTACGACGACGGCGAGATGAACGCTCAACCTGCATATCTTCTTCGTCTTCAGCTTCTTGAGCATAACGATTAGAGTGCAAGTGAACTTCTTCAGCTTCTTCTTTCTTACGACGCTCTTCTTCTTCTTTCCAGCGACGCTCGTTTTCTTCAGCAAGTTTACGCGCTTCATCAGCCGCTTTCTTTGCTTCTTCTTCAAGCTTTTTCTGCGCTTCTTCTTCTTGCGCTTTACGAAGACGCTCTTCTTCCTGACGAGCCGCTTCTGCTTCCGCTTTTTCAGCTTCCGTTAGCTCTGGTTCGTCTTTCTTGCGTGCTTCAGCTTCTTTCTTCGCTTGCTCAGCACGACGAGCGCGCTCTTCTTCAGCGGCTTTTTTCGCTTCTTCAGCTTTACGCGCTTTCTCTTCAGCCGCTTTTTTGGCATCAGCCGCTGCTTTTTCTTCCGCTTCGCGCTTCAGACGTGCTTCTTCTTCAAGACGCTTCGCCTCTTCTTCCGCTTGACGCTGCTGCTCTTCAATGTCGCTGCGTTTAACGTAAGTGCGCTTTTTACGTACTTCCACTTTCACTTCTTTAGACTTACCAACACTCAATGTGCTGGTTGTCTTACGCTTAAGTGTCATACGCGTCGGTTCAGCTGCGCTGCCGTGTTGCTTACTTAAATGATCCAATAGTTTTTGTTTCTCGTCTTCGTTTACCTGATCGCCGGCACTCTTAGTGATACCCGCGTCTTTAAACTGGCCAACCAATCGGTCAACGGTCGTACCAATGTCGCTGGCGAGCTTTTCAATAGATACATCTGCCATTACGTAATTTTCCCCCTGTTGACCTTACTCTTCTTCACTGAACCATACGATATTACGAGCCGCCATGATTAATGCACCGGCTTTCTCTTCGTCTAGTTCATCGATATCACTGATATCATCGGTACCTTGTTCTGCTAATTCTTCCAGGTCAGTAACACCGCGGCTGGCCAACACATAGGCCACGTGTTTACTCATACCTTCAAGATTTAATAAGGCTTCTGTAGGCTCTGCACCTTCAAGCGATTCTTCGTTCGCCAGTGCACGCGTGGTTAGGAAAGCACGCGCTCTGTTGCGCAGCTCTTCAACCATTTCTTCATCTAACCCTTCAACCGCTAGAAGTTCACTTGCAGGCACGTATGCCACTTCTTCAAGCGTTGTAAAGCCTTCATCTACCAGGACAGACGCGAACTCTTCGTCGATGTCCAAACCAGCAGTAAATAGATTAAGTACCTTCGCGTTTTCTTCTTCGTGCTTCTTGTTGAGATCGTCAACCGTCATCACGTTAAGTTCCCAGCCAGTCAGCTGGCTAGCTAAGCGAACGTTTTGACCACTACGGCCAATCGCCTGAGCTAGGTTGTCTGCTTCAACCGCAACGTCCATTGTGTTGCTGTCTTCATCAACAACAATAGACGCAACTTCAGCAGGTGCCATTGCATTGATAACGAATTGCGCTGGGTTTTCATCCCATAGCACGATATCAACACGCTCACCGCCAAGTTCACCCGATACGGCTTGTACACGTGAACCACGCATACCAACACACGCACCTACTGGGTCTAAGCGTTTGTCGTTAGTTTTAACCGCAATCTTTGCACGAGAGCCTGGGTCACGAGCCGCAGATTTAATTTCTAGTGTTTCTTCCGCAATTTCTGGCACTTCTAAGCGGAATAATTCAACTAGCATGTCTGGGTGCGTACGGCTAATGAATAGCTGTGCGCCACGTGCTTCTGGACGGATAACGTATAGAAGACCACGTACACGGTCACCCGGACGGAAAGTTTCACGAGGAAGCATGTCATCGCGGTAGATAACGCCTTCAGCGTTGTTACCCAAATCGATGATGATATTGTCGCGGTTAACTTTCTTTACCGTACCGGTAACTAGTTCACCCACTTTGTCTTCGTACTCAGCAATCATTTGCTGACGCTCAGCTTCACGTACTTTTTGTACGATCACTTGCTTTGCGGTTTGCGTAGTTATGCGGTCGAATTTTATAGATTCAATCTGTTCTTCCACATAATCGCCAAGTTGAATCTCTGGTTCGTCGATTTGTGCCGCAGAAATCGTAATTTCAGCAAATGGGTTTTCCTGTTCTTGATCATCAGGAATAACCAACCAGCGACGGAATGTATCAAAGTCACCAGACGTTCTGTCGATGCTTACACGAACTTCAATTTCGCCTTCGTTTTTCTTTTTTGTTGCACTAGCGATCGCAAACTCTAGCGCTTCAAAAATTTTCTCTCTAGGCACTTGTTTTTCATTTGAAACGGCTTCCGCCACTAACAAAATTTCTTTATTCATTTTCGCCTCTCTTTTGCTTTCGTCGATGAAAGCAGAGCTGTTCCGTTAATCGAACGTGGGAACAACGTTACCTTTTTCGATATTCGCCACAGCTAACTGGAACTGCTGGCCATCCACTTCAATACTTACAATGCCATTTTCGCACGCGAGTACTTTGCCTTTAAAATTACGTCTGTCATCCATTGGCATAGACAAACGAATTTGAACCACTTCACCCACAGACTCGATATAGTGCTTCTCTTTGAAAAGCGGTCTGTCCATACCTGGTGATGACACTTCCAAGTTGTATTCAGTGCTAATTGGATCTTCAACATCCAAAATTGCGCTAACCTGATGACTTACATCTGCACAATCATCTACGGTAATACCGTTTTCATGATCAATAAAAACACGAAGAATCGAATGTTTCCCCGCTCGTACAAACTCGATACCAACCAATTCGAAACCTAGTGCTTCAACACCCGGCTCTAACATTTCGGTTAGTTTCTCTTCAAGTTTTGCCAATGCAAACCTCCAAAAACGAAAAAAGGGCCTAAAGCCCACCTGTCATCACCCGGCTCAGCGAGGCTGACTCCAGGTTTTAATACAACAAAAAGCCCCGGACTAGCGGGGCTTTTATTAAAATTCTGAACCCATACCTGCCAACATGGGCAGTTGCAAACCTATGGGTAAAACCACCGTTAGGTGATAGCTTGCTAATGATAAGTGCGTTACTTTCCTGTACTGAGGGAGCCCGCTCTCATCACGTAATACGCACATTATACGTCTAGGCGCCGGATTAAGCAACAGCCAATAGAGTCTGCTGTTAATCCTCGTCTTTAAATGTTGCCTTTATGTCGAGTATTTTTGGCATTATCTCTAGCATAAGGTCGACAAGTTTAGGTTCAAAATGTTTACCTTTTTGGCTTTGCAGGAAATCTACCGTCTTTTCAATGCTCCACGCGTCTTTGTAAGGTCGTTTACTGGTTAGAGCATCGAACACGTCAGCGATAGCGCAAATACGCCCTTCAATAGGAATGTCTTCACCGGCAAGCCCTTTGGGGTAACCCGTCCCATCCCACTTTTCGTGGTGGGTCAACGAAACAGATTTAGCGACTTTCAATAACAAAGAATCACCGCAATCACCAATGATTTCCGCACCAATCTCAGGGTGATGTTTCATAGTGGCAAACTCTTCGTCGGTAAGCTTCCCTGGTTTTAACATTATGCTATCAGCAATACCTATTTTGCCGATGTCATGCATAGGTGCCGCATGAAGCAGAATTTCCGCCTGTTTATCTGTAAGTCCATAGGCTAGCGCAAGCTCTTTAGAGTAATGGCTCATACGCATGACATGCATGCCCGTTTCATTATCTTTGTATTCTGCTGCTCTCCCCAAACGCTGAACAACTTGTAATCGGCTGTTCAGCAACTCGTCTGCCTGTACTAAGCTAAGATGAGTTTTAACCCGCGCTTTTACAATGGCTGGTGATATAGGCTTTGTAATATAGTCCACCGCGCCAGCTTCAAAACCTTCTGTCTCTTCGTGCTCGTCATTTAGCGCTGTGACAAATATAACAGGGATATGCCTTGTACTTGAAAGCTGTTTAAGCTGACGACACACTTCAAAACCAGTCAGGCCTGGCATCATAACGTCTAGAAGTATTAAGTTAGGCTGTCTTGTTTGTGCTAGTTTTAGTGCTTCCTCACCATTTCTGGCGAAAATTAGTTGGTAGTCATTGGCGAGAAGCTGCTTTAAAACCCGCAGGTTTACCGGCTCGTCGTCAACGAGGAGTAAAGTAGGTTTTGTGATTTCAATTTCTAACATGCCGTGTCTCTTGGCTACTTTAATTCTTTTATCAGTGTAGAGATGCGCTCATGCGCTAACTCAAACTCAAAATCATCGATATCTAAAAGTATTTGCGTAATCTGTTCTTTATGACTCGAACATCCAACTTCGCGTAAAAATGTCAATTCCTCTTCATCTACCATGTTTTGCTCTACACTATCGAGCATAGCTTCCAGATGACTAAGCAGCAACGCATTGTCGATACTTTCATTAATTGCATTCTCGGCGTACAGTGGCGATTCACTTAACATTAATTCGATTCTTTCTAACGCATCGCGAAGACGGTTGATCTCTTCAATATTAACTATCGATTTCAAAGCCTGCGCTTCAATTTCTCTGGTGGTATGGTAAAAAGTGGTTAAACAGAGATTACCTGACGTTCCTTTCAATCCGTGGGACAGCGTAGCGACAGCTTTGTAATCTTCTCGAATAGCCGCTCCCATTAGCTCATCTATCTTATCTCTACATGTTGATGAGAATTTATCAACTTCTTGTAGGATGGCTTCTTCACTTCCCCACAAATCCACCGCTTTTTTCAAATCCAATACGTTTTTATCGACTTTAAGCGATGGTTCAGATGTGCCAATTACTGGATTTTCCTTGGCATTATCTATCACGTTTGTATCTATATTGAGTACGCGCGCCACCTCTTCCATCAGCTGTGCAAAATCGACTGGCTTGTTAGCAAATCCTTCCATGCCTGCTTGCTGTGCAGCATGCTTATCTTGCACCAATACGCTAGCCGTAAGCGCAACAATGGGCGTCGGAGGTAAGCTATTTTCCTTTTCAAATTCTCGACGCTGTTTGGCTGCTTCCAAACCGTCTAGCTTGGGCATCTGTAAATCCATTAGCACAACATCATATGACTGTGATTGCATTTTATCTAATGCAATCAAACCATCAGTTGCGGTATCTACATTATGACCAGCACGCTTCAATAACAATGAAAGAAGCTCTAGATTTTGTTGGACGTCATCGACAACAAGTACATTTAATGTGGTTTCTATTCGCGTAGCTTTTGACGTTGTGTCACTCGAAATATGCTCATCTATTTCCACAACTTTCAGCGGAAGTCTAAATGTAAATGTTGTGCCTTTGCCTTTTTCACTGCGTGCGAAAATATTCCCGCCCATCAGTTCGACCAACTGCTTGGAAATAGTAGTGCCAAGCCCCGTGCCACCGTATTTTCTACTCATTGACGCATCGGCTTGCGAAAATGGATCGAAGACGCGTTCCACTTGCTCTTGCGTCATACCAATACCCGTATCTGACACATCAAAGTAGACAAATTTATCGTCGCTTTTTACGTTAATTGTCACCTCACCTTCGTGGGTAAATTTAACGGCGTTACCAATAAGGTTGTTGAGTACCTGACGCATGCGCTCGGGTACGCCTCTATACCCATTAGCTACTGAATCATCCACATTGAGTACAAGTCCAACTTTCTTGCGTTTAGCTTCTAACCAAAATGTAGAAATGACCAAATCTAACTCTTCGCGAATAAGAAAATCGCGATAATCCAAGTCGAGCTTTCCTTTATCTAGCTTAGCACTATCGAGGATATCGTTAAGAAGGTGGAGTAATGAACGAGCAGAGCGATTAATGGTAGTAAGGTGGGATTTCTGCTCTTCCCGAAGCGATTCGCCTAACATCAAGTCACTAAAACCAATAATTGCATTCATTGGCGTTCTAATTTCGTGGCTCATATTCGCTAGAAAAGCAGTACGTGCGGCGGCGGCTTGTTCAGCTTTTTCCTTTGCTGATTTTAGCTCATTTTCCATGACTTTTCGGTGCGTAATATCAGATATGAAGCCGTCTACATACAGTACCATGCCTTCGTCATCTTTAACCTGTACGCCATGCTCTGTAACCCACTTAACTTCGCCAGATTTCGCAATGATTCTATATTCATATGAGAATTCTCCTACCTCAGGGCTTATGGTAGAAAGACGCTCAGCATCTTCAGGATGATAAAGATCAGCAAATGAGCGTTTCGGATTAGGTAGAGTAAAATCCTCCGGCGGGTAGCCAGTAACCTCTATTACAGCGTCACTGATAAATACCATAGGCCAGCCTGGCATATTCAAGCAGCGATACGCCATACCGGGAATGTTTGAAATAAGGCTTCTAAACTTGGCCTCACTTTCACGTAAAGCATCTTCCATTTCTTTGCGTTTACGCAAATCAGAAGCAAACGCCACGAAAACAGGTTTCCCTTCAATTTTTGTATAACCTACCCCTATACTAACGGGTATCCTCTCGCCATCCTTACGTAAAACTTCAACTTCCCTACCAGCGCCAATAATTTGTTCTGTTGGTACTACCCGCTGACTAAAAAAGTCATCACCGTATAAATGGCGTCTCTCAGGCGTCACAATGTCGAGCGCGTGCATACCGATAATTTCTTGCTGAGTGTAACCATAAATACGTTCTACAGCAGGGTTCGCGGTTTTGATAATACCTTTATCATCTACAGTAAGGATGGCATCGACAGCAGTATCTGTTATAGCGCTTTGAATGCGCTCACTCTCGATGGCACGAACCATTACATCGCGGTATTTAAAGAGCAAGCTAATGCCCAGTACCATAGTGATGAGTATCAAAGTAACAATAGCAATGGAAATAGCGAGGAAAACCGCTATATCTGAGGACTGACCGGAAGTTTCCATGCCAGGTGGTAACACGAACCTAGCAGCTGCCATACCGGTATAGTGCATTCCAGAAATGGCCAAGCCCATAATAATACTGGCTAGCAATACATGTTTACCTAACAGTCTCTTGGCTTTAGTCGCAGCAGTAATACCAAACTTAATCCACAGTGACAGCATGGCTAAACACACAGCGACTATAATAGAAAGGGCAAACATGCCAAGGTCATAACGAAGAAGAGGTGCCATCTCCATAGCGGCCATACCGCTGTAGTGCATTGTGCCGATGCCCGCCCCTACTAACACGCCACCCAAAACTATCTCTGCAATGCTAATGCGAGTTTTTATTAAAAGATGAAGCGCCACCCACGCTGCCGCAACTCCTGGAATTGCAGATAGTCCGGTGATAAATGGGTCGTAGTTGACGGGTAAGCACAAATCAAACGCGGTCATGCCTAAAAAGTGCATCGACCAAATGCCACCACCTAGCGCAATACTACCGGTGCCTAATAAGGTATTTCTTCTAATTTTGTCTTCT
Organism: Alteromonas abrolhosensis; assembly: GCF_001953635.1. GTDB lineage: Bacteria > Pseudomonadota > Gammaproteobacteria > Enterobacterales > Alteromonadaceae > Alteromonas > Alteromonas abrolhosensis. Next base: position 25,744 of record NZ_MEJH01000005.1, on the reverse strand, counting down.
GTAATCGCGGCTTGTCCCGCTACATTGAACGCCATGAATGACGCAAATACTGCCACCAACAATGAGAGCACAACCAATGGGAAATGATAAGCACCTTCAACTAAGGTGGCATGTTCTTCGAACGTAAAAAAACGAGAGATCATAACGCGGCCAAACTACCTATTAGTCTAATTTTCAATGGTGGCGTGAAGTTAACTTAGCACACTCGCATACACAGTGTAGTAATTAATTCAAAATTATCGTTTAAATCAGGAAGAGCTCAAGTGTTATATCGTCGGAAAAGAAAAAACCCAGCCAAAGCTGGGTTTTAAAGGTGGTTGCGGGAGCAGGATTTGAACCTACGACCTTCGGGTTATGAGCCCGACGAGCTACCAGACTGCTCCATCCCGCGACTGTACGGTAAAGCTTGCAAATGCAGTGCTTTTTAATTCTGGTCTTAAATTGGTTGCGGGAGCAGGATTTGAACCTACGACCTTCGGGTTATGAGCCCGACGAGCTACCAGACTGCTCCATCCCGCGCTTGTACGGTAAAGCTTGCCTTTGCAATGCTTTGAAATTCTGGTCATTTTCTGTGGTTGCGGGAGCAGGATTTGAACCTACGACCTTCGGGTTATGAGCCCGACGAGCTACCAGACTGCTCCATCCCGCGCCAGAAAATTAACGATGAAAGCGCTTCAATATGTGCCTCGCTTCAACGTGGTGCGTATTATACATAGGGACTTTCTCAACACAAGTGCCAAGATGCGAAATATTTCACTTTTCTGACTGTTCGCGCTTTAATTGACCAACCTGTGCAAAGTTAATACGAATTTACAGGTATTCAGTCCCATTTATTTAACGCAGTTTTCGAACTATTTGAATTTTTCCATTTTTTCAGCAAGCGCAAAATCAAGTTCAGTCAGTCCACCGGCATCGTGAGTAGTTAGCGTAACCTCTACTTTGTTATATACGTTGAACCACTCTGGGTGATGTTTTAGCTTCTCCGCCCAAATCGCAATCTGTGACATCCACCCGAATGCACGGATAAAACTCTTGAATGTAAATGTCTTTTTGATGCAGTCACCACTTTGCTCCCATGGAGTGTCATCTGAAACTAGTGCGTTTAGCGCATTCAAACTTTCATTAATTTCTTTTTCAGACAGCTTTGTCGCCATTATGTTCTCCTTTAAACAATAATAATGATGTACGCGATATCTTTAGGTTTGAATATGACACTTTAAATGACTGGTTTAATAAAAGAAGTGGGCGTGACTAAAAATACAAACTTAAGGTGGTGGCTATGGTTTACAAAAAAGCCGGCCTTATAAAGGCCGGCCATACTTCATTAGTATTAATGATTAAAACTCAATAGCTAAACGCGCATAGATCTGACGACCTCTAGGATCGTGAACCTTTGAGTCAAATCCACTGTTAGTGAATAGCTGTGGAGGATCTTCATCAAACATGTTGATTGCACCTAACGTCAACACATAGCTTTGTTCAGTGTCATATAAACCACCCAAATCAATATTGTATTGAGCGTCTACCGTTAGGTGACTATCCACCTCATAGAAACCACCAGAACAACCAGCCACGTTAGCTGTGCCGTCAGCACAGTTTTGATCATCATCGTAAGATGAGATGTAGCGTAGGAAAATATTCGCAGCGTGAATATCATTTTGCCACGCTAATCCTAGGTTCGCTCGCAACTCAGGTGAAGACACACCAATGTTATTAAAGTTACGACGTCCAGCGCCATCAATGTTCCCTGCTTGAGGGTCCGTCAAGTCGTACTTAGTTATGTACGTCGCGTTCAATGTAGGCGTGAAGTTACCAAAATCCGTCTCTATTTTATAACTTGTCACAAAATCAAGACCTGACGTCTCTAGAGAACTTGCGTTTACATAAGTATTGTTAATTTGCAGTACCGGCCCTGTTACTGGATCTCCGGCTCTAACTACTCTGTCTGTATTAGTTGGGTCGTCATTCAATACTGCTTGTGCATTCTCCTGAATGATCAGGTCTTCAAATTTGAAGTTCCAATAATCAACTTCTATAGACAGATCTCTAAATGGTTCATAAGAAAAACCGATGTTATACGCCGTCGATTCTTCTGGCTTTAACTCTTCGTTACCTGAAGTGCGCACCGCAACGAACGCCGTGGCCCCCTGAACAGGGTCAATAAGTTGTTGTAGCGATGTTGAACCACCTTGCGCTAAGAACACAGTTGGCGCTCTGAACGACGTCGATACAGAACCACGCAGTGAAAACTCATCCGTAGCACGCCACGAAATAGCGAGCTTAGGATCAACCGTGCTTCCAATAGTACCGCCGTAGTCTTCGTAACGAACAGCTAACTGAATGTCTAATTCATCATTTATCGGTAGAGCAAGTTCACCAAATGCAGCCCATACATCTTGGCTACCATCAATGTCTGGGTTACCAATAACGAATGTGAAGCTATCTTGGTTAGCAAGATCATCGTAATCTTGGCTTAATTGATTTTCACGATACTGAACACCCAACGCTAAAGCAGCAAAGCCACCGCCCATTTCAAACACGTCAAAGGACGTGAACGCTTCGAATACTTCTAGGTCAGCTTTAGAGTCGATAACTTCAGTTCCAGTGAATGAACTCACTACGTAATCTGAGTTTGGTGCTGAAGTATACGACGTTGCAAATGGGTTGAAGAATTCACAGTTCCCTACTCCAGGCGTTCCGGCAATAGGATCACAGTTTGAACCGCCTAGGCCATATAGCGCTAGTTGGAACTCGGTGTTAAGAACATCAGGCACTCTAAAAATGAAGTCATTAACCGCACGTGTATAGCTCACTTCCCAGAAGCCAGTATCAGTCACACCTTGTAAACTCGTACTAAAGCGGAAGGTATCTGATTCGGTATTAGCTGGGTCACCAGGGAAACCGTTACCTTCAGCTCGTCCAAAGAAAGCAACAGACTGACCAAACGGGTTTTGCGGATGATAATCTGGAACTATTGGCGAGGTAAGTATTGGGAAACTTGGGGCGCCACCACGTTCAGCGCGGTTTCTAGCCAAACTGAATTCCGCAGACCATGTTATATCGTTTTGGAATTCGTAATCTGCGCGCACATAAGCGTTCGTACGACTTTCATCGGCTACGTACGAGTAGAACTTACCAAAATCGAAGCCACAGAAACCAATGTCTAATCCAGGCACTGTACCACTTGGTGCAAGTAATCTTGGCGCTCCGCCAAACTCTTCACACCCGTATGGGTCAATAATAGGAAGTGCACCTGCTCCAGGAATGTTCAAAAAGAACGAGCCAGGGTTTCCTAACGCACTGGTATCGTCTTGTGGACGACTAAGACGTCTATCACTTAGGAAAAGCGGAGAACGGTTGGTATAGCTAATAGCCGCTAAAACACTTCCGTTATCTCCTGTCGCACCCCATAAGCCTTGCAGAATGTATTCTTTATTATCGCCATGAGCACCGTCTTGATAATCAAGGCTTACCATTGCACCGTCATAATTGCGTTTAGTGATAAAGTTCACTACCCCCGCAACCGCATCCGAACCATATAAAGCAGAGGCACCGTCTTTAACCACTTCCATACGGTCGATGGCAATCATAGGGACAAGTGAGCTGGTATCAACGAAGTTCAAACCTTCGTTTGTGGGTTGGGCAGTAACAACTTGACGTTTGTTGTTAAGCAAAACCAATGTTGACGCTACGCCCAAACCACGGAGGTTGATATTCGACGTACCCGCAGTCGCATTTTGAGTAAAAGCATCTGGGTTGTTTTCGGCGCCGGTGTTAATGGTGAGTGTTTGCGTGATATCCGCAATGTTTTTTGCACCTATCGCGTCGATAGCCACGCTATCTACTACGGCAAGTGGTGATGGAGATTCGAAGTTTTCGCTACGGCGAACAAAACTACCCGTAACCAAAATGAGTTCTACGTCTTTCTTAGCATCTTGCTCACTTTCTACGTCAGCTTCTTGGGCTGATGCGATGTAAGGTGAGCAAAATAAAGCAGTACCGACCATTGCAGCCACTGCTGTCTTACGCGTTTTAAATTTCATAGTGTGATTCCAAATCTGGGCTTATCACTACCGGCATACTACCCACACTTTCCGCTAGCGACAGGCTGTTCGATTTCGTGTTGTTATTGTTTGAGGCCATGAACAAATATTGACCTACAAATCTGATACTATGCTCGAATTCCATCTTTGTAAATTTATTGTGAATAATATGTTTACATTAATTTTACACATGGTCTGACCAGATATCTTTATGGATAACAGCCGACTACCGGTGGGTTAAAGCGCATTTACCCTAATGAGAATATGTTTCCCGATGTGGGTAATTTATTCACCATTACTAGCATCCCCCTTCAGCCGAGAAAGCATTTACTCCATATATTTCAACAACTTAATCGCAAGCATGAGAAGGAATGATTTTTGAAATATCAACATCACTTTATATAAAGGTGCTACGAGGTCTATGGAGTTTCCAAAGTTAGATGAGGTTTATAAACTTTTAAGCGAGAAGTTAGAGTCGTGGATAGAAGGCGGTATCACGCTACTTCCTAACATTGTTGTTGCATTTTTTATTGCCATTGCATTTGGCATTATCGCAAAAGTAATTGGCAATGTTGCCGGCAAACTCATGCGCAGAACGTTTGAGTCGCGACAAATTGCAAGCCTCCTGACCTCCATAATCAAATCTATCATTTTAGTAGCGGGTATTTTCATTGCGCTTGATTTTGTTGGCCTTAAGGGAACTGTTACCTCTTTATTAGCCGGCGCAGGTATTGTGGGGTTGGCCATTGGTTTTGCGTTTCAAGACATGACAGAAAACTTCATTGCCGGTGTAGCCATGGGTATTAGGAAGCCCTTTGAAATTGGCGACGTTATTGAAGCAGAAGGAGTATTCGGTAACGTTAAAGAGATTAACCTTCGAAACACTTTGGTTGAAACCTTTTATGGTCAACTTGAAGTTATACCCAACAAAATACTGTTTCGGAATATACTAACTAACTACTCCTATTTGGGTTATCGCAGGATAGAAGTTCCCGTGGGTATCTCCTATGCAGATGATATAGAGGAAGCCGCTAGGGTCATCACTGACGCGATGAATGAAAAGGATTACGTTATCAGAAAGGAAGAAACCGCAGTCTATGCAGAGTCGTTTGGAGATTCGAGTATTAACCTGCTGTTGTGGTTTTGGATTAGATACCCGGGAGACCCCGGATTTATGAGCGTTCGTCATGACGCTGTCAGTACTGTTAAAACTGTATTGGAAGAAAACGATATTCTCATTCCTTTCCCTATCAGAACATTGGATTTCAACGCCAAGGGAGGGGATAAATTAAATACTATGCTGGAGAAGCAAAACGAGCACGGTAAGAGTAAGGATAAAACGGATTCATCAACAAAGCAGTCTGATGTAAAGGCGGGTGATGACCCTGAGCACCCCGCAGAAGAATGAAACTAAGGAGATGCAAATGGAAATGTTAAATTCAAAAACACTTAAACACGCTTTTTTAGTACTTATATTAGCAGCAAGTTTCGGCACTTTAGGTGGATGTGCCACCGTTGAAGGTGCGGGTAAGGATATTCAAAGCGCAGGAGAAGCGATTGAAGAAGGCGCAGAGGAAGCGTCTAACTAACACCACATCTATCGAGTTTAAACTAAATCACAATAGCAAAAGCCTGAGGATTGCTAACCTAGCAACTCAGGCTTTAAATCTTTTCGCCTTACTATTTTCTGAAGCGGGTGAAGAGACCTTTCACAAGGTAAGTCATATGCATACACTTCGTGGAAAATGATACACGCCACGTTTACATCAATAGCGTATTTGCTTTTAACGTGTTTAGTCTCACGCACTTTTTAATTAAGGTTTAAGCACTGCAAGCATAAGAAAACTGCCTACCAGTGCAGGGTTCCCACTCGATTTCAACAGGCAACTCGCTTCCACTTTGAACAGTTTTCCTTGCGCTTTTTCCGAGACATCAACCAGCTTGAATTGATATTTCACAGCATCATTGCTTTTTACAGGTTCAAGAAAACGTAACTTATCAATACCATAATTGATCATTGAAGCGATTCGCTCATTAGGTGCAATGACTTCAGCAAATGCTTTGGGCATAAGGCTGGCAGTGAGAAAACCGTGTGCAATTGTTGTTTTAAATGGACTTTCTCTTTCGCAGCGTGCAGCGTCCAAGTGTATCCACTGATGGTCCCCAGTAGCGTCAGCAAATTGATTAGTCATCTCTTGTGTGACGGTTAACCACTCAGGCTGTTCAAGGGTATCTCCTACTGCTAAGTCTAAAAGTGTTTTCATTTTTGAGTCCAATATCCGTTTACTATCGACAAAACTACTATTATTCGCTTGAATGTTTCAATTAACTTTTAATAATAGGTATTTATAAATATTCTTGTTACACTAACGTAAATTATTCGTAGATGCTATGTAGCATTGCATCACAGCTTATCTTCAAAACCCTGTGATACAAACCAGCGCCGCTTCATCTATTGGCTTTTTTCAGGGCACTCGCTCTTAAAGGATTAGTTATGAATCTCAATAGAATCGATTTGAACCTTTTTGCAGTATTCGACGCCATTTATACGGCAGGAAGCTTAACCAAGGCAGCCGATGTCTTATGCATCACCCAACCTGCGGTGAGTAACTCATTAGCAAGGCTTAGGGAAATGCTAAACGACCCTTTGTTTGTTCGAACTGGCCACAGTATGACACCTACTCCCGTTGCCCAAAATATTATTGTTCCTGCTCGTCAAGCCTTGGCTCTATTGCGTAAAAGTGTTCAAGAAAGCCATACATTTGATCCGCTAACTGCTGAAAAATCGTTTAATTTTGCTAGTAGGGATTTGCTAGAGGTAAGTATTATGCCTCGGTTAATTTCACGTCTGCAGAATCTTGCGCCAAACATCGGACTTACTAACTACGAGATCCCAAGAAGCCAAGTGGTTTCAGCGATGGCTTCAGGGGCACTGGACTTTTATTCAGACGCATCAACATTTACCGATCCTCACCTATGTAAAGAAAAAATCGCACAAGACAGGTTAGTCGTGCTAGCAAGAAAAAATCATCCTGCACTAAAAAACGGCCTTGATTTAGACACTTTCCTTCGACTAGGACATATCAATGTGTCACAACGAAAATCGGGCGTAGGACCAATAGAAATTGCGTTGGATAAAATTGGTAAAAGACGCAAAGAAGTGATGCGAGGGCAACATTTTTTAACCGTGCCAAGTACGATAGTTAAAACTGACCTCATCGCTTGCTTGCCGTATCACCTAGCAAAGCATTACGACCTTGCTCTTTATGAAGTGCCTTTTGACCTACCACCAGTAGAATATTTTCTTTACTGGCACGTTAGTGCTGACCACGACCACGCTCATATGTGGATGCGCGAGCAAATCATGGAAGTGGCCAGTAATTACAAATCTCATTAGCAATGCTTTCCTCTATAGCGCTCTTTAAGAGCGCTTTTTTTTGCCCTGTTGTTGGTTATGAAACTGCATACCTAAGTATCGCTTAGAACGTTTTCAAGCTCCGCATTTTGTCGTTTAATCCACTCGAACAAACGAACAAACAAACTCACAAATACTTGAGGAATTAACCATGTTGAAAATTGTTAAAACTTCTCTTGTTATTGCAGCGACATTAGGTGTGTCGGGCGTAGCACAGGCTGATGTTAACGAAGCACTAGCGAATATTTGCACTATCGTTCAAGCAGACGATAAAGGCGAACTACGTAAGAAAATGCGTTCAGTTGAATCTGACTATCGCATGAAACTAAAAGACTACTATGCTGGTATCAGCTGTAGCGGCAACAGCCTAATTCGTACAGCGTTACTTAATAATGCTGTGGAAGCTGGCGAATTGCTTGTAAAGAAAATGCCTAAGAGCGATTTAGAAGCACCAGAAGCTGACGGTAAAACACTTCAAGCTTGGGTTGCGGAAAACGGTTTACAAGACAACCCTATTGCTGCGGTAATCAACGACCGTCTATAAGACAATTTCACACCATGTGAATCAGTTCAACATGGTTGCAGAGAAATCTGCACTTTAGAAAGCGACCCTCGGGTCGCTTTTTTCTTTTGTGGTACCCAATAATTTTGAACTACTAAAAAAAAGAGAGCACATCCCTACTCTCTTCACCCACAGTGATTAACGACGCGACTTAACAAGCTTTGGCGAGTTCAAGTACGTTGTTTGCTACCTCTTCACAAATCAATAATACCGGTTCACCCTGATACAGACGCTCAACATACGCTTTATAACAAACAGTAAACTGGTTTTGGTTTACCAGCGAACCAAATACCGCTTCTAGTTTTAAGAAGCTGAGACTATCAAGGTGGTTATCGACCGCCGCACCGTGTAGCGTCTCGGCTATCACATCATTGACTTCAAGTGGTTTCCCATCTTGGGAAGAGTGTTTATCGGAATAGTAAGCCCAGCATGCAATAACTAGAGCACTTATACTAACATTCCTGCCGCTCGCCAAATTATCTCGTACAGTTGGTAGCAAAAACACAGGTAATTTTGCCGAGCTTTCAAGACAAATTCGCGCGAGCGTGTCTTTTATAAACGGGTTGGAGAAACGAGAAATTAATGTATCTCTGTACTCAAAAACATCTATTCCCTCTACCATATCCAGCGTTGGCATCACTTCCTTCTCCATAAAAACGGAAAGCAAACGCTTAAGCTGCATTACATCAACGCTCTCATGAATTGTGTCGAGTCCAGCTACCGAACCTACCAGGCCAAGTACAGAGTGACCCGCATTGAGCATGCGAAGTTTTAGTTTCTCGTAAGGTGCTACATCATCCACAAATTGTGCGCCAACAAGGTTAAACTTTGGTTTTTCATTGCAAAAACTGTCTTCGATAACCCACTGTTCGAAAGGCTCACAGACTACGGGCCAGCCATCTTCCACGCCTTTTGATTTTAACGTTGTGATGTCTTCTTCTGTCGTCGCAGGCGTTATTCTATCTACCATCGAGTTTGGGAAACTTACGTTTTCGTTTACCCAGTCAGCTAATGCGGTGTCGAATAACTCTATGAAAGAAAGCAGCATTTTCTTCAGCACTTGTCCGTTGTGTTGAATGTTGTCACATGACATAACGGTAAAAGGCTTAATCTGATTTTCCTTGCGTTTTTTAAGCGCAGCAACAAGATAACCAAAAACTAATTTAGGGCTTCTCGGGTTTTCAATATCATGGATAACGTCTGGGTTAGCGGCGATAAATTCCCCTGTAGACGCGTCGAAATTATATCCACCTTCAGTAATGGTTAACGAAACGATGTGTACCTCGGGTTCAGCCATCTTATCAATAACCGCCTGAGGGTTATCCTGCGCCATAAGAAAACCTGTCATAGCACCGATGACCGATGCTTTGCGGGTACCATCTTTATACTTTTCAATCAGGGTATACAGGTTATCTTGTTCGTCGAGCACTTTTTTCATGGCCCGGTCATTTTCACGAAGGCCTACACCGCAAATTCCCCAGGACAAATCCCCGGTTTTCGCCATGAGTCTGTCTACATACATAGCTTCGTGCGCGCGGTGAAACCCTCCCACTCCAATGTGAACAATACCAGTTTTAACATTTTCTACGTTATAAGAAGGCCGCTTAAAATCTGCCGGCATTTTCGCCAGATTAGCTCTATTCAATAAGATAGGTGTTTGAGTTTTCATAAAAACCTTATGTGTTTTGAAATGCTTTATGACGACGCATCGCCCAATATGCAGTAACGAAATAAATAACCGTGCACGCAAACCCGACGTTAAAGAAAAGGTCTCGATTAGACTCGTAGGCGCTCAGCGTGTCACTAAGAGAAAACGTGTTGAAAGCCAATGCGATAGAAACAACCAGACTCGCTACAGATACGATGCGTAGTAGCGTAGAAGAAGCACGGCTGTCCTTTACATCTTCCTTTGTTTTAGCGGCTTCGGCTTGCTGATGTGCTTCTACTCGCTGATCGAATGCGCTTACTTGCGCTACCTGCTCTGGATATTCACGCTTTGCGCCATATTTAGCGGCTAGCCCTGTGTAGACAGCAATGGTGAAAAACCACGTGGGGATGAAAACATAATAGAATGACATAACATTCAACGCATTAAGCCCGAATCCAAAAGCAAGACCTACGCCCCAACTCGCTACGGCTGGTGTGCTATGCGTTAAGCTCTGGTAATGAGCCCAATATCGTGTATAGCCAATACGAGGAAAAATAGTATGTTCTGCAAATACAATCGCTCCAACTGGCACCACCAGCAACCCGGCATAAGTAAGAAGAGGAAGTAGCTTAGTAAATACAAAGGGAAAACAAGCAATAGCCACGGTTACCATGCCGACTATGGCGGTAGTTTTATGGCGAGATTTATCTTTAAAAATAGCTTGGGCAGCAAGACCAGCTCGATAAAGGTTAGCATTTGCTGTAGTCCAGCCAGCAACAATAACGATGACAAGGCCCGATAACCCCAGAGCATGAAAGGCAACATCACCTGGGTCTAATTCCACAATTGATTTCTGCACTATGACCGCAGTCCCCGCGCCCATAATGCCAGCTGAAATCCACGCAATGTAATGCCCAAATAGCATGCCTGCAGACGTACACAGTCCATAACGTTTGCGCTTAGCAAAACGAAGCAATGCCATATCAATTAAACCAAAGTGTGTAATAGTATTGGCCGCCCAGGAAAAGCCAATAACTTCTAGTAATCCGATCCCTGGCTCTCCGTTTTGAGTCAGCCCCGTCCATACCGATGTGCTACCAATATGTACAAAGTCGCTCCACGATGAGATAAAAGTCTGCCCAATTACAGATTCTGCGAGTGCTGGCATTAACACTAGAGGGCCACAAATAAACATGGTGAAAAGCCAAGGAGCGCAAATACGGGAGAAGTCTGATACGGCATTGAAACCATACATAGCGACGAAAACAACGATAACGCCAACTGCAAGAACCACAGCGACAAAAGCTAAATTTGTAGGATACCAGTTCAACTGGGCAGGAATATTAAGGGCAAAACGCACGGCGGTGGCAGACACGGTGATCATTGCTGCCGATATAACAGTGAATATCACCACATTTGCCCAGTTGTAGAGCTTGGTCATTGAATCTCCCGCAATTTTTTGCAGGTAAGAGTAAAGGCTCAATCTGGTTTCCACAGCAATAGGTGTGGTAATGAGAGTCCAACTTAGTACGGCAAGTAAATTACCAATAAGCAACCCCAACAAGATATCCATCATGGTGGCGCCAAGTGCAACGAAAGTGGCCCCAAATACAAACTCTGTTGCGGCGACATGTTCGCCAGCATACAAACCCATGAAATGCTTCCAGCCTTTCAATTTATGTTTAGCGACAGGGAGTTGCTCGTCACTAATTTGCGAAATATCAATATCACTAGACGTCGACTTCATCTTCAGATCTCGTGTTGTAGGTGGTTTTCCCTTTGCGCTAAAATGCCATTTAGAGCATTTGCTCACAACCTGGGATTTATCTCATTTATGCGTGAATATTTACACAGCCCCTGATTCTTGTAAACAGCCATTAACAAAATAAGTTGGCGCATTGCCACTTCATTAACACTTTAAAAACTGTGCTAAAACAAGAAACACAAACGTCTATAAGAATTTAAATAATTGTTTCTAAAATAGAAAAAATACATTCCCGAGAGTATGTAAATTGCTAGATATTCGAAGGGATATTGAACATAGCACTGGAGAAAGGTGCGTTTAGGTAGAATAATTAACACCAATTACCTTACACTTAGGCAAATGTTCAATCTGTTTAGATATATTCTTTGATGGTCTAATAGTCGTCTAACAAAAGCGAGTGTGTGAAAAACAGAAATTAAGGAAAGGTGATTCTTGCAAATAAAGACCGTTGATTTAGTAATTTTTGATTGCGATGGCGTACTTATCGATAGCGAAGTATTGTCGATGGAGACGTGGCAAACCATTTTGTCTCGTTACAACATTACCCTATCAAAGGACTATTTTATTGAACACTTCCTTGGAAAAAGCATGGAACATGTTCAGTTTAAGTTAAAAGAAGATTTCATGCTTACTCTTACTACTGCTATGAAAGAAGACTTCTATACATTACTGTTCAAAAACTTCGAGCACTTTCTTCAGCAAACACCTGGAATCGAGTCTGTGCTTTCAGCGCTAACAATACCTTTTTGCATCGCGACCAGCAGTTCCCCAGAAAGAACGGCAAAGGCGCTAAACCGTACAGGACTTCATGATTTTTTTGAAGGCCGAGTTTATACACGCTCATTAGTAAAACGAGGAAAGCCAGCGCCCGATTTATTTTTATACGCTGCAAACTCCCTGGGCGTTGATCCGGCAAATTGCTTAGTTATCGAAGACTCTCAGCCAGGAATTTCCGCCGCTAAAAGTGCGGGTATGCACTATTTACATTATACAGGTGGCGCACACTTACACAGTGGTAACACATCATCTGATCACACTATAAAAACATGGGACGAGCTTTACGGTTACTGGCCCAACATATTCGACGTGAGAAATATAAAATGAGTAAGAAAGCGCAGAACGAACTCAATAAACTTGACGAAGCCGCCAGAGCAGGATGGATGTACTATGTTGGCGGGAAAACGCAAGATGAAATAGCTAAAACACTTAAAACGTCGCGCCAGAGCGCACAGCGCTTGGTAGCGTTATCTATGTCAGAAGGTCTTGTAAAAGTACGTTTAGAGCACCCAATCGCTAGATGTATGGAATTAGCACAACGGCTCCAAGAAAAATTTGGATTAACATATTGCGATGTTGTTCCTAACGTAGATGATGACCCCAATACCACTCGAGGGCTTGGCCAGGCGGGTGCAGCAGCAATAGAAAGAGCGTTAAAATCCGACGTCCCCAAAACGATAGCTTTTGGCACAGGTCGCGTACTTCGTGCGTGCGCAGATGAACTGTCGATGCTGCACTGTCCTCAACATAAAATTGTTTCTCTTGTTGGTAACATTGCTGAAAATGGCGAAGCCACGCGCTACGACGTTGCGGTACACGTAGCCGACAGAGTTAAGGCACAACACTACCCTATGCCAACACCTGTTATTGCTTCAAGCCAATCAGAAAGGGAAATATGGCAAGGGCAAAAGCACATTTCCCGTATTCACGCGCTTGCAGAACAAGCTGACATCAGCTTTGTAGGTATCGGCAATTTAGGCAGCGTATCTCCGCTATATAAGGATGGGTTCATCGGCGACGATGATTTAGCGACACTTGCAGAGTCTGGAGCAAGCGGCGAGATCATAAGTTGGATATTTAATGAAGAAGGCGCTCTTATTAACTGCGATATTAATGAGAGAGTGACCAGTTTTAAGTTAAAGGCAACGCCTGAGAGGCCGGTTATAGGTGTTGCATCGGGTGACAATAAATTGAAAGCAATAAGGGGAGCCCTTCGCTCGAAGTTCCTAAATGGTTTAATTACAACAGAGCGCACAGCAGCGGCATTAGTTCTTCCATAATTTCGTTTTTATTCTTGTTAAACGATTCTCAAATTAGCGCACTTTTCATACGCAGTAACTTCAATAAAAGCTAAAAAAACAGTTTTTCCGCTGTTTTTTTATGCTTTATTTGACGATTTATTGATCTAGCCACTCGATGCATTACTGTATGCTCCATCCCTTTACTACTAAAGGCTACAGCGAGTTTCATCTCTCTTACACCTTTAGTATAACGTATTGTTTGATATACCTTGTTATTTGAATGAATGTTTTTTAATCGACTTGGTTGTTTTTTAATTAATCCCGAACAAACGAACTGATTAATTAAACTAACAACGAAGGAAATTTAACCATGTTGAAAATCGTTAAAACTTCTCTAGTCATCGCAGCTTCAACCTTAGCTTTTTCAAATGCAGCACAAGCAAATGATGTAAATGAAGCCCTAGCAAACATCTGCACTATTGTTCAGGCAGATGACAAAGGTGAGCTACGTAAAAAAATGCGTCGCGTACAGTCTGACTTTAAACTAAAACTACGCGATTATTACTCTGGCGTAACATGTGGTGGTCAAAGCCTTATTCGTACAGCATTGACCAACAACGCGGTTGAAGTAGGCACACTGCTTGTAAAGAAAATGCCAAGTAAAGATCTTTCTGAGCCAGAAGCTGACGGCAAAACACTACAAGCGTGGATTGCAGAGCAAGGCTTACAAAGCTCTCCAATTTCAGCTGAGCTTAACGACAGGATTTAAGCACTATTTCACATTACCATGTGAGTCGATTCAACATGGTTGCAGCAAATGCTGCGCTGAAAGGCCCCACTGCTACGGGGCCTTTTTTATTTCCGTTGTACTTTTGCCGTTCTACCATTCTGTAAATGCCCCCTCACAAACACACATACCTGGCATTCTCAGCCATATGGCTGCCAATAAGTATAATTTGGCATACCATGTTATTTTACAGCATGTTTTTCAATCAGTTAGATTCAGGTTTAATGCATCTCAACGAACAAACATAATCTTAATAACAACGACCGAAGGAATTTAACCATGTTGAAAATCGTTAAAACTTCTCTAGTAATTGCAGCATCTACTTTAGCTTTTTCTAACGCAGCACAAGCTAACGACATTAACGAAGCACTAGCAAATATTTGCACTATCGTTCAAGCCGATGACAAAGGCGAACTTCGCAAGAAAATGCGTAGCGTTCAATCAGACTACAAGCTTAAGCTTCGCGATTACTACTCTGGTATTTCTTGTAACGGTCAAAGCCTAATCCGTACTGCTATTACTAACAATGCAGTTGAAGTAGGTACGCTGTTAGTTAAGAAAATGCCAAGCAAAGACCTAGCAGAACCTGAATCAGACGGCAAAACACTTCAAGCGTGGATTGCAGAGCAAGGTCTACAGAGCTCACCAATCTCAGCAGAGCTTAACGGCAGAATTTAATAAGAAGATATAGTCACACCATGTGATGTAACGATTCAACATGGTAGCGGCAGGATGCCGCACTGGAGGCCCCTTTTAGGGGCCTCACCCCTTTCTAGGCCCCTGTAAAATTTATCGCTTCTTTTTGTACCCATTCAGGCTTTTCCCGGTGTAACCAATGCGACGCGTTCGGATTAAATATTGAATGTGAGCCCCCTCAACATTCGCGTACTTTGAAACAATTACTGTGCTCGCTTCCTCTATGTTTTTTTAAGAAACAAAAAAGCCGAGCAAAATAACGTATCCAATGATTATTTGGTTAAATCATTTTCTCGGCTACATTATTTGCTCGGCCTTTCGTACGTCTTTTAGTAACGCACGTGTATTACTTTTATGTCGTTACTCGATAGCGAACATACTCTCTGGCATAGACATCAAGTTGTCTGCGCCTGATTGCATTGCCGAAACCAGTGAGCGAGTACGGGTTAACAAACGGTCAAAGTAGAAGCCCGTTGTTAAGATTTTACTCTTATAAAACTCGGTTTCGGTGCTACCTGCATCAAGCTGTTCTTGTGCTTTCACTGCCATTTTTAGCCAGAAGTAAGCAACGGTGACATAACCTGAATACATTAGGTAATCGACAGACGCTGCACCAATTTCATCTGGGTTCGATGCTGCTGCCTTACCGATGTCCATAGTGATCTGCTGCCACTCGTCAAGGTGAGAGTTTAGCGCGTTAGTCCAAGCACTAAACTGAGCGTTGTCGCGCAATGAATTACAGTAGTCGCGCACTTCTTGGACAAACACATTAAGCAATTCGCCATTAGAGCCCATTACTTTACGACCTAATAGGTCAACGGCTTGAATACCTGTAGTACCTTCATACATGGTGCAGATACGGGTATCGCGAGCTAGCTGCTCCATGCCCCATTCTTTGATAAAGCCGTGGCCGCCATAAACCTGCATACCGTAACTCGTGGCTTCTTGCGCGGTTTCAGTTAAGAAGGCTTTCACGATTGGCGTTAAGAATGCAAGTTTTGCATCCGCAAGTTGCTTCTCAGCCTCGTCGCTACCATACAAAGTAACGTCAACTAACTGCATACAGTAAGCGGCAAGCGCTCGGTTGCCTTCCGCGAACGCTTTCTGCGTTAACAGCATACGACGTACATCAGGGTGCACAATAATAGGATCAGCTGGGCCATCAGGATTTTTACGCCCTGTTAATGAACGGAACTGAATGCGATCTTTTGCGTAGCGAAGCGCACCTTGGAATGCTGCTTCAGATGATGCCAAGCCTTCTAGACCAGTGCCAATACGTGCGGTATTCATGAACGTAAACATGCAATTTAGGCCGCGGTTTGGTGGCCCAATCAAATAACCTTTTGCGCCATCGAAGTTGATCACGCAGGTTGCGCTGGCTTTGATACCCATTTTATGTTCAATGCTTCCGCATCCTACTGCGTTTCTATCTAGCTTTTCGCCATCTTCAGACACGTTAAACTTAGGCACAACAAATAGTGAAATACCTTTGGTACCCTCTGGCGCATCTGGCAATCGAGCTAACACAATGTGTACGATATTTTCAGACAAGTCGTGTTCACCTGCCGAAATAAAAATCTTCGTTCCTGTTAAGCTGTAGGTACCATCTTCTTGAGGTTCCGCGCGACATTTCAACATGCCAAGGTCTGAACCGCAGTGTGCCTCGGTCAAACACATAGTACCTGTCCACTCACCGCTAACCAGTTTTTCAAGGAACATTTTTTGTAGCAATTCAGAGCCATGGGCTTTTATTGTTGCCATACAGCCCTGGCTTAGACCTGGGTACATCGCCCAAGAATGGTTTGCGCCTGAAAACCACTCAGCAATGATAGATGACAATGAATATGGTAATGCCTGACCGCCAAATTCCTCAGGGTGAGACATTCCTGGCCATCCGCCCTCAACATACGTTTGATAAGCTTCTTTAAAACCTTTAGGCGTTGTTACTTCACCATCAACCCACTTACACCCTTCTTCATCGCCTGATGCATTGATGGGTGCCAGTACGTTCTCTGAAAACTTTGCAGCTTCAGCGAAAATCGCCGACACCAAGTCTTCTGATGCTTCGTCGAAACCTAGCTTTTGATAGTGATTTTGATAATTTAGTAGCTCATGTGTTACAAACATGGCGTCACGTTGTGGAGCTTTATAACCTTCCATACCCAATACCTATATTACTTCAAATAGACCAGCAGCGCCCATGCCGCCACCGATACACATGGTGCAAACAACATATTTCGCACCGCGTCGTTTACCTTCGATGAGTGCATGACCCACCATGCGAGCACCGCTCATGCCGTATGGGTGACCAATAGAAATGGCACCGCCGTTTACGTTCAATAATTCGTCTGGAATGCCTAACTTATCGCGGCAATACAGTACCTGTACTGCAAACGCTTCATTAAGCTCCCATAGACCGATATCGTCCATGGTCAATCCATGCTGCTTTAATAGCTTAGGAATAGCGAACACTGGGCCAATTCCCATTTCATCTGGCTCACAGCCGGCCACTGCAATACCGCGATAAATACCAAGAGGTTGAGCGTTGCCCTTCGCTGCTGTTTGCTCATCCATAATTACTGTCGCACTTGCACCATCAGAAAGCTGACTGGCATTACCTGCGGTAATACAACCGCCTTCTATTACTGGGTTTAGCGCCTTAAGCCCTTCTAGTGTTGTTTCAGGGCGGTTACCTTCGTCTTTTGACAAGGTCACTTCACGTTCAGAGGTTTCGCCTGTTTCTTTATTAAAAACGGTTTGAACTGCGGTAATGGGAACGATTTCATCATCAAACTTACCCGCTTCTTGCGCAGCTGCGGTGCGCATTTGGCTCTGGTAACCGTATTCATCTTGTACGTCACGGCTAATGTTATAACGCTTGCCTACCACTTCTGCCGTTTGAAGCATTGGCATATAAATATCTTTGTGCTTAGCAACCAGTGCAGGGTCTACTGCACGAAACATATTCATATTCTTGTTTTGCACTAAAGAGATAGAATCTAAGCCACCCGCAACCATAATGTTGGTATCGCCTGTACGAATTGAATTCGCTGCGGTAGCAATGGCATACATGCCAGAACTGCATTGGCGGTCGAGTGTCATACCCGCTACGGTGACCGGTAAACCACCCGCTAGGCCAGCCAAGCGGCCAATATTCATGCCGCCACTGCCTTGGGTTAGCGCTGCGCCCATTACCACGTCATCAACACTGGCAGGGTCGATCCCTGCGCGTGCTACCGCGTTTTGAATGGCATGTCCGCCTAATGAAGGGGCTGGTAAGTTATTCAGTGCACCTTTGTAGGCACGCCCGATTGGCGTACGTGCTGTACTTACAATAACTGCATCACGCATGTTTATGTTCCTTTCAGTTGGGCTGAAAGTTCAGCCAAAGTTAAACTAAAGATTCGTACTTCTTCGAAACGTTCCTAGCTTTACTAAATTCAAATGTGAAGTGACGAAAGCTGATATAGGCTCTCGTCCTCAAGTTTTTTGTTAACTAGCGTTAGGGCTACTTTGTCTTATAGCCTTTAAATGTGCCGCCGCTCTGAGCCAACTTCACCAACAAATCACTTGGTTCAAGCCACATTTTTCCGTACTCACCTAACTGATCGCGATATGTAGTCAGCTTGTCCAAAATAGTGCCAAGCCCTACTTCGTCGGCGTATTGCATCGGGCCGCCGCGATACACTGGGAAGCCATAACCGTAAACATAAATTACATCGATATCGCTAGATTTAGCTGCAATACCCTCTTCCAAGATGGCTGCACCTTCGTTTATCAATGAGTACATCACGCGAACCAGAATTTCCTCATCGCTGATGTCTGAGCGCTGAACCACACCTAAGCGCTCTGCTTCTTGCTTAGCAATTTCTAGTACTTCAGGATCTGGAATAGGAACTCGACTGCCGGGCTCATAATTGTAAACACCGCGACCGGCTTTAAGTCCGTTTCGCCCCTTTTCAACCAAGCGATCTGCCACAGCACCGTAAGCTGGATCGTGTGCAATATGCTCCTGGCGAGATTGACGTACATAGTAGCCAATATCTAACCCTGCCATGTCGCCCATAGTGAATGGTCCCATTGGCATACCGAATTCGGTTAACACGCGGTCAACTTGTTCAGGCGTAGCACCTTCAAGTACTAAACGGTTAGCTTCACGTCCGTAAGGCTCAATCATGCGGTTGCCCACGAACCCGAAACAAACGCCTACTAATACCGCAACCTTCTTGATGCGTTTAGCCATCTTCATGCAAGTTTTAATGACTTCAGCAGATGTCTTTTCTGCCTTAACCACTTCTAGCAGTCTCATGACATTAGCGGGCGAGAAGAAATGAAGACCGATCACGTCTTCAGGACGCGATGTAGCAGTAGCAATTTCATCAATATCTAAGGTCGACGTATTCGAGGCTAAAATAGCCCCCGGCTTACACACTTTATCCAGCGTCGAGAATACGGTTTTCTTTACTTCCATCTTCTCGAACACAGCTTCGATGACAAGGTCTACATCCGCTAAATCGTCATACGATGTAGTACCAGAAAGCAGTGCCATACGGCTCTCTACTTGTTCTTGGGTTAACTTGCCTTTTTTCGCTGAGTTTTCGTAGTTCTTTCTGATAAGCGCTAATCCCTTCTCTAGCGCTTCTTCTTTTAGCTCAAGCATAGTGACTGGGATACCGGCGTTAGCGAAGTTCATCGCGATACCGCCGCCCATAGTACCTGCACCAATAATGGCGACTTTCTCAATATTGCGCTCTGGCGTATTCTTATCAAAGTCACTCACATGGCCTGCCGCGCGCTCAGCAAAGAAGAAATGCTGTTGGGCACGCGCCTGTGGGGTATTCATGCACTCCATGAAGAGCTTACCTTCATTTTTAAGGCCGTCTTCAAAAGCGAGCGTGTAGGCACCGCGTACCGCTTCGATACACTTTAGGGGTGCAAAGAAACCACGGGCAGCTTTTTTCGTTTGCGCTGTAACAGCGTCAAACACCGCCTGCGTTTCATCGGACATGGACAGCGTGATGTCGCAAGTTCGTTTTATCGCTTTATCTGGGGTTAATGCTTGCAAATACGCTTTTGTATCTTCAAGTAGATGCTCAGGCTTATCGGAAATTTTGTCGAAGACACCTGGAAGCTTAACCACCGACGTTGGCTTGCCGGTTACGATCATTTCTAACGACGTTTGTGCATCGGCTAATCGCGGAAGACGTTGGGTGCCTCCAGCGCCAGGCAGAATACCTAGATTGACTTCAGGCAGACCCACTTTGTTGTCGGCAAAGGTAATGCGATGATGACAGGCTAACGCCACTTCTAAGCCACCGCCGAATGCTGGTCCAGGGAGAACAGCAACAACGGGCTTAGACGCATTTTCTATCTTGTCTAACACTTCAGGCAGCATGGGAGATAAGTCACCGCCAGAGAATTCGCTAATATCAGCACCACCCGAAAAAATAGGTAGTGAAGAAGTAATAACAATGGCACTGACGCTATCGTCTTCCAACGCGTTATTTATGCCTTCTATCAGTCCTACTCTGATTGCGCGAGAAAGCGCATTTACGGGTGCGCTTTGCATTGTCAGTGTAGCGACGCCTTGTTGTACTGCATATTCTACGGCTTTATTTTCCATCTCAGTCATAACCATGTCCTGTTTATCACGTTAACTGGATGTTATTGCAGTGTTGTCAATCATCCAAGTTTATTGGTGTTATAGACATTTATCATAATATTTAATATTCACCGCTAGCCCCTTTCTGAATTCATTTCTTCATGCAGACCCTGTTCTACCTTGCCTAAGGTTTATTTGACAGAAAATTAAACCGGTGTTTTTGTTAAGCGAGCAACACTTGTTATTACATTTTATTTACAAAAGGATGGTTGGCTATGCAAGTGCTCAAAACACCGGAAAGTGCCTTTGAAAAGATCACAGACTTTCCTTACGCTCCCTGCTTTACAGACATAACAGATACCGTAAGCAGCGAAATCACAATGGCCCATTACCAATGCGGACCAGAAAACGGACACACTGTTCTTTTAATGCATGGTGAGCCTACGTGGGCATATTTGTACCGCAAGATGATGCCAATACTGGGTGATGCCGGCTTCAATGTTCTTGCGCCAGACTTAATTGGTTTTGGCCGCTCGGACAAACCAGTAAGAAAAGAAGATTATTCCTATGCTCGGCATGTGATATGGCTAAAAGATTGGTTTTCACAGACGACGAAAGGCCCTGTTACATTATTCTGTCAAGATTGGGGAGGATTATTGGGCTTACGTCTTGTTGCTGATATGCCTGATCGCTTTTCGGGCGTGATGGTGTCAAACACCGAATTGCCCACCGGCGATCACGCACCCACTGACGCATTCATTAAATGGCGCCGCTTCTCTCAAGATGTGCCCGAATTTCCGACTTCAACCATTATCCAAAATGCTACAACCACCGAATTAGACGAAACGACACTGGCTGCCTACGACGCCCCCTTTCCCAACGAAAGCTACAAAGCGGGAGCCCGCGTATTTCCCCTTCTTGTTCCTACAAGCCCTGACAACGCTGAGGCACAGGCGAATCGACAAGCGTGGGAAAAACTGAAGCAATACCATAAACCCTTTATTACAGCATTTGGAGACAGCGACCCTGTGACAAAAGGTGGAGAAAAAGTGTTTCAAAAACTTGTTCCTGGCTGCAACGGCATGTCACACACACTGATAGAAAACGGCGGCCATTTTATTCAGGAAGACCAAGGGGAAATGCTCGCCAATTTACTTATTCAATTTATAAACCAAACGCAGCATAAATAGCCACGTTTTAACTGACATTAAATAATTACTAATAGGAGATTATCATGGATGCTCTACTCGATTTTTCTGGACAAGTAGTATTAATTACCGGCGCAGGCAGCGGTTTTGGCCGCTTGCTATCGTTGGGTCTTGCCAACCGAGGAGCGAAACTTGTTCTTTCGGACATTAACGAAACCGCCCTTGAAGAGACAGCAAAAGACGTAAAGGCACTTACTGACGTCGTGGTGCTAGCAGGTAATATCGCAAGCGAATCACTCAACAAGGCCTTGGTTGAAAAAGCCATGGAAACGTTTGGCCGACTGGATATTGCGGTAAATAATGCAGGCATAGCGCATAACCCAGCCCCAATTCATCAAATGACCGAGGAAATCATGGATTCCCAGTTTGCGGTGAATGTTAAAGGCGTGATGTTTGGCATGAAGTACCAAATACCGGTTATGCTTGCACAAAAGCAAGGTCACGTTCTAAATGTTAGCTCACTCGCTGGCTTAGGCGGTGCGCCTAAAGGTGGGGCTTACGCCGCGGCAAAACACGCGGTGTCAGGAATAACCCGTACCGCTGCAGTTGAATACGGTCGTAAGAATGTTCGCGTTAACGCTATTTGCCCTTTTTACAGCCCGACCAATATATTGAATCTGGATGGTTATAATACGCCTGAAGCACGAGAGCAATTAGGCATGGGCAGCCCCATGAAACGACTAGGAGAACCGCAAGAAATCGTTAACACAATGATGCTAATGCTTTCCCCAGGGAACTCTTACATGAACGGGCAAACCATAGCAGTAGATGGTGGTGTAACGGCGTGGTAAAGCTCTACCATACTCTTAGCTGCCATCTATACAACATATCAAAAGGACAACATGTCAGAAGGACCACACCTCAAAAGGTATTTTTAGACATACCTTAGTATGACACGCCATGTTTCGTTTTCATTCTACTTTCGGTGTAATGAAGAGGAACAAACAAAATCGATGAATGAGGCGAGTGCAACCGCCTCTGCAATCGAACTCCAGCTAAGTAACAACTAAGCAAACGCTCAACCCATTTATCTAGCGATTAACTCATAAAATAAGAGAAAAATGTGATGAAAAAGCCAAGTAAAAACATTTTTTTAGCTACAACGTTTTGTGTAGCATGCTCGCTTGTCAATGTTAGTGTCGCGCAAGAAGTTCAACCAACTCTGGTAGATATAAAAGACGTATCCTCTTCACAACTACTAAAAAAGCAGCGTCAAAATAAATCGCTAGCCCTTAGCACAGTAAAGCGTGCAGCCAATATGTCGTCTCAAAACAGCAAACCGTTCAAAAGCCAATACCTAATTCACGGCGTATTACCAAGCAACCGCTTTAGCGCGAAGTAATTTTAAAACCACTACTCGTGTTTTTATTCAGTCTTCTTGGCAACTCCTCAGCTTAGCGACTCAAGAGTTTACTGTTAAGCAACTTATCATTTGTAAAAAAACAGCTTCCCCTATCTATCAAACAACAATCGTTGCTCTTATTAGCGCATTCGTATGCAATTAATCACATTGAACTCACTAGGCTTTCAACACATTTGAAAACGTGACATTTGTGACAAACGAGACAATTATACTAATTGAGAATAGCGCGACACCTCTTTAAAGCCTATCTTAAAACTTAGCAGTAATTTGAAGGTAAAAAGAAGAGGTGAACATGCTATTGAAACCTAAACATATCGCGTTATTGTTCACGCTGGCTATTGCAGTTTCAGCAATGAGATGAGAGCGGAAGCGTTTTAACGCTTAAACTGGAGCATTGCGCCAAATTTGTTTTACAAAAGTCACGCCGCGTTACACAATGCTAGAGCATGTCTATGTGAACATCGATTCACATTAAAAACAAAAAAATTAAAGGACAAAGTATGCTCAATCACAAACGTACTCTGATAGCAGCATTAGTAAGCGTATCGCTTATGGGATGTGGCGAAAGTACTACTCAGACAGAAGCTAAACCTCAATTAACCGCTCAAGACGCTAAGCAATTCTTACAGCAAGCTCAAAATGATATCGCAAAAATGCAAGTTCCTGCCGCACATGCGGAATGGAGTTACGCAACAAATATCAATTTTGACACCGCTGCAGTCAGTGCTTATTTCAATGAAGTGCTTTCAACAAAGGTTGCCAACTTGGCGAAGGAAGCGGCTAAATTTAATGATGTTGACGTTGATGCCGACACCCGCAGACAGCTTGATTTACTCAAAAACAGCTTAACAATGCCACCACCGGCAGATGCTGCCAAAGCAGAACGCTTAGCAAAAATTGGCTCAGACTTGAGCGCTATGTACGGTTCAGGTGAGTATTGCAGTGAAGATGGAACGTGCAAAAGCTTAGTTGAAATGAGTTCAGAAATGGCAACGCTACGCGATGCCGACAAACTACTCGAGTACTGGACAGGCTGGCGCGAGGTTTCTAAACCTATGGCTGGACTATACGCAGAACAGGTATCGCTAGCGAACGAAGGTGCTGCAGAGCTAGGTTTTGAAAATGTCAGCGCCTTATGGCGTGGCAAGTACGATATGCCAGCTGACGAATTCCCTAAAGAACTGGATCGCTTGTGGACACAAGTGGAGCCTTTCTACGAGTCACTACATTGCCACGTTCGCGCTAAACTAGGCGAGCACTATGGCGAAGATGTAGTACCTCAAGACAAGCCCATCCCTGCCCATTTATTAGGTAACATGTGGGCTCAGTCGTGGGGCAACATTTACGATATCGTCAAACCGCAGCAAGAAATGACAGTACCTGATGTAACGGGTGCGCTTGTTGAGCAAGGCTACGATGAAGTCGCTATGGTAAAGCAAGCAGAGTCGTTTTTCTCTTCACTTGGCTTTGAGGAACTTCCTGATACATTCTGGGAACGTTCTATGTTTCAAAAGCCTGAGGGTCGTGACGTTCAGTGTCACGCATCGGCGTGGGATTTGGATGACAAAGACGATCTTCGTATAAAGATGTGTATTCAGAAGACGGGGGAAGAATTTAACGTTATTCACCACGAGTTGGGTCACAACTACTACCAGCGTGCTTATAAAGACCAGCCTCTTCTTTATCGCGGTTCGGCGAATGACGGCTTCCACGAAGCCATTGGCGACACTATCGCTTTATCAATCACGCCTAAGTACCTTAAGCAAATCAACTTAATTGATGAGATCCCAGATGCATCGAACGACATTGGAATGTTGATGCAAGTCGCGTTAGACAAAATTGCCTTCATTCCATTTGGTTTAATGGTTGACCAGTGGCGCTGGAAAGTAATGTCGGGTGAAGTGACACCTGAACAATATAACCAGCTATGGTGGGAATTGAGAGAGAAGTATCAAGGTGTTATGGCACCAGTTGAACGCAGCGCAGATGCATTTGATCCAGGTGCCAAATATCACGTGCCTGCGAATGTGCCATATACTCGCTATTTCTTAGCGCATATCCTTCAATTCCAGTTCCATAAAGCACTGTGTGACATAGCTGGTGATGAAGGCCCTCTTAACCGCTGCTCTATTTACGGCAGTGAAGAAGCCGGTAAAGCACTTAACGAAATGTTAGAAATGGGCATGAGCCAGCCATGGCAGAATGCCTTGGAGACCCTAACAGGTTCGCCACAAATGGATGCAAGCACTATTGCTGACTACTTTGCACCACTTAAGACATGGCTAGATGAGCAAAACGCTACACGCCAGTGTGGTTGGTAACAAGGGACTTAATACTTAGCCTCTGGCTAGTATAGATATCAAATCTAGTTGTAATAAAGGCTTCGGTTTTGAAGTGACCCCATTAAGTTGGACTCATTTCTAAGCGGCAACCAAGGCCTGATTTCGATATTGTATCGGACTCAGGCCTTTTAGTTTTAGCTTAATGCGTTCGTTGTTGTAGTAATCAATATATTCTTTGATGTTTTCAATGAGCTCATTCGCATCTTTGAACGTTTCATTGTGATACATCTCAGTTTTTAATATGCCGAAGAAGTTCTCTGCAACGGCATTGTCTAAACAGTTTCCTTTCCTAGAC
>NZ_MEJH01000004.1 GCF_001953635.1 Alteromonas abrolhosensis | reverse complement strand
AAACTTAGGTGTTCCATCCGTCCAATTTAGACGACCATGCTTACGAAGCCAAACTAAAACCGTTGAACACCCCTGAATTCCGTAGTGGTCTTGTGCTTGTTTATATGTGAATTCGCCTTTTTCAACTTGGTCTACAACAGCCAATTTAAAAGCGAGGGAATAATCGCGTTGAGTTCTTTTGCTATTTGATTTCATTACACTCTCCAAATTAAGTTTGAAAAGTGTCAACGCTATTTAGGATGGGTCACAAAAAACAAAAAAAGCCCTCAACTGAGGGCTTTTTAAAACACCTAATCTTTTTTACAATCTTAGTTCGTTAAGTCGTCAAAGAACTTCTTAACGCCATCGAAGAAACCTTGTGCTTTAGGGCTATGCTTACTTGACGCTTTACCCATCGACTCTTCAAGCTCTTGAAGTAGTTCTTTTTGGCGAGATGATAAGTTTACTGGTGTTTCAACCACAACCTTACACATTAAGTCGCCCATGGCGCCACTTCGCACTGATTTAACACCTTTACCACGTAGACGGAACATTCGGCCAGTCTGCGTTTCAGGACTAATTTTCAGTTTCACTTTACCGTCTAACGTTGGCACTTCTAGCTCGCCGCCAAGGGCTGCCGTAGTGAAGCTTAACGGTACTTCACAGTACAAGTTGTTGCCATCGCGCTTAAATATATCGTGCTCACGTACGTGAACCTGCACGTACAAATCGCCTGGAGGTGCACCGTTCTCACCGGCTTCCCCTTCGCCTGATAGACGAATGCGATCACCCGTATCTACGCCAGCCGGGATTTTAACATTAAGGGTCTTGGTCTTTTCTTTACGACCGTGGCCATGACAGCTGTTACACGGATCTTCAATGATCTTGCCTTTACCTGAACACGTTGGGCAGGTTTGCTGAACAGCGAAGAAACCTTGGCGCATTTGAACTTGGCCATTACCGTGACAGGTTGGACAGGTTTTAGGTGAAGAACCTTTCTTCGCTCCAGAACCATCACAAACATCACACTCAACTAAGGTGGGTACGCGAATGTCCACGCTCTTTCCGCGAACCGCTTCTTCCAAGCTTAGTTCTAAGTTATAGCGAAGGTCTGAACCTTGACGTGCGCGAGATTGACGACCACCTCGGCCACCGCCAAAGATATCGCCAAATACGTCGCCAAAAATATCGCCGAAATCGGCACCACCACCGAAGCCACCGCCACCACGGTTTGGATCAACTCCCGCATGGCCATATTGGTCGTATGCTGCACGTTTCTGCGAATCTGACAGAATTTCGTAGGCTTCCTGGATTTCTTTAAATTTATCTTCCAGGCCTTTATCGCCTTGCGTACGGTCAGGGTGATACTTCATCGCAAGCTTCTTGTACGCCTTTTTAATTTCGCGTTCGCCTGCGCTTTTATCTACCCCGAGTACTTCGTAGTAGTCTCGTTTCGACATATCGTTTACATATCCTACTTTTTGTCGATAAGCATTTTATGCTCATCGAATCTACATCTGACTGTTGTGAAAATAACCTGAATATAAATTCAATAACGCCAAGTCATTTACACAACAAAGGCGCAACAAGAAATTCCTGATGCGCCTTAACTGCTTATACGGCCCGCTATCATGCTAGGTAACGGGCCTGACACAACAGTTTACTTCTTGTCGTCGTCTTTCACTTCTTCAAATTCAGCGTCAACAACGTCATCGTCTGCTTTACCAGAAGATTGCTGTTCTGCACCTTCTGCGCCGCCGGCTGCAGCCTGCTGTGCTTGCGCCGCTTCCATCAGCTTGCTAGAAGCTTGAATAAGCTCTTGCGTTTTTGCTTCGATGTCCGCTTTGTCTTCGCCTTTAACCGCAGTTTCAAGTGCTGAAAGTGCTTCTTCGATTGGCGCCTTGTCTTCTGCACTTAGTGCATCGCCAACTTCTTCAAGCTGTTTACGTGTGGCGTGAACCATACCGTCAGCTTGGTTACGCGCTTGAATCAGCTCTTCGAACTTCTTGTCAGCTTCTTTGTTCGCTTCCGCGTCAGCTACCATTTTTTCTACTTCTTCATCGCTTAGGCCTGAAGAAGCTTTGATAGTGATCTTCTGCTCTTTACCCGTATCTTTATCTTTCGCAGATACGTGTAGGATACCGTCAGCATCAAGATCGAATGTTACTTCGATTTGCGGTACACCGCGTGCTGCTGGACGAATACCTTCTAGGTTGAACTGGCCAAGAGACTTGTTGCCACTTGATTGCTTACGCTCACCTTGTAGTACGTGTACTGTTACCGCTGACTGATTGTCTTCAGCAGTTGAGAAAGTTTGCGACTTCTTCGTTGGAATCGTCGTGTTTTTCTCGATAAGTACCGTCATTACGCCACCCATTGTCTCGATACCTAGAGACAGAGGTGTAACGTCTAGAAGTAGTACGTCTTTAACGTCACCAGAAAGTACGCCACCTTGAATTGCCGCGCCTACTGCAACTGCTTCATCAGGGTTTACGTCTTTACGTGGCTCTTTGCCAAAGAATTCAGTCACATACTTCTGTACTAGCGGCATACGAGTTTGACCACCAACTAGGATAATGTCGTTGATGTCGCCAACAGAAAGATCCGAATCAGCTAGTGCCTGCTTAAGCGGCTCAAGTGAATTCTTAACTAGGTCTTCAACCAAAGACTCAAGTTTTGCACGAGTAAGCTTAATCGCTAAGTGCTTAGGACCTGTTGCATCAGCAGTGATGTAAGGCAGGTTAACTTCAGTCTGTTGTGAAGAAGAAAGCTCAATCTTCGCTTTTTCACCGGCTTCTTTAAGACGCTGCATAGCAAGCGGATCTTTACGAAGGTCGATACCTTGGTCTTTCTTAAATTCTTCAACTAGGTAGTTGATAACGCGGTTATCGAAGTCTTCACCACCAAGGTGAGTATCACCATTAGTTGCTAGTACTTCAAAGGTGTGCTCGCCGTCTACTTCATCGATTTCGATGATAGAGATATCGAACGTACCACCACCTAAGTCGTATACTGCAACAACGTTGTCGCCTTGCTTTTTGTCCATGCCGTAGGCAAGAGCAGCAGCAGTTGGCTCGTTGATAATACGCTTAACTTCAAGACCTGCGATACGACCCGCGTCTTTAGTTGCTTGACGCTGAGAGTCGTTGAAGTAAGCAGGAACAGTGATAACTGCGCCAGTAACTTCTTCGCCAAGATAATCTTCAGCGGTCTTTTTCATTTTCTTAAGTACTTCAGCAGAAATTTGCGGTGGCGCCATTTTCTCGCCTTTCGCTTCTACCCACGCATCACCGTTATCAGCACTTACAATTTTGAAAGGCATGATGTCGATGTCGCGCTGTACTTCTTTGTCTTGGAAGCGACGACCAATTAAACGCTTAATTGCGAATAATGTGTTGGTCGGGTTTGTTACTGCCTGACGCTTCGCTGATTGACCTACAAGTGTTTCACCATCGTTTGTGTAAGCGATGATTGAAGGAGTTGTACGGTCGCCTTCCGCGTTTTCAATTACGCGAGGTTTGTCGCCGTCAAGAACTGCGACACATGAATTCGTTGTACCTAAGTCGATACCAATGATTCTACCCATTTCGTGTCTCCGAAAAAGTTTCTTAATTCTGTACTTTTAGTGGGGTTATTCCCCGAACTTTTCAATAGTTGCCAATTAAAAAAACTGACATTTTTGTGTGTTTATCGCAAAAGACGTGACTTACGCTTGCGTATCCACACCACCGCTTGGTGCACGCGATACCATTACCATGGCTGGGCGTAACAAACGGCCGTTAATTTGATAACCTTTTTGCATAACCGCCATCACCGTGTTCGGCTCGTGGTCTGCGCTTTCTTGCATCGACATAGCCTGATGCAAATCAGGGTTAAAGGTTTCGCCCTGCGGATCAATAAGGCTTAATCCGAATTTCTCAATAGTGCTTAAGAAAGTTTTGTGGGTCATTTCCACACCTTCTAGCAGAGGTTTAACCGCTTCATTGTCGCTATCGGTCAATTCGATCGCGCGCTCTAGGTTGTCAATAACCGGAAGCAACTCACCAGCAAAGCGTTCAAGGGCAAATTTACGCGCCTTTTCTACTTCACCTTCAGCACGGCGACGTGCGTTTTCCGCTTCTGCACGTGCGCGAAGCACACCATCTTGCTGCTCTTTAATCGTTGCTTGCGCTTCAGAAAGTGCCGTCTCTAGCTCGTAAATGCGCTGTGCATTTTCATCTAGTTCGACGCCTTCTGCTTCTGACGCTTCTACTTGCGCTTCTTCAGCATTTTGAACAGTTTCATCAACTGTATTTTCTTGATCTGCCTGCACGTCGCGATTATCGCTCATGCCTACCTCCAAACGTTTTTCTTAATTAGGCATTGCCCAATAACGTTAACATTATTGGGAATAAGTCTGTTGCGCTTAGTTATGGGGCTAGATTTAAGGTGATCAAGGGTATCCACAATATTTTTGTGGATGTAATGCGAAAAAGTTAACGGTCTCTACTACGCGCTTTGAATCTGTGACGAGTGTAAAAACCGTGTTAATGTAAAATTTATCGAAAAGCGCACTAAAACAACTCCTTATCAAAGTGCGTTACAACACGGAATTTCTATGCTGAGTATCTGGACCGTTGGCACTATCGTCGGTTTTTACCTTTTGGCGTTATTTGCTTTAGCATTTTGGGGAGATAAGCGTTTACGCGATAACAGGCAGCACCCTGTACTGTATAGTCTTGGATTGGGCGTGCATTGTACCTCTTGGGCATTTTTCGGCACAACGTCGCAGGCGGCACAATACGGCTGGGCTGTCATCCCTACTTATTTAGGGATCATGCTGACAATGGCATTTGCGTTTCCCGTAGTACTTCATATAAGCCGATTGTGCCAGCAACACAACATCAGTTCTTTGGCTGACCTTATATCACTTAAATATCAGCACTCTCACCTAATTGCTGCGCTTATTACTTTGCTTTGCTTTTTTGGCGTTGTGCCATACATAGCTTTGCAATTAGACGCCATTACAAAATCGATAAATTTATTAACTGGCGACGCGCATACCAGTACGCCTTGGTTAAGTATTTATGTGGCCATCCTGCTCGCCCTGTTTGCCATCATTTTTGGCACTCGTACACTGAACTTAACCGACAAACACCCGGGGTTACTGCTTACCATTGCTTTTGAGTCGATAATAAAGCTAGTGGCATTGTGGGCTGTGGGTATTTTTGTTTGCTTCTATTTATTCGATGGGGTTCTTGATCTGGTATCAAACGCTGCGTCAAATACCAGTGCAAGAGAAGTCATTTACGCTGATAGCGCACCTTGGGTTTATATATCACATGTTGCGCTTGGCGTTTGCTCTATGTTCGTATTGCCACGGCAGTTTCATATGAACTTTGTTGAGCAAAATGGGGAGGGAGAGCTAAGAACTGCAAGATGGCTATTTCCCCTCTATTTGCTCGGCATGACCCTTTTCATTATTCCTATTGCCCTTGCAGGTAAAATGCTTTTGCCTGCGTCTACTAGCTCAGATGCCTACGTGCTCGCTCTTCCTTTATATGCGGAAAATATTGCACTGTCGTCATTTGCTTTCATTGGTGGTCTCTCTGCAACCACCAGCATGGTGATTGTCGCAACATTAGCATTGGGGATAATGATTTCGAACAACGTTGTCACGCCGCTATGGCTTAAAGCTCAACTAAAAACCTCGCCCAACCGTTCAATGCAGCCAGGTAAAATATTGTCGATACGTCGTCTTACCGTGGTGGTCGTACTCAGCATCGCTCTTTGGTATCACCTCAACATTAGCCAAGCTGCACCTTTGGTTAAAAGCGGCGTTATCGCTATTGCCCTGTTAGCCCAATGTATGCCATCTCTTATGTTTGGTCTCTATTGGCAGCGAAGCAACAAGGCAGCTGCCATTAGCGCTTTGGTAGTGGGCTTTGTTTGTTGGGCAGCATTTCTTCTCTACCCAAGTTTACTGTCGAGTTATTATTTTGACCCCGCCCCTACCGACCAAGCACTCGGCAAAGGTTTTGCCTTTTCCCTCTTAGCTAATTGCGCCACGTTCATCGCAATTGCGTTTATAACCTCGGGGCGTGGCGCTAAGCAAAACACTTCCACTACCACTGATGAAGATGCCCCCCGCTTACTGGTAAAAGTACGGGATTTAATTGCGCTTACTGAGCGTGTATTGGAAAGTGCCACACATTCTCAACTTGTTCAGCAGCTTTCTGTTGACGTCAATCGCGCTTCAAGTAGTGGTTACGCAAGCCAGGCTCTTATTGACAGAGTAAACAAATTACTTGCCGCACAAGTGGGCGCCCCTAGTGCACGCATATTATTGGGCGCTATTGCGGAGACTGGCAGCGATAGCTTTCCAGAGTTGGTTGACTGGGTGGAAGAGGCCTCCCAGTCATTTCAGTTCAACCACGAAGTTCTCCAATCGTCGGTACAAAATATCGAACAAGGCATCAGTGTATTAGATGACAAGCTGCAGCTACTGGCGTGGAACGAGCGCTATGTGGAGCTATTTGCCTACCCCAAAGGCTTTTTGAAAGCAGGCATGCCCATTACTGAAATACTAAAATACAACGCGCAACGCGGTCTCTTCAGTCCCTCATCTATTGATAAGCGGGTAAGTTACATGCTTGAGGGCACCCGTCATAAACACATCCGTAAACAGCCCGACGGAAAAGTAATAGAACTCAATGGCGCACCGCTTCCCGGTGGCGGCTACGTAACCACATACAGCGATATTACCGAATACATTGCTATTCAAAAAGAATTAGAAAACGCAAAAGAAGATCTAGAAGCTAGGGTTGCCCTTCGCACCGCCGAGTTAGAAGAAGCAAAGCTTCAAGCTGATAAGGCCAATGAGAGTAAAACTAAATTTCTGGCCGCGGCGGGGCACGACCTTATGCAACCCTTTAACGCCGCTACATTATTTGCCAGCATGCTGAGTAAAAAGACACAAGGCAGCGAATTGGCCACGTTGTCTGAAGGCGTAGTGAATTCATTAGATAACGCTCAAAGTTTGCTTTCCATGCTACTGGATATGACAAAATTAGACGCTGGCGTACTGATACCACAAAAGACTGCGTTTCCCATCGATGAAATGCTGTCATCGCTGGTACAAGAATTTAGTGTGATTGCTAAGCAAAAAGGTATTGTTCTTAGGTATGTGCCGAGCACAGTCATGGTGTACTCGGACAAAATTTTATTGCGTAGGGTGCTTCAAAACTTGTTGTCTAACGCTGTGCGTTATACGACAAAAGGCAGCATACTCGTCGGCGTTAGGCGCGCGCACTTCTCTGACGCCGAGCAAACTATAAAACTTTGTGTATACGATACAGGTTCGGGTATTGCCCCTCACCAACAGCACGAGATTTTTAGCGAATTTCATCAGCTTGAAAGCAATAATAAAGGAGAAGGAATTGGATTAGGCCTGACGATTGTAGATAAGATATGCCGATTACTTGGCCATAAGGTCGAGCTAGCTTCGTCGCTAAATCGAGGAAGCTGCTTTAGCGTAGCTGTGTCAAAAGCAAGTCAAAGTGAATGCTCGGTATCAGGTGCGCGCACAAATAACGCTAATCATGTCGATGCCGTTACTCCCGCCCCAATCTTAACGGTGAATTCTGAAAACGAACCAACTAATCACACTGTTAATAAAAAAGCAGTGTCGGGCGTTCTTTTATCTCCCCAACAGTCAACCTCAAGGCCTTTATCCGCTGCTGGCTCGGCAAAAGATAACAACGAACCGTTTTTAAAAGGCGCTCGCTTTTTACTTGTAGAAAACGATGAGCAAGTAGCAGACGCAATGTGTGCGTTGCTTAGCGATTGGGGCGCTAATACTTCGTTGATAGCAAGCGTAACAGATGCATCGAATATGCCCGGACAACACTTTGACGTACTTATCGCCGATTACCATCTAGACTATGGTGAAACCGGTTTTGACGTAGCCGCAAGGCTTGCTGAAAATAGCGTGAGTTTTGACGTGAAGATTCTGGTCACAGCTAATAGAAGTAATGACATAAGAGAAGAAGCGGCAGAGCAACAATTTAGCTACCTGCCAAAACCCCTAAAGCCTGCGGCGCTCAAGCGACTACTGAAACAGTCGCTTAGTTAAACGCGATTAAATAGCATGGTCGCCTTGACGCCGAAGTATAATTTAAGTTTTGTTTACTAGTATGTAACCCAAGTAGTAGGACACCAAAAGAGTATTGTTACTATTGTGGCAACGCGATGTGCAGCTTTCCGTAACGATAATCTAGGGTTACAACAAAATCTTTTAACAGATCGTAGCCAATTAAGCCTACTACTCGCTTTCCTCCTATCCGGCTGCCTGTTCGCTCATATTGACTTTCCAAGTTTGTTTTTTGTCCCTCAGCAGGAAAGCTAACTTTTACATCGCCAATTTCATAGGGGCCAAACTTCACTACATCAGACGTAGCAAACTCGTTTACGCCAGAACTGTTTGCGCCGAAAGACATACTTGTACCTTCGACCTTATCGAGCAATCCAACCTTGGATGCCGCGCGACGGTCAATTAAAATTGTGCCTGAATTACCCGTGTCGACAAGCAGCCATAAGGCTACACCGTTAATCTCTACTTGTGCGATAGGCATACCGCTTCCCTGTTGAGAGTCTGCGCGTACGTTAGCCACTTCCCCCATATCCAATGAATCACGTGTAACCAACCGAATTTTTCTGTGAGGGTAATCTAGCTGGACAATGAAGTTATTGAAAAAGCCAGCACCCAATAACATGCCATTGGAATGATGACCTAGACTGGACTCGACTAGTGAATCTAGCTCAAAGCCAGTACCAAATATCTCAACGTTTACGTTGTTATAAGCGTTACGCCTCTCAACATCATATACACCTTTAACATTGACTGGACGCCCTTTATCGAGGTCTAATTTGTGCTTTCCAATGAACGCGCGGTTGATACTGTTTATCTGTGCACCGGAATCTAACATTACGCGAGATTCGATACCCTCGATGGTGACGGGCAGAAAAACGTGGCCGTTATCTAGCGTGAAATCTGTCCATGCGGTGACGGCACTTAGTGCGCTGAAAGAACTGAAAAGAAGGGAAAGTAAAATAAATCGGGTCATAAATATCCTTTTATGCCTGGCAGTTAATCCTTTGAAATTTCACGCTAGCACAAGAATGAATTAAGGTCGATTTAACACGACGAATTGCATTTCGAAGTAACAACTCAAAAAGGGAAAAGTGCAAGTACGGGTAACGAACAGCGCGCTTTTTCTCAAAAAATATGACCTAATCTAGCTTATTTTATGTTTTGTACTGCGCTTAGCTTAAGTGCATAGCATTTTTGAACGCTATGCCAGCCTTGGTTCGGTTAATAACACCAAGCTTTCTCAATACTGCAGAAACATGCTGTTTAACCGTAGATTCTGAAATAGCTAATTCGTAAGCAATCTGCTTATTGAGCAAGCCGTCTGACACCATTCGAAGCACTTTGAGTTGATGAGGTGTGAGCTGTTTTAACCGACTAGTAAAGTCGTCGTCACCAGAACAGCCATTCTGATTTGATGCCGATGGTTTGTTCAGCGTACCAGTAGCCATTTGAGCCAAAGATGGAACCCATGTTTCCCCGTCTAATACCGTATTTACCGCTTCAATAATACAATCCACTGACGCAGATTTGGGAATAAACCCACTTGCACCTAAAGCAAGTGATTTCGCCATAACGTCAGGCTCTTCTTGAGCCGTAATAACCACTACCAGCACATCAGGGTATAGCGCATGTATCTCGGCCAGACCGTTTAACCCCTCGTTGCCAGGCATGGTAAGGTCTAAAAAAAGCAGGTCGATGTCAGCGTTTGATTTAAGGCAATCGAGCGTATCGGGAAACGTGGATGTTTCTACAAGTTCGATATGCTCCACGCTAGTTAATGCGTGGCACATTGCGGCCCTGAACAGAGGGTGATCGTCAGCAATCAGAATTTTCACGGACATAATGCCATCAACTTGTAACAACCTTGTTAATTAACATACTACCACGCCGGTTAAGAAAGGTTAACGTTATTGGCGTACTTACCTTATCGACAGACTCGCACGACAACATACTCGCAGGTAGGTTGAGCACAAATAAACACGCCTAAGCACATGTACTTAGGCGTGTCGTGTTAACTGAGTATTGATTAGAAGCGATAACCAACTGTCAAATGAACAGTTCGCGGGTCTCCGTAATACCCAATAAGTGTTGTATCACCACCAAGGCCCGGACCAAAGTTACCTTCATCGTCCTGGGTGACAAAGTCATAACCGCCAACCAAATACTCTTCATCGGTCAGGTTTTTAACGTGTAACCCGGCATACCAATCGCCTTCCACACTCTCCCAACGTGCACTCAAGTTCACCATGCCATAGGCATCCTGTTGAATGAGGTCGCTGGTTTCAAAGAGTAGGTAATCATCGCGATAGTAATAGTTGGCGTTAAAAGTAATATCCCCGAAGCTCGTTTCTAGCAAGTAATTGGCATTGAAATTAAACGTATTTTCTGGCGTGCTTGCCAAGCCAATAAGAGGAGGTATGGCATTGTTTTCTTTAATCTCAAAATCAATAAAGCCGTAGGCCATATCAAATTGTAGATTGTCTGACGCCACCCAGGTCATCTCCAACTCAGCGCCTTTTGCGGCTGTTTCTGCTGCATTGCGTAAACGCTGGTCAAGAGCTGTTGGGTCAGATAAATCCCCTTCCACACCAATGTACTGACGATCTTTGTGATCGTAAGAGAACAACGTGATATTCAAGCGAAGCGCGTCGCTTAAGTCGCTTTTTACACCCACTTCGAAGCTGTCTACTACTTCAGGTTTAACACCAGGCTCGTTAGTTTGAGCACGAGGGTTAAAGGTGCCCGATTTGAAGCCTTGTGAATAGCTGGCGAAGAACATGGTATCTCGGTCCATCTGATACTCCACGCCCACTCGCGGGGTAAAGCGAGACCAGCTTTCTACCGCTGGTGCATCTAGCACGTCATCGCCGTCAGTGTCTGTACCAAGTACTTGAGGCACTAATTGCCCGTCTGGACGTACATACCCATCAATCCAGTCGGTATAAGGATAAACATTGGCAAATACCAAGCCGTTGTTCACGAACGCGGTCTTTTCTTCGTCGGTATAACGGGCACCAAGTGAAAGCGATAGCTTATCAGTAATGTCGTAGTTCAATTGCGCATAGGCAGCCCAGCTTTCTGAGTTGTTGCAGCCCGTCACTTCTCGCGTCAAGCCTGGGGCGCCAAGCGACTGCCCTAACACACCTAGAATAGCATCAAAATTACCACAGCTTTCACCATCGTATAAATACAGGCCTGAGACTAGGCTAAATGCATTACCCGTATAATTTGCCTGGATCTCGTGCGTATCGTTGCTGTCGTCATATTCTGCTGGCACATCGAAAATTGGCAGAGGCGTGTTGTCAAAGTCGATATTGGTAGGTGAATAGCTCTCACGATGCGAGCCAATATATTTAAGCTCTAAGTCATCATTCACTCTGTATCGAGCCAGCCAGTTATAGCCTTCTAACTCGACCTTGTTCCATGTAGGTAAGCTAGTGTATGAGTCGTATACCGAATCAGGTACCGGAGCATCAGTTAACATACTTGGAAGTAAACGGTAACCGCCCTTCGCATTTGATGTATCTTCAGTCTTATCCCAGCCAATTCGGAAAAACAAATCTTCACTTGGGTGCACTTCAAGCGTTACACGTGCAGCCCACAAATCTTTGTTGTAGTTCTCTTTATCTTGGTTTGGCAACGCGCTTACCAGATACTCGCCAAAACCGTCGCGGTTTAAATTGGCATAGCCCACGCCAAGGTATACCGTGTCTTCAATCAACGGTATTTGTCCCGTCACTTTAATGTCTCGTTGATTATAGCTACCTACCGTAGCTTCAACGTTCATGTGTGTGTCGC
Source organism: Alteromonas abrolhosensis (assembly GCF_001953635.1). GTDB lineage: Bacteria > Pseudomonadota > Gammaproteobacteria > Enterobacterales > Alteromonadaceae > Alteromonas > Alteromonas abrolhosensis. The sequence goes on along the minus strand of NZ_MEJH01000004.1, from coordinate 315,555 downwards.
CCGTCATTTCTTTTGTGACGTACTTAACTGCGCCACCAATGGTGTTTTTTCCATAGAGCGTGCCCTGGGGGCCGCGCAACACCTCAATACGCTGCACGTCTAACAAATCAAGTACAGCTCCTTGTGGGCGAGCAATATAGACGTCATCAACGTAAATACCTACACCCGGCTCATAACCCCATAGCGGGTCTTGCTGACCAAGTCCACGAATAAACGCTGTTAAGGTTGAGTTGGTACCGCGACTGGTTTGTAGCGTTGTATTGGGCGAAAACTGCTGCACTTCAGTCAGCACGCTAATTCCTTTTTCGCCAAGTTCAGCGGCGCCAATAGACGTGATAGCAACCGGTGTTTCCTGTAGCGACTCTACAGTTTTTCGCGCAGTCACTTCAATGCGCTCTAATTTCCCTTTTTGCGCTTCGGCATCGGCATTGGCTTGACCATCCTGAGCAAATGCGGGCGCTGTACTTAAAACGCTAGCCACTGCTAGGGCACATAGGCTGTGCATGGGGTGCTTAACTGAAGCGCTTTTGCGTTTTTCTGTGCTAACAGCGGCTGAATGTGGTTGGTAGGGTGAAACCAAACCATTTGTGTGTATTGATTGAGACATAGTGAGTCCTTGTTGTTCTAAGTTCTGGTCACTGCCGGATGTATTGCCTACGGTCAAAATCACTTTAGTTAATTAATTGTTAATAGTATGTAGTACCATCGTACTATGGGATTTTGATAAAAGTAACGTCAAACTTTATGTCTGTTATGAACGCTTTTTACCTGATTTGTATACACTTTGTGGTTTTGAGTGTGTGCAAATCTTTAATCGACTTAACTGTTTCGGATCATCTGCGGTCACAGATTTTTTAAGGAATAATAACTATGTTAAGTATGATTGGCTTAGTAGGCGGTCTTTTGTTGCTTATTGTTTTGACAATACGCGGGATGAACCTCTTTATCGCTGCACCTTTGTGTGCTCTTGTGGTTGCCATCACCAATAATATCGGCGTCTTCACTGGCGATGTGAATTTCGTTCAAACCTATATGAGTGGCTTCTCTGGCTTTATCGCTTCTTGGTTCTTCATGTTTTTACTTGGCGCGTTATTCGGTAAATTCATGGAAGACACAGGGGCAGCAGATGCTGTTTCTCGCTGGATCATCACTAAAATTGGTTACAAGCGTGCCGTGTTAGCTGTTGTGCTAGCTTGCGCTATTTTGACCTACGGTGGTGTTAGCGTGTTTGTGGTAGCGTTTTCTGTTTACCCTATGGCGGTGAGTTTGTTTAAAGATGCCAACCTACCCCGTCGCTTTATACCTGCTGCCATGGCATTTGGGTCGGTAACATTTACTATGACCTCGGCAGGCTCGCCAGAAATCCAAAACTGGATCCCCATAAAGTATTTAGGCACCTCCCCATTTGCTGCATGGGAAGTAAGCCTTGTTGTTGCCATATTCATGGCATGCTTCGGTTACTGGTGGCTTGCTAAGATGATCAGAAAAGCCGTTAATAACGGCGAGGTGTTTGAAGCCAGAGCAAGCGACCCTGAAGTGCGAGACAGAGCGCTACCCCACCCGCTTACCGGTATTGTGCCTTTGGTTGTGGTGTTGGTGATTTCGTTTTTATTCCATGAAGAGCTCGCTCAGCTTGCGCTTATTCTGGCGTTAGGCGGCGGCGTGCTGTGTTTGCTAGCGATTAACTACAAACATTTTCACAGTTTACCGGTTGCCATTAATGCAGGTACCACCGGGGCATTGATCGCCATAGGTAACACCGCCGCTGTTGTAGGTTTTGGTTCAATAGCAAAGAACACTGAAGCGTTTCAAACAACGGTAGCGCTTATGACCCAAATTCCTGGTAACGAGCTTATTGGTGCAGCCATTGCCGTAAGCGTGATTGCAGGATTAACAGGAAGTGCATCTGGTGGACAAGCCATTGCCTTGCCTTTAGTGGCTCCGCATTACCTTGATCAAGGCGTAGAGCCAGACCAGCTGCATAGAATTGTGTCTATATCATCAGGCGCATTAGATTCGTTACCTCATAATGGCTATGTGGTTACTACCATACGCGCTATTTGTAACGAAACCCATCAGGCTGCCTACTGGGCGGTTGGTGCGCTAACTGTTGTGGTGCCAGTTATTGGCCTTGCCATGGCCATTGGCCTGTTTAGCATCATGTAGCTTTAGTCAAAGCCAACGATATAGTCGAAGACCGCATGACAAATAGGTCACTATTGCAAAATATTGCCATCTGTAAATGCGGTCTGAGAAAAGGATAAGAAAGTATGAATTGGAAAAAGACGCTTGTTTCCACGTTAGTGTGGAATAAGAGCAAAGGCATCAATAAGCTATTGAAACAGCCAGACTCACTACGAGTACAGAAACCGGTAGCATTAGCAAACTTGGTTGAGGTGTTTTTAGTTAAAAAGCAACGCTCATTGGTAGGATTATTTGCCACGCTAATGTTGACGATACCTTGTCAGGCCATTGCTGGCGAACTCGAAGATACATCGTCATTGCTCAGTTCTTCAAAAGCACCTTCCTCTGAGGCAGCTTCTTCCTCGCCGAGCGCTTCGCGTTCCAATGCTTCGCTGATGGTAGAAAAACGCGTTTTTGAAATGCCTCATTTCACAACCTTTGGTGGTAAACAAATTAAAAACGTAAAAGTTGGCTGGGAGGCATACGGAACACTAAATGATGCTAAGAGTAACGTTATACTGATTACCCACTATTTTTCTGGATCTTCCCACGCAGCTGGAAAGTACAATGAAAACGACTCAGTGCCCGGTTACTGGGATAGTATTATCGGCCCCGGCAAGGCGATTGATACAAACCGCTTTTATGTAATAAGCGTTGATACGCTGGCCAATTTAAATGCTTACGACCCTCACGTTATTACAATCGGTCCTGCGTCAATAAATCCAGATACAGGAAAACCCTATGGCTTAGACTTTCCTGTCGTGACAATACGTGACTTTGTAAATGTTCAAAAAACACTTCTTGAAAGTTTAGGTATTAGCAAACTGTATGCGGTTATTGGGCCCTCTATGGGCTCTATGCAGGCTATCGATTGGGCGAGCGCTTACCCAGACTGGGTTGAACGTATGATTTCAGTTATCGGCGCAGGCCAAAGCGATGCGTGGACTACCGCAGCACTGGAACACTGGGCTACGCCAATTATCCTCGATAAGAACTGGAACAACGGCGCTTACACCAAAGAGCAAGCGCCGATTGATGGCCTAGCAGCCTCGCTCATGTTAATTACGCAAAATGCCCTTACCCCTTCGTTTTTCAACCAAACCGGCAACACGTTAGGGTTTAAAAATGTTGAGTCAGCGCCGCTTAACGACATACGCCAATCTCACAGTATTGTGAAATGGCTACGCGAGCGCGCGAAGACCCGGGCAAAATCTATGGACGCCAACCACCTTTTGTATTTGGTTCGAGCTTGCCAGCTTTTTGTTGCTGGGCATCAAGGTAATCTTGAGCAAGGACTGGCGTCGATCAAGGCTAAAACGCTGTTTATACCAGCCCAAACAGATTTGCTACTTATGCCCTACTTATCGCAAAGTGCACACCAAGGTTTAACTTCAATGAATAACGACAGCACATTGGTTACGCTAAATGGCAAATTAGGTCATTTAGAAGGTGTCACCAATGTATCCGCTCAAGCTCAGGCTATTCGCCAATTTTTAGAAAATGATAAGGCTGCAATGCAATGATGAAATCTACACCCTTTTTACGCCACGCGCTTTGTCTGTCTGTATTAAGCGCACTTTCCCTTAGTGTACCGGTATTCGGTAACGAGTCATCGGCGCAAGACGTGCTTCCGTCACTCACCCTTGATTTAAAGAACGTTACCGTATCTGGCTTATCCTCAGGCGGTTACATGGCAACACAATTTCAGTTAGCACACAGTGACTGGGTAAAAGGCGTGGGCGTCATCGCTGGCGGCCCGTATTTCTGTGCACAAGGTGATATAACCACTGCCCTTGCGCAGTGCGTGAATAAGGTAGAGGGAGAAATTAACCTTGAAGCGCTGAATGAAAAAGCCAGACAGTATGAAACTGAAGGAAAAATTGCGTCGCTTTCCAATATGAAAGACGCAAAAGTCTGGCTTTTTCACGGTACGCAAGACGCCAGAGTGATTGCACCAGTGAGCGATTTATTATTTGAGCAATACAAATTGTGGACAGACACTCAAAATATTATCTATATCAATGACAAGCCGATGGCACACCTTTTTCCCACCGAAAACAATGGGGTTAACTGCATGAAATCAGAGAGCCCCTTCATTGGGAACTGCGACTATGATGCAGCAGGTGCCATGCTCTCTCATCTTTTTGAAGATATTGCGACACCCGACGAGTCAATATCAGGGCAAATACATTCAATTGACCAGCAAAAAATAGCGGGTGGCGATGCCAAAACATTAGCAAGCGAAGGTTTTGTGTATGTGCCTGAAAGCTGTGCACAAGGCGAGCCGTGCAGAGCTCACATTAGCTTTCACGGCTGTAACCAATATTCAGACGCTGTTGGCGACGCCTACACCACCCAAACAGGGCTGAATAAATGGGCTGACGACAACAATATTGTTGTGCTTTATCCGCAAACTAAAAAGTCGTTATTCATGCCGTTAAACCCACAAGGCTGTTGGGATTGGTGGGGCTATGCCTCTAGCGATTACGCCAACAGGGACGGCGCACAAATCAACGCAGTAAAACAGCTGCTGTTTTCATTAAATAGTGCACCTTCACTAAATAAATCCAATGGAAGTAACAATGACTAAGCGCACAATATTTATCACGGGTGGGGCAAGCGGCATTGGCTTTGGCATTGCTGAGTCAATGATGAAACAAGGGCACCATGTGATCATCGCCGACATAAACGAACAGGCAGCGAAAGAGGCTGTGACCAGACTTGCGCATTTAGACGGTTCGGCCAGCGCAGTAGCGGTAGACGTTTGCGATGCAGAGCAAGTCGCAGCGCTACCTGAGGTACTAGGGAAGCATACCGTTGATGTGCTTATAAACAATGCCGGTATTCAGCACGTTTCACGCATAGAGGACTTCCCTACAGATAAATGGCAGCAGCTTATAAATATCATGCTTGTTGGCCCTGCTCTGTTAACCCAAGCTTTTTTGCCAGCCATGCGCAAGCAAAATTATGGGCGTATTATCAATGTAGGCTCTATTCACTCGTTGGTAGCTTCGCCGTATAAGTCTGCTTATGTAGCGGCGAAGCATGGGCTGTTAGGGTTCGCAAAAACTATCGCGCTTGAAACTGGGGATTGCGATGTAACTATCAATACCCTTTGCCCTGCCTATGTGAAAACACCATTGGTGGAAAAACAAATTGCAGCTCAGGCAAAAGAAAACAATCTTACCGAGGAAGAGGTAATAACAAAAATAATGCTAGAACCCATGCCTAAAAAGCAATTTGTTAGCGTTGAAGAGCTTGCAGATACCGCAAGCTTCTTAATGTCACCCAGTGCCCGCAATATAACAGGGCAAACCATGGTGCTTGATGGGGGCTGGACGGCTAGATAACCCGTAAGCGATTTAACGCTTAGTTTTTTAAAGAATATTTCTTTTCACATAAAAAAGACTGCAATAAGCAGTCTTTTTTCGTTTAATGTTTTCGCAAAAGCGTTATTCCCAAAGAGATACGTAGATGGCAACCATTTCTTCAATGGTAGGTACGCGTGGATTATTACCGGGAGAACCTGATGCCAGAGCTTGCTCTGCCATTGTTGACGTTGCTGCAAAAAATGCCTCTTTGTCAATACCGAAGTCGGCAGGCGTAGGTACCTGTAAATCTGCATTCAGTGCTTTTAGTTCGTTGATAAGTTTTTGATTCGCCACCTCATCTGAGTCACTTTGCGTAGCAACACCCATAGCGCGAGCACATTGTGCATATCGCACAGAGGCACTAGGAATAGAAAAGGCGGTAACCGCGGGCAATAACATGGCATTCGACAAGCCGTGAGGCACATGGAACGCAGCACCGATAGGCCGGCTCATTCCGTGAACAAGGGCCACTGAAGCATTTGAAAAGGCAATACCCGCGAGCGTTGAGCCCAGCATCATTGACTCTCTCGCCGTTTCATTTGTTGGGTCTGCAAATACCGTACGCAGATTAGGCGCAATTAACGCCATGGCTGATAACGCCTGTGCATCACTGTAAAGATTGGCTTTGCGGCTAACAAACGCTTCAATAGCGTGAGTAAGCGCATCTATGCCTGTATCGGCTGTCACGCGGGCAGGCAAACTTTGCGTTAATGAATAATCGACCAAGGCTGCCGTTGGCATAAACCCTAAACCAACACACAGCATTTTTTCAGTGGTATCTTCGTCAGTGATAATGGTAAACCGGGTAGCTTCTGAGCCCGTTCCCGCTGTTGTGGGAATAGCAATGATTGGCAGCCCCGATTCATCTACAACCCGCGGGAATTTGTAGTCTCGCATTTCGCCGCCGTACTTACCCAAAATAGCGATGGCTTTTGCGCTATCAATGGGGCTTCCACCACCTAAGGCAATGATGCTGTCATAAGTGTGGGTTTTGAACGCATCCACACCGCGATAAATCGACCGTACCGTAGGCTCTGGCACCGTATCTGAAAACACATCGGCGCTTATTCCTGCCTCTTCCAGCACCTGTACTATGGCAGCACTATATCCCAACTCAACCATAACTTTATCGGTAACCAGTAAAGGTTTATGGCAGTTGAGTCCTTTTAGCGTTTCAGCAACCCGCTGACTCGCCCCTTTCCCTATGTGCATCACTCTTGGCAGAATAATTTGATGAGACATGTTTCCCTCGCTGCGAATTCTTTTCATCAGCATACCTAGTACAACGCCTAAAGCAATGACAATGTAAAAATAATGTTGCAAGCATTTTTCTTGTGCGGCTTTTTAACAAAAGGTGCTTAAAGCATCACCTTATCTAAATATGAGTGATAGACTGGATAGAACCTTCATGTGGACGACGATTATGAAAAAATTCGGTGTGATTTCGTTGCTTATGGCAATTATCGCTTTAGCGATATGGCAATGGCCGAAACCTGATGTTCCATTGCTTTCATCGAACGATGCTGTGCCAGCCATGGCGCAATTACCTGATAACTTCTTTGATACCCACGTTAACCCTGTATTAACGCAACGCTGCGTAGTGTGTCACGCCTGTTATGATGCACCGTGCCAACTTAAAATGTCGTCACCAGAGGGTATAGCCAGAGGAGCTAGCAAAGAAAAAGTGTATGAAGGCACGCGACTTACCGCAGCCCAACCCAATCGAATGTTTCTCGATGCTCACGGCGTAGATTCGTGGCGAGAGCGCGGCTTTTTCGACGTTCTTCCTTTTAAAGAAGACACCAAGACTTCGCCGACCCAATCGTCAGTGCTAGCGCAAATGCTTTTGCTGAAGCAACAACACCCTCTACCCCAAACTGCCCATTTAGGTGACAGTTTTGATATAAGCTTAAACCGACAAAACCAATGCCCAACTATTGATGAAATGGGCGGATACATAGCAGGGCAGCCCCTAGGAGGCATGCCCTACGCACTGCCAGCCCTGTCCGAAGCTGAGCACACCACACTCATTCAATGGTTAAACCATGGTGCGCCATTACCTTCGCCCAAAACACTTGCAAAGGAGATTAACGAGAAAGTATCTGAATTGGAGGCATGGCTTAATGGTGATAGCAACGAGATGCAGCTTTCTGCCCGTTACATCTACGAGCACTTGTTTACGTCGCATCTCTATTTTGAAGATATCTCAGAAAAAGATAAAACTCCTCAGTTTTTTAATTTGGTGCGCTCACGCACTCCACCTGGACAAACGTTAGATATCATTGCAACCCGCAGGCCCTTCGACGATCCAGAAGTTGACCGCGTTTACTATCGTCTGCAACCTGTGTTCTCGACTATCGTTAGTAAAACACATCAGGCTTACGCTATTAACGAACCGCTACTGGATAAATGGCGCTTGTGGTTTATTGATACAGAATTCTCTGTTGAAACATTGCCTTCTTACAAGCCCGATGTAGCGGCAAACCCACTCACCGCCTTTACCTTGTTGCCAGTGGAAAGCCGTTATCGGTTTATGTTAGAGCGCGCGCAAAACACTATTATGGGTTATATCAAAGGGCCAGTGTGCCGAGGTCAAATAGCTCTAAACGTTATTAACGACCGATTTTGGGTTTTCTTTGTCGACCCAGACATCGCAGCATCTGAAAAAGTTAATGCTTTTTATGCCTCTCAAAGAGAAAACCTTCACCTCCCTGCCGAAAAAGATAGTACAGCTCTTGCCGTTAATTGGGTGAAATACGCAAAACGCCAGGGCGAATATATGCGTGCCAGAACCACCTTTTTAAACCATGAATTTAAAAATGAAGAGCATTTAAATATGTCGAGTATATGGGACGGCGACGGCAGTAACACGAATGCCAGCTTGACCGTTTTTCGTCACTTTGATAATGCCACTGTCGTTAAAGGGATGGTTGGAAAACCAACTAAAACCGCATGGGTTATTGACTATGCGCTATTAGAGCGCATTCATTATTTACTTGTTGCAGGTTTCGATGTGTACGGCAATTATGGCCACCAGTTATTGACCCGTTTGTATATGGATTTCTTGCGTATGGAGGGTGAATCAAACTTCCTTAATCTGCTTCCTCCAACCACTCGCCATGAACTTCTCAACGCTTGGTATCAAAATGCCGGCCCTGAGCTGACTGATTATTTAGAAGGTGATATCAATAGTTTTGAACAGCCCGCAGGTATCACGTTTAAAACAGATAACCCACAAAATGAACTTTACCAAATGCTATCGCAACACCTATCAGCGGTTCAGCCGAGCATGTCGACCTTCAATGAAAATATGCTAACTACCCAACATTATGAGGTTTTAGCAAGCTTAGATTCGCTACCTGCTCAGCAGGCCACATTGATGCCAGAGACTACGATGATTGTCATTCAAGATGATCAAAATCCAGACAATATTGATGTGTTTACTGCCCTTAGAAATAGCGCCCACTACAACGTTAATAGCCTGTTCGAGGAAGAAGAAAATCGCGAACCGTCCAAAGACTCAATTACACTTGTCCACGGATTGTTGGGCAGCTACCCAGATGCATTTTGGTATATCAAAGTATCAGAAGTAGCGACGTCGATAGAAAGGCTTAAATCAATTAAAAGCGAAGCCGATTATAAGGCTCTCCTTGATGACATTGGCATGCGCAGAACAAACCCAGATTTTTGGGCGTTTAGTGATAAATTAATTCAGTGGTCTAGCAAGCACTACCCCATTGAGGGTGGCCTTCTAGACTACAATCGATTAGAAGATCGCTAAACCGTACACTGTGCGCCGTTTTACACTTTTCTTTTACAAAACACCTGTGCTAATGTCCAACCATTGGAAATGAAAGGACATTAGCATTCCATGCCCTATCAAACCGTTGCTTTAATTGGAAAACCTCAACACGCTGCAACTCATGACAGCTTAAACATTCTTGCCGAATATTTGTTGGCAAAAGGATGCAAATTATTGGTTGAGGAAAGTATTGCTGAAGAGCTTGAAACAGAGAGCTTTACCGCCTGTAACCTTGTTACTATTGGCAAAGAAGCCGATCTTGCTGTTGTAGTAGGTGGCGATGGCAGCATGCTTGGCGCTGCACGCGTTCTCTCTCGTTTTGATATTCACGTGGTCGGCGTTAACCGTGGAAACTTAGGCTTTTTAACAGACATTCACCCTGATGACATCGCCCAACAGCTTGATCTCATTTTCAACGGTGAGTGCGTGGTTGAAGAGCGCTTCTTACTTGAAGTTGAAGTTTATCGACACGAGAAGCTCAAAAGTAATAACTCGGCTGTAAACGAAGTGGTACTTCACCACGGAAAAGTTGCTCATATGATGGAATTTGAAATCTACATTGATGATCAATTTGTTTTCAGTCAGCGCAGTGATGGGTTGATAGTAGCCACGCCTACAGGTTCAACAGCTTACTCTCTATCTGCTGGCGGACCAATAATTATGCCTAAGCTGGACGCGCTTACCCTAGTCCCCATGTTTCCACATACTTTAAGTAGCCGCCCTATTGTCGTAGACGCAGACAGTCAGGTTTCGATGAAAGTGTCTAAGGTTAACAGCGATTCACTACAGGTTAGCTGCGACAGTCACATTGTTTTACCCGTACTACCTGGCGATGAAATACGTATAAACAAAAGCGTGGACAAGCTCCACCTTGTTCATCCTAAAGGCTATAGCTATTTCAATGTACTTCGCAAAAAGTTAGGTTGGGGTAGTAAGCTCTATTAGCTCCCTCCTCTCTTCTCCACCGAGTCACATGTGCATTTATTACATAAGCCTGTAGCATTTTCTTAATCGCTACAGGCTTGAAAAATAAAGAATTTTTAATATTCCCCAATTTCTTCAACGAAAACCTAGACTTATCAAACTTCTAGATTTCGGCATACCTGTTGCACTTATCATCACAAGTTGTCAGCGCGAGGACAGTTAACGTCTGGACTTACAGATGCCTCGCATCTTGCTGATTTATTTGCATTCAATAGGAGATATCATGAGTAACACCAATATCAAATTTACAGCCCCTGGAATGGATAACGATGCCGCTGCCAAAACAATTGAGGTATTGGAACAACGATTGGTTGCGCTATTAGATTTACAGCTTACGCTAAAACATATTCACTGGAACGTAGTCGGTCCTAATTTTATTGGCGTGCATGAAATGCTTGATCCTCAAGTAGATGCAGTTCGTGACATGACGGACACCATTGCTGAGCGTATTGCTACCCTTGGTGGTGTTCCAAAAGGCACACCAAAAGCCATTGTGGAAGGTAGAAGCTGGGAAGATTACAAGATTGGAAAAGGTCTAGTTTTAGACCACTTGAAAGCGCTTGATGCAGTGTACGAAGGAGTGAACGGCGATCACCGCAAGGCTATTGATACATTGGGTGAACTTGATGCCGTATCGGAAGATATGGTAACTGGCCAGTTAGCCGATTTAGAGCAGTTCCAGTGGTTCGTTCGTGCTCATATTGAGTCAGGTAGTGGTGAACTTCAGCAATAATGTATAATTGCTGGTAAACAACATAGTCATTCGGACTATCTGCTATTTAATTGAAATTGAATTTTAAGGAGAGCTTACGCTCTCCTTTTTGCTATCTGGTTCTCTACTGCGTTGTGGAATTCTTCACCGCTAGCTTTTGAGTTACTCAGCTACTTAACATTGAGCTAATTTACTACTGTATAACCACGTAACGAACGCACCTAGCGCAGCCTTTTATTAATAGGTTACTCATAACCACCCTTTTTAAATGTTGTGTATGATATTGATTTATTAGAACTTTTCACAATCCACTTTAATTTTTAAGTAAAATATTTACGACTTAACTTTACACAGAAAAAATACTGTATATATTATCAGTTACTGTATATATCATCATGTTCAACTTTTCGAGTGTGGTTATGTTAGCGCATCTTTCTATTTCTAATTTTGCTGTTGTAAAACAATTATCAGTTCAACTGGAAAACGGGTTGACTGCTATAACCGGTGAAACCGGTGCGGGTAAGTCAATTGCTATTGACGCTTTAAGCTTGTGCTTGGGCGAGCGTGCCGACGCAAATGCGGTGAGAAAAGGTAGTGCAAAAGCGGAGATCATCGCTCACTTTTCTTTAAACGGAAATGCATTAGCTAAAGCCTTCCTCGATGAACATGAGCTCACCTCAGACGAAGATGAGAATAGCTGCTTTATTCGCAGAGTTATTTCAAAAGAAGGCCGATCAAAAGCCTTTATCAACGGCATTCCCGCTTCCCTTCAGCAATTAAAAGGCTTAGGGCAGTTTTTGCTGGCTATTCACGGTCAAAATACTCATTTGCAATTGCTCAAAGAAGACCATCAAAGAGAGCTAGTCGATGGCTACGCCAAGCATGACGACATGTTAGCCCAAGTTAAAGAGACCTATTCAATTTGGCGCGACAAACAACGCACCCTAAAAGCGCTTCAAGAGCAAGCCCAGCAGCGCGAGGATAGAATTCAGCTATTAACCTATCAAGTGCAAGAACTCGATGAATTTGCCATTGAGGAAGGTGAGTTTGAAGAGTTAGAAATAGAACACAAACGTCTGAGCAATGGCCAAAGCCTTTTAGAACAGGCCCAGACCAGTGTGTACAATTTGTATGAAAGCGATGAAGGTAATGCTCTATCGGTTATTCAAAGTAGCATTGAACGTCTTGGCGAACTAGAGGCCCACGACGCTAGCTTAACGCCAATTATTGCCTTACTTAATGATGCGGCAATTCAAGTAGAAGAAGCAGCAGGAGAACTTCGAAGCTATTGCGATCATTTAGAAATAGACCCGCTTCGCTTACAGCAAGTTGAAGCGCGCTATGCGAAGGCTATGGAACTTGCTCGCAAGCACACAGTGATGCCTGAAGGGCTATATCAACATCACCAAGAGTTAGCCGCCGAGTTCAATTCGCTCTCAGAACAGGAAACACTATTAGGTACGCTTGAAGGTGAAGTAGAAGATGCACGTGCAACCTATTTAACTGCGACTAAAGGACTCTCTGAGAGCAGACAGCGTGCAGCAACTAAGCTAAGTGAAGATATTGAAGCTCAAATTCGTCAAATGAATATGCCCCATGCCAAAGTGGATATTCAAATTCAGTACGACGAGCTTAAAAAGCCTGTAAGTACGGGGCTAGATGCCGTCGAATTTAGAGTGTCTACTAACCCTGGTCAAGATGCTGATAAGCTAGAAAAAGTGGTATCAGGTGGTGAACTCTCTCGTATAGGGCTGGCTATTCAGGTTATAGCGAGCGGCAATCATGCCACACCCACAATGATTTTTGATGAAGTTGATACGGGTATTAGCGGTCCTACAGCATCGATCGTAGGCGGGCTTTTACGTAAATTAGGTAAGCAATCGCAAGTAATGTGTGTGACGCACTTACCTCAAGTAGCGGCGCAAGCGCACAATCAACTGTTTGTAACCAAACTTACCGATGGGGAAAGTACTGAAACGCAAATGTTAGCACTGACTAAACAAGACAGAATCGATGAGCTGGCAAGGCTGCTAGCTGGTGACAAAGTAACCAAATCGGCGCTAGCGAATGCAAAAGAACTGCTTAAAAGCGCAGCATCGAACTAAAATGCAGTTGATTGGTCATAGTTGTCAATGTAGCATGCCTTCGCGCTTGCAATAAAACAGTCTCGAATTTTGCTCTAGCGAAATTCTTTGACACTAACAAAGGCAATACTGGACAAATTAACGCATGAAGTTGCAACACCTAATAGTAATTCTTGGTATCACACTAACATCAACCGCTTGCTCGAACTGGATTTATCGAATCGACGTTCCTCAGGGTAACTTCTTGGATCAAAGAGACGTTGAGAAGCTGCGCGTTGGGATGACAAAAGAACAAGTAGTCTATGTACTAGGTAACCCCGTTGTTCAAGACTCGTTCGACGATGACACATGGTACTATGTTTACGATATGAAGCGCGGTATGGAAAAACGTGGCGAAGATTTTCAAAAGCAAATGGTGATTAACTTTGTGGACAACAAAGTGACAACGGTTGAAGGTGACTTCGAACTATCTGAAGACTTCAACACACCGCTTGATAACTAAGCAATTTTAAAAAGGTAGCGATTTCACGCTACCTTTTTTTGTTTCTAATACCCTTCTTAAAGACGCCTGTTTTTAGAAATATGTCGCTTACCCAATTGAGGTCTATATGGAACACAGTTTTTGGCACAGTAAATGGCAAAAAAATGAAATTGGATTTCACGAGCCTGAGGGCAATGCGCTTCTCGTAAAATATTCATCTTTTTTGATTGGCGACGATAGCCCTAGCTCATCATCAAGCCGCATATTTGTCCCACTTTGTGGTAAGACCCGTGACATTGGTTGGCTACTAGCTCAAGGTTGTGAAGTAGTTGGTGCTGAGCTAAGCGAAGTGGCTATTATACAGCTGTTTGAAGAGCTAGGTGTAGAGCCTACCGTTACCACTACTTCCAACGGTAAAATTTACGCTAAAGACGGTTTAGCCATTTACGTAGGTGATATCTTTAAACTTACATCAAGCGACTTAGGTGACGTTAAGGGCATTTACGATAGAGCCGCTTTAGTCGCGCTGCCTAGCCCGCTTCGCGAGCAATATGCTGCGCATTTAATGGCCATTACTCAATGCGCCCCCCAGCTAATCATTTCTTTCGAGTATGACCAGGATGAAATGGCCGGCCCTCCCTTTAGCGTAAACGAAAAAACCGTCGACGCTCTTTATTCAGCGGACTACAACATTCAAAGGTTAGAGCGCTCGGTGCTTGAAGGCGGTTTGAAAGGCAAAGTAGACGCTGATAATTTAGTCTTTGCGCTATCGGCAAAATAGGCGTTTTTCTTGTTTTTTGTGGCCGACAAATACTATTTAAAACAAAGTGCAGTTTATTCCGAGCTTAGAGTTAAAAAGCGAGGGTCAAGCAATGCCATATGGCATTGCTTTGAATTGCGGCTAGAGGCCAAGCAGTGCCTCTATGCCAAACAATATTGCACCTATCAACCCGCCTACGATCGTGCCGTTTATGCGAACTTTTTGAAGATCGCGGCCAATATTCAACTCTACCTGCTCAGCCATTTCACGTTCATCCCAACTAATGATGGTGTCGCGAATGTGACGGGTTAGAAATTCAGCCAACTCAGGCGCCATATATTTAGCCGCTTCTCCAATGTGCTTATTGAACGCTTTTGCTAGCTCACTGTCTTGCGTTAACGTGGTGCCCAAGTCCTTTAGAAGTCCAGATACTTTGGTCTCAGCTTTACCATTTGGCTCTTCAAGAGCCGCTAACAACCATTGATGAAACTTAGCCCATGACTGCTGAACGTATGCGTTTAACGCTGGGTCGTTGATAATTTTTTCGCGGAAGTTGTTAACCTTTTTCTCCATTAACGGACTGTGCTGTAATTCATAAAGAAATTCATGTACTTGCTCGTCAAACGCATGGCGGATGGGGTGGTGCTCATCCGCATATATATCGTCTAAGATACTTGAAACAGCTTTAACCGCAATTAACGCCCCCTGCTCGCTTAACCAGCTAGAGGGTAATAACTTTTCAATACGACTGTATTCGGTTTTCAACCAAACCACTAAAGTGTCTGCTATGTAAACTTGGGTTTCTGGCTCTGCGAGCAGTTTGGCCAGTTTTCCCAGCACTCTATCAAGGACAACCTGGTGCTGACGTTCTTTCGTCACAGCGCCCAACGAGGTCGCCATCAACTGTCTAAGATCAAGTTGGTTAATGCCCTTCTGTGCTGTTTTAGTGATAAATGCTTTAACAGGTTTATCATCAAGCACGCGGAGAACACCTGCAAAAGCATCACATAGAAAGCGACTTAACCGGGTAGCGTTTCTCTCTTGTGACAACCATCTTCCTGCGCCTTTGGCTGGGTCACTGTTTCGAATAAGACGTTCTATCGCTTCAGGATGAAAAAATTTCTCTTTAACGAACAAAGACAAGTTATTAGCAATAACAGACTTGTTGCTTGCTACGATATTGGTGTGCGGAATGGGGTATTGAGCAGGTATTGGCTTAAACAGTGCAGTTACGGCAAACCAATCAGCAAGGCCGCCGATAAGCGCCGCCTCGCTGGCCATTTTAATAAGCCCCAGCCACCATGCTCCTTCCAAACTTGAATAAAATTTTGGAATTAATATTGTTCCGATAAAAACACTTGCAGCAAAAATTAAACAGGCCAAAGCTAGCCTTTTCGCCTTGTTTAACTGCGTGTATTTGTCCTGCATCTACTACTCCATTCAAAATATTCGTCCAGCATTGAGACCGATTTGCACTGCACCGACTTCCTTAGCAAGAAGCTCTTTCAGGGGAAACAAACACAGAAAGCCTAGAGCCGCCAGCTTCCCATATTCACTTTTAAGAATGCAAACACCAGGCCTATTCAAAAAAGCCCAGCATTTACTTTTCAACCTGTCCTTGCCGGACACACACTCAAATAATCCACTTTTTACCTGTCCCCTCTGGACACACACTTAAATGATTATATTTAGTCCCTTTGCTATTCAGGCATCCTAACCTCCATCTCATTGTCATTCAGGCACTGACTAATGAGTGACTGTCCATTCCTGTACATTCCTGTACTGCTGGCGCTTCTGCAACTGTTAGCAAGTGTCTGTCCATTCCTGTACCATGCTTTATTTTAATAATCGAATAGTGAATTGGTCAGATTCGCGATGCGTTAGTCGATGAGGCAATTTAGTGAAGAATTTCACTAACTTAGAAGTTTTAGATTGTTGTAAAAACTGTATAACCCCATGATTACATTGAATTTTAATGAGTGGCACGAAATATGATAACACTTACTATGCAGGTAAAGATTTCAGTAAAACTTTAGAAAAAAATGATATAACACAGTGACATAAGCGTGTTATTTATCACACTCACCAAACACTTTAGGATATAAGAATATGAAAAAGTCTATTATTGCCAGTGCTGCTATGCTGCTATCAGCTTCATTACTTACGGGCTGCGTTATCCATGTTGGCGACGCTAGTGCATTAGAAGGCAGTGACTTCAGTTCTATTCTAGGCAATATTGACATAGCTGAAGGGAAGCACGCTGGCGATATTTCTTCTGTTAATGGCAATGTGGAAATTAGCGATCATGGTGGCGCGGATGAAGTCAGTATCGTTAACGGCAATCTTGAAATGGGTAGCCATGTGTCTGTCCGAAATATCGATATTGTAAATGGCGATGTAAGTGCAGCTTCACACCTCAGTGTGCTTAAGGGCGTAGAAACTGTAAATGGAAATGTTACGCTTCCTACACAAAGTACAATTGGTGGTAGCGTTGAAACAGTGAATGGAGACATAACAGCCGTTGATACAACCATTGAAAAACACATCAAAACACTCAACGGCGATATTACTTTATCTGGCTCTTCTCATGTTTTAGGCGATATCGTATATAAAGAAAGCGAGAGTTCTTGGGGCAAAAAATCTGATAACAAACCTACTCTATCGATTAGTGCATCGGTTACTGTGGACGGCAGCATTGTTTTGCACCGCCCTGTTAACCTAGACATTGAAAGTGATGAGTTAAAGCAAAAAGTCGTTGTAAGCTACGGTGGTGCACAGTAACGTATCGGCTCGAATATCTAAGCCTAACGTTTCGGAATGACATGACTGAACAAGAAAAGATGCTTGCTGGCGATTTATACTATCCGTCAGACAAAACATTATCGGCATTGCGCAAGCAATGCCGAATGCAATTAGACGAGCTCAACGCAACTTGTCAAAGCGACCACAAAAAGCGTACAAGAATATTAAAAGAGCTGTTTGGTAGTACTGGAAAAAGGCTTTACATCGAGTCTTCATTCAAATGCGATTACGGCGAAAATATTCACGTAGGCGAGAACTTTTTCGCTAACTTCAATTGTGTGATTTTAGATGCAGCGAAGGTCACGATAGGTGATAACTGCATGATTGCGCCTCAAGTCGGTTTGTACACCGCTACGCACCCATTAGATCCTGTACATAGGGCAACTGGCATCGAGATTGCCAAGCCTATAGCTATTGGCGACAACTGCTGGATTGGTGGCATGGCGGTCATAAACCCTGGTGTGACGTTGGGAGACAATGTGGTTGTGGCCTCTGGCGCAGTCGTAACCAAGTCTTTTGGGGACAATGTGGTCATAGGCGGGAACCCAGCCAAAGTCATCAAAGAAATAGAGCAGCCCGAACAAAGCGTGTAACGCTTTTTAATGAGTTATTACAAAACCTCATCTATTGATTTAATCTGAACCGGTAATTCAAACACTCTTCAAGGGCCGCCATCAGTACCTCAAAGGCGGCCCCTGATTTTAGCCCAGTACACAGAGCTAGGTAAAATTAAACGCTATCCCCTTAGTAGTCTAAAGACAAACGCTCTCTATAAATAGTTAATCCCAGTCTGGAGCAAAATCTGGGTTTACAATTCGGTCGCCGTTATCAAGATCATCAATAAGCGCGAGCTCTGAATCAGTTAAATGTACACCACCGTAAGCTAAATTCTCTGCCAAGTGTACTTTACTGGTTGATGAAGGGATTGCGTAAATGTGACGTTTCTCCATCCACGCCAGAACAACTTGCGCTGGCGTCGCATCGTGGTTTTGCGCTATTCGCAATAAAGTTTCGTCCTTCATTACTTTTCCTACCGCAAATGGCATATATGCAGTCGCTTTTATGCCTTTTTCCTTACACGCTTCAACGACTTTCTTATTTTGCATGAAAGGATGGATTTCAATTTGGTTGGTGTAAATCTCGCCTTTACCAAGAACCTTTTCGGCCTTATCTAACAAATCAATAGTGAAATTAGACACCCCAATATGACGAGTAAGCCCTTGCTCTTTCGCCTTCGCAAGATTGCCTAAGTAACTTTCGAGTGAAATATCAGTGCC
The DNA here is from genome assembly GCF_001953635.1 of Alteromonas abrolhosensis. Lineage (GTDB taxonomy): Bacteria > Pseudomonadota > Gammaproteobacteria > Enterobacterales > Alteromonadaceae > Alteromonas > Alteromonas abrolhosensis. The sequence continues at coordinate 297,098 of NZ_MEJH01000004.1, read as the reverse complement.
AGGATATGGCCAATGAATAAGAAGCAAATCAACATATTCTAGCTTCAGCTTTTCTAAGCTTTCGTGAACACTTGGAATAAAGTGGGCATCGCCCAATGACTCGTGCCACACCTTGGTGGTGACAAACAGTTCGCTTCTATCAAGCCCGCTGGTTTTTATGGCATCGCCGACTTGTGCTTCGTTGTCATAAAATTGTGCGGTATCAATGTGTCTGAAACCAACCTCTAGCGCTTTACTGACTGACTCACGGGCCTCGTCACCTTTCAATCGAAACGTTCCCATTCCTAACTGAGGCATATCTTTCATTACTCTCTCCTTTTCCGTGTTTGTCTTACACTACTTGACGTAGCAGCTTCACACTTTGCTACGCCAACGCTTAGAAAGAAGATCGTAATCATCGTGACTGAAATCAGAATTAAATGGGAGACAAACCTAGTGATTAAGTTGAATAATGCACGTCACTGAAATAAAAAAGCCGCTAGCGAACGCTTGCGGCTTTGAGTAATCACTTACACGTCAAGAATAAATTAACTATTACTTACGTTTGGCGGGACGCCCAGCTCGTTTATTTAAGCCTTGTTGCTTACGCACTTTATGCTTTTTAACCGAGCGACGCATGCGACTTAAACGCGCGTGGTCAAGTTTGCCCTGGCGTACATTAACCATAGTTTGCGTTTCATCCGGCAGTTGAACATGGCTACGAAGCGCGTTCACGTCTTCTAACCCTAGTTCTACCCACGCACCTTGCGGTAGACGCTTTTGCAGTTCAATGGGGCCATACTTAACACGGATCAGGCGGCTAACCTGCACGCCTTGCGACTCCCAAAGACGACGCACTTCGCGGTTACGCCCTTCTTTCAACGTTACGTTGTACCAACGGTTCATGCTTTCATCTTCAGCATGCTGCGGCGTAGGCGCACCTGAAATTGTCAGGAACTTTGCTTCGCCGTCTTCCAGCTCTACACCTTTTTGAAGGGTATGTAGCGTTTTGCCCGTTACCTCACCGAATACACGCACTGCGTACTCGCGTTCTACTTCACATTTTGGGTGCATTAGGCGGTTGGCTAGTTCACCATCGTTGGTAAATAACAGCAGGCCACTGGTGTTCATGTCTAGACGACCAACGGTGATCCAGCGCCCTAATCGAATAGCGGGTAGACGGTCAAATACCGTATCGCGACCTTCAGGGTCGTGACGGCTACACAATTCACCTTCGGGTTTGTTGTACATCAACACTCGGCAAATTGGCTGTTCTGTTTGACGAGATAACAAATGACCATCAACACGGATTTGTGCAGTGTGATCAACTCTATCTCCTAATGTCGCTTTGGTGCCATCGACCGATACTCGGCCTTCTTCAATCCAACGTTCCATTTCTCGTCGCGAGCCTAGCCCTTGGTTAGCCAGTACTTTTTGCAACTTTTCAGTCATGGGTTTCACTCTTTAATTGCTTGTTTACGGTCGCACGGTCTATTCAGACGGTGCCTCATTTAACACCTTAAGCGGCGAGTCTGACGCAACGCTTTCAGCCATGTTTTCGAAAGCATCAGCATTGGGCAAATCGCTCAACGACGTCATCGAAAAATAGTCTAAGAAGCCTTTGGTAGTTGCATAAAGTGCTGGTCGCCCAGGCACTTCTTTGTGACCTACTACCTTTACCCAGTCTCGTTCTGTGAGTGTCTTTATAATATTACTGCTTACCGCCACGCCCCTTACCTGCTCTATTTCTCCGCGGGTTATAGGTTGACGATAGGCAATGAGTGCCAAGGTTTCGAGCATTGCTCTAGAATACTTTGGCGCATTTTCCTGCCACAATTTGCTTAACCACGGGCTTAACGCATCTAACGATTGAAAGCGATAGCCACTTGCTACTTCCACCAATTGAATGCCTCTTGGCTGATAGTCTAACTTTAGCTCGTTAATCACCTTACTCAAGGTTCTATCAGCGACGGTAAACTCATTGAGTACCGTTTCTTTTAAATGCTGCTTTGAAATAGGTTTATCAGCAACAAATATTGCTGCCTCTACCAATTGTTTAAGCTGCGCCGTGTTAATTTTCTTCATGGGCACCTAATTTTACATGAATTTTTGCATAAGGACCTGCCTGAATGCATAAAATTAGCTGTTCTTTTACTAATTCTAAAATTGCTAAGAAGCAAACCACTACTCCAGCTTTACCTTCTTCAACCGTAAATAGGCGTTCAAGTGGCGTATATTCTGTTGTTGTGAGTAACGACAAGATGAGCGACATGCGCTCTCGGGTGCTCAGTGCTTCCCGTGCAATGGTATGGTGTTCAAACGCTTCAGCGCGCTTCATGGCCGCACTGAACGCCAATACAATTTCAGCTAAAGACACATCGGGCTCAATGCGAATTGGCGCCACATTCTCACTTAGTTCAACGTGAGTGGTGAAAATATCCCGTTCAAGTCTAGGCTGAATATCTAAATCTTCTGCCGCTTGCTTTACTAGCTCGTATTCTTTTAATCGGCGAATAAGCTCTGCTCGAGGGTCTTCTTCTTCGTCGGAATCGTCACTGCGTTTAGGCAATAGAAGCCTAGACTTAATTTCTGCCAATATGGCTGCCATCAGCAAGTACTCTGCCGCCAGCTCTAATTTTAGCGACATCATGGCATCCACATACTCCATATACTGCTTGGTAACATCAGCGATGGGCAGTGTGGTGATATCAAACTTTTGTTTTCTAATCAGATAAAGTAGTAAGTCGAGCGGCCCTTCGAAGGTTTCTAATATGACCTCTAGGGCATCGGGGGGAATGAAGAGATCTTCAGGCTTTTCAATTAGCGCTTCGCCATTAATAAACGCAAGTGGCAACGGCTGCTGAACAGGTGTCGAAAGCCCCTTCTCAACAGAGGCCTCATTATCGTTATTGTTTTCTTTAACAAGCTCTGACACAGTTCCACAACCGTTTTTACGCGCTAACAAAGCGGCGATTATTGATATTATTATTCATGCGTTCACGCGAGAGCCTGCAGCGCTTCGCTGTACATCGAAGCGCTACAGGCCCTCGCAACATAGCGAACGGTTTCCTACTATAACTCTCACCCACAACAAGCAAAAGAAGCTATTTAAAATAGGCTATTTACAACAACCTGTTCAAAAAACAGGAAAACAAAAGTTACTCAAAGGGAGACGGATCGCCCGTGCCATGTCGCACAATTATTGGCGTGTCTTCCGACAAATCAACCACGGTAGTGGGCTGCTCACCAATGTAACCACCGTGAATAATAAGCCCTACTTGCTTTTCTAAGTTGTCGCGAATGACATCTGGGTCTGATTCAGCCATGGTGTTACCTGGCAAAATCAAAGACGTAGACATCAATGGTTTGCCCAGCTCTTCCAATAATGCAAGTGCAATGGCGTTATCTGGCACGCGAATTCCAATGGTTTTACGTTTAGGGTTTTGCAAACGCTTTGGCACTTCGCGGGTCGCTTTCAACACGAAGGTGTAACGCCCTGGCGTGTTGTTCTTAATTTGTCTGAACGCCGTGTTGTCTACCTTTGCGTAAATTGATAGCTCAGACATGTCTCGACACATTAAGGTAAAGTTGTGATCTTTATCGATTTGACGAATACGACACAACTGCTCAAGCGCCTTTTTGTCTTCCATTTGGCAACCTATGGCGTAGCCTGAGTCTGTCGGATACACCACCACTGCTCCCTCTCGAATTAACTCACAAGCCTGACTAATTAGGCGCTTTTGTGGGTTGTCGGGGTGCACATAGAAAAATTGACTCATAATTACTTCCTTTTCTTAAACGCGCAGAACGATACTACTTTGCCAACGGGGTAAGTGTCTGTCCACTCGTTAAGCGTGCTTGTTAAGCTCGTTGGTTAAACTCGCTCTTGGGCTTTCTACTAACCAACTCTCGGCATTTAAATTAGCGATAGTGCTCATCAACCGTACGTGAACCATTTGCCTTACCTTGCCCATTTATACCGAGAGCGTTGCAAATTAGATTTCCTTAGCTCTCGGCCATCTGCCCTTCAAATTGTTTCCAATTATGCCATACGGGTGTGAGCTTGCTGCTAATGCCGAGGTTCTTACCCAGCTCAGTCCAACGAGACGGAAAGTGAAAATCAGAGCCCGCCGATGCTAGTAACTGATGGGTTTGCGCAAGCTCATTAATAAGCTCTTGTTTGGTTTTATTAATACCTGGGAATGCAGTTTCAATGGCGTCGCCACCGGCTTGTTCGAACAAGGCCACCAAACGCCGTAGCCACTTCGCTGTCATATCATAATGAGCAGGATGAGCCAGTACAGCTTGTCCACCTGCATCGTGGATCCACTCGATAGCCGTTTCAATACTTGGCCACTCTGCTTTAACCGCCGCGCGTTTGCCTTTTCCTAAATACTTTTTAAACGCGGCGTCCATACTGGGCACACCGTAGTTGTTTACCAATACTCGCGCAAAGTGAGCCCGCGTTACTTGACCAACGCCAGCTAGCGTTTTTGCGCGCGCTAAAACACCTTCAAACCCACACTTTTCGAGCTTATCGGCAATTTTTTCAGCCCGGGCTTCACGAGTTTGAGACTGGCCTTGCAGCCTTTCAAGAAACGTTGGGCAGTGTCTGTCCACATTTAATCCAACTATATGGATATCGAAACTGTGCCAAGTGGTGGAAATTTCAACACCATCAATAATGGTTAATGCACGTTTTTGCTTCGATTGAGTGGCGTGTGCTTCTTCTAAACCGGCAACGGTATCGTGGTCGGTTACGGCAAGCGCATCCACCTGCATGGTATGCGCGCGAAGGATTAATTCTTCTGGCGTTAAATGACCATCAGAGAATTTTGTATGACTATGTAGATCTATTTTCAATGTCTTATGCAAATTTTAGGTTGACACAAAAGGCAATTTGTTTTCTTCTATACACACAAAGTATACGTACTAACCGCTTCAAATCCTATTGAAGTTTGGTAAAACAACGAGTAATTCATGCATTCATACAATATTTCAACAGCAATGACAGTTGCAGCTTGGTGGTGGCACTCCCTAACTTAACGGGCGGTGTGCACTGTAGTGCGTGAATGAATACACATAAAGGCCCGTTTATACGGGCCTTTTTTTTGTCTTTTTGCAGTTGGAGAGTAGCAAAAATGAGTTTAGCGGAACTGGGGATTTCTCCAGGTAAGGTAGAGACAATTGAGCAGGTGGGGCATTATGTCGACGATCCACTCGCCGCGTTTGCGCACCTTTGTGGCAATAAAAATAACGCACTGCTTTTAGAGTCGGCAGAAATTGATTCTAAAGACGATTTACAAAGCTTGCTGATGGTTGATGCAGCACTGCGCATGGAATGTCGGGGCAACCGCGTTGAAGTGAAAGCTCTGACAGGCAACGGCGCTTCGGTCTTACCTTTATTTGTTGACCATGCCCCTGACGGCCTACACATTAAAGAAAGGACAGACACTTCTATTACGTTGGTGTGTGATGAAGCCGACGGTGAACTTGACGAAGACAGTCGCTTAAAGGCCGCAAGCGTAATGGACGCGCTTCGCATTGTTATCAATAAGATAACGCCAATTCGACAACATCCCCACGCCGTTTTCTTAGGCGGTGTTTTTGCCTATGACATGCTAGCAGGCTTTGAAAAATTACCCGATGTTGCAGAAGGTGAAAATGACTGTCCAGACTTTGTGTTTTACTTAGCAGAAACTTTAATTACCGTTGACCACCAAACCCGCGAGACCCATTTAATTGGTAGTGTTTTTAGCGGACAAGACGTTGCACAGCAATACTTTGCCATTGCGCAGCGCTTAGAAGCAATTCATCAGCAGCTACACGATATGCCTTCTGAGCCCGTACTAGTGGGTGCAAAGACAGCAAGAATTACTGATGTAGAAAGTGAAGCACAAAGCGGACAGTCACTCGTTTCCGACTCAGAAAGCCCAAACGAAACCGAAAACGGACAGTCACTTTCTTCTTTTGACCCAAGCGTTGAAGTTAGTGTTGATTTAAGTGATGAACAGTTTTGCAACCATGTGCTGGACTTAAAACAGCACATTTTAGCCGGCGACATTTTTCAGGTTGTGCCCTCGCGCACATTCTCTCTCCCCTGCCCGTCGCCGCTACTTGCTTACGCTAAACTTAAAGAATCAAACCCAAGCCCTTACATGTTTTACATGCAAGATGCCGCTTTCAGCATATTTGGTGCCTCTCCTGAATCAGCGCTTAAATACGAAAGAGAAAGCAATCAGGTAGAGATTTACCCGATTGCGGGTACCCGTCCGCGCGGCAAGCGCCCTGATGGCAGTATCGACAGAGATTTAGACAGCCGTATTGAGCTTAATCTTCGCGAAGACACCAAAGAAAAGTCTGAGCACATTATGCTGGTTGACCTTGCCCGAAACGATGTGGCAAAGGTGAGTCGCCCAGGGACGCGCTATGTGAAAGACCTGCTAAAAGTTGACCGTTACTCTCACGTGATGCACTTGGTGTCGCGCGTGGTTGGCCAGCTACGTGACGACTTAGATCCACTGCACGCTTATCAAGCCTGCATGAATATGGGTACCCTAGTTGGCGCACCAAAAGTAAGCGCAGCGACGTTAATTCGCGAAGTAGAGAAAAAACGCCGCGGCAGTTATGGCGGCGCGGTTGGCTATTTGAATGGTCAAGGCGATATGGACACTTGTATTGTCATTCGTTCAGCGTTTGTGAAAAACGGCACGGCTTATATTCAAGCGGGTGCAGGTGTAGTATATGACTCGGTTCCACAAGCTGAAGCTGATGAAACTCGCGCTAAGGCACAAGCGGTAATTGGTGCAGTAAAAGCAGCGCTACAAGAAGAAGCTGAAAGTATCAACGTTGCGTTAAATGAAGGAGGCAACGCATGAATCAGCAAGTGACCACCCTATTTTTGCTCGACAATGTAGACTCATTCACCTACAACCTTGTGGACGAACTGCGCACCTTAAATCTAGACATTAAGGTCTATCGCAACACGGTTTCAGCAGATGCTTTGTTTGAAAGAATGCAGGAACAAGCAACGAAAGGCCCAGTGCTTCTTATGTTGTCACCAGGTCCAGGCGCACCAAGTGAAGCCGGCTGTATGCCTGAGTTACTTAAAAAGGTACACGGTGTATTCCCCGTGATCGGCATTTGCTTAGGTCATCAAGCTATTGTTGAGCATTACGGCGGCACCGTAGGTCGCGCCAGCCAAGTTATGCACGGCAAGTCTTCTGCCATTACCCATTCTGAAGACGCCATGTTCAAAGGCTTACAGCAGCCCTTACATGTCGCACGCTACCACTCTTTAGTGGCACATTCATTGCCTGAAAACCTTACTGTTTGCGCATCTACAATAAACGATGACGGCAGTGAGGCCGTAATGGCAGTTTACAACAGCGAAAATCGCATGTTGGGTTTCCAATTCCACCCAGAATCTATTTTAACAGCCCACGGTAGTTTGCTGTTAAAGCAAAGTATTGACTATTTAACGTTACAGGGAGCGAACCATGCTTAACGCAGGCCCTCTACTAGAACAAATCATGTTGCGAGAATCACTGTCGCAAACCGAGGCATACAGCTTGTTTAACAGCATCATGCACGGTGAGCAAAGCGAAGTGATGATTGCTTCAGTGCTGACTGCGCTGAAAATGAAAAAAGAATCGCCCAGTGAAATTGCGGGTGCAGCGAGTGCCATGGTTGCAAACGCACTGCCCTTTCCCACACCGTCTTATGAGTTCGCAGATATCGTTGGTACAGGCGGAGATGGACACAATACCATCAATATCTCCAGCGCAGCCGGTGTAGTTGCCGCATCTTGTGGCGTGAAAGTAGCAAAGCATGGTAACCGCAGTGTGTCGAGTAAGTCTGGCTCTGCTGACTTGTTTCGCCAGTTTGGACTGAAGTTAGAAATAAGCCCGGAAACATCCCGCAAGTGCTTAGATGAAGCAAATTTCACATTTCTTTTTGCACCGGTTTATCACGCAGGTATGCGCCACGCAGCCCCCGTGCGCGCTGCGATGAAGACCAGAACCTTATTTAATATACTGGGGCCACTGGCAAACCCGGCAGGTCCAACTCATGGCGTTTTCGGCGTATACTCGCCTGAACTGCTTGAACCTTACGCAAAAACCCTTATGCTGCTTGGCCAACACCGCGCAATGATTGTGCATGGCGATGGCTTGGATGAACTGGCTCTTCATGGCGAATCAATGATTTACGACCTTGAGCACGGTGATATTCGCAAGCTTACCGTTACCGCTAAAGACTTCGGTTTACCTTATTATCCTCTTTCTGCGATTGAAGGTGGTGAACCTGAAGAAAACAGACAATTTGTTGAAGCAGCGCTAAACGGCGAAGGTCAAGAGGCGCACCGTGCCGCTATCGCTATGAACTGCGGGGCACTGTTGAAAGTAACCGGCAAAGCCTCAACCTTCAAAGATGGGGCTGAAATGGCGATGAACGCTATGGCCGAAGGGTTACCCATGCAGTTATTAACGAAGGTTGCCAAAATTACTCAGGAGGTAAGCACGAATGGCTAATGTGCTTGAGAAAATTGTTGCAGACAAACGAGAAGAAGTGGCCGCACGCAAAGAAGCACTGCCGCTAGAAAGCTTCAAGGCGAATCTAGTTCCTTCTGAAAAGGGTTTATTTGCGGCACTTAGTGAGCCAAATGCAGGCTTTATCTTCGAATGCAAAAAAGCATCGCCTTCAAAAGGCCTTATTCGAGAGCATTTCGATTTAGACGAGATCTTAGCTGCTTACACGCCTTACGCTGCCGGTATTTCTGTGCTGACAGACGAGAAGTACTTCCAAGGTAAATTTGAGTACTTAGCTTATGTTACTGAGCGTGTTGCTCACCCTGTGCTTAACAAAGATTTCTTCGTTGATACCTATCAAGTGTATCTAGCCCGTCACTATAATGCCGACGCAGTGCTATTAATGCTTAGTGTGCTAAATGATGACGAATATCGCGAGTTGGCAAGCGTTGCCAATGCTCTGTCATTAGACATTCTTACCGAAGTAAGTAATGAAGAAGAAATGGAGCGCGCTATTGCCCTTGAAGCCAACATCATTGGTATCAATAATCGCAACTTACGCGACCTTTCTACCGATTTAGCGACCACCGAACGCCTTGTGCCCATGCTTGAAAAAGCCACGCATGACTACGTGGTTATTTCAGAGTCGGGCATCTACACACACCAAGACGTGCTTCGTTTAGCGCCTGTATCCCAAGGCTTTTTGGTGGGCAGTGCGTTAATGGCAGAGTCTGACCTACCGCGCGCAGTGAAAACGTTAGTGAATGGTGCAGTTAAAGTGTGTGGGCTTACCAACCCTGAACAAGCGCAAATGGCGTTTGATAAAGGCGCTAGCTTTGGCGGGCTTATCTTCGCTGAAAAATCGCCACGCTGTGTGAGCGAAGCACAGGCTTTGACTATAACGCAGAGCGTTGACGGTGCTTTTGTTGGTGTGTTCGTTAATCACGACATTGATGAAGTGACATCACTCGCCGCCTCGCTCAACCTTTTTGCCGTGCAGCTTCACGGCAGCGAAGATGACACCTACATTTCAGCGCTTGCTGCCAAGCTTCCAGAAGGTTGTGAAATTTGGAAAGTCGAAGGTGTTAAAGCAACCTCTTCTGACGCACTACCAGACGCAGTGGACAGACACTTAAATAATAACCTTGTAAGCCGCGTTCTTCTGGATTGCCAAGTGGGTGATGCCAAAGGCGGTACAGGCGAAGCGTTCAATTGGCAGCTATTAAACGATATCGAAGCGAAGCATAAGTTAGTGCTTGCTGGCGGTATTAACGCCCAGAATGTTGCAGAAGCTATTGCAACCGGCTGTGGTGCTATTGATGTGAATTCAGGCGTAGAAACCGCCCCAGGCGTGAAAAGCGAAGAAAAACTCGACGCGCTTTTTGCTATTTGCCGCCGTTACTAATTTAAATACAGGACAACGTAATGAACCAGTTAGATACAAAATTTGGTGAATTTGGTGGCATGTACGTGCCCGAGCTACTTATTCCAGCACTAGACCAACTGGAAAAAGCATTTTTAGATGCCAAGGACGACCCAACATTTAACGAAGAGTTTTTATCTCTGTTAAAAGACTATGCGGGTCGCCCAACGTCAATGACGTTAACTCGCAATCTGGTAAGTAACCCAAAGGTAAAATTATACCTAAAGCGTGAAGACCTACTACACGGTGGTGCACACAAAACTAACCAGGTGCTAGGCCAGGCGCTGCTGACTAAGCGAATGGGTAAAAAAGAAGTTATCGCCGAAACTGGCGCAGGCCAGCACGGTGTTGCAACCGCGTTAGCATGTGCATTGTTGGGGCTAAAAGCACGTATTTATATGGGTGCGAAAGACGTTGAGCGTCAAGCGCCAAACGTGTTTCGTATGAAGCTTATGGGCGCAGAGGTTATTCCTGTGAATGCCGGTTCAGGTACGCTTAAAGATGCCGTAAACGAAGCCATGCGCGACTGGTCGGCAAACTATGATAAAGCCCACTATTTGTTAGGCACAGCCGCGGGGCCTCACCCGTTCCCGACCATTGTTCGTGAATATCATCGCATGATTGGCGAAGAAACTCGCGCACAAATTATGGAAAAAGAAGGTCGCTTACCTGACGCCGTAGTAGCATGTGTGGGCGGAGGCTCAAATGCTATCGGTATGTTTGCAGACTTTATTGATGAGCCATCTGTACGCTTAGTGGGCGTTGAGCCTGCGGGTAAAGGTGTGCACACCAAAGAGCACGGCGCAACTATCGTGACGGGTACAAAAGGTATTCTTCACGGCGCTTACACCTTCATCATGCAAGACAAAGAAGGCCAGATTGAAGAGAGCTACTCAGTATCTGCTGGTCTCGATTACCCTGCTGTTGGCCCTCAGCATGCTTATCTTCACGACATTGGCCGAGCGGAATACGTGGCCGCCACAGACGAAGAAGCACTGAACGCATTCCAATTGCTTGCAAGGAAAGAAGGTATTATTCCTGCCCTTGAATCGTCGCATGCCTTAGCGCACGCGCTTAATATGGCAGATGAAGCGGAAGAAGAAACTATCATCGTAGTTAACTTATCAGGTCGTGGCGACAAAGATTTAGCGCACGTTATCAACATTTTAGGGGACGATTTATAATGGATAGATATGCACAGATGTTTGCCGGCCTTGATGAAAAGAACCAAGGCGCTTTCGTACCTTTCGTAATGGTAGGTGACCCCGATTTAGCGCAATCTGAAGCCATTATTTGCCAGCTAGTAGAAAGCGGTGCTGACGCACTTGAGTTAGGTATACCTTACTCTGACCCCATCGCAGACGGCCCCACAATCCAAGCTTCTGCCATTCGCGCGTTAAGTAATAAGGTGACGGTAGCAGATTGCTTGGGCGTTATTTCACGTGTTCGCGCAAAATATCCAGACGTGCCTATCGGCTTGCTACTGTACAGCAACTTAGTTATGGCCCAAGGTATAGAGAACTTTTACAACAAAGCGCAAGAGGCAGGCGTTGACTCAATTTTGATTGCAGACGTGCCAATTCGCGAAGCGGCACCTTTCCAAAAAGCTGCAGAAGCAACAGGCATTTCTCAAATTTTGATTGCACCGCCGAATGCTACTGACGAAACCATGGAAAAAATCGGGGAATACTCAAAAGGCTATACATACCTGCTAGGCCGTGCGGGCGTTACAGGTGCAGAAACTGCCGCAAATGTGCCTGTTTCAGAGCTTATTGAGCGCTTGAACAAACACAAAGCAGCACCAGCATTGTTAGGCTTTGGTATTTCTACACCGGAACAGGTTAAATCTGCTATTGACGCAGGTGCCGCTGGCGCAATTTCAGGCTCGGCGACGGTGAACATCATCGCTGCCAATTTATCGGACAGTCACAAAATGCTAAGCGAGCTCGGCAGCTTTGTTGAAAGCATGAAAGCAGCTACGGTGAAAGGATAAACGCATGCTATATATGATTTGTGCAACCGATGTTACGGACAGTCTAGAAAAACGCTTGGCGGCGCGCCCTGCTCACCTTGAACGTTTGAATGCATTAAAAGATGCGGGCCGTTTAATAATGGCTGGTCCCTTTCCTGCTGTTGATAGCCCAGATCCTGGCCCAGCCGGCTTTACCGGTTCGCTAGTGGTAGCAGAGTTTGATTCGCTTGAAGCTGCCCAAGCATGGGCAGATGCCGACCCGTACATCGAAGCTGGTGTTTATGAAAGTGTTGTAGTTAAACCTTACAAAAAGGTTTTGCCTTAACTTTTAGCTAAACGCTGTGTAGTAAACTTCGATAAATAATGAAAGCCCCTTAAGACCGAACAGCTCCGGTTTTAAGGGGCTTTTTTGTTGTTTTAACAATATTGAAGCTAACTTTGGACAGACACTTATCTGCTAGACTACTGTCTGGTGTGAAGCCAATTATGGACAGACAGTTATTTACCGAAATAATGTGGACACACACTTGTAATCGTTCACCAAGCTTCACATTATTGATAGTGGACAGTCACTTAATAATCAGCCAAAAATCGCAATAAAAAATCCCTTGTGGACAGACACTCGCTCCTCTGAGTAAGTCTCCTAACGCCTCCAAGCTTCGCCATAAAATTGGCCCAAAATGCTGCGTTTAAAGTTCGACCTTCTCGTGTTCACCCATCTCTTCTGGCTTTACCGTTTTACCAGTGAGCATTTTAAACATGCCTTTTAGCGAAGGATCTGCATCCCACACCTCTGCATCTATAAGTTCAAAGCGAAGCATTAATAAAGAAGGATCATCTTTACCTTTCTCGAACCATGCTTCTACTGGATTAGACCAGTATTTATCAATCACCTCTTTACGTGATTCAACAGTGAGGTTGCCTCGGATACAAGCAAATACCTCATGACCTTTGGATGCAAAGTGAACCATCGCTTTTCCACCTTTAGCAATGCGGTTGTCTCGACTAGTGTAAAACCAAAACTCACTATCAGCGTCTTTATCAAGCTGGGCGTACATAGGCTCGGCATGCATATCCTCGCCTATCAGACTTACCATTACTTTTGGACTATCTGACATTGCTTTCCACATTGTTTTCTTAATATCGCTAGACATAATTTCTCCTTGTTGAAAATGAGTGTCTGTCCGACTTTACTATCTAGTTAAGTAGTTGAGCTGAACAGCTTATTTTCACTTTGTTGATTTATACGGAGCCAATGCCTCGCACATGCCATGCCAAAGAAATCGATGTCACCGAACTCACTTGCTAAAAAAACTATTGAGAAACGAGGGCATCTCCGCCCAATGCGAGGCAGGTACAGGTTTGGACACACACTCAAACCTCTATTTGAACTTTGTAAACCATTAAACTGTAACTGTGGACAGTCACTCATCAGCACAATAGATATTCATCTCCCTTAGCCCTAGATCAACAAAGTGGACAGACACTTTTTCAAAGGAAGCGTAAAGATTACTCAATGCTCCATAGCATCTGGAGCGCTCTAATAAATTTGAAATTGTGTTATCTAAAAAGAAGCGGTGGACATACACTTTCATTTAAACCTGAGATTTAACAGTAATTAAGTGTCTGTCCCTTCCAGCACTTCATAGCTGTACTTTATTCCTTTACTTTCAACCCCAATATCTTTCCACTTGATGCTCAAATCTGTGTCTGTCCACAAGATTTGCTTTTTTGTAAAACCCATTTACTTAAGGCGTATATACAGCTTTTAATCCGCAAGGTAGACTGAACCTAGTTCAGAATGGGTTCAGTTAACCAAGTTATACTTATCAGTAATTTGGACTGAGTGGATAATAATTGTGAGGTTGTATGACATTATCGCTTCGTGTTGCAGTAATTTGTTTAGTGTTAGCTTTGTCTAACACAGCGCCAGCTTTGGCGTTTCAAGACACTGGCGGCGATATATCAAAAAGCGAAGCTGCGGAACGTGCACGCACTGCTGTAAATGGCCGCGTTTTAAAAGTTGAACAAACCTCAAAAAACTACCGAGTAAAGGTGCTCAAGAAATCAGGGAGAGTAGTATCGGTAGACGTAGATAAACGCTCAGGCAAGGTAAAAACAAGTAAAGATAAGGATTAACATGCGTATCCTCGTAGCCGAAGACGATAGCAGATTATTAACTCAACTTGACGCGCTCCTTCAACAAAATGGCTATAGCGTAGACTTGGCAGACAATGGCGAACACGCACTTTTTCTAATTAAAGAATATAGTTACGACTTGGCTATAATTGACATTGGCATGCCAAAGCTAGACGGGTTTGAGGTTATAAGAAAAGCTCGCCAAGCAGACATTTCGTGCCCGATACTTATCTTAACTGCTAGAGATAGGTGGCAAGAGAAAGTAGAAGGCCTCGACGCTGGCGCCGACGACTACCTCACTAAACCCTTTCATAACGAAGAATTGCTTGCTCGAACGAAAGCGTTAATTCGACGAGCTTCAGGACAAGCGAATCCTACCATTCAGTTCGGCCCTATCTCGCTAGATACAGTAAGTGAAGAACTATCATTGAATGGCCAGGCTTTGGATTTAACCGCTTACGAATACAAAGTCATGGAATACCTGATGCTGAACCCGCAAAAGGTCATCTCTAAAACAGAGTTAACCGAGCACATTTACGATCAGGATTTCGATTTAGATAGTAATGTCATTGAAGTGTTCGTGGGAAGATTGCGAAAAAAGCTGGATCCGACAGGTGAATTAAAGCCAATCGAAACCCTTCGAGGTAGAGGATATAGGATAAATAGAAGTTTATGAGGCAGTTGTCGCTTCGCCTTCGAAGTATCTTTTTAGCGATTGTTCTTCTGGCGTTCTTTGCGCCCTTCACCGTTGTAATCTTAGATGAGGCGTACACAGATAGCCTTACTCAAGCGAAGATGAGCGAACTTCGGTTGATGAATTTAGGCTTGTTATCTGCATTCGAGTTAGATGGCGACCTGCCCTATATGCCTGAAATTTTATACGAAGAGCAGTTAAACCTTCCGGGCTCAGGCTATCTTGGTATTATCGTTTTTCGAAACGAGGTTATTTGGCAATCAGCATCCGCACTTGAATATACATTTTCTCCTCCTGAAATAGACGTTGCAGTGGGTAACGAGCTATTTTTGGACTCCTATACACCTACCTTTAAAGAAGATTCCGAGTTTTTTGTGTACGCCTTTACTGCGGAATTTGCTTCAAGTAGAGACTTTGAGCCTGTTCGATTTTATATATTTAATAATAAAGCTCTTTTTGAAGCAGAGCGAAATACGTTTTTGGACACGACGTGGCAGTGGATTTTCACGCTATGTATAGCACTCCTAATTTTTATCATTATTGGGATTAGCCTAGTTCTCCTCCCTGTTAGAAAGTTAATTGAAGAGATTTCACAAACTTCAAGCGGACATAAGCGTCAGTTGGACTCTCGCTACCCTGTTGAATTTGATTCATTAAAGCAATCTATAAATGGTTTACTTCAAACTGAGGCTGCCCAAAGGGCTAGATACAAAAACAGCTTGGGAGACTTGGCACATAGTTTGAAAACTCCACTGGCGGTGGCGTCCGGCAATAGAGACTTACCTTTGGAGGTAAACGAAGCATTACAGCAAATTGACCGAATCATTAAACGTCAGTTGAAAAGAGCGAGCGCAGGAAAATCTGGCTGGCAACACGCTATTGATATATTACCCATTTTGCACAAGCTTGCGGATGCGATGGATAAGGTCTACCAAGATAAAGCCCTTACTATTGAATTTGAACTGGATGAGGAGGTTCAGTTTAAAGGAGACGAGACCGACTTCATGGAACTTTGTGGCAATCTTTTAGACAATGCATGTAAAGCAGCGAACAATAGAATTATCGTATCAGTGACGAAGAGTGCTGGTTGGCTAACAATTAAAGTGGAAGACGACGGCCCAGGTATCCCCGACGACAAAAAGGTAATTTTATTAGAACGAGGAACACGCCTCGATACCTATACCGAGGGGCACGGAATAGGCATGGCGCTGGCTGCAGACTTAGTTTCTATCTATGAAGGTAGAATGCTGATTGAAGATAGTTCGCTCGGTGGCGCTTGTATTGTTATTCAATTTCCCAATCATGATTAGTCATGGAAGTGGACACACACTCAAAATCTCGAAAGCTATTTGAAACCAGATATTAGAACTGGACAGACACTTAATATGTGAATGTTCGACTGCCCGTTTTTAGAGAGCCGCTACAAGCTTTTAAGTGTCTGTCCCTTTTCGCTCACTTGCCCCAATTATGTAAACGCCTGACCTGAATCGGACAGGCACTTCTACGACCCGCCCAATTCAGTACTTTAATAAAAAACGAACAAGTGTCTGTCCACTGTTAACTCATTCTAAAATTAGGATGTAGATTTTTCGCCTTCACTCGACAACAACACTGCAAGCCACTTGCTCTCTTCTCGAGACTCTAATGCGATTTTCACTACCATGGTTAAAGGCACAGACAACAGCATCCCGACTGTACCTAGTAACCAACCCCAAAATATTAAAGACAGAAATACTACGAGCGTAGACAACCCCATGCCCTTGCCCATTAATTTAGGCTCCACCATATTACCCATGATGGTATTAACAAGCACAAAGCCTAGTGCAGCGAAGCCCGCAGAGGCAGGACCAAGCTGTACAAAGGCTATCAATACTGCTGGCACTGCTGCAATTATGGAACCGATGTTTGGAATGAAGTTGAGCATGAATGCCAAGACAGCCCATAACATGAAATGATCTACCCCCATCACATACAGCCAAACCCCAATAATCAAACCGGTCCCTAAACTAACCACTGTTTTTATTGCTAAGTAGCTGTTTACAGAACGAATAAATCTGTCGATATGCTTAAGCTTCATACCAGGGTCTGCGAGCGCAATATGGAGACGGCGAGGAATACTATCTGCTTCGAAAAGCATGAAAATAACGGTAAGAAGAATTAGGAAAAGGTTTGAAAGTACGCCCCCCATTCCACTAATAAAATTCGTCGCTACAGACATCGCCGTTGCAGGGTCGAGGTGAGAAGCGATCAACTCCCGATTGATGTGAATATTAAATTCAGCCAGTTTAGACGCAACCCAAGCAAATTCTGTGTCAAGCTTGCTTCGATACTCTGGCAAGTTTTCTCTAAACTCGGTCATAGACTGGCCTACTAAGCCAGCTAAAAGAAAACCAAAAACGACGATAAGTAGTATAACAAAAGTTATAGAAAGCCATTTAGGCACGCCGAATTTCGAAGTCCAGCGTATTATTGGACTACACGCAATCGCTATAAAAATAGAGAGAAAGAATGGCACCATTATCGCACTGGCGGCTTTTATACCGGCCATTACTACAACTAGACATGCTAATACGATAAGAATTTTTGCTGTTGGCGAGCGTAGTTCCATTGACATTTTGTGCTACATTCCTGACTGAAACGACAATACTTTACAACGACTTATAAACAACTACAAACAAGAGACTTAAATGAACTTTAATCTTGCCACTATTAAAATTAAAAACCTGAGATTACGCACGTACATTGGTATCAACGAAGACGAAATCAAGAACAAACAGGATGTTGTCGTGAACGTAAAAATTGATTATGACGCTGAAAAAGCGACAAATACCGACGATATGAGTGACGCACTTAACTACAAAACGATTACAAAGGCGATCATCAAACTCGTGGAGGACAACCGTTTTTCTCTTCTAGAAAAACTTACAGCCGATGTGCTAAGTATTGCCGCGGAGCACTCTTCGGTGCGTTACGCTGAGGTTGAAGTCGATAAGCCACATGCCCTTAGATTCTCTGATTCAGTATCCCTAACGCTATCATGCAATAAGTCGGGGTAGGCATACCTCAAGGAGTTAATTGTGAACATTCTTTTGACTGGCGGTACAGGCCTGATTGGTAGCGAGTTTATTCGGCAATATTCGCATGAACATGAGTTCACGGTGATTTCTCGCAACGCTGTAAAGGCAAAAAGCAAATTGGGGGATAACGTCAAAATAGTCGAGGGCGTTTCTTCGATAGAAAATTTCGAGAATTTCGACGCGGTAATTAATTTGGCTGGTGAACCTATCGCCGATAAGCGATGGACAGACACTCAAAAGAAAATAATTTGTGATAGCCGCTGGGACATCACTTCAGAGCTAGTCTCAAAAATAAATTGTTGCGATACACCTCCGCCTGTTTTCTTATCGGGCTCTGCGATTGGTTACTACGGCAATCAAGGAAACAAGCTTGTAACTGAGGAAACTTCTCCTTATAACGAGTTCACCCATGAGCTTTGCGCTAAATGGGAGGCTATTGCTCAAAGCGTAGATCAAACTAAGACACGCGTTGTGATTCTTCGTACGGGCGTAGTGCTCACCGAAAAAGGAGGCGCGCTTGGGAAAATGGCGCTGCCGTTTAAATTGGGGGCCGGAGGTACACTTGGGAGTGGTAGTCAGTATTTGGCCTGGATCCACTTACAAGATATGGTGCGTGCTGTCTCATTCTTGCTCGAAAATAGTGCATGTTCTGGTGCATTTAACTTAACGGCACCGGAGCCTGTCACGAACAAGGTGTTCTCTAAAGCGCTCGCAAAGTCTCTTAGCCGACCTTGCCTATTCAATGTCCCAAGCTTTATTATGAAAGTAGCAATGGGCGAATCGTCGACGATGATACTTGAAGGGCAAAGAGTCATTCCTCAAAAGCTTACTACCGCCGGCTTCAGTTTTGAATTCCCTTCTATCGACGAGGCGCTAAGAGAAATATATCGCGCTTAGTTGAATAACTGAAATTCGTTATGTGCCTTGTGGACAATCACTTGAATTGCTAAGCAAGTGTGTGTCCACATTTATTGCACAACATTATCGCGAGGCACTTTGCTTAGTCACAAACCTCAAAAATTTCTATCCACTCTCAAACCAAAGTACTTCTCAAACTCTTAGCGAAAATCACTCTTTCGTAATTAGCGAGCTTTGCTGTGAAATGCACAGTGGACAGACACTCATTTGAATTGAGTGACTGTCCACTGCCCTTAATTTAAACGGCACTTAACCAAGTGTCTGTCCATTTTGAATTAACGCGCCTTCTAAACACAAGAATACCTAAACCATATTCCGCAACATCTGGCTGGTATTAAGTGTAAGCAAACGCCAGCATCCAAACGCACCTAATATGCCTACAACGACAGCGCCAACGCTTGGCGCTATTGCCCAGTATTCTGGGTGTAAGCTTGCTTCCATTTGAAATACGGAGGTTTGGAGTAAATAAAGGCTCAACTCATTGGCCATCGCTGCCATAAAGCCTGCTACCACACCGATAATAACGAACTCAAAAATAACACTTTTTCTTATTAACGCCCCCTTTGCACCGAGCGTTCGAAGTATGGCTATTTCCTGTCTGCGTTCATCCATGCTCGCCTGTACTTGAGCAATCAATACCAGACTGCCCGCTAACAATACCAGCACCAAAATAAATTCAACGGCAACAGACACTTGATCCACAATCTCTCGCAACTGATTAATTCGAGCATCAACGTCGAACATAGTTATTGATGCAAACGGCTTAAGTAGGTTGGTTAACTCAGCCTTTCTCTCGGTAGGAAGGTAAAAACTAGTAATATAAGTTGGGCTAAATGCAGCCATCGCCTCGGGATGAATGACGAAGAAGAAGTTGGGCTGCATGGTTTGCCAATTCACCGTACGGATACTGGTTACTTTCGTTTCGACAATCTCGCTGCCCACATTAAAAGTAAGCCGATCGCCCATCTTAATGTTCAACCTTTCTGCAACGCCTTCTTCAACGGAAACCGGGAACCATCCTTCGCTGCATTGTTTATCCTCATCGCCGTGCCAGTTCCCATCAATAACCTCGTTTTCTTTTTGAAGCGTATTACTCCAAGTTAGGTTCGCTTCTCTGCCTAAACCTCTTCGGCCTTCTCGATTCGGCTCATCTTCTTTAGAAACCTCGGTGTTTACCCCTTCTCCATTTACCGAAACAAATCGACCTCTGATGACAGGATAAAACTCTTCGATATCTACCCCGTTGTCAGCGAAGTGTCTGTCCAACTCTGGTTGTATGTCTGGAGTAATGTTTATTAAGAAATAGTTCGGTGTACCTTCTGGCA
The DNA here is from genome assembly GCF_001953635.1 of Alteromonas abrolhosensis. Classification (GTDB taxonomy): domain Bacteria; phylum Pseudomonadota; class Gammaproteobacteria; order Enterobacterales; family Alteromonadaceae; genus Alteromonas; species Alteromonas abrolhosensis. The sequence goes on along the minus strand of NZ_MEJH01000004.1, from coordinate 277,043 downwards.
ATTGCGATCGCCATTGCGAAACCATATCGTTGCGCATTACTAGCACCACTAGAAGCAGCATAATGGTGACGGAAAAGCTAATAAGCTGCACGCTATTGTCCATTGCACGTCGCTTAATACGTGCCCATGCCAACTGCCACGCCCCCATCCTTCCACTGCCCAACTTGCGTCCCACAGCAATCAAGATGTATGTAGCGCCAAGCAGTCCAAGAACCAGCGCAGCGCCAGAAACGAAAAGAATTGCGCTAATTTTTAAATCTCGGCTATACATCCACATCAGTAAGAATATTGCACCACCGGAAGCCACGAACTGAATGCTTCTGGAACGTAAATTTGCTGATATGTCCTTTCTTAATACGCGAAGCGGGGGAACTGAAAAAAGCTGTAAAAGCGGATATAAGGAAAAAAGCAATGCACACGTAGCGCCTGTAGCAACGGCTATTAAAAGAGGGCGCCAATGCCACACATCAAGAGAAACATCCACCCTATCCGCTATTAGTGAAACCACCACTTGCTGACCGATAAAACCAATTACGAGGCCAATCAATATACCAAGTCCAGTAATGAATAAAATCTGGAACAAATAGACTTTCCGAATGGTGCTGCTTGTTGCCCCCAAGGTCTTCATTATTGCCACAGGGTCAAAGTGACGTTGAGCATAACGCTGAGCAGCAACGGCAATGGAAACTGCTGCTAATACAATTGCTAACAAGCTTGCTAACAGAAAATAGCGCTCAGCACTTGCGACAGAACGCCCTATCGCTGACTCGTCATCTTCGACTCTCCGCCACGAGTGTAAGTCGTCATTTAATTGGGGCAATAACCAGGTATTGAAGTTTTCTATGTCAGCCGAACCACCGGCAAAAAAGCCCACATAACGAGCGCGACTCCCTGGCCCGGTTATCGCAGTTTTTTCCAAGTCATCTAAGTTAATCAGCGCAATAGGGTCGGTATTAAACACGCTGAAGCCAGCATCTGGAATATCTACCAGCACATGGGTGACGGTAAAAGTTCCATCACCAATTTCGATATTATCGCCAATAGAAAGCCCTAAACTTTGAAAAAGCCGAGACTGTACCCATGCTTCGCCAGATTGTGGTAACCCTGCGGTAGCACGTTTTTCCCCGAACGGCTGGTCAGTAATATTGACTGTCCCTTTCAGTGGATAAGCTTCATTCACAGCTCGCAAATCAACAAGCGACATCTCGTCGCCTTTAAACACCATTGAGCGTGTTGCCACCTGCTTTGCCGTCTCAAGGCCCTCTTCTTGGGCTCTAGCCAACCATTCCTCGTTTATAGGATCGTCTGAGCGAAGTTGAGCATCTGCTGCAATGAAGGCCGCAGACCGAGACTTTAGTGCGCCTTGTAAACGCTCACTGAAAAGAGACAGCGACAACACCGCTGCCACAGATAGCACAATGGCCAGCAATATTATGGTCAGTTCACCACGTCTAGCCTCATGCTTGAAAAGCCGCCAAGCTAAATTAAAAGACGTCGACATCTAAACCGCCTCTTTATTATTCATTATGTTCGCGCCAGTTGTTTCAATGAGTTCTCCCGCATTCATAGTGAGTTGTCTGTCACAATGTTCCGCAAGCTCGTTATCATGAGTTACGAGTACGAGAGTTGTGCCTTTTTCTCTATTCATCTCGAACAACAGCGCTTCAATTTTTTCACTATTTTTGGCATCTAGGTTGCCGGTTGGCTCATCGGCGAAAAGTATCTTGGGAGAGGTAATAAACGCTCGAGCTATGGCAACGCGCTGCTGCTCGCCCCCCGATAACTGGTTAGGAAAATGATGCGCGCGATGTTTCAAACCAACTTGCTCTAGAATATCCAAAGCTAGTGCTTTCGGGTTATCAAGCCCTGCAATTTCTGCAGGTAGCATCACATTTTCTAAGGCAGTTAAGCTTTGAACTAACATAAAGCTCTGAAAAATAAAGCCTACTTTATTTCCTCTTAAAATCGCGCGCTCTTCTTCATTCATGCTGTGAAGTGCTTCACCGTCTAAGAAAATTTCCCCTTCTGTAACTTGGTCAAGCCCTGCCAACAAGCCCAATAGGGTTGACTTACCCGAGCCTGACGCGCCAATAATGGCAACGGACTCACCAGACTTGACTTCAAAAGAAATAGGACGAAGGATCTGCAGTGAACCTTCACTCGTATCCACTACTTTGGTTACAGCATTAGCTTTTATCATAAGAGGTCATCAATTCGTGTTTGTTAAATTTCGTTATCTGTTCGCTTTTTTACTTATTCTTTTAATACCCTTTCAAGCGCTATCAGATCAAGCTGAGCAGAGCGACACAAGCGAAAATGCGGTTTTACTTATCTTAGGTGACAGTTTATCCGCGGCTTATGGATTACAGCAACATGAGGGTTGGGTCAGTTTGTTACAAAAGATGTGGCAAGACGACAACATTCCGATTGATATTGTAAATGCTGCGGTAAGCGGAGAGACCACTGACGGTGGTTTAGCGCGATTTCCTCGTTTATTAGAGCAACACAATCCTACCCATGTATTGATTGAACTGGGTGGTAATGACGGCCTTCAGGGGCACAATATCAGTAAGATTAAGAATAATTTAGACTCTCTGGTAACCGTTGCAAAGGAGAGTAATGCCGTAGTGTTTTTACAAGAAATGCAAATTCCTTCTAATTACGGTAAGCGCTATACGCAAATGTTTACACAAAACTTCAATAAAGTAGCGGAAACTCAGGACGTTCAAAAAATTCCCTTTTTCCTTGAAGAAATAGCACTAAATAAGGACTTGATGCAAAACGATGGTATTCATCCCAATGCTGAGGCACAGCCTTTGATCGCTAATTTTATGGACAGACACTTAAGAAGTTTAATTCTTGGCGCTCAATAATTGTGCTAATCTTATTAAGTGATTTTTAAATGCGAGGTTTGTTTATGGACGCTTCTTCTGTTAGTTCGTCTCCTGTTTCCACTGTCTTAGAATCGCCACAGCGACCTACTCAACAGGTTGAGCCTCGTAATGTGCAAGAAAGTCGCGAGACTCAGCCTCAAAGCACACAGCAGACCTCGAGCACAAATGATGGGCGTGTGGGTTCTAGAGTTGATGTGTATGCTTAAACTCCTTCTTATTGAAAACTGTTAGGGACAGACACTCGTCCAGATTTTTGTCTAGTCCTCTAGCAAGTAGAGGTGTATGAGCAAAAAAAGGGAATTAAAGAGAAATTAGAAAGGACAGACACTAACTAAAAATGAGTGTCTGTCCTTTTTCTTTTTAGTCTGTTTGACGCAATGATAAATGCCTATCCGCTATTAAGCTTGAGTGTCTGTCCACGATTTTTCACGATTTTCAGTTCTAATTATCCAATTTCGACTGAGACTCTCTATGATATAGAGATTGAAAGTGCACTCATTGGAAGTAACGTCCGCCTAAAACTGTCCCAAAGACCACTTAAAATTGACGCCGTAAATCTCATAATACCTATAAATAACTATGGGATACGGATATGCCTCTACCTCGTTACAAGCAAATAAATACTGATGTTACACCTTATTACCACTGCATTTCTCGCTGCGTGAGGCAATCTTACCTTTGTGGTCGCGATGCCCGCACTGGCATAAACTATGAGCATAGAAGAAAGTGGATTCAAGACAGGCTCCATAAGCTTTCTCAAGCTTTTGCCATCGACTTATGCGCCTACGCTGTTATGCACAATCACATTCATGTGGTATTGCATATAGCAAAAGGCAGAGCTGAAGGCTGGACGATGGATGAGGTCTTGCTTCGGTGGAGGATGTTTTATAAATGCCCGCCCGTAGTGCAGCGATATTTAGAAAATTTTGATTCTGTAACGTTAGATGAGCTAGCAGAATTAAAATCACTATCTGTTACATATCGAGAGCGCCTTCAAAGCATCAGCTGGTTTATGCGCATGCTCAATGAATACATTGCTCGAAGAGCAAATAAAGAAGATGAATGTAAAGGCTATTTCTGGGAAAGAAGGTTCAAGTCACAAGCTATACTCGATGAGAAAGCACTGGCCAGTGTAATGGCTTACGTCGATTTAAATCCCATTCGAGCAAAAATAGCAACGACACTAGGCAACTCTCACCATACTAGTATCCAATATCGCTTGAATGCCAAACGCTCGAATAAAACGCCTAAGTTTTTGATGCCCTTTAGCGATAGTCACTACAAGAACACCGTGCCGTTGCCCTTCGCATTCAGTGATTATTTGCAGCTTATCACTGATACACTAAACGCGGAGCGCAATAACGATACCTGCATAACCCCAAAGCTTCCTAACCGATTACTAAGTAAGCTTGGAATGACAAAAGAGAACTGGCAGCTAGTAACCAGTAATTTTGAAATACTTTTTACTGGGCCAGTCGGTTGCCCAGAGATGATGGAGAATTTCGCCAGATGCTGCGAAAGAACATGTCGTCCAAACGTTGCAAATGCTCAAAGGTATCTGTCGTGAACCTCTAACTCCATTGCAAAAGTACTTTGCTAAATATCGGCTTGGCGTGCAAGTACATCAACAATGTCCTGAGATTTTGTAAGGCGCCTTATGTCGTTGAACAGAACTTCTGCTTCAGGGTATTGTCTTTTCAGATAGCCGCACCATTGCTTAATTCGATTGGGGTAATATTTGCCCTTGTCACCAAAAATTTCATAGCCAGAGTACTGAATTAGCAACGCAGCCAGTTCAGACCATGGCATAGGTGCTTTGCCCTCTTTAATACTCAGCGCCAAATTAGGCATTGCCAATGCACCTCTTCCGATCATTAAGTTGGTGCACTCTGATTGGCTTTGACAACGCTTAGCGTCTTCAGCATTCCAAATTTCGCCATTAGCTACGATTGGAATATCGGTGTGTTGTTTAATCTTCGCTATCCAGTCCCAATAAGCCGGTGGTTTATACCCCTCCGTTTTGGTCCGCGCATGAACAACGAGCTCAGAGGCGCCTGCTTCCGTGATTGCAATTGCGTTATCGATAGCTAAAGATTTATCCTCGAAGCCCAATCTTATTTTGGCTGAAACCGGGATTTCTGCTGGAACAGCGTCCCTTACAGCTTTCACAATGTCGTAAAGGGTTTGGGTCTCTTTCAACAACACCGCCCCGCCCTTACTCTTATTAACAGTTTTTGCAGGACAACCAAAGTTTAGGTCAACACCTGGAGAGCCCAGCTCTATCGCTGTCTGTGCATTCTCTGCAAGCCACTGTGGGTGTTGCCCTAATAATTGAACTCGAACAGGCACGCCTGACGGAGTTTTGCCGCCATTGTGAAGCTCGGGACAAAGTCTATAAAACGTTTTCTTTGGTAACTTTTGATCGACCACTCTCACAAATTCAGTAACGCACTGATCAAAACCACCCACGCGAGTAAGCATATCTCTCATTAAGTGATCAACAACGCCCTCCATAGGGGCAAGCATTACTTTCATTGCAAACATCTCAGTTTAATAGAACATAAAATCGGCGCGGGAGTTTAGCAAAAAGCGCTTATATCAGCCAGATTTCAATACGTAGTTTTTCAACTTCTGTGACTGTCCGTTTTCAGGCATGTTTTTAAGCGGCTCTGCATCACTAATAAATAAACTTGGCGTTATGGAATATGAGTGTCTGTCCATTCATCGCTTTGTGCATTGCCTCGTGGACAGTGCTTTTCAGGCGACTAGATCTTGCTATTAGCCTATTCGCAAGGCGATGACTGTTTAGCTATATTTTTTCCGCACTTTCAAGGCGAGCGAGTACCGCCTTTTTTTGATTATCGGTGTATGTCCGCCAATTGATGATTTCTTCAATCGTACGTTTACACCCAATGCAAATGTCGTCTTCGCTTAATTTGCACAAAGCTACACATGGGGAAATCAAGTTCATAATACTTCTGTTTTATCTAAACCGTCTTTTTTACTCTGTGCTCGTGACGCAGCAATTGCCGCCATTGTATTTTCTGATAATTCTTTGTTGGACCACAAGCAGACGTGGCAACCAAACCGTGACTCTAGATATGAGGAAAACTCAGTGTCTGTCCTGCATTCATATCTCACTAAATTTTGTTTTTTACCGTCGTAAATAACTGCAGAATAAATAAACACAGAGAGCCTCCTTGAAAAGAGGCTCAAATATACATCTAGACGTCTAAACGTTCAAGCGTCTATTTTATATAATCGAGAGCAGCGCAAATCGCCGCTACCTGAGCGTCATTACAGTTTTCGGGTGTCGCATTATCGCTATCTGGATAAACTTCTGTGGTTGTAACGTACTTCGCATCTGTCATACCTCCGCAAAGATACAACGCTTTTTTGTCGTAGCAAATTACTCCTTCACTCACCACATCTGCACCTATAATCTTTCCGTTTTCATCGGCTGGTGCGATATGCGTTACTTTCTTAACCGCTTCAATAACGGCTTTTTGAAACTCTATTTGTGGACTGGGTGTATTAGCAACCGTATAGAAACCATCAGGAATGTTCCAATTGTCATGAGTAACGCCATCCCGCGCAGCTAGCGCTGGCCTAAATTCACTGTTGTCCGTATCCGTCGTTTCATGTAAATCAATATGGAGTGTTAGAGGTAACGCTAAATCCGACACCAATTTCATAAGCTGAGCAGACTCAGGAGCTGGCGAGTCTTTGTAAAATGAGCGATTTGGGTCTAACGCGAACGGGTTCCATCGATTTATCGTCTCATACCCCCAAGGACTTACACATGGAACAACAACTATGTTTAGTTGCTTAGCGTACTGACTCAGTTTTGTTTCTATAAACTGGAGAGCTCCCTGCACGCCACTGGTTTCATAGCCGTGAACTCCACCTGTAACAAGTGCAGACGGCTTATTAGCATCAAAACTCTTGGGAATTACAGCATATAGTGGGTAGCGAGCAGTGTCATAAGGAAGTGCGCCGTACTGCTTTAAATCAAAACCTTCAGGAATAATTTTAAAGAGTTTTTTGAGGACTTCTTCTTGATAACTTCTTTTCACATTCTGCCGTGCTTTCCATTGGGCTTTTTCTTCTTCGCCCCATGGCTTACCTGGAGTTCCAATTGGATAATTCTGCATATAACACCTCTTTTGTATTTTAGAGATCATAACAGTTCAACAAGCTTACGTATCTACCCCACTAAAGATTCCTTAATGGTTGTGACATAAGTTCTTTACGCGCCAAATCTTTGAAATAGTGTTTGCTCGCTAGTGTTGACCTCCCTTTGAAAAAAATAGCTAATTCCGACCAAAAGGATTGGAGTAATTCTCGATGCGTTAGTGATTAGTTAAAGAAAGAAGAGTGTCTGTCCGCTGTAGCTTCACTGTAGCCTTTATTAGGGCAGCTTTAACTTTATTTGCTTAAAGGTTCAATTAAGGGAAGTGTGTGTCCACAACGGATTGCTTGGGGCGTTAATGAACGGAGTGTCTGTCCACTAAGTTTTAAGGGCATATAAAAAAAACCAGCCGGATGGCTGGTTTTTTCGATATGGCGTCCCCTAGGGGATTCGAACCCCTGTTACCGCCGTGAAAGGGCGGTGTCCTAGGCCTCTAGACGAAGGGGACTGAAAATCTTCTAGTGAAGATGTACTTCACTAAATTTCTGTGAGTATAAGACAACGTTAACCGAGCTTATCCTTACCGAAACTTTCAGTCAGAAGTTGAATAATCAACTCCAGCCTATTTCACAGTTATAATCGACTGTGACGCGATAATATGGCGTCCCCTAGGGGATTCGAACCCCTGTTACCGCCGTGAAAGGGCGGTGTCCTAGGCCTCTAGACGAAGGGGACTGAAAATTTTCTAGAGAAGATCTACTTCACTATATTTCTGTGAGTATAAGACAGGTTAACCGAGCTTATCCTTACCGAAACTTTCAGTCAGAAGTTGAATAATCAACTCCAGCCTATTTCACAGTTTTAATCGACTGTGACGCGATAATATGGCGTCCCCTAGGGGATTCGAACCCCTGTTACCGCCGTGAAAGGGCGGTGTCCTAGGCCTCTAGACGAAGGGGACTGAAAATTTTCTTTCGAAAGCTTTGCTTTCGAGATTTTCAGTAAGGTGAAGTGGACCAGCGAACTGAGCGACCTTTCCCTACCGAAACTTTCAGTCAGAAGTTGAAATAACAACTCCAGCCTATTTCACAGTTTTAATCGACTGTGACGCGATAATATGGCGTCCCCTAGGGGATTCGAACCCCTGTTACCGCCGTGAAAGGGCGGTGTCCTAGGCCTCTAGACGAAGGGGACTGAATTCTTTCTTCGAGACTAAACTCTCGAAGTTTCAGTCCGAAGCTGCGTTAACAACTTCAGCCTATATCAAACCACAACTCAATGTGACTTGGTGGAGCCAGGCGGGATCGAACCGCCGACCTCCTGCATGCCATGCAGGCGCTCTCCCAGCTGAGCTATGGCCCCATCATGGTACCAGTCATTTCGTGTGACTGTTCCGTGACAGCGGGGCGCATTCTAGGCATCCCCCCCTGTCATGTCAACGCTTTTTTTACGAATTTTCTCTGTTTGCTATAAAAGTAAGCGCTTTGTCGATTCTCTCGCCAATTTTCTCTTTTGAGAGCAGATTCAATGTGATATCTAAAGACGGAGAATTACCGCCACCAGTAACAGCTACACGTAGCGGCATACCTACTTTACCCATGCCCACTTCTAATTCCTCAGCCGTATTATTAATAGCAGCTTGGATATTTTCTGGGTTCCACTCTTCTATAGCCATTAATTTATCTTTAACTAGCTCTAGTGGACCTTTAGCAACTGGACGAAGATGTTTTTTCGCCGCGTTCGCATCAAAATCTTCATAGTCTTGATAAAAGTATGTAGAAATCTCTGCTAACTCTTTCAGCGTTTTTACTCTATCTGCCTGAATAGCAATAATAGATTCAAGCGCTGGACCTGTCGTTAGGTCAACATTCAACTCTTCAAAATGCCATTTAGCATGCGAAGCTACTTCACTTGCTGGCAATGTCTTGATGTAGTGTTGATTCAACCAGATTAGCTTTTCTGTGTTAAATGCAGAAGCAGACTGGCCTATAGCATCTAGGCTAAATTTCTCAATCATTTCATCAACTGAGAAAATTTCTTGGTCACCGTGAGACCACCCCAACCTTACAAGGTAATTAAGCACAGCTTGCGGTAAGAAACCGTCATCGCGATATTGCATTACACTTACTGCACCATGGCGCTTTGATAACTTTTTGCCGTCATCACCCAAAATCATAGAAACATGAGCATACTCTGGGATAGGTGCGCCAAGCGCTTCAAGGATGTTGATTTGGCGTGGCGTGTTATTAATATGGTCTTCGCCGCGAACTACATGAGTAATACCCATATCCCAATCATCAACAACTACACAGAAGTTATATGTAGGGGTACCGTCAGAACGCTGAATGATAAGATCGTCAAGCTCAGTATTGCTAATCTCAATTTTTCCGCGCACGTGATCATTAATAACCACTTTACCTTCCAGAGGGTTTTTGAAGCGAATAACAAAAGGCTGACCTTCAGGGTGATCCGTTCTGTCTCTCCACGTACCTGGGTAACGAGGCTTCTCACCACGTTCTTTTTGCGCTTCACGAATTGAGTCTAATTCTTCAGAGCTCATGAAGCATTTATACGCTTTACCTTCATCCAAAAGCTGCTGGATAAGTTCTTTATATCTATCGAAACGCTCAGTTTGATAAATAGGACCCGTGTCCCACGTTAAACCTAACCATTGCATTCCGTCTAAAATGGCCTGCTTGGCTTCTTCAGTTGAACGTTCAATATCAGTATCTTCAATGCGCAGTACAAACTCGCCGCCTTTGCTTTTGGCAAGAAGCCAAGAATAAAGCGCAGTTCGTGCGCCGCCAACGTGAAGATAGCCTGTTGGGCTGGGTGCAAATCGTGTAACAACCGACATGGTCACTCTCTATTGTTAATGTATTTCTAAAGTTGGGCGCATTCTACCAGTGTAAGCGCGACTTCAAAAGTAAGTTAAGAATAGAACAATGTAAAAGAGGAGAAGAAAGTGGACAGTCACTTATCTTCAAGCTTATTCCTTTTATATCCATTCTTGCTGCAATGGACACACACTTAGATAAATCTATAATCAACTTTTCGAGTAACTGTAGGGTAAACACTTTCCTCAATAAGAAAGTGGCTGTCCAAAAAGAGCAGTCTCTTTAATAAAAGCACTCAATTAGGTAGGTTTAAGTGTCTGTCCTTTAAAACATCGCACTACCGCGTTCTCTTATTTTGGTCGAGCTGAATAAGTGTCTGTCCACTAAAATCTGAGGAAGAAGCAAGTGTCTGTCCACTTCCAACCAGTTCGAAGAAACGCACCGTGCAGTTTTTGGATATAAAAGAATTCAAAACGACATTAAAAAACGCTGTTCTTTTCATCAATTTAGTTAAGATGCAGCCAGAGTGTCTAAAATTCGGGCACACAGTCATTTTTCTTTAATTTTATTGTTGACACTAACGGAACCGACTCTATAATACCGCCCCACTTGCTTAGGCAAGCTTTAAAGAAATATGGACGCTTAGCTCAGTTGGGAGAGCATCGCCCTTACAAGGCGAGGGTCACTGGTTCAAGCCCAGTAGCGTCCACCACTTCTTCACCGTGGTTAAACAGTGAAACTTAAAATACGGACGCTTAGCTCAGTTGGGAGAGCATCGCCCTTACAAGGCGAGGGTCACTGGTTCAAGCCCAGTAGCGTCCACCACTTCCTCACCGTGGTTAAACAGTGAAACAAAAAATATGGACGCTTAGCTCAGTTGGGAGAGCATCGCCCTTACAAGGCGAGGGTCACTGGTTCAAGCCCAGTAGCGTCCACCACTTCCTCACAGTGGGTAAACAGTGAAACAAAAATACGGACGCTTAGCTCAGTTGGGAGAGCATCGCCCTTACAAGGCGAGGGTCACTGGTTCAAGCCCAGTAGCGTCCACCACTTCCCCACTATATCAATCTCCAGAAACACAACAATCCAACTTTGTTTAAATCGTTGTCTTGTTAAAGCATTTGGTAATTACTACGCCAAAGCCACTAATCATTCTCATAAACTAGTACTTAAATTCAGCTACGAAAAGCCGTCATTGTGCGATAGTCTCCATAAAGAACTATACTTAAGGAGCACTTACCGTGATATGGTAAGAAAAGAGAGAATTCTCATGTTTCAGAGGCTTAAAATTAATGAAACTACACTTAGCTAGAAATACTAAGTTGTTAATTGCTGAAGATCAGGTGCTGGCAAAGAGCCATATGCACTATGCACTTGAGCAATTAGGTTTCAAGAACATGGACTATGTTGATAGACCCTCTCATGCCCTTTCAGCACTTCAGGAACATGATTACGACGCCATTATTTGCTCTTATAATTTACGCTCCGAGCAAGGCGGTTATTTTTTGCTCGAGCAACTAAACGAAACTCACTCTCTACCACTTACCAGTGCATTCATTTTCACCAGTGCAGATACCTCAGCGGAAGTCGTCCACGCCATTATCGAATTACAGCCGGATGAATTTATCGCCAAGCCCTTTTCAGTGAACGAGTTAGATAGACGACTTTCCAGAGTTTTATCCAGGAAAAAAGCACTAAAAAATATTTATTCATTCATGGATAAAAAGGACTATGAAAAAGCCCTAGCCGAGGTTGAGTTCTTTTTATTACAGCCTGAACAAGCCGAGCACTTTCCTTTGGCGATGAAAATTAAAGGTGATTTATTTATTATCACTGAAAGATATCAAGAAGCCGTTGCCTTCTTTGAATCGATAATAAATGTTCAAGATTTTAGCTGGGCAAAAATGGGGATTGCAAGAAGCTTGCTTGCACTCAACGAACTGGATGACGCAGAACGAGAGATTATCCAACTAGCAATGCGACCCGATTCGGCACTTGAGGCTTACGACTTGCTTGCTAAACTTCAAATTAAGCAGTCTTCTTTTGACGACGCGTTAGAATGTACATCATTGGCGTGCAATATCTCCCCTCAAAATATTGCTAGACACAAGCTAGCAATAAATTTAGCTCGAATTACACATGACTATGAGAGCCAGTTCAACAGCGCTAAAAAAGTGGTACGCTACGCGAAAGACTCCATCCACGACAAGCCTGATATTTATTTAACTGCTGCAAGAGCAGGCGTTGACTTTGCTATGACGTCTGAGCCCGAACACGTAAACAACATTGTTAAACAAACTAATGAATATTTACGCCAGTTGAAAAAAGCTCATCCTAAGGCTGTGTTGAACGATGAGCTGGCGGTGATCGACGCGCGCCTCCACTATTTGAAAGACGATACAGTAAAAGCACAAATGCTGTTGTCAGATTTTCACACAGATCATGCCCAACACCACTCCACAGAAGCGCTGCTTGACCGAGCCAAAGCCCTTCATGAAGTAGGAATGAAAAAAGAGTCTCTTGCAATTTTAGACGCAATTTCATCTAGGCAAGATGAAGACCCCGATGAATTGAACCTAATGGCAACGTATCTAAAGCAGGAGAAAGAGGAAAAAGAAGCTATTACATTAAGCCCTAAAACGCTTAATAACACCGCAGTCGCGCAATATAAGCGAGGTAATTTAGAACAGTCTTATGCGACTTTTTCTCAAGCATTTCGCGTTATGCCAAAAAACCCTTCTATTGCGCTTAACTACCTTCAAGCCATAGTTAGGGCCAGAAAGGCGAATGCACCTATACTTCCTGATACCCTAACGGCCATCAAAAAATGCAGAGAAACGCTTGAATCTGCGACCTTGTCTGAAGATCAGTATTCACGCTACGAGAATGTAAAAAACATCTTAAAGAGCGAGTGACTGATATAATCAGCCCCTCGTTTTCATTTACTAAAGGCTCTTAGTTAGAATAGACCACCACGGTCTCATGGTAGAGTTTGTCTTTGTACTCAAGCTCGTGACTAAACGTCATTCCCAGCTTTTTCATAATATTAATAGACGCACTGTTTTGCGGATTAGCTATGGCAGAAAATTTTTCGACACCGATGTCATACAGGGCCTCTTTCACAGCTTCCGCCGCTTCAGTTGCATAACCTTTACCCCATGCATGGCGCTTGAACCTCCATCCTAGCTCCATGTTGTCGCTTTCGGGATGTTGGGTAAAAAAACCAAAGGGACGAACTAAAATCCACCCAATACTTTCTTTTTCGGCTAACGTTTCAACACGCCACAGCCCCCACCCTAAGGCAGGATTTGAATAGGCTTGAAAACGAGGAACAAAGATTTCACGAATATCTTCTTTTGAAGACTTCTTGCCACCATTGATATATTTCATGACAAGCTCGTCTTGGTCGAGCTCCCATAGAAAATCTGCGTCTTGTTCCGTGACATAATGGTAGGAAAGACGCGCACTGTCCTTGATATGCATATACTTCCTTTATCGTTATTATTTTCAATATACTTACACCGCTGAATATAGCTCAATTTTACAACAAACCAAACTTATTCGGTGTTTTTTATTTGCTCACATTTTCCCTAAATGTGTGAGTTACTTCACTAGCCTCCCAACATCGCTAGATGCTTAGTTGCCCCTGTTTTTCCTTCGTGTAAATAATGAGTTTCATGTTTTTGGCCAAGCACCTCTTGAAGAAATGCCACTACATCATCCACATTTCCGTTCGCAAGCAAGTGTCTCATGTCGATGCCATTATCGCTGAACAAACAAAGGTGTAGCTTTCCCGGAGCAGAAACACGAAGTCGATTACAGGTTTTACAAAAATCTTTGCTGTAAGGCATTATCAAACCTATCCTTCCAGCGTAATCGGGATGGTAAAACTCTTGCGCAGGCCCAGCATCTTTTCTGCGCAATAAAGGCTGCCAGCCCATTTCTAACAACGTACTTTTTAGGGGTGTACCGCTTTGATGTTGCTTGTTAAAAAACTGGTTTAAGTCCCCTGTCTCCATTAATTCTATAAATCGGAGCGTTACTGGCATGTCTTTAAGCCACGCAAGGAAACGGTGTAAACGGCTATCAGAAAAGTCGTTGAGCAAAACAGAATTAACTTTCACGTCAAGGCCAGCATCTAATGCCGCGTCCAACCCTCGCAGCACCGCTTTTAATTTATCTTGACCTGTAATTGCTGCAAATTGGCGGGGATCTAAACTATCGATGCTGACATTAACTTGATGCAGGCCTGCATCTTTCCACTGATGAGCATACTTCTCCATTCGCGCGCCGTGTGTGGTCATAGCAATACGTTGGATACCTGGTGTATTACTAGTTAACTGTAATATCTCAAGAAAATCTCTTCGCAGCGTGGGTTCGCCGCCTGTAAGACGCACTTTTGAAGTACCGAGTTTGGCAAACGCTTTTAGTAGAGTATCGATTTCACTCAGCGTCATAAATTGGTCACTTGATGGACCTTCATACCCATCAGGTAAGCAGTACTGGCAGCGAAAATTGCACGCTTCGGTCACTGACAAACGCAAATAGTGAAACTGTCTACCGAAACTATCTTCTAACAAACTAACTCCTTAAAACCTTACAACTTTTTTCAAATTATCTGCCGTGTTCTCAAACTGAAGTGTATGCCCTGCCAACGCTCATATCACAAGGTAACTAAATTACACTGGCACCTAGTGTACGCCCCACTTTAGTATAATTAAACATATACATCGCTATAAATAAGACCATTTTAATCTCTCACCTATTTCAAAACGTACTTCAAAAGGCGAAAATCATCCCACACGAACAGGCTAGCTCAACCTTAACCAAAGAGTTAACGTTATCGCTAGTCATCAATAGTATTGAGCTCTTGATACTGAATATTTAACAATAAAGCACACAATAAAATGAGAAAAAACCGTTTTCCTTCAAATGTCGATGAACCTGTTAAATGGCACGTTCTCTCGCAGCTCTGGCCTTATCTTCTGGAATTTAAACATCGCGTTTTTCTTGCTCTTGTATGTTTGGTGGCAGCGAAGCTTGCCAGTATCGGCCTGCCCTATGTATTAAAGTACACCGTTGACAGTTTAAACGGCGACTTAACCACCCTCGCTTTAGCGGTGCCGATAAGTTTAATAGTCGCGTATGGAGCGCTGCGCCTGCTAAACGTGTTGCTCGGTGAAGTGCGCGATACGCTATTTGGTCGTGTCACAGAACGCGCCATGCGTCGATTAGGATTAAAAGTCTTCAAGCATTTGCACAACCTAGACTTAGGCTTTCATTTAAATCGACGTACAGGCGGTTTATCTCGGGATATAGAGCGCGGTACCAACGGCGTTAGTTTTCTCATGCGATTTATGGTGTTCAATATTGTCCCTACCCTATTAGAGATTGCCCTTGTTGTTGGCTTACTCTTGTTTCAATTTGGCGTATCTTTCGCGTTAATTATTGTGCTTAGCGTGGTGGCTTATATCGGATTTTCGATGAAAGCAACGGATTGGCGCACTCGCTTTGTTACACAGATGAATGAAGCTGACTCCACCACCAACTCCCGGGCGGTAGACAGCCTGCTAAATTTTGAAACCGTTAAATACTTTAACAACGAATCGTTTGAAGCACATCGTTACGACACCGATTTAGCAACATGGGAAAAGGCTCGAAGGAAGAACCGGTTGTCGCTGTTTGCACTCAATGGCGGCCAAGCTGCCATAATCGCAATTGCCATGACCTCGATGATGGCTAATGCTGCCTTTGGTGTAATAAATGGCGAAATGACCATAGGCGACTTTGTATTGATCAACGCCTTCACCATGCAAATTTTTATGCCGTTAAACTTCTTAGGGTTTGTTTATCGAGAAATTAGAGGAAGCCTTGCCAATATCGATAAATTGTTCGACCTTCTCGCACAAACGCCAGCAATAAAAGATGCAGATGATGCCACAGAATTAACTTGCGCCAACCCCGCACTGCGATTTAGCAATGTACATTTTGCGTATACCGAGAATCGACAAATACTTAACGGCTTGAGCTTTGAGGTGCCCCCCGGGGCAAAGGTCGCGGTGGTGGGGGAAAGCGGCGCGGGAAAATCGACGCTGATGAAGCTGCTTTTTCGTTTTTACGAGCCCCAACAGGGCGACATCACGATAAATGGAAAAGACATCGCGTCGGTCACCCAACAGAGTCTGCGTTCACACATAGGTATCGTGCCCCAAGATACTGTTCTGTTTAACACTACCTTGTTGGAGAACATTCGCTACGGTAATCCTGATGCGAGCGAGGACGAGATTAAACACGTTATTAAGCTCGCCCATTTAGAAACATTTGTAGAAAGCCTGCCTGATAAGCTAGAAACTACTGTGGGCGAGCGTGGTCTAAAACTTTCTGGTGGCGAAAAGCAGCGCGTATCTATCGCAAGGGCCTTACTTAAAGGCGCGCCAATCATGATTTTTGATGAAGCCACCAGCTCGTTAGACAGCACGTCAGAACGTGCGATATTAGCGGCCCTTCGCGACGCAGCTAAGGGACACACCAGCTTAGTCATCGCCCATAGACTGTCCACTATTGTTGATGCCGACAAGATCCTTGTACTTAAAAACGGTACCATTGTAGAGGAAGGGACACACACTTATTTGCTTGAGCAAGGTGGTGAATACGCAGCACTATGGCAAGCACAGCAGCGTGAAGATGAAGACCTCATCGAAAATTCCAAGTCAAAAGGTAATCAGTAAATGGACCCAACGCTTATTAAAGCCGCTATTAACCAAGTGATGCCCTTTGGCAAATACGCTGGAAGACGCCTATTTCATTTACCTGAACCCTATTTGGTCTGGTTTCACAAGCAAGGCTTTCCAGAAAACAAGCTTGGTGAACAGCTCGCTTTAATGTATGAAATTAAGCTAAACGGTTTAGAGTCTGTTGTAGAACCGCTATTAAATGACGACTAGCAATCACACGGGGACTCGGCGTCCCCTAATGGCAAAATGAGTAAACTCTAACCACACGATGATTTATGTTAGCAAGACCCAAAAAGCAACGTCGAAGTGACGTAAACGAACGTATCAAAAAAATACACAATGCCATTGCCGACAAACTGATGTTGCAACCAGAACTATTCGAAGAAGTCGAAAAAACATTAGAAACCCGTTATCACAAAAAAATGATGCGCTATGGAAGCTACCTTCTTTGGAAAGGAATAATTGAGGCTCGCCATCAACCAGACGTATTTAAGGCGCTTCTTTTGGCTGACGATGAGCGTACAGCCAACTTAAGAAGAGAAACCATCTTCGTCGGTATTTTAAGTGAAGATGAACGTGCCGCCATTTTTGCAGGTTAACCAATTGCTAGCTTAGCTTCTGGGTATTTAATGCGGCTTATTCGAGGGCTGGCAATAAAATAAGCCAATGTTAAAGGCCCTAATCTACCCGCGTACATCAGTAAGATAATGATCCACTCACCACTGTTTGACAGCTCGCCAGTTAACCCTCTGGAAAGACCCACGGTCCCAAGAGCAGAAACCGCTTCGAAAACGATATCCAAAAAGTCAGCTTTTTCTGACATTAATAAAAGAAAAATAGCTATCCACGTAATACCTATGGAAATCATCGTAAGCGCTAGCGCTTTGCTGATAGTGTCATTTGAAATTGTTCTACCAAAAAGTCGTGGCGCAGCTCCCCGCTGAATATAGTTGTATGCGGCAATGATCAAAACGATGAAAGTCATCAGTTTTATACCGCTTGCGGTACTCATTGAGCCCCCGCCGATAAACATTAGCAACAACATTAATGCTGTTGTTGGATCTTCTAACGATGCTATATCCAGCGTATTAAAGCCGGCTGTTCTTGGAGTAACGGCTTGAAACCAAGATGCCCATAATGCGCTTTGAGTATCGAGGTTCGCCAAGGTTGCAGGATTATCACTTTCAATAACAAAGATAAGCAAAAAGGCGGTTACATTGACAATTAGCGTACCCAATATCATTGTCTTGGCATACACAGAGATACGTTGCCATCTGCGCTTTTTATGAAGCTCTATCCAAACGGAAAACCCGAGACCACCAATAATAAATAATGCAGAAATAGTGATGTTGATAACCGGGTCTCCCACATAGGCGGAAAGACTATCCCCACTAAGTGCAAATCCTGCGTTGTTGAACGCAGAGATGGTGTAAAAAAACGCGTGAAATAACGCTTCACTTACTCCTTTTTCCTGCATCCAGTAGGCCGACAGAATACAAAAACCCACTAACTCAACGAAGAAAGCAAAAATCAGTACCGACTTTGCTGTAGACACAAGCGTTGATAAATCTGTTTGATTAAACGCCTCCTTCACTGCCGATTGCTGCAAGAAACTGATTTTACTTCCTAAGGCAATGAGCGTGACGATGGCAAACGTCATCAACCCTAAGCCCCCCAGCTGAATTAAAACCGCAATCACCGCTTGTCCAGCAGTTGTAAAAACAGATCCGGTATCGACTACCACAAGACCCGTTACTGTCACCGCCGATGTGGAAGTAAATAGGCTTTGGATCCACGAGATGGGCTCATGAGTCATCATTGGTAATTTTAGGATTACGGTGCCTAAGAAAATCACCGCCACAAAGCTTAGGGAGAGAATAAGAGGCGGCCCTACCTGAATTTTATTGATACCTTTAGGCGAGCGCTCTATAGGTCTATAGCCAGGATCCCATCTGTTCATTGTGCTAGCCTGGGCGCTATTTTAACAAGGTTCTCTCTATGGCCGCAGAGAATAACGGTATCTTTCGAAGTAACTTCAAAGTCTAACGATGGATTATGATGTAGCTGGTGACCTCGCTTAACTAACAAACAAGAGACCTGCCCCTTACCGACGGACAGCACGTCTTTTAAGCGCTGTGAAGAAAAGTGATCAGACAAAATGACATCAACGATATAAACGCCGTGTCCTATACCCAAGTAGTCATTCACCATTGGGTAGTTAAGCGCTTGCGCCACCCTTGCTCCCATCTCTTCTTCAGGGTGGATAATTTTCGATACACCCAGCTTGGATAAAATAGCGTGGTGAGCAGAGCTATTAGCTTTCACCCAAATATTGGCTACGCCCAAGTTATTTAATGCCAACGTACACAGTAAGCTAGCTTGCATATCCTCGCCAATAGCAACAAGCACGGCTTCACTCTGACACAAGTTTAATTCCTTGAGCGCACGCTCATCACTGGCGTCACACACAACGCACTGCGTAAACTCACCTGCATACTGTTCAACCAGCTTTTCACTTTGGTCAATTCCTGTAACGGTGTGTCCCATATGAATTAACTCTAAACTGGCCGTTAAGCCAAACTTGCCAAGCCCAATTACACTAAAGTGCGACATTAATTAGCCTCCGGTTTATCAACCGCTATTCGGTAGCCTTGTTTAGGCATTGTCTCTATTAAATCTTTCTCGAACGGATCTATCTTCTTTCTAAGCTGTCTTACAAGAACGCGGATGTAGTGGGTGTCTTCACTGTGATGTAGACCCCATATTCTTCTTAACAATTCCTGCTGACTAATAAACGCCCCAGGCTGTTTTGTAAGCTCGTCAAGAAGCTGAACTTCTTTTGGGGCCAGCGCGATAACTTCGCCTTCAACGAGCAGCCGTCGCTCGGTAATATCCAATGCTATCTTGCCAATCTGTCGTGTGGGCGTTGTGGGCTCAACCACAGGATTGAAGTCTCTAAGCAGTACTTTCACTCGGGTGACAAGCTCTCTGATCCCAAAAGGCTTGCTAACATAGTCATTGGCACCCCGGGACAACAGGTCGACCTTGTCTAACTCCTGATCTCTTGCAGACAATACGAGCACTGGCAGGCGACTGGATTCTCTAATGCGTTTAAGTACTTCACTCCCCTCACCATCAGGTAACCCTAAATCGAGTATGACAAGGTCAGGACGATGCTGATTAAACAATGAGAAGGCTTCTCGAACCGAAGCAGCTTCAACACAAAGGTAGCCTTCTACACCTAGCGCAATGCTCAGCATCTGACGAATATTCGCATCATCTTCAACAAGTAGAATGGTGTGGCTCATTGCGCTAACCCCTTCTTGGAATTGTAATACTGACGAGAAGGCCTGGTGTGGTATTCGACAGCTTGATAGCACCACCATGGGCGTGAACTATGCCTGCTGCTACGCTTAGCCCTAAGCCAATGCCGCCTTTTCCGCTATCGCTGCGACGACTGGTTTGAAAAAGCTGTATTGGCGCTTGAAGCTGTTCATCGCTGATCCCTTCGCCTTTATCGGCTATTTGAAACTTAAACTCTCCATCAGAGTGGCTAACCACCAGCAATACACTGTCATCGCTGAATTTAAGGGCATTATCAATTACGTTAAATAAAGCTTGTTCAAACAGTGATTCAGACACGGTTATACCGTGACTGTCACTGTTGTTGCTCACTTTTAGTCGACCACTGTTAATACGACTTTCAAGGTTAGCTAAAAAGGCAGTCAGGTTTACATGGGTTAAATTTAGCGCTAACGCGTTATGCTCAATTCGTGTGGCTTGAAGCAGGTTCTCAACGTAAACATAAAGGCGTTTACCTTCATCGTGAACCCCTTTTAACAGTGCCTGTCTCTCAATGTCATCAAGCTTGTCTTGATATGTCATATAGGTTTCAACAGAACCGATAATGGTAGAGAGCGGCGTACGCAAATCGTGTGACACAGATCGCAGGACACTAGATTGTGTTTTAACAACCTGTAGTGCATGTTGTTGAGAATTGACGTAGACAGCAAGCTCGCTAATGAGGATGGCTACAATGATGAAAACGACAAAATTTATGCTGTCTTCAACTTCTGCAATTTGAAATGAGTGCAAAGGCTCGGTGAAAAAATAATTAAAGCTCAGTGCTCCGGCTACCCCTGCAAGCAAGCCGTAAAACCTTGAGGTCGTTAACGCCACAATGGCACACGCAAGCTGTAGAATGAGCAGAATACCGCCAAGCGGCAGTAACCAGTTGCTAAGTGCTAAACACCCTAAAATAGCCGCAGCCATAATAAAAAGCGTATAGAAACCGTGTTTAAATTGGGTCATAGGTCAATCGTGTTTACTTCAACACAATGAGCATATCAACCTAACCTCAAATATACGCGTAAAATTTAGGTAAAAAAAACGGCATCTCACTGATGCCGTTTTTCTAAATTGCCAATGCGATAATGGATGCTATGAGCATTACACATTACGCATTACGCATTACGCATTACGCATTACGCATTACGCATTACGCAGATGATCAGCCACCAAGAATGCCATTTCAAGCACTTGGTCTGCATTTAAACGCGGGTCACATTGCGTTTTGTAGGCCTGCGCTAAATCTTCATCGCTAATTTTATAAGCACCACCCGTACACTCAGTTACGTGCTGACCTGTCATTTCAAGGTGAATACCACCAGCGTGAGTACCTTCCGCTTCATGAGCTTGGAAGAACTGTTTAATTTCTTTCAAAATCGCATCGAAATTACGGGTTTTGTAACCGCTAGATGCCGAGAACGTGTTGCCGTGCATCGGGTCAGAGCTCCACACTACGTGTCTACCTTCAGCTTTCACTTTACGTAACAAGCGGGGCAGATTGTCGGCTAAATTATCGGCACCCATGCGCGTAATCAGGGTCAAGCGTCCTGGGTCGTTTAGCGGGTTAAGCGCATCAATTAAACGAATAAGCTCGTCTTCCTGCATACTTGGCCCTACTTTCACACCAATTGGGTTGTGAATGCCACGGAAAAACTCAACGTGTGCGTGGTCTAGTTGACGCGTACGCTCGCCAATCCACACCATATGTGCAGAACAGTCGTAAGGCTTACCGGTAAGGGTATCGATACGCGTTAGCGCCTGCTCGTAGTTCAACAGCAATGCTTCATGCGACGTAAACAGCGAAGTCTCATGCAGTGTAGAACTGGTTTGTGCATTAATGCCAATAACATCCATAAACTCAAGGGTGTCTTGAATACGGTTAGCCATATCCGAATAACGCTCTTTAAGCGGGTTATTTTCAACAAACGCCATGTTCCAGCGGTTGACTTCGTGAAGGTCGGCCAAACCGCCTTGTGCGAACGCGCGAAGTAGATTCAACGTTGACGCACTGCGATGGTAGGCTTCCAACAAACGATCAGGGTCTGGTCGGCGCGCCGCTTCGGTGAATTCAAAGTTATTGATGATATCGCCGCGATAGCTTGGCAAGGTGACGCCGTCGCGAGTTTCGAAATCTGATGAACGCGGCTTGGCGTACTGGCCTGCCATACGGGCAACCTTGGTTACCGGGCAACGACCAGCAAAGGTAAGCACAATTGCCATTTGAAGAATAACTTTAAAGGTATCGCGAATTTTAGGTGCGTTAAATTCATCAAACGACTCCGCGCAGTCACCACCTTGCAAAAGAAAGCCTTTACCCAAGCTCACTTCACCTAACTGACGTCTAAGTTCACGGGCTTCAGCAGCGAATACCAGTGGCGGATAAGAACTCAATGTTTGCTCTACTTCTTTTAAACGTACTTTGTCGTCGTACTCTGGTTGCTGAAGAATAGGTTTACTTCTCCAACTGTCAACTTGCCAATTACTCAACGGTGTTCTCCTGAATAAAAAACGTAGGGCAAACGTTTTACTGAAAAAAAATATTGAAGCTCTACGCTTCGAATAAAAAAGACTGTAACGCGCTTTAAGATGGATCCGTAGCGCTTTTTTATAATCAGCCTAATGTGAAAATGTGAATCTAAAAAAATGCTGGAGGCACTTTACCACATTTATTCTAGGGAAATAGGTGCGCAAACTTGAATTTCTAGAAAGTTATCGTGCTTGCTTATAGCAAAATGGCATTCAAACACACTTTCTAAGTTTGTTTGCGTGGCCACCTCTTGTGGCTTGCCGAACGCCACCATGCGACCTTTTTGCATAAGCCATAAACTATCGCAATAGTTGGCACTAAGCGCGATATCGTGAGACGTCATAAGTAGGGTATTCCCTTTATCGCAAAGGAATTTTACCAAACTAGCCAGTGCATATTGATGCCTTATATCAAGCCCTTGTAGGGGCTCGTCTAAAAACGCTATACCCTCTCCACGCTCTAGTTGCGGCCAAATTTGCAAAAGCGAACGACAAATTTCTACTCGCTGACGCTCACCGCCAGAAAGCTGAGTGAGAATTTTGTTTAAGAAACGCGACACTTCAAGGGCTTTCTCTAAAACCGGAGGAATTAGTTCATCTTGCTGTGCTGTTGCATAAAAGCTTAGGTACTCTTTTACCGTCAAGTGAAAACCACTTTCGCTTTGTTGCGCTAATAAGGTGCGCACACTCGCAAGTGTTGCCAGCGACCAATCGTTCATTGGTTTACCTAGCAGCATGACGGTGCCCTTCTCAGCGTCAATAAGGCCCGCAAGGGTAAGCAACAGTGTTGATTTCCCTGCTCCATTTGGCCCTATAATGTGAACGCACTCGCCTTTTTTTGCACGTAGACCTTCCACCCAAAGTCTTGATGCAACTTTTACATTCTGTAAGCTTAAAACGGTATGATTATCTGCTAGGTTATGGCTATTCGCTGAGCAATTGCTATCAGCATCGTCATCTTTGCCACTAACATTTTGCCTTGGGTTAGCGTTGATGGAGTCTTGCTCATCAACATTTTTTTGTTGATTGCTACAAGTATCAGGGCGTTGCTGGGTACTAAAATTTTTTGTCGTCATTTCATATCCCCCTCCACTACCCTTTTATTTGACCTTTAGCTAATGCCCAAATTAATAATGGACCGCCTAACGTAGCCGTTACCATAGACACCGGAAGCGTAATGGCACGGGTCATTTCGGAGCTTAACGCAACCAGCATCAACAGGCTTGCACCACTTAATGCACTTAACGGCAACAAATAGCGATTATTATGCCCGATGATCAAACGTAAGATATGCGGTACTAATAAGCCAACAAAAGCAATAGAGCCTGCCATAGACACCGCAGTACCTACAGCAATAGCGCAGACAATGAGTGCGCGCTCAGTGAGTTTCTCCACATCCACACCACTACTTTTTGCTGCAAGTTCACCGGCATAGAGCTTGTTTAAATCGCCAGCGAAATAAAGCTGAAATGCGACAGCAACAGCGATTAACGGGCCACCAACCGACAAAATTAACCAGTTAGTTTGGTACAAACTACCCATTAACCAGAAAGTAAGATTGCGAAGGGCATTTGCGTCACTGAACATGTAGAGCCACGCTATAACGGCGCCGCTAAGAGTAGATATGGCAATGCCTGCAAGAATAACAGCCGTAGAGGAGCCTAGTAGTTTTCTTGCTAAGCGGTAGATGATAAATGTAGATAACAACGCACCGACAAAACACCCCAACGGCAATAAATAGTGCAGATAAGCTGTAGCCCATTGTGGGGTTAGCAGTAGCAAAAGCGCAGCAACCAAGCTTGCGCCACTTGTGATGCCAATAATTCCCGGGTCTGCTAAGGGATTACGCAGCACCACCTGCAAGGTAGCGCCACTTATAGACAGTGCCGCTCCTACTAAACACGCAGTAAGAATAAGCGGTATTTGAAGCTGAACGATAATATGCTGTTTTAGATCAGCGGCCGTATCGGAAAGCCCTGTCACGCTAACAATACCTACCACACCTATGACCAGTGACAAAAGTACTGTTATTACAACCAAAGTGACGGCGGTGCGTTTAGTTCCTGTCATTGTCAATATGGATTCTCAACGTGGGCTTTCGAAATGGTTTATCAATATGACTTGCGTTTATTGTTGTTGGGTTTGCTTAATGTGCGCAATCAAACCGTCCGACGCTTCTTCGATAAGATCTAACACCAGCTCAAAGCCGCGCTTGCCGCCATAGTATGGGTCAGGTACTTCCTTATCTTCTGCGTTTGCAAAATCAAGAAACAGCTTAATTTTATCGTGGTACTGGCTTGGCGACATACCGTGTAAACTAGCTAGATTGCTGTTATCCATGGCAAGAATGAAGTCAAATCGTTCAAAATCGCTTTCATCAACACGTCGGCATTTCAGCCCTTTGAAACTGTAACCTCGCTCTACGCCAGCGGCTTGCGAACGCTTATCGGGCGGGTTACCAATGTGATAGCCGTGGGTTCCCGCTGAGTCGATTTCTATATTCAATCCGGCTTGTGCAGCCTTGTGTTTGAACACGGCTTCTGCGGTTGGAGAACGACAAATATTACCCAAACACACGAACAACACCGATGTAGATTGTTTCATTCAAAATCCTATTTCAAAACAGTGACGGAGCGTGACTAAACTTTATGCCTAGTTTCACGTATGATACGCCGTCAGAAAAATTGTGGAGTTAGTATGACCGCACATGTACTTATGCTAAGTAGCTCACGCCAAGGCGACGAGGCTTACTTAGAGCACGCTAGAGCGCTTATTTTTGCACACTTAGGGGAAATTCGCGACCTTCTATTTGTTCCTTACGCCGCCGTAACTCAAACGTACGATAGCTACGTGGACGCCGTTGCTACCGCCCTGCCAGAGTGCAAGGTTACTGGGCTACATACTGTTGAAGATCCGGTTGCCGCAGTAAATAATGCGAAGAAAAACGGCCAAGCCATTGTTGTAGGCGGTGGAAACACCTTTCACCTGCTTTCTACCCTTTATGCAAACGCGCTAATTGTGCCAATAAAGCACGCCATCGCCGATTGTACGCCTTATATTGGCTGGAGTGCGGGTTCGAATATTTGTGGTCAATCAATTAGAACCACTAACGACATGCCCATTATCGAGCCGCCGAGTTTTGATGCGCTAGATATCGTGCCGTTTCAGTTAAACCCGCACTACACCGATTATCAGCCGCCGGGCCACAATGGCGAAACCCGAGACCAACGTCTGGCAGAGTTCACCACGCTTAATCCAACCACACCAGTAGTTGCTATTCGCGAAGGCACAGCGCTGCGCCTTACTAATAATCAACTTAGCCTAGTGGGTGAAAAAGACGGCTTTATCTTTCTAGGTGAAGAAAAAACGCCAATCAGTTCAGGTGATGATTTAACTTATTTGCTTGATAGCGGCGAATAGCGCCTCATCGCTAGGCGCTACATGGTAGGGAATTTCTGCCAGTAGCGGCTCGGGTAACATGGCTTTAAGAGAATGAAGATTTTCTTGGTATCGCGTCATGTTACCTGTGATGTCGTTCGCAACCCATCCTTTAATGGTAAGTCCATCTGCACGAATTGCTTCTGCGGTTAATAGCGCATGATTTAAGCACCCCAAACGCATGCCTA
Source organism: Alteromonas abrolhosensis (assembly GCF_001953635.1). Classification (GTDB taxonomy): domain Bacteria; phylum Pseudomonadota; class Gammaproteobacteria; order Enterobacterales; family Alteromonadaceae; genus Alteromonas; species Alteromonas abrolhosensis. Next base: position 250,946 of record NZ_MEJH01000004.1, on the reverse strand, counting down.
CAACTAAAATCACATCCATTTTGAGTGTTTTCACGACATCAGAAAGATAATAAGTGGGCGTATACTCATCACCTACCGTTAGCGGTAAACGCCACCCACCTGCACCTTCCATTAACAAAAGATCTGGTTGATAGGCGTGCAGTTCGTCAAGCCCTTTTGCAATCTCGTCAAACGTTAATGCAACACCTTCTTCAAGGGCAGCAATATGTGGTGCAATAGCCGGCTTTAGTGCAATTGGGTTTATTTGATGCAAAGGAAGTGTCTGTCCACTTTCTTCGTTGTTTTCATTTGCGCTTTTTAGCTCGTCATTGTCTGTTATTTTAATGGCTTTATCTGCGCGTATTTTGGAGCACGCTTTCTGAATATTTAGCGCATCTTCGTTTACCCACTCACCATCAACCTGTTCGCACCCGGCTGCAATAGGCTTGTAGCCGATGGCGCTTAACGAGGCTTTTTGCGCAGCTTGTAGTAGTTGGCAGGTAACATAGGTTTTACCTACTTCGGTGTCGGTACCGGTAATGAAATACTGCTTCATCGTTTTTCCAATCTAAAATGACTTACGCGGTAGGTAAGCGGTAGCTTACTTTTTACACCGCTCATATTGCTGTAAGCCATGGCTAATTTTTTAATATCCCGACGGGTTAGCGGCGGTTGTTTTCGGCCGGTCTCTCCTGCCCCCACCCCTTTCACAGAGCGCAATAGCGACATAATATCGTGGTGAGAATCGACATAATCTTTGGTAATCACCCGTTGCAAAGAGAGACCCGACTGCTTAAAGCCATTTACCCACTGTGCGGTAGTTGGCATATAGGTTTCGGCCTGTGGAAGCTGCGCCACTTTGCGCGCCGTTTTAAGTTCACTAAATGACCCCGCCACCATAATCGCCAGCTCGGCAAGACCACCGTTTTTAAGCACTCGCGCTATCTCATTGGCAACAAGCCCAGTATCACTGACCCACTGAAGCGCCATAGATGAAAAAACGGTTGAAAATTGGCTATCAGAGAAAGGCAAATCAACAGCACTACCCTGAATAAAAATGGGGTCAGAGTACATTTTTCTGGCCTGCGCTAACATGCCCTCGGCAATGTCTACGCCAGTTGCAGCTGCACCTTTATTTGCAAGCGTTTGGGTATGAATGCCAGTACCACAGCCAATATCAAGAGCCGTACCCTGTAGGTCTATCGGTAAGTTCGCTAATGCCTGCTTGGCAATAATGCGCTGAACACCCGCAATACTGTTGTACTGCACAGCCGCTTTTGAAAAACGTTGTGCAACGTCCTGCTCGTTAATTCCTGAAGCAGTATCATTGCGTTCAGCTTTTGCAGCGCCTTCAGCTGTAACATAGCCCTCAGTCTTAGCGCTCTTCTCTGCACTCAAATGTGCCGCAGCTTTGAAGGAGCTATCTGAAGGGGAAGCAGTATTAACTGTGAAAGTCCCTTTAGCGTAGGTCGCACTCTCGGATTCAAAAGATGTCTCGGACGAAAAAGCCCCGTTTGCCTTAAAAGCCGCCTGCGCCGCGTCACGCGACAGCTTACCGTCGAAGAGACTTCTCGATTCTGCCGACATAGCAGCTTTTACAGCGGGACTTAGTGACATCGTTACATCTCTTTTTTACTTACAGAGTCAGGAGCATTCACAGCGCTGTCTGATTCTTTTTCTACTGAAGTCTCACTTAACGCCGACTTATTAAGTGAAAGCTCTAGCGCATCAAGCAATACGTCAATATCTTGTGATGTATGATTTGACGTAAGCGTTATGCGCAGCCTATCTTGGTTTTTCGGTACAGTAGGCTGCCTGATAGCCGTTGCCCAAATGCCGCGCTGTTTTAGCCCCTCACTTAGTGCAATTGCACGTTCTGGGCTACCAACGATAATAGGCTGAATCGCGCTTTGTGATTGCCCCAAGGTGATTTCAATTGATGCGTCGCCTTTCTCGCTTGAATTGAGTGTCTGTCCAAAACGTTTTTGAAACGAGTCTCTGAAATAGGCGATATTGTTATGCAGAGTTTCGCGGCGGGCAGTATCACTGCCGATATGTGTAAGAGAGTACAACGTCGCGACCGCTTGTGCTGGTGGCATGGCAGTGGAATACACGTAGTGTTTAGAAAAATTCACCAGATAATCAATTAGGGTTTGGCTTCCCGCAATAAAGGCGCCGGCCGTGCCCACTGCTTTGCCAAATGTTCCCATAACAATAGGCGCTTGTTGCTGGCTTAAGTTTAGTGCTTCTGCTGTGCCGAAGCCGTTTTCACCCAATACACCCATACCGTGTGCATCGTCTAACATGAACCATGCATTATATTTAGCGGCCAGTTCAGCGATACCTTCGCAAGGCGCTACGTCACCGTCCATACTAAACACACCTTCACTGGCAATCAGAATGTCTTGCTGGTTTGCATCAGAATTACCAACCGCATCGGGCACCTGGCTTTGACAAACGCTCGACAGCATGCTCTCTAAATGACTTAGATCGTTATGCTTGAAACGGCGAAGCTTGGCGCTATCAGATACACATTGCGCCCCCTCTAAAAACGAAGCGTGCATGAGCTTATCAGCAATTATGTGCCCTGCTCTCGCGCTTTTATTCGGGTGAGACATGTGAGGAAAAAGTGCCATGCACAGTGCCTGATTGGCCGCAAAGCCAGAGTTAAATAACAGCGCAGCTTCTCGGTTTAAACCATCTGCAATGTAGGCTTCTAGAGCCAAATGAGCCTGTGTGTGCCCTGTTACCAATGGCGATGCACCACTGCCACCACCAAATTGCGCTAACCCCTCAACCCAACTTTGCAACACACCCTCATGCTGGCGCATGCCTAGGTAGTCATTGCTTGAAAAGTTAAGATAGTGCTCACCGTTAATACAAATAATGTTGTCTTTTTCGTATTGTTGGCAGTGGCGCTGGCGCAGCAAGCCTTGCTCGGCACGCGCGCTCAGCGAATCGTCTAACCAGTGAAAGGCCATTACGCCTCCGTTAAATGCTGTTTCTTTGGCGCTACCTTAGGCTTGGTTGCATCAATAAACAAGTCGTTACTGTCGTCGGCTTGTTCTTGTTGCTGGGCAATTTCTTCTTCCAACACTTGTTGATGTGCTTCGTCTGAGTAATCCCTTGTACGCTCAGTATTAATACCAAGCTTTTTGAACAGCATAACATCTTCATGGGTATCTGGGTTTGACGTAGTTAACAGCTTGCAGCCATAGAAAATAGAATTCGCGCCTGCCATAAAACAAAGCGCCTGCATTTGTTCGTTCATCGCTTCGCGGCCTGCCGACAAGCGCACATGTGACTTGGGCATCATGATACGAGCCACGGCAATAGTGCGGATAAACTCAAAATAGTCCAGGTCTTCTACGCTATCGAGTGGCGTACCTTTTACTTTAACCAACATGTTAATAGGCACACTTTGAGGCTGCTCAGGAAGGTTAGCTAATTGCACTAACATACTAGCCCGATCGCTCACCGTTTCTCCCATGCCCACAATCCCCCCAGAGCAAACGTTCATGCCTGCAGCACGCACGTTCTCTAAGGTATTCAATCGGTCTTGGTAAGTACGGGTCGTGATAATATCGCCGTAGTATTCCGGAGAGGTATCAAGGTTGTGATTATAATAATCAAGGCCCGCTTGCTTTAATGCCACAGCTTGATCGCGGGTTAACATACCCAGCGTCATGCAGGTTTCTAAGCCTAAGCTTTTCACCTCTTCAACCATTTTCAAAATGTAAGGCATGTCTCTGTCGCGTGGGTTTCGCCAAGCAGCTCCCATACAAAAACGGGTTGAGCCTACTTGCTTTGCCTCTTTCGCACGCTGGATAACCTTTTCAATTTCTAGCAGGCGCTCTTTTTCTAGGCCCGTATCATAACGGGCACTTTGTGGACAGTACTTGCAGTCTTCAGGACATGCACCGGTTTTAATCGACAAAAGCGTGCTAACCTGCACTTCATTCGGATTAAAATGCTGTCTATGCACCACTTGGGCATTAAACAGTAAGTCGTTAAATGGCATGGCAAACAAAGCTTCGACTTCGGCTTTGGTCCAATCGTTTCGAATAGTTGTCGTTTGCGCAGAATGCGCACTAGCCAGCGTCATTGACTGTCCTTTACTAATTATTATTGCTGGCTTAGTCTATGCCCCAATATCAAGTTGTCAACTCTGACCAATTTCAAAACTTTACCAATGGTTAATTTGTGAACAATATAGAATTTGATAAACAACACATTTGGCACCCCTATACCTCGGCGGTTAATCCCCTTCCCTGCTATGAAGTAGTTGGTGCAAAAGGCGCTGAGCTTACCTTGGCCACCGGTGAAGTATTAGTAGACGGCATGTCTAGCTGGTGGGCTGCAATTCACGGCTACAACCATCCTGTACTCAACGATGCTGCGCACAAGCAAATTGATGCATTCTCTCACGTTATGTTTGGCGGTATTACCCACCAGCCGGCGGTAGATTTGTGTAAATCGTTACTTAACATGGTGCCGGCAGGTTTAGAGCGTGTATTTTTAGCAGACTCTGGCTCAGTGTCTGTTGAAGTTGCGATAAAGATGGCGATTCAGTATTGGGCATGCCAAGGGCGCACAGAGAAGTCGCGCATTGTCGCGCCGCGCAATGGCTACCACGGCGACACGTTCGCTGCAATGAGCGTGTGCGATCCCATTAACGGTATGCATAGTTTATTTGAGGGTGTACTGAGCAAGCAGATTTTTGCGCCCGCTCCTCAAACTCGCTTTGGGCAAACGTTTAGCGAAGATGACATTCTTCCGCTTGAAGAGATTTTTGAAAAACATCACCACACCATGGCTGCCCTCATCTTAGAACCCATTGTTCAAGGTGCGGGAGGCATGCGTATTTATCACCCCGAATACTTAAAGCGCTGCCGCCAACTTTGCGATACCTACGACGTACTTCTAATTTGCGATGAAATTGCTACTGGCTTTGGCCGTACAGGCAAACTCTTTGCTTGCGAGCATGTAGGCATTTCGCCTGACATTATGTGTTTGGGTAAAGCGATTACCGGTGGTTATATGACCCTTGCCGCGACCTTGTGTACCGAAGATGTGGCATTAGGAGTTTGCCAAGGTGAGCCGGGCGTTTTTATGCACGGTCCAACCTACATGGGAAACCCGTTAGCTTGTGCGGTGGCCAATGCTAGTCTATCGCTCATCAACCAAAACCATTGGCAGCAACAAGTTCCTGCCATTGAGAAACAATTACAAAGCGAATTGGCAAAATGTGCAGACTTACCGCGAGTTACCGACGTAAGAGTGTTAGGTGCTATAGGGGTAGTCGAGACGGCAAATCCAGTCAACGTAGCCGAAATTCAACGCCATTTTGTGAAACAAGGCGTGTGGATACGTCCATTTGGGAAGTTGGTATACATTATGCCTCCGTACATCATATCTTCCGAGCAATTAAGTAGATTGACCCACGCCATTTACACAGCCTTGAAATAACAAGAGAGGTTGTTAGGCTATTTACTTACTTTTTGTCCATACAAGAGATTTAACATCGAATCGCCTGTTTATTGAGAGTGAAAACCTCTTTATGCAACGTGCATATATCGAATATTAAACGGGTACTTAATAGTGAGTCTTTATAGCGAGTTTTAAATGATAGTACGTGTTTTAGATAAAGTTGTATTTGCAGTTTTGTTTATCATTACACTACAAGTCCCCATTTTGGCGGATCACTATCGCCAATACCTTAATGGTTATTACGATGCCTTACGTGATGAAGTTTCTAGTTCTTCAGTATTGGCAAAACAGCATGGCTTCTCTTCTGTTGAAGCCATGCTTGATAGCTTACAGAAAAACAGCGAACCGGTTGTGCGCGAAAACGCGTCCATGAAAGCTGCTCGCTTTGCACAGATTACTACATTAGAACAAGGTATGAGAAAGCTAGAACACGGCCATTATTTTGAAAAGCTCGTGTTTATGGCATCGCCTTCTCAATATGAAACGCTTAAACGCGTGCTCGATAATTTCAGTCCGTCTGTGCCGCTAACACCTTCCTCAATAGTATTTAGTTTAGTTACCGCTATATTACTTAACCTGTTAATTTGGACACCGCATTTCTGCTACTGTCAGGTTAAGAAATTAAAAGACAGGCCGAAGCGTTACTCTTATAGGTAGTGCCCACAAAGCGCCTGACTTGGTAGCTCCTGTAAGGCTCCCCTATCAAAGTCCCCCTGTAGAAATATGAAACTGTGCCTGCTCTAGCGCGTAACTCTCTCGCATTTCGATGAGCGGGCACTCGCCTAAACCGCCCCTATAGTTCCTCGCTCTAGCAGCGTCTTTAACATCAAATTCCCCTTTTGCGAGCATAAGGAAGTTGCTTCATGAGAGTTGGCATTCTTGATGCAACACTAATTGTGAGAGTTGTGTTGAAGGATTGCTGGCTTTAAGAAACAACTATCAAGACTGAAAGATAAACGTTTGATAAACAGCGACTTAAACACAAAGAGTTATACAGGAGATATTAATATGCCAACAGATGCACAATTATTAATCGGGAAAGTGTTGCAAATAAAAGACAAAATTATTGCAAAACGCCACTGTATTCCAAGCGACCTAAAAGCGGAGTGGAATACGTTAGATGAGCAAACAGCGTGTTTTGAAAGTGAGGCGCTTTGTAGAAGTGCTGTGAAAGGCCAGGAAATGAATAAGCACATCGAATATAAAGGTTCGGTAAAAGAGCTTTCTCAACTGGTGAAGCAGCTTAAAACACTAAATAAAAAGGTTAACGTTACACAAGTCCGTCATTAAGGCCTCAAGCATTCTTCGTGCCTAAGGCCTAAGCAAAAATTTGTGTTACTTTTTCTTTTTAAGGAGTACTAATGTTCTTACTTTACGCGTGCCATAGCTGGCAAGTCGTAGAAAGTCTTCGCGGGCAACCGGAATGTGCTGATACTCAACAGGCTGCCCCTCACTTGCATCAGGATCGTGCAGATAATAGCAGTGAGAATCGCAGCTTGTAATTGCTACCCAGTGCGGTACCTTTTTCTTATCAAAAGCGTACGTACTGATTAGGCATAGAACCGCACCGCCGGCTTTGAGGGTTTGGTCAATAACATCCACTCGCCAATCAGAGATTTCGACAGAAATGCCTTTTTTGCGTGCTTCTGCCATAAATTGTTGTTCAACATTTTCGACAATCTCTTTCTTGTGGGCATCCCTTACACCGTCAACAAAGAGCGGAACGTCTCGATTAATCACTACTTTTGCTGCATAACCTTCGTTTACCGCAGCAAGCGCTAACCCCACCGGATGACAACCACCGTGACCTGACATCATGAATATCGTGGTAGCAGTACGCCACAACGACAGTTCTTTTTCCTGTGTCATTTCATAGCGATTGTTTAACGCACACATTGCCATCATCAGAGCCGATGGACCACAGGTAAAATCTGTCGTTTGCTGGTACCACGGATAAATTTCTGGTTTAACCGACTTACTGGGCACCAATACTTTTTGCATACGCAGAGCATCAGTGTGATCGTCGTAGTAATCGGTATACATACCGAACTGACTAAAACCTAACTTTTTATACAGAGCAATGGCGCCAGCATTACCTACTGCCACTTCCAGGCGCATAAATCGCTTTCCCCGCAAAAGCGCCCGCTCCCCCAAGCTGTTAATTAGCTTTTCAGCAACGCCAAGCCCACGTGCTTCTGGCAATACCGCAATAGAGTACAGTCTAGTAAGCTGCGTTCCACGACGAAGCAGCAACAACCCATAGCCTACGATGCTGTTCACACCTTGCTTGTTCTTGTCGTGCTTCGCATTCTCACTCGAAGGCTCACGTTCGGCTACAATAAGCTCTGCATGCTGTGCATCTATGTAAAATTTAAACCGGCTTTTACTTAGCCTATCGGTGGTAAAACAGGTTTGCTCGATATGCTGCAGCGAAGCAAGATCTTGTAATGTCGCCACACGCAGCACTACATTTGACTGCGCGGAAGGCGCAACGACATCTTTTGTCGGTTCACCAATCGACGCGCCCTCTGTTAGGTCATGTACGCTATTTACGCTTTTCAGTGGACTTGCACTATTCACTTCAGTTACTCGCTCAGCCGATGTAATCATCGCCCTCTCTGCTCCAACCTGTCAGCAAATTCCTGCATAATTAATTCATACAGTTCTTTGCCTAAATATTTATCTTCGACGCCCGAGTCGATGCTTGGGTTGTCGTTTACTTCAATAACATAAACCGCATTGCCGGTTTGCTTGATATCTACACCATACAAGCCGTCACCCACTGCTTTAGCGGCCTTGATAGCGGCTTGTAATACCGGTTTAGGTACTTCAAACGTTGGCATTGTGGCAAATCCACCCGAAGAGAATCGATCTCCCTGATGGTTGTATATCTGCCAATGGTTGCGCACCATAAAGTACTGACAAGCATAGATAGGTTTGCCACCTAAAACACCAATTCGCCAGTCGAACTCAGTAAAAATATATTCCTGAACAAGAACAAGCGCTGATTCAGCCAACATCTGTTCTAAACGCGTTTTCAGCGCTTCTTTATTTTCAGCTTTGTGCACACCGCGCGAAAACGAGCTTTCAGGCAGCTTTAATACCAGCGGCAAACCGAAGTCAGCAATTAACTTATCGCATACTTCATCGGTAGCGCTCGATACAAAGGTCGCTTTTGGCGCAGGCACTTTCTGATAGGCAAACGCATCCTGCAAGTACACCTTATTACAACAGCGCAATATTGACTGCGTATCGTCCATTACCACAATGCCTTCTCGCTCAGCGGCGCGTGCTAGTCGATAGGTATGATGGTCAATTGCTGTCGTTTCACGAATGAACAATGCATCATAGTGTCCCAATTCTTCTTGCGACAGGCGGCTCACCACATCAGCACGAAAGCCCACTTTTTCAGCTGCTTTCACAAAGTTTTTAATGGCGCGTTCATCACTAGGAGGTGTGCTCTCTTCTGGATTAACCAAGATAGCCATATCCCAACGTGTACGTTTGCTCGTTTTACCGGCTTTCCATTGTATTTTTGTGTGCGCTTCTAATTGCTCAATGAAACGCGCTTGTTGTTTGGCGTTTAAGTCTTTAAATGCTTTTGCCTGTACGCTTGCAAAGCCTTCAATTTGCACTTTTCCTGAAGCTTTAGGTGACACTTTAGTATCGGTAACCGTTGGGCTTAACACCAAAACAGGGTACGGATATTTTTCAAACGCTTGGCGCGCCAAACGTTTAAAGCGCTGATCTTTCACTTCGCCAAAAAGTACTAATATAGGTTCATCAGTAATTTCCGTATTGTCTTGCGATACCGACAAAGAGAATACGATGCGATCGATACTTTTTTCTTCCGCCATGCGTAAATCGTTAATGGTGTTTACCGACGGCAATACAGAGTGATTACGTGCCTGAGCCAAAAGTGAACAATAGTAGCCCTCACTTAAATAACGCGTGGTATCGCAAATATTGATAACGCGTGTTTTAGGTTCATTCAGTTTTGGGAACTCAGCAAGATAATCTTGAAAAGTCAGCACGGTTAAAGCTGTGTTACAAAAAGGAGTAACATCATCAGTAACAATCAGTGTATTGTGCATGTAATTCGCTTCTAAATAGTGTGTTGTTAGTTAAAATTATTGCCGTGTTTGGTCAATTTACAAACACGATTAAAGTAGCGCTGAGTTTACGCTTTACTCATCATTTGCATAGCATTATCAGTACGGCTTTTTTTCATCGTTATGACAACAAAAACTAATGTGCATTTGAAAAAATTGAAACTACTTTTGTTTATTAAGTTTGCCTATACATTGAGGTAAGCGCACAAGATACGAAAGGTTTAAGGAGTACGTATGTTACTGGCCAGCTTGGCTATTTTAATCGGATTGCCGATTTTACTTTGGAGTGCAGGGAAATTTGTCGGCGGGGCTGCATCGGTCGCGAACCATTTCGGTGTATCGCCACTGCTTATCGGTATGCTTATTATCGGGTTTGGTACGTCGGCGCCTGAAATCATTGTATCTGTATTTGCCGCCATTCAGGGCAATTCAGGAATTGCGCTGGGTAATGCGTACGGTTCTAACATTGCCAACATCCTATTAATTCTTGGTCTAACTGCGATAATTAGTCCAATTGCAGTTAAATCCGAAATCATTAAGAAAGAACTTCCCGTTCTACTGGGTATTACTTTCTTTGCCGTTTGGCAGGTTTGGGACTTAAGTATCTCTAAAGACGATGCATTTTCTTTATTAGGGTTATTCGTACTTTTATTATCTTGGAGTATCTATCACGGTATGAAAGGCGACAAAGACGCCCTTGCCGACGAATATGATGAAGAAATCAACAGCAATGAAGGTACGGTAAAAACTCACGTTATGTGGCTAATTACAGGTCTGTTGTTGCTTGTAGCCAGTTCGCGCATGCTGGTGTGGGGCGCAGTAGAAGTCGCCACTTTCTTTGGCGTTAGCGATACCATTATAGGCCTTACCGTTATTGCAATAGGTACTTCGTTGCCAGAGCTGGCTTCCTCGCTAATGGCGGTGAAGAAAGGCGAACATGACTTAGCAATAGGTAATGTAATTGGCTCCAACATGTTTAACACACTTGCAGTGGTAGGCATTGCAGGCACTATTCAGCCGATGACTGTGGGCGCTGAGTTCTTTTATCGCGATGTGATGGTAATGTTCGCCTCCACCATTGCACTGTTCATATTTTGTATTGGCATTAAGCGTCAAGGGCGTTTAAATCGTCTGGAAGGTGGTGCATTTGTGCTGGCCTACGCGGCTTATACGTACTGGCTTATCCAAGCGGCTTTCATTTAAATTATTCCCGAAAGCCAATAGTAAGCAAAATATGATTTGCATATTGATCACTTGATGGGAATACCTAGGTTAAACCGTCAAGTGACATAAATGCTGTTCTTCCGAAAGCGCTACGCTCAATGAGTTGTTTGTTTTACCTTTGGTCTTCGAACTCCAAATGCAAATAGCTTTGACAATCTACAGCCCCAGTGTGGTGGCCAACGTAATTAAGCTTATTGCCGCAATCGCAAATAGAATAAACAGGTTTATGCCAAAGCTATCGCTTTGACGACGGTTTCTCCTGGCTCGCATAATGATGCTAACTAAACTCACTACCAAACATACCTGCAGCATAATGGTCATAGCTGACAAATGACTTTCAGACCAGCTGGTATCGCCTTTTATTCCCCAGTATTGCTGTACGCCGCTGATAAAATCTGGGCGCGCATAGTGAAATAGCACTAATACGACGACCATCCCTACCCAGCCAACGATATTTAGTGCAAGCATGACCTTGTAAAATGGCGTTTTAGAACGAGGCGTTGAACGTCGCTCGGCAAGTTGCTCGTAAGTCATAGAACTTCTCTCATTTTCAGTATCGCTAGAACGCCTTGTGTCACTTTGCGTAGCACTTGATTCTGGGGCTTGCTGTGGCACTGGCGTGCTTGAATCATTTTTATTTCCCATTTGTCACTCTGTTTTCTGGCATCCCGCTTTTTGTTGGGTATACTAGCGTGCTATTGGATTGTATTTCATTGGTTATTTTTACATCACCAAGTCATGTTTCGATCTGTATTTTGCTAACATTGGCGCTAAGCGAATTGCGAAAAGCCTTTTTTGAAAAGCAAAAAGCGATTATAGATTCTAGTTAGTTATCGGCATGGCAATCCAAAAACATTGACCATAAAGCAAATTTTAGTGCATTTTTTCATTCACAGTTTAATGCACTGTGTTGTTGAAAATGACTCAATAGTAAGCAACAACATAAAATTAGTAAGACGGAGAAATTAACATGACGCATGCGCCCGTAGTTGACGTACTTAAAGGTAAGTACGCCGTTGGCGAATCGGTAACCGTAAAGGGTTGGGTAAGAACACGCCGCGACTCTAAAGCGGGGTTATCATTTATTGCACTACACGACGGTAGTTGCTTCGATCCTGTACAAGTTATTGCGCTAAATTCTCTGTCAAATTATGCCGACATTCAGCGCTTAACAGCAGGCTGCTCATTATCGGTTACCGGTACAGTGAAAGAGTCTCAGGGCCAAGGCCAAGCCGTTGAAATTGACGCAACTGATGTTGAAATTTTAGGTTGGGTAGAAAACCCTGATACATACCCAATGGCAGCTAAACGCCACAGCATTGAGTACCTTCGCGAATATGCGCACCTACGCCCTCGCACTAACGTTATCGGCGCGGTAACCCGCGTTCGCAACTGTTTGTCGCAGGCCATTCACCGCTTTTTCCATGAGAAAGGTTACTTCTGGATCTCTACGCCAATTCTAACGGCTAGCGATACAGAAGGTGCAGGTGAAATGTTCCGCGTATCAACGCTTGATATGATGAACCTTCCACGCGACGACAAAGGCAATGTTGACTACTCAGAAGATTTCTTCGGCAAGGAAACCTACCTAACGGTATCAGGTCAGCTTAACGTTGAAACATATTGTACAGCTATGTCTAAGGTATACACCTTTGGACCTACGTTCCGTGCAGAGAACTCAAACACGTCTCGTCACCTCGCCGAGTTTTGGATGATTGAGCCTGAAGTGGCGTTTGCTGAATTGAAAGACGTAGCGCAACTAGCGGAAGACATGCTGAAATATGTGTGTAAGGCCGTGCTTGAAGAGCTGCCTGATGACATGGCGTTCTTTGCTCAGCGTATTAAGAAAGACGCCATTGAGCGTTTAGAAAAGTTAGTAAGCTCTGACTTTGTTCGCATGGACTACACAGACGCTATCGAAATTCTGCAAAACTGCGGCAAAGAATTCGAGTTCCCTGTTGAATGGGGTATCGATTTATCTTCTGAGCATGAGCGCTACCTTGCTGAAGAGCACGTCGGTGCGCCAATTATTATGCAAAACTACCCGAAAGACATTAAGGCGTTCTACATGCGCATTAACGATGACGGTAAAACAGTTGCAGCTATGGACGTACTTGCGCCAGGAATCGGTGAAATCATCGGTGGTTCACAGCGTGAAGAACGCCTAGACGTATTCGATGCACGCCTTGACGAAATGGGTCTATCGAAAGAAGACTACGCGTGGTACCGCGACCTTCGCCGCTACGGCACCGTACCTCACTCAGGTTTCGGTCTTGGTTTCGAGCGTCTTGTAGCATACGTAACCGGCATGCAAAACGTACGTGACGTGATCCCATTCCCACGTACACCAGGCAACGCTAGCTTCTAAACTTGCCAACTTCATTGAAAAGCCCGCCTGCAGACATCTGTAGGCGGGCTTTTTCTTTTGTCTTTTACGCTTAATCTAACTCGACAAAACCTTACGGGTTTATGGAAAGACCAATGGCAGCTGAACGACAGGGCTCAACCTTGTATACAAAGCCTTCCGCTGCGTCCGCTGTCTTTTCAATCTGCAGAATTTCGTAATCATTAAGCTCTATAACGCGGGTTCCTTCTGGATGAGCACAACGAGATCGCGAGTCTGCTTCAAATTCATAGATAAAATTTGCCAGTGCCTGACGCTGCGCTTTTTTGTAATCAACGCTCTTTTGTTTGGCGTTAGTTAAAAGTTTAGTTAAATCTCTTTCTAGTTCAGAAACATCTTCAGCTTGTTCCTCTGTAAGTTGCGATTCACTGTTCTCACGCTTATTTTCAGTTTCTTCTATCGTTATTAACGGGTTAGCACTATCGCTACTGAATTCAGAAAGTAACCCAACTTGCCCTGCTAAAATGCCAAGTTGCAGGGCAACCCCCAGCGTCCAAACAAACCTCGCTACGGCAGTGGATAACACAAAACGATATCCGGGTTGGTGCCACAACCTTTGAACACCAAAAGGCTTAAGCAGTAATAAGAAAAACAAATAAACAAAAATTACCAGCATGCCGCCGACTAGCGCCATTAACGTGGTAACGAAAAACCAGCTAGGCACCATTAGAATTAGTGCGAAATTATGGCTATAAGGTAACGCGCTCGCAGACACACCGGTTATGCTATTCACCATGCCACTGGCAGAAGCTAGCGCAAAGTTAGCGATAATGGCGTAAACGAACAAGATAACCGCTTTCCCGGGCAAGCTATTCCAAAGCACCATGAACTTAGGCCAGGTTTCACTAACAATACCAACAAGCGCAAAACCAAACATGATAGCTTCGAACAAACCACTTTCTATATTCAAGAGCAGCTGTATAAGAAGCATGCTGGTTGCCAGAAAATAACACCGCTGGGCGAAGGTGATACTCACCCAAAACCGTAAAAAGCCAATTCGCCTTTTCAAAAATAAACGGCTTCCTTGCTTCTTTACTTTTTCATAAACGTTGCGAATGTAGTTTGTTGTTTCCATTATTTAATCGTCAATTATTGTTGTTATACTTCTAAATACGACTGGCTTTACTTCCCGACGTGACCGCAATAAGCTATGCTGTTGGTTCTAAAAATCAACGGGTTATACATTTAGGCTGCTAACTATCATACAACGAACATACAAGAAGTAGCGTGCAAAACCTTATGGCTGAATCTAATACGTTATCTATAGTTTGTGAGCAATGCCATACTAAGGTACACATTCCCGCCCTAGCACACAGGCAACGGGCCGTGTGCCCAGTATGTAACCACACGCTAATATCCCATCGAAATGGCGCGAGCGAAAACTTACTCGCTTATACCTTCAGTGCTATTATTTTTTTACTGCTCTCTTTGCCCTTTAATTTTCTAACATTTAAAGCGAGCGGCCAAAAACACAGTATAGATTTGCCCACCGGCATTACAGTACTCATCGAAAACGACTATTTATCATTAGCCATAATAACCACTTTAGCGACGCTATTACTGCCCGGAATGGTATTAGCAGGGATGTTACTGTTGTCATTAGCTCAGTTGCAAAACCGCCGCCCCTTTTACTTGCCCAGGTTGTTCAAGCTAGTAAAAGCGCTCTTACCATGGAGCATGGCTGAAATCTTTCTTGTCGGTACCTTAGTGAGCTTGATTAAAATTACCGAACTGGCCGATGTTTCTATCGGGTTATCCTTCTACGCTTTTATTGGTTTTTCAGCGTTCACCGCACTATGTATATCCCAATTCGACCCTACACGCTACGCTATGTGGTTATCTCAAGGGCAGCCTCCACAACCTAAGCCGCTTGGCGAAGCGCAGGCGAAAGAAAGTATTCAACGCACGTGGGCACTGTTGGTAACCGCCTGTATCTTATATATTCCTGCGAATGTATTACCAATTATGTATACTGAATTTTTCGGGCAAGAAACACCGAATACCATCATTGGTGGTGTTATTTCGCTATGGGAGTCTGGCTCGTACCCTGTCGCGATCATTATTCTTATTGCCAGCGTGGTGGTGCCTGTAGCGAAAATTGTCATTCTTGCTTGGCTGAATTTTTCCGTACAGCGAGAGAAAACCACTTCAAAACAATTACGTATACGTTACTACCGTATCACCGAAGCGATTGGGCGCTGGTCGATGATAGACGTTTTTGTTGTAGCAGTGCTGGTGTCCCTTATTCAGATGGGGAACACCATGTCTATTTATCCGGGCCAAGCGGCACTTGCCTTTTGTGCCGTTGTATTTGTAACGATGATAGCCGCGATGACGTTTGACTCGAGGCTAATTTGGCAGCAGTGGAAGCAATTACCATGACCACAGACGATCCGAACATTAACGAAGCAAAGGTCAAGCCGACCTCATCCATTTCTCGTATTTGGATTATTCCCATCCTTGTTATTGTTATCGGTGGCTGGATGGTTTATTACCAGTGGAAAAATCAGGGCCCTCTAATAACGATAGAGTTACACTCGGCTACCGGTATCGAAGTAAACAAAACTCCTATAAAAGTGCGTGACTTGGATATTGGACAAGTAAAGAAAATAACGCTCAAGCCTGATTTAGATGGCGTCCTTGTCACCGCCAGAATTGACGCAAGCGCCGCTCACCTTCTTAATGAAAATGCAAAGTTCTGGGTCGTCGCTCCCCGAATAAGTTTTTCCGAAGTATCAGGGCTCAACACGCTTTTATCTGGCAGTTATATTGCTATGTCGGCCCATGACAAAGGTAAAGAACAACTACATTTCAAAGCACTAGAACGTCCGCCTGTCACCCCTCCCGGCACACCTGGACTGCACGTTATGCTTAAAAGCGATGATGAGTTTGCCTATAAACCTGGCGACCCTATTATCTACAAGGGCTTCAAGGTTGGTGAATTTGAAGACGCCACATTTAATATTGAAGAGCGCGTTGTGTATTACGATGCATTTATCGAAGCGCCCTACCACAAGCTCATAACTAACACGACACGCTTTTGGGATGTCAGTGGCGTTAAGTTATTACTTGAATCTAATGGAGTAAGCGTCGAAACGGGAAGCTTGGAAACATTGTTGGCAAACGGTATTACCTTTGGAATTCCCGATGGCGTACCTAAGGGCGAGCAAGTGCTCGATAACGCTTTCTTTACTATTTATGGCGACAGCACATCAGCGTCAGATGCTCGCTACAAGGTGGCAGCAGAATATCTGTTACTCATTGATGAGAGCGTTAGAGGCCTGACCGTTGGCGCCCCTGTAGAATACCGTGGAATTGAAATTGGCAATGTAACGGCAATTAACTCTTTCCCTGCTGTTGAAGGGAGTATTCTAGAGCGTGGCTATCCTATCCCCGTACTTATTAATATTTATCCCGGCAAGGCAAGACAGCCAGATACCAAAGAAGGCCTAAACGCGATAAAGCAAACGATTAGAAACTGGCTTGAGAGAGATCTTCGGGCGTCGTTACGCATGGGCAATGTTTTAACCGGTGGCTTGTACGTTGATTTACAGCATGTACCCGATGCAGACTACACCAGTCAAATAGAAGTAATTAACGGTTATGAAGTCATTCCTACTGTGAGTAACGAGTTTACGCAGTTAACACAAAAAGCCGATGCCATTTTAGATAAAATCAACCAGCTACCGCTTAAGGAAATGGTCGAGAATGTGCAGCTAGCTGTTGAAGACATGCGCTTAGCCGCAGAGTCAGTGGAAACCGCTAGCAGTGACTTTGACCTACTTATCGCCGATATCGATGCAAAAGCACTTAATAGCAACCTGAATCAAGTTCTTGTTAGCCTTGATGGCTTGTTGAAAAATTATAGCGAAGGTGGCTTTAATAAATCTGAGATAAAGGAAACGGTTGATGCGTTACAGGAAACCATGCGTAATATTCAACCCTTACTGCTAAAGCTAAATCAATCGCCAAACAGTTTGATATTTTCTAAGGATAGCGAGGCCGACATTCAGCCTAGAGCTAAAAATTGAATTGAAGAAACTAATAAAAACTATGCATTTTTTCATCGAAAGTAGCGTAGAGAGTGAGCGCACTTAAATGTTAATAATATGGCGTAGTGAGACATCCCTAAACAAGGATGAAAGGAATAAATAGAATGATAAAACAGTTTAACGTCTTCCCTTCCCTATCGACAGCGAAAGTACTGTTTATCGGCGTATTCGCACTTAGTGCGTGTTTGTTATCGGCGTGCAGTAGTGCACCTCGCTCACTGACATACTATCTACTGCATACCACAGGTGACACCCCGTACGCGGCACAAGAGACAACATCTGTAGTGCTAGACAAAATCACGCTTCCTGAATATTTAAAACATCGCGGTCTCGTGTATCAGACCAGCGATACAAATCTTCACATTTCAACCAGTCATTTATGGGCCGAACCGGTAGACGAAGGACTAACCAAAGCATTGACCAGTGCATTAACTTCTCAAAATGTGTCACTTCTTCGCCCCGACCACTATGCTAGTGAAGAGGCAATTCACATGGCTTTGCACATTAATGACTTTGTTAGTACCTACGAAGGGGAAGTAATTCTGTCTGGACAATACGTAGTTACTCGCGTCGGTGGCAAAAGCCTGACATACCCATTCGTATTTAAAACTCCCCTTGAAGATGACGGCTTTTCTTCAAGCATAAAAGCAATGAGAAACACTATCCATCAACTCGCTAAAGACATTAGCAAAACGCTTAAACCTTAGGCTTAGCGATGTTCGGTTCTCTTAAGCAATACGTATTTAGCGGTGTGAGTCGCCATTATAAGGACGAAACCAACAGGCGCATTATGGTGGTAAACCTATTTGCGGCAGTAGGCATGTCTATTACGTTTTTGCTCGGCACTCGGGCGTTTATTGACGGAGAATATTCCCTCTCTTCTACGCTCTACACAGCTAGCGTGGTATTTGCCATTTCACAACGACTTCAAGTGCGATTTGCGTCAGCCAAAGCACGCACGTGGTCTATCACGCTGCTTATCATCTGCTTAATGGTGCTAACTCTTTTATTGCTTATTACCGGAGGTAAAGACAATACCGGCCCGCTTTGGATATACCTGGTACCACCTGTCACCATGTTTTTCGCTGGTTTTGTGCGGGGGCTCATCGCGCTCATCGCTTATACCCTAGTGTGTGCCATAGTTCTGTTTGGCATCGACGCCCCATCGTTTATTGCAAGCTACACCTACGCTTTTAAAACGCGCTTACTCTATTCATTTTTAACCGTTTCATTTCTGTCGGCGTTTTATGAGTACAGTAGACAAAAAAGTTACGACACCGCGCTTTATTTAAGTGAACAGTTTGAACGCCAGGCAAAACACGATCACCTAACCCAGTTATTAAACCGACGTGGTGCGCAACAGTGCCTAGACCGTGAATATGCAAGAATGCTAAGAGGCAAGCGTACTTTTTCGGTAGCCATTGCTGATATCGACCGCTTTAAAAGTATCAACGACACCTTGGGTCATGAACAAGGTGACGAAGTACTTCGCCAGATATCCAAGGTCTTCAGTTCGCGACTTCGCGGGCAAGACATTCTCGCGCGGTGGGGTGGAGAAGAATTTATGTTTATCTTTACCGATACTGATGAGGCGGGTGCGGTAAATGCATTAGAAAATATCCGAGAGTGCTTAAACAAGGCCCCACTTAATATCAATGGCAAAGAAATTCACGTCACTAGCAGCTTTGGCGTAAGCGAAGTAACCCCCGCCATCGATATTTCCTGCGCCGTACGTCGCGCAGACCAAGCGCTTTACTATGCTAAAGACAATGGTAGAGACCGCGTGTGTGATTTTTCATCCCTGAGCTCTACACCTCACTCATCAAATTAGTCGTACCAATCAGTTTACGTAAACGGCTTTACACAAAATTGACTCATGTTTAGTTACATTTGCGCTGTATTCCTGAAACACTTTAGCGCTACACTATAAACAGTATTCGCTATAAAAGTAGATTTAGCCATGAAATGGATGAAAGTTGCATTACCTATTGGTGTTTTATTAGTAGGCTACATAGGTATGAAAGGAATCGAAGCCTCTGCCTCCGACAATACTATCAAAGAAGAAGTTGATACTCGCCCAACGGTGACTATTGAAGCACTCTCCCCAGAAGATGTTCGCGTTCAACTTACTTCCTACGGTGAGATAACTCCCCTTGAAACTACGAATCTTGCAGCGCAAGTATCGGGGGAAGTTGAACGCTGGAACCCTAAATTTGTCAGCGGCGGTTTGGTCAGACGTGGCGAAACTCTTTTTGAAATTGAGTCTGACGCTTACGAGGCGGCGTTATTGTTAGCCGAAGCTAATCTTGCAAGTGCCCAAGCACAACTTATTCAAGAACAAGCACAGGCCGATGTAGCAGCTAAAGAAGCGAAAACAATGCCTAATGCACGGGTGACTGACCTTTACCTTCGCAAACCTCAAGTGATGAGTGCGCAAGCTGGTGTAAAGTCCGCTGAAGCACAGCTTAAAATCGCCAAGCGTGATTTAGAGAACTGTAAGGTAAAAGCGCCATACGACGCACTGATTGTATCAAGAGATATCAGCACAGGTGACTATGTCACTCAAGGCTCACCTGTCGCGGTAATTAACAACATTGAGTACGCTGAAGTAACCTTCCCTGTTGCAGGCTTTGACCGCCTATTCCTGGCAGATAACACCATTGGTAGTGAAATTGCCATCGAAGTAGATGATGTGCAAGGCGCCTCGGTCAAAGGGACCATCCACAGAGATACTGGTGTGGTAGACAGCACAACACGTATGAGTTATTTCGTAGCGCGCATTGAAGATCCCTATGCCATCAACTCATCAAAGCCCATTGTGAAATTTGGTTCATACAGCACTATTTCATTTGAAGGGAAAACCTTAAGTGACGTTTATCGCGTTCCTCAGGAATTAGTTACTAACCGTTTGCTATGGACGCTTGATGACGAAGACAGGCTTAAATCTCAAAAAGTTAAGGTTGTGCGCGAAGAGAATGGCGACTTTCTTATTCAGGGCGATTTCAATGCGAAAAAAGTGGTGATGAGTCTACCTGAATATCCTCAAAACGGTATGCCCGTTAAGGTTATTGAAACAACGACCGAAATCGTGACAGCAAAAGCAAACTAAGGAGCTGTCATGGAAAACCACAACGACACTCAAAGCGGCATTATTTCTTGGTTCGCCAGAAACTCTGTGGCAGCCAATTTACTCATGGTTTTTATTATCATCATGGGTATCGCGAGCTACTTTACTATTCAACGTCAGATGTTTCCCAACATCGAGATTAATTACATTACCGTTGAGGCCAACTACCCTGGCGCTTCACCTCAAGAAATTGAAGAAAGTATCTTCATAAAGGTTGAGGAAGCGGTAAAAGACATTACGGAAATTAAGCGTACGGTTTCACGTGCATTTCGCGGTGGCGGTGCAGTTACACTGGAAATTGACACCAAAGCCGAGCTTACGGATGTGCTTGATAAGGTAAAATTGCGTGTAGACAGCATTGCGACTTTCCCTGCGGGCATGGAGCCGGTTAATGTTTCTCAGGTAGAATTCCAGCAGCAAGTTATTGAAATGCCTATTGTTGGTGACTTGCCCCTATCAGAACTCAAGATACTGGCAAAAGAGGTGGAAGATGAGCTTCTACAACTTGGCTCTATCTCTTTGGTAGAAGCCAATACGCCTGATGATGAAATTGCCATTGAAATTAAGCCCGACACGCTTCGAAAGTACGGTCTGACCATTAGCGATGTTACACAGGCAATTAATAGCTATTCAGCCAATATTTCCGCAGGTCAACTTAGAACTAACTCAGGTATCGTGTCTGTACGTGTTGAAAACCAGTACTACAGCGGCGATGAGTTTAAGCAAATCCCTATTAAAATTGGCACCGGCGGCGCTAAGGTAACCTTGGGCGATGTAGCTTATATCAACGATGGGTTCGTTGAGGGTGAGCGCTACTTTAAATACAATGGCATGAACGCTATCTACATTGCCGTTAAAGCCACTAAAACCCAAAACACCATTCCGGTGGCTGAAACCGTAAAAGCCTATATTGACCAAAAAAACGAAAGCCTTCCTCAAGGAGTGAGCTTAGAAATCTTGGTTGATATGACCTATTACCTTAACGCCCGTTTAGACATGATGCTGTCAAACTTGGTACAAGGGTCAATTCTGGTCGCGCTTATGCTCACGCTGTTTTTGCGCTTCAGGCTTGCTGTGTGGGTTATGGTTGGACTACCCGTATGTTTCCTTGGCGCAATGATGTTAATGCCCCTTTTCGGCGTGAGCATAAACATTCTTTCGCTGTTCGCGTTTATAATGGTACTGGGTATTGTCGTTGATGATGCTATTGTTATTGGCGAGAGTGCTTACACCGAAATTGAGAGCAAAGGTGGTGGTGTTGACAATGTTATCCGCGGTGCCAAGCGCGTAGCTACGCCCGCCACATTCGGTGTTTTAACCACTATCGCTGTGTTTGCTCCGTTTACGCTAAGCAGCGGGCCTGAAGGTGCTTTCTTCTATAATATCGCTGTGGTGGTTATTTTGTGTTTGGCATTCAGCTTGGTTGAATCCAAGCTAATTTTACCGGCGCATTTAGCTCACACCAAGTTCTCTCCTGTGAAGCAAAATAGCTGGCGCGCGCGTTTTAACAAGCGCTTCTTCGCTTTCGTAAATGGGCCTTATAAGCGCACCGTTGAAAGAGCTATTGAGTGGCGCTGGGCAGTGTTGATGATGTTTGTCGCACTGTTAATGTTAAGCATGGGCCTAATTGGTGCTAACTACGTCCGAATGGTGCCAAATCCTAAAGTACCTCACGACTTCCCTAGCGTAAAAATAGAAATGAACGAGAACGTCTCTGACTTGGCTACCATCAACGCGCTTAAAATTGTTGAGCAAACTATTTTAGACGTTGAAGAGCAGATCATTGATGAATTCGGCCAGGGAATGATAAGAGACCGTCTTGCCTTTAATGATGACAGAACTGAGGGTCGAATTTTAACGCCGCTGGTTAATGAAGAAGACCGCCCTATCGATACATTTGAACTTGCCCGTCGCTGGCGTGAAGCCATTCCTGAAATTACCGGCATGAAGTCGTTTACCGTAGTTGATGACGTAAACGGTGATGGCGATGACGGCGAATTTGGATATTTGCTCTTTGGTCCTGATATCGACACGCTTAACGCTGCAGGTCTTAAATTTATTGAAATGCTGCAACAGCAGGAAGGCTTGTTTGACGTAAGTTCAACTATTGACCCGCCCAGTAAAGAAGTGCAAATGACTTTGCTTCCGGTGGCGTACGATTTGGGGCTTACCCTTTCTAACATTGCTTCTCAAGTGGGTGCTGGCTTCTACGGTGGCGAAGCCCAGCGCGTTATTCGAAATGGTGAAGAAGTGAAAGTGATGGTTCGCTACCCAGAGCTTACCCGCGAACGCTTTGCTGATCTGAAGTACTCACTGATCACCACGCCTAATGGACAGGAAGTTATGCTGGGTGACGTAGTGGCCTTAGAAGAAAAACCGGGCATTAGTTATATTCGCCGTGAAGGTGGATATCGCAGCGTTTACATTTGGGGCAACATCGATGAGGAAAAGATTGAACCTAATGAAGTCGTTACTGAAATTCGCGAGAAACTACTTCCTCAGTTAAAAGAATCATTCCCATCGGTTATGACTGAGCTTGGTGGTGACATTGAAGAGCAGCAAGCTCAACAAAACGAGCAAATACTGTTTTTCTTGGCCGCCATGATCATGGTGTATATCCTTCTGGCTGTGCCGCTTAAAAGTTATGGGCAACCTCTTATTATCATGTCGGTTATCCCATTTAGTTTTACCGGAGCAGTCTTTGGTCACTTCATATTAGGTTTAGACTTATCTATGATGTCTAACTTTGGCCTAATCGCTGCCGCAGGGGTTGTTATCAACGACTCACTGGTTATGACTGACTTTGTAAACCAGCGCCGTGCTCAAGGCTACAGCATTAAAGAAGCAGTGACTGAGGCTGGTACAGCTCGTTTTAGAGCGATAACCCTAACCTCAATTACCACGTTTGTGGGCGTATTGCCGATCATGTTTGAGACAAGCCTTCAGGCCGCGTTTGTTGTACCAATGGCAGCAGCCTTGGGCTTTGCCGTACTCTACGCCACGCTTGTGACACTAATATTGGTACCGTGTTTGTACTTAATACTGCTTGATTTACGTGGTCCATTTACGTTTATTAAGAGAAAAATTGTACGCAAAAAGCCTACCAATGACACTAGCGCTACGCACACGCATGTACCTCAGCCAAGTGGGCAAATTGACTAGCTTTTATTTTTGATAAAAGATACAAACTTGCAGCTTTTTTAAAATGAGCCTTTATTGGCTCATTTTTTTATTATTTTTGACGGGGAATTAGCATGAATAACACCATTTCAATTAGACCTGCAACGCCTGACGATATTTCGCAAATTCGCCAGTTCGTACTTGAGTTGGCTATTTATGAAAAAGCAGAACACGAAGTAGAAGCTTCTGAAGAAGCGCTACTGAAAACGTTATTTGGAGAAGGCGCGACAGCGCATTGTGTGATGTGTGAAAGCGATAATGCCCCCATTGGTTTCGCTGTGTATTTCTTTAATTACTCAACGTGGCAAGGTCGAAATGGCCTCTACCTTGAAGATTTGTACGTGTCACCAAAATCACGTGGTATGGGTGCTGGGAAAGCGTTATTGCAACACTTAGCTAAAACTGCGGTAGACAACGACTGTGGTCGTTTCGAATGGAGCGTATTAGACTGGAACAAACCCGCTATCGATTTTTATGAATCGCTTGGTGCTAAACCCAAGAGTGAATGGCTAGGCTATCGAATGGATGGACAGACACTTATCGACTTTGCAAAGCAAGGCGAATAAATTACAAAACCCTGAATACCGTTAGCTGAGATACAAAAAAGCCATTCGCTTTTACGAATGGCTTTTAATTAATGTATTAACTGTTGATGGTTAGTTTAGAAAGAACCAATCAACGATAGACGCGCATTAATCGGCGCACCTACTGTTACCTGATGCGTAGAGTGAGCATTAGGGAAATATAAAGTGTCAGTCAGGTTTTCAACGTTTAACTGAAGGCGCATCTTGTCGCTAAGCGTGTAGTAAGCAGACGCATCAACACGTGTATAGCTAGGTAGTACCGGCGATGAAGCACTTGTCGCTACTTTACTTTCGTCCTGATAAGTAGCGCCTATGCCGAAGCCAAACACATCACTTACTTCATATGTAGACCATACAGACATGGTATGTTCAGGTAGCTCGCGAAGTTCAACGCCGCTAGCATTTTCGCCATCTAAGTTGCTGTAGTTAGCAGTAACATGCCACTTTTCTGTAATGTAGCCTTGTAGCTGAAGTTCAAATCCAGATACGTCTGAATCTACTTCTACAAAGCGCTCTGCGTCGTTTGGATCGTTATCTAAAGACGTTTGCTCATTCTCAAAGATTGCGGCAGTAAAGCTCATACCTTCGCTGAAGTCCCACTTAATACCGATTTCTTGGTTAGTGAACGTATCAGGGTCTAACGCATCAGCATTGCCGTTGATATTCGCGTATTGCTCGCCGCTGCGAGGTAGGAACGATTCGCTGTAGCTTGCGTAGATTGAGATATTTTCCTGAGGCTTATACACAAGACCTGCGCGTGGCGACACTTCTTCGTCTTTTCTGCTGCGTGTTTCGTTTGCAACAACGTTAAACACTTCAATATCAAAGCTATCGAAACGCGCGCCTAAAACAAGGTCAAAGTTCTCTGACAGTGCAATTTCGTCTTGAACGTAGAATGAGTAAACATCAAGGTCTACGTGTGTATCGTCATTAACATCACTAAACACAGCAGTGGTTGTTAGCCCTGCACTTGTTGTTCCAGTAAGCCCGCGGAAAGCAAGTGGACGAGAAATATCAAAAACCTCTCGGTCATTACTTTTGTCTGGATCACCTACTCGCGTATCAAATACTGGATTGTAACGATCTTGATTAGATTTGGTGTTAATCAATTCACCGCCGAAGATAACCGTATGCTCGATATCGCCTGTTGCAAATTCACCCACAAGGTTTGCCGAAAGAATAGCGTTTTCGCGTTGGGTGTTGTCAACGTAGCCGTCTAACGTAACCTGATTAGCTTCTGCGTCGTAGCTTGCGGCATAAAAGTTTGAATAAACCTTATCGTAGTCGCCGTAAAACGCGTTGAAGTTCCCTTTTAAGTTGTCAGAGAAGGTATGTTGTAGGTTTGCGCGGAATACATCGGCACCTAAGGTTTGATAGTTGTTTTCTGGATCACCAAAAACAATGTCTTCAAACGCTTCAACTGGCTCGCCGTTGGCTGTTGGCACACCGCGGTCAATAAAACGCTCGTGATCGATGTATTCATACGACAAATCAACAATTGTGTCATCGCTTAGTTCAAAGCGTGCAGTTGGGTTGAAACCGTAACGATCCCCGTAGAAAAAGTCGCGATGGTTGTCTAGGCTTTCGTACATGGCGTTAATACGCAATGCTGACTTGTCGCCCGTATCAACGTTTGTGTCTAATTGTAAGTTGTAAGCGCCAAAAGTATTTGCCGACACGTTGTAATTTACAAATGTCTCGCTAGTTTTCGCTTTCTTAGATACACGATTTAAAATACCGCCCGTTCCACCGCGACCGAATAGTAGCGCGTTTGGACCACGAAGAATTTCTACCTGCTCTACATTATAAAGTGCACGGTAGTACTGAACATCGTCACGATTGCCGTCTAAGTAAAAATCTGCAGTAGAACGCACGCCACGGAATACAACAGAGTCGCGGTGACCTTCACCTTGCGATGTATTAACACCTGGCGTGTAATCTATGATTTGACCAACGCTAGTAATACCGCGAGCAGTAATTTCTTCAGCCGTCATAATCGACAAGCTTTGTGGCACGTCGATGATAGGTGTTGGGCTTTTAATTGAGTTAGACTGGTTAACTGAAAGGTACTTACCTTCTACGGTCAATCTCTCAATATCTTCCATGTCAGCGGCAAACGCAGCTGGGCTTAGAATTATCGCAGTAGCAATACTAGTAAGTTTAAATTTCAAAATTGCTCTCCAAGTGTTCTGTAAGTCTTGTGTGTTTACTTTCAAAAATCTCTTAACCCCTATTATCAAAACGCGGTTTTGTGCCGCACTTTGTAATTGCAAATAATAATAGTTGTTATTTTTGGTCGGGATATTATAAAAATTTTGACTAAATGACGAGACCTAAAGCGATAAAATTTAAAAACTCTTTATAAAAATTCTTAATTTATTGGATGAATAAGGTGGAAAATCGCCTTAATTGTATAAATAAGACACAAAGATTACGTTTTGAGGGCTCATTTGCCCGCTAAGAGTGAGTGATTCGATTGGTCGAATTTTAGTAGGAAGACACTAAAGCGCTTTTCAAAAAATGAATTACGCTGAGAATGCTCTTGCAGCTAGGTTCGTTGAACTAAGTAAGGGCGTTGGCGCGCAACAGCTAGGAAGGATGCGCTTTGTGAGGTTGCAGGTTTACAGTGCTATTGAGTGGTTAAAAGCGAATGGAAGTAGGTGGAATGATGTAGCCGTTATGCAATAGCATAGCGGCTTAAGATTAACGCGGCCGTATTTTTAGCCAAGCTTTTTTTATCACTATCGCTAAGTGTATCTTCAATTTTGAACAATTGAGGCCAGAAACACTGCCCTTTTACCAAGCTATCAATTTCATCGACTACCCGCTCCAAATCATCAAAGGCGAGTTTGTTATCCGCTTTTGCATCTTTTAACCAGCGATGCATTGCCGTTTCTTGTGCTTTCAACTGCGCAACTTCATCTTTTAACTTTTCAGGCTCATAGAAAAAATGACCAATAGCCACACGCGCTAAATCCAGATGCGATTCGCTCACCATGAATTCGATGTCTTGTAATATTAGGTCTTGAAGCTGCTCATCGAGCCCTAGTGTCGCGTCATACTTTTTATTTATATTTAAAATTGCCGTTTGCCACTGCTGCGTGACCAAATGCATCACAAGTTCTTCTTTTGTAGAAAAGTGATTATATACGGTGCGCTTAGACACATTCGCCAGTTCAGCAAGCTTGTCCATACTGGTTCCATTCACGCCAAATTCTTGGAATGCCTGTGTTGCTGCCTGAATAATGGCTTCGCGTTTAATGTCACTACGCGTACGTGTATTGCCTACCATATAGAAATTCTCAAAATTAGTTACTGGCTACTTTACCCAGCTCATTTTACACCGAACAGTTTACTTTTCAATGAGACCACACTAAAATGCACTCACCAGTTTACTTTAGGTAGTGACCATTCCGGCAAAGGCTTGGCATGTCGTCGCTACCTGGGTTTACAAGTCTATACTTTATTTACCCTGACAATGGATTACACACACCTATGTCCATGATGCGATTTTCTCACATTTTGATTTTAAGCGTTCTATCGATTTCCACCTTAAGTGCATGTTCTTCTGAAGAGCCTGCCGAGCAGCAATCCAAGGCGTCACCCCGATACGTCAAACTCGCTACGGTTAGCAACATACCCGACTTCGACGAATTTACCTTCCCTGCGGTGGTATCGGCTGTAAAAACCGTCGATTTAAGTTTTGAAGTGTCTGGGCGACTCATTCAAACCGACTTGGTGACGGGTAGCGATATCAATAAAGGAAAGCTACTGGCTACTATCGATCGCAAACCGTTTGAACGCCGTGTAGAGGAATCGAAGACACGCCTAGACCAAGCTAAACGTGAACTCGACAGAATTGAGAAAATGTTCGCCCAAAAGCTGGTCGCGCAGAGCTCACTTGATACTGCAAAAACGTCTTACGAACTGGCAGTGATAGACCTAAAAAATGCAGAGCAAGACCTAAGCTACACGCAACTTTACGCCCCTTTTGACGCAAAAGTGTCTCAACGTCTTGTTGAAAATAACAGCTTTGTTGCCGCTGGTACACCGATTGCTCGCCTGCAAGATGTATCTAAAATCTATTTCAATATTAACGTTCCTGAGCGCCTGCTCACGGCCAATATTGGTCGTGGGATCAAACAAGCTAGCGCCACTTTAGCTACAAGTCGCAATCAGTGGTATCCAGTAAACTACGTCGAGCACTCTACCCAGCCTGACCCCGTATCACAAACCTACGAAGTCGTATTTGCCATGGAGCCACGCGAAGAGTTACCGCTGACTCCGGGCGCGCGAGCAGTAGTGAAAGTCAGCTTACAAGGTAGTCTATATCCTGATGGTTTTGTTGTACCTGTCAGATCGCTTGTAGGTGACAAAGATTCTGGTTTTGCCGTTTGGGTGTTTAACAGCGAGTCGAGCTCGGTGACCAAACAGTCTGTAAACGTTAAGCATATTGAAAATGAGTTAGCGATTATTGAAGGTCAGAACAAAGGTGAAATTACACTTGGCCAGCAAGTGGTGGCTGCTGGAGCAACACAGATGCGTGCAGATATGAAAGTACTTCCTTATCGAGGAGAGAAGTAGTTTATGGATATCGCACGTTATTCTATCGATAAGCCCGTCAACATTTGGCTAATGGTAGTTATTCTGCTTTTAGGTGGCATATTGGCGATGAGCAAGATTGGCCGCTTAGAAGACCCTGCTTTTACCATCAAACAGGTAAAGGTATACACCAATTATCCAGGCGCCAGCGCTGAAAAAGTTGAGCGTGAAGTAACCGAGCGCTTGGAAATTGCTATTCAACAAATGCCACAGTTGAAAGAAGTCACATCGATTTCCTCGCCAGGCCTATCTGAAATTACATTAGAAGTAAAAAGTACTTACGACAGTAAGCTCTTGCCGCAAATTTGGGATGAATTGAGAAAGCGACTTCGCGATACGGCAAGTTCACTTCCAACAGGCGCACAAGACCCGGTGGTATTTGATGATTTTGGTGACGTATATGGACTTTACTATGCATTAAGTGCTCCTGATTTTGATACCCGGGAGCTCAGAGAGTTTGCGCGAATCATTCGACGTGAACTACTGACTACTGAAGGTGTGGCAAAGGTAAATGTGACTGGCGTTCAAAAAGAGCAAATAGTCGCGTATATAAACCCTTATCAACTCGCTGGTTTAGGCATTTCATTCCCCGATCTCGCTTCGCTTTTTGAAGACAACTTACGCCCCTTTAACGGCGGCCGTATTAAAGTTGACGAAAAAAACGTACGCCTAATCGTAGAGCGCGCACCAGATAGGCTTGAAGAAATATCGAACCTTTCTGTGGTAGTGCCTGGTACAAACCGTTCCCTTCGAGTTGCCGATATTGCCACATTAAAATTAGAGCCTGCCGATATACAGCCTGTGCAAGTACGTTACAACGGAGAAGAGGCACTCACGCTTTCCGTATCAGCCTTGACCGACGTTAATATTGTTGATGTGGGCGAGCGCGTTAACGCAAAAGTAGAAAAACTGCTTCGGGAACTGCCAGTCGGCATTACGCTTACGCCGATTTACGATCAAGCCTCGGTAGTTGATGAATCGGTAACTGGCTTTATTAACAACCTCGTTATGTCGGTGGCAGTTGTTACGTTAACGCTATGTTTATTTATGGGTTGGCGCTCGGGCGTGGTGGTTGGCTCTGTGCTGCTTGTCACCGTACTAGGTACGATTCTAATCATGTGGCTTATGGATATTCAGCTACAGCGGATTTCACTTGGCGCCATGGTTATTGCCATGGGTATGTTGGTAGACAATGCCATTGTCGTTGCTGAAGGTATGATGCTTCGCATGGCTACCGGCTCTACAGCTAAAGAATCTGCCAGTTTTATTGTTAAGCGTACTCAGTGGCCTTTGCTTGGCGCAACGGTTATTGGTATTGCGGCGTTTTCTGGCATAGGCCTTTCCAACGATGCCACAGGCGAGTTTCTTTACTCTCTATTTGCCGTAGTACTGGTTTCACTCATGATAAGTTGGGTACTCGCGGTAACTTTAGTGCCAGTGCTTGGCGCGTATTTCTACCGCAAAGGTATAGGCCAAACCGCAGGGAACGAACTCTCTGCATCGCAGCGCTGGTTTAAGCGTGCATTACTCGGTGCACTTAAGCTTCGCTGGGTAACTATTGGTGCCCTACTAGTTATTACCATTGTAGCTTACGCAAGCTTTGGTATGGTAAAACAAGGCTTCTTCCCACCGTCAAACGCACCTCTATTCTTTGTACACTACTGGGGCCCACAAGATAGAGATATTCGTGCCACAGAAGAGATAGCAAAAGAAGCTGAAGCACGTATTTTAGAAATGGAGAACGTGACGGCTGTAACTACTTTTATTGGTCAAGGTGCAGACCGCTTTACCTTAACTTATGCACCTAAAAGCGCGAATGAAAACTATGCCTTTTTCATGGTTCGAGCTAATGAATTGGAAAATATTCCGGCTATTCAAAGCGCTCTTGCAGGTAAGCTAACCGACTTGGACTTCGATGCTAGCTTTTATATGGAGCGCATGCAGTTTGGCCCTGGCTCTGGTGCCAAACTTGAGGCCCGTTTCTCTGGCCCAGATACCGAAATATTGCGCCAGTTGGCTGATGAAGCAAAGGCTCTGCTTTTTGCTGACGGACAAGTAAAATTCGTGCGTCACAACTGGCGTGAAAAAGGCTTTGCTATCAATACGCAGTTTGATAACTACAACGCGGGCATTGCTGGCGTATCACATAATGACTTTAGCCAAACCATTCAGTATGCCAGTAGCGGGGTAAGACTTGGTACGGTACAAGATGGTGATTACGCTTATAATATCATCGCAAAGATGGGTAAAGCAGAAGACACTGAACTTCAATCAATACGCGAGTCGCAAGTATGGTCTACGCAGCAGCGCCAGTACGTACCATTTACTCAAGTGTCGCAAGGCTTAGAGTTAATGACAGAAGAAATGCGCATTCACCGCCGCGACCGCGTGCGTACTATTACGGTAGAAGCGGAACCGGGTGACGACGAAACTGCTGCCAAAGCATTGGCTCGAATTCGCCCGCTTATTGAAGGTATTGAATTACCTGCGGGTTATACGTTGGAATGGGGCGGCGAATTTGAAAGCTCTAGCGATGCGCAAAAAGCGCTGGGCGCAGGTTTACCTGCTGGCTTTTTAGTCATGTTTATTATTTCAGTATTGCTATTTGGCCATGCTCGCCAGCCGCTGATTATTTGGCTAGTCGTTCCCATGGCTATAGTGGGCGTAGTTACCGGCTTACTCAGTACTGATATGCCGTTTGGCTTTATGTCGCTACTGGGCTTCTTGAGCTTGTTCGGTATGCTTATTAAAAATGCCATTGTCTTGATAGAAGAAATAGATCTTCAAATAGAAGAAGGCCTAGCCATTCGACAAGCCATTGTAGACGCCACTATTAGCCGTGTTCGCCCTGTATCATTGGCGGCTGTAACGACTATTTTGGGTATGGCACCACTGCTGTTCGATGCATTCTTTGCCGACATGGCAGTAACCATAATGGGCGGATTGGCATTTGCCACGGTACTTACTCTTATCGCCGTACCGGTGCTTTACAGCCTGCTGTTTAAAGTTAGCTACCGCGAGAGCTAACGCTTCAATACTAACGGTCTCTCTACCGCAATATTTATTTACGCTGGTAGAGAGGCACATCCCCTTCCACCGTGACTATTACCTTTGGCGTTACCCAGGCAGCTAACGTTTTGCCTCTACTCTACTTTGCATGAACTTCATGACATCGCGCCACGACACCATTCCTACTGGATGTCTATCTTTGTCGATAATCGGAATGCATGAAATTTTGTGGGTATTAAAAAGCTCAATAGCCGAATAAACAGAGTCACTTGGGTTAAGTGTAATGACTTCACGAGTCATGATTTGGTGCGCTTTTTTAACCAAAGTAGCGCGATCAAGTTTTCGTTCGCTTAGGGTATCTACAAAAGGGCTAATCGACTTCATTAAGTCTCTATCAGATATAATGCCCTGCAGCTTGTTTCCATGAACCACAACTAAATGATGAAACCCCGTCGCGGCGAAAAGTTCACGCAGTGACTGTAAACTGTCATCCATATGCACGCTAACCACCCGCTTAGACATGATGTTTACAATACTCATTTGCACATCCTCGTTATTACTTCATACATTTGAATAGCGCTATTACATTGCTTCAATTATAGAAACCACCCAGCAATAAGTTAGTTTTACTGACTCACATAGGAGATTTAAGAGCCCCACTGGTAGAAAATTCTGCCTATGCGTAAGGGTTTTCTCCCATAGCCAAAGCGACGCAAAACAAACGTAAATCTAGCTCAAGTTGATGATAATCAGGCTCCATATAACAACAGAGTTTGTAAAATGCTTTGTTGTGATCTTTTTCTTTAAAATGGGCGAGTTCATGTACAACAAGCGCCTTTAACAGGGGCTCAGGGGCATTGAGTAAATCGTTATTGATCGCCAAATCGTGTTTGCGGGTTTTCCCTTGCATTCGATAGGTATGCGTACCTAGTGCATTCGTTATCATATCGCCTTGCTTTTTGAATGCTGCGCGCCCAAACGGTGGTGCATTTTTCAAATACCGTTTTTTCAAACCGGTAGCATACTGATAGAGCAATTTATCTGTCGTTACATCATGGGCATTCGGGTATTTTTTTAAGAGGTAAGTAATTAACTGGTTGCTTGAAATTAACTTAAGCGCTTGGTCAACAATATTAGAGGGGTAGCCATTAAAATACCGAGCATATTCGTTCACGTTTATTTCTCCTTTGCCGCGTGGATTATAAAGCAAATGGAAACGGAGAATAGCACTAGCTGCTAACAACTCTGATTAAAGAGCACCCTACTGAATGATGAGTGGATAGTTATAGACGTTTCCATTGCAGCACAAGTGCTGGAAGAGCGAGTAAACACACTAAATGATATGCACTAAAAACTATATTCAATGGTACCATTTACTTTCTTTAGGCATTAAACAATAAAAATAAAAAAAGCTGACTTTTCAGACGTTTTCCTGTTTTTTTACTATCCTTATTTAAACCAGCAGCTTTAGACGTGTGATTTTTTGATGTTAGCTGAAACTAGCTTAAATTTGGATATGTATTAATGATTAAAAAGCCCTTCTCTATTGTCGCTATTGTGTTCAGCTTCCTTACCGTTAATAGCGCCTATGCTGAAAAAGAAAATGTAAAAATAAGTGGGTTCGGCACTATCGCAACAGCAACGTCCGATTCAAACAGATACCAGTTTCGCGCCGACCGTTCACAGGCGGAATTAGCAAAAAAAGACGGTTTTGCATTCAAACCGTTGAGTTTGATTGGCGTACAGCTCGATTACAGTATTTCAGATGATTTGGACTTCGTAGGTCAATTTGTCTATCGAGAGCAGGATGAGCAAAATCTCGATTCTATAACTCAAATGGCCTTTCTAAGATACGACATTTCTCCTTCGTGGCAAGTAAGAGCTGGGCGTTTAGCGGCCGATATCTTTCACTTCAGCGACACTCGAGATGTTTCCATTGCCTATCCATGGGTAAAAGTACCTACGGAAGTTTACGGTATTGTGCCTGCGCGAAGCTTTGATGGAGGAGATATCAATTACACGAAACCTTACGACAGTTTCAATCTGATGATTAAAGGCTTTTGGGGAAGTGGAGAAAGTGACTTTTCAAGTGATGGTTACAGCCCCATAGCTTTTAATAACTTGCGTTCAATTGGTGTCGAGCTTGTTTCATTTGATTGGAGTGTGGCTTTTAAACACACTCAAACTGAAGCGGATAACGACTACGAAGAACTAGCAGTTGTGGCCGCGTCTGTCGCACAGTTACAGCCCTTATGGAGCGGGGCCAGTGATTTTTCTAGGGAAGTAAGCCTTAAAAATACCACAATTCAATATACATCCGTTTACTTCAACCGCTTTTTTAATGCGTGGGAGCTTTCTGGAGAATTGTCGTACATTGATTCTAATTCAATTGCCTTAAGACCCTCGTTTAACGGTTTCTTAAACCTGAGCTACCTTTACGGCGCACATACATTTTACGCTTTGTATTCATTTGCAGAGACAGATACATACTTTCTGAGTAAGGAACAACCCAGCTTCCCTATTAACGATAGTACCGCGCAGTTAGCCATGTTTGTTGAAGAAGTAGCGAGTAGCCTGGCGCACGATCAACAAACCCTCTCTTTAGGTTGGCGTTGGGACTTGCGAGAAAACCTCGCCTTTAAAGTACAGCTTGAGCGAACCGATGTGGAAGCTAGAGGCACGGGACTTCGCGCCCGAGACGGCCTAGTTGTCGACGATGAAGACGGTGTAGTACACACCCTTTTCCTCGCTTTAAGCTTTAGCTTCTAGGGGGCGAAAATGAATTGGTATAAGCGCTTCCCCACAATGATTGTTGCACTGCTCTTGTTATATAGCGTCTCTTCGGTTGCGCAATCTCAAGAGAAAATTGTCGTAGTAACAAATCCAAACAACGATGTGCAGGTGTTAGACAAAAAAGGGTTGATAGATCTTTTTATGGGTAAATATTCTGCGTTTCCAAATGGCAAACAAGCAACCCCCATCGATATTGATCGTGATGACAAGCTAAAAGGTCAATTTTACAAATCGTTGGTTGGGCTTCCCCTTGCACGGGTCAATGCTTATTGGTCTAGACTGAAATTCTCTGGACGTGTGAAGCCACCAGCCATAGAACAAACCATTGATGATGTCATGCAACGGCTTGAAGAAGACGAATCAGCGTTAGCCTATGTTTATGAGTCGTACGTGACGGACAAGATGAAGGTAGTATACCGCTTTGATTAATATTCACGGCTTAGGATTTCGATTCTCGCTCATCTTAGTGGCTGCAGCCATGCTAGTAGTGTTCACTACCGCAGAGTTTTTTTATCGCGCAACGTACGAGCATGAGATTAGTGAGGCGAATAACGACATACAAGAGCTTTACCAAACCGTTAGTGCAACGGCATCTATCGCGGCCTTTTTAGAAGATGAAGATCTTGCCAAAGA
The DNA here is from genome assembly GCF_001953635.1 of Alteromonas abrolhosensis. Lineage (GTDB taxonomy): Bacteria > Pseudomonadota > Gammaproteobacteria > Enterobacterales > Alteromonadaceae > Alteromonas > Alteromonas abrolhosensis. The sequence continues at coordinate 215,757 of NZ_MEJH01000004.1, read as the reverse complement.
GGCAATAAACGGCTTAGTAAAAAGTGAGAAAATACTTGCGGCATCGATTAAAAGTGATGCGTTGTATTATCAATTCAACGTTAATGAGGCCATTAATAAAGAGGTTGAGCCTCGTGTATTTGTGGTACGACACCCTTTCATTCCTGAAGACTCGTTAGCAGAAGTAAATGTCTACCCGAATTTTGACCACATTATTAAACAGGCTGAGGAAATAAGTACTGATAACAATTACTCCTTATATGTAGAAGCACTTGTTGTTGGCATTGTTGCCTTAATTATTACCTATTACATCATCATTTCTCCCATGCTGCGCGTGGGGCGCTCGCTGCACGGAATTACCCCTGGTACGAAAGAGCGAATTGATATCCCTGAGTATCATTCTAAGAGTGAGATTGGCGAATTGGTACAAGACACCAACCAACTGCTAAATAAAGTTGAAGAGCAATTTACTCAAGAGCGGCAATTAAGAGAAGAAATCGAGTTTCTGGAAAAGCGTTTTAGAATGCTGTTTGAAAATGCAAAATCAGCCACTGTTTTAATGGCAGAAGATGGAACTATTGAACTTAGAAACAACGCATTTAATGACTTAGTTGAAAAACTAGGTCTTGAGATTAAACAAGAATACGGTGAGCTGCTTGAAGAACTATTTGAAACCGCTTCAGCAATGAAAAGCTCTCTTTCAGAAGCTTTTGCGCGTAATGAGTTTGCTACGGGCGAATACAAGCTAAAGTCGCACAAAACTGATGATGCTACTTGGGTGCAATTAATCGCTAGTCCGTTGATAACCGACGACGGTGAACGGTATTACCAGCTAACGCTAAATGATATTTCCAGCCGAAAACACGAGCTACAGAAGTTAGCGTTACAGGCGGACTTCGACGCACTAACGGGCATTTATAATCGCAATGGCGGTGAAAAGCTAGTTGCTAAATTAATGAAGAAAGGCCACCACTTCGCCCTAGCATTAATTGATTTAAATGGCTTTAAAGCAGTCAACGATATCTTCGGTCACGACGCCGGCGATGAAGTGCTTATTTTTGTAGCTGAACAATTAAAAGAAAAAATTCGCAAAAACGATGTGGCTATTCGCTGGGGCGGCGATGAGTTTGTGCTGCTACTCCACGCTGAAGACAAAGCTTCTGTCAAAAGTGCTATCGAAAAAGTAAATAATGGCGTAAAACAGCCTTTTTATTTCAACGACGATCCAGAACCCACTTATATTTCAATGAGCGTAGGTGTTGCCTTCTTCCCTCGTATGAGTGACGACATGAGTACCTTAATTAAGTTGGCTGACATTGCGATGTACAAAGCTAAACAAAATAAGATAGCTGCACCAGATGATTACCTTTTCTTTGCTGAGTCTACATCACTCGATACCGAGCATTGAACTTGGATGTAAAAAGCCGAGCTAAAATAGCTCGGCTTTTATTTTAAAGTTATGTACTCAGTCTTGCTGTGAGCACAGCACCGTCAAAACACGTCCACACTGACACTGCTACGCAAGAATACCATGTGGTTAGGCACTACTGTGCAATGTCTTTGCCTAACATGCGCTTTAAAGTGCCATCTTTGTCGACGAAGTGATGCTTGAGTGCGCCAGCAATGTGTAGCAATAGTGCGACAATTACCGTGTAGCCGAGATAAAAATGGATGGCACCACCCGCTTTAGAAAGCTCATAATTTATAGGCAAAGTTTTTTCAGGGTCTTCAACGCTGTAGTTTGGCGCGAACACTTCTAAACCAAAGACTGACAGGCCATGACCACCAAGTACCGACGCCATCAAGCCAGAAATGGGCATTAAAAGCGTAGCGATGATTAATACCCAGTGTACAACCGACGCAAGCTTATGTTCTATTGGCTTGTAGTTAGCGGCAGCGCTAGGCCAACCATTTTTCATACGCCACACTACACGTGCAAGCGCGACAAAAAGCACTAGAAAGCCAATCGCTTTGTGCCAAGGGTATAACGCATACACACCGTTTTCTGACATGTAAATCCCCGTGGCAAGTAATCCAATAATGGTTAATCCAACCACCCAATGTAAAAATACCGTAGTGGTAGCAAATTTGTTATGGCTATCGTACTGCATGTGTGTTCCTCACTTTTATGATTGATGTTAAGAACTACGTTTTCCTTAAAGCGTATCTCAACATGGCAAACCCTCGCGTATTGTGAGGGGTTACCTGAAAGTGACAAAGCAATTTTTAGGCCGACAATCTTTTTTAAATCAGGTAAGTGTGCGGTGTTGGGCTGTGTTTAAGCCCTCGCTTACCTGCATTCTATAGATTGTTTAGCTACTAATTCAGCGTTTCTAAAATGCTTATATCAACGACAGAATATTTATAAAAAACCATCTAGCCAGCGGGATAAATAACACTTAGACTGCAAAGACAAAAATAAAAACGACAGGTATTACGCCAGCTCAACAGATAAGCGGCGTTCGACGTTACTCTTCGTCTAGTTTGTATCTACGTTTGTTCATGAATGAATAGGCGTTGACTAAACAGGCGTAGGTGGCGAAGTACTTTTCATTTTAGTTACAAGGGTTCTCAATTTAATGTCACAACAAAAAGTAGGTTTAGTGGGCTGGCGCGGTATGGTTGGCTCAGTATTAATGCAGCGCATGCAAGAAGAGCAAGACTTTGCGCACATTGAGCCCACCTTTTTCACTACCTCACAAAAAGGCAGTGCAGCACCAGATTTTGCTGGGAAAGATGCAGGTGTTCTAGAAGATGCGCACGACATAGAAGCGTTGTCTAAACAAGATATTATTATCACCTGTCAGGGCGGCGACTACACAAAAGCAGTATACGACGACTTAAGAGCCGCTGGCTGGAACGGCTACTGGATTGATGCTGCGTCAGCACTTCGCATGAAAGACGACGCCGTAATTATTCTGGACCCTGTAAACCGCAAAGAAATTGATAGTGGTATTGAAAAAGGCATTCGCACTTATGTAGGTGGAAACTGTACCGTTTCCCTTATGTTATTGGCGCTAGGTGGCCTGTTTGAAAAAGACCTCGTTGAGTGGGCGTCACCCATGACGTATCAAGCCGCTTCAGGTTCAGGTGCACAGCACATGCGCGAACTCATTACTCAAATGGGCGCAATTCACCGTAATGTGAAAGAAAAGGTTGAAGATCCGGCTACCGCGATTTTAGAGATTGACCAGCAAGTGTCTGAGTTTATACGAAGCGCAGACTATCCAAGTGAACAGTTCGGTGTACCGCTGGCGGGTAGCTTGATTCCATATATCGATTCACAACTACCTTCAGGTCAAAGCCGTGAAGAGTGGAAAGCCCAAGCCGAAGCTAACAAAATTTTGGGTATTAAAGGCAGCGAAGTACCTATCGACGGTATTTGTGTACGCGTTGGCGCCATGCGCTGTCATAGCCAGGCGATCACGCTCAAGCTTAAAAAGGATTTACCGTTAGCTGAAATTGAAGATATTCTTGCTAAGCACAACGACTGGGTAAAAGTTATTCCTAATGACCGCGACGCTACCATGCGTGAACTTACTCCTGCGAAAGTAACCGGTACACTTTCTATTCCAGTAGGTCGTATTCGCAAGCTTAATATGGGCCCTGAATATATTTCTGCATTCACTGTTGGCGATCAACTATTATGGGGCGCTGCAGAGCCGCTCCGCAGAATGTTGCGCATTGTGCTTGAGCAAAACTAACGGAATGTTTTAAAGCTCACTAAACGCGATTTATAACGCCTTGCTGTTATATTACATGCAAGGCGTTTTTGTTTTTAGCGTTGTAAGCCTATGAAAACTAGGCTTTGACAGGTATATAGTACTACTTAGCTGACTCAGACCAAACAGCAAGCTCGTTACCGCCTGGCTCTATGAAATGAAAGCGGCACCCGCCCGGAAAATCAAAAAGTGGTTTGCTGATTGCACCGCCCGCGTCTTCTACCTTGCGCTGAACTTCAGAAATATTCTTGGCATAGAGCACCAACAAAGGAGCGCCGTTTTCTGCTTGTGCCACACGCTGTGAAGCAAAAATGCCTCCTTCCAAACCAGAGTTATTAAAAGCGGTGTACTCACTTCCATAGTCTGTAAAGCGCCAGTCAAAAGCATTTTCAAAAAAAGCCTTTGAACGGCCTATATCTAAAGATGCGAATTCAACATAGTTGATTTTTATACTTTCTGACATTGTTAAAAAGGCCTAATAAGGGAGAGTAAATACCATCATAGCACTTATTTCTCGCTAGTCCCGGGTTTAGAAAATAGGTGCAACAAACACGGTTATTTTTCTAAACGATAACCTTAATTTAAAAGCTCACGTCCCATTGCAATGAATAGACAGTCTCATCCCCTGCTTCAGTGCCGAACTGATCGAGCGCTACCTTGCTCACCTCGGCCGTCACTTTATTTTTGTGTCCATTGAAGAAGTAGTTAAATGCCAAAGTTCTTTCAAAGAAGTGATCATCGCCTTCATTCGTATTTGGAGAGTAAGTAGCGTAACGCGCCGCAATTTCAAGAGGCTCTGGCCACCAACTAATTGATTCGGAGATGAAATACCCCGCCTGTACGTAATACCCGCGCAGCGTTGTTTGAGAATCGTTTTGGGCTATATTCACAATCTTTTTCTCGTGATATTCCGCTTGAGCATTAAACCCTTGATAGAAGTACGCGCCATCAATGACGAATTGCTGAATATCATACTGACCTTCAATTTCACCTTCGTCAAAGTTAGTTAAATTGCCAGCTCCAGATGAGGAGAAGCGTGTAAACTGGCTTTTGAACTTTGCTCCCGCTATTGCTAAAGCTGCCTTGGGCTTAGCAGAGCGTTTGATATCGCTATTGTCGAAACCAACTTTTTCACCAAAAATGTTCCACTGAAAACGTCCAACATACATTGCGTCGCCATCGTGGTTGCTATAATCACCTCGACCAGACCCATTAAATAGCCCCGCCCAATAATTAAAACTAGAAGCGCCACCGCTATCGATGTGACCGTAGACTGAAGCGCCCATCTGTCTGTCTAGCGTAAATATTCTATTGATGATTGAGCGATCCATCATTTGTTGGCCACCACTACTAACGCTACGTTCTCTGGAATATTCAACTTTCCACTGACCAAGCTTAAGCCGAAGGGCATCATACTTTTCAAGGGATAACGTGGCGCTTAGCGTGCGTTGATCAACGGCATCATATTCCACACCGTATTTAATCCACGGTATACCTATATGACCATCTAGCTTAACTCGAGCCCTATTAACACCAAATTGATTCCCTGCGTTATGAGCAAAATCATCACGTTCTGTAGGCTGGCTTATCCCGGGGTTGGCGTAACGAAACTGAAGTCGACCACGCACACGTATCGAGAAGGCGTTATTGTCACTTTGAAAAGTGAGACCGTTGCCATTGTAGGCAGGAATAGTTGCTTCAGACTCACGCTTAAGGTCAACCTCTAGCGCTAAAATAGCCGAGGAGAAAAACAAAGCCCCAACGGAGCTCAATAAAAGACACCAAGAAAAGAATGTTTGGAAAAGCAAAATACACTAAGAAGAATGAGAGTTTGCGCTCAGAATATATACTTTAGTATAAGAATCAAGGGTACTGACACAAAAATGACATAAAACTGTAATATTTCACGTTAAATCGCGCTTTTAACTAGGCCCCTTTTGTTTAGGTGCTTTTTATTCAGGTACTCTTTATTTAGGTAAGAGTGCCACTGCCGGTAAGTGAGGGCTTCCTTTTTCCGCTTGTTCAGATTGTTTTATTAGTTCAACAATGTGAGTGTTTACGGGGGTGGCTATATGATTTTTCTCCCCTAACCTTACAATTTCACCGTTTAGAAAATCTATTTCAGTTCGCCTACCTAGCATCAGATCCTCATACATTGAAGAGCGAGCCTCAGGGTCTATTTTAAGTGTTGATGCTGCAACCACATTGAATAAAAAATCAGGGAGCTTCATAATTTTTGGCATTAGATTGGGAATAACTTTCCCTGTTCTTGCTGGTGTAATACCTTCTGCTTCTAGCACTGTTAATGCCTCGGATAATACTTTCGCCATCACTAACCTGTACTGCCTATTGCCAAGCTGTTCCTTTAGTGGAATACCCGACAATGCATTGACCGCGTTGTTGAGGTTCATTATGAGCTTGCCATACTGTACCGCAGCCATATCGCTATAAACTGTCACCGGAAGCGATGCTTTCTGACAAGCCTTTATCAGGTCTGAGCATTCGCTATTGGGGTCTTCCAGGGCTATGTTACCTTCAGTTCCACAGTGAAAGTGGCCATTCCCCTTATAGAAAACATTAAAAGGCACCATACCCGCAATCACGCTCTGCTTGAGGCGGTGCCGAAGCATGTGTGCGTTGCGTACACCGTTTTGTAAACTAACAACAATTGCAGAAGGACTCGCGTACTGGTCAATAATGTTAGCGGCCTGTTCTGTATCTTGGCTTTTTACACAAAGTAAAATGATATCAGCGTTAACCAAACTTTCGTTACTTAATGAAAACGAGATATGTTTAGGGGCAACCATTTGGTCGCGACCTTGCCAGTCAGTTACATTGATGCCATGTGCTGTGATGTCATCGCACAAACGCTGTCGACCAATAAGCGTAAGCGAATTAGGAGTACATAACGCATCTTTAGATGCCAACAGGCAGCCTGCTACATAACAACCAATACTGCCTGCACCTAACACCACAATTTTCATTACCGTACTTCCTACTTAAGCTTTATCTCTTAAGACTGCGGTTAAACGATCAAAATGTAAACACCAAAATTACAGGTGAATAACAAAAAGTGTTTCAGTATCAGTTATTTCCTATCAGTACGATTCATTCTTTCAATTTTCGCCCATTGCATGATCTCTCTACAATTTGGCCAAGTAGTCAATTTATATTCATCTTCTAGTAAAGGGGTATCATGTTAGGCCAAAAACTAGTTCCTACGCATTCATCAGCTTACTTAGAAACTCGTAAGTTTGGTATGCCGTACAAGGGCAAGGTTGCCTTGGTCGCAGAAGGTGGAGGTCAACGTGGAATATTCACAGCGGGCGTTCTTGATACATGGTTAGACGCTGGTCACGACCCCTTTGATATCCTGATTGGTACTTCAGCAGGTTCACAAAATCTAACAAGCTTTGTAGCACGTCAGAAAGGCTATGCAAAACGCCTTATTCGCGGCTTAACTCGACACAGACGCTTTTTCCAAATGGGACGAGGTTTAATGGGTAAGCATATTGTCGATTTAGATTGGTATTTCGACAAAACTCAAGAAGCTAACCGTTTACTTGATCTCGACACTGCCAAGGCAAACGTGGCGGACCGAGAAATTCTGTTTACCGCTACTAACTCCCGAGATAGAAAAGCTTATTATCTTGACCCTATGAAAAGTAATCACGACTGGGTAGAACTAATTAAGGCATCGAGTGCACTACCTTTGCTGTATAAGCAGGGCGTTCCACTGCACATTGGCGTTGAAGCAAAACAGGCAGCCAATACCGACTTTTACTTAGACGGCGGTTTGGCAGCGCCATTGCCAGTGACCGAGGCCTACAAACGAGGGGCTACCAAGATTGTCGTTATTCGCACGGTAGATAAAGGCTTTCAAGCACAGTCGCCTTGGCTACAAAAGTTGAGCGCAGTAATGTGTGCAACGGGCACCTGCCCCAAAACTATCGACTACCTGTTACAGCACGAACAAGCTTATCAAAAAGAGCTGGCGTTTATTGAAAACCCACCAGAAGGTGTAGAGGTTGTTCAAATTTTTGCGTCAGATAAGCTTCAAAGTAAATTGTTAGGCAGTACAGATGCGCAGCTTCGCCATGACTATAAGCTAGGTAAGCAAGCCGGAAGTACCTTTTTAGAAACTGAACGCAAAGCCATTGCTTTCCCACAAGAAGCAAACAGCCAGCCTACCGCTTCACTGCACGGTGAGAATGCTACAAGTGCCGCAGCGTACTTTCCAAAAAACGCTAATGGCTATATGAAGTCACAGCACGGCGCATCTAATAGAAAGCATGCAATTAAACTTCCTATTCCAGCACCTCGCAAACCCAACGCGGGGGCTGATGATATAAATAGCAGGATCTCGGCATAATCAGGCGTCTTGCGCTTATAAAATAGTGGCTAGCCTGAGGTGGCTGTGCATAAATTGCTAAGTGCATGACCATGTTCACAGGTGAGACTTCGCGTTGCTTTCCCTCTTGTAATTGCCCAGATTAGCGGCAAACGGGTTGACATTGTCTGGCAGAATATTTATAACGCGCTCACCCACATAATCAACAAATGTAACCATGTCAGAATTATCAACACCCGTAAAACAAACTGAAGCCCATAAACTTATCGACAGCCTATTGAAGTCTAACGACCCAACTGCTGATTTAGATAAGATTGCTGAAGAATACAACATTGCGAACTGGGGACAGTCTAACGCTGTTTCTGCTGATTTATACTCAGCAGTTAGAGACTTGCTTGGCAAAGGCGTTGTGACTGGTAATGACCTAGTTTCTGGAAAAGACACCATGGATCCGATTGTACATAAAGTACAAGCGGAGACAGAAAAGCTAATTGCTAACCCAAGTGAAGCAGACGCTGACCGCGTTCAAACCTTTGTACTTGGCTTCTTACGTACATTCGTAAGCCAACTACTTCATCCAGGTACGAAGAAAGCGATTTACGCGAAAAAGCTTCCTGACCTAATTAAGCTTCATCAACAAGTTGCGAAGTAGCTCGCCGCGGCGCGACATCAGAGATGAGAAGCCGTAGGCTTTAGCATACCAGCGTCGCCATAAACGCGTTTAAAAAGAAACCCGCTTCAACGCGGGTTTCTTTTTGCGCAAGCGAAAGGTATTGCTGCGTTGATAAGCACTAATCGATAGACACAAAAAAACCGGCCTAAAGCCGGTTCTTTGTATTTGGCGGAGAGAGAGGGATTCGAACCCTCGAATGTAACCACTTTAAATTTTAACCATTAATTTCAGTAACTTAACTAAAAATTGCAATAAACCATTGTACTAGTCCTCAGTACTTGAGTCGCCCAGCTTTAATCTTTTCTTTTCTTCTTCTTTAAGAATTCTATTCTTTAAGTGTCTTAGCCTGAGGTGAAAATCCGTACTACTTATAACTTCACCTAGATTACCTTGAAAGTCAGGAAAACAAGGAGCCACATAATGCTTGTCGTCAAAGCTTAAAGTTAAAGGGTATACATCTGAAGAATACTTTAATTTGAAAAGCTTCAATGTCTCACCTGTTGGCACATTACGCACGTGAATATTTATGAAGCCAGTTTTTTCTTTGGGTGCAAAAGGATCTGTCAGCGCAGCAAGTCCTGTTTTCACGTTTTCTACATAGTCTATCGACTTGTAAACCTCTAAATCACACACGAGAAATTTAGATAGTGATTGAGAAAGCTCATCTAAGGTTTTCTCGATCTCGTCCAGATTACTTTGATATTCATCTGCGGACTCATTGCCTCTTCTAAGTAATTCATCAAAATTCACTATACTCTCCTCAAACTTTCACTATTTCGCAAATGACAGGGAAATGATCAATATTCATTTTTTTTCCCTCCTCATAAAAACTCTCATCATAAAGTACGTTGGTGAAGAACTCATTTAACTGCCAGTCATTCCCATTTAAAAAACTGCCAGATAGAATTATTTGATCCAGCGAATGCCAAATTGTATTTTTGAACTCTTTGTATCTATAGGATCCAGACCTAAACTCCTCATTGTTCATCAAATAGCCAAAACGCTTTTCTGATACAATCGTTCGCCAAAAAGGATTATAGAAAAACTCTCGAGGGTATTTTTTTACAGCTTCGTGACATCTGTTCGCTCTCATCTCATTGACTAGGCAATTTTCATAAGGTTCAGCGTTAAAGTCTCCCATGACAATTACACTTCCACCGTCATTCATTAATGTCTTACAATCCGCATAAAGATATTTTGCAGCTTCATCTCTACGCGCCATACCATCTCCGTACAGCTTACTTGCCCAGTGACAAAGATAAAGTCTGAACGAGGAATCATCAAATACGTTTCCTACATTAACAACCTGAGCAACTTTGAGAGTATTTCCAGTAACAGTCTCTTTAAACTCCCTTTCCTTTTTTATAGCTACCTTTTTATTATTAAACGCGATAGCCATATCAAATCTGGAACGACCAGCAGGGCTCACTAAATCAATGAGCCCTATGTCAGATAAACTTAATTCGTTATTGATGTATGCTATATCGTGTTCGTTTACTTCACAAAGACCTATAAGATCACATGAGTATTTAGTCAGCATTAAACGCAAGACTCTCACCATGGCTTTTAAACACTCTTCATCAGAACAATTTGCGCCACCTTTTGTAGGAGAGAGGTTAGTATTCCACCAACCCAAACGAAGTCTATGAAGCATAAGTCAGAAAATATCGTCCGTAAATCAAATAAACATCCTAAAGAACATGATGACATACTATTAAACAATTGAAAATCAGTAAGATGTTCAAACATACTTTGCCACAAGTGTGAACATTAGGTATACCCAAACAGGTATAGTCATTTAATTACCACTTTGTACCTATTTGTATTGACTTTTATTTATGGGTACACCATTATCCGCCACCTCTTAGAATCAAACAGGTACAGGAAGTGGCTGATTTAGCATACATTAGGGTTTCTACTACAGACCAGAACACAGACCGTCAGTTGTCAGACTCTAGACTCTCTTTCAAGAAGCAATTCATAGACCGCTGTAGTGGTGGTACTACTAACCGTCCAGCACTAGAAGACCTTAAGGAATATGCTAGAGAAGGAGATACTATTCATGTTCATAGCATTGATAGACTTGCTAGAAACCTTGTAGACCTCAAGACACTCGTAACCCAATGGAACGCAGAAGGCATTAATGTAAAGTTTCATAGAGAAGCTCTGTGCTTCAATGCTGGTGGGTCTGATGCTATGTCAGACCTAATGCTGAGCATGTTAGGAGCAGTTGCCCAGTTTGAGCTTTCAATGATTCAAGAGAGACGTCAGGAAGGCATAGAGAAAGCCAAGCAAGCTGGTAAGTACCGTGGGCGTCCAGTTAATCAATCCAACCACCAGCGCATTCACACACTGCGCTCAGAAGGTGTATCACTTCGTAAGATTGCCTCTGAGGTAGGTGTGTCATTATCAACAGTACAACGGGCTCTAGCAGCCTCTGAGAACGCTTAATGAATTTATACTCGTCAGACACTATTGACACAGACTTAGACCCTCGCGACCTTGTATTAGACCTTATGATACAAGCTCGTGAACCTGAGTTGATTAGGAAAAGCAAGGATAGAGAAGCTCAGATTACGAAGCAATCAATGCAAGACTCTAAAATCCTCAAGGATCTACTTAACGGTGTGGGAATAAAGCAACCTATTACAGTTTTTGAAGTTGAAGAAAAGCTCTATGTAGTCGATGGCTTTCATCGTACAAAAGCGTGTTTAGAATACCTTAAGAAAAAACCAGACGAGCCAATGACAATCAAAGCTGTACTAGTAAAGAAACGCACCTATGTTGAAGCGTTCCTAGCAGCACAGGAGATGAACCAAGAACACGGTGTAGGTGTTACCGCTGAGGAAATAACTCAGTCCAAGTTTAGAAGCCTTATAGTTTCAAATAAATTTGGTCTTAGCATCTCTAAACTAATGGAGTTAGTAGGCTGTGACAAGGGACAAGCCGCCCATTATCGAAGAGCTTTAATAGCATGTGCTAATGCTCTAGAAGGTGTGATACAAGATAAAAACATAAGTGTGCAACAACTTGCAGAAGTTCTTAAGACGCGACTTGAAGAAGAATACTACTTAACTGATTCTGCATGGGATTCAAAAGGTTTCCCTAGGATGAGAAAATTAGCTAACGCATATTCAGGTATTGTTTCTGAACCACCAGCAGAGACACAAGAGTGGATAGAATATAGAACCAATCAGGCTATCAAAAACTTCACTAACATGATGAAGTACTATGATGCTGGTATTTTCAGAGAAGCATTGAGAAAGGCTGTACGAGGTCAAGAGCTAGGAATCACCATCTCGAAAAGAGCCACTTGGGAGTCTGCGAATGCTTACTCTGATGAGGCTAATTATGAGGAAAACCATGGTAACACCACAAAGTTCTCGTTAGAAACCGACCAATTCTAAAGACAAGAAAGTCACTCAAACCCTTTAATATCAGGGCCTACAAGGACATTAGCCTCACACCGTACACATGTGTACACTTCGAGTTATCAAGGTGTACACAATAGGTTTAGGTACATATTAAGTGTCTTACTAAAAGACTAAAAATCAACCACTAATAAACGACGTTTTTTTAACCAGTAACGAGACGATGCAATCGCTAATAGAGTGATTACCTCGCCCCCTCCCCCCTGTACCTACCAGATACGTTGAAGATCTAGTCTTGGTAATTTGTCTATTGCGACCTTCTTAACTTCAAGTGTAACAGTGCCATACCTTCCACCCTCTGTTGTAGCGGCATGACCTGTAATAGCGTCACTGACACTATCCTCAATAAAGAGACCTCTCATCTGAGTCTTGAAGGAGTGACGAAAAGCATGTGAGGGCTGAGCTATAGCAATGTTTTTGCTTCTTACTCGCTTTCCCCACCATTGGCCAATTTTAAGGCCTTTATCACCGTACATATTTGTAGGAAGTTTTGGGAACAACCATTCAGTGGTCGATGCGACATAATCCAAGAAGCCTAGCTCTTTTATGTGTTCAGGAATGGGAATTTCACGAACTGAACTTACTGTTTTGACGTTTTGTTCTTCACCTTGCCTAATGTATAAATAATCAATGCCACTCTCAGATTTACACACGTCTACCTTGCGTAACTGTGCAATCTCATTGATACGAGCGCCAGTGTATCTGCAGATTAAAGGAATCCAGTAACACGCCATGTCATAGATTTTTGGAGCGTCTTCTACATGGAAAACTTCATCTTTAAAAATTAACTGAATATCGCCTTCTGTATAGCCTTTAGCAGCTTTAACTTGAGACTTATCTGCAGCGCTTTTTACCGTGACTCCATTCACAGGATTAGTCTCTATATAGCCTCTATCAATAGCATGACTGAACACTCTGGACAGGAGTTTGAGGTCTTTAATTACAGTATTGGCAGCATAACGGTCCATTTTCTTTTCTTCACAAATGCGAATCTGCTCTGCTACGGGCTTAGCTAGTAAAGCTTTGTCACTTGTTTTAGGAATTAAACAAAGTATGTCTCGCAGCTGTACGATATCGCTACGCTTAAACTTAGCAACATCATGGTCTCCCAAGAATGATATCAGTTTTGAGATTCTTGATTTCGTCTCGTCCAAGGTTTTAGACCTTGCACTTTTAGCATTGACCTTTGCTTTCTCAACAACAATGAAGTCTTCTAGAACGGCTGAAATCGCTTGCGTCTTAACACTGGTGATAGACTGAGTATTTAACATTAGTGGAGCTGCTTTAACTTCACTGCGAACAGAGAGCTCTTTGTCTGCAAGTTCACAGTTAAGAGGCTGGTAGGTCCAGTCATCCTTGTATCTCGCTCTACACAGGGATTCGAGTCTAATTACATACGGATAAAAAGCCCTTCCAAGCTGAATAAAGTTAGCACTGCTAAAAGGGACAGCTATTCCCTCTATATCAAGCTGACTCTCTATATGCTTCCTCAAGTCCTCAGCCAACTCTCTTAGCTGGCTTTCCGTAGCTCTCACAATCTCAGAGCCAGAAATTGGCAACGTGTCAGACAAGCCAAACTCATGAAATTGATACTCACCACCACACCATTGTGCATCACGAACAAGTATCTCTGTGAAGTCTCCACTAGCCTCCATACGGTCTCTTACACGTATGTACCAGCGCTCAGCTAGAATGACACAATCCCTTACTGTGAGCTTTACAGAAGGCTCATCACTTAGTTTAAGTTTTGCTAGCTCTATTTCTCTGTGAGCTTCTTCGAGATAGCTAGGGAATATCTGTTTAGCTTCATTTAAGCTTTTGGTCTTTAGGGATGTTTTGAATGCTGTTTTACCTATGATAGGAACTAGGTCTTTTGGCACAGCCATTCTGAAGTAATAAACCCCTGATTTAGGGTCTTTGTGAGGTGTAGCCATTCTACTCATTTTACCACCACTTTGTACAAGTTGATGGTTACACTAGGATCTCTGCAGGCCTTTAAGAACAAAGCCCCTAGAGAATTAGGGGCCTGTAGGTATTTGGCGGAGAGAGAGGGATTCGAACCCTCGATACGCTATAAACGTATACACACTTTCCAGGCGTGCGCCTTCAGCCACTCAGCCATCTCTCCAATTTTTGTATCAAGAAGTTTTTAACTACGAAAACCCTTGAGCGCGCGTATAGTAGGTAAAGCCGCGCGCTTAATCAAGAACTTGCTGGAAAATATTCAGCAAGTGCTTATAAAACGTGCGCTTATAGCCCGCCTTTCGCTTTTAGCTCGGCTGAGAAGTTAAGCATGCGATCAAGTGGAATAAGTGCACCTTTACGCAACTCATCATCAACAAAGATTTCGTGACCATCAGTTTCGCCCGTTAAAGACGCCTTAATCGCTTCTAAGCCGTTCATTGCCATCCAAGGGCAGTGAGCACAGCTTTTACACGTAGCGCCGTTACCGCCCGTTGGAGCCTCTATAAACGTCTTCTCTGGAGTAAGTTGTTGCATCTTGTAAAAGATGCCCTTATCGGTAGCAACAATAAAGGTGTCGTTATCCATGGTTTGCGAGGCTTTTATCAATTGACTGGTTGAGCCAACTGCATCTGCCATTTCAACCACGCTCGCGGGTGATTCAGGGTGAACCAGTATCGCGGCATTTGGATACAGTGCTTTCATGTCTGCTAGCTTCTGCGCAGAGAACTCGTCGTGAACGATACACTCGCCCTGCCACATTAGCATGTCGGCACCCGTTTGCTTGGCAATGTAAGAGCCTAAGTGTCTGTCGGGGCCCCAAATGATTTTCTTGCCTTGGCTGTCTAAGTGCTCAACGATTTCAAGCGCGATGCTCGACGTCACTACCCAGTCAGCGCGCGCTTTTACCGCTGCAGATGTATTTGCGTAAACCACTACAGTATGGTCGGGGTGTTGGTCACAGAAATCGCTGAACTCTTTTACCGGGCAGCCAATATCAAGTGAACACGTTGCTTCAAGCGTTGGCATTAGCACGGTTTTTTCTGGGCTAAGAATTTTTGCGGTTTCGCCCATAAAGCGAACGCCTGCAACAATTAAGGTCTGCTCTTGAGCATCTCTACCAAATCGCGCCATTTCTAATGAGTCTGCTACACAGCCGCCGGTTTCTTCAGCTAACGCTTGAATTTCATGGTCGGTGTAATAGTGTGCGACAAGCACAGCGTTACGGGCCTTAAGTAAAGCTTTGATCTCAGCCTTTAACTCAGCTTTACGTGCTTCTGATAATGGCTGTGGTTTTGCTGGGAACGGGTACTCTACCTGATCCACTCGAAATGCTACTGACATTAACCTACATCTCTGTTGCGACAAGGGTGCGGATTATACCCAACTGTCATAAAAATTACACACTACCTAATCAACATAAGCGTAATTAAATAGTCGTAGTTGTGCTTAACTGTTCTACTACATGGGGTTAGATAAACCAGATCAAAGTGCAATTGAGATGAGTAACCTTTTAAAACCCAAATAGTGTTCAGTTTTAAAATTTGCTTTGAGCGCTGCTGTAATCGACGCTGGGAAAATATTTTTAAAGATATATGTTTGTGGTGCAGAGTGCGAGGTAAAGACTTGATGGTGGGTCGTGCTGGATTCGAACCAGCGACCAATTGATTAAAAGTCAACTGCTCTACCAACTGAGCTAACGACCCATCAAGTGACACACAGATAAGTTTAGCAATTCAAATGATGGTGGGTCGTGCTGGATTCGAACCAGCGACCAATTGATTAAAAGTCAACTGCTCTACCAACTGAGCTAACGACCCATCATTTGATGCTAGGAGAGAAAGTGGTGGGTCGTGCTGGATTCGAACCAGCGACCAATTGATTAAAAGTCAACTGCTCTACCAACTGAGCTAACGACCCTTTCTTTCCTGTTGTTGCCTGTGTCTTGGCAACGGCGGCATATAATACTCAGATTTTTATTCGACGCAACCCATAACGTCCTTTTATTTTCATTTTTCTGCTAAATTACGACTAAACGGTCAAAATGAAAACAAATCGCTGGGTATTTATACCAGTGCTAATTGAGTTTAGTCGTTTTTCTACGAAACACAGTAAGATTTGGTGCAGAAGTTTTATGCAGTCTGAATGGAAATTTTTGAAAAAAAATTTTCTTTAACTCATAAAAAAGCCTCTTTAAAAGAGGCTTTGTTTATTACAAGTCATTTAATCGAGATTCCGCAAGGCGTTTTGCCGAAGAATCAGGGTAATCATTTACAACTTGCTGGAACAGCTGTCGTGCTGTCGCGCTGTCTCCGGTTCGCTCAGCGATAACACCTAATTTTAGTAAGGCATCTGGACGCTTTGTTGAATCGGTAAAGCGATTAGCTACAATATTGAATTGCTCACTTGCTTCACTCCACTGTTGCTTATTGAACAACAGTTGCCCTAGCCAGTAATGCGCATTTGGTGCATAGCCACTGTTAGGAAAGCGCGAAATGAACGATTGAAACGCAGGAATGGCTTTATCGTACTCACGAGATTTAAGGATCAGATTCACCGCATTTTCGTAGGCTTCATCTTCTCCAGCCTGAGGGGCTGACGGTGTTGTAGCTGGCGCTGGAGAGCTCACAGAGCCCGAACTAACACCCGCACTAGGCATGGCACTACCCTGTAGCGCTCCACTTTGTTTAAGTGCTTCCACGCGTTTATCTATTTCAAGATAGAGCTCACGTTGGCGCTCAAGTACTTTTTGAAGTTCGTTGGTATTGACTTCAACCGCACCGCGTAGCTGATCAACTTCCATTTGCATGTTATCTAACTGAGTTTGCAACCTGTGCTGCATTTCAGTTCGACTTTTAACAATTCGCTCAAGCACTACAATGCGCTGCTCTAATTCACTGCCGCCGTTGGCGTCAACCACAGGCGCTTGTGCGAATGCGGCAGAAACAGCAAGGGCGCCACATAATGTGACGCCCAATTTTAATGTCTTATTCGTTAGAAAAGTCATTAGCGGTAAACAACCACTCCGCGACGGTTTTGAGCAAATGCATACTCAGTAGAACCCATCACTGCTGGTTTTTCTTCACCGTATGAAACTACTGTTACTTGGCTGCTGCTTACGCCAGCATTAAGTAGGTAAGTTTCAACAGACTGTGCACGACGCTCACCAAGAGCAATGTTGTACTCTGGGGTGCCACGGCTATCAGTGTGACCTTCAATTGTCACTTTGGTGCTTGGGTTTTTAACCAAGAACGCCGCGTGCTTGTCTAGAATACGCTGGAACTCTGGCTTGATGCTTGAGCGGTCAAAGTCAAAGTAAACCGTTTGTTCGTTTTTCAGCGCTTCCATTTCTTGCTGAACCATTTCTTCTTGACGCTTCATGCGCTGTGCAGCTTCTGCTTTAACGCGTTGTGCTTCCGCTTCACGCGCTTCTGCTTCTGCGGCCGCTTGTTCTTGCGCAAGACGGTTACGCTCTGCTGCCAATTCTTCTTCGCTAGGGCCTGAAGAACATGCCATCATTGTCACTACTGGCAATGCGATAATGAAGCTCTTCATCACTTTATTCATTTGCATCCTACTAATCCTTAAATTTTATTGTTTAGTCTTTAAATTGTTAGAACAAAAATGGTGACCAACTTGGCGATTTAACTTGCCCATTGGCTGCTGGTAACCTAGCTTTAAAACGCCCATCTAGAGAAACCAACGACAACACTTGGGTTCCCTCATGAAGGGTGCTGTATATAATCATGCTTCCGTTCGGCGCTACGCTTGGTGACTCATCCAAGTACGTCCGTGTCAGTACTTGAGGTGAGCCTCCATCCAAAGACTGCTTCGCAATATGATAGTTCCCATTAGTTTGGTTAACCATAATCATTTGCTTGCCGTCTGGGGAAATTGTACCGCCAAGGTTTTGTTCACCTACAAAGGTAACTCGCCTTACTTTCCCAGAATTTAAATTTACGCTATATATCTGGGGTTTACCACCCCGTTCCGAGCTAAATATTAAACCACTGCCGTCTGGTAGCCATGAAGGCTCCGTATCAATCGCTCTATTTCGTGTTACTCGGCGAAGATTTTTTGTCGCTAAGTCCATCACATAGAGTTCAGGGTTTCCATCTTTCGATAAAACCATTGCAAGTTGCTTGCCATCTGGTGAAAACACAGGGCTACTATTTATTCCAGGGAAATCAGTAATGCGCGTACGCTCACTGGTATAGATATTCTGAATGAATATTTGCGGTCTGCGATTTTCAAAGCTTACATAGGCCAACTTCTCGCCATCGGGCGACCACACTGGCGACATAAGTGGCTCAGGAGAAGACAACAGGCGCGTTTCGTTCTCGCCGTCGTAGTCGGCAATCACTAATTGATAAGGCTTTTCAACCGTATCGCGGTCGCGAACAATGACATAAGCAATTTTAGTTAAGAACGCACCGCGAACACCGGTCAATTTTTCATACACAATGTCGCTAATTCGATGCGCATACTGGCGAAAATCTCGACCGTTAATTACCGCCTGACGGGCAGCAAGAACATGATCGTTGCTCGACACAAGATTCCCGTCTTTCAGTACTTTGGACTGACCATTGTCAACCTGTCCCTTAAGCACATCAATCAACTCATAGGATACAAGGTAGCGCTCTCCCCCTTGCGGCTCGATACTACCAACTAAAACCGTATCAACGCCTAAGGTTGCCCATGCGGTGAAAGAGACTTGCTCAACTGTCTCAGGGTACTGTGGCATTTTGTCGACAGATACCGGGTTAAACTTACCGCTTCGCATTAAGTCTGCCATCACCACTTTAGAAATATCGCCAGGCATGCTGCCTTGCCCTTTCCATTTAAATGGCACAACACCGATGGGGCGAGCACTGTCAACGCCCTCGGTAATCACAATTTCTAAGGATGCAAACACTTTGGCACTGAATGCCATCGTAATAAGCGCTATCCATAAACCTAGTTTTTTCATACCACTATAATTCCACTTTTAAAGTAATGTCTTTTAACTGCTCGTAAACGTCTGGCGCGTCAGAAACCGGTAACTTCTCGGCTCTTCGAACTGCGCTTTCAGCTGCTCTGCAAAGCGCGTCGTTTCCGCCTAGCACGCGAATACTCGTTACAAAGCCCGTCGTCGCTAATCGAATATTCAAGCGACATGTTTTACCTTGGTAACTGTCGTCCGAATATAAGTTGCGCTTAATGGTTTGCTGAATAAGCGCGGTGTAGCGCTCAACTTCAGTAAGTACCTGTTTACGCCTACGTTCTTGCTGAGCAGCTTGTTCTTTCGCTAGCTGCTCTTGCATGATCCTTTCCATCTCGGCGCGCTCAGCCGCTTCTTTTTTCTTACGCTCGGCTTCAGCTTTCGCTTTTGCTTCACGCTCCTTACGTTCCTGTTCCTTTTGCGCAGCTAGGCGCTCCAAGTCTTTTTGACGTTTAGCTTCAGCGGCCTCAGCTTCACGCTTCTCTTTAGCACGCTTGGCCGCAAGCTGTTGCTGACGTTTTTTCTCTGCCGCCGCTTGGGCTTCTCTTTGCCTTTCTTGTTCCTCAGCCCTCGCTTGAGCTTCAGCTTGTGCCTGCTCCCTTTTTTGATCTGCTATCGCTTGTGCATCAATAAACGTCGCTTCAATTACTGGTGCATTCGACGGCAAACTCGGCAAAGGATCAGGAGAGAAACTGACGCTAATTAGCAACAGCGCAGCGATAAAAAGATGCAAGCCAATAGATTTAAATAAGCCTATTTGTTCTGGGCTTAAACTACTGGCCTGTTTAGTCTTCGTATCACTGTTTGCGCGTGACGTGCTTCTCGACACTTCGGGTTTCGACATATCTATATTACTCAACCGGATCCGTCATTAACCCTACCGAAGGCACACCCGCCTGTTGTAATAACACCATTAGCTGTATCACTTCGTTATACGCTACTTGTCCATCGCCTTTTACCACTACGGGTGTATTGGGCTCTTTGGTCAACTGTGCTTTTACAATAGCGCCAAGCTCTTCTTTACTAATAGGCGATTCCTGGTCTTCTCCTACGTTCAGAAAATAGCGCCCCTTAACATCTACCGATGCAATGATCGGTGGTGTATCTTCCTGCTCTATTGGGTTTGCACTTGCTTTAGGCAAATCCACTTTCACCCCTTGAGAAATAAGCGGCGCCGTTACCATAAAGATAATAAGTAGCACCAGCATTACGTCGATGTAGGGCACTACGTTTATCTCAGATACCGGCCTGCGGCGTTTTCTTACATACATAACAAGTCCTCCGTTTTGGAATGTAAACGCTTAGGCTTGTTGTTGTGCTTGCGCAGCAACGGCTTGGCGATGAAGGATTGCAGAGAACTCTTCCATGAAGTTGCCATAGCTATTTTCTAGCTTCTCAACCTGATGGCTGAAGCGGTTGTATGCAATTACGGCTGGGATGGCAGCAAATAGGCCGATAGCAGTTGCAATTAGTGCTTCTGCAATACCGGGCGCTACCATCGCAAGGGTGGCTTGTTGCACTTCACCTAGTGCGATGAAGGCGTTCATGATCCCCCACACAGTACCGAATAGGCCAATGTAAGGACTGATTGAGCCTGCTGTTGCTAAAAAGGGTAAACGACTTTCTAATTCTTCAACTTGACGAGACATAGAAACGCGCATAGCACGGTATGTACCGTCGACGATACCGTTGGTAGCGGTGTTAGATTTGCGCAGACGAACAAACTCTTTAAAGCCTGAGCAAAAGATGCTGCCCATACCAGTAAGGTTAGTTCTAGCTGAAAGCTCTTGATAAAGACGGTTAAGGTCAGCGCCTGACCAGAACTTATCTTCAAACTGACGCATTTCGTTGCGTGCCGCCGACAAGGCCTTGCTGCGTTGGAAAATAAATGTCCACGAGGCTATCGACACGCTTAATAACAAGAGCATAACTAGTTGAACAATAAAACTCGCTTGTAAAAACAAGCCAATAAAAGTGAGATCAGATGACACGCGAAATTTCCCCTAACAAAGTACGTGGTAATCTTTTTGGCTTCATAACTGCCAAATCGACGCAGGCAACCTTGATATCTCCCGATACCAATGTAACGCCTTGTTCATTTTTAATAATTTGTTGAAACGTCATACTAGCGCCTTTCAATTCTACAACGCGAGTCTCAATACTCAACAGTTGATTAAACCGCGCAGGCGCATAGTTATGCATTTCAACGTGTTTGACGACGAAAGCGATGGATTGTTCCATCAGTGTATCTTGTTCAAAGCCTAGCTCGCGAAGCCACTCTGTACGGGCTCGCTCCATAAACTTTAGGTAATTCGCATAATAGACGATACCGCCTGCGTCGGTATCTTCGTAATACACTCTTACCTGATGTAAATGCATAACTATTCCTTTACCAAAAAAATTAATAATCCAAACTGAAGATAAACTAACTAATTAGCGCGATAAAGTGCAGAGCAAAACCTCTCTACAACCCCCACCAAAGCTAACATTTAATCAAAAGTAAACCAATATTAAACACCTAGTTAACACATTAGTTATTCTAATCCAAAACAACAATTTTACTCAATTGTAGTTTTTTCGGCACTCCCTATAATGCACAGCATCAGTCGTACAGAGCGTGATGGTGCTAAGCACGGTCATGCAAGAGTTATCCTCCTGTTAGACATGAGTTCCCTGGATTTATTTCCTTCAACACTTGTTGTTTTAGCCCGCTCACTGAGCGGGCTTTTTTTTGCCAAAAATTTAGCGCGTGTCTTTAATAGTTAAAGTTTACAACAGCGCAGTAATAACCAACTCATACGTTTAAAGCAGTACTTCCCTGCCTAGACGTTAATTCACGTGAATTCGATTGGGGACAGCCCCACCAAAAAAAGCCCAGCTTTCCAGCCAGGCCTTAAAAACGAATCTTTACTCTTTTACAATGTAGGCAGTAAATTATTCAGACGGAGCGAAGCCAAAATGAAGATAAGCGCGCTGCGACACAATACGGCCTCGAGGCGTGCGCTGTAAAAAGCCCTGCTGAATAAGAAACGGTTCAATTACATCTTCAATTGTTTCTTTCTCTTCACCAATGGCTGCTGCCAAATTGTCTAAGCCTACTGGCCCACCATCAAACTTTTCGATAATAGCAGTAAGCAATTTACGATCCATGTAATCGAAACCTTCTTTATCTACGTCCAGCATATCCAGTGCCTTCGCTGCCGTATCGGCCCCCACCGTACCGTCTGCTTTAATTTCTGCGTAGTCTCGAACACGGCGTAACAAACGATTAGCAATACGCGGCGTGCCACGCGAACGGCGAGCCACTTCTTGCGCACCTTCATCGTTCATGTCTAAATTCAGATAGCTCGCGCTCCTTGCCACAATGCTGGTGAGATCTTTTACGTTGTAAAACTCAAGGCGTTGAACAATACCGAAACGATCGCGTAATGGAGACGTTAGCGAGCCTGCGCGCGTGGTTGCGCCCACAAGAGTAAACGGAGGGAGATCCAGTTTAATAGAACGGGCTGCAGGCCCCTCGCCTATCATAATATCAAGCTGGTAGTCTTCCATGGCAGGATAGAGAATTTCTTCTACTACTGGGCTTAGGCGATGTATTTCATCGATGAACAATACATCGTTGCGCTCAAGGTTGGTAAGAAGTGCAGCCAAGTCCCCAGCTTTCTCAAGCACGGGGCCTGACGTGGTTTTAATATTCACGCCCATTTCGTTCGCCACGATATTTGCAAGCGTGGTTTTACCGAGCCCTGGCGGACCAAATATAAGTAGATGGTCTAGCGCATCGTCACGATTTCGCGCAGCTTGAATAAAAATTTCCATCTGCTCACATACGTGAGGCTGCCCCGTATAGTCTTCCAGCATTTTAGGGCGAATGGCGCGGTCGATGACCTCGTCTTCGGTACTGGCTTCAGGCGTAATCAGTCTGTCGGCTTCAATCATGATAGTTCTACTTTAAACGGTAACGTGAAGACAGGCAGACTAAGAACCGCTGTCTTCGTTGAGTGCCATTATATGGCCGCTTTTAATGATTCGCGAATAAGGGCTTCGCTTTCCATGCCCTCTTTGTATACGCTGTCGACTAGCTTGCTCGCTTGAGCAGGTTTATAGCCTAGTGCAATAAGCGCGCTTTGCGCTTCTTCCCGGGCGTCGTTTACAGCAACAATAGTGTTGGTGGATAACAAATCGCCACTTGGGGGAGGCACAGCTATACTCTGCGCTTTGCCAAACTTAGCCAATCTGTCTTTAAGTTCTACCACTAAGCGTTCTGCGGTTTTCTTACCTATACCCGGTAAGCTGACGAGCGCAGAAACATCTTCGTTTTGTACGCTTGCCAAAAACTGGCTTGCCGACATACCAGATAAAATAGCAAGGCCTAATTTCGGACCTACGCCATTAGCTTTGATCAATTCGCGGAAAAGCCCTCTTTCCATTTTATCAGCAAAACCAAACAGCAATTGGGCGTCTTCACGAACCACAAAGTGTGTGTACACCACGACTTCTTCACCCACCGCGGGAAGCTGGTAGAAACTGGTCATAGGCATGTGAATTTCGTAGCCAACACCGGCTACATCTACAAGAATTTCTGGAGGCTGTTTCTCAGCCAACGTACCGCGAATTCGTCCAATCATGAATTATCTCTGTAAAAGCGTGAGCTTTAGGCAGTTTTAGCGCAAACGACCACGAACGGTTTTTCGGGCTTGCCCTGCCATGTTTATCAGGCCCTGTTCGGTGTGTGCATGACACAAGGCAACGGCTAATGCATCGGCAGCATCGGCCTGTGGCGTGCCGCTTAAATTCAGCAGGTGTTTTACCATGTGCTGAACTTGCGTTTTATCTGCACCACCTTTACCAACTACCGACTGCTTAATTTGCCTTGCGCTGTATTCAGCAACAGGAAGTTGCGCTTGGGTGGCTGCCACAATGGCGGCGCCTCTGGCTTGACCAAGCTTCAGCGCTGAATCAGGGTTTTTCGCCATAAATACTTGCTCAATAGCAAACTGGTCGGGTTTATATTGACGAATAATATCGCCAACACCGGTAAAAATATTTGCAAGGCGAGAAGGCAAATCTGCCGTTCCAACGCGAATGCATCCGCTTGCTACATACACCAGTTTACCTTGCTTGCGTGCAATTAAACCGTAGCCTGTGATCCGAGAACCTGGATCTATACCCAGTATAACCATTAAGGCACACTCGGTACAAACAAAGATACCGCTTCTTTATTGGAGGGAGACCATAAGCGCGCGAGCGCTTCGTCTTTCGACACCCATTCGTACTGCAAGTGTTCTGTCAAAACAATGGGTAAATCGCTGCTTATTTGAAGGGAAAATACGTGTTCTGTGTTATGAACAGTGCCCGGAGGATAACGGTGTAACCAGCGGTTACGAATTTCATATTGGTTTTGTTTATCGTGATCGTTAATCACAAACCCGTGTGCTTTAGCATCGATGCCAATTTCTTCACACACTTCACGATACGCTGTTTCTAAGGGCAACTCCCCCTCTTCCAATGCGCCTGTTACCGACTGCCAGAAAGTGGGGTCATCTTGTCGTTGCAAAAGCA
Organism: Alteromonas abrolhosensis; assembly: GCF_001953635.1. Lineage (GTDB taxonomy): Bacteria > Pseudomonadota > Gammaproteobacteria > Enterobacterales > Alteromonadaceae > Alteromonas > Alteromonas abrolhosensis. Next base: position 191,096 of record NZ_MEJH01000004.1, on the reverse strand, counting down.
GCACTCGGTAGTGTTGGTCGTACAACACTACCAGTGCAGATTCAGGCTTCTTATACGCCATAAATTACGATTGCTTTTTCACCGTTGCAATAGCTAGCTCTTCAAGCTGCTGCGGATTTGCAGGGCTAGGCGCCGATGTTAATGGACATGCCGCTGTGGTCGTTTTAGGGAATGCCATCACGTCACGAATAGATGTTGCGCCAGTCATAAGCATTACTAGGCGATCTAGACCAAACGCAAGACCTGCATGCGGCGGCGCACCAAAGCGCAATGCGTCTAGCAAGAAGCCAAACTTGTTCTTCGCTTCTTCATCGTCAATGCCAAGAATGTTGAATACCGTAGACTGCATGTCTTCATTGTGAATACGTACAGAACCACCGCCTAATTCAACACCGTTCAATACCATATCGTAAGCGTCAGATAAGGCTTCAGCAGGGTTGGCTTTAAGCTCTTCTGGCGTTAAACCACGTGGCGCGGTAAACGGGTGGTGAATAGCGTGAAGCTGACCGTCAAACTCTTCGAACATTGGGAAATCAACAACCCAAAGTGGTTTCCAGTCGCCTTCAAGAAGCTCAAAGTCTTCACCAAGCTTAAGACGTAGTGCGCCCATTGCTTCGGTTACCACAGTGTAGCTGTCTGCACCAAACAATAGAATATCGCCACTTTGTGCGCCAGTGCGCTCTAGCATGGCGTTAGTGATGTCTTCAGTTAGGAATTTAAGAATTGGCGACTGTAGACCTTCAAGACCAGCACCGGCATCGTTAACTTTAACCCATGCTAGGCCTTTCGCGCCGTAAATACCTACAAATTTGGTGTAGTCATCAATTTGTTTACGCGAAAGTGACGCCCCACCTGGTACGCGAATAGCTGCTACTCGACCTTTAGGGTCGTTTGCCGGACCGCTGAATACTTTAAAGTCAACGTTAGCAAGCAAGTCTGCAACGTCGGTTAACTCTAGCGGGTTACGCAGGTCTGGCTTATCGCTACCAAAGCGCGTCATGGCTTCTTTATACGTCATGCGCGGGAAGTCGCCAAGGTCAACGTTTAGCATTTTGTTGAACAAGTCACGAATCATGCGCTCGGTAATAGACATTACGCCATCGGCATCTAAGAACGTGGTCTCAATATCGATTTGGGTAAATTCTGGCTGACGGTCGGCACGTAAGTCTTCGTCGCGAAAGCACTTAACGATTTGATAGTAACGGTCCATACCCGACATCATCAGAAGCTGTTTGAAAAGCTGTGGCGATTGCGGAAGTGCAAAGAACTCACCTTTGTGCGTGCGGCTTGGCACTAGGTAGTCACGTGCACCTTCTGGCGTTGCCTTAGTAAGAATAGGTGTTTCAATATCAAGGAAACCTTCTTCTTCTAGGAAGCGACGTACAGCACCGGTTACTTTTGCACGGAATTGTAAGCGCTGGCTCATTACAGGACGGCGAAGGTCTAGGTAACGGTAACGAAGGCGCTGTTCTTCTGAGTTTTCTTGGTTCCAGTCTAGTGGAAGCACGTCAGATTTGTTGATCACTTCAAGGCCTGTGCCTAGGATCTCAATCTCGCCAGTGCGCATGTCTTTGTTTACTTGACCTTCAGGGCGCGCGCGTACTTTACCCGTTAGCTTTACGCAGAATTCACTACGCAACGTGTTAGCTACAGATAGCACGTCTGGTAAATCTGGGTCGAACACCACTTGTACGATACCTTCGCGATCGCGTAAGTCGATGAAAATTACACCGCCTAAATCGCGACGCTTATTAACCCACCCGCAAAGGGTAACTTCTTGTCCAATGTATGATGAATCGATATTCCCACAGTAATCTGTGCGCATGGTCCTTGACCCCTGATGTTTTTCTCTTGCTTCGCATGCAGTGAATTGGCGTTCAAAACCGCTTATTTTTGGGCTTAAGACTTTGACAAAAACCGCGTAAACTTGCTGGCCAATTAGCTGGCCCGCCCACAACATGCATAATGTAATGATTTAAAGGCCGCATAGTATAAACAAATGCTTGATAAAGCCCAATGACAAATATGCACAAATCAGCCATATCACAAGGAAATCTCTATATTGGATTGCCAATGTGGCAACACAGCCATTGGCCAAGCACGTGGTTTGCTAATTATCCCAAGTCTGATAATGGATTGTCGCTGTATGCCAAGGAGTGTAATACGGTTGAAGGGAATACCACATTTTACTCTCTTCCCCACCAAGACGCTGTAGCGAGATGGTGCGATTCAGTACCCGACCACTTCAGATTTACTTTCAAGTTTCACCAGAACATTACTCATGTACATCAATTACAGCATTGTGATGAAGAGGTTGCCCAACAGCTTTCATTGTTAAGTCCGCTTAAAGAAAAGCTAGGAGTCATGATGCTGCAACTGCCCGCTTCTTTCGGGCCAGAAAAGCTGCCCGTTCTGGATACCTTTTTAGCGGCGTTACCCCAAGAATTAAACGTAGCAGTTGAAGTGCGCCACTTGGCATTTTTTGCAAAGGGGGATGAGGAAAAGGCGCTTAACCAACTTTTGATTCGCCACAGTGCGAATAGAATCATTATGGACACCCGAGCACTGTTTACTGGGTCTTTAGACGCAGGGGGAAACAATAGACGAGCGATGCTAGAGGAAGTACGAGAGAAAAAGCCCCGTGTACCGGTAAACGTTATCGCTACAGGACATACTCCCATTGTGCGCTTTGTCGGTAACGATGTAGACGATGACAACCGACGCTGTTTGTTACCTTGGGTGAAAAAAGTGAAGATTTGGCAAAGAGAAGGAAAAGACGTGTACTTTTTTTGTCACCGCCCCGACAATAAAGACGCTCCCTGGTTAGCTCAGCAGTTTATCGATTTATATAACAACGATGACCCATCACTAGTGCTAAAAAACCTGTCCATCAAAAGCCAGCCAGCGCAGAATTCTCTGTTTTGATGACAAGTAACTGACATTGCGCCGATTGATATTTCGTTTTTAATAGATAGCGTTTTTCTAATTCAACGGTAAACTACTGTCCTTATCTATTTTGGTACTACACCATTATTTACTGTGAAATAACCTCAATGAATCATGAATATGAGAAAGCGCGTATTGCTGCGCTTGAATCGTTAGATATTTTAGATACTTCCCCAAGCGAACAGCTTGACGAACTTACCAAAACCGTACAAGAAGAGTTTAATGCTAAAACTTGCTTGGTAAGCCTTGTAGCAGAAGATCGCCAATGGTTTAAGTCCCGCCAGTGTATGGATGCTACCGAAACACCGCGTAATATCTCGTTTTGCACCTACGCGATAGCCGAAGAAGAATACTTGATTGTTCCCGACGCTCAAGCCGATAAGCTATTTGCTAATAACCCGCTGGTTACTGGCAGCCCTTACATAAGAGGTTACGCAGGTGCTATCTTGCGCAACAAAGATGGCTATGAATTGGGTACGTTATGCCTTCTATTTGATGAACCTCGTGACTTTTTAGACGTTGAGATAGAAAGCTTAAAAAACCACGCCCGCACAGTTGAAGCTATTATTTTTTCAAAACACCTTCCAGCATAACCCCAGCGCTAGGCTTTGCGTATCGCAAAACAAAAACGCATCACTAAAAAGTGATGCGTTTAATAACTCTCTAAGCTCGACTGTGTCTATCTGAAATCAGCTGCGTCTAATTCATGCTTTTTCATAAGTTTATGCATGTCTGTACGGTTTCTACCTGCAAGCTCCGCCGCGCGCGTTACATTGCCGTCGGTCATTTTAAGAAGTTTGTGCAAGTATTGCTGTTCAAAGGCATCGCGCGCTTCTGTAAGCGTTGGCCAGCTTTGCTTAGTGGCTGACAAGGCTTGCTCTACTAAGTGAAGCGGGATAACCGGCGTTTGCGTTAACGCAACACACTGCTCAACCACGTTCACAAGCTGGCGTACGTTGCCAGGCCAAGACGAGGTTACTAGCTGTTGCATTGCGTCATCAGAAAATTGGCTTACATTTACACCATGACGCTGCGCACTTTGTTGTAGCAAAGATCGCGCAAGCAGCGGTATATCTTCACTACGCGATTTTAGCGACGGAAGTTTTAGGTTCACCACGTTTAGACGATAATATAAATCTTCACGGAAGGTGCCTTCTTCCATTTCTTTGTGCAAGTCTTTATGCGTTGCAGAAATGATACGCACATCGATGTCTACGTGCTTACTGCTACCTACTGGACGAATTTGACGCTCTTGTAGCGCGCGCAATAGCTTCACTTGAAGCGTCATTGGCATGTCGCCAATTTCATCTAAAAACAGCGTACCGCCGTCGGCTTCTCTAAACAGACCTGGGTGAGCAGCTACAGCGCCGGTAAACGCACCTTTAGCATGACCAAATAGCTCAGATTCAAGTAAATTTTCAGGCAATGCTCCACAGTTAATAGCTACAAATGGCTTATCACTGCGGTTGCTGGCTTTATGAATTGCATTAGCGAGTAACTCTTTACCGGTTCCACTTGCGCCGCTAATAAGTACAGATACTTCACGCTGCGCAATGCGGAAGGCTTGGTCTAGTACATTTAGCATTTCAGGAGAACGCGTAATGATGTCTTTCGCCCAATCTCCAGGCTGTGCAGCTTGAGACTGGCTAAGTGCTTTTTGCAGCAGCGCACGTAGCTCGTCGTGATCCACTGGTTTAGGTAGAAAACCAAATACGCCGCGCTGCGTGGCAGCAACTGCATCAGCAATGGTGCCGTGCGCCGTCATCAGAATTACAGGAATGTCTTTTCTAATCCCCATAATTTCTTCAAACAAGCTTAAGCCATCTAAACCCGGCATACGCAAGTCACTTAATACAACATCGTAGTTGTCGTTTTGAAGTTTTCTTAACGCTGATTGACCGTCTTCCACTGCGGTCACGTGGTAACCTTCGCCTTCCAAACGAATGGTTAGCAAGCGCAATAAGCTTTTATCATCATCAACCAACAATAAGTTAGGGTTACTATTCGCCTTTTCGCTCACTGTTGTGTACTCCTGTTTTTGTCCATCAGTGTTGCTTCAATCTGCAACAATTCTTCTAGTTTTTTGCGCAGGTTAACTGCTTCAATTTCAAGTGCTTTTACTTTCTCACCACGAGAAGTATTTTCCTGCTCTAATACCACCATGGCAGACTCAAGCTGCATAATCTGGTTGTTGTGCGACCCAGCAATAACGTTAATTACTTCCTGAGCTGTTGGTGTGAATTTATTAGCGATATCGTCTAAGGCCAATTGCGCGCGTAACCTGTCTTGATAAGGGGTATCAGTAGGTAGGGTTAGAATGTAGGCATGCAGCGTATCGAAAGCCGAGTCGCCCAATGCTTTTAATGCCTGCTTTCGCTCTAACCAAGGTTGATTAGCTGAAGAAATCCACGTGTTTAGCCAATACACAGCATCACAATTGTGCTCGAAGCCTTGGGGAGCCTCATCAAACAAACATAAATCGCGTTCTATTTTAGCTACAGGGGTAACCTTTTCGGGTTCTCCTGCGTTGTCGTTGTTTCTGGTTAAACTCTGACATCCTGTCAGCACCAGTAAGGCGACAATTAAACCACTTATTCTCATTTTATTTTTCCTGTTGCCCAATGGTCACTCTAAAGCAAACATCGGCATAGTCTACATCTACAACGCGTACATCACCATGCATCAGTCGAGCACAATCGGCAACAATTGATAACCCTAAACCCGTCCCAATAACATTGTCGTTTCTTGGCTCGGTTCCTCGGATAAAAGGTTCAAATAAAGTATGTACTGATTCAGGTGCAATGCGCTTTCCGCGGTTGGCAACATCTAGTACAAGATTATCGTTTTCGTTATAAAGGCTTATATTTATCGGTCTTCCAACAGCACCATGTGCTACTGCATTGGACACCAGATTATCAAGTATTCTTCTAAATAGCTCCTCGTCCACACGTACATCAGACGCTGTTATCTTTACCTCCACTTCTCTGTCTTGAATAGCAAGCGCGTAATCTTCTAAACATGCAGATACCAACTTACTCACATCACTTTGCACCATTTTCGGCTGAGCCTGTTGCAATAGCAGGTTGTAGTCGAGCAGCTTTTCCACCAGCGTGTTAAGTCGCTGGGTGCTGGCAGTAAGTAAAGAAAGCACTTCTCGTTGACCGTTATTCAACTCGCCCACCACGTTTTCAGACAGCAAGCTGCAGCCTTCTTTAATACTGGCAAGCGGTGTTTTGAGTTCGTGCGCCGCATGTCTCAACAGTGCGGTCCTAATATGCTCTAACTGCTGTAAACGATCATAAAGCCAGTGTAAGTCTTTCTCGACATCAATGAGTTCTTTTGGCGCTTGCCTTGAAAGCGGTGGAAGCTGACCATCGCTGTGCGCCATGATCCTAATAATCTTTTTTAAGTTATTAACGGGGTTAACAATCAGTTGGCTTCCCATCAAGATAAGTAATAACGACACACTCACAAGCATAGCGGTGGACCAAGCTTGCTTTGCTTGCATGGCATTCAGGTCGTCCTGTTGGACTTTAACCCGTTCAGTAATTGCGGATTCGACGTCGTCCCGCAGTTGGTCAACGCTATCGCCTACCGACGCAAGATAAGCATTAAGCAGCAGCTGATCTTCAATGGCGCGATATTCGGCTAACTGGTTTAACTGTTCTGAAAGTCGTGTGCAGGTAGAGGGTACAGAGAGAGCCTGACATAGATTGTCAGCAGCCACTGCAAACTGGTCGATAGCGTTGTCAGAAAGGGACGCCACTCTATCGTTTCTTAGCACGGCAAATTGTCGAATGCTGCGCTCTACATCAACGACAGCGTTGTCGAGTCTTTGCATGTCGCTAACAACATCGACCACGAACCGAGTTTCGAGGGTGGTCATTTGACCTACTTTGGCTAAGTCGCTTTGACTTTGCCAAAGTAGCGCAATGAGAGGGATAAGGGCCAGTACAAAACTACCTAACGTCAACTGCCTTAGTGAACCAAGTTGTACCAAGCGTTCACCAAACGAAACCTTGTTTATCAGAACCTTACCCTCTTCAATATATTATTTTATCTACTCACTTGCTGTGAGCTTTTCATTGCCTGGCGTTAACTTACTTTTTGCCAACTCGGCTTCAGAAAGTTTGCCATCTTCGTTGTCATCAATCAGCCCAAAGTTACGCAGTAAACCTGTATGTCGAACTGCTTCTTTAAGTGATATCAAACCGTCTTTGTCTGTGTCTAATTCCTGCATCAACGAGCGCGCCGGACTTGCGTACGCGTCCGCTACTGAAATGGCTTGTACTGCAGCAACAGCACAAAGTGCTAAGAAAACTTTTTCGAGACGTTTCATCATGAATCCTCCGCTAAACGCTTTTAAAATCCTTCTCAATCCACTTTATTAACAGACCGCTCAATTAAAGCGCGGCGCGAATAAAGCTCATGGATACTACCACTAGTCTTCAATTAACCACTATCATAATTGCATACAATCTGCCTATGCGATTTTCAGACCAAAACTTAAAATATCAATAAAAACAGAGGTTTAACCAAATTTACATACCAAGCCAATTGCTACACACAAGTGGTATGTAGCAAAAAAGAAACACCACTTTGAAACACTGCGCGTCAAAGCGGTTCTATTGTTACCATATGCTTAAACAGAGAAACTGCTGTCGCTGTAATGGTAGGGAGAATGGATTAGTTCAGCCAAGGGAATAGGTTTACTAAACATAAAACCTTGCACATTGTCACAACCGTGCGCCCTGAGATAATTCCACTGTTCGAGGTTTTCAATTCCTTCAGCACAGACCGAAAGAGAAAGTCGTTTTGCCAAATCGATAATCGCCCCTGTTACCAGTCGACTTCGCTCTGAAGTCTGAATCTCCATAACAAATTGTCTGTCGACTTTTAGAGTATCGATATTGATTTGAGTGAGGTAACTCAAAGAAGAGTATCCTGTACCAAAATCGTCTAGCGCTATGGCACATCCCATGTTTCCTATCCGCCTGAAGAACTTATTTGAAAGGGTAAAGTTTTCAAGGTATGCACTTTCAGTCACTTCAAATTCAATGTTTTCTGGGTTGATGTCGTAAAGCTTGAAAGTGTTGTAAATGTAGTCGAATAACTGTGAACTACGTAAGTCGTGACCAGACAAGTTAATAGAGGCTCTAAAAGGCGACGTAGCCCATTGTTTTAAGTCTGGCATATCGATGCAAACTCGTTTTATTACCCACTGAGTAATTGCGGTTATCTTGCCGCCCTGTTCTGCAATGGGAATAAACTCGTTCGGCATAACCAATCCAAATTCAGGGTGTTGCCAACGAATAAGCGCTTCTACGCCTATGACGTTTCCTTCGTTATTAACTTTAACCTGATAATAAACAACAAACTCATCATTTATTAGGCCTTGTTCAATGCCGTTAGCCAAGTGCAGTTTACGCTTATGCGATTCAACCATGTCAGGGGTGAACAGTGTATAACTGCCACGCCCTCTCGCCTTTGAGCGGTACATCGCCAAATCTGCGTTGCTCATAAGCTCACTAAGGTCGTAGCCTGCATCAGAGGCAGTCGCAATACCCACACTTAACCCAACCGTAAGCGATAAACCTCTAAGTTCGAAAGGTTCATCAAACGCTGTAATGAGTCGCGTTGCCAAACTTTGTGCTTGGTCGGTCGACACGTCTCTATCTGGTAGTACCAAAAACTCGTCTCCGCCCAAGCGCGCAAACAAGTCGCCATCGCGCAATAAACATTGAACTCTGTCAGCAACCTCGATGAGTATAAGGTCTCCGGTCTCGTGCCCCAACGAATCGTTAATTCCTTTGAACCCATCTAAATCAAAAAACAGAAGTAACAAATCTTCATCGTTTCGTTTAGCTCTGGCTAGCTCAAGCCTTAGGTTATCTAGCACAAACTGTCGATTAGGCAGGCCGGTTAAACTGTCGAAGTTTGCAAGACGAGACATGGTCTCTTGTTGATCAACTAACGTTTGTTTTTGTTCAAAGTTGATAAGTAATTCAACTTCAATGGTATCTAGTAAGCTATTAATATTATTCGATAATTGTCCAATTTCGTTAGATGTATCAAGCGAACTGCGCAGCGCATAGTCTTTTGACTCAAAAACCTCTTGCGTAAACTGCTTTAGCGACCCAATAGGAGAAATTAAACGATAGAGAATGAAGACACAAATGCCAGTACACAACAGCCAAACTGCCAATACGATAGGAATTTGCTTGATGAGCTGGCGAGCTGAACCTTCTGTTATAGTATCTTCTATGTCTACATAAATAACGACATGACCAAGAGGATATAAGCTACTGCCAACAATTTGGTGAGCGGTGATAATATTATCGTACTGCGTAACGCCAAACGGAATTTTTGCAGGGTCTATGGGAACAGATTTACCGGAAAGCTGGTTTAAGGATTCAGGTTGAATAGTGGATATAACTTGGTAATCATTGTCGTATAGCGTGGCTGAGAGTAGATTATCGTGCTCTTTCATAGGCTGAAAAAGAGAGGAGAACAAAGCACTATCTCCCGGACTACGCTCCATTACCACCGATAACTGAAGTGACAGGGCATTGCTCATCGTGGCGGTATTTTCTTTTACCACATCCACAACGGAAGCGTTGTGTTCTAACTTATTAATGATTACCACAGAGAGTGCCAGCACAGACATCGCCAATGCAATGACAAGCCCAATTGGAGTTTTCAACGTTCTTAACACTCAACTAACCCTTACTTCAGTACTGCAAGCTGTTGTAAGCAAGTGATGCCGAAGGCCCTAAAACAGCACTGTCACCGCCAAGCTTTTATTATTATTTGCGTTCAATAGTAAGGTACAGGTCGGAAAATTTGAATCCATTTTTTCAGCTAATATGAAAAACGCCTGCTTGTTTTTGCAATAGCTACATTCTTTCAGCCACTTCAAGTTTAGTTTTAATGTATTGGCTATGAGGCACATACAGCAAGTCTGCTATTTGGCGAATCGTACTCTCTTCAAGTGGAGCAAGAGATTCATCAGCGTATGCAATAGCCCAAAGGCTTTTGATCACATCCCTCCTCTCTTCCGCGCTACAATGCTTGTTCAGCACCTGTGTAAAACGCACCAGGTCGATTGAGTCATCTGCGGTTTCATGACCTCGTTCAAGCAGTAGCGACATAGCGTCTTCTTCTACCTTTACATGCTTCCTGAGCTGTTTCTCATATTCACTTCTTTCACTTTCCGTCACCTCATTATCTGCATTAACGATTTCACTAAGTAATGCCGCTGTTGCAAGTTCAACGGTATACGTCGGTTCCGTTTTCTTTTGTGTGTCTTCAAATAGTTTAAGAAATGATTTAAGCATGGGGCCTCTACTTCTTTGTGTCACCGCAGATACGTCTACGACAATGAGATTTGAGTATCGATAAAACTTTTACTCGATAGAAGCTAAATTCGATTAGTTGCTTGATTAGTTAGACAGAGTTGCGGCAATGACTGAGTAAATATGTAATGTCAATTTGAATATTGTATTCTGCGTTGAACTTTAGGGAGAAAAGACCGAAATAATTATTAATGATTGAAAGACTTACTTGAATTGATTATATCTTGGTATCAAGTAAACAAATGACTTTACTGCCGCCTTTTTCAAACCACACGCGTTCACATAAGGCGTTAAGTAAAGGAAGTCCTCGCCCATAACTTTCATCTTGAACAGAGTGACCTCTACTTAAACTGCTCGCTCTATTCCATTCGAAGCCCTCACCACTATCTTCAACCGAAATCAGCACTTTACCTTTAAGCGGCAGAGACTCTACCCTGATATTAATTCTTCCATGACTTAGCGCCTTAAGTGAAGCTTCGCGGTTTTCATAATACTGATGAAACCCAGAACTATCTGCCTTTAGCTTCGAGTCTAGCTTTAAAATTCCATGTTCCAACGCATTATTAAATAGCTCAGACAATACGGTATAAATTATCGAACGAACGGCTTGAATTCCTTCACATTGCCCCGCGAGTTGCAGCACACGCTGGAGAATGTCCGGCTGCTTTAAGTGCTCGGCGTCAAGCGCCACTTCGTGGACCGACGGCAACCCCAAGTCCATTTTTTGCGATACAGGAATTTTAATGGGTTGCGAATTAAAAATGACTAAGGTTACGTCATCGTGAAATGAAGATGAGGCACAGTGCGCTTTAGCTTCGAGAAACAATGCGTTAGATTCTATTTTGCCGAAGGTCTGCATTTGCTCCTTTACTATTCTCACCAAGCCCTCTTCAAGAAGCATTTCACCGTCTTCATTGGTACTCTCAATGAGTCCGTCACTGCAAATAACTAACTGCTCATTAACTCCGAGTTGAATGGTGTCACAATCGGTATTGAGTTCATGTTCATCTAGGATCCCAAGTGCCATGTGGCGCGAGGGAATACAGCGAAGTGCCAGATCTGTTTTAGCAGGAACAATCACGGCTGGCATGCCGCCCTGCCATAAATTAATTCTATTACCTCCAGCGTTTATCTCACCCACTACCGCAGCCATAAACATATCGCTGGGTAAAAACTTAATTAGGATTCGATTTAGCTCTGAAATAATCTCAGCAATAGAGACCCCTTGCTGGCTTAATTCTTGGAATGCACGCATTACTGGTAGCGCACCAATTGCCGACGCTAGACCATGGCCGGTGAAATCTCCCACTACAAAATAGATACCTCCACTTGGACTAGACTCGCAGAGAAACAGATCGCCATTGAAGGTCTCTGCCGGTCTAAGAAAACAGTCGAAATGTGCCATAACCTCGGGTCGATTAACGATAGCATGACTGAATATATGCTCTACGATCGCATGCTCTCTCGCCACCCGTTGGTTAAATAAGCGAAGGGTTTTGTTTTGCTGTTCTACATATTCGCTTAATGCGCGTATTTTTAAGTGAGCGCGAATCTTCGCGATAAGAATATGACGGTCAAACGGTTTGGTAGCGAAATCATTTCCCCCAACTTCAAGACACCTCACCAAACTTTCTTTGTCTTCTAACGCGGTAATAAATAAAATAGGGAGATACGGCCCTTTAGCCAATTGCCGTATTTTAGGTGCAACATCAAAGCCACTCAGCCCAGGCATCACGACATCCAATAAGACCAAGTCAGGCTTTTCGCTCGTAAACTGCTTAATAGCTTCAACGCCGTCCACCGCTTCGATACACTCTTTATACCCTGCGTTATAAAGCATGTTAGTCAGCAATGTACGATTGATAGCCTCGTCATCAACAATGAGGATCTTCACGTATATCTCTTCGATAAAATCTTAATTTAACTACTTGTTCTATTTACTTAATTTCGAACTTTTTATCGAATCGAGATATTTTCAGGATTTTAGCGACCTGAGGGCGGGCATTTTCGATACTGTAGGTTAACTCCCTCTCGGCGAGTGACTTTTGCATGTTTAACAGCATGCCTAGAGCAGAGCTATCCATATATTCAGTACGCGATAAATCTATTGTGATATGTGAGACATCGGCATTTAGTTCGCCGTAGGCATTTCTGAAGTCTTCAACCTTGCTAAAGTCAAACTTAGTGCCTACATCTACCACCAGTACTTTCCCTTGATTTTGATAGCTTGACGTTATTTCCATATTCGCTCCTTAAAAATGTACGCAGAAATGCTTCATCACATGCTTTTAACTTTGCTATTCTTATACTAGTTGAACTTTTAAACATCGCCATGAAAGTCATCTTAAACTTTCGTATGGAAACGCTTTTTTTATCGCCATTTAGATGGAAAGACGCAATTTATTGAGGTATTTATGCAAGATTGGCAAGACGCACTTTTGGTCTATAGTACTGAGAGCGGCAAAATAAAGCCTGAGCAAAAAGAACAGCCCCGGTCGGTATCCTCCGACGGCATTGTTCGTATTCACAGAGAAACCAAGGGTCGCAAAGGAAAAGGAGTTTCTCTGATTAAAGGGTTAGACCTTGCAGCTGATGAGTTGAAAAAACTAGGCTCAGAGCTAAAGAAAAAATGTGGTTGCGGCGGCGCAGTGAAAGACGGTGTCATTGAAGTACAAACCGATGACAGGGAAAAACTCCGCGCACTGCTTACCGATAAAGGGTACAAAGTTAAGCTTGCTGGGGGCTAATGAAACGCTAGTTATCTAGTACGCTCTCACTTTTTCATAAACATATAACAAAAAGAGTCTGAAATGGAAAAGCTGTCAATTTCTGATTTACATATTATTTTAGTTGAGCCTTCTGACACACAAAGGAAGATCATTACCACTTTGTTGTTGAAAGAGCACGTTAAGGAAATTGACCCTGTCAGTACCCTTTCCGAAGCTCGTTCTGCAGTAAAAGCTCACGGTGCTGACTTAATTGTAAGCGCAATGTATTACGAAGATGGTACAGCATTAGAGCTACTAAAATTCATCAAAGAAGACGATGAGTTTAAAACAATTCCTTTTATGCTGGTTTCAAGCGAAAACCGTCTGAGCAAGCTGGAAGAGTTTAAACAGGCTGGTGTGGCGGCAATTCTTCCTAAGCCATTTGAGCCGCTTCATTTGTCTCGCGCATTGAATGCAAGCTTAGACTTAATAAATCATGACGAACTCGAGCTAGAGTTGTTTGACGTTCACGACGTACGTGTACTTCTTGTCGATGACAGCAAACTAGCACGAAATCATATCAGACGAGTGTTAGAGGGTATGGGCTTGCAGCGTATCAAAGAAGCTGAAAACGGCGCCATGGCGTTAACGCTGATAAAAGACGAGCCTTTTGATTTAGTAGTTACCGATTACAACATGCCTGAAATGGACGGCAGGGAGCTATCGGAGTTTATTCGCTTCAATCCTGAAACCACGCATATACCAATTATTATGGTAACGTCAGAGTCGGCTGACAGTGCACATATGGCCAATATTCAGCAAACTGGCGTGAACGCTTTGTGTGACAAACCTTTTGAGCCTAATGAAGTAAGACAGATGCTGTCGGCGTTATTGGGTAACTAATTGACTGGATGCGCTGACCAAAAAGTAATGGTGATCTTGCCTTGCAGGATCACCATGCTCGGAAGCGCTTGCTTCGACTCTCAACCCATTAGACTGTGTTAATACCGAAAATTGTTCTTTTAACGTAAAAACAACCTTCTTTCACCTACTCTTCGCTTCTTATCGAAAACCCACACGCGCATTTTTAGCACTTTTTCAAGCCCTTCATATCAAAAATGACTATCCAATTTGTAAAAATGGGTTGACACACTGGGGTGTTCAACATACATTCGAGTGTATGAAACAGAACATAATGCACGTAGCACTTTTCTTTTTTGCGTTTACATCCTTTCACTAGGGAGGCGCGGCTACATGCATGAAAACCTCCCAACTGGGAGGTTTTTTTTTAGCAGAATTTTCTTATTCGATACTTACGGGAATGATATGTCAGACAATGCATTAGATACTGTTAGAGAGCGTATTACCGCTCTGGACAGTGAATTACTTACTCTACTCTCAGAGCGCAGAAAGTTAACCAACGAAGTGGCTGAGACGAAAATAAAGCATCACATTCCGGTGAGAGATCAAAAGCGTGAAGAGCAGCTATTAGTACGACTAATTAAAGAAGGCCAAAACATTGGTCTAGACCCTCATTACGTGACACAAATTTTCCACGTCATTATTGAAGACTCTGTTTTAAACCAGCAGGCTATGCTTGCTGAGCGCGCAAACCCTGGCAGTACGTTGCCGTTAAACCGAGTGGCATTCTTGGGCGACAAGGGTTCTTACTCTTATCTGGCAACCCAAAAGTACTTCTCTCGTCGCCCCGGTGAATTGCTGGAAATTGGCTGTCAGAGCTTTGCTGAAATTATTCACAAAGTGGAAAGCACAGAAGCCGATTACGCGGTATTGCCTATTGAGAACACAACGTCTGGTAGTATCAATGAAGTGTATGACCAGCTCCAACACACCCAGCTCAGTATTATCGGTGAACTCACCCACCCTATCCGCCATACCTTGTTAGTTGGCACCAATACCAGTATCGATAAAATCAAAACGCTTTACGCTCACCCTCAAGTGTTCACTCAGTGTAGCCATTTCCTAGCAGAACTGGGGAACGTAGAAGTGAAAACCATGGACAGCACCTCGTCGGCCATGTTGACAGTTAGTGAGCTCAAACGTGATGACGTAGCAGCTATAGGCAGCGAAGCGGGTGGTAACTTGTACGGCCTAATGGCAATAAAGAGTAACTTGGCAAACCAAAAAGAAAACCATAGCCGCTTTATCGTTGTTGCGCGCAATCCAGTAGTGGTTCCACTTCAAGTGCCGGCTAAAACAACCCTTGTAATGTCTACCGTTCAAAAGCCAGGTGCACTTGTTGAGGCCCTTTTAGTGCTTCGAGAAAACAGCATTAATATGACAAAGCTTGAGTCGCGCCCTATTCCAGGTAACCCGTGGGAAGAAATGTTTTACATTGACGTAGAAGGCAATGTTGAAGACGGCCCTGTGCAAAATGCCCTTGATGCGTTGCGCAGTATTACGCGCTACATCAAAGTATTGGGATGCTACCCAAGTGAAGAGATTAGCCCGACCAAAGTGGCTGCGGCGAGCGCGCTGGCTGATTAAGCCAGCCCGCGACTCATTATTTGTTTTGTAGTGCTAACGTGTTTAGGCAGGCTGAAAGGCTTGCCCGACACTGGCAACATCACTTTTACCATTAATATGATAGACAGATACTCTATTGCGGCCATGCTTTTTACTACCATATAAAGCCTCGTCGGCATTGGCATAAAGCGCCTCGAATTGATACTTTGACGACGCAGTACTAGAAATACCGAAGCTTGCAGAAACATCGAAGGTAAAGCCACTTTCCCTTGTATCGATTTGACGAATACTATTTCGCATACTTTCCGCTATTTCTTTCGCCTTTTGCTCTGAGCACCCTGGTAAAAGCAAACCGAACTCTTCGCCACCTAAGCGACCAAAAACATCTTCCTTTCTGCAATGCTTCTTCACTGCGCTAACCACTGCCTTAAGCACCCAATCTCCGGTTGGATGACCGTAGCTGTCGTTAACTGCTTTAAAATGATCAAGGTCGAAAATTACAAAAGACAATATTTCTTGGTGGTCTGCTGCTCGCTTTAGTGCTTTCGTCGCTAACTCAGTAAAGTAGTGACGATTGGCCACCTTTGTCAGCGAGTCAGTTTGCGCCTTTTCTTTTAGCGCAGCATGTAACTTGCGATTTATTATTGCCCACATAAGAACAAGTATGGTTGTGGAAGCAAGCAATGTTATCAACAGCCTGTGATTTTGCTTTTCTTCTCTCGACAGGGCAGCTTGTGCTTTTAATAGGCTGTTTTCTTTGTCCAGCAGTTGGATTTCAATATTCTTTTCAAGGTTATCGAACTTGGCTTGTTGAATAGCCATTTGCTTAACGTTGTACTCATCCAGATACGCCTTGTCGGCTTCAGCGTACTGTATATACGCCTCTAACGCTTTTACATTGTTCCCTTGCTCAATCGCCGATTGATAAAGAGTGTGATACGCCGTTTTTCTTGGTTTAGAGTAACCCATACCCTTTGCGAGCTCAGCGCCTTTCAGGGCACTTTCCTGGGCGTTGTGAAAGAGTTTGTTCGCAAGGTAAGCCTGGGCTAAAACTGTATAATATTCCGACGTTAATCGTGGATAGTTAGTACTTTCCACATCCTTTTGAATGACAAGCAAAGCGTCTAATGCCCCTGCTACCCCATCCGGCGAGGCTAACATTAATTGAGCAAGCCATAACTTTGCTAGGTTCAGAGCAATAGGCTCTTTACTCGCTTCGCACACTGCAATAGTTGTCATTAACGTCTCACGGTCAAGACGCCCCAAATTATGCAAAGACTCACTACGCAGGTTGTGAGCCAAACACTCGTTGCGGGGAGAAAGGTTTTGTCCAATCACGCGATTGCTGTATTGCAAACTCTGTTCAAATTCTTCGAGCTGATTATAGAAAAGCGCAATCGTTAAAATCGATAGGTGCTTATCTTTGTCTTTAGCCAACGAAAGAAGAGGGACGATGTCAGGAATTTGCTGAAGCGCTTTGGGAAAATCTCTGACTAATGCGAAGTTGTTAAGAATAGAGTTTTTAGCCCGTAGCTGTAGAGATTTATCTGTAGCACTTTGAAAAACACTTTCATAAAGTGGAACCGCTTCTATCAACTTTCCTGAATACGACAAACTATAAGCATTGAGATAGTTAAAGTATTGAACTTGGGCAGGAGAGAATGAGCGTGATTTTGCAGAAAGTTCAGATAATGAAGTACGAAACGCAGTAACGTCCTGACTACGAAGTGTGTCAGCTTGCTGTAGCTGTTGATCTATTTCGTCTGCAGCAAGGGGGAATATGAAAAAGGGGCAAATTAACGCCCCTATTAATAATCTAGACAGCATTTTCAACTATCACGGTTAGTGAATTGAAACTTGGTTCTTTTCGCCACTGTCTGGTGCATCTCCTGGCGCTTCTTGCTCTTCGTCTTCTGGCATCAAAAGACACCACATTTTTTCTTTGTCTTTTGAAAGTTCATCAGCGTGATCAGCCTTGAACTGAGCAATAATGTCGGAGTTGCTTTGTTTAGATGCATCTTGTGCAATTGCTAGTAATTCTTTTAGCGCCTTCATGAGTGTGTATTCAGCTTATAATTTTTAGTTAATACTAGATTATCAACAAATTGATGGGATGTTAATCAATTACGTATAGTCTTTTTGACATATAATACCAGTGCGAGTGGACACACGCGTCGCGTTTAAGGGCAACTTATGGTTAATCGGTCGGTTGACGATAACTCAGTTACAAAGACGTTCAAAAGTATAGGTTGTTAGTTCGCTTTTGCTTCCCGTTGATAAACTGTCGTTTTTCTTAACAAAGCCCAATTGAGTAACTAATCGCCGTGTTGCCAAATGGCGTATTTGGAACTGAGCAACGATGCGGTCGAGATTTACATGTGAAATACCGTAGTCAACCAAGGCTCCCATCGCTTCCCGAGCAGCCCCTTTGCCATTCATCTTTCGAGCTAACATTATGCCAATCTCTGCACTATTCTTGTGAGTATGTTTACGTAACATCTGAATACCGCAAAATGCTTTTGTGTAATTGCATGTTATTACCCAGACTTTCTGCGTTGGCCAAGGCTGACGGTTTGCTTCAATGAACCCACTAGTCACTCGCTCACTTTCGGCTTTAGTCAGGGGCGTGCCAATTAACCGCATTACTTTCTCATCTTGATACAGAGCTGCCGCCTCTGCAGCCCACTTAGCGTCAAGCAGTTCGCAAGTAAAACGATGCGTTACGAATTGCATAAATTACTATTTGCGGAGTAGTCAGTATCATCAAGCTTCAGTGTTTTTATCGGTGGAATAACCAGCGTTGTATGTTGATTAATTTCGTGTTCATGCAAGTCACCAATAGCAATACTTTCTGCTCTGAAACCTTCAATAGGTAACGTTGCTGCTTCGTACAAAATAGCAGTATCCTCGGCGTTATAAATTGACAGTAATTTATCTGTGAGCTTTTTTCGCTGAAGTGGCGTTGAAGTATATACAGCGCTTGAAAAGTCGCCGACAACACCCACTTGCCATAAAATTAAGTATGCAGCGGTATCTATTTCCCGTTTGAATTTAAGGAATTGGTTTGCTTCATAATGCTGGCAACCAACTGCCCCAGGGTCGACGCCCAAATCAGCATACAGGCACGATTCCGCGGAAATACCAGGTAGCATGTATGCTTCGAAGCCTTTTTGTTTGGCTCTGTTTATTGCATCTAGCGGCGCTTTTGCAAATACACTGGGGTGACCGTAAAACGCCCCAACAACTTTTTGGCCTTGTTGCACCTTATCTAGCATCGCATTTGTCATCTGGGCATACGTTTCGTGACGGTCTTTTCCATCTTCATAGAATGATTGAAGATTGACGGTATTATTGTTCAAAGACGTGATCCACGCTTCCATATAGTGTTCGGCTACGCATACAAATACGACGTCTGCCTGTTCTATATGACTTTGACATAATGGCGACATGTGCGCGCCAACCATCATGCCAGTTCCCACGCAAACCAAACTACCCCGCTGCATTAAAATTCCCTTATTGTTGTTATTTGATGTCAGTTATTATTTTTTAAAAATTTGCTTTAGTGTTTCAACTGTTTGGCCAGCAGTGACTTTGTGTGCGAAGGACACCACGCCAAATTCACCTCGTGCTCTGTCAAAAATTGTATAGTATTGAGAAATCAGCGGAAGCCCCAGAATAGTTTGATTTGGCCAGTGTTTTAAGGGAAACATTTTAAAGGACGCTTCGTTGTATGACGGCGCGTGTATCTGCCAATATGCATCAGGAGGAAGCCTTAGCGCTATGTCTTCCCCGTGCTCCCCCTCAAGTATAAACGTTAGCGTTGGCCATTTTGTAAGATCTAATTCCGTTAATGGAATACCTTGCTCTTGAAACGAAAAAGCCGTGAATGGCGCGAGCAACACATCGGCATTTCTAACGCACGCGTGAATCTGCCCCATCACATCATCATACAGCGACTCCGGTAAGCCTATGACAGTAGCACCTGTATCGACAATAGCATTTGAACACCAGCGAGCTTGATCGGAAGCTTTCAACACCGGCGCATTAGTGGCCACACCCTCGCACTCTATAGCTTTCAACGTGACGTTATAAAACTTGTCGTGAAGTACTTTCGCATTCAACAAAGGAGGCGAATATAAGTCTTTGTGAAATAGGGGTTCACCAACCACAAATAGCCCATAATTTGTTCGATGAGCTAGCGCAGCGGTAAGACAGTTACTGTCGACGTTATAAATACTTGAACGATGCAACCAGAACGCAAACTTATTCGCTGTTATATGTTGTTGCTCAAGATATGAAAAATAACTGGGCAACGTTGTGGCAATCGGCTTATCTACGTTTAGTTCAGCTTGTTCAGTTTCTACAGAATCCGAGAGTAAAACACTATAAAGATCATACTCACTTAGTTTTTCTTTGGTTTCATCACAGTAGCGATAAGCGTGATTTAGTGGTTGATACGCCAACCCCATAATTCCGTCAGCTTTCTTAAAGCAAGGTTGTTCGGGCGAATTTGGCTCTTTTGCAATCGCGACGAAAGTTTGAGGTAGCGTCACACTGTGACCAAAAATGCCAAGGCGCACTGTCGTTTTGACCACAGGGCCGTGCCAACTGCCTTCTGCATATTTTATGGATTGAGAGTAGTAGGTAAACTCAACATAATTATCTTTTTCTACATGATAGTGCGCGTGGCCCAAAGCAAGCGTAGCGCTTCCCGTATCTAGAATCAGATGAACTGCTTGCTGATCCGCGCCTACATGTGCTCTCACACTATAGCCGCCATCAGCGAAAGTATTGGTAATTGGCAATCGAAGAGAGCGAGTCACGTTGGCTACCTTAAATTAGCTTTGGCTCTTAACAGCCTGTTACAACTACTTATCTCTTAAAAGCTGACCATCGTCCGCTTTTAACAACATCTGTTTGCTGTCTACCAAGCATTTTTTGGCATAGTCTCCAAACCATGCGCCAACCTTCATGAACTGTTCGACAAACCCTTTTTTATCGCCATTTTCAAGTAATGACAATGCAATCCCAAAACGTTCATAAAAGCGGCGTAGAAGCGCGAAATTGTCGGGATTATTGAAGATAATATCTGCGTATAGTTGTGGTGACTGAGCGAACAGTCGACCTACCATCGCGAGTTCTAAGCGATATATAGGTGAGCTAAACATGGTGAGTGATTCAAGATTGGGATCTTCACCTTTTAGGTGCTGCCCGTACACAAACGTGTTGAAGTGACGCATTACCTGAATGTAAGCCATGGCTTGGTCATGTTCTTGTGCGCTTGAGTCATGAATTGTAGCTCCCCAAATTCGCATTTGCTCAATCAGCCAGCTGTACTTCTCACTGCCACGCCCATCACACACTACCACTACCTGTTTAATCATTCCGGGCGCATCAGGACCGAACATGGGGTGTAATCCAACAACGGGGCCAGCGTGCGCGGCAAGCATCGCTTCAAGCGGCTTAGCTTTAATACTGGTTATATCTGCAAGCACACAATCTTTTGGCAGCATAGTGAGCTTGCTTATTACAGCTTCTGTTAAGTTAATTGGAACTGCAACTACAACCAATGAAGCACTACTTAATAGAGATACTGCTCTTCCATTGTCCCAGTCATCTTTTTCCACAACCGAAACATTGTAATTACTGCGTTCGAACAAGCTCACGAACACACGGCCAAGCGCCCCTGCTCCACCAATTACAACAACGTTGTCGACATCAGGTTTCACACAGCGATATTTGTTGTTTTGCGTATGATAAGACTCTCGCATTACTCGACGTAATAAGTCTTCGGTGAGTTCGGGAGACACCCCTAGCGCTTCTGCCTGAGCACGGCGGGAGGCGATCAACGCTTTTTCGCGCTCTGGTACGTAAACGGGCATGCCAGCTTCAGCCTTAATTTGGCCGACCTGGGTTGTAATTTGATTGCGTTTTGCGAGTAATTCCACAAGCTGGGTATCCAGCTCGTCGATACCTTCACGCAGCGTATCTAACTTTTTTAAGTGCTGCGATAAATCGGCCATTCTGTCTTATCCTTGAATCAAATGGCACGGTGCTTAGAGGCAATAACTAAATTGCCTCTATGGGCGTTACTTGTACTTATGCCACCGTGCGCTTATTTTGGCGTAAGGGTAACACAGTTATCAACTTATCTCTGGTTTGAGATATTAAGTTCTCTGTGGTTTCCCAATCAATACATCCGTCAGTAATTGAAACGCCATACTCAAGTTCTTCTGGCTTTTTACCTTCAGCTTTTTGATTACCGGGTTTCAAGTGACTTTCCAACATAACGCCAATGATAGACTGATTGCCTTCTAGGATTTGATTAACCACGTTCTGAGCAACCAATGGCTGGCGGCGATAATCTTTCGATGAGTTTGCATGGCTGCAATCCACTACCAAGCCCGCCGTCAAACCTGCATCCTGTAGCTCAATTTCACATTCTGACACGCATACCGAGTCGTAGTTTGGCTGCTTTCCGCCGCGAAGAATAATATGACCATCTGGATTACCGCTCGTTCCGATAATACTAACCTGGCCTTGCTTGTTAATTCCCATAAAACGGTGACCCGATGCGGCAGATTTAAGCGCATTGATAGCAATATCCAAGCTTCCGTCAGTACCATTTTTGAAACCCACTGGCATAGACAAACCACTGGCCATTTCACGGTGTGTTTGCGATTCAGAGGTGCGCGCACCTATCGCAGCCCAGCTAAATAGCTCTGCAAGGTATTGCGGACTAATTGGATCTAGTGCTTCAGTGGCAACAGGCAGCTCTAATTCAGCAAGCCAAATTAACAGCTCTCTTGCTTTACGAAGACCGGTTTCGATATCAAATGTACCGTCAATATGCGGGTCGTTGATTAAACCTTTCCACCCAGTTGTAGTGCGCGGCTTTTCGAAGTACACGCGCATAACAATAAATAGCGTGTCTTTGCATGATTCATGAAGCTCTTTGAGCTTAAGCGCATATTCTTTCGCTGCTTCAACATCGTGTATAGAGCACGGTCCACACACAACAAGTAATCTATGATCGCGGCGATGAATGATGTCTGAAACAATTTTTCTAGACTCTGAGATAGCCGCTAACGCTTTGTCTGACACAGGCAATTCAGCACTAAGCGCTTCTGGAGTTATAAGTACATCTTCTGTACTTACGTGAACATTATTTACGGTGTCCTTGATCATGGGAGCTCTCTTACTCTCTTAACTACAAATAAAAAACGGAAAATAAAACGCCAAAAGAGTGTGCAATCTGCATGTAAACCTTATTGTACAACCAGCTTTTCTATATTTCTTTAACGTCGTTGACTTTTTAGCAACTAAAGCGTAATAGCGCAAGTAATAACGAATAATACTTTAATCTAGGCTAGATTCGAAGGATATGAGCATGACTGAATGTCAATAGCACGCATTAATAGCACAATTTTTAATCGGCAGTGAGGCTTATACGTAGAAACCTCTAGCGCAGAAGCCTTCGTCTACGTAACTCGCTCGCGTGCTTTTTTTGCTTAGCAAAAATAAAAAAATAATTGGCCAACATAAATAAGCTAAATTTCTCTTTCGGTGACAGGATTTTGTATCATTGCGGTAATGGAATAAAAACGAGAAAATAATGCAAAATCTAGCAATTACCTACACTGGCGATGTCGCCCTTTTAACCATGCAAAATGGTGAAAACCGCCATAACCCTCTTTTCGCTAAAGAAATGCTATCGGCTTTAAATACCATCAAAAGTAATGAAAACTGCAAAGCGCTAGTGATCACATCGAACGACGAGAAATGCTTTAGTTTAGGCATAGATACAGATTGGTTGATGCCGGCAATGAAAACCGGCCGTACTGAAGAAATAAAGCAATTCATGCACGATATGGACGAGGTATTTAAAACACTTCTTCTCTTCCCTCTTCCTGTTATTGCTGCTATCAATGGTCACGCCTTCGGCAATGGTGCAATTTTAGCGTGTGCTTGCGACTTCAGATTCATGCGCGCTGACAAAGGGTTCTTCTGCTTCCCTGAAGTGGATCTCTCCATTCCTTTCCTACCCGGCATGATTGAATTCGTTAAAAAAGCGATGCCATATTATAGGTTCAACGAAATGAAGCTATCCGGGAGACGTGTTTCCGGCAAAGAGTTAGAGCAAGACCATGTCGTAGAAAAGGCGTACGACACACAAGAAACACTGCTAGAAGGTGCGCTGAATTACGCTAAGACCTTTGATAAAAAGCGAGGTATTTTTGGCGAACACAAAAAGCGTCTGCACAAACATATTATCCACATTATCGATAGCGAGAATAAGCCTTTAATTGAAGCGCTTGCCCTAATGGCATAAGAATAATAGGCGCTTTGGTGAAGCGTCACTTAAGACGCTTCACCGATATTTGCTAATAAGACTCTTCACGGGCATATCAATGTTGGGCTCTATACTGTTTTTTTAGGTCTTGGTGTTCTCTTCCTAAAAAGATCGACTTTAACCCCCCAATGCAACGATGCAATTCTCAGTAAAACTGTTACAGAGATAGAGCCTAAAATGCACCAAATGTAAGGGATGTCTAGGGCAAACAAGGCGGCGTAGGTGAGACCACCTGCAAAACATGCACTTGCATAAACATCTCCACGCATAACGTAAGGTACTTCTCTGCAAACCACATCGCGCATCAAGCCCCCGAAGATACCGGTTGTCATGCCCATCGTTAAGGCGACAATCATTCCGGTTCCACTAATGAGTGCTTTCTCGATGCCTACGACATTAAAAATAGCAAGCCCTATGGTGTCGATAAGTATAAAGTAAAAATTGGAAGGTGAAGGCATATAGCGAATGAATAAGACTGTCGCGAATATAGCTGAATAAGTTGCTAGCAGATACTCTGAGGTTTCGACCCAGAAAATTGGTTTTCCTAATAGGAGGTCTCTTAAAGTACCTCCGCCAAGGGCTGTCATTACGCCGACAACAACAATGCCAAACCCATTGATACTTTTGTCATGCCCCAGCAATGCGCCCGATACAGCAAAAAATGCGACGCCAACGATATTTAAAAATAGAAAGTAGTCAGAACTCATAGTCTACTCAATGCGAAAATTTAATCTTAATGTAGTAGTAGTAACAGAGAAGTTCAAAAAGTCGATCAACTTCAGATAGCCTCAATTCAAACTAATTGTTAAACGAAAATGCTGAGTTGCCGATAGACTGATTATAAATTACAAAGAGAAAAATAATGAAAGAACAATTTCTGATGGAAAAAAATCCTTGGATCTCAAGGGCAAGCGATGGTCGATTTAGCGAAACACAACTAAGTGAAACATTGCTTCAACGATTGCGTGCTGAAGCAGTAAAAGAGGCTATTTGCTTTTATTCCAGTTTTTTTTCTGTGGACAAAAGAGCACTGAATGTACATGAGTTATGTGAAGCCTATAATCACTACCACTCTGAAGCAATACAACTTGGGCTATTTAAAAAGGGGGGAGTTCGAGAAAAGGACCATTTAAATTTTTGGTGCTTAAGTAAAGTGCTAAACCCTGATTTTTATGTAGAGTCAGGTGTATTTATAGGTAGCTCATTACATGCTTTTATAGATAATGAATCTCTTAAAAAAGTAGTAGCGATAGACCCGGACTTGTCAAAACTAAAACTTCCACTCGCAAAGGGCGAAAAGTTTACATTGATCGATGACAAAGATTTTTCCGAGTTGAGCTTCAATAACCTTCCTAGTAATTCTTTAGCCTACTTTGATGATCACATTGATTCAGCCAGAAGAATTATTCAATCTCAACGCTACGGTCTTAAATACATTATTTTTGATGACTCTACGGGAATGCAAGGTCTTACACAGAGGCTGTACCCAGCTTTTCCAACGATACCAATGATTTTAAAAAGTGAACTTTTTGAAGAGGGTGAAGAAATTAGTTGGTCGTTTACGCATCCCCAAAGTGGTATTACTAGACAAACCGTTACCATATCAGAAGAGTTGTTAGCGCATTGTCGCACAGCTGAGAAGCTTATCAAGCGAGTAGCCAAGCTTCCCGACTTAGGGGACTACATACCGTTGACTACGCCTACACCAATGTACGATATGACAAAGTACATAATTGAGCTTTATTAGTCTCAAACACAAAAAAGCCCGCTTGAAGCGGGCTTTTTCGAAGTTAACAATAACGCAAGGATTAGTAATCTTAGTTAAGCTTCTCTTTGATACGTGCAGATTTACCTGAACGCTCACGTAGATAGTAAAGCTTAGCACGACGAACCGCACCGCGACGTTTAACTTCAATTGAAGAAACTGCCGGGCTGTGTGTTTGGAACACACGCTCAACGCCTTCGCCGCTAGAAATTTTACGCACGGTAAAAGACGAGTGCAGACCACGGTTACGTTTAGCGATAACAACACCTTCATAAGCCTGAAGACGCTCTTTGTCACCTTCGGTAACGCGAACTTTAACAACTACTGTGTCACCTGGACCAAACGCAGGAACATCAGTCTTTAGCTGTGCTTCTTCGATTTTTTTGATGATATCTTGACTGACTTTGCTCATCATATCCTCTCGTCCTAGTTAACTGTCATCTTGCTGCAGTTGCGCTTGGAATAATTCAAGCAAACGCTGCTGCTCCTCAGTCAGAGCTAGGTGATTTAACAATTCAGGGCGACGCTGCCAGGTTCTACCTAATGATTGCATCAATCGCCACTGCCTAATTTTTTCATGGTCCCCACTTAACAACACATCAGGTACCTTTTGACCATCGAGTATTTCGGGCCGCGTATAGTGCGGACAATCCAAAAGACCGTCAGTGAAAGAATCTTCAACTGCTGAGGCTTTATGCCCCAACACGCCAGGAACTAATCGAGCAACCGCGTCCATAAGGACCATTGCTGGCAGTTCACCGCCGCTTAGCACGTAATCACCAATAGAGACTTCTTCATCTACATGGCTTTCGATTACTCGCTCGTCGATGCCTTCATATCGGCCGCAAATTAAAATTGTGCGGTCAATATTAGCAAGGCGCTGTACGCCTGCTTGGTCAAGGGGCTTCCCTTGTGGTGATAAGTAGATCACCTTACTTTTTTCGCCACCAACTTTCTTGGCAGCTTGTATTGCGTCGGTTAGCGGTTTTACCATCATCAGCATACCGGGTCCGCCTCCATAGGGGCGATCGTCTACTGTACGATGGCGATCATGTGTAAAGTCACGGGGGTTGAAGGTGTCAACCGATAACGTTCCAGACTTAACTGCTCGACCTATCACACCCTGTTGGGTAAAAGGGGCAAACATATCTGGAAACAGGCTAACAACGCCGAACCACTTTTCCGGTGTCACTTAAAACCCCGGGTCCCAGTCAACTTTAATGACCTTCGCTTCCTTATCCACCTCTTGTACGACTTCGTCGAACACAAAAGGCAATAGTCTTTCTTTTTGACCAAAAGCATCGCCTACATTCGCTTTAACGTGAATCACGTCGTTAGCACCTGTATTAAACACTTCTTTCACCAGACCCAAGTCGTAACCTTGCGTTGTTACCACTTTCATGCCGGTGAGCTCACGCCAATAAACCCCTTCGTCGCCTAAATCAGGCAGCTGTGAAGCGTTTATGTTGATATCCAAGTTTTTGATACGCTCGGCATCATCTCGACTATCAACGCCCACAATTTTTGCAACGAGATTTTTACCGTGCGGTCGCCACTGGTCAATTTGGTATTCTTTTTCATCGCCAAGAAACCATGGCGCGTACTCAAAAATACCTTCTGGCGTTTCTGTATAGCTGTTGATTTTGACCCAACCTTTAACACCGTACGGTGCGCCAATTTTGCCAACAATCACTTTGTCAGACGCTAGACTCATCTATACCACCAGTTAATAGCAGCTTACGCTGCAGATTTTTTCGCTTCTTTTACCAAGCTAGAAACGCGATCTGATAAGCTCGCGCCTACGCCAACCCAGTATTCAACACGCTCTAGATCTACGCGAAGACGTTCCGCTTGACCTTGTGCAGTTGGGTTGAAGAAACCGATGTTTTCAATGAAACGACCGTTTCTTGCACGACGGCTATCAGCCACCACTAGTTGATAAAATGGACGCTTTTTCGCGCCACCACGCTGTAAACGAATAGTAACCATAAATGCCTCAAACTCGTTGTAGCGTTACCGTTAACTTAAGCCTTCAACTCACGTCTAAAAATTAGACGCCAATTAGAAGGCCGCCGAATTATACGGATATCGCCACTCAATGCAAGTAAAAGTCTTGCTTAACTTATAATTAGCGCGTGCTCGGTGGCATTGCCTTAATCATTGCCGATAGCAGCACCACAACAAGCCAGGCTCAACAAATAAACAATTAACAGCAGGATATTTGTTGTATTCGTATTGAGAAAGGTAATCTCAGGAAATTTCAAAGACTCCGCAGGGTTACACTTGCGTCATTATAATCGTAGGGAACGTTTTGCCATTGGGCGCTTTTTACGTTTTTTGCTTTAACACCGTCTGCCTCGGCAAGTTTGTTCGAGTTGAGTATTAAACTGGGAAAGCCTTGTGCACCGATGCTGCGTGATAACTGAATTTCTTCTTTTAATTTCTCAATCGTACTTTCACTATTAAGCTCTAACTCAAAACGCTTAGCATCAAGCCCTATTTCTCTAGCAAATGCTATCAAGGTATCAAAATCCGAAGGGTTTCTTGCGTTCAAGTAATACCCTTCTTGAATTGCCTTGATTATTGCTTGCTCTAATACTTTTGCTTCATCACTATCTTTAGCCTGCGCTTTTGCTGCAAGAACCGCGCGACAAGAAGGATAGGTTGAACGACGAGGCTGACATTGCGTCCAAAAATCATAGTTGAATTGTGTTCCAGGCACACGATCTTGAATAGTTTGCCAATAGCCTGCAATAGTAAGTTTCATTTGTTCCGGCATAGGTAAATCACTATCCGGTGCGAGCCCGCCAAGCAAGTAGACAACCTCAATGTCGTTGGGTAACTCACGCTGTATTTGCTCCCAAGTAGGAACGAATGCCCAACACCAACTGCACATTGGATCATGAACATAATACAAAGTACGTGTTTCACTCATCGTTATTTTCCCGTTTTAACTATTTTGCTTCGTTTCAGCCACACTAACTTTCATCCCAGCTTAAATACTGCCGCTGTAATCGCATTGCTTACGTCCAATGTACATGCTTTACCGTATAATCCAAACAACGAATTATATTAAGCGTAGCGAAATCAACGCTATGAATAAGTTATGCGCATAAAGAGGTAATTTTGACAACACCACTCGCCAGTGTATCAACCAAACAAGTCTTACAGTGGATTGGCTCACATTTGCTTCGCTACAAAATGCGCGTTGTAGGTGCGGTTATAGCACTTTTTACGGCCGCAGTTGCATGGCTTTTACTTGGGCAAGGCATTAAGTACGCTATCGACAGCGGCTTCATAGAAAACGCAGCGGATACGTTAAACAAAGCCACAGTATTAGTGCTAGCCATTACTATCGTGGCCTGTTTAGCAACATACGCGCGCTTTTACTTAATGACTTGGCTTGGCGAGCGGGTTAGTGCTGATATCAGAAACCAGGTATATGCGCACTTGCTGTCTCTTCCGCCTTCATTTTTTGCGGAACTTAGAACTGGCGAAGTCATTTCTCGATTTACCAGCGACACCACAATTATACAGACCGTGGTGGGAATGAGTTTGTCGATGACCCTTCGCTCGGTTGTAACTTTCGTTGGTGCACTGGCGCTTATGACGTTTTCCAGTCCCCTACTTACCTTCTGTGTAATTGTCGCAGTTCCAGCTGTATTGGTTCCTATCAAGGTACTTGCGCCTCAGGTGCGCCGTTATGCCAAAGAGAGCCAAGACAAAGTGGCAGACTTGGGCGCACGAATTGATGAAAGTCTTCATGAAATTATGACTGTACAGGCCTATACCGCTGAAAATGCCGAACGACTACATTTTTCCAAAAAAGTAGAGCTTGCCATGGATGTGGCTAAAAAGCGTATTCACTATCGCTCACTACTTATCGGCTGCATCATGTGCATCAGTATGACGGCAATCATCTTTATTGCTTGGGTAGGGGCAAGACAAGTATTAGACGGCACTATGACAGTGGGTGAACTTTCCGCTTTCCTTTTTTATGCCGTAATGGCAGGCGGCAGTGTGGCCACAATCAGCGAAGTCATTGGTGAAGTACAGCGAGGTGTTGGTGCAAGTGAGCGTTTGTACGAGCTATTCACTACTGAGCCTGCTATTCGCTCTTTGAATGCTGACACAGCTGAAGCCTCTACTTCTTCAAAATACCCAACATTAAAAGAAGCAAGCGCTAAACCGATAATTTCCAAAGCAGCACCAAAAATAGAACTGGAAAATGTCAGCTTTGCTTACCCCAACAGCAAACCTTTGTTTAATAATTTGAACATTAACATTCAAGCGGGAGAACGCCTTGCTTTAGTGGGTGCAAGTGGAGCAGGAAAAACAACGCTGTTTCAATTATTAATGCGCTTCTACGACCCAAGTGCAGGACAAATACTGTTCAATGGAGCACCAATCAACAAAATGCCTGTAGATGTTCTGCGCCAACATATTGCCATAGTTACCCAAGAGCCCGTGGTATTTGCTGATACCGTGTTGGAAAACATTCGCTACGGCAGCCCACTTGCAAGTGACGACGCAGTGATTAATGCGGCGAAGCAAGCATTTGCCCACGAGTTTATCGATAACCTAGATGAGCGCTACAACACACAATTAGGCGAACGAGGCGTAAAACTTTCTGGCGGTCAAAAACAACGTATTGCTATTGCTCGCGCTATTTTGGCTGACCGCCCAATTTTACTCCTTGACGAAGCAACCAGTGCGCTTGATGCGATGAGTGAGCGTATGGTTCAGCGAGCCATAGATAGGCTTATGGTGGGCAAAACAAGTATTGTCATTGCTCACCGACTTGCGACAGTGCAGCACGCCGATCGCATATTAGTTATGGATAAAGGACAGGTTGTGGGTAGCGGCGATCACGCATCATTAATGAAAAGCGATACCTTGTACAGGGAATACGCTGAACTGCAATTGCTTAGCTGAACCGCCTGTGGTGCTATACGGTACAAATAACGGGTCGGCCAATCGACTACAAAACATACGTATTGGTAAAACAAAAATAAAGGGCCAGCAGATTTTTTTCTGTACCGGTTCTAATAACGCTACGGGTTTAAAATGAAAAATTCATTCTATGGTGCATCGAAGACATGGACAGTTCTTTGCGCTCTTCTTTTGGTGATGGTGCCAACTGCAAATGCACAATTTATGGGGGACAGACAAGCTAAACTTGTTGTAACCAAGCCCATTGAATTTATGAACGAAACGCGCAAAGTGGAAGCTGTAGGCAGTGCAGAAGCCGTTCGTTCAATCGTGTTATACCCTGCCGTTTCCGACGAAGTTACAGAAATTAACTTTGTACCCGGCCAAGCGGTGGAAAAAGGCAAAGTACTTGTTCGCCTTGACGACAGACGACAGCAAACGGCGTTAAAACGCGCAAAACTCACTTTGGAAGATGCGCAGCGCACTGTAGAACGATTAGCTTCAAGCTACAAACAAGGCGCAGTACCGGTTAGCGAATTAGATTTAGCTCGCACTCAACGCGACCTTGCAGAAGTTGCTCTGGAAGAAGCTCAGGCAGATTTAGAAGACAGACACATTGTTGCACCGTTTGACGGTGTGGTGGGCATTACCGACGTTGAAGTAGGCGACCGAATAAACGAACAAACGGTGATCACCACCTTGGACAACAGAAGTAAACTCTTTATTAACTTCAAAGCGCCTGAAGCTGCATTGCCTGTGTTACTTAACGCGCCAAATGTAACGCTGGAGCCTTGGAGTGATAAAGAGAAAGTAGTGAAAGCTGAAATAGCACAGGTCGATTCACGTATTAGTGAAACTGACAGAACCCTTCGCGCAAGAGCCCTACTGGATAACTCTTCTGATCAGTTCCGTCCTGGTATGAGCTTTCGAGTTAACTTAAGCATTGAAGGCGATCGCTTTGCTGCTATTCCTGAAGCTGCACTATTGTGGGGTGCTACGGGCGCTTATATTTGGCTTGCTGAGGACGGTAAGGCCAAGCGCGTAGATGTGAGCGTTCACCAACGTCTTAGAGGTACTATTCTTGTTTCGGGTGACATTAAAGAGGGTAACACACTAATTTCCGAAGGCGTACAGCGCTTACGTACCGGACAAGAAATTACCACCGAGCTGGCCGGAGGGCCTCAAGGTGAGTGATCCTAACCTATCTTCTTCAGTTAGCGACTTACCGTCTCTATCTATCCGACGCCCTGTACTGATTGTTGTATTAAACCTGCTTATTGCGATAGCCGGTTTAGCTGCATTAAGTGGTCTTGAAGTTCGTGAATTACCTGATGTAGACACTCCTCGCGTTACAGTGACTGCGGAATTTCCAGGCGCGTCTCCTGAAACGGTAGATGCGGAAGTTACTGGCCGTCTTGAAGGTGCTGTTGCACGCGTAAGTGGAGTGAAAGACATATACGCGCAAAGTGAAGAAAACTCAGCCCGCGTCCGCGTTGAATTTCGTCCCGGCGTTAATTTGGAAGACGCGGCTAATGAAGTGCGAGAGTCGGTCAGTCGAATACAGCGACAACTTCCAGAAGATGTCGAACAAGTCTCTATTATCCGAGCCGACAGCGACGCTCAGGCTGTTGTCAGCCTTGCTATTTCAAGCGATACATTGGACATGGAAACCCTCACCGAGCGCGTCGATACCGACGTTGCACCTTTATTCTTAAGTATCCCAGGCGTTGCCGATGTTACGTTAGATGGAGACAGAGAACGTGTGCTACGTGTTTCGGTAGACCCTCTGCGACTAACCAGTTTCGGTCTTTCAATGAGTGATATTGCGAATGCGCTGTCGCTTGCTCCCTTTGACGTGCCTGCGGGCAGTATTCAGTCTGCCGAGCAAGCACTCATAGTACGTGCAGATGCGACTTCGGTATCTGCAGAGGATGTGGGCAACATTGTTGTTAGCGGCGACATTCGCATTAATGATGTCGCGAGCGTGTACTTTGGTCCAGCCGACACCACCAGCGTAGTTCGCTTAGATGGAACACCGGTAATAGGCGTTGGTGTTATCCGTCAGGCTAGCTCCAATACTATAGAAATTTCAGACGAAGTGCTGGCCATGGTCGCAGACCTCGACCAGCGCTTCACTGATATGCACATCGTAGTCACCGCAGATGACGCAGAGTTTATCCGCGACTCAGTAAAAGAGGTGGTTGTCTCTCTCAGCCTTACCGTAGCGCTGGTTGTTGTTACATTGTTAGTATTTATCGGTTCGTGGCGCGCCACCATCGTACCTGCACTTTCAATTCCTGTATCACTTGCAGGCGCACTGGCAATTATTTGGGGTATGGGATTTTCCATTAATATCCTTACCCTTCTTGCCCTTGTATTAGCTACTGGCATGATAGTGGACGACGCTATTGTGGTTTCTGAAAATATTCAGCGTCGCAGAAGTATGGGTTTAGGCGCTCGTGCCGCAGCCGTGGTGGGCACACGCGAAGTTTTCTTCGCAGTGGTAGCAACAACCGCAGTACTCGCCTCGGTGTTCATTCCCATCGCTTTTCTTCCATCAACTGCAGGGCGTTTATTTAGGGAATTTGGTGGCGTGTTAGCTGGCGCCGTTGTTATTTCTTCCTTTGTCGCACTTTCACTGGTACCGGCGCTGACCGCTCGCCTTAAAGTGAAAGAAGCGAAAGAAAGTGGTCTGTTTAGCAAAACTTTCGGGCGCTTTGGGAATGCTTGTTTACGCCTGTATCAAGCCTCACTATTAAAAGCGCTCAAATATGGCTGGGTAGTCGGTATATTAAGTTTGGCAGCAGGCGGAGGCGCTTATATTTTATCGCAAAATATCGATAATGAATTACTGCCAAGTGAAGACAGAGGCACAATTCGTATTTTTGCACGTGGACCAGACGGTGCAGGCCTTAACTTTATGGACAGACAAGCCGAGAAAATGGAAGAGCTGCTGCTTCCCTATGTAGACAATGGCACTATAGATTCAATTTATACCGTGGTTGGCTCATGGGATCCCAATATCGTTTTTATCACAGCGCCTTTGAAGCATTGGGATGACCGAGATAAATCCCTTCAAGACGTGGTTAATGAAATACGTCCTAAGCTTCAGCAAATTCCTGGAGCGCCAGGTAGTGCCTTTGGCGGCAACAGCTTAAATCTGCGCGGTCAAAGCGGCGGACTTGAAATAGCGTTAACCGGCGATACTTATGAAAATATTTTCGAAGCTTCACAAGCATTCTCTCGTCAGATTGAAGAAGCACTACCTGAGCTAGGTAGACCGAGAATAAGTTACGACCCTACCCAACCTCAAATGAGGGTAAATATTGACAGGCGTCGCGCTGAAGAACTCGGCGTGCCGCTTACCGACATAGCAAGCACCCTGCGCGCTGCTGTAAATGGTGATGATATCGCTGACTTAAATGTAGGCGACCAATCTATCCCTATCATGCTGCAAACCAATAACCGCAGTACATTAGATCCATCCGAGCTTACTAGCTTGTATGTGAAAAGTACCGATGGAAATTTGGTGCCCCTTTCAAGCGTTGCGTTTATTAGTGAAGAAGGGGTTGCTGCTGAATTAGAGCGTCAGGCGCAGCGCCGCGCAATTAAACTGGAAATGGAGTTACCTGAAGACATAGCACTTAGTGATGTGGTCGAGAATATCCGCGATTTAGCTGCCGAGTCGTTACCTAGTGGTATAGGACTTGTGTTTCTTGGTGAGGCGCAAACTTATGAAGAAACGTCTAAGCAAGTAGCACTAACCTACGTCTTGGCTTTCGTTATCGTACTGCTTGTATTAGCTGCACAATTTGAGAGTGTGAACAGTGCGGTGGTGGTTATGCTTACCGTTCCTTTCGGTATTGCTGCCGCGGTCTACGCCCTGTTTTTAACGGGCACCAGTATCAACATTTACTCTCAAATTGGCTTAGTAATGTTGATAGGTCTTCTTGCTAAAAACGCTATCCTACTCATTGAATTTGCCGACCAGCTTCGCGATAAAGGCTATGATATTTACGACGCTATTGTTGAGGCCGGTAAAGTGCGTTTGCGCCCTATAATGATGACGTTGGTTTCAACAATTTTAGGCGGTCTACCGCTCATTCTATCTACTGGCGCTGGCGCAGAAGCTCGCAATGCTATTGGCTGGGTCGTATTTGGTGGATTGGGTATAGCCGTGGTATTTACCCTTTACCTCACGCCAGTGTTATATCTCGCTCTTGCCCGCTTTACCAAGCCTCGTGCAGACGAAAGCGCTAAACTTGAAAGGGAAATGGAAGAAGCAAACGCACAGCACTCATAGTATTGCGCCGCTTTAGTTGGCACTATGCTGGCTTAATAGCCGCTGTGTCGACTAAAGTGGTCATAGTACAGCTTAATTTGCTTCGAGCATTAGAAATACGCCCAAACCAACCGAGTGTTAACAGCCATCAACGCTGTTACACGCTTTGTGGCTTGGGCTTTTTTGTAATAGCTTGGAAAGGGTACACTTGAAAATGAACCTAACTTAGCCCCTTAGCATCTAGTAAGTTTTACAGAACGCTTTGACTTTGGCTTTACCGGTAAACGCCAGCAGTTGGTCGACCATCCTGCCGAAGTAAGGGTTATAAGTTAGCCTTGCGTACACTTTTTCATGCTTGCTATATGCCACCGTTTCATCAGTTTTGTCGGGCTTAAATCCCCACGGCCCGTACCACACTTCCTCGCCCGCTTTGCAGCGCGCTTCAGCTTCATTACCCTGCCCGTTATCACATATGCGAAAGTCACTCGCAGTACCATATAGCGGGTTCTTATCTGAAAAAAGTGTACTCATATGAGAGGCTGCGCTAATTCGCTGTTCGGGAACATTCATGGTTTGCATGATGAGCGTATTTTCAGGCACATCAGGTGTATCCTCACCCTGCCACAATAGACACTTATGGGGATGAGTAAAATTATCTCTGAACTGCGCAGCTACTTTTAAGGTATCAACTACACTGTCTTTTTCTGCCACCACCATAAGTACAGGTAAGTTCAATGTTCGCTTAGCTAACTCCGTTTGAGAAAATAAATCTTGAAGCACATTTACACTTTCTTGATAGGCAGCGAAACCCGGCATTGCGGTGGAGTTATAGCGACTTGGGTTATCTTCCTCTTCTACATTAGGCCAGGGAAATAATGAATCGATATAGGGTGCTAAACGAGATACAAAGAAGCGTGACTTAAAGGCTGGAGAAAAGTGCATTAACCCCTTTATTTCAATCTCCTCGGCCATCGTGAAGCTTGCAATAGTGGTCAAGTTAGCGCCCGTAGAAAAGCCGCCAATGTAGAGGTTGTCTACTTCTTCGGAAAATAGTCGTATGTGATGATTAGTTTCTGCCTGCCACTGCTGATAGCTAACGTTTAACATGTCTCCAGGTTTCGAGCCATGTCCCGGCAACAAGATGGTTCTTACGTGAATCCCCTCATTACACATGGCGTTGGCTACATCACTGAAAAAGTAAGGTGAATCACCTAATCCATGAACTAGCAAGACGCCGATGTTGCGGTATTGTGTTCCACATTCAAACGGCATGTTCATGGACATTTCTTGTACTTTATTGTCAGTAATAAACGCCCGATGTTCAAGCAAGTAACGTTCAACTTCATTTAGGTAATTATCGAAAGGCTGCACACCAACCGGGAAGGCCTGTGCACTGGCACTGAACTGAGAACTGTGTGACGAATGGCAACCGCTCAATAAGAACAGCGCAAAAGAAGCAGCACATAGGTGTGCCGCTTTGATTAGAAAGTTTGGCATTATGTATATAAAGATCTATGACTATAAAAACGATTATTGCAGAGTATCTTTACCCGAAACCAGTGCCTTGGCGAGTAATTTATGGGTAAGTAATGATAGAAGCTCGGTTTCTTCTTCGCTTCGCTCGCCGTCAACGCCCGTAATAGCCATCGCTACCTCTAGCGTTTTCTCGGCGTCAAACGACAGGTCCTGTTTTAAGCTACGTAAAAACGTAATTGCACCACCTGTGTCGATGGCCTTCCGAGTTTGATAAATCGTATCGTTTAGAAACGCTTCGCGGCAAATTGGACTTTGCCAGTCCAACGACTCCACCATCGCATTGAGGTAGTCTTGTTCCGACAACGTAACCATTCCGTCGACTTGATAAAGTAATACTGAAAGCTTGATAAGGGCTTGGTTAAAACTTTGTTGTTCTGATAATTGCATAACACTCTTCCTCTTCGTACTGTACGCGGCAGTACCACAACATGCTCTGCATCCTAGCAGTAGCGATAAATTTCAGTGTCTACACTAAGATATTCAACACCGGAATAATAAAAGCCGCTGATTAACAGCATTAGTACCAGAAAGCTTCACTGGTAGTGTAAAGGCTTAAGGAACTAACAATGTAGACCGCTGAATTGACGGTAGTGTTACGCAGCGATGAAGCTTTTAGTTCACAATGTTAAATAAGTGTAAACACCTATTGCATTATAGGTCTTTTTCAACAGGTTCCAAGTGTCACATATCGCAAAAAATGGCAAACAATTGATTAGAAAGTCAGTGATTAATTAGGGTAACAGAGGGATTAGTTAAAACCGCTAGAATAAGATGAAAGTCTGGCACACCTTTGTACACGTGGGCCAGACCCAATTTGTAGTCGATAGGTAAGATTAAAAAGACCCGTTAACGCAAGCCTAACGTGATATCGTTTATATAAAAATTACCCGTATAGACTTTATCGTTATTACCGTGAGATTCTAATGCAAAAAACTGCTTATCTTCATCGTTCAGGGCTTGATACCCCCCGATCACCTGATAAATCCACACTTCAGGGTCAAAGTCTAAAGCCTGTTCGTCAAAGTAATCCAGCGCCGTTTTAGGCTGACCGGAATCGATGACTTCACAGAAATACGCTTCTACCGCTTGCTGCAATGGATCTTTTTCAAGCGACAAAGTTGATTGCTCAGTCACATCAATGTCGACCGGTTTCGTGTCTTCGTGCTTAGTCTGACGTTTGTGTACGTGGGTTAACGACGCCACAATATTTTGATAATCGGCTTCATGCTCAACGTTGTTCACGTCTGGTGCTGCGTTAGCAATAATCGTGTCCGATTGATTAAACAACACAGGTACGTTAGTCAGGTTGGCGTAGTTGCCAGGCGCAAAATCAGGCTGCTGCTCCATATGTAGCAAGAAACCTTTAAGCAAGCGTGTACGGCCTTGGAACTCTCTAAACCGGCCTAACAAATCTAATAAGCGTGCTTGTACTACTGATAACTCCTGTGCGGCCTTGGCAAAGCGCTGCTGTAGCGACACCACCAGCAAGTGACGAAGTTCACGGTTAGAACCCGCCAGTTCACTTAACTCATCGAAGCGGAAACACTCAAGCTGGGCAAGTAAGTCGGTTACCTGTCCTTGCGCTAGCTCATTTTCGCGAATTTTAGCTTCAACCGAAGACACGTAGCCAAACTCATTGTTAATACGGCCAAACATGACACGCACGCTATTACTCAATGATTCTGAAAGTTGATAGACATGCTCGGTCAAATCGCCCATGTGGGCTGCCGCTTCATTGTACTTGTTGTAGTGAAGGGCTTCTTTATAGTGCTCGGTTAGGGTTTTAAGGCTTGCCAGCGACGCACCAATATTGGCGTTGATAGTTCGGTTGCGCTCGTCTTGTAAGCTCCCCTCTAAAAGGGTTCTCACCGCGCTTTTCAAACGCAGTTCGCTTTGCGCTTCTGGGCGCCACAGCACACCTAATTGAATAAGCTGTTC
Organism: Alteromonas abrolhosensis; assembly: GCF_001953635.1. Classification (GTDB taxonomy): domain Bacteria; phylum Pseudomonadota; class Gammaproteobacteria; order Enterobacterales; family Alteromonadaceae; genus Alteromonas; species Alteromonas abrolhosensis. The sequence continues at coordinate 152,794 of NZ_MEJH01000004.1, read as the reverse complement.
TAATACCTTAGGGCTGTGATCACGCTCTTTTACTGAACCATTAACGTACGCCTGCATGATAAGGTCGCTGTGACGCCCCAATGCGTTTAATAGTTTAGTTCCTGCCTGAATTAACACCTGGCTCATATCAAGCTACCTTGCGAAATAGCGGCCTCCGCCTGCTCAGATAAGCTCAGCGCTTCAGTTTCATCAATGAAACGTAGCATTTCGTAAAGGTGTTCAATTTTGCCAGTGCCCAAATAAATCTGTTTATCTGGGTTTGGCTTAATCAGATAACCCATTTCAGTTAAGCGTTTAAATACCTGCTTTAGCTGACCATCCAAATTCACACTGGTAGAACCAAACATGCGATAGCGCGATATTTTCTCTAACTGCTCAGCATAGGCGGGGGTGTCTTCAATGGTAGTTTGCAGCTCGTTTAATCGAATCGCGCTACCCATGGTAATGGGCATATCGGATTCATTGGCTTGCTGAACTAGCAGCAACCACTCTACCAGAGGCACTAGGTTAGATGCTGTATCTTGGAACTGCTGTGTAAGCACTTTGCGCTCGTTCTCACCAATAGTGAGGAAGCTGGCAAAGAATACGTCACCCTCAGCGGTGGTCGATAATGTACGATTTAATAACGCTAAATGAGGTTCTAACTGAGCAGCGTTGTCTCTTGATTTAAGAAAACGCCATGCCTCTTCATCGGTCACCTGACAAATAAACGCGCCTTGTAAAAGTGCACTCAGTACACGGCCTTGTTCTGTCATCATGCTGATGCCTCCTCACCTGCTACTTTACTGTTCTTTTCTGCTTCTTTTTTCAGTTTAATACGCGCCACTATTGAGCTTGCTTTTGGCTGAACCACCTGCAGTTGGCGGGTTACCTTATCTATTAAGTAGCGGTTTTCAAAAAGCGTCAATACTTCTGATTCTGGGTTAGGGAATGCGCCAACTACGCTGATGTTATTGTTTTGACACGCTTCAAAGATTTTCTTCACGTTGTTTTGGTGAAGTGTACCGAGTTCATCGATAGGCCAATGCACTGTGGCGTCGGCATCGCCGCGCAGCAGACGGGTGAAAGCGAGTAAGAATTTACACAGAATAAGGTAGGCCATACCGTGGCTTGATGACTCGTTAAGCTGGCGGTCAGTACGAATGACAAGGTCACTTTTACCCTCACGAAGGTGTAGCTCGATATCAAGTAGCTTGCTAATGCCGCCCGTAAGCGCTGCACGGCCAAGAATATCAAGAACCCGGCGCATACTTTGACCGTACTCTTCCTCTGGTAACTCGTTGGCCCCCTCTTCCATCCAGTGCTCATAGAGTTTTCTGAATTGCTCAAGTTCGGGCCAGAATTCAAGTTCACTAATACGTGAGCGAATTTTAACAGCCGAGTCTGATACACCATCAAGAGAAAGGTCGCCGTCGACCTCTTGGGTAATACGGCGGCTTTGCGACACAATGCGTTTGTCGATATCGGCAAGTACAAAGTAGTATTGCGAAAGATCGGCACCAAAGATACGGCCTTGCTCACGCAAGCCCTGTAGCTTCTGCGGAACGATCACGTTTAAAAGCTGTGCTAAATGCGACACCATACGGCGGTGATCAAAGCTCTTCACGCCGTGGGCGTTCAACGTTGCGCACTCTTCACGGGCGCGCTCCCACGTATCCGACAAACCTGTGCCCGCTTGCGCGGCAATAAGCTGATCGAATCTTTCTACATAGGCGCGAATATCGCTTAGTAAGTTTTCACGCTCTTGAAGCTGGCTTTGCACTTCTGAGATACGCTGACCAATACTTACATCGTCATGCTTAATTTCAGCCGTTTCATCACCCGCTTGAAGCGTAAGCTTGGCGAGAGATTTACTTAAGGTTTTAACCTGTTCCAGGTGCTCACTGGCAGTTTTAAGCGTAGTTTCAAGCTGCCCGTGCTGCTCTTGAAGCTGTTCGCGGTTAGCTTTATAGGTTGCTTGTTTACTGGCTAAATTACGCTCAGATTCGCCCAATAACTTACGCGACTTAGACAAGCCTTCCTGCCATACCACTTTTTGCTTAGTAAACACGTTAGTGTACCAACGTTCGTAGTCGGCCACTTTATGACGATGGGTTTCAGTGCGAGTAATGTCTTCTTTAAGCTTATTGATTTGCTTTTTAAGCTGACCTATTTCATCAACATCCACGCCGCGATTACTTAATTCGCTTTCCAGCCAGCTCTGCATATCTTTGCGGTCTTGTGCAGCGTTGTCTTTCGCCTTACGCATGTCGCTATCAAGCTGAGATATACGTGCTTCACTATCAGCGATAAGCTGCTGCCAATGGAATTTGTGTTCGGTTTCCGCTTCGCGCTGCTGATCTTTGATTTCGTCACGACTAAGCTCAAATTGTGCCTTCGCTTGCTTTTGCGACTGTTGATTCGCTTCAAGCTTAGTTTTGGCTTTTTGCTTACGTGCAGAAAGCGCCTGCTGATATTCGCTAAGTACCGTATCGCGGTCTTGCTGTGAGCGTTTACGGCTGGCTTCGGCACTTTTAACAGCGTTGTCTTTTTGGGTAACCACAAGCTCGGCGTTGCGCACATCTTCGTTCGCTTTCGCCAAGCGCTGTTCACATTCGTTTTGCGCGGCTAGGGCAGCGGCTTGACGAATTTCAGCTTCTTGCAGTTGCTGCTTAAGCGCTTGCTCGGTAAAAGCGTAATCTGGGGTATCAAGTTCAGTAAGTGCTAACTTAACACCCATAAAGGTATGGCTGTCGCCTTGTGCATCCTTTGCCATCAAAGGTGCTAAATCAGTGCGCTCTAGTAGCTCAGGTCGAATAACTTTACCTAAGGACAACTCCCAGTCATCAACGTTGGCACGCAAGAACTCAAGTAGCGAGCCTTCGCCAGGGTAAAGAAGCGCATTAATTTTGTTAACCGCTTTTTCTTCTTGTTGAAAGGCGTTGCGCGCTTTATCTAACGCATTTGAACATCCTTTGCGAAACTCAACTGATTTACTGTGCGCCTGTTGCGCTTGTCGCAGCTCACCGCGCGCTGCATCTTCATTGATAGATGCTTCTTTGATGGCCGCATCAAGAATATCTAGCTGAGATTGTTCAAACTCGTTGTAACCTGCATTGCTAAGTGACGCTTTAAGTTCAGCTTCAGCAACTTTTAGCTCATTCAAACTATTTTGGTAATCGTTCTGAAGCGCGCTTAGCTGGCTATTGTAGTCGCTCTGAATGCGACTTAATGCTTCACGCTCGCTCTGCTGCTGCTCAGCTTTATTCTCTGCAGCTTCTTGACGTGCAGCTGACATTTCTTCCAGGGTAATTGACAGCTTTTCACCTAGCTCAGCTAAGCGCTTGTTGTAGGCCGACTCAATATCTTGGTGTTTTTCAGTAAGCAGCACATAGCGACTATCGGCCATGGCCTTTTCATTTTGCCACTGCGACAAATTTGCCACATCTTCTTTAAGCTGCTCAATATTTTGGTCTTGCCACTTATCGAATTCACGCTCTACCGTATCAAGTTCACTGGTGAACTTCTCAACATCGGCGCGAGCAGATGAGATAACCTGATTTAGGTGATCGCGGGTATCACCCCACTCGCTGTCCGTTTGTTTGCGCTGGAAGCTATTCTCATCCAGTTCATTCTTTGTTGTTTCAACGCGCGCAGCCAAGTAGGTCTTATCAAGCTCGAAGCTATGCTTAAGGTTAGCAAGCACTTGCTCTGTTGTGGTTAGCGCCATGTCAGCTTGTTCGAGTTTAGAAAACTCAGGGCGAATTTTGTCGAATTGTTTAATTAAATGACATTCTTTAATCCAGTCATCGACGCGGTGGCGGCTTAGGCCTGAAGTAGGTGGCGTAACGCCATCCTCTTCTAAAATGGCGGCAATCATGGCCTTGATAGTTTCCATCTTGCCTTCTTTAGAGTGAACCGCTTTAGCCAACTTCTCAATGTGGCGCATGTGTTTCGACGGTTCGCAAAGGCTAAAGATTTTAGCGTAGCCTAATAACTCACGGGCATTGTTACTCTGGTTAAGCACACCGTGATCGTTTTGGATGATTGCGCGGAAGTCTTTCGTATTAAGTAAGCTCGTAACCAATATGTTGTTACGCTTCATGGCACGTGCAAGCTCGGCGCTGCTTACACTGGCGTGTTTGCCGTTTTTTTGCTCTATTAAGTAGTCACTGATTTCAAATGGCTTGCCGATTAAACGGTAATTAACGCCGGTACCACTTGAGCTTAACACTGCTTGGCACAGGTCACCTTCAGCACGCGTGTATTCATAGATAATAAAGCTAGACAAACGAGGCAAATACCAGCGTTCAAAGCTGTCACGGGTTGCCGGTACCACGCGACTTGGGTACTCGCCGTAAAACACGGGAATAAGTCGTTGAAGCGTGGTTTTACCCGACGCATTGGTACCACAAATATTGGTGTGTCCATCAAGCTTTAGTTCGACTACGCCTGGTAAATGCGTGTCGATAAGAATAATACGTTTTAAGCCTGCCATAGTGTTCCTGTATCAATAACTCTGCCGCGTGAACGCTCACACAGCACAAAACTGTACCTGCTTTGATAGGGTAAAAGTTGCCTACCTGAAAGAAAGCGAGCACATGCGCACGATGTAGCCCGTCAGTGTATTATGAATTCACGAATTTGCACAGATGCGCGGTGACTTGTTGGTTATAAAGCGCACTATTATTTAGAAGTTTCATTAACAACGCTTTTGATACCTAAATAACGCCACATAAATATAAAGCGGCACGTACTGATTAGGTACGTGCCGCTTTAGCGAAAGCATTGAGCTTTCATAGAACAGCGATGGAATGAACTGTTTCTACAAGGCTGTCTATCAGCTGTTTTACTTCACTGACAATACATTTACCGACTCTGGTGCGGGATACATCATGCTAAAGCTGGGCGTAATATCACCCGAGGTTGCATTTAGAATATTGTCGAAGCGCAGGATCATGCCATTTGATTTTTCAGCAACATATACATGACCATTGCTGAGCATCAAGTCTACCGGATTACCCAACATTGAGTTCGGTCCTGCAATATTAACCGATACATCAGTTATGCCATCGGCACTGCCTGCGCCAGGAATCAAGTACAATTTACCGTCAGTAGCATCCGCTGCGCTGCCTACATCGGAAATGACCAAGCTATCGCTTTGGCTATCATAGTCTATGCCATGGATGTTGGTCGGCGCGGCAAATGCTGTCCCACCACTTGCAGGAACAATCAGCCTGTCTTCACCCGTAATTACGGTTTCACCGCTTTCCATTTTGCGCATCACTTCTTCAAACACGGCAACCGAACCGTTAGTTAACGCCAGATAGGCGCTATCAGTCGATGGGTCGTAATCCACATCCCAAGGGCGCGCCCCGTTGGCCGCTTCAAGTGTTAATAGAGGCGCAACATTGCCTGACGCACAAGGCGAAAATACGCGAACGGCAGGAGTAGCTTCGTTGACATCTGCCACAAATACCACACCTGCTTCTGAGGCAATGTCTAACCCTTTAGGTGCAATCAGTCCGGTATCGCTACCCATAATCATGTGGTCGTAGCTATCGCTGTACGTCATTCCATTGCGCATAGTTTTCAAGCGGTTGATTACTAGTAAGCCACCTGTTGAGCTATCCACATCATCAAAGGTGATAACACCATCACCACTTGCGGTGAAAGCGGCACTCTCAATGCTCATACCAGCGTCAAAGGTGCTTAGCTCACTGGAAAGTACTGCGCTGTATTGCGCTACTTGCCCCGTGGTTGCACCTTCGCTTGCAGGGTTACTTGATACCGAAAGGCCCATAATAGGCATGGTTGTTATGCCATCGTCCGATGCGTCTTTCATCTCGTTCAGTTGAGTTAACTCGGCCAACGACTCTGGTTTTACTGAAGGCGTTGATAGCGTTGGTGCAACGTCGCCACTAGCACCGTTGAATATGTTTGAGAACACCAAAATGGCGTCATTGGATTTTTCCGCCACACGAAGATCAGAACCGGTTAAGACAATGTCTACCGGATTACCGAGCTGGGTCGATGCGCCGCCAATCACTCTGCTTGGTACCACAGCCCCATCAGCCGTAGAGACATTTTCTAAAACAAAAATTTGACCATCATCAGCAGTAGCAGCGTCACCTACGTCAGATAACACCATACGATTGGACATAGGCTCATAGACAATACCGTGCAGATTAATCGATATTTGATTTCCGTCTGCATCTGAAGGCACCACTGAACGCATAACTGTGGGCGAAAAATCAGAACCAGCGACATTATCGTAAACCGCAAGTGTCCCATCGGTCAGTGCAACAAATAACCTATCGCTTTGTTCGTCGTAGGCCAAATCCCACGGTTTTGCTGACGTCATTATTTCTGCAATCGGTGCAACATTGCCTGCTGCTTGGCCACCGAATACGCTAACCTTTTGACCATTAAAGTCTGCCACCATAACTAAGCCTGCATTTTCAGCAAAGGCAATACCTTTCGGGTTAACAAGCTCCGTAGTTGCGCCCGTTATCTCGTGCCCTGTACTCATCATGTAGTCGGTTTGAGCTTCAAAATTACAAAGCGTTCTTAATAACGGTAAATCACTGTCGCCAGCTTGTACCAAGCTTCCGCTTTGCGTGAATACAATACCCTCATTGGCTCCTGTGGTTACCGTGGATAAGGCGTTCGCGTTTTGGTCAATCGAGGTAACCGTATTGCGGTTGTCATCGCCATTGTTTGCGACCAAGAAAGTCGCTGACGCAAAGCCTGGGGTTCCATCCTGACCCGGTGCACCATCTTGGCCAGGCGCGCCATCAGTCCCATCGACACCATCTGTTCCGTCGTCACCGTCGCAGGCACTTAGCGCGAGAACCATTGCCGTCGCCAACAGTGACAGTTTTAATTTTTGCTGTGATGTTTTATTGAATTCCATCCTCATCTCCGTACTTGTTGATTCGTGAAGAGACGTCACTTAAACGCGCGATGCGATAAGTACTGCTCACGTCCTGTTCAACAAGCCAAACGATTGATGAGTGATACTGGATGCAAAAAAATAAAAAAACCTCAATGCATTGCTGCGATTGAGGTTTTTAAGCATTGCTAAGTAATGCGACAGCCTTTTAACGTGGTGGGAAGCCACCGCCTCCGCCAAACCCGCCAGGACCGCCGAATCCACCTGGCCCGCCTGGACCACCAGGGCCTCCAAAACCGCCACCCGGAGGCATCATGCCTTTCATCTGGCGCATCATCTTCTTCATGCCGCCGCCAGACATCTTTTTCATCATTTTCTGCATTTGCGTAAACTGTTTAAGCAAACGGTTTACGTCTTGAATTTGCGTACCTGAGCCTGCTGCAATACGGCGCTTACGCGACCCTTTAATCATATCTGGGCGCGCACGTTCAGCCGGTGTCATTGAATTAATGATGGCTTCCATTTGGTTGAACTGCTTGTCGTTTGCCTGATCTTTGATTTTATCAGACATACCGCCCATGCCAGGCAGCTTATCAAGCATCCCCATCATGCCGCCCATGTTCTTCATTTGCTCTAGCTGATCTTTAAAGTCTTGCAGGTCGAAGCCTTTACCTTTCTGTACCTTCTTGGCCAGCTTTTCCGCTTTCGACTTATCAACCTTACGCTCAACCTCTTCGATAAGGCTAAGTACGTCGCCCATGCCCAAGATACGAGACGCAATACGCTCAGGGTGGAAAGGCTCAAGTGCATCAACTTTTTCGCCCATACCGATAAACTTGATAGGTTTACCCGTGATGTGACGAACCGACAGTGCAGCACCACCTCGTGCATCACCATCAGCTTTGGTCAGTATTACACCCGTTAAAGGCAGTGCATCGTTAAACGCCTTTGCCGTATTCGCAGCATCCTGACCGGTCATGGCATCAACCACGAACAGAGTTTCAATTGGCTTAACTGCAGCGTGAAGCTCTTTAATTTCGTCCATCATGTCGTTGTCGACATGCAAACGACCCGCGGTATCTACTAGTAGAACATCGAAGAAATTTTTCTTCGCTTCAACAATAGCGTCGTTAACGATATCAATGGGCTTTTGTAAAATCGTAGACGGATGGAAAGCTACGTTCACTTCACCGGCGAGTGTTTCAAGCTGCTTGATAGCGGCCGGACGGTATACGTCGGCACTCACTACCATCACTTTCTTTTTCTCGCGCTCGGTTAAGTACTTGGCAAGTTTGCCTACAGACGTGGTTTTACCCGCACCTTGTAAGCCCGCCATAAGCACAACAGCTGGAGGTTGAGTTGCGAGGTTAAGCTTTTCGTTCGCCTCCCCCATCACCGACTCTAGTTCAGACTGAACGATTTTGATAAATACTTGGCCAGGCTTGAGGCTTTTGGTTACTTCGGTACCAACTGCACGTTCTTTTACCTGTGCAACAAACGCTTTTACTACGGGTAGCGCAACGTCGGCTTCAAGTAGCGCCATACGCACTTCGCGTAGCGTTTCTTTAATATTGTCTTCAGTAAGACGCCCTTTACCGCTGACATTTCGTAATGTCTGGCCTAAGCGTTCTGATAAATTCTCAAACATAGTATGAAACTTCTTTTTATTTCAGACGTAATGCCCGCATTGTAACGTAAAAGCGAACGGTAACGTACCCACAATTGCGGTTAAATTTTTAAACTTTTGCGCTAAGGGCTGTCGAACTTTGATGTACAAATTTCGAATTCAACATGGAGTAATAATTGGCTGTCCATGAACCTATACCCACACTAAAAGTGGGTGTGAAACAAACAAAATCAAGGAGATGGTTGAATTTACTTGCAAGTTGCAGTATCAATACCGACTCAGTCGGTGAAGACATCACCTACCTATTACAGGACGCATCATGAACACCCTTTTCGCCATTTCTGCTGCTTTACTCTACGCATTAGCTGCGGCAGTACTTATTGGCAAATTCGTACACCAAGACGGCCCGAATAAGCGATTAGGGCTATCCATCGCTAGTCTTGGGGCAATTGCACATATCGCTTTTCTTACTAAGGTTATTATTGTCGCGCCTGGGCAAGACATGAGCGTAACCAATGTGCTGTCATTAGTGTCGTGGATAATCACCGTTTCCATGCTTATTTTTGCCCGCGCCATTCCTAACCTGATTTTACTTCCTGTTGTATTTGGCTTTGCAAGCCTAACGGTGCTCGCATCGCAGTTTATTCCCGTGTCCTACATCATGCACATAGAGTTGCAGCCTGGTTTGGTTATCCATATTAGTTTGTCGTTGTTTGCTTACTGCACTTTGGTCATTGCATTCTTATACGCGCTGCAAATGTCCTACATTACCTACCGGTTAAAGCAAAAAGGCGCGGCGTTACTACACTCATCGCTGCCCCCTCTAATGCTGGTAGAAAATATCTTATTTAAGCTATTACTTGCGGGCACTTGTTTATTGACAGTTTCGCTTATTAGCGGGTTTGTTTTTTTAGAGGATATGTTTAATAAAACCTATGCGCACAAAACAGTGCTTTCCGCTGCAGCGCTTGTGGTATTTCTTATCCTTCTTATAGGCCAAAAGCTTCGAGGGTGGCGCGGACGACAGGTCATTGTAATGACAGTGTTGGGCGTGACTTTATTGTCTCTTGCGTATTTTGGTAGCAAGCTAGTTCGCGAGTTTCTTCTTTAAAACTCCCTGTATTTATTGCTAAGCTCGCTGCCGGGCTGGCTTTTTAGGCGGCTCGGCGGCGCTTGTCACTTTTTGGTGTTATCTAGTTAATTAGGGGCATATCAGCAATTTTCCCTTGAAACTCGCACTTCAAATCAATACATTTGAAGCCTAAGTTAAGACAGGAACCCATTAATTGGACGACATATCAACGAGTACGCTGTTTATCGCGCTCGGCGTACTCATATTACTATCTGCGTATTTTTCCAGTTCAGAAACTGGCATGATGTCGATAAACCGCTATCGACTCAAGCACTTGCAAGGAGAAGGCAACCGCTCAGCTATACGCGTTGCTAAACTTCTAGAACGACCTGATCGCCTTATAGGCCTTATTCTCATCGGTAACAACTTAGTAAACATTGCGGCATCCTCGCTTGCAACCATACTTTGTATTCGTTTATTCGGTGATTATTGGGGGCTTTTTGCTGCCACATTTGGCCTAACGCTAGTGTTACTTATTTTTGCAGAGGTAACACCTAAAACACTCGCTGCACTTTACCCAGAAAAAGTGGCGTTCCCTAGCTCTATCATTCTGCTTCCATTACTTACGCTACTGTACCCTTTCGTAGCCGCTATAAACGGTATTACCAACGGTATTCTTGCGCTTCTAAGAATTAGTCCAGCGAATGGAAGTGACGACTCGTTAAGTCGAGAAGAATTAAGAACCGTGGTTTTCGAAGCCGGTGCCATGATCCCTAAGCGACACCAAGATATGTTGGTTAGTATTCTAGACTTAGAGAGCGTAACTGCCGAAGACATCATGGTGCCGCGTGCTGAAATTTTTGCTATCGACATTAACGACGATTGGAAAAAAATTCAGAAAGCGTTGACCCATGCTCAGCACACTCGTGTTTTGTTATACCGCGACAGTGTTGATGATGCTGTAGGCTTTGTGCATGTGCGTGACGCCCTGCGTCTTCTATCAAAAGACCAGTTTACTAAATCAAGCTTGCTTCGCGCAGTTCGTGAGATTTATTACACACCTGAATCTACCCCGTTGCATACTCTGATGTACAAGTTTCAAGCTGAGAAAGAGCGTATTGCGCTAGTTGTGGACGAATACGGTGACATCATGGGTTTGGTTACCTTAGAAGATATTCTTGAAGAGATTATTGGTGACTTTACAACGAGTATGGTTCCTGATCACAGTAAAGAAGCCCACGTTCAGCAAGATGGGTCAGTACTGGTTGACGGAAGTGCTAACGTACGTGAGTTGAATCGAGAAATGGATTGGAACTTGCCGACGGAAGGTCCTAAAACCCTTAATGGTTTGTTACTTGAGTATCTCGAGGAAATTCCTGAGAACAAGGTAAGCGTACGTTTGGCGGGTTATCCGCTTGAAATAGTAGATATTTCAGAGAACATGATAAAAACCGTCAGAATATTGCCGGAATACTATATCGCTCCCAGAGAGTCGAGTAACGACCACTAAAGCCTTGGTTAGCTAATCTTCCCTTTTGCTTTGTTAGCTAACCTTTCGCTTCGTCAGCTAGACGCTGTGCTCTATTCGCCAGTGCTCTAGCTTTCGCAGCGGCGACCTTATCTGACAATTCAGATAATTTGGCAATAATATCCTGCGTCTCCTCATCTTCACGTAAATCAGCCTCCGCCATATGCGATTGCAATGAACGTTTAAGGAGCTCAGGAATAGATTTGCTGTCCATTTCCCAACCCTTCAATAGAATAAACTTTGACACTCTCAAAGATACTATCGACCGAGGGGAAATATACTTAACGATTAATTGTGCAATTTCGGAAATAAATCGCAGCAAGGAAAAAGGACGATTTAGAGGCCTTGATAATGCGTAACTAACGTACCTTTATGTTCCCTTAATGAATATTTGATAACAGCAATAGACGCAGTGGAAAATAAGCTGGTAGTGTAAGATTGACAAAGTTCATCAACCAAGTAGCTCACTAGCGGCATATGGCTGACGACAAGGAGTTTTTTGATCGGCTTTTTTGAATTTACCGCGGCGTGAAGAAGTCCATCAATATAATCACTCACAAGTCGTGGCGAGCCTTCCGGAACAATATCTTCGTTACTTTCAACTTTGTCCGCTACGATATCAAGCGATACCATATCGTGGGTTTGCTTCGCTCGACGATATGGACTAACAAGCGCTAAATCCACACTACCTTTCTCGCAATATTGGTCTTTTAACCATAAAGCTGCGGTTTTGGCTTGTTCCCTACCTAACGGTGTAAGTTGCCTACTTTTATCATCGAGTCTGGGCGCTTCTGCTTCACCGTGACGCATAATGAAAAGATAAATGTCGTCGTTGCTACTTTGACCTGACATAACATTGCGCATAGTATTAATGAAAGTATGCTAACGATATCAGAGAGCTGATACTACGCCTAGCGCTAAACGGCGAATAGTGAGAATTTTCGTACATTATTTAACGTTTTGTGAAGTTCCTCTTTATAGATGCTCCAGCAGTAAGGTGCTCTTGACCAAAAACGAGACAATGTGAACAACACCATAAACTTAGAAAACGCATATCACGTCACTTTACCAAATGGGTTGCGTGCTATGTTATGCCACACGCCAGAAGCGAGTGAGTCGTTTGTTTCTATGGCGGTAAAAGCTGGACACTTTTACGACCCTACCGATTGTCAAGGGCTAGCCCACCTTCTTGAACACATGCTTTTTATGGGAAGCCGTCACTTACCTAAGCCCAATGCGATTAATGGATTCATTGAACAGCACGGAGGCACAATAAACGCGTGGACGGGAACTGAATACGCTAATTATCATTTCAGTTGCAGTGGAGACACCATTGCGCAAACGTTGCCTGCGTTTGCTGATATGCTAAGGCAGCCTCTCTTTGAGGAGGACGCACTGACTAATGAAATAAAGAATATTCATTCAGAGTTTGAGTTTAAGAAAAAGGACGACCTTCGACGTCTTTATCAAATACACAAAGAAACTTGTAACCCCCAGCATCCTTTTGCAAAATTTTCGGTGGGCAATAGCGATACATTTTCCCAACATGAATGTGCAGAACTGAAGCGTCGCCTTAAGGCACTCCACCAATCTTATTATTGTGCTCAGAACATGCGACTGTGTGTAGCCAGCCCTATGCCAATACCACAACTCGAGGCATTAGTGCATCAATGCTTTGGTACGTTACCAAGCGGACAGTTAGCCTCTGACGACTGGCCTGAACTATATACTGAAAATGAGCTAGGCATTCAGATCAATATACATCCTCTGCAATCTGCTAGACGGATGATAGTAACGTTTGCCCTACCCGCTTTACAGAACGACTACAAAACCAAACCACTGAACTACATCAGCCATTTGATTGGTGATGAAGGCGAAGGAAGCCTACTTGCCTATTTGAAAGAAAAAGACTGGGCACTAAATCTAATCGCCGGTTCAGGTATAGAGGGCGATAAATTTAAAGACTTTAATGTGAGCTTTCAGCTCACTCAGGAAGGCCTTAAACATAAAGCGCAAGTGTTAGAGGCATTGTTTAGTTATATAGAATTAATAAAAGAAGCATCCACTGAAGAATGGCGCTTTCACGAGAAATCGCAGCTTAATGCGCTGGCACTAGAGTACGAAGAAAATGTGAAGCCACTTGGGATCATAACCGAGTATGCACAGCATCAATTTATATTTGAGCCGGAAGAATTAAATAGGCTACGTTCCACTATTGGTAGTTATGACAGAAGCGTTATTGAGCATGCCCTGTCGTTTTTTACACCGAAAAATCTTCGCTTAAAAGTAATATCGAAAGACGTAAAAACTACTCAAGTATGTGCATTTTATGAAGCTGAATATAGTGTCGAAAATATCGATGACTCTCTATTGCGCTCTCTTGAGTCTGCAAAAAGAATTTCTGCATTACGTCTTCCACCGCCTAATCCTTATTTGGCAAGTGAATACACCCTGATACTACCTGAAACAGGGTTTAACATTCCTAACAAATTAGTCGACGACGGTGGCTATCGTTTTTGGTTCGCTCAGGATCAGCAGTTTCATAGCCCTAAAGGAGATATTTATATTTCCTTCGACGCTGCTCGTTTTTCTGACTCACTGACCTCAGTCGCAGCAAAGAGAATTTGGTTGGGAGCTCTGAATGACCACCTTCAAGCGAAATATTATCGTGCAGAAATTGCTGGTCTTCACTATCGAATTTATGGGCATCAAGCAGGGTTTACGCTGCATACACGTGGTTTTACTAATCAACAAACCTTATTAGCCAGCCAGCTTCTTGATGCTGTTCTTGGGTTCACTCCCGACGAAAGAGTGTTTGAACATCACAAAGCGCTTCAAATTCAAAGCCTCCACAACTCACTGCTGAACAAGCCGACTAACCGTTTGTTCTCACGGTTAAGCGTTCTGATTCAACGCAATACACAAGCGCCTGTGGAACTGCTGGATGTGATAGAAAATATCTCTTATCAAGAGATGTTAAGTTGTCGAAACAATGCTTTTGAACATTATTTTGTAGAAGCATTTATGCATGGTAACTGGGCAAGTGAAGAGGCAAAGGCATTCTCAACGGAACTCCGTAACCATTGCAAAAATGCGGGGGGAGCACCACTTTCTCGTGCAGTATCAAAACTTCCCGTGGGAGGAACACTCTATCACGAGGTTTTGTGTAATCACGATGACTCCGCTGTTGTACTTTATTTACAAGCCCCCTCACCTAGCCTTACTGATACAGCGTTGTGTATGGTCCTAGAACAAATGCTGGCCGCACCATTCTTCAATTCATTGAGAACAGAACAGCAGCTTGGGTATATTGTGGGAACAGGCTACGTACCACACAATCAACACCCTGGAATGGCTTTTTATATTCAAAGTCCTCAGTGCAGCCCCAAGAAACTGTTGGATGCAATGACGGAATTTTTATTCCAGCAGCTAAATGAAATTGAGTTTTACCGCTTTTATTGGCCTACCATTCAACAGAATCTTATCAAGCAACTAGAAGAAAGAGATCTTACTCTCTCGATGAAATCACAACGTTTATGGGTAAGCTTGGGAACCCAAGATTTAGGGTTCAACCGTAATGCTAAGCTAGCCGAACGAATTAAAGGCCTGAGCTTCGAAGAAATTCAAGAATTCGCACACCAGCTGGCTAAAAGAGAACGCTGCGGCGAACTGGTACTTTTTTCACGGGGAAAGTTTGAGAGCATTTCAACGCAAGAAAAGCGAACCATTAACAGCATCTCTGAGTTTAAGAAGGAAATTCCCTACTATTAAGAGCGATACAATAAAACCCTCCAGCCGCGTTAAGAATTTCGTCAATCTGCCGATAAACAAAGGTATTCACGGACAAGGTTGGTCAATAAGTAAACCATCATACTTGTTATTTCTAAAAAGTCCTTGTAGAGGCTTAGTTAATTCGGCATATTTATTATTCTGGCTGTTAGGGATACCGCCAGTGAAATACAAAAATAATAAATGGCGTATGCCAAAGGTGTGTAGGTGCGCTCAACCCTAATTTATTCAATTTCTCTTCTTTTGTTGGCTTTGTCAGAGCTTTTCTTTTCTTCTGCAAAGGCGATAGAGGTTTCTGATCTTCATTTTACAGAATTAAATAAGCAGCAGGGATTATCTGACACTGCAGTATTGGACATTGTCGAAGATAACAAAGGTTACATCTGGCTCGCTACCTCTAATGGGCTCAACCGATATTCAGGTTATGAAGTAAAGCAATACCACCCTTCAGACGTCGATCCTAACTCACTACCAACTGGTTACATTCAGAATTTGTTCTTAGACTCCCGGGGAGATTTGTGGATAGGTACGCAAGCAGGACTCGCTAAATATCAATCAGAAAGCGACAACTTTAAAATTTTTAATCGACAAAATAGCGTAATTAAAGTTGACTTTATTACTGGTATTGGAGAGTCATACGAAGGAGACATCCTATTTGCCGACTTGAAGTTTCTTTACAAATTATCGAAAGACACCCATCAAATTGAAGTTGTAAAACAGATATACAGAGATCAGAGTTTTATTAAAGTCATTCATGATGAAGCGAATCGTACCTGGTTAGGATCAAACGAATTTGGTCTTTCGCTTATTGACAAATCTGACGAGTCTCTCTACTCAGCAACTAAGGTGAACCCGTGGGGTATCAACTTGGATGTTCGCTCCCTTCACGACATCGAAGTGATAAACGGAAATTACTGGCTTGCAACCAATGAAGGCATTTATGTAATGTCGGCTTCCGGCAAGATATTACAGCACATAAAAGACGAATTTACTTCAGAGTCTAGTGAAGCATTAAATGCACTTACGATTTTCGAAAAGGAAGATGACATTTGGATAGGAACCCAAGCAGGTCTCTTCATTTTCAGCGAAGCTGCTATCACTGATATAGATTCCAATTTTCATCCAGAGACTTTATTTTTAGCTCACAGCAACCAAGAGCTAACAGGCCTTCCTACGGCAACTATCATGAATCTAGTATCAGATAGACTTGGCGGTGTATGGGTCACAACAATAAAAAGCGGTGCATTCAGATTTCATCCTGAATATGCCACGACAAGGTATAAGTCTGTATATAACTCACCAAATGCAGCTGAAGATGATTACTCTGCAATATGGGGGTTTGCAGAAGATAAGAATCAAGATATTTTTGTGGTTGCTCAGCAGAGAGGTCTAGGTAAGCTCGACTCAAGCTCAGGTGACGTCAAATTTATTGAAGCTTTTAGCAATTTACCAAAGTCAATAACATATTGGGACTTGGAAATAGACCCATATGGTAAATTTTGGCTCGCATCATCAAATGGCATTTATGTTCTTGATAAGGTGAATAATTCACTGGAAATTACTAGCCATTTTTTTGAAGGGATTTTTATCGATTTCTTTTATCGAAACAATGATGAAATTTGGGTATGGGTAGATACGAAAGGGCCCCACAAACTGACTTTTGATCCTAAATCAAATCAAATCACAAAAGAGAAAATAGACGTTAAAATAGACTATTCACTTCTTGTCCCTATCTTCAAAGATTCAAATAACAGGCTTTGGTTAAGAAGTGAGTCTGGAGTTAGCATCTATTCATTAGCGGAAAAGCGACAAGTCTATTCACTTGAACAATCTAATGGATTCGATTCTCAAGTTTACCGAGTTTACGAATCAGACAATACCTATTGGCTGACCACCAGATCAAAAGGAATAATTGGTGTAGATAAAAATACCTGGGAAATAACAAAAAGGCAAAGTCGTCAAGAAAACTCAGGACAGATTATCTCTTCAGTCGGCGTGAATGACAGAATCTGGTATGCAGATACCGCAGGTGTTCATCAAATTCATCTACCAGATCTAACGGAATTAATCACAATACCGAACTCAGAATTAAATTTTAATTCACTGGGTGAAAGTTCCATATTCGTATCTTCCGACTCTAGTATTTACTTTGGTGGGATGACAGGCTACAACGTCGTAAATAGAAATCACCTGAAGACTGCGAAAGGCTTGTTAACAACTCTCACACCTGAGGTTTCTGAGTTGAAAGTCTTTGGCGTTTCAAACAACAAGTCAAATATCGTACAACGAGAGTATGGAACGGAAAAAAGTTACTTTTCATCCGCTCAAAATATCAATTACAAGGATGCTATTTATCTCGAGTATAACGAATCTAGATTCAGCATTTCCTTCAATTTACTTAATTCAGTCTATCCGCAGCACGTAGTTTATCGATATCGATTGTTAGGGTTTGATGATAATTGGATCGATAATGGAGATGACAGAGTTGCCCAATTTAATAATATAAATTTTGGAAGCTATATTTTTGAGGTCCAAGCTAAAGCGCCAGGAAAGCTATGGTCTGACAGCAAAAGAATTTCCGTGCACATTGCTAGGCCACCTTGGCTTCATACCGTTGCTATTGTTTTCTACTGTATTGTTGCATTTGCCATTTTTGCTTTTATCGTCCGACAATATCAAATTAGAAAAGCCAATCAGCTAGCCATCAAAGAGTCAGAAGAGCGCCTCAAACTTACGCTTTGGAGTTCAGGCGACGAATTGTGGGACTGGGATGTGTATCGAGGTCAGGTGTACCGTGCTAATACCTGGGGCACATTAGACTTCCCACAAGATGATATCCGCACTACCGGCGCCTACGACGCGAATATTCACCCTAACGACGTGAACCGAGTCAAGACTGCGTTAAGAGAACATCTTGAAGGAAATAGCGACTTCTATGAACTTGCTTACCGTGCCAAGACATTTAAAAATCAATGGATTTGGATATTGGATCGCGGAAAAGTCGTTGAAAGAGACCATAATGACCAGCCTGTGCGAATGACAGGAACCCTTAAAAATATTCATCACTTAAAAGAGGCAGAAGAGCAGCTTAATCTATTTAAGCGTTCAATCGAGAATATTTCTGAAGGTGTCTTTATCACGAATACCCAATTTAAATTCATTAGTGTTAACAACGCTTATTGTGGGTACACGGGTGAGACCCGTGATCAAGCTTTAGCTAGCTATATGCATTTCCATTTGTACCCGGACGCCTTTACGGAAGAGATTAAGAAAACCCTTAAGTCAAAAGGTAACTGGTCGGGCGAAGTAGAAAGCGTGCGCGTAAACGGCGAACGCTATGAGATGGAATTGAATATTGATGCCGTACATGATGACGACGGCAAGATAAGTCATTTCGTTGGCGTATTTAGTGATATTACGTCAAGAAAAAGTACCGAAAAAGAGCTGTTAAAACTGGCTAATACCGACCCTCTTACCGAGCTTCCAAATCGTTCGTTTTTCCAAGCTAGCCACCAAAACCTTGTTCGAAAAGGTGCTCAGCATACCCTGCTCTGCTTGGATATGGATAACTTCAAAAAGATTAACGACTCTTTGGGGCACCAAACCGGTGATATTTTAATTAAACAAATAGCAAAGCGTTTACAACGAATCACCGGAAAGAGTGCTACCTGTTACCGTTTAGGTGGTGATGAATTTAGTGTTTTAATGGAAGACAATGCCGATATCCACACGGTGACACATTACGCGCAAAACCTCTTAGACACGTTATCTCGCCCCTTCATCATTAATAAGCAAGAGTTTGTGTTAGGTGCCAGTATTGGAATTGCATTCTTCCCTGACGATGGCGCATCGCCTCAGGAAATGCTTAAGAATGCCGACACTGCCATGTACTTTGCTAAAAATAATGGCGGCAATAGCTATCAGTTCTTTAGCGGTGAGATGAATCAAAATGCTGTTAGACAGCTTCAAATAGAAAACCTTATTAGACAAGGTATTAAAGACGACCTCTTTACGGTTTATTACCAGCCGAAGGTAGATATCGCCTCTGGTAAGCTAGTCAGTATGGAGGCTTTAGTGCGCTTTGAACATCCGCAAAAAGGCATCGTTAGCCCAGGGCAATTTATTCCTCTTGCTGAACAGACTGGGCAAATTATAGAAATTGGTGAGCAAGTGCTCAGAAAAGCGTGCGCAGATACGAAACGTTGGGTAAACCAAGGGCTGTTTAGTGGCCGCGTAGCTGTAAACATATCTGCTAAGCAGTTCGAGTTGCCCGACTTAGATGACAGAATCAATAAGATCCTAAATGACATAGGCTTGTCTCCACTACACCTTGAGTGCGAAATAACTGAAGGCACGTTAATGGAAAGCCCTGAGAATGGCCTTCAAATGATGACTCGTCTCCGAGAAAGGGGTATTCACCTCGCGCTTGACGATTTCGGAACAGGTTATTCATCTTTGGCGTACTTAAAGCGTTTCCCACTAAACACGCTGAAAATAGACAAAGCATTCATTGACGATATTGCAAAGAGTAATGTCGACCGTCACATGGCAGCCGCTATTATAAATATCGCCCACAATTTGGGCTTGAAAGTAGTAGCAGAAGGGGTGGAAGAAGAAGCTCAGTTGGATATCTTGCGTCGCTACGATTGCGAAATGCTGCAAGGCTTCTTATACAGCCGACCTTTAAATGCCGAGCGTTTCGAGAAGCTTCTCACCGAAAACCAAAAGCTTCACACGCTACTTGGCCACTCTAATTTCTAATCGCCCTAACCTGTGCAACGCGTATAGGGCATCTACATTCCTCTGTTAAACGTCGTTAACTGAAGCGCTTGGCAAAGTTCTGCCTATTCAACCTTAGTGTATTAGACTTTAGTGCCATTAAAATGGCGCCGCCCCCCCCCTCAACAACAAAAGCTATAACAAAAAATTGTAACCAACTGATTATATTAAACATTTAAAAAATTTTTATTTCTGGCATGCATCTGGCTATGTAATAGATACCGATGACAAATATAAAAAATCGGTTTTGTTTGTTCGTTCAAAATAATCAGAGGAAATTAACATGTTAAAAGAGTACGCAGTTGCACTTGTACTTTCTACCGCTACCCCAGTTGCTGCCGACAAACAAGACGGCGCTAAGCAAGCTCCTGAGTCGCAAAAAGAAACGGTAACCCAGCCACAAACAGTTCGCCCTAAGACTGGTGGCAGTGGCATGGGAATTGGTCTTTAGTAGATACCCTAGAATTTCCAAAAAAAGAGAGCAACGCTCTCTTTTTTTATACCTGTAACCTATCTTTTACCTACACTCTTCACCAAAGCGCTTTAAAGGGGCTACGCGGCGATATAAAGATTGTTAAACCCAACTGCATTGCGCCAGTGGATATGGCGAGAGATAGAGAACATAGGAAGTAATATAGGGCCGAATACTAACCCTGCAATCGCCCACTTCTTCGCATTCATTC
The DNA here is from genome assembly GCF_001953635.1 of Alteromonas abrolhosensis. GTDB lineage: Bacteria > Pseudomonadota > Gammaproteobacteria > Enterobacterales > Alteromonadaceae > Alteromonas > Alteromonas abrolhosensis. The sequence goes on along the minus strand of NZ_MEJH01000004.1, from coordinate 132,442 downwards.
CCCATTTAAACGCTTCAACATAAAAATAGAGAGAAAAGAGAACGCTTAATACAACGAGTGAAATCACATGGCCCCCATTTGCAGTAACAAAATAAATTTAAAGATGGCACTAACCAATAACCTCCTTTAAGTCATTGATTACTTATGTCAATAAATTGACATGACCACTTTTTAACCGGAGGGATTTTACCCAAAATCGAACAATAAACCAGCTAAAATAAGCATTAGGCATAAAAAAACCGGGCAAAGCCCGGCTTTTAACATTTTATAAACTTAATTATAAAATTTCTGATCATTTTCCGCCATTTTCACTAACACTTCCGCAGGTGCAAATTTATCGCCCACAGCAGTAGCATAATGGTTTAAACGAGCAACAACGTGTTTAATTCCCAGCGTATCCATGTAGCGGAATGGACCGCCTAAGAATGGAGGGAAACCAATACCAAAGATAGCACCGATATCGCCGTCACGGGCACTGCGGATAACGCCCTCATCCAAACAGCGTGCCGCCTCGTTAAGCATCATTAATACGCAGCGTTCCGCTACTTCTTTTTCGCTTAACTTAGCAGAAGGTGAAAGACCCAGTAATTCGTAGATTGACTCGTCCACTTCTTTACCTGGCTTTTTACCTTCATAAGAATAAAACCCTTTTTGATTTTTCTTACCCTTTCTGCCATCTGCAAGTACTTTATCGAAAGCACTTGGGGCAGTGAAGCGCTCGCCGAACGCCTCTACAAGGAATGGGATAATCTTAGTACCAACATCAATGCCCACTTCATCAAGTAGTTTCACAGGGCCTACCGGGAAGCCAAACTTAACCAATGACTTATCGATGTGCTCAATAGGCTCACCGTCAAGAATGAGGTTTGCCGCTTCATTCATGTAAGGCGCTAAAATACGGTTTACGTAGAAACCCGCACCGTCTTTAACAACTACCGGCGTTTTGCCTTGCTTTTTAGCAAACTCTACCGTAGACGAAATAACTTGATCAGACGTTTTGTCGTGAGCAATAACTTCAGCCAATGGCATTTTGTCTACTGGCGAGAAGTAATGCAGACCAATCACGTTTTCGGGACGTGCTGCTTTAGCTGCAATTTGTGTGATTGGAATAGACGATGTATTAGACGCGAAGATCGTGCTTTCTTTGCAGTTCTCTTCAATATCCGCCACCATCTTTTGCTTAAGGTCGAGGTCTTCAAAAACCGCCTCAACCACGATATCAGCATCTTGATAGCCGCTGTAATCAAGTGTACCAGTGAGTAGCGCTAACTGCTTCTGCATTTCGCTGTTACGCATGAAACGCTTCTTCACCTTTTTGTTTAAGATGTCATAGCTGTACTTCATTGCATTGGCGATACCTTCCGCACGTACGTCTTTAATACGCACAGGTACACCTGCTTTGGTCGACGTTACATAGGCGATACCACCGCCCATTAAACCACCGCCAAGTACGCCTACTTTCTTCATCTTTTCGGGTTTAACACCCTCAACGCCGTTTTCTTTTTTCATTTCTGTTGTTGCGAAGAAAATCTGGCGTAATTGGAAAGACTCCGGTGTCATAACAAGCTTACCAAAGGCTTCAGCTTCGGCTTTAAGCCCCGCTTTCATCCCGTCGTTCATGCCTGTTTCGATGACATCAATTATGTAACCCGGCGCTGGATAATTACCTTTGGTTTTGGCAAATGTCGCTTCGCGAGCCTTTTTAAACATCATGCTGCGGCCTGGGCCAGTTTTCTCAAGCACTTTGTCCATTACGCTCTTCTGCGGCGCTTCACGTTCTGGTTTGCGTTTAAGCGCAAATTGCTCAGCAACTTTAAATAAAACACTGTGCGGTACTACATCATCTACAATGCCGTATTTTTTAGCTTGTTTAGCACGCGCAGGGGCTCCAGTAAGCATCATTTTCATTGCTTGCTGAATGCCGATTAGGCGAGGAAGACGCTGAGTGCCGCCACTGCCCGGCAATAAGCCAAGCTGCACTTCAGGTAAACCTAGCTGGGTGCTAGGTGAATCTGTACATACGCGATAATGACACGCCAAGGCAAGTTCTAAACCACCACCTAACGCTGGGCCATGGATAGCCGCAACGAAGGTAGCCTTCATATTTTCAATTCTATCGAAAATAGCTTGGCCGCCCGCAGCGATAGTTGTGGCGTCTTCAGCGGTTTTACACGCTGCTAGCATGGTGATATCGGCACCTGCTACGAATGAGCTTGGCTTGCCGCTCGTTAGTACAACACCTTTAATGCTGCTGTCGCGCTCAATATCATCAAGCATGGCAGATATCTCATCGCCGAACTCAGCTTTAAGCGTATTCATGCTCTCGCCAGGTACGTCCATGCTAAGAATAGCAACGCCATTATCTTGCTTGGTTAACGTAAATGCTCCTGATGTCGGCTGAACTTCATTTGTCATTTCTTGTTCCTGACTCATATTATTCTGTCTCCACGATCATTGCGGCACCAAGACCACCCGCAGCACATGCAGTCAGTAGACCTGTACCACCGCCACGGCGATTTAGTTCGTTAAGCATTTGCGTGATCATACGTGTACCGGTTGCGGCAAACGGGTGACCATAGGCAATTGAACTACCCATCACGTTGAATTTGTCCATATCAATTTCGCCAGTCGCTTTATCGCGACCTAGTTTCTCTTTGGCGAACTTGTCACTTGCGAACATCTTAACGTTTGCCAAGGTTTGCGCTGCGAACGCTTCGTGCATTTCAATTAGCGTTAAATCGTTTAGCGTCATTCCAGCGCGATCTAACGCGATAGGTGTCGCGTACGATGGTCCCATTAGCATGTCTTCCCAAACGTCGATTGCAGCAAACGCGTAGCTCTTAATGTAGCCCAATGGTGTGTAGCCTAGCTCTTTGGCTCGGCTCTCTGTCATCATAAGCACTGCAGAAGCACCATCGGTAAGTGGTGTGGCGTTTGCCGCAGTTACAGAGCCGTACTTTTTGTCAAATACTGGGCGAAGTTTCGCGTAGCCTTCAAGCTTTGAATCGAAACGTACGTTGTTGTCGCGTTCAAGCGCACCTTTATACGGTTCTGCATAAGCGGTCATCACTTCGCTAGACAACTTGCCGGCTTCCCAGCTTTCAGCCGCTAGGCTGTGCGAGCGATGTGCAAGCTTATCTTGCTCTTCACGAGAAATTTGATGCGTTTTCGCCATTTGCTCTGCCGTTTGTCCCATCGACAAACCTGTAGAGTACTCAGCTACAGCTGGAGGTACTGGCGCTAAGTCTTTTAAGCTTAAACGCTTAAAGATATTCAGCTTTTGACCCAAGGTCTTGGTTTTCTGTAAATCTACCAGCGCACGTGCAAGGTTCTTAGACACACCGATAGGTGATACCGATGTTGAGTCTGCACCACCAGCAATACCTACCTGTACCGTGCCTGCCATCATGCTTTCAGCGATGTTTACCGTTGACTGAAAGCTCGTCGCACATGCACGAGATACACTGTAAGCGTCGGTATGAACATTCATGCCAGTGCCAAGCACAATTTCTCGTGCGATGTTTGGCGCTTCAGGCATTTGCACTACCTGACCATAAACAACCTGATCAACCCATTCTTTTTGAACACCATGGCGAACCAGAAGTTCGTTTACGACCATTTTACCTAAATCAACAGCCGGAACACCGTGGAAATATGTAGCCATTTTCGCAAACGGAGTACGCAACCCCGCGACAATGGCGATGCGCTCACCCTCTCGGGTAGTAACTGATTGTTTTGTTGCCATAATGCACCTAAATTTATGACCAGCTTCACCTTTAGCTCATTACCAATGAAGTGGTCTGACCTGTAATAAACCCGATTTTTACAAACAATGAACAAAATAGCAAATAATGCAGGATTAAGGGCAATATAAATGAAACTAAAATTTGCAGCGTTCGTGCAGTTAGCCAATAGACTTGCTAGCTAAATTCGCTTGAGATTAAGGAAAGCAAGTTTCGCCCTCCACCACATATCGCATTTTTATTACTGTTTGACGACTTGAAGAAAGATAGAATGAACCTTATATGGAAATGAAAGTCTGTTTTGTGTCATTGTGACGGGCTAGAGCTATCTAAATTAATATGTAGTTTACTTTTTAGCTAAGCGATCACTTTATAAGAGATTTAATAAATCTATCGCTCAAATGACACTTCCTGATAACGAGAACTCAAACGGAAATTTTGCATTATGGCAGCAGCGCAATTTCAACAGTTACACGCTTATTTAGACCAGCAGATTATTGGTCAGCATGCGTTAACCAAAAGCCTTCTTATCGCTCTTTTGGCAGACGGCCACCTTCTGGTAGAAGGCCCTCCAGGGCTTGCAAAAACACGCGCAATCAATGCACTTGCTAACGGTATTGACGGCGACTTTCATCGCGTACAATTTACCCCTGACCTTTTGCCTGCCGACTTAACTGGGACAGACATATACCGCCCCGAGACTGGCGAGTTTGTTTTTCAAAAAGGCCCGCTTTTTCATAACCTAGTGCTAGCCGACGAAATCAACCGTGCACCTGCAAAAGTGCAGTCGGCCCTGCTCGAAGCCATGGCCGAACGTCAGATTACGGTGGGCAGTAAAACCTACCCTCTTCCTCCGCTATTTTTAGTAATGGCGACGCAAAACCCGCTAGAGCAGGAAGGAACTTATCCACTACCTGAAGCACAGCTAGACCGATTCTTGATGCACGTGGACATCGATTATCCTGGCGCTGAGACAGAATTGGAAATATTGCGCTTAACGCGAGGTGAGGCCCTCTCTGAGCCACCCGTTACGCCACCAACGCTAACTCAAGACGACATTTTTACGTCGCGTAAAGAAGCGCTGTCTTTGTATATGGCGCCTGAGTTAGAACAGTATTTAGTTCAATTGATTATGGCTACACGTCAGCCTGCAAATTTCGACGCTGAATTAGGCCAGTGGATAGCGATGGGAACAAGCCCCCGAGCAACCATAAGCTTAGATCGCTGTGCACGCGCTCACGCATGGCTTAGCGGCAGAGACTTTGTTGGTCCTGATGATATTCAAGCTGTGGTTCACAACGTGCTTCGCCACCGCATTATTCTGTCATATCAAGCCGAGGCTGAAGGCGTAACGATTAACGACGTACTTGATAAGATTGTTGCAACTGTCGCAGTTCCTTAAGTTATGGTGAATGTACAAGCGCAGCTAGACAAGCTGCAAAGTAACGGGGTGTCACTGTCTACCGCGGAGCTACTTCGCTATCAACAGTTGGCTAAGCTTTTTAGCTTAGCGCCTAAACGTATGCCACAAGCTAAACTTGCAGGGAGTTATCTCACCAAGCACAAAGGCCGAGGCATGGAGTTTGATGAGGCCCGTCATTATCAGCCTGGTGATGATATTCGCGCTATTGATTGGCGCGTTACTGCGCGCACGGGTAAAACTCACACTAAAGTGTATCGGGAAGAGCGAGAGCGCCCGGTTTTTCTATTCTGTGACTACCTACCGTCAATGGCATTTGGCACGCAACTGCTTACTAAAGCGGTGCAAGCCGCTCATGTATCTTCATTAATTAGCTGGTCAGCTGCCGCTCGCGGCGATAAAGTTGGCGCGCTAGTATTTAATCAGCTACAGCACAAAGAAATTAAACCACTAACTCGCAAAAAAGCCGTGTTGCACGTGTGTCATGAACTTATGGCATTGCACGAACAGAGCGCGCAATCTGAGCCGGACAAAGACAAAGACGAACAAGCGTTTGCCGATGCGTGTGCTAGGGCAAGACGTTTAGCAAGACCTGGGAGCTTGGTTTATCTCGTGTCAGACTTTCAGCATTTAAGTACCCAAGCTATTCAACACTTAAGTCACTTAACTCGACACTGTGAAGTGAGGGCTATCGTGATTAACGATCCAATAGAACACGCTTTGCCGCAAACCAGTTCATTACAAACCGTCAGCGTTTCTGATGGTCGAAACCAACAACGTTGGGTGTTAGGCGACAATACAGAGCAGCAGCACTATCAAAAATGGCGCAGCGAACACAATAGCGCGATTTATAGCACCTTGCGCAAAAACAATATCGCTCGATTCAGTGTTTCAGCGGGTCTTCCCCTAGACGAACAGCTTCAAAGTATGCAGCAAGAACAACGGTTGGAGCTTAATTAATGCAGAGCAACAATCTTTTATCAAGCCTTTTATCCAGTTCAGCTCAAACGACATCGGCTAATCAAATGCCAGTGCCACCTCAGCAGCAAGACCCACTTGCTCAGCTGCGCGATATACACGTACCTACAGAGGTCAACATTTGGCCATTAGATTGGGGTTGGTGGGTCGCTATCGCAGTGTTTTTACTTGCCCTATTTTGCCTATATAAAACTATCACTGCTCACATACGTCACAACAAGGCGCGCAAGCAAGCTTTAGCCTTACTTGAATCGATTTCAGCACAACAAAGCAATTGGCCCGTGGCGTTAAACTCAATTCTAAAACGCACGGCTATGAGCTATTACCCAACTCAGCAAGTAGCCGGGTTATACGGTAAACAGTGGCAAGCGTTCTTAACCTCTGCATTGAAAAGTAGTGATAGTAAACTTGAAAGTGATTTAGGTTTGTTAGTAAGTAATGTTTATCAAGCCACCCCCAACCCTAGTGATTTTGAAACCTGCAAAGGGGCAGTAAAAAACTGGCTTTCAAAAGCCAAACTGCCAAAAAACAAGGGGGCTTACGGCGGTGTGAATGATGGCGGTCTAAACGATGGTAGCGCTCATGATAAGCAAACCAAGGAGCCGCATCATGCTTAATTTTGCTTGGTGGTGGGTCTTTTTCGTACTCCCCTTACCTATTATCGTACGCTTGCTTTCTAAAAAAGCACAAGACACGCCCATGGCTGCTTTGCGGGTTCCTAGTTTGCGACCTGGTGATGTGTCAGAGCAAACCCAATTGAAGCAAACCAAAATTCCGCTAGTGGTAAGTAGCTTGATATGGCTGCTGCTCGTAACGGCTGCCGCACGGCCTCAATGGTTAGGAGAGCCTGTTAGCATACCAAACGAAGGTCGAGAAATGATGTTAGCGGTAGACTTATCGGGCAGTATGAAGATAGATGATATGCAGATAAATGGCCGACAAGTTAACCGTTTAACCATGACTAAGTCGGTGGTTTATGACTTTATTCAGCGTCGTGTAGGCGACAGAATTGGCCTTATCTTATTTGCCGATACTGCTTACGTTCAAGCGCCGCTTACCTATGACAGAGATACGGTTTCTACACTTCTGAGTGAAGCTGTCATTGGGTTGGTTGGCGAACAAACGGCCATAGGCGATGCGATAGGTTTAGCGGTGAAGCGCTTTGACGAACGGGAAGAGTCTAATAACGTATTAATTCTTCTTACCGATGGGCAAAATACTGCAGGAAATATTACCCCTGAACAGGCGAAAGAGTTGGCAATTAGTGAGGGTGTGAAGGTATACACTATTGGTGTGGGCGCAGATAAGATGCTGATCCAAAGCTTTTTCGGTAGCCGACAAATAAACCCATCGCAAGAACTTGATGAAGGCATGTTAACTGACATTGCGACTAGCACTGGCGGCCAATATTTTAGGGCTCGAAACGCCCAGGAACTTCAAGCTATTTATCAACAACTTGATGCGCTTGAGCCTATTGAAGGTGAAACGCGTAAGATGCGTCCATTGAGCGCACTGTTTTACTATCCCCTTGGTGCGGCAATATTACTGTCAGCACTATGGGCATTCTTGACGGTTCTTTTATCAACATTTCGTTGGTTCGCACAAAGACGAATTAACTCGTCCCAGCAACACCCGAACTCAGCTGATTCTATACAAGCAGCTCAAACAAACAGGGAGACGAAGTAATGGAATTTGACTTCTTAAACCAATTTCATTTTTTACGCCCCGAATGGTTTATCGCGCTCGTTCCCCTGATGCTGCTTGTGTTTTTAATTAGAAAAACCACGGCTAAGCAATCTGGCTGGCAATCTGTGATCCCTTCTCATCTATATCAATATATGGTGATTGGAAAAACCGAAATGGGCGCAAAACCTCCAATGTGGATGCTTGCTTTTGTGTGGATTATAAGTGTGATAGCACTCGCTGGTCCAACGTGGGAGCGCCTGCCGCAGCCGGTTTACCAGTTGAAAATGGGACACGTTATAGTCATAGATATGTCGCTTTCAATGCGCGCTACCGATATGACGCCAGACAGGCTAACTCGCGCTAAATATAAAGCGATAGACCTAGTCAACGCTATTGGTGAAGGAGAAATGGGCTTGGTTGCTTACGCTGGCGATGCGTTTGTCATTAGCCCCTTAACCGAAGACGCAGGAAATATCACAACCCTTATCCCAAGTCTTTCACCGGAAATTATGCCCGTGCCGGGCAGCGACCCACTCCTAGGCATAGAGAGTGCGTCAGAGCTTCTCACGAATGCCGGATATAACTCAGGCATGATCTACTGGATTACTGATGGTATAGAGTTAGAACAACAACAAGAGCTTCAAGAGTATGTGGCCTCTATTCCTTTTACAGTAAATGCACTTACCGTTGGAACATCTGAAGGCGCGCCTATTCGCCAGCAAAGCGGCGAGCTTCTAAAGGACTTCACTGGCAGCATCGTTATACCCAAGTTAAATGAAGGCGCAGTGAAAGGCGTGGTTAAAACCAGCGGCGGACGCTTTGAATCCTTTACATCAAACGACGCCGACATTGATGCCCTCGCCTCGGTATCTCTACTAGATAAAAGCGACAGCGAAGAGAACGAAGAAGAGAGTAATTTACAAGGAGACCAGTGGAAAGAAGTTGGCCCTTACTTGCTGCTTATACTTCTTCCGTTTGCCGCCTTTGCATTCAAACGCGGGGTAGTTTTCATCGTGTTAGTGGGTTTACTTAGCCCCTCTATGATTAAAAACGCCCATGCTTTGCAACGTGCCCAACCCTCAGAAATTGCTGGAACGTCACAAGACATAGACGCACCGGAAAGCGCAAAGGAGATGGCAAATAAACCCGATTCACTTTCATGGTGGCAAACGCCATTTATGAATGACAACCAAGAAGCATTAAACAGCTACCAAAGAGGCAAGTACAAAGACGCCGTTAACAAGTTTAATGATGAAGCGTGGAAAGCATCATCACTTTATAAATCAGGTGACTACGAAGGTGCATTAAATGCCTTCAAAAGCATTCCTGGTCCCGAGAGCCTTTACAATCAAGGCAATGCACTGGCAAAACTCGGTAAGCTTGAAGACGCTATTAATAAATATGATCAGGCGTTAAGCGAAGCCCCCGATTTTGACGATGCAAGAACCAACAAAAAGATTGTCGAGGATTTGCTGAAACAGCAGCAACAGGATCAAAACCAGAACGAAAATGGCGATGATGGCGAACAGAGTGACTCGCAGGATAATGGCCAAGATAGCTCTGATAACTCTCATAACAACCAGCAATCAAGCGACAAGAACAATCAGGAAGGTTCAAATGAGCAGAATGGTCAGCAAGACGATAATGAGGGTCAACAGTCTGACCAAAGCCAAGCTAACGATGAACAGCAAAGTGGCGGAGATAACTCACAACAGCCTGATGATTCCGAGATAAACAGTCAGAACGAGTCATCAGACTCTCAGCAGCAAAATGCAGAACAAGAGCAGTCTGACCAAGGTGATGGTGCGCAGCAAGACGGCGCGCAAGCACAAAAAGACGAACAACAAGCAGAGCAGGAAGCACAGGCAATGCAAGGTCAAGAAACCGAGCTTACCGACGCAGAAAAAGAAGAGCTGCAGCGAATGGAGAGTTTAATGCGCCGCGTGCCAGACGACCCTGCATTCCTACTAAAACGAAAAATGCAATTAGAAGCACAAAAACGTCAGCGTCAACGTATGCCTTCAAACCGGAGTGATTGGTAGATGAGAGCCTTATTACAGTCTACACGTATAGTTTTTTTATTAACCCTACTCTTAAGTACGGCGGCTTATGCCGATGTAAATTCGCTGGAAGCCACCATTGATAGAAACCCTGTCATGTTGGATGAAGCCATTCGCTTAACGGTTACCGCAGACGGCAGCGCGGACAGAGATGCATTCGACAGCTCTCCCCTGCTTAAAGACTTTGTGGTCGGAAGAACATCAGTAAGTAGCCAAACCTCAATCGTCAATTTTGACACCAAGCGTACCACCGTTTGGACCACTACGTTATTTCCTCGTAAGGAAGGCACGTTCACCATTCCTTCATTAACCATTGAAGGTAAATCAACCAAGCCTATTCAAGTCAAAGTAATACCAGTACAAGAACAAAGTAATGTCGCCCGAGACTATTTTGTTACCACTGACATCGACGTGAAAGAGGCCTATTTAAATCAGCAGCTGCTTTACACGGTTAAGCTGTTTCTTTCTAGCAATATTGAGCGCGGCAGCCTACAAGCGCCAGAAATGCAAAATGCGGAAATCACCCAGCTGGGAGAAGATAAACAGTATACAGATATCGTAAACGGGAGAAGGTATCAGATTATAGAGCGTCAATTTGCTGTTGTGCCTCAAGCATCCGGTGAATTCACGCTAAGAGGCCCTATTTTCACTGGCGAAGTTATGGCTGCCAATACCAACCAACGTTTTGGCTTCTTCAACCGTACCCAGCAAATCAATCGGGTTGGGCCCGACATTACGGTGAACATTAAGCCCATTCCTCAGGGTATAGACTACCCTTGGTTACCTTCTGAAATGGTGCGAGTAGATGAAGAATGGCCGCAAGGTGATAGCTTTGTAGCAGGTGAGCCAGTGACGCGTATTATTACGCTAACCGCATTGGGTGTAGTAGAAGAGCAGCTTCCTGATATTCCTGAGTTTTATCCGCCAAACTTTAAGCTGTACCCGGATCAATCAAACACAACGACAGTTGAAAAAGATCAAAGCTTAATTTCACAGCGCCAAACGTCGCTGGCGATTATACCTACGCAGCCGGGTAACTTTGTATTACCTGAAATTACTATCCCTTGGTTTAATACGCTTACTCAGCAAACTGAGTATGCCACTATTCCCGCTCGTTCAATTACGGTAGCGCCAGCGTCTAGCGCAAATAATGCTAATACTTCTAATATCCCAAATACTCCATTATCCAGTAGTACAGGTACTGACGCTATTCAAAACGATATACCTTCCACTGCAACAAAGCCTAGTGTTAGTACTAACGATGAGGGCAAACCATTAGGCTCTGCTTCAGGTGAAGTCAATACTGACAAAAATAACCAGCTTAATTGGATGGTAATTGGTGTACTACTTGCGCTGTTTGTTATTGCGCTTACAGGATGGCTGTTTACGTACAGAAAGCTTAAGCAGGCTCAGTCTACCGGACTTGGAATAACTCACAAAACCAGTTCTGCACAGCGCATCCACTCTAGTGCTCAGTGGGATGAAAAAGCACATTTTCAGAGCCTTATGTCTGTGATTAAAGCAAAGAATACACGTGAACTAACACCTGCCCTTAACAAATGGATAAAGGCGCTTACCTTAGGTAATGCGCAACTTTCACAATTTAAAGGTATCACCGATAGAGTAAATGAACTTTACGCACTTCGTTTCTCTGCCAATAAGGTTGATGTGAGCGCACAATCTAAACAAGTTACGAAGACTTTAGAGCAACTCTCGCATGAAATTAAGATAGCTCGTAGCGAATGGAAGCAGAAAAACACAAAGAACGCTCACACGCTATCTAACTTATATCCTGCTTCATAAAACGCATTTCATTTGCTAATACACTAGAATTTGCGTAATGAAAGCCCTTGCAACTAGCTAAATCACAGTGGCGAGGGCTTCTTAACAAAAATGTTTGCGTTCGAGAAACAGTCGAGCCTTCGAGCCTTATTGTCCTCTTTAAGGCTTATTAACCTTAGAAGCTTTAGCTTATAAAAATAATCAATTAAACGCGACGGGGAATAAAATGAAGAAAACACTATTAAAGCTAACGCCAATCGCGTTAGCCGTTACTACGTTAACCGCTTGCTCTCCAGCGAGCGAAACCGCTAAAACAGCGCCAGAGCCGATCAAAGCAGAGCAGCCCGCTGGGCAGTCTGAATCTGAACGCCTCAATGCTTTCTTTGAGCGCACATTTGAAGAAGATCTTAAACGCTCTCCACTATTTCAAAGCTACTTAGGTAAAAAGTGGGATTACGACAAGTGGGATGACATCAGTGACGAAGAGGCTGATGCCCGTATTGCTATCGCGAAAAATCGTTTAGAAAAGCTTGATACCTTCGACACCAGCAAGTTGAGTGATCAAGAAAAGTTAAGTTTGCGCCTTTATAAACTTGGTATTGAGCGCGATTTAGCTAACGATGAGTTTAGACACCATCGCTATATTGTGCATCAATTCCGTGCTGCGCACACTCAGGTTCCTAGCTTCCTTATCAATATTCACAGCGTAAAAAGCAAAGAGGACGCTCAGGCATATATTGGGAGATTAGACAACGTTCGTTCTTACTTTGACCAAGTAATTGAACAAATGAAGTTACGTGAAAAAGCAGGCGTATTCCCACCAGCATGGGCTTATGACCAAATGATTGATGCGTCAAAAAATGTAATAACTGGCGCGCCGTTTGATTCAAGCGAAACACCTTCTACTATTTGGGAAGATTTTCAAAACAAGGTAAACAAGCTTGATATAACAGAGGCCGAAAAAACCACATTATTAGGTGAGGCGAAAGCTGCACTAGTAACTTCGGTCATGCCATCTTACGAGAAGTTTATCGAAGAGCTCGCCCATCAAAGAGAAGTAACGCCTGAAGGCGACGGTGTGTGGCGCTTACCAAATGGTGATAAGTGGTATCAGAATCGCCTTAACTGGTTTACCACAACGGACCTTACCGCCGAAGAGGTGCATCAAATTGGCTTGGACAATGTTGAGCGCATACACAACGCGATGCGCGAGATTATGGAACAAGTAAAATTTGAAGGCACGCTACAAGAGTTTTTCGTTTTCATGCGTGAAGATGATCAATTCTATCTGCCTTCAACCGATGAAGGTAGACAGCAATACCTTGATATGGCTAAAACCGCCATAGACGACATGCGAGAAGCTATTCCTGAATACTTCGGCATTCTTCCTGAAGCGCCAATGATTGTTAAACGCGTTGAAGCGTTCCGCGAGCAATCGGCAGGTAAAGCGTTTTATCAAAGCCCAGCGCAAGATGGGAGCCGACCAGGTATTTATTACGCAAACCTTTATGATATGAAAGCTATGCCAACTTATCAGTTAGAGGCGCTTGCGTATCACGAGGGCATCCCTGGTCACCACATGCAGCGCGCTATTGCACAAGAGCTGGAAGGTGTGCCTCAATTCCAGAAGTTCTTGAGCTTCACCGCCTACACCGAAGGCTGGGGTCTGTATACCGAAGAACTCGCGAAAGATATGGGTTTCTATAAAGACCCTTATTCTGATTTCGGACGTTTAGCGATGGAACTATGGCGTGCTTGTAGGCTTGTGGTTGATACAGGTATCCACGCTAAAAAATGGACGCGTGAAGAGGCGGTAGATTACCTTGTTGAAAATACGCCGAACCCTGAATACGACGCGCAAAAAGCGATTGAGCGCTACATTGCTATGCCAGGTCAGGCCACGGCCTATATGATTGGTAAACTAAAAATCATGGAACTTAGAGAGCATGCGCAAAAGGAACTTGGCGACAAATTTGACTGGAAAGGCTTCCATGATGAAGTACTGAAGTACGGCCCTGTTCCACTTTCTATTCTAGAAGAAAATATTAATGCATGGGTCGCCACGCAGAAAGGTGCGTAGAAGCTTCGGCTAATTGCTCCGCCTACTTGCACTAAATTTAAAACGCGTCTTTCGGTTAACGAAATGACGCGTTTTTTATGCCATAGTGAAAATGTTCAGATTTTTTGGATTAATTTATGTTTGGGCGAAATAAATCTGGTAGTAGTCAGGTCTTATCGGATATGAAAGCAAAACACCATAGATATGAAGCGCTGGTAAAGGCATTTCATGCCGACATTTATCGTTATGCATACTGGTTGATTAAAGACCAGAGCATTGCCGAAGATGTCGTACAAGAAACCTTTTTACGTGCCTGGCGCTCGTTAGATGCGCTAAACGATGAGAAAGCTGCAAAGTCATGGTTAATTACCATACTGCGCCGTGAGAATGCCCGTCGTTTTGAACGCAAGCAATTTGATACCGTCGATATAGATGACGTTCATATTCAGGATGATACTCAGCAGGCCGATGGCGATCTTCGAGACAGAGAGCTTAGGCGGCTATTAGGGGGATTAAGTGTTGAATATCGTGAACCATTAATCCTCCAACTCATTTTTGGGTTTAGTGGTGAAGAGATAGCCAACCAATTAGGGCTCAATAAGAACACGGTGATGACTCGTCTTTTTCGTGCGAGGAATCAGCTTAAAGACGCGTTAGAAAAGCAAAGTGAACAGAGAGGTCGTGTAAATGGATGAGTTAGAATTTAGGCGTCGTATCTACGCCGATCCAGAAACGACTGACAGTGATGTTATAGAAGCGGCAAAAGCGGATGAAAACAAACGCAGTTTCTGGAATGAACAAAAGCAGCTAGATAAGCAGTTAAAGCAAGCGCTTAAAGTCGATGTACCAGAAGACCTTGCTAACAAATTAATTTGGCAGCAGTCAGCGGATGAATTTACCCGCTACAAGCGCAGAAGTCGCTGGTATTTAGCCATGGCTGCGTCTGTTGCCTTTACCGTTGGTATTGGGATTACAATGTGGTATCACCAGCCGCTAAGCATTGGTGGGCAGGCACTTGCCCATATGCAGTACGCAGAAGTGGAGCGTGCACATTCGCAGCTTCCTGTTGATCTGAATATGGTGAACGCAAAGTTAGCAAGCTTCGGCGGTAGTTTCAGCCAAATGCTCGAGGGTGTAGAAGTGGCTAACTATTGCCATTTAAGTACGGTAAGAAGCCTTCACCTTATTGTGAATACACCTCAAGGTAAAATGTCAGTTTTCGTAGTGCCTGAACGCACCGATATTAGCGTGCCTAGCGAGTTTTCCGATGGTAATTACCACGGGGAGAGTATAAAAATGAAACATGCTAACGTAATGATAGTAGGCGATAAAAACGCAGACTTAAGTGAAATGAAAAAAGCAGTTTCAGAAAGAATACAGTTCTCTGCCTAACCTCTGACAACGTTGACAATTCGTTCCAAAAAAGTGCTTTTCTAATGCACTTCCCTTCTTCGGCCCTGTGGGGCCGTTTTTTTTCACTTAAAATTAAGATGAAACCCTGTTCAATAAAACTTATACTTTCGCAGTAAAGTTAGAACATCTTTTTCAAACTTCAGTTAATCATTCCCGTATCCGCAGTACAGAGGTCGCTATCACAATGAGCGCTTGGTTTCGTTTTACAAGGCTAATGGTATGCCTACTGTTACCTGTCATTGCAGGCTTTTCTGTACAAGTACACAGTTCAGATATACCTAACGCTCTTAGGCTGAAGAAACTTAATGGTTACAGCCAAATCGCAGCCACAACTATCTATCATTGGAACACCCCAAGTGAAGTGACTAATGATGACATTATTACGATGATTGAAAGCTCGGGCTTACAGGATGATACGCGAAGTGAAGGGGTGATTTTTAGACACTTATTAGCGACTTACACTGCAAATGATGTTGACACTCCGAGGGTTCCACTTTTCGTCAAGGAGCCACTATTAGATAAGCATTGGCAAGAGCTAAAAGAACTCATGCCAGAACTCTTTGCGGCAACTAAGGCGTATTATATTTATGCAAGAGCAGTTAATGACTTTGAAGGCTCAGATCATAGAGTGGACTTTTCTGTTCCAGAGCTTCGTCGCTTAAAGTTAGAGGCTTTAGAAACGGGAAATAAGCAAGCAACAGCTATTGCTAGTATATGGTTGGCTATGGAGCTTACTCTTGCGAATCCTATTCAAGCAATAAACGAAATTGAATATGCTTTACCATACCTTCCAGAGTACTCTTCAGACAAGACTTTACAAAATGCACTTTCAAATGTAATCGCTCACGACTGGCTACGAGGTGCCTACCTTGAACTCTTCGTTCCCAGTAGAGCGTATTATCATTCGCAGCAAATTATCGAAAATAATAAACGGAATAAAAGCACAATGGTCACAACTTGGGCTTATTTTTCTGCAATTGATACTTTGTTGATTCAAAATAATTATAAGGATGCGTTAGCTTTATTAGACGACGCTTTAAATCATGTATCCAAGGTGACTTCAGTACATGAGAAATTATTGATATATGTCCAAAGGCTTAGGGTCATTGTCTTTCAAAAAGCCGATGGATATGAAAAATCTGCACAAAAAACCATGGAGCAAATTAGGCAGCTCGACACTACTCAGGTCAAGCAAAGAACTGAGGAGCTCTCAGTTTACGCAGAAGCGCTTTTCGCAGCAGTACTGAATGATGAATTAAAGTTTAAAGACTCAACTGCGCAATACAAAGAAATCGTTTTAGCAACTATCCCGAATTCAGGTTTTAAAGAGAAGATTAAACTCAGACTAGAACTTGAATTATCGAGACTTTATGACGCAGCGGGCGACTATGAAAAAGCGTATGAACATTCGAAGTTATACAATAAGCTACTCGTCGATAAAAACACTGAACAATTTAAATTGTCGAACTCTTCCTTTACCGACGGCATCGCGAAAGACATTGAATTAGCTCACTACCGGCAGAAAGAGCTAACTACACTACGAAACGAAAAAATTGGGCTTTCTACCGATAAAGAGGCAATGAAAACCACCATCTTTGCATTGATCATCACTATTCTCACTATTCTCATTATTCTTGCACTATGGCTATGGATTTCTAAAAGGCAGAGCGATTTATTGGCAGAGCGTGACTCGCTAACTGGCGCACTCACGCGGCGGGCTATGTTAAATAGTTTGAAAAAGGCTCTGAAGGGAAACAAAGCGTCATGTATCGCCCTTCTTGATGTTGACAACTTTAAGAAAATCAATGACAAGTACGGCCATGTTGTCGGTGATGAAGTATTAACTACCTTCACGCAAATCATCAAAAATCGAATACGAAAGTCTGACAAACTATGCCGTTACGGTGGCGAAGAGTTTTTGATTTACTTTTCAGACTCCGACCAAAAGTCTGCCAAACGAATTCTCGATGAGCTTAATTTGGCACTGTCTCGCCAAAAGCATTGGAGCAATACCGAAGAAAAATTTTCGGTTAGTTTTTCATCAGGTCTGTTAGACGTCAATGGAGAAACCAACCTAGATACCATTATCAAGATGTGCGATGAGCTTCTCTACAGGGCCAAAAGAGAAGGTCGAGCGCGCGTTGCATCTTTTCCAATTTAATCTTTCGCCAAACTTTATTTACGAATTACCGTATAGAAAACATGCAAGGTCGCTGACTGACATAGAGACTCTATGTCATAGGTGTTAGCATGAAAGAAAAAACATAGGGAATTTATATGGCTACTGGCACGATAATCTCGTTGGGTTTGTATTTTGTTGTAATGTTAGGGATAGGCCTTTTCGCTTATCGGCAGACAGACACCAACGTAGAAGGCTATATGCTTGGCGGCCGCCAACTAGGCCCCGCGGTAACGGCACTTTCAGCAGGTGCATCGGATATGAGCGGATGGATGCTCATGGGCTTACCCGGTGCAATGTATGTATCAGGCTTATCTGCTGGCTGGATAGCGGTTGGTTTAACTCTCGGTGCTCTGGCAAATTATATGTTAGTTGCTCCACGCCTTCGCGTTTACACAGAAGTAGCCAACAACTCCATTACCCTCCCCGATTATTTTGAAAATCGCTTCGCCGACAACACGCGTTTATTGCGCGTTATAGCCTCTGGGGTTATCGTTGTCTTCTTTACGCTTTACACCTCTTCTGGTGTGGTAGCTGGCGGTAAGCTCTTTGAGACATCATTTGGATTAACTTATGAGACCGGCTTATACGTTACCGCAGGTGTCGTTGTAGCCTATACCCTTGTAGGCGGTTTCATGGCAGTAAGCATGACCGACTTCGTTCAGGGGTGCATCATGTTTGTTTCCTTGGTTATGGTGCCTGCAGTGGTTATCACCGAACTAGGTGGAATTGGGGCATCTATTGACGCTTTAGACAGGATAAACCCTGCATTATTTGATGCCTTTATGGATGCATCTACTAACGAAGCATTAAGTGTAATAGGTATTATCTCACTAATGTCATGGGGTCTAGGTTACTTTGGCCAGCCTCACATTATTGTGCGTTTTATGGCGATACGTTCTGTTAAAGACATACCGACTGCACGTAATATAGGTATGAGCTGGATGATCGTGTCAATTATCGGTGCGTTAATGACCGGCCTCTTCGGCCTAGCATTTGTTACTGGCAACGGTAATGAAATCGACCCGGAAACCGTCTTTATCTACTTATCTCAAATTCTATTCCACCCGCTTATCGGTGGCTTCCTGCTCGCTGCGATTTTAGCGGCGATCATGAGTACTATTTCGTCTCAGTTATTGGTAACGTCAAGTTCACTAACCAGTGACTTTTATCAAGCATTCCTAAGACGCGACGCGTCAGATGGCGAGCTTGTTATTGCAGGTCGTGTCAGCGTAGTAGTCGTTGCACTAGTTGCAATCTATCTAGCCTATGATAGAGACAGCACCATTTTAACGCTAGTAAGTAACGCATGGGCTGGTTTTGGCGCTGCATTTGGTCCGCTAGTACTGTTTAGCCTATTTAAACGTGAAATGACCCGCCGTGCGGCACTAGGCGGTATGATTGTTGGTGCAGTAACCGTATTGTTGTGGATTTATCTTCCTATCGAGATTGGTGGTCAAAAACTTGGCGACTGGATGTACGAAATTGTCCCTGGCTTTATATTGTCGAGCTTAACCATAATGATTTTGAGCAAGTCTGGCTCGCCGCGCGAAGGTGTAGTTAATACCTTCGACGCTTTCCAGACCAAATTGAGTGAAAGGTAACTAGCAATTAAGTCGTTACAACAGTAAACAACAAGCCCTGTTTAGTTTCCTAAACAGGGCTTTTTTCTTTTTATAGCCGTTGAAAAAATTGGCTTATGCTTCAATTGCATGACAGTTTTATTTAATGGAATAAGATAGCTATTTTAAATAGCAAAATCGCATACTACTTTTGAAATTAAATATGTTATCGTTCTATGCAGAAAAATAACCCATATATAACTTTTTTGTATATAACATAAAATTCGGACTTCAAAATGACTGCTAGTATCCCGTCTGTAACGCATTTGAAACAACTCGAAGCCGAGAGTATCCAGATTTTCCGTGAGGTTGCTGCTGAGTTTGAAAACCCAGTTATGCTTTACTCTGTAGGAAAAGACTCTTCTGTACTGCTTCACCTTGCCCGTAAAGCGTTCGCGCCAGGCAAAATTCCTTTCCCACTATTACACGTAGATACCACGTGGAAGTTTGGTGAAATGATTAAGTTCCGTGATGAGCAAGCTAAGAAACACGGTTTCGATTTGCTTGTTCACATCAATGAAGAAGGTGTTAAAGCTGGCGTTGGCCCATTTAGCCATGGTTCAGCAAAACATACTGACATCATGAAAACCCAAGCCCTTAAGCAGGCGTTAAACAAATATAAGTTCGATGCTGCATTTGGTGGCGCTCGACGCGACGAAGAAAAATCACGTGCCAAAGAACGTGTTTACTCATTCCGCGACAGCAACCACCGCTGGGACCCAAAAAACCAGCGTCCAGAGCTCTGGAATATTTATAACTCTCAGGTGAACAAAGGCGAAAGCATACGTGTATTCCCAATGTCTAACTGGACTGAGCTAGATATCTGGCAATACATCTACCTAGAAAACATCGATATTCCACAACTTTACCTTTCTAAGCCTCGCCCTGTTGTTGAGCGCGACGGCATTCTTATTATGGTTGACGATGACCGTATGCCGCTAGAAGAAGGTGAAGTACCAGAGATGCGCTCTGTACGTTTCCGTACTCTTGGCTGTTACCCACTTACCGGTGCGGTAGAGTCAGAAGCAGCTACCCTACCTGAAGTTATTCAAGAAATGCTGCTTACCAAGACGTCTGAACGTCAGGGCCGAGTTATCGACCATGACAGCGCAGGCTCTATGGAGAAGAAGAAAATGGAAGGGTACTTCTAATGGCCACCGACAACGTTGTTTGGCATAAACACGAAGTAAACAAGACCACCCGCTCTGAAAAGCTTGGTCAAACACCTCGTGTATTTTGGCTAACGGGTTTAAGCGGCTCTGGTAAATCGACTTTAGCAAACTTGCTTGAGAAAAAGCTTCACGAGCAGAACAAGCACACCTATCTGCTTGACGGCGACAACGTGCGCCACGGTCTGTGTGGCGATTTAGGTTTCAGCGATAAAGATCGCGTTGAAAACATTCGCCGCATTAGCGAAGTCGCTAAACTGTTTGTCGATGCCGGTACCATTGTGCTTACCGCTTTTATCTCACCTTTCAAAGCCGACCGCGATTATTGCCGCAGCTTATTGGAAGACGGAGAGTTTGTAGAAGTGTTTGTCGATACACCTCTTGAAGTGTGTGAAAAACGCGACCCGAAAGGGCTGTACAAAAAAGCGCGTAGCGGTGAAATTAAGGACTTTACAGGTATTGATTCAGCCTATGAAGCACCTGAAGCGCCAGAAGTACACTTAACCTATCAGGATGAACCAGCAGAGCAAACCGCTGAACGTTTGTATGCTTTGCTTCAAGAAAAGGGATTGGTGTAATGACACAACCTTTAAATAGTCTTGCACAAAAAGTGCTAGCTATCGCCAAAGAAGCCGGCGATAAGATAATGACCATTTACGAGAAAGACTTCGCCATTTATGAAAAGCAGGATACCAGTCCGCTAACAGAAGCTGACCTTGCCGCACATAACGTAATCGTTAACGCCCTTGAAGGCGAATCTGACCTGCCGATTCTTTCTGAAGAGTCAGCAGATATTTCATGGGAAGAGCGCAAAACGTGGTCGTCATACTGGCTGGTAGACCCGCTAGACGGCACTAAAGAGTTTATTAAGAAAAACGGTGAGTTTACGGTAAATATTGCACTTATCGAAAACGGTAAACCGACTATGGGTGTGGTTTACGCGCCAGCACTTAACAAAAGCTATGTAGGTATTGTTGGTGAAGGTGCATGGACCGAAGTGAATGGCGAATTTACGGCTATTTCTGCACGCAAGCACGATGGTGCAGAAGTGTGGAAAGTGGTAGGTAGTCGTTCTCACCAAAGCCCTGAAATTCAGAATTTATTGGCGCAGCTTGAAGGTGAAACCGAGCTTGTGGCGATGGGCAGCTCACTGAAGCTTTGCTTGGTGGCTGAGGGCGAAGCACATCTTTACCCTCGATTAGGCCCAACATCTGAATGGGATACGGGAGCAGCGCACGCAGTCGCACTAGCAGCAGGCGCAAACGTAACCGTACTTGACCCTGAAAACCCATTAGATGACAACGCTGACGCTCTTACGTACAACCAAAAAGAGTCTGTGTTAAACCCCTTTTTCCTTGTGAGCGCATAACATGAACAACGAAAACGAATTATTAAGACAGGACATACTGTCTTACCTAGAACAACACGAAAAGAAAGACATGCTACGTTTCCTTACCTGCGGTAGCGTAGACGATGGCAAAAGTACCCTTATTGGTCGCTTACTTCACGATTCAAAAATGATTTATGAAGACCAACTTGCAGCTATCACTAAAGACAGCAAGAAAGTAGGTACTACCGGCGAGAAAGTTGACCTTGCCCTTCTTGTAGACGGTCTTCAGTCTGAGCGTGAGCAAGGGATTACTATCGACGTAGCATACCGCTACTTCTCTACTGACAAGCGTAAGTTTATTATCGCTGATACTCCGGGGCACGAGCAGTACACTCGTAACATGGTAACCGGTGCGTCAACGTGCGACCTTGCTATTATTCTTGTTGATGCTCGCGGCGGCGTTAAGGTTCAAACGAAACGTCACTCGTTCCTGGTTTCCCTTCTAGGTATCAAACACGTTATTGTTGCTATCAACAAAATGGACTTGATGGACTATTCAGAAGAAGTGTACAAGCAAATTCAGGAAGACTACCTGAAATTTGCTGAGCAACTTGATATTCCTGACATTCAGTTCGTACCTATTTCAGCACTTGAAGGCGACAACGTAGTTGGCAAGAGCGATAAGACCCCTTGGTTTGACGGCACGCCACTAATGGAAATGCTGGAAAACATCGAAATCGGTGAAGACGATAACCATGAAGACTTCCGCTTTCCAGTACAATACGTTAACCGTCCTAACTTAGACTTCCGCGGTTTTGCAGGTACTGTAGTATCTGGTCAAGTCGCACCTGGAGACGAAATCACTGCGCTTCCATCTGGCAAAAAGTCTAAGGTTAAACAAGTAGTCACCTTCGAAGGCGACCAAGAACGCGCTTACGTGCCTCAGGCGGTTACGTTAACGCTAGAAGATGAAATTGACATCTCTCGTGGCGACATGATTGTAAAATCAGACAACTTGCCGCTGCTTAACACGCAGTTCAAAACTCACCTTGTGTGGATGTCTGAAGAGCCGCTAATGCCAAACAAGCAATACTTGTTTAAGTTTGCGACTAAGTCCACGCCAGGTGTTGTTGCGCATATTGATAACCAAATTGATGTTAACACGCTAGAAGAAACCGATGCTATGCACCTAAATCTTAATGAGATTGGTGTGGTTGACGTTAAGTTCACGCAGCCTGTTGCCTGCGACCCCTACAAGCGCAACCGCCCTACGGGTTCATTCATCGTTATCGATCGCTTGACCAACGGTACTGTTGGTGCTGGTATGATCATTGACGAAATTGCGGGTGACGCACAGCATACATCGCCTAACTTCTCTGAGTTCGAGCTTGAATTCAATGCGCTAGTACGTAAGCACTTCCCGCATTGGAACTCTGTGGATATCAGTAAACTTTAAGCAGGACTGGAGCAATATGGATGTGACCCAGTTCATCGTACTGGCAGTTTTTGCCGGTACGATATGCGCGCTGATCTTTACCAATCAGCGCCCTTCCACTGTATTTTCTGGTGCAGTGTTAGCATTACTGGTTACCCAGCAGTTATCACTTGATGACATCTTGCTAAATTTAACAAACAAGGGTCTTATCACCCTTGTTTTGTTGCTTTTAGTGAGCAGCGCAATTGATAAAACAGCGCTAATAAAACGCCTTGGAAGAAAATTAGTAAGTGCTAACTTTACTCAATCCTACTGGCGCTTGTTTTCACTGACCTTTTTATCGTCTGCCCTATTAAACAATACGGCTATTGTGGCAAGCCTAATTGGTCCAATTAAGCAAAACCAATATCATCCTGCCTCGCGATTGCTAATCCCGCTTTCATACGCGGCTATTTTAGGCGGTACGGTAACCTTAATCGGTACGTCTACCAACCTAATCGTAGACAGCTTCTTGCAAGAGCACGGACATCCGGGCTTTAACTTTTTTGACTTCACACTTTACGGAACGGTAGCTGGACTAAGCTGTGGTCTACTCATGTTTTTGTTACTACCCCTGCTGCCTCATATTGGTAACAAGAGTAACAACTATCACGAGTATATGGTTGAGGCAGAAGTTGAATCTGGTTCTGAGTTAATTGGAAAAACTGTAGAGCAAAACCATTTGCGTAACTTACCAGAGCTCTTTTTGGTTGAAGTGGTTCGCAATGGGAACCTTATCTCTCCTGTCGGGCCTGATTTGGTTATTCTGGAAAACGACAAACTAATTTTTTCCGGTAATGTTCAAAAACTCGAAAACCTTAGCCACATTAAAGGGCTAAGTATGTTTGCCGAGACCGACGGTGTGTTGCGTGAAAAATTAACCGAAGTCGTCGTTGCTAACCGTGCGCAAATTATTGGGCAAACCATTAAAAAGCTTGGATTTCGAGCCTTGTTCGACGCAGCTGTAGTGGCAATTCGCCGTGACGGAGAACAACTTTCAGGTAAGTTAGGAGAAATAAAGCTCCAAGCAGGTGACTTTTTACTTCTTGCCACCGGGCCTGATTTTGCAACCCGTCAAAATTTAAATAAAAACTTTTTTATTTTGTCAGAGCAGAAAATTGCCCGACCTTTAACGAACAGGCAAGAATGGATAACGCTAGGGGGCTTCCTCACTACGGTTTTGTTAGCTGCGGCCGATGTCATTTCATTAGCTATTGGCTTGTTATTTCTAGCTGCCGTGCTTATTGGCGTTAAAGTAACAACTAACGGTGAAATGAAGCGTAACTTACCTTTGAATCTGATTATTGTGATCGTTGGCGCATTAAGCTTAGCCACTGCGTTAGAAAATTCAGGGGTTATTAGTACAACAACAGAAGCACTCATGCCGGTGTTGTCGGGTACCAACTGGTTTGTGGCTTTGGTGGTGATTTATCTGCTTACACTCGCTCTTACAGAATTTGTAACTAATAATGCAGCGGCAGCATTAATGTTTCCGTTTGCTTATGGCTTAGTGCAGATCATCGGTGCCCCACTGATGCCTTTCGCATTAGCAGTAGCATTTGCGGCAAGTGCCAGCTTTATCTCGCCATTCGGATATCAAACCAATTTACTCGTTTATAACGCAGCGAACTATAAGTTTGCCCACTTTATAAAGATGGGGTTACCCATTTCAATATTGTACAGTACGATTGTTCTAACATTACTTAATGTTACCTACCTATAATGCGTAGAAAAGGCGTGCTAAATCATTACTCTGGCTACTACAAAATGTAGAGCCAAAATCGACTACCTCAAGTAAAGGGAAGTGAACGCTTCCCTTACTTATTTTCCCGTACTTTGATGTGGGAACCGCACATTCACTTTCTCTTACAAATATCAATATGTTGTGCTGTACAACACTCTTAGCCAACAGTAATCTATAGCTCCATTTAATGTCTGCAAGTTGGTTAGTCAACAACCAGTCATGGCTTTACACAAAGCCCAGTAATAATTATAAATAAAATAGGAGCAAGGGATGCACAATGTAACGAACCCCTTCCAAGCGTGTAACGACATCTTCTTCAAACCTAATGGCGTATTCAAAGCGATAGGTGAAAACAACAATTGGAGCTGGATGCCATTTATTTTAATCATGGCTATTTCGCTTGTTTCCCAGTACCTGTATGTAAATTTTGTAGACATCGAATGGTTTGCGCAGATGAATATTGCTGCCCAAGGCGATATGAGTCCAGCTGAAGAAGAGCAAATGAAAGCCTTCTTCACCAGGGATGCTTTGCTTTGGTCATCAGTTATAGGTGCCTTTTTTATTCCTATAATCGTTAACGCCATTTACGCTGTGTATGTAAATTTAATGACCCGCTCAGACGACAGCCATGTGTATGGGTTTACTGACTGGTACGGATTCGCTTGGTGGCTTTCAATGCCTTATGTACTAACTGGTTTGGTTGGTGTTGCTTTGCTATTGTTCACAGGCGACCATCAAGTGGCGCCGTCAATTTTATCTCCAGCGTCTCTTGGCTATATTGCCAGTATCCCAATGGACTCGCCCTGGTACGCTTTCGGCCAAGCTTTAAGATTAGAACTATTCTGGGGCATCTATTTGGCCACCGTAGGCATCACTCAATGGACATCTTTTTCTGTTAAGAAAGCGGCATTAATAGCAAGTGCACCTTATGCTGTCATCTACGGCATTTGGTTAATTGCCCTAGGCTTGTTCTAATAAAACGTACGGCTGTGACACGCTGAATATACAAAGGCTGCGCTGTACTACGAACACTGTATTTACTAACTTAGTTTTTTAAACACCGAATTTTAAACACAGTATTTTTAGCACAGCGCTTCGATAAGCTTGTCATACAGCACAATCTTAAAACGATATTTTTCATTCTCCCTTACAACACCCAAACAGCTTCACTGTCGCGTTGTCATGTCACAAAGTGTTATTACGCCCAGAGTGGCAGTTGTTTTGTTGGCTTTGTCCCCTGCCTTAACGGCCTAAAATATTCCTTATTTTGATAAAACGTTGCATCCTGCTGTGTATGCCATAAAGGCACGCCTAACAAAGGTAGAGGCTTTAATAGTGGCGTAATCTGAAAAGCATCGAGTGTTGATATACGGGCAGACGTCGCGTCGTCTAACACTCCTCGTTGTTGCCATTTATCGAGTTTACTGAACCCGTGGGGAACTGCGACGGCCAGCCATTTTCCCGTAAGCCCGATGAAAGGATTAAGCATCATTTCTAAATTCGCATGCCCGAAAATAAAAGGAGTTACTTCAGCATGCCAGCGCTCTCTATTTGCTAGAAATGCCTCTTCCCATTCATGCTCGGCAAGTTGCTGTAGGAAAGCTTCTAGCGATTCAACTCCAGTTTTTTTGCTTTCGTCATTTCTTGCAGTGGCAATATGGTTTTGCGTTGCTTTTTTTAGAGAATCTGGGGGTTGCACACACTGGCTGGGCTCTTCTATCGCAAGTACTACACCACACTCATCAAAATGCGTGATTCTATTGCGGCGCACTGTACGAGGATTAACGCCGTACTCATTGATATCGCTTATATGCAATTCATTTAACAAGGATTTGGTTTTAGGAAACTGTAGCCAAATTAGCGCATTAAATAAATCGTGCCAGCTTTGCTCTCTAGTCGGTACAACCCCATCCTCACTAATAATCGTCTCATAGTAACGCTTTTCATTTTCTGAAAACTGACTTTGCCCTTTAAACCTAGGTCCCTTCCACTGCTTGTAATATTTGGAAGTGAGTTCATTAAGCACTTCAGGCGATGGAAAATCACTGAATCCTAATAATTCGAGTTCATCTAGAAGATCAATTACAGGAGGACTTGCGTGTGCTTTTAAGTAGTCTTTACAGAAGGGGATTGAGTTTGATTGCATATCAACTATTGGTTCGCTCTGGGGTTTTCTCTATACTGAGCGAGTATTGTAGAGCAAACAGAGACTAACAATGAAAAAAATGTTTTTGCCATTGCTTGTACCTACCCTTCTGGGCGTAAGTGCTTGCACACCAAACAACGACAGCGCGTCACAAGAACAGTCAGCGAAAAAAGAGATGCCAGTGGCGTCTAACTTCGACAGTGTTTACAACAACATTTCAGATGCCGATATTCGCGAGCCATTAAAGGTACTGTCTTCAGATGAGTTTGAAGGCCGTTTACCGACGACTGAAGGCGAAAAGAAAACCATTGAATACTTGGTTAGTGAATTTACTAAAGCGGGGCTGAAGCCGGGCAATGGCGATAGCTTTCTACAAAAAGTAGCGCTTATGGAAATTACGGCTGACCCAGATATGACCATGACTATCGGTGATAATAACTTTGCGTATAAAGAGCAGATGGTTGCCTCTTCTAAGCGCGAACAGAGCTCAGTATCCCTTGAAGATTCAGAGTTAGTCTTCGTTGGCTATGGTGTGAATGCACCTGAATACGACTGGAACGACTACGAAGGGTTGGACGTTAAAGGCAAAACGGTAGTTATGCTAATTAACGACCCAGGATTTGAAAATCCAGAAAGCGGCAAGTTTCAAGGCACTACGATGACCTACTACGGCCGTTGGAGCTACAAGTATGAAGAAGCAAGCCGTCAGGGCGCAGCAGGCGCCATTATTGTTCACGAAACCGCACCGGCTTCTTATGGCTGGTCTGTAGTTGCTAATAGCTGGAGTGGTCCGCAGTACGGTTTGGTAAGTGCAGACAAAGGTGCAAGCCGTGTGGCTGTTGAAGGTTGGTTAACATTAGATGCAGCGAAAAAAGTGTTTGCTGATGCAGGGCTTGATTTTGAAGCAGAAAAAGCCAACGCCATGCAAGGTCCTTACAACAAAGCAATGGACATTAAGGCATCGGTTACTGTTAATAACACATTCAAAAAATCAGAGAGCAACAACGTTATTGCCACACTACCGGGCGCTGAGTTTCCTGATGAGCATATTATCTACACGGCGCACTGGGATCATTTAGGTAAAGATGAGAGCAAAGAAGGCGACCAAATCTATAACGGCGCTCATGATAATGCGACGGGCACTGCGGCTATTTTAGCCATGGCCAGAGCCTTTTCTGAACTTGAGCCTGCACCAAAGCGCTCGGTATCATTCTTAGTGGTAACCGCGGAAGAGCAAGGATTATTAGGCAGTAAATATTACGCAAGCAACCCTGTCATTCCGATTGAAAATACGGTTGCTAATATCAATATGGACGCAATGAACGTATTAGGTAAGACCAAAAACGTTGCCGTTGTAGGTATGGGTAAATCAGAAATGGAAGATTACCTCGAAGCCGCTGCAGCTAAGCAAGGTCGTACACTGACTCAAGAAGACAGACCAGAAGCTGGTTACTACTACCGCTCAGATCACTTCAGCTTTGCCAAGCAAGGTGTGCCAGCACTTTATGCTGAAGGTGGTAATGAGCCAGCCGATGAAGAAACAGCTAAATACAGAAAACGTATGAATGTGATTGTTACGGGCTGCTACCACCAAGTGTGCGATCAGTATCGTGACGATTGGGATTTAAGCGGTATCGTACAAGATACACAAATGCTGTTTGATGTGGGTGTAGGTGTTGCAAATGCAGAGGCTTGGCCGAAGTGGAATGAAGCAAGCGAGTTCCAGCGCCAAAACTAAAATACCTAGGTGTAAAAACGCGACAATATAACGTTCTTGCATTAAACACTTAATAAAGGGTTTCTTTGTGAAACCCTTTATTAGTGGCTCCCTTTATTGACTCCCCTCCACATTTGAACGCATTTCCCTTCGAATTAAGCACTGCTACCGCATTCACTGAGCTTCTCTTTGCATCAAATTAGGATAAAAATGTTAATAAACGGCTATTTTGGGATAAATGGAATAAGAATTTCCATTTTCTCATCATAATGTACTTGCAATTTCCTGTCAGACTGGCACATTCAGGGGCACGCGAATAAGAAAAACAACAAACCATCGCCCACTCGTACGCGAGTACCGACAGAAAAAACTTCTATTATTTTTTTCAACAAGTGAACAGAGAGAATCCGTTATATGTGTGGTATTTTCGGTATCCTTGATATCAAAACCGATGTGTCTGAACTCAGAACCCAAGCCCTCGATTTATCAAAACTTTTGCGCCACCGTGGCCCTGACTGGTCGGGTATCTGGAATAATGACAATACCATTCTTTGTCACGAAAGATTGGCGATTGTCGACGTTGATACGGGGGCACAGCCTCTTATCAGCCAAAACGATAAACAAATTCTTGCTGTCAACGGTGAGATTTACAACCACAAGCAACTTGCTGCTAATCTAGATGAGCCGTACCCATTTAAGACCCGCTCTGATTGCGAAGTAATCATTCCGCTTTTCCAGCAAAAAGGCATTGATTTTATTGACGAACTAGAAGGTATGTTTGCTTTTATTCTTTATGATGAAGAGCAAGACGCTTACCTTATTGCCCGTGACCACATTGGAATTATTCCGCTTTATACCGGTTACGATGAACACGGTAACTTTTACGTTTCATCAGAAATGAAAGCCCTCGCAGGCGTTTGTAAAACAATTAGTGAGTTCCCTCCTGGCCACTACCTTTGGAGCAAAGAAGGTAAAATCACTAAGTATTACAAGCGTGATTGGATGGAATACGACAACGTTAAAGACAACACCAGCAACCTAGAAGAGCTACGTGTAGCATTCGAGAAAGCGGTGAAGTCACACATGATGTCTGACGTTCCATACGCTGTACTTCTATCGGGCGGTCTGGACTCTTCATTGGTTTCTGCTGTCGCTGCTCAGTACGTTGCAAAGCGCGTTGAAGACGAAGACAAGACGGATGCGTGGTGGCCTCGTCTGCACAGTTTTGCTGTGGGTCTTGAAGGTGCACCTGATCTCAAGGCGGCGAAGAAAGTGGCCGACATGATTGGCACCGTACACCATGAAATTCACTTTACCATTCAAGAAGGTTTAGATGCCATCCGTGATGTTATCTATCACTTGGAAACCTACGATACAACAACGATCCGCGCCGCTACCCCGATGTACTTAATGACCCGCAAGATTAAAGCGATGGGCATTAAAATGGTGCTGTCTGGCGAAGGTTCTGATGAAATTTTTGGTGGTTATCTGTATTTCCATAAAGCGCCAAACGCCAAGGAATTCCACGAAGAAACGGTACGTAAACTTGATCGACTACATATGTTTGACTGTGCGCGTGCTAACAAAGCCACATCAGCATGGGGTGTAGAAGCTCGTGTGCCATTCTTAGATAAGAACTTCATTGACGTAGCTATGCGTTTAAACCCACAAGACAAAATGTGTCTAGATGGAAAAATGGAGAAATGGATCCTTCGCAAAGCGTTTGATAACGGCGAAACCCTTCCAGCAGAGGTTCTGTGGCGTCAAAAGGAACAGTTTGGTGATGGCGTAGGTTACTCGTGGATTGATTCAATTCGTGAGTTCGTAGACAACGAAGTGACTGACCAACAACTGGCTACAGCGGAATTCCGCTTCCCGGTTAACACGCCAGACACTAAAGAAGGCTACTACTACCGTACTATCTTCGAAAGCTACTTCCCTCAAGAAAGTGCGGCGCGATGTGTACCGGGCGGTAAATCTATTGCCTGTAGTACGGCAGAAGCACTTGAGTGGGATGAAAGCTTTAAAAACAATGCAGACCCTTCTGGCCGTTCAATGAAAGGCGTTCACGCTGGCGAGTCGTAAGAGTCTAATGCACTAGCAATATTTAAAAAACGCGGCCTACGCCGCGTTTTTTTTTGTCTGTTTATTCTTTGGAAGCTTCGGTTTTCGGTTTATACCATAAAGCAGAATTGGTAAGAGGAGTCTCAATAGGCAATAGCGGATTTTCTAGGGTAAAGATTTTGCGCTCATCGACCCCTAAAGACTCTAAGATTGGGGCGTAGGTCGACTCAAAAAGTGCATCGAATGAACCATCATCTATGGCTCGATTAAGCCCTGTTTCGATGAGATTAGCTAACGTCTTGTTGCTACCACTCACAAAGTAATACATGGCTGTCGGATAATATAGCGCCATGGAAGGTTCTAGATAAAAGTTGTTTCGACGACCTTCGGCCTCAAGCTCCGCATCTACTTCCATGACAGAACGGGGAAAGAAGTCCCCTTTGCCTAGTTTAATCATGTCATACGCTTCGCGAAATTCAGGCACGGTAAATACGTTAAAACCGTTGGCTTGAAGAATTTTGGTGTCCGGCCACTCTTCCCCTTGGATTGGCACAAGTTTACGCATATCGGTTAGCGACAGCACGTTGTCGAATTTCGCCTTTTTATTTTGATTTATAACGAAAACTCGAAGGCCTATAAGCCCTTTAGCGATAGGAATTCGAATGGGGGTCAGTTCTTTCTCTCGCTGACTATCCGTCATACTCCACACAACATTGACTTCTCGGTTTTCGCGAAGCTGACGCATTGCTTTACCTGTAAGAAGTATTCGATCAGACGGACGAAGTTCGTAGTTTACACCGGTTTTATCAAGCGCAAGTTTAAGCAACGCTATCGGATATTGCGCACGTGCGTCTGAGTCGTCAATGGGGCGTGGGTAAGTGATAGTCCACGTTGCGGCCTCAGCCATCGTTACAACAAAAGAACATAAAGCGAAAGCCGCTATGACGGCTTTTTTTAGCAGATTGAAGCTGTGCATTTTCTTTACGTCCTATACTGATTTGTTTTTAGGCTCATGATTTGTTTGACCGACAAGCCAACGAACACCAACACTATTATTCAATGCCAATGTACTTATGTGTTTGTAAAGATAGCCGCCAGTTGCGTTCAATACAAGTGCGCACAGCAAGTTCAGTCGCTCTCTTTTGCTGGCTAATTGGTTGTAAACAAACCTGTTTTCCGTCAAGTGAAGATACATTGGCTAACAGTGCATCAAGCTCATCAATATGCTTTTGCATTGCGATGGGGTGCTTGATT
Source organism: Alteromonas abrolhosensis (assembly GCF_001953635.1). Taxonomy (GTDB): domain Bacteria; phylum Pseudomonadota; class Gammaproteobacteria; order Enterobacterales; family Alteromonadaceae; genus Alteromonas; species Alteromonas abrolhosensis. Next base: position 100,602 of record NZ_MEJH01000004.1, on the reverse strand, counting down.
TCATTCGCTCTCTCAAGCGCACTCACTAAGACGTCATACCCACCTTTCATGTTTATTTTCGGAGAAACGGTCACGTAAGTACGCGTGTCGCAAAGTACTTCAAAAGTACCGCTGGTTTCAATTTGTGTGGTATATCCGTTGTCGTGAAGTAAGGTGGTTAACGGACGTAAATCATACATACAAGGCTCGCCGCCGGTAATAACCACATGTTTTGCCACATAGCCTTGTTTCCCAAACTCAGCCAGCAAAGCCTCCTCACTTGAGATAAAATAGGTTTCAGACTCTTCACCTTTACTAATCACCGCTTGCGGCGACACGCTCAAGTCAGACTTGATTTCCCATGTATGTTTCGTATCACACCATGGGCAGCCCACAGGGCAGCCTTGTAGGCGAACAAAAATAGAAGGAATACCAGTGTGGGCACCTTCCCCCTGGATAGTTTCAAACATCTCATTGATGTTTAGTGTGGTCATTACAGACAATTTGACACCCTTTAACGATTGTATGTTGGGATTTTACCAAGGATCACATAAAATTCGGGCATAATTTCTTAAATCTTCGAAAAACTATGTCAGAAAACGTTGTTGTTATCTATTCAGGAGGCATGGACTCCTTCACCGTGCTGCACAAAGCACTTAAAGCAGGCAAAAAAGTTCATGCGCTGAGCTTTAATTACGGACAACGCCACAAGAAAGAACTCGATTATGCTGCCAACGTGTGTAACTCGCTTAACGTTCCCCACAAAATTGTAGATATTAGCGCCATAAATACGCTCATAGGGGGTTCTGCGTTAACCTCAGACATCGAAGTTCCAGAAGGCCACTATGAAGAGCCAAGCATGAAGCAAACCGTGGTGCCCAATCGCAACATGATTTTGTTATCGCTGGCCGTTGGCTATGCAGTAAGCTTAGATGCTAACGAAGTTTATTACGGCGCTCACTCTGGCGATCACGCTATTTATCCAGACTGTCGCCCTGAATTTGTTCACAAAATGAATGATGTGTGCGGCATTGCGAACTACACACCCGTAACCATCATGACGCCTTATATAGACGATAGCAAAACCGCTATCCTAACCGACGGCCTGTCGATGGGACTGGATTATGGCCAAACGTGGACCTGCTATAACGGCAGAGAAAAGGCGTGCGGAAAGTGCGGTGCATGCGAAGAGCGCTTAGAGGCCTTCAAAGAAAATAACGCCGTCGATCCTCTCGAATACGAATAAAGAACGGTGGAATAAAAAACACCTCTTATTGTTTATTTACGCTTGATTTAACGCATTTAAAATAAGAGGTGTAATCTCAGGTGCTTGTTGTAACTACTTTTGACTCTCGGAAATGAAGTAGCTCAATTCTTTGATACAATGGCGTAACACAGGGTTTAATCGCGTATTTTTACCGTTCATTACAAACAGTTCGTGACTGAATTTAAATAAGCTCCCTTTTGCAATAGGTACGAGCCCCAGTGCGGCGCCCTGCTCTTTCGCCATATAATCCGGTAACAGACCCACATACTCACCTGTCATTATCGCAGACATCGCTGCATCGAATGAGTCTGAGAAAGTCTGAATAGATAACCTGGTTTCATCTTCGATATAGTTAGCCGACGATAAGCCAGAAATACCAATTGCAGGATAGTCCCCTATTTTTACCCCTTCTGGTAATTCAGTATCGCGATACTTTGCTAAAGGGTGTGTCGGTGCACAGTAAAGCCGACCTTCAGTTTTAATGCCAACAGGATGAAAGGTTACTGATTCCGGTTTAACCATGTCATAGGTTGATACAACGAGGTGGCACTCACCAGATAGAGCAACATGCTCTACTTCGTTGTATAGACGGGTTTGGATATTTACGTGAATGTCGTCAAACTTCTTCATCGTGCTTTTAACCGCTTTACTCACGGCTAAATGCATAGAAAGCGGAAGGCCAGCCATCAATACCAAAGTGATATGGCCTGAGTAGTCATCATGCAGAGATTTAAGATTGAAAACAAAGTTATCGAAGGCATTGAAGATGCGTTTGGTTTCTTGGAAAACGACTTCACCCTCTTTCGTCATCTGGAAGCCACCACGGCCGCGATGACACAACACCAAATCTAAACGTTCTTCCAGTTTTTTAATAGCTGCACTGATATTAGGTCGTTGCATGCGCAACACGGGTTCTGCCGCAGTAAATCCGTTGCAGCTAGCCACAGCGTAAAACACACGCAGTAGCTTTATATCTGACTCCTGAAGACGATTAAGCATATTAGCACCTGTTTATAGGTATAGTTATCGATACTCAACTTAGAACTATATGCAACTAATTGCCCTATTACAACGACATTTTGTGGCTTTTCATCTCATTTCTTATTAAAAATTTGCGTTTTGTGCTACCGAATTCTCATTGTTAATGACTAATTTTGACGGGAGGGTAAAGGGATCCACTGAAAACAATGGGCATGAAGCTGCAATGGGTTATCCGGTTTTATACGGAAAGCGCCCATATACAGCTTTAGATAGTATGAGATCTCGCCACTATTAAGAAAGCGTAACAACTTGCTTTCGAAGCGCTTCAATATCGTCTCGTAACGACGCCGCTTTTTCAAATTCAAGCTCACGAGCGAATTCAAACATTTGCTTTTCAAGCTCGGTAATTTGATCCATCAACTCAGTTGCACTTGCTGCTTTCTGTTGCTTCTTCTTCTCTTCCACTTTACGCAATCTGACTTTACCTGAGGCAGGATGCGCACTTTCACCTAAGTCCATAATATCAGTGATAGGCTTATTAAGTCGCATCGGCGTAATACCGTTTGCCTCGTTGTGCGCCATTTGCTTTTCACGACGGCGTTCAGTCTCGTCCATCGCTTTTTTCATCGACTTGGTAATACTGTCAGCGTACAAGATAGCTTTACCATTCACGTGACGTGCGGCTCTACCAATAGTCTGGATTAACGAACGCTCGGCGCGCAAAAAGCCTTCTTTATCGGCATCTAAAATCGCCACCAGCGACACTTCTGGCATGTCTAAACCTTCACGTAAAAGGTTAATACCTACCAACACATCGAATTTACCCAGTCGCAAGTCTCGGATTATTTCAATTCGCTCTACCGTATCGATATCCGAATGCAGATAACGAACTTTAACGCCGTGCTCATTTAAATACTCGCTTAAATCTTCAGCCATACGCTTGGTTAAGGTAGTAATAAGCACACGTTCGTCTAGTTCTACCCGCTTTTGAATTTCAGACAGGACATCATCTACCTGAGTCGCTACTGGGCGCACTTCAATAACAGGATCTAGCAGGCCTGTTGGACGCACCACCTGCTCTACTATCTCACCGTCAGTTTTCTTTAATTCATAATCGCCTGGTGTCGCAGAAACATAGATGGTTTGGGGGCAAATCTGTTCAAACTCTTCAAACTTAAGCGGACGATTGTCCAACGCCGACGGCAGCCTGAAACCAAATTCCACTAAAGTCTCTTTTCTTGAGCGATCCCCGCGATACATAGCTCCTACTTGAGAGACTGTTACGTGAGACTCATCGATAAACATCAAGCCGTCTGCAGGAAAATAATCCAATAAGGTTGGAGGTGGTTCGCCCGGTGCTCTGCCTGAAAGATAGCGAGAGTAGTTTTCGATCCCCGAGCAATAGCCAAGCTCCATCATCATTTCGATATCGAACTGAGTGCGCTGCGAAATACGCTGCTCTTCAATCAGCTTATTCGCCTCCTGAAGCTGCTTTTTGCGCTCGCCAAGTTCTTCCTTGATATGCTCAATAGCATTGAGGATTTTCTCTCGAGGGGTTACATAGTGCGTTTTAGGAAAAACCGTTGCTCGAATAACCGACTTATCGACAGCCCCGGTTAGCGGGTCGAACAGACTAATTTTATCTATCTCATCGTCAAACAGCTCGACCCTTACGGCTTGCTTTTCAGAGTCCGCAGGGAAAATATCTATAACATCGCCACGTACACGGAACGTACCCCTTTCAAACGCTAAATCGTTACGCTTGTACTGAAGTTCTGCAAGGCGACGTAAAATGTCACGTTGGTCCATGGTGTCGCCTTGACGAAGGTGCAACAGCATTTTCATGTAGGATTCAGGGTCGCCCAAACCGTATATAGCCGACACACTCGCTACAATGACTACGTCTCTGCGTTCCATTAACGCTTTGGTGGCGGACAGTCGCATTTGCTCAATGTGATCATTGATTGACGCGTCTTTTTCAATAAAGGTATCTGTACTTGGAACGTAGGCTTCTGGCTGGTAGTAATCGTAATATGAAACGAAGTACTCTACGGCATTATTGGGGAAGAACTCTTTCATTTCCCCGTAAAGCTGAGCCGCTAATGTTTTGTTGTGTGCGAGAATAAGCGTTGGTCTCTGCACTTCTGCGATGACGTTGGCCATAGTAAAGGTTTTACCCGACCCAGTAACACCCAGCAGTGTTTGGCCGGCCAAGCCACTTTCCAGTCCATCCACCAAGGCTTCTATTGCCTTTGGCTGGTCGCCTGCTGGCTTGTATTTAGAATGAAGCTCAAACCCTCTACTCATTAACTTAACCTTTTCTTTAGATTACTGCTTGCCGACTTATTTGCGGACTTACTTAACAAAGGGATATCTTGCACAACGCTTAGGAGATACATACCCTTACTTTAACTAGGCTGAGAACTTACCGTGTCTGTTTCAAACTGAGTGACCGCGCGCTTGAAAACAAAAAACGAAACGCACGCCATGGCAAAGTTGGCAATGACCGTCCCCACAAACAGCCCTTTTAGGTCAAAGAGAAAACTGCCCGCAACGCTGATAGGTACGAAAAAAACAAATAAGCGGATGACACTTAATATTAATGCAGTCATTGGTCGATGCATGGCATTTAACGACGAATTAGTCAGAATGATAATGCCTTGCATGCCATAGCCTAACGGAACGATCATCAAAAACAGCTGTATAAGTACACTAACCTCGGCTTCGTTGGCAAAGGCAACAGCTATCCAGCTAGAAAGTGCCCACATAACAAGAAAAATAACGAACTGCCAAATAAGAACAAATTTCAGAGTAAGCGAATACGCCCTTTTTACTCGATTGACTTGGCCTGCCCCCACGTTCTGACTGATAAACGGTGGCAGAGTCATGGACAGTGCAAGAACAACGATACTCGCAATAGATTCCATTCTATTACCTACTCCCCACGCTGCAACCGCCTCAGCACCGTAACCTGCAACAACAGCCGTCATTACACCACCTGCAACAGGGGTAAGCATATTTGCCCCCGCCGCAGGCAGCCCTATTTTTAGAATTTCACGACTGCTATCACGTAGTTCAGAAAGCGTAAGTAGTCGAGGCAGCATTAGTTTTCGGCGCACAGCCAAAATGTAAAGTATCCAAAATGCGCCAACAATCCACGCTATAAAGGTAGCAAGTGCTGCACCTTTTATTCCCATCGCCGGAACAGGACCAAGACCGAAAATGAAAATAGGGTCAAGTAACGCGTTTAATCCGCCTCCCGCAGCCATTACTATACTTGGTGTTCGGGTATCGCCACAGGCACGCAGCACACTATTGCCCACCATTGGCATGGCAAGGAAAATACTCGACAAGTACCATAATCCCATATAGTCAGAGATATACGGCATTAGGTTTTCCGTTGCGTTAAGCAACTTGAACACAGGCTCAATGGTAAACAAGCCAATTATGGCTAATGTCCCTACTAACAAAACGGACAGCATTATCGAACCCGTCGCATAATGTTGGGACTTGGTTATTTCTTTACTGCCCTGCAACTTTCCTATTATTGCAGAAGTTCCAATACCTAAACCTATGTTCAGGCTTATTACTGTAAAAGTAACGGGAAAGGTAAAACTAATAGCGGCTAAAGGGTCGGTGCCCAATAAGCTCACAAAAAAGGTATCGATAAGTCCAAAACTCATCATCATTACCATTCCTAATATCATCGGAATGGTCATACGCTTTAACGTAGTACCTATATCTCCTTCCAATAAGTCGGAAGTACGTTGTTTAGCGTTACTTTTAATCACTTGAGCTCCGGCAAACTTAAATCCCCTTTTTAATTGCGCGTTAGTGTAAAAGAGTGAACTTTAATTAGCTACGCGGAATCGACAAACAAAACAAAGCATAAGAGGGCTGTAAGTAAAGCTATGTTTTTGCCAAAAATAAGCGCGTTGAAACAATTCGCTCGCAACGCGACAAAAACCTTAGTTTTTAATAAAGAACAATTCAAAACCAGTATGTATAAGTTTGTGACAGTTTAATTTCTATCCTGTTTCACTTTTAATATTGCGGTTAAGCGCCTGAGGCATGTTTAACTGCCCTAATAAGACGTATAAAAGTCAGACTAAAATGTTAACAAATTGTAAGACCTTGAGAAATAAGATGGATTTCATTGAATAGCATTTAGAAATTCGTTGAATTAACACACAAGCTACTTTTTGTTCAACTGATCTATTTCGATCGGGATTAAAGATCATAAAAATCCATCTAACATACTGTATTGAAAAGATTATCCCATATATTTCACTGCAACTTACTTAGATCAATACACATGTGATCTTGTAAATAGTCAGAGCGAATCTAAGCTATCAACATAGTTATCCACAGATTTAGTGGATAACTAACGCCAGACCATATTCGGCGGGATTTCGTGCTCGATTAATTTCTCAGCACGTAAGTGGTGACTAACCTTTTAATCCTCAGGTACAGGTTACAGATTTATTAAAGCCTGTACATAATACCAGTATGGAAGCGCTTTTTTATTCTAATTAGTTATACCAACTAACTTTAAAGAGATATATGAATAAAGAGAATCCGTTAATGCCTGAATTATAAAAACTACCTTTTATTTATAAGCTAACGGACGATAATGTGTAGATATTAACCACCACTTTCACTACATTGACGACAAAATGAGCACAAAAGCCGTAAAAAGCTATTTTTTGCGCAGTCAGCACAAATATTTCATTTATATTGTTGACAGTTCCTAAGTACGTCTTTAATATTCGCCTCCGTTGAAGCACAGGTCCCCCTTAGCTCAGTTGGTTAGAGCGACGGACTGTTAATCCGCAGGTCCCCCGTTCGAGTCGGGGAGGGGGAGCCAACTTCAGCGACAACTTAGGTGTCGATTCCCCCTTAGCTCAGTTGGTTAGAGCGACGGACTGTTAATCCGCAGGTCCCCCGTTCGAGTCGGGGAGGGGGAGCCACTTAGTTGGCTCTCGAATCGCCTCACTCACATCACTCTATTTTAATTCCTAAAACAGCGCGTTTAGACATTAAATAACCCTAATTCAATCAAGTTGTTAAACCCGTTCTAAAAAGGGATAATAGACCTAATCTGTTTTTCTTTTTAAATCGCGGGCATTGTCCGTCAAGATTCCTCGAAGGAATTGCGTTATTCATGACTGAATTTTTACTGCTATTGATTGGTACAGTATTGGTTAACAACTTTGTGTTGGTTAAGTTTCTCGGCTTATGCCCGTTTATGGGTGTGTCTGGCAAACTGGAAACCGCCATGGGTATGTCTATGGCAACCACATTTGTACTCACCCTTGCCTCTGCATCAAGCTACTTAGTGGAAACCTATTTACTTGCTCCACTAGGCATTGGTTACCTTAGAACGCTTGCTTTTATTCTCGTAATAGCGGTAGTTGTTCAGTTCACGGAAATGGTGGTACACAAAACAAGTCCCACATTATATAGATTGTTAGGTATATTCCTCCCTCTTATCACGACCAACTGCGCAGTACTTGGGGTAGCACTTTTAAACCTCACAGAACAGCATAATTTCATGCAGAGCCTTATATATGGTTTTGGTGCCGCGGTAGGTTTCTCTCTCGTTCTTGTTTTGTTTGCAGCCATGCGTGAGCGTTTAGCTGCTGCTGATGTGCCTGTATCTTTTAAAGGTGCTTCAATCGCTATGATTACTGCTGGTCTCATGTCCCTTGCGTTTATGGGCTTTAGTGGATTGGTGAACGTGTAATGACGATATCTTCTGCAATTATATTCGCCGTTATTGCCATTGGCGCCCTTGCGCTTATATTTGGTCTGGTTTTGGGCTATGCCAGTATTCGCTTCAAAGTAGAGGGCGACCCTCTTGTTGAGCAGATTGATGCTGTTTTACCACAAACCCAATGTGGTCAGTGTGGGTATCCCGGTTGTAAGCCCTACGCGGAAGCTATCGCAGAGGGTGATGACATAAATAAGTGCCCTCCCGGCGGCGAGGCAACTATCAAGAAACTTGCAGATTTGATGGGGGTTGAACCTAAGCCCCTTGATGCTGCACACGGCGAAGAAGACGTTAAAAAAGTTGCCTTCATACGCGAAGATGAGTGTATCGGCTGTACCAAATGTATTCAGGCCTGCCCTGTCGACGCCATTTTAGGTGCAGCAAAACATATGCATACAGTCATTACTGACGAGTGCACGGGGTGTGATCTTTGTGTAGACCCCTGCCCTGTCGACTGTATCGACATGGTGCCTATCGCTCAAACAACTTCTACATGGAAGTGGGATTTTGAATCATCGCCTAAAGGTGATATCCCCATCAAAATGGTGTCTTAATTGTGATGTATCCAAGTTTTGATTCAATTATAGAAACCCTTGAAGCGGGAAAAATGTACTCATTTCCAGGTGGTGTACATCCCGAAGATAAGAAATCTCTGTCTAATACATCGGTAATAAAAAAGCCGTCGTTACCTGAGTTATTAGTAGTTCCACTAAGACAGCATATCGGTTCAGACGGTATCTGCTGTGTAGAAGTTGGCGATACCGTATTAAAAGGGCAAATTCTTTCGCAAAGCTCTTCGCCTTTTTCAGTGCCAGTACACGCGCCAACTTCTGGCGAGATCGTTGCTATAGCACCGCATGTGGTGGCTCACCCCAGCGGCTTAACAGAGATGTGTATTTCGATACGTCCTGATGGAAAAGATACATGGTGCGACTTATCTCCAATTGCTAATTACAGTGAAGTAGATAAAAACAAGCTAATTGAGGCTATCTGCCAAGCTGGTATTTCAGGAATGGGCGGCGCAGGCTTCCCTACTCATATTAAAACCTCAACCTCTAAGCCTGTTGAGTTTCTTATTTTAAATGGAATTGAGTGCGAGCCTTATATTACCTCTGATGATAGGCTGATGCGCGAGCACGCGTGGCAAATACGTCAAGGTTTGGACATCCTCACTCACCTTATCGGACCCAAGGCAATTGTCGTTGCGGTTGAAGACAACAAACCCGAGGCGTTTGAGGCACTCAACATTGCGTGTCAGGATAAGAAGGACTACCGCGTTGTTAGCGTTGAAACTAAATATCCTGCCGGCGGTGAAAAACAATTAATTCAAGTATTGACTGGCCGAGAGGTGCCAAGAAACGGTTTGCCTGCCGACGTAGGCGTGATGATGTTTAACGTGGGCACCTGCTATGCCATTGCAGATGCTATTTTACACGGCAAGCCGCTGATTGAACGGGTTGTTACCGTAACTGGTGAAGCTGTTGAATCACCAAGCAATTTTAGAGCGTTGTTGGGTACGCCCGTTTCTCATCTATTGGATGAAGCAAACTACAACCCGAAAAAACAGAAAGCACCTAAAGTGATTATGGGCGGCCCTATGATGGGCTTTACCTTATCCGACGCGACTATACCTGTAGTAAAAACCACGAACTGTTTGCTGGTACCAGCGAAAAAAGAGCTAGTAGACGACAACGCTGAGCGCCCTTGTATTCGCTGTAGTGCTTGTGCCGACGCATGCCCTGTATCGTTGCTCCCCCAACAAATGTTTTGGCATGCAAAAGCGAAAGAGTACGACAAGGCCGAGGAATATGACCTTTTCGACTGTATTGAGTGCGGCGCATGTGCTTATGTTTGCCCCAGTGAGATCCCGCTTGTGCATTATTATCGCCAGGCTAAATCTGAGATACGCGTTCAGCGCGACGAAAAGAACAAGGCAGAAAAGGCTAAGCAGCGTTTTGAAGCACGAAAAGAACGCTTGGAGCGTGAGAAACGTGAGCGCGAAGAAAAACATAGAAAAGCGAAAGAAGCCCGCTTAGCGGCGAATAAAGCCAAAGAGCAAAGTACTGTAACTGCTGATAGCGCTAGTGGCGCTGTTGATGCCAGCGCAACCGAAGCGAAAGATAAGGTTGCGGCAGCGCTTGCACGCGCGAAAGCAAAGAAAGCAGCGATGCAGGCCAACGGGAAGGGTGAGAGTACTACACCAAATACCGATGAATCAGGCATTGCAGTAGACGATAAAAAAGCACAGGTCGCTGCTGCTGTTGCCAGAGCAAAGGCGAAAAAAGCCGCACAAGCTCAGAATGAATCTCAACTTGAACGCGCGGACAATCAAGTTGAACAGGCGTCATCGTCAGAAGATGATAAAAAGGCAAAGGTGGCAGCGGCAATCGCCAGAGCTAAAGCGAAAAAAGCTGCACAAGCCCAAAATGAAACACAAGGTGAAAGCGCTGACGAGCCCTCAGTCACTGAACAGCCAAGTAATCAAGTATCGTCACCAGAGGATGACAAAAAGGCAAAAGTCGCCGCCGCCATCGCCAGAGCAAAAGCCAAAAAAGCTGCGCAAGCTGGCCAGTCTGTGGAATCGTCGTCAGAAGAACAAGCGGATAAGCACAACGAAGAAAATACTGAACCTTCCAATAGCGAAGACAATATCGACCTCTCAGTTGAAGAACAGAAGAAGGCGAGAATTGCAGCAGCCGTAGCAAAAGCTCAGAAAGCGGCTAAGAATGGTGTAAATGGGCAAACTGATAAGCCGGTTTCAAAGCAGGCTACGCCTCCCCAGGTTCACGCGCAATCAAGCAATCAGCCTAAAAACCAGCCCGATGAGAAACAAGCACGAATTGCGGCTGCGGTAGCAAAAGCGAAAGCTAAAAAGGCTGCCTCGCAAAAAGCACCAACACTTAGTTCAGCAACTCATGGCGATGACGTGACGCAAGACGTTAGCTCGCCTCTAAAAGCCAATGATCAGAGTACCTCTGTTCCAGACAGCGGTGAAAGAGACGATTACGCTAAAGCCACTGTTTCCAACACCAGCGAAGCAGAAGAGAAGAAAGCCCGCATTGCTGCAGCCGTGGCGAAAGCTAAAGCCAAAAAAGCAGCTAAGCAGGAAGCAAACCAAGCAAGCGAGCAAACTGATTCTTACGAAAAAGAGCAAGATCCACAGTCACTGACCACGTCTGAAACGCCAGATGCCTCTAATACACCTAGCGAGAAAACAAAAACTGCTTCTTCAACCAATGAAGTTGACGAGAAAAAGGCTCGCATTGCCGCGGCTGTGGCTAAAGCTAAAGCGAAAAAGCTCGCACAAGAAAGAAAAGAAATTTCAACAAGTTCACCAGCCTCTGCTGAAGTAGAAAGTAATACATCACAAGAGCAAAGCGTCTCACCTTTAAAAGAAGACATAAAAACTAAGACGCAAGGGAATTCTCAGCCCACTGAGCAAGATGAGAAGAAAGCGCGTATAGCAGCAGCCATTGCGAAAGCTAAAGCAAAGAAGGCGGCCGCTGAACAAGAGAAAGAATCATAATGAAGTTAAGTTTATCGAGTTCACCACACCAAAGGGTAAGACGCGATACCGGCCAAGTCATGCGTATGGTGATTTACGCCATGATCCCCGGCATGATTGCACAATCCTTCTTTTTTGGTTGGGGAGTGCTAATTCAAGCGGTCATCGCAGTAGTGAGCGCCCTCGTTATTGAAGGCGTGATTCTCTTTCTGAGAAAACGACCTATTGAACGTACGCTGACTGATTACAGTGCGGTATTAACCGGGTTACTCATAGCCATTAGTATTCCTCCTACCCTACCTTGGTGGATGACGGTTACGGGTGTTTTCTTCGCCATCGCTGTGGCCAAACAGGTGTACGGCGGGCTTGGATTTAATATTTTCAACCCCGCTATGATTGCATACGTGGTTCTGCTTATTTCATTCCCTGCGGCTATGAGCTTGTGGCTACCACCCGCCACTCATGCGGGCATCACACCAAGTTTCTTCGACTCGGTATCGCTTATATTTACTGGCTTTACCACAAGCGGATACGATGTCACTCAGCTTAAAACCATCGCCGATGGTGTAACCATGGCGACACCGTTAGACACATTGAAAACCGACCTAACCCAAGGCGTAACATACTCAGAGTCATTAGCGAAGCCAATCTTCGATGGCGGAGTATTCGAAGCTGCGGGTGCAGGGTGGGGAATGGTAAGTCTCGCTTATCTACTTGGCGGCCTTTATCTATGGAAAGCCCGCATTATAAGCTGGCATATCCCTGGCGGCATGCTGCTAAGTGTGTTTGTTTGTGCATCACTGCTTCATTTAGTTAACGCCGATTACTATGCTTCACCGCTATTTCATTTGTTTAATGGTGCAGTAATGGTAGGCGCATTCTTCATCGCCACCGATCCGGTTTCAGCGTCAACAACGCCAAAAGGCCGCATTATATTCGGTGCAGCGATTGGTTTTTGGGTGGTAATAATCCGTACCTTTGGTGGTTACCCTGATGCTGTGGCGTTTGCAGTTATTATTATGAACATGGCGGTGCCTTTGATTGATTATTACACCCGCCCTCGCGTATACGGGAAACATGTAGGCAAAGGCCGAGGTAAGCAGCAATGATGAAAGAAAGTCTGGCCAAAAATGGCTTCATGTTAGGTGCGTTCGCCGTTGTTACTACAGCATTAATAGCGCTAACCTTTTTTGGTACCGAAGACAAAATTGAGCAACAAAAGCAGAAAAAACTGCTAAGCGTGCTCAATGAAGTAGTGCCTAGCGAATTTCACGACAATGCGCTTTACGCCAACTGCACAGAAGTAAATGCTCCCGAACTTGGCAACAAAAAGGCCCACAAAATTTATCGAGCTACGCTCAACGGCAAACCTAGCGCTTTAGTGTTAGAGGCCACTGCTCCAAATGGTTACAGTGGAGATATTGATATTGTAGTGGGTGTAGAAGTCAGCGGACCTGTTAGTACCGGTTCATCACAAGACGTGAACACTGATTCGCTCAACAGTGAAAGTGAAAACGTTAATGTTACCGCGTTGGCACTCTCGGACACGCCAGCGCCTACTAATGCGACTCATCACGACGAGAGCGAACCCCACACTAAGACAATCAATATGAAAGTGCTTGGCGTGCGCGTTATTGAACACAAAGAAACGCCAGGGCTTGGCGATAAAATAGAACTTGCCGTTAGTAACTGGATAACCACATTTAGCGGAAAGTCTTTTTCACCTGATAATTTGGCACCTTGGCAGGTCAAAAAAGACGGCGGCGAATTCGACCAGTTCACAGGGGCTACCATTACGCCGAGAGCGGTAGTAGGTGCAGTACGTGATGCTTTACTTTACTCACATGCCAACCAGTCTGTGCTTTTCGACGCACCTAACACCTGCGCAAATACAGATTCCGTTGAAACGATTGATGCCGTTAACGTGAATGAAGCTCAACCTCATAGTGTAGAGGAGCTATAACGTGACCGACTTTCGCGATTTGTCTTTACAGGGACTTTGGAAAAACAACCCCGCACTGGTTCAGCTGCTAGGGTTATGCCCGCTATTAGCCGTTACTGCAACATTCATCAATGGCTTGGGGTTAGGCCTTGCTACCATGTTGGTACTAATAGGCAGTAACGTTACCGTTTCACTTGTTCGAAATGTAGTAAGAAACGAAATCCGCATCCCTGTCTTTGTCATGATCATTGCGGCTTTCGTTACCATTGTTCAGCTTTTAATGAATGCTTATACCTACGACCTTTACTTAGCATTAGGTATTTTCATTCCATTGATTGTAACTAACTGCGCCATTATCGGCCGCGCAGAGGCGTTTGCGTCTAAAAATGGGCCGCTCGCCTCTGCCTACGATGGGCTTATGATGGGACTGGGCTTTACCGCGGTGTTGGTTATTTTAGGGGGTATGCGTGAAGTATTGGGCGCAGGTACGCTATTAGCGGGCGCAGACAGGCTGTTTGGCCCAATTGCTGCGAACTGGACCATAACACTATTTAACACTGAGAACCCGTTTTTGCTTGCGATTCTGCCGCCAGGTGCCTTTTTGGGAATGGGCCTTCTAATTGCCATTAAAAACGGTATAGATGCTAAATTAGCCGCGCAACAAAAAGTACCTGCGGTGAAAGCTGAGCGCGTACGCGTTACCGCTGAGAACTAGGCTCTTACTCAATTTCTTAGAGTGTGCTTCACTTTCGATTCAACTCCCAACGCATTTTCATTTGGGAGTTCCCACGCTCTAAAACACGCACAACCAAAAAAGAACTAAGAAATGAATGACGTAACTAAGCCCATAAAAGCGCTTTCCAAGCAGGAAAAAGTAAAGGAAATCATGCGAATTTTGGATGACCTATATCCAGAAGTTCCTATTTTTCTTGACCATAAAGACCCATACACACTGTTAATCGCCGTTCTTCTCTCAGCGCAATGTACAGACGAACGCGTTAACCAAATTACGCCAAAACTCTTTGCTAGAGCTGATAATCCATATGATATGGTGATGATGAGTATTGAAGAAATTCAAGATATTATCCGTCCTTGTGGTTTGTCTCCAATGAAGTCCAAAGGCATTTGGCATTTGTCTGACATGATCATTAAACAACACAATGGTGAAGTGCCAGCAAACTTTGAAGCACTAGAAGCTATGCCCGCTGTTGGCCACAAAACTGCCGCAGTGGTTATGTCTCAAGGCTTTGGGATTCCCGCGTTTCCCGTAGATACTCATATCCACCGATTAATGTATCGCTGGGGGTTGTCGAACGGAAAAAGTGTTGAGCAGACAGAGCGTGACGCAAAACGTTTGTTCCCAAAAGAAAGGTGGAACGATTTGCATCTCCAAATCATTCTATATGGCAGAGAATACTGCCCTGCCCGCGGTTTCGACTTAAACAAATGTGTCATTACACGCGAGTTCGGCAGAAAGAGTTTCATTAACGAAGTACTGAAGGAACAAGAGAAAAAACAAAAGTTGGCGCTTAAGAAGAAGCGTAAATAGAACCTCATAATATAGAAGCGTAGAATAAGCCACTATTATCGAAAAAGGAGCCTTTAAACTCCTTTTTCGCGCCCCCTATAAAGCTATTCCTGAGGGCTAAACTGGTAAAATGCGTAAGCTCTAGAAGGCTCTTCCGCTGCAATAACAATCCCTTTTCTATCATTAATTGAATTTTGAAACTCAAATGGAAATACGCCATAGGCAAGAAGCCCTTCATATACGAAATCTTCAAAGCAAACATCTGCTTTAACGGTAATACTGAAGATTGCAGTCACTCCGCTGATAGGTTCGGCTGTACCTGAGAATACGCACCCGTTAGTATCTGAACCGCTGATTATTCCGTCAGCATCAATAGCGAATGAGCGAGTGTAAGACCCCTCCGTCCATGAACTCGAATAATTGCCAGCTATGTCGATAAGAGAAACATCGTTTGATGAGCCAACCTTAGCGGTAGAAAAACCTAAACCACCATCTGATACTGTTGACGAACCTTCAAGTGAGTCTGCTACCGCGGTCACCTGCATCGCCCCTTGGCGAGTCATTCCAGTTCCTGGATACAACATCGTGTCATCAGATGAAAAGATGTTTTCGCTTACAGAGCCATGAGCAATCAGCGTGTTATGGGACGCCTCAGAAAACATGATAGCCTTACCCTCAGGGGAGACAGCAATTACAATTGCTTCCTGCCCATCTTCACCCGTTGTTGCTTGCCCAAACCATATCCCAAGCACCGAGTCCGTTTGTAAGGCACTATCTTTATCATTTGAACTGCTGCCACCGCACCCCGTGAGAAAGAGCGAGCAAGCTACGATACTGACTCCAGCAATGTCCATGAGAAAGGCTTGTGTTTTGTGCTTTAAAGATGAATTTAAATAAGAATCTGAGGATTTATCCATACGTACCTTCCTTGTAATCCATTTTCCTTTTTAAGAAACGTAACATTAATTGTAATAGCCTAAAAGCTCCAGTTGCGATTAACACACTATTTACGCTTGTGGTTTGCCTCGAAAGCGACAAACAAATTGGCTATGATGGGTGCATCACAGCTTTGCTCGTGCAAGTTAAGTAAAAATATAAAAATACCCCATGGAGAACACATGTCTCGATTGAATACTTTCGCTAGAAATTTAGCGTTTGGTGCATTAGTAAGTGCATGCAGTTTTGGCGTTTTCGCCAACACCTCACCCATTAGTGACGAGCAAAAGAAAAATGCTGAGGCGTTAATTCAAAAAGCGCTAAAAAGTGACTTAGGCTATAGCATCGTTGAATCACTAACTACAGAGATTGGCCCTCGACTAGGCGGCTCTGAAGCAGAAAAGCGGGCCAGAGATTGGGGTGTTGTGGTAGGAAAGCGCCTAGGTTTTGATAAAGTAAGCATAGAAGAGTTTACTATGCCCTTTTGGGATAGAGGTCACCTGCATATTTTACTCACTGCACCTTATACACAACCGCTTTACGGCACAGCCCTTGGCGGCGCAGCGCCTTCAGAAAGCGAGATCAATGCAGATATCGTTTATTTCAGAGACATTCATGCATTAACCGCTGTTAAAGATGGTGCACTTAAAGGCAAAATTGCATTTGTAGATGGCGACGCCATGGTAAAAAGCCAAACCGGTGCAGGTTATGGTCAAGCAAATCAACGTCGACGCATTGGTTGGCAACATGCTCAACGCGGTGGTGCAGAAGCGCTAGTTGTACGCTCAGTAGGTTCAGACTCTCATCGATTCCCTCACTCGGGGATGATGAGTTCAGACGGCGACAATTGGTCAAATATTCCAGTAATCGCTATATCGAACCCAGATGCAGACCATTTACGACGCCTACACAATTTAGGCAAGCCTTTGTCATTGTCGCTCCACTCTGAATCTAAATGGAAAGGCGAAGTAAAAAGCGGTAATGTGATTCTGGACTTAGTGGGCAGTGAAAAGCCTGAAGAAATTGTACTTATTGGCGGGCACCTAGACAGTTGGGATTTAGGTACTGGCGCAGTTGATGACGGTGCGGGTATTGCTATTACAACGGCAGCCGCCGCATTAATTGCTTCTTTGCCGGAGCGCCCAAAGCGCACCATTCGTGTGGTTATGTTTGGCGCTGAAGAAGTGGGTTTGTTAGGCGCCTTCGCTTACGCTAAACAGCACGAAATGAACCTTGAAAATCACGTTCTGGCCACAGAATCTGACTTTGGCGCGCAAACTATCTGGCAAGTAGTGTCAAACGTGAACCCCGAAGCGACTGTACTAGTTGATGAAATCGCAAAGATTTTATCACCGTTAGGTATAGTGCGTGGTGGCTCAGACATTGCTGGCGGCGGCCCTGACATTATACCGCTAGCTGCGAAAGGCGTGCCGACCATTAGGTTGAACCAAAACGGCAGAGATTACTTTGATCTTCACCACACGCCAGATGATACCTTAGATAAAATTGACCCTGATGAACTCGCGCAAAACATCGCAGCCTACGCAGCAAGCATATACTTGCTAGCAGATTCGGACGTTGATTTAAGAGCTAAAAAGTAATTAATCTTAAGTAGACATTGGTCAGTACTCAACGTGCTGGCCATTGTCATTCCCGCCTTGTCACAGTTCAGCTGACCTTGCCTTTACTAAACTACCCTAATCAAGACGCAGGACCTTTCTAACCATATATCACTGCTAACACCTACTGTTTTTAACGTTTCATCGTTCAAATAAACATTCAACGTAGGGAGTTACAGCTGTAAATAAGCGCGATTATTCACATTACCTAAGCCTTCTAGAGCTTTAAAATAAAGGGTTTGAACTACTGTTTTTCTATTGAGCTTGAATAAGCTGGGCAACAAATCGCTTTGCTTCTTGCCTTGATGGCAATTCTACATGCCGATAAGTATTCGCATGTTTAAAGGCAACGTTTGTTTTATTTATGGAGATATTTGAAATTAACGCACCAGACATGGCGCTATTAAAGCTAGAGATAGAATTTTGAAATTGCATAGTAAATACTTCTTTTTTGATGTTGTTTGTTTTGAATTCCTCGCAGGTTGGGTAAAGAAATCGAAAAACGATAATTAGGCTCTTGCGTGAACACAAAGTTTCAGAAAGAGCCCATATTTAATGAGGTCACTTCATATAGGAGAAATGACCTTTGATAAGCTTAGAGGTCTTATCGAACTACTACGTTAGCAGCTTGTGGACCTTTTTGGCCTTGTTCAACTTCGAAGCTAACTGCTTGACCTTCAGCAAGAGTCTTAAAGCCGTCAGAAGTAATTGAACGGAAGTGTACAAATACGTCTTTGCCACCAGCTTCAGGAGTAATGAAACCGAAACCTTTTTCCTCGTTAAACCACTTAACTGTACCGTTTACAGAATTAGACATAATAATAACCTTTTAAAAAATTGATGTAATGGTGGAAACCACCGATAGCTATAGACATAACTAAGCTAGTAAAGCAGTTGTATATCTATCTAGAACTTCAATTTGAAGGTATAAAGAAAGGTACAGCGCAGTATTAGGTAAAGCGTAAAACATATCTAGAGCGAGCGGAAATGTACAGGTTATTCGCGAAGATGTCCAATTATTTTTAGATTGTTTTTTAGTCATACCTTTTTCACACATTCTTTGTTTGTATTTTGAATACGTATGTTTATTCAAGGGGCTTAAAAGCTGCGCTAACCTTACTTTTTTGTTTTAGGTTCAGATTATGACAGACATGTATGCATTAACGGGTAAAACAGCCATTGTTACTGGCGGCGGTAAGGGTTTAGGTAAAACCATTACACGGTATTTATTGGAAGAAGGTATGAATGTGGCGATTTGTGGCCGTACCAAAAACACAATTGTAGAAACCGTTACACAGTTTGAAGTTGCTTTTCCGGGCAAGATTTACGGCCAAGTTTGCAATGTTGCAAGCAGCTCGGATGTCGCAGATTTTGTTGCTAACGCAAAACGCACATTTGGCGAGTTACACGTTCTAATTAACAACAGTGGTTTTGGTAAAGAAACGCTTATCTGGGAAACCAGTGAAGATGATTGGGACGAAGTAATGGATACTAATGTAAAAGGTACCTTCCTTATGTGTAAAGAGGTTGTGCCTCATATGATTGACAATAAAGAGGGTTACATCATCAATATAGCTTCTCAAGCGGCATTGAACGGCTATGCGAATGCGGGCGTTTACTGTGCATCAAAATTTGCAATGGTGGGGCTTGGAAAAGCGTTGCAAGAAGAAGTTCGTCCCTACGGCATTCACGTTCACTCCCTAAACCCTGCGCTAATTCAATCACAGAAAACAGAAACAGAGAAAGTAGACAGTGGCCTGATTCAAAATGAAGACCTAGGCAAGATGGTAGTGTACCTGTTGAGCCAGCCTCGCCGTCTTAAAATTGATAATATCGGTCTGTGGGGCTTTTAATATAATTAACTAGAATTGTAAAACTGTCTTAAAGCGTTAACATTTCCTTATTATCATAAGCGCGTGTCGTTTGCGTTTACTTATAAAAGTACTCTATGAATTTAGGAGTACAGAAAAGTAACGTCCAACACGCAATCACAATGCTGTGTGCCATCGAGTTATTCCGATGGCTCGAAAAGGAATCTGTTATGCGAATGCTTCACACCATGCTTCGAGTTGAAAACTTAGAAGCTTCACTTCATTTTTATACTTCACTCATGGGCATGCGCCTTCTTCGTCAGTCTGAAAACAAAGAATACGAATATACGCTGGCTTTCGTTGGATATGGTGATGAAGCTGACAGTACAGTATTAGAACTTACCTATAACTGGGGCGACAATACCTACGATAAGGGTAACGCATATGGTCATATCGCCATTGAGGTAGATGACATCTATCAGTTTTGTGAGAATTTAGAAGCAAATGGTGCCGATGTGTATCGCAAACCAGGTCCTGTCAAAGGTGGGTCAACAATTATCGCTTTTGTACGCGACCCCGATGGATATGCAATAGAACTCATACAAAATAAATCAATCTCGCTGTGATCAAGCTCGCAAGCTAGAGCGCGAGAAGAAGCCCTTGATACTTAAAGCGATTTAAACGCTTTAGACGCTTTAGACGCCACAGTATCACATACAAAAGTGTGACACAGATTAGCAGCCAATTAAAACACATGGAGTGACGTTACATGCTACGAAATCGCTTGTTATTTACGCAAAACGCTAAAAGTATAAATCTAGCTGGAATAGCGGTAAACCTGAAGTCTAAAGCAAAGGGCAATGTAAATTTTTGCACTAAACCCAAAGCAAAACTATCCGCTATTCTGCCAGCGTTACTTGTCGCTTTTACCGCTTCATTTGCTTCTGGAAATGCGTTTTCGGCCACTGCTGCGTATAACGACCGTGCGCAAACAATCGCTGATACTAAAGTTAAGGATGAAGAGCGATTTACGGTTATTGCCCATCGCGGCGCATCTGGCTATTTACCTGAGCATACTCTCGAAGCTGCTACTCTCGCTTTTTCATTGCGCCCTGATTTCATCGAACAAGATGTTGTTATCACCAAGGACGACATTCCCGTTGTACTACACGACATTCATTTAGAAACGGTTACCAACGTAGAAGATGTGTTCCCGGCGCGCCATCGAGGTGACGGCCGTTATTACGCGCGTGATTTTACCCTTGAAGAACTGCGACAACTGCGGGTACACGAGCGCACTAATAGTGACGGAACCCAAGTGTTTGCCGATAGATATCGCGGTAACCACGCTAACTTCAAAGTGGCTACATTAGCTGAACATTTTGAATTAATCAGCGAGCTAAATCGCCAATTTGGCACATCTGTAGGGGTTTATCCTGAAGTAAAGTCCCCTGCCTTTCACATTAAAGAAGGCATTGATGCCAGTAAAATCGTTGTAGATGCTTTAAATGCTTACGGATTTGGTGGCGAGAGTGGTAATAGCTATCTGCAATGCTTCGACTTTAACGAAGTTAAGCGCATTCGTGAAACCCTGGGCTATAAAGGTAAAGTTGTCATGCTGATTGGCGAGAACGACTGGGGCGAAAGCGACACAGACTATGAATGGCTGCGCACACAGAAAGGCATGCAGCAAGTTGCATTGTATGCCGATGGCATAGGCCCTTGGTTAGGCCATTTACTCGATAAAAAAGCGATGGGTCAAGGTAAAATAGAAGCTGCGGAATGGATTAAATACGCCCACGAAAATAACCTGACAATCCACCCCTACACCTACCGACATGATGCACTACCGGCAGGTATGAGTTCAGAACAAGTCTTGGAGGTTTTAGACAACGTAGTACATGCTGACGGGGTTTTCACCGATCAATTAGTACCGGTATTAAGGTGGCGAGAAAAATAAAACCAACGCATTTTAAAGCGAGTGTAGGCGCGAGAATTAGCGCCTAAGATTTTGAAAGTCGCACCACCACACGTCTATTTTGCGCGCGGCTTTCTCGCGTATCGTTTGGTGCAATATGGCGTTTCTCACCGTGGCCTGTTAACTGAATTCGATCTTCAGGTACACCTAGCGTCGTCAAATAGCTTTTTACTTCGTTGGCCCGTCGAATAGACAATTGTTCGTTGTTGTAGCGACCGCCATAGCTATCGGTATAACCGTCAAGAAGCACAAGCTCAAGCTCGCTGTCCTCTTTCAAATATTCACCAATCATGGTTAAACGCTTTTGCGAATATTTGGTCAGTTCTGTGCTGTTGTTCTGATAAGACAATACCGTGTAGGCAATATCATCGAAACTAAACGGGAGTAGGTTCGAGACACACTTAACGAATTCTCGATACACGCCTGAAAAATTACTGGCGTTTAGTGCCACGCTCACCTGGTCGTATTTGTTATACCAGTCTTGGTAATAGATTGTGGGCCAAAAGCCTTTTTCTAATTCAGACAGCATAGTCCACGCAGCATCTTGGGGTAGATCACCGTTGTACTGTTTTCGAAGAGACATGTCGGCTATGGTTTTAGGCGCGACGCCTGGCATCCATTTAGGTGGTACAGAATAAACTGCAGCCATATCAAATTTGCTGGGCAGCAAATGCATGTCCAGCTCAAATTCCATGTTAAGTTGCTTCGATGCCGTGCTTGTGAACATGGCTTCTCCGTAACCCGGTAATTCGTGGTTGAGAGTACACTGAAGACGGGTGTCGGTATCGATACGCCAGTTGGAGCTTTCTATGGTTGCAGAATATTGCCGCATGGCAGCGTGGGAAGATAATGACCCCACTATCCCCAATAAAGCGATATATTTTAATTTCGACACCATTTCGACACCATAACGAAAATCAGACAAACACGGGCAAGAGACAATGATACGTCCCGAATCACCAAGCATATTGAATCAAATTAACTTATATAAAACACTCTCAATGAGCTTTTGAATTCATTACGCTTAATATGATTATCGTCCAAATTGTAGAAAAGTTTAGCGTTTAATACCATCGGAGTTTCGTACCATTGCTATACCCCTGATTTAACAACGTATAAATTGAAACTGGCAACTCGAAGGTATCCTTGCGATAATTCTTTTACGCAATATGCTTCGCAGGTTGGTACGCACTTGAGTCACCAACCAATTTACGCAATCGAGTCTTACAAGAGTGTTTATGTCTGCCAACCCGCCCCTTCTTTCCCAGCGCTTTCGAGGTTATTTTCCCGTTGTCATCGACGTTGAAACAGCCGGATTTAATGCAGGCACTGACGCCCTGTTAGAATTAGCAGCGGTAACAGTAAAAATGGATGAAAACGGTATACTTCATCCCGATCAAACTTTTCACTATCACATTGACCCCTTTGAAGGTGCCAACCTAGAGCCAGCAGCCTTGGAATTTAATGGCATCGACCCAAATTGTGCGTTACGAGGTGCGATTGAAGAAAGCGAAGCCATGAAGGACTTATGTAAAGGTATCCGCAAGGCTCAAAAAAATGCTGACTGCCAACGTTCTGTTATTGTTGCCCATAATGCAACGTTCGATCAGAGTTTCGTCAATGCTGCGATAGAGCGCTGTAATATAAAGCGCACACCGTTCCACCCATTTGTTTCGTTTGATACCACCAGTCTTGCAGGTCTTGCCTTAGGACAAACTGTTTTAGTAAAAGCGTGCCGTGCTGCAGGGATTGCATTTGATCAAAACGAAGCGCACAGCGCGCTATATGACGCCCAGAAAACAACTGAGCTATTTTGCTATATGGTAAATCGCTATAAAGCGTTAGGCGGATGGCCTGTAGAAAATAAAGAGTAGTTTTGTTCGAACTGGTATAAACAAAAACAGCGCCAAAAGGCGCTGTTTTTTTATAATCTTCGAACAGGTTAACTTATAGCTTGTCTGCTTCTTCAGATAGGTACTTAGCAACACCTTCAGGTGATGCATCCATACCCGCTTTACCTTCAGTCCAACCCGCTGGGCAAACTTCACCATGCTCTTGGTGGAATGCTAGCGCGTCTACCATGCGAAGCATTTCGTCAACGTTACGGCCAAGTGGAAGGTCGTTGATTACTTGGTGACGAACCATGCCTTCTTCATCGATTAGGAATGAACCACGGAACGCTACGCCATCTTCTGGGTGCTCAACATCATAAGCTTGGCAGATATCGTGCTTAACGTCAGCAACAAGGGTGTATTTAACTGGACCAATACCACCTTGATTTACTGGGGTGTTTCTCCACGCATTGTGTGAGAACTGAGAGTCGATTGAAACACCGATAACCTCAACACCGCGCTTTTTGAACTCGTCATAACGCTTGTCAAAAGCAATAAGCTCTGACGGGCAAACGAAAGTAAAGTCTAGTGGGTAGAAGAAAACAACGGCTTTTTTACCTTTGATTGCTTCACTTAGTGTGAAAGTATCAACAATTTCACCGCTACCTAGAACCGCTGCTGCAGTAAAATCAGGTGCTGGACGGCCAACTAATACACTCATGAGTCTCTCCATTTATATTTGGATTGTAATAATAGAAGCGATTACGTTGCGTAACCACTTTGATAAGAAATTTCCTACTCACAAAATAGGTACGAATATGGAAATAACAATATTAAACAATGAGTTTTTTTACTGTTCCTACCAATACATACTTAATTTCACGACTCACTGTTCAGTCTTTCTTCAATTACCTTGTATTAAATTTGTCATTATCCACTTGCCAAAGTAAAGAATAACAATTATTATCATTTACAGATTCATTTGGAGTACGTTTAATGTTTGTTTGCATGTGCTATGGGGTAACTGATAAAAGCATTCGCGCAGCGGTTGAAGAAAACGGCGTGGGAAATATGCGAGAGTTACGTCAACATTTAGAGCTTGGCTCACAATGCGGTAAGTGCATCAACATGGCTCAACAAATCATTGACCAAACTATCGTCGATGAGTCGTTATTTAAAGACGTTGGCTAGACAATTAGCCAACCCGCGTATTCTTAACACGCAACATCACCGCTCTAAGTATCCTTTCCTAGACTTAAAACACCGTATTTATTATCACGAATACTAATTTTAGTGGCCTAAGTCTTGTCCTATTTCTCTAAGTAAAATCCGAGTTCAGTTACTTTAGTAACATTCACATCGCCACCTAGTCCAATTAAAACGATAGGTTGTCGGCCTTTCAAACTCAAAGCTAGGCGCATTTTTTACTTTCACTAAGTACAACGTGCCATTTAACTACGTAGCTTTTCTGAAAAAAAGCCCTAGTTAAAGGTGTACTCGATACCTGCATAGTAGAAAGCACCATTTATTCCACTAGGCGATGTGGGTGGGTAAAGTGCGCCTACCTCACCTTTATAAGGATTAACATCGGGGAGCGAATCAAAAAGATTTTGAGCGCCAAAGGTTACCTGGGTTTGAGGAAATACTTTCCACGCAACTTGGGCATCGAATGTAGTTAACGCATTGCCGTATATGTCCATACCCGCGGATGCATCAAGATGGTCTTCATAAAATTTACCGTAATAATTAAGCCGCCAAGTAAACGCCCATTTATCTTTTGATTGCTCCAGCGTGATACTGCCTCGATGAGCAGGCAAATTATCTTCCAGCATCCGAATTCTTGCCTGTGTAAGGTTAGGTAGTAGCTGTATTTCGCCTTCCACCTGCGCAGGATAAAGCGTAACTCGCTCTACCTGCGTGTCTGTCCAGTTGTAGGCTAATAATAAAGAATTTGACCAATCATTTAGCGAAAAATTGTAGTTAACAACTAAATCAACACCCTGAGTTTTTGTGTCAAAGTCGTTAGTAAAATACTTTGCTGCGTTATATTTCGCTGCGTCCGGACGTCCTTGAGCAATAAGCGCACTAATATCTTCATCGGTTAACGGGATTGCTGATGTTGTGCTAATGCGATCTGAAAGACGAATATTGAAATAGTCGAGTGTCGCAAAAAAGTTCTCGCTTGCCTGCATAACTAGCCCAAGGCTAAAGTTCACCGATTCTTCAGGCGTAAGTGGCGTTGCGCCCAGCTGCAGCGAGATAAGATCAGTTGGAGGCAGCGTTGCTTGGTCTTCCAGTCCATTAATACCATAAGCAGTAGTTACGTTAATAACATTACTCTGCCCTATTGTTGGCGCCTTAAACCCCGTATTCACAGAGCCCCGCAATGCGAAAACGTCATTCAATTTATAGCGAGTACTTAATTTTCCATCGAATGTCGAACCGAAATCACTGAAATGCTCTACACGCGTGGCAACACCAAACTGCCATGCTTCGGTTACATAGAACTCCAAATCGGCGTATACCGCCCAATTACTTCTGCTCCAGTGTCCAGCACTTTGAGGCTGATATCCCGGAAAACCATTGGAACCGATGGAAAAGCCTTGGTTTAACCCAAGTGGCGGTTCTAGGGCGAAAGGGCCTGCAATATATGACGCTTCATCACCGGCTTTCTGAAAATAGGTTTCCTTACGCCATTCAAAACCCACGGCAATGCTAACCGGATCGTCGAAGATAGTCTGAACCAGTTTGTTAAAATCTAAGTTAAGCGTTCGCTCTACTTGCGATACACCACCGGGCGAAAACGAAGTCGGGGTTTGCGGTCCCAATGATGGGTTAACAGTATTAGAAATGGTATATTCAATGTCGCTGTAACCTAATGTTGCACTGGCATCCATTGCCCAACCTTTAGGCAACTCATGCTTCACGCCCATCGCTATAGAAGCATCTGTTATTGTTCCCCCAAATCTTGGCGTAAAACCGCCAGGAAACCACTCATTAAAAGCAAAGCAGTTTGCACCAAGCGCTGTTGTGTTATCTGCAATTAACTGATACGCGGGGTCGAGCAACACGTTATTGTTGGACAATGAAATGGAAGGGCAAGCAATACCGCTCTCCAGTCCATCTAAGTCTGCCACAATCAGGCGGCTTTCCCCTGTGTTAGGGTCGGTGCGACTAAACACTCCCTCTCGTGTTTGCGGATTGCGATAGTAAAAGCCACCGTTGATTTCTCTTCTAGCTGCTGTGGCAAAGCTATAAAATTGCGACGTAGGAGATATGTCAGCGCCTGCATTTAGCGCAAGTTTAATATCTGCGTTAACATCGAGTGCACCCCAAACTTGGGACGGTGAGGAAATAAATATATTACCTTGGTCGATTAGGCTTTGAGCGTCTAAGCGCTGCACAGAGCGCGACGTACCATTTTGCTGACGATATTCTGCCGTCGCATTTAAAAAGCCATTTTCTCCAATAGCGAAGCCTTTATTTAGCTGTACCTGAAACAGTTCACCATCGCCTTCACTATACCCACCTACTTTTAGCGCCACGTGCCCACCTTCCCGGGCATCTTTGAGCACGAAATTTATTACCCCTGCAATAGCATCTGAGCCATACTGGGCAGACGCGCCATCTCGCAGTACTTCAACTTGCTTTAATGCATAGGCTGGTATAACCGATATATCTGGCCCTTGAGCGCCATCAGATAAACCGCCCCCCAAAAATGTAATTACAGCGGAGCGATGACGCCGCTTTCCGTTAAGCAGCAAAAGCGTGTGATCTGAAGACATGCCCCTTAGGTTTGCCGGCCTTACCAGGCTACTGGCATCATTGATAGGCTGATCGTTTACGTTTAACGAAGGAACCATCACACTTAACATGGAAAGTACGTCTGAATTCCCCTGTGAATTAAGGGTTTCAGAACCAATCACATCTAAAGGAACTGGCGAATCAACAGCACTGCGAGGCGAGTTTCGGGTACCGACAACCGCAATTTTCTCAAGTCCATTGCTCCCCTCGTCCGCTTTCTTTACAGCATTTTCTTGCTGCTTTCCCTTCGCGACTAAAGAGGCACGAGAGCGAATACTCAACGCGCCGCTTTCGTCAGTCACTACTGCTAGCTCTGTTCCTTCGAGGAGTTGTGCCAGCGCTTCATTTAACGTGAACGTACCGCTCAATGCGTTTGTTTTTACTTTCTTTGCTAAATCGAAAGGAAACAGTAACGTGGTATTGGCTTGTTTAGCTAGCTCGGTGAGGGCTTCGTTAGCGTTTTGCGCTGGTATTGAAAAACTATATGCATCGGACTTTGGTGCTGACTGTTCCTTGGTGGGAGCAAGACTCTCGCTTTGTGCATACAAACCTTGCGTTGGCGTTAAAAAAAATAAGACGCCAGATACTATATGCAAAGGTGAAATCGCTAAAAAATGGAGAGGTTTACGCGTTTTTTTTTGCGAAAGACAGTGAGCCGAACACGCAAGGGCATGCAGCTTTTCTATTGCCTTTTTTGTTTGCCTGCTTATCGCAAAATTGCCGTATTGCAAGATATAAAATCGATGTGCTTATTATTTTAATTATATTGTCACATTAAAGAAATTGATGCCAACTACGAATAGTAGAAAGCACCTATCTTTCAGAAATATTTAACTTTTCGCTAGCTTAAGCTCAATACTCGTTTCTGTGACTTTCTCGTAATTGATGTTAAAGCTGCTCTTAAGTGCAGACAACAATCCATCTATGTCGCCTACTTTAAAGTAACCAGCTACACGACGCTTGCGCAGGCTTTCGTCCGAAATATTAAAGCGAACGGGTGTATAGCGGCCAATCTCAGCTAATACTGCCTCAAGAGGCTCACCTTTAAATACAATCATGCCTTGTTGCCACGCTAAATCGTCATCTATGTCGTTTTGAGACATGCTCTCACGGGCTTCCACTTTGCCTTGTACTGTAGCCTTTTCACCTGCGAACATGAGAAGGCCTTCCTCAGCAACAGGGCGTTTAGTGAAGAGCGACTCGTTGGAAGACGAAGCCTTAAAGCGGTCTTTCACCAAAACCTTTCCATCGGTAACCACTAACTCAAACGCGTTATCATCCACATATTGCATATTGAAGGCAGTTCCGACTGCTGTAACGGTATTGTTTCCTGCGGTAACAGAGAACGGGCGAGACTTATCGTGAGCCACTTCAAAATGTGCCTCCCCTTTCAATAATACGATATTGCGTGCCGTTGAGGAAAAATCTACCGTTACCACAGAGTTAGTGTTTAGGTGAAGTTTTGAGCCATCAGCTAGCGTCACGTTCTTCTGTTCGCCTACGCCCGTTTGCACTTTCTGCATTACGGCCGCGAATTCAGGGGTGCTGTTTAGCCACGTGCGCTGAACAACAACACCAACAGCAATTGCCATCACTAAGAACGTGGCCGCAATGCCCCAAACGGCAGTTTTAGACATGTTGCCCTTTTTCGACGACTGACGAGAAGTTGGCTGCGGAAATAAACCGCTCAATTCATTCAATACCGACATGTCGTCCCACAAGCTAGCGGCGTCTAGCAAAGCTTGACGATGCGCATTACTTTCCGACAACCAGGCGTCTAACTCTGTTTTTTCGTCACTTTTTAAGCCGCGATCGAGACGGCTTATCCATAAGCATGCTTGCTCTTGGATATCTTCTTTGCTTGAAAACTGGCGAATATTATTCATGTTAACTACGGCTTATGTCCTGAGTCGCGTTAGCAGTGGCACGGGGGGATGCACTGTCTTTTGACAGCTCGGCTAAGTACCTAGAGCACATCATTAAACCTTTGGCGACATGCTTCTCAACGGTGCTTTCGCTTAGCCCCACAAGCTCTGCAATCTCTTTTTGTCGCATGCCATATACTTTTTTCAGCAAAAATACGCGTTTTACATCAGCAGACAATGTATCTGTCGCTCGGCAAAAATGAATAAAACGCTCTTTGCTTTCTACATTTTTTTCTAAACTGTGCCCTACAAGCTCATAAGGCAAAATATCCATGTCATCGAGCTGCTGCTTATTTTTGTTTTCAGCTTTTGCAACATGGTTTAGCGCTAGATTACGCGCTGTTTTGAGCATATAGGTACGCTCATACTGTATTTCTTGTTTTAACTCTGCCTCGTAGCTTTTAATAAAAGCTTCTTGCACGATGTCTTCAATGTCGTCGGCGCCAACAATAGAACCTACCGCACGCATTAGCTTTGAGCGGTATTTTAAAAAGGTTTCAGCTACTGTCGACTTTCTCGTCATAATATTAAATATTGTGTGTTTCGATTTGCTTACATTGGCATCAATAATGCCTGCTTTTTCGTTCTTTTTCACCTAATAAAATAAAAGGGGGCTAATGCCCCCTTAACTTTGAAACATTAAGTGAAAGTTTGGTTTATAGGTAATTGCTTACCTATTAAAAAGTGTAAACACCTCTTAGGTAGTAGAAGCCACCGTTAATACCAATAGGTGATGTTGTTGGATACGCTGAACCAGCAATCTGTGCATAGGTGATACCACCTGCATCAGTATTGTTTTCGTCAGGGTATTCATCAAACGCGTTCTTAGCACCAACAGTTACCGTGAACTCTTCAGTGAAGTTATATGCCACTTCAAAGTCGAACGTAATTTCAGAACCTACTTTGTCAATCGGCAATGCAGAGTCTAGGTGATCTTCGAAGATGCTACCGTAGTAGTTCATTCGCGCAAGGAAACGCCAGTCACCATTGGTGTGATTCGCTGTAGCACTGTAGCGAACCGCTGGTAGGTTATCTTCCAGCATGCGGATACGCTCCGGTGAAATATTCTCTGATGCACGATCTACTTCTGTCGACGTCCAGTTATAAGCTAGCGAGAACTTAGTTTCGCCGCCCATCATTTCCATCGAGTAGTTCGCTACAACGTCAACACCTTCAGTGGTTGTATCAAAGTCGTTAGTAAAGAAGCTAATCTCTTGGAAGCTAGACGCATCGTTTACGCCTTGCGCAAGAAGAGCAGCGATATCTTCGTCAGTTAACTCGATACCAGAGGCAGTACTGATACGGTCTGTCAGTTCAATGTTGTAGTAGTCAGCGGTAATGAATAGGCCATTATCGAAATCGGCTACCACACCAAACGTGATACTTTCTGACTCTTCAGGCGTTAACTGCTCACCACCTTTAAGTTGAGACACTGGATCTGTCGGAGGTAGTGTTGCACGGTCAATAAGCTCACCACCTGTACCAAATGCTGTAGTTACGTTACGTACGTTGCTTTGACCAAGGGTAGGTGCTTTAAAGCCTGTTGAGAACGCACCACGGAAAGCGATGTTCTCAAGTGCTTGCCAACGGAAGGCAATCTTACC
Source organism: Alteromonas abrolhosensis (assembly GCF_001953635.1). GTDB lineage: Bacteria > Pseudomonadota > Gammaproteobacteria > Enterobacterales > Alteromonadaceae > Alteromonas > Alteromonas abrolhosensis. The sequence goes on along the minus strand of NZ_MEJH01000004.1, from coordinate 70,118 downwards.
TTTCGTTGTGTCACCGAAGTCAGAGAAGTCTTCGTAACGTAGCGCACCGGCTAACATGAATGTCTCAGTGATGTACGCTTCAGCGTCAATGTATAAAGCGATGTTGTTGCGGGACACACGACCTTGGCTATTGGCTGCCAAGCCAGGGAAACCATTTGAGCCAATGCCAAAGCCTTGTGTCGCCAGCGGACCTATTTCATAAGAGGCAGTATCACCTGCAAAGCTCTCATAACTTTCGTTGCGATATTGGAAACCTGTCGCTACAAACAATGGTTCATATAAACCAACATCGAACGGCTTCGTGAAATCAATATCAAGAGTTTGCTCAGACTGCGTATAACGACCTGGGCTAAATTCTGTCGGAGTATCAGGACCTAAAGACGGGTTGATTGTGTTGCTAATCGCAAAATCAACTTCGTTTTGGCCAAGGTTCAAGCTCACGTCATACGTGATATCATGGTCAAGCTCGCCTTTAGTACCAAAGACAAGTGACATATCTGTAACCGTACCACCGAAACGAGGCGTGAAACCACCAGGCAACATTTCGTTGAACGCCCAACAATCAGGGTTGTTCTGAACTTCGTTAATATAACGTGGGTTCTCTAGTACGTTATCACCAACTACGATGTCTGTTGGACAGTTACCTGACATGTCGCCAGTTAAATCACCAACAAGAAGTAGTTGCTCGCCATCTTCATTTGTACCACCGTCGTTCACACCACCACGATTGTGCGGGTTACGGAAGTAGAAACCACCTTCAACTTCACGCTCGGCATAGTTACCAAACATGTAAGCTTCTGAGGTAGCAGAAAGCTCAATACCTGCATTAGCGAAAAGCTTAATGTCGTGTTTGATTTCAGGTGAACCCCAAATTTGCGCAGGATCTGCAACAAAGGTATTGCCTGCTGCTATCAATGCAGCAGCGTCGGCACGCTGTACACTTCGAGATGTGTCGTCTGCAGTACGGTATTCAGCTGAAAGGTTAATAAAACCTTTGTCAGAAAGCGGAAGACCTACGTTACCCGACATTTGAATCATGTCGCCGTCGCCTTCGTAGTAAGAGCCGTAACGGGCTTCAAACGAACCGCCTTCTGACGCATCGTTAAGTACGAAGTTAATTACCCCAGCTATAGCATCAGAACCGTATTGTGCTGCTGCACCATCACGAAGTACTTCCACCTGCTTTAATGCCGCTGCAGGGATAACAGAAATATCAGGGCCTTGGGCACCGTCAGAAAGACCACCACCTAGGAAAGTGATAACAGCAGAACGGTGACGACGCTTACCGTTTACAAGCACTAGCGTGTGGTCCGATGCCATACCACGAAGGTTAGCGGGACGAACTAGCGTTGAAGCATCGTTGATAGGCTGATCGTTTACGTTAAATGACGGAACAACAGTTTGCATCATAGATACCATATCGGTGGCACCCTGCTGCTTAAACTCTTCGTCAGAAATAATGTCAATTGGAACCGCAGAGTCAGCGACCGAGCGTGGTGCTGCACGCGAACCAACTACCGCAATTTGTTCGAAATCTTCGGCTTTAGCACTCTCTTCAGCTTCTTGCGCATAAACAGGTGCAGCGGCCATTACTGAAAACGCAGCTGATGCGGCTAATACGCCACGCACGTTTTTGGTCAATAAAGACAAGGTTGGATTCATGGTGGTTTCCCGGAGTTTCTCTAAGACACCTTCAGCGTTTTGCACACATCAAAAAAGTGTTCAGAGTAGTTGTTATTTTTACCTTCAACACTGACTCATTTGCGGTCAGATGGTGTTTTTTATAGAACGCAAGATATTAAAAAACAAACCTTTTTCGACAAAATAAAAATATTTTTTCACACCATAGAGGATTTTAATTTCTGACCTGTCTATATAGTTTTTACGGGAATAAAAGTGCGGGGCTTTTAGCGATTTTTAATAAAAAAAGCCGACTATAAGCCGGCTTTTAAATCGTTTTTTACAAACCTAAAGGTTTGCGCGTGATACGCAAAGATTTACTCTGCTTCTTTATACTTCGCAGCAGTTTCTTTAATGAGTGGCTGAAGCTCGTTTTGTTGAAACATTTCAATGATGATATCGCAACCACCTACAAGCTCACCTTCAACCCAAAGCTGCGGAAAGGTCGGCCAGTTTGCATATTTTGGCAGTTCAGCGCGGATGTCTGGGTTTTGAAGAATATCTACATAAGCAAATGGTTCGCCACATGACATCAACGCTTGTGATGCTTGTGAAGAAAAGCCACAGCTAGGTAGTTTAGGAGAACCCTTCATGTATAACAAAATTGGGTTTTCTTCGATTTGCTGCTTGATTCTATCTAGCGTTGATTGATTTTCAGTATTATCCATTTGATTCCTCTGAGCACAAAAGTGTATTCCCTGTTAAATGGGAATACATGAATGATTTATCAAGGCAGAGGGTACCATAAATTTATCTTTAATAACCCATAGCTGGATTGATCTTTTCATCCTCTGAATCGTTATCTACCCATACACTGCAATACAATTTAGTGTCACAATTTAACTTTTGAAAAAAAATTCACATTTTTGTCATTGAGTTATAGGACTTTATCCCCATATCTGGGATATGCTTTAGCGTCTAAAGCGGTATATTGAACATATAATTAATATGCACTTATTAACAGGCGAAGATAAGTGGGCTTTAGACTACAATACTAAACCAACATGGAGACCGTCATGGCTTTTGAATTACCAGCATTACCATACGAACAAAATGCACTAGAACCGCATATTTCTGCTGAAACGCTTGAGTACCACTATGGCAAGCACCACGCTACTTATGTAACTAAGCTTAACGGCCTAGTTGAAGGTACTGACATGGAAAACAAAAGCCTAGAAGAAATCATCAAATCTTCTGACGGCGGTGTTTTCAATAACGCAGCGCAGGTATGGAACCACACGTTCTACTGGCACTGCCTAAGCCCGAACGGCGGCGGTGAGCCAACGGGCGCGCTAGCTGAAGCGATCAACGCGAAGTGGGGCTCATTTGCAGACTTCCAAGCAGCATTTAACGACAAAGCTGTTAATAACTTCGGTTCAAGCTGGACGTGGCTAGTTAAAACTGCAGACGGCAGCCTAGACATCGTTAATACAAGCAATGCGCAAACGCCAATCTCTGGCGACGACCTTACGCCAGTGCTTACTGTTGACCTTTGGGAACACGCTTACTACATCGACTACCGCAATGCGCGTCCTAAGTACCTAGAAAACTTCTGGGCACTGGTTAACTGGGAATTCGCTAGCAGCAACTTTGCATAAGCAAAATACCCATGCGCTTAGGGTCTCACACTCTTATTAGCGTAAAGTAAAAATACAGAAAGCCCCGCTTTTAAAGCGGGGCTTTTTTTATGCGACAACTTTCATTAAGTGACACTAAATTCTTATTAAAGTTGCATTTTTCGTTAGACGAAAAGATTAAAAACTATACACAATAATTACTATCGTTTTCCCAAATACCTACTAAGCTGAAATTACGGGGTTCCGTATTTAAGGGGTATTCATGGGTATTTTTGAACACTATCAAAGTCGCTATGAAGAGCGAAAACAGGAAGAGTTCACCATTGGGGAGTTCCTTGAAATTTGTAAAGAGGATCAAACCGCTTATGCAAATGCAGCAGAACGTTTGCTACAAGCTATTGGTGAGCCTGAATTAATCGACACTGCCAACGACCCGGCACTTAGCCGCATTTTCTCAAACCGCGTTATTTCTCGTTATCCAGCTTTTTCAGAATTCTATGGCATGGAAGAGTCCATAGAACAAATCGTCTCTTACCTTAAACACGCCGCACAAGGTCTTGAAGAGAAGAAGCAAATTCTCTATTTGCTCGGCCCAGTGGGTGGCGGTAAATCATCTCTGGCGGAAAGACTTAAAGAACTGATGCAACACGTACCTATTTACATGTTGAAAGGCTCGCCTGTTAACGACCATCCGTTTTGTCTGTTTGACGTCAAAGAAGATGGCGACATTTTACAAAAAGAGTACGGTATTCCTAAGCGCTACTTAAAAACCATTATGTCGCCGTGGGCACGCAAACGCTTGCATGAATTCAATGGCGATATTACCCAGTTTAAGGTGGTTCGCGTTTACCCTTCAGTACTCGACCAAGTGGGTATCGCTAAAACCGAACCCGGTGATGAAAACAACCAAGATATTTCATCGCTTGTGGGTAAAGTTGATATTCGCCGCTTAGAACAATATGCACAAAACGACCCTGATGCTTACAGTTATTCAGGTTCACTATGTAAGGCCAATCAGGGCTTAATGGAATTTGTGGAGATGTTCAAAGCACCGATTAAGGTGCTGCATCCACTTTTAACTGCTACACAAGAGGGTAACTACAACCCAACAGAGGGCTTCTCTGCCCTTCCCTTCGATGGGCTGATACTTGCGCATTCAAACGAATCTGAGTGGCAATCGTTTAGAAACAATAAGAATAACGAAGCCTTCCTAGACCGTGTCTATATAGTAAAAGTACCGTACTGTTTGCGAGTACGTGAAGAAATTAAGATCTACAAAAAGTTACTAGACAGCAGCGAGCTTAACGGCGCGCCCTGTGCGCCAGACACGCTAGAGTGTTTAGCGCAGTTTACTGTGTTATCGCGCTTGAAAGAGCCAGAGAACTCCAGTCTATTTTCTAAAATGCGCGTGTATGATGGCGAGAGCCTGAAAGACACCGACCCGAAAGCCAAGTCTTATCAAGAGTACCGCGACTACGCCGGTGTCGATGAAGGCATGGAGGGGTTATCCACCCGCTTTGCATTTAAGATTCTCTCTCGGGTTTTCAACTTCGATCACCAAGAAGTGGCGGCAAATCCAGTTCACTTGTTTTATGTACTGGAGCGTCAAATTGAACGGGAGCAGTTCCCTCAAGAAACTGCTGACAAGTATTTGGAGTTCTTAAAAGGCTACCTCATTCCTCGCTACGTAGAGTTCATTGGTAAAGAGATTCAAACGGCTTACTTAGAATCGTATTCTGAATATGGGCAAAACCTGTTTGACCGCTATGTAACCTATGCTGATTTCTGGATCCAAGACCAAGAGTATCGCGACCCAGAAACCGGGCAGCTGTTCGACAGAGCGTCGCTGAATGCTGAGTTAGAAAAAACAGAGAAGCCTGCAGGAATAAGTAATCCGAAAGACTTTCGTAACGAAATCGTTAACTTTGTTTTGAGAGCCCGTGCAAATAACGGCGGCAAAAATCCAGCATGGACTAGTTACGAGAAACTTCGCACCGTGATTGAGAAGAAAATGTTCTCTAACACGGAAGATTTACTGCCGGTTATTTCTTTCAACACCAAAGGCTCTGCAGAGGAGCAGAAAAAACACGACGACTTTGTGAACCGTATGACCGAAAAGGGATATACGCAAAAACAAGTTCGGTTGCTGTGTGAATGGTACCTGCGCGTACGTAAAGCGTCTTAGCGTTAAACGTACGTGGTGCTGAAGCGCGAGTAATGCGTGCTTCAGCACGGGTATTTGTAGTTCACAACAAGACAAGCAGGTGTGTATGGCGCATTTTATTGACCGAAGGTTAAACAGCAAAGGTAAGAGTACGGTAAACCGCCAGCGCTTTATCAAGCGTTACAAACAGCAGATAAAGCGCGCTGTTTCTGATGCAGTGGGTAAACGTTCTGTTACCGACTTAGATTCTGGCGAGCAAATTAGCATTCCAGCCAGAGATATTTCTGAACCTATTTTTCATACTGGCCGCGGCGGCAGTAGAGATATTGTCCACCCCGGCAACGACCAATTCACTGCGGGTGATAAAATTGACAGACCGCCAGGCGGCGGTGGCAAGGGTGCAGGCGAAGGCGACGCTAGCAATGAAGGCGAAGGCCAGGATGAGTTTGTATTTTCTATTTCCAAAGACGAATATTTAGACCTACTTTTTGAAGATTTAGCGCTTCCCAATTTAAAGAAAAATCAATTTGATAAGGTCATCCAATACGAAACCTACCGCGCAGGCTATCAGACCGACGGCGTGCCAAGTAATTTAGATATCGTTCGCTCGCTCAAAGGCTCTGTGGCAAGGCGTATCGCCCTAAGCGGAAGTGATAGAAAGAAACTAAGAGAGCTTGAAGAAAAACTTGCCCTGCTTGTAGTAGACAAGCACGACAATACGTTAGCCATAAATGCATTAAAAGAAGAAATTGAAGCACTTAAAGCCAAAATAGCCCGAGTGCCTTTTATCGATACTTTCGATTTGCGCTTTAAGAACTATGACAAGCGCCCGCTTCCCTCAAGCAAAGCCGTAATGTTTTGTTTAATGGATGTATCTGGCTCTATGGACCAAGCCACCAAAGATATGGCTAAACGGTTTTATATCTTGCTGTATCTCTTTTTGACGCGAACCTACGAAAACGTAGACGTTGTGTACATTCGTCATCACACGCAAGCGAAAGAAGTGGACGAGCACGAGTTTTTCTATTCTCAAGAAACCGGCGGCACTATTGTTTCAAGTGCATTGAAGTTAATGGATGAAGTTGTCCGCGAGCGCTACAGCGATGGAAATTGGAATATCTATGCTGCACAAGCGTCAGATGGCGATAACTGGGCTGATGACTCGCCGCAGTGTCGTGACTTGCTCACCGCTAAACTGCTGCCCGCAACCCGTTACTATGCCTATATTGAAATAACCGAGAGGCAGCACCAAAGTTTGTGGCGTGAATACGAGAAAGTTGCCGCCACTCACGACAACTTTGTATGTAGGCACATACAAACACAGGCCGACATCTACCCTGTGTTCAGAGAGCTATTCAAACGCTCTGAACAAGATGCGCAGCAAGGAGCCTAATATGACAACCGACGCTATGGCAAAAGGAAACAGCAAGCCTGAAACATCAAAACGCCACTTATTAAGCGATGGGCCCGACTGGACGTTTCCACTTATCGAAGAGTATGAGCAACATATCGATCGCATCGCCAAAAAATTTAAGTTAGACACCTATCCCAATCAAATTGAGGTGATCACCGCAGAGCAGATGATGGATGCTTACGCCAGCATCGGCATGCCGCTTAACTACACGCACTGGAGCTTTGGCAAAAAGTTTATTCAAACTGAGCAACAATACCGTCGTGGACAAATGGGGCTGGCTTACGAAATCGTCATTAACTCTGACCCCTGCATTGCGTATTTAATGGAAGAGAACACCATTACCATGCAAGCGCTCGTTATGGCACATGCGTGCTACGGTCACAACTCATTCTTCAAAGGCAACTACTTATTTAAAACCTGGACCGATGCCAGCTCTATCATCGACTACCTGGTCTTTGCTAAAAACTACATTGCTAAATGCGAACAAAAATATGGATTTGATGAAGTCGAAAATATGCTCGACTCGTGCCACGCGCTAATGAATTACGGCGTTGACCGATACAAACGCCCGCAGAAAATTTCGTTACAAGAAGAGAAAAACAGACAAGAAGAGCGCGAGGCCTACCTGCAATCGCAAGTGAACGAGCTTTGGCGCACCCTGCCAAATAGCCCGCATAGCAAACACAAAGAAAAAATTCGTTTTCCGCAAGAGCCGCAAGAAAACCTGCTTTATTTTATTGAAAAAAACGCACCTTTACTTGAACCCTGGCAACGTGAAATTGTGCGTATTGTACGGAAAGTATCGCAGTATTTTTATCCGCAGAAACAAACTCAAGTAATGAATGAAGGATGGGCCTGTTTTTGGCACTACCACATTCTAAATGAGATGTATGACGAGGGTTTGGTCAGCGACCGCTTCATGATGGAGTTTTTGCACAGTCATTCAAGCGTCGTTATGCAGCCAGAGTACAACAGCCCTTATTACTCTGGCATCAATCCGTATGCTTTAGGCTTTTCCATGTTCATGGATATTAAACGGGTGTGTCAGTCCCCCACTGAAGAAGATTATAAATATCTTCCAAGTATTGCGGGAAAAGACTGGCTTGAGACCGTGCATTTCGCCATGGAAAATTTTAAAGATGAAAGTTTTATCAGTCAGTTTTTATCGCCTAAAGTTATTCGCGACTTTAAGTTATTCGCCCTTGAAGATGACACCACCAAGCCCTTTATTGCGGTAAGCGCTATCCATGACGAAATGGGTTATCAAATTATTAAAGAGAAGCTGTCTGCGCAATACAATTTGAGTAATTTAGAACCCAACATTCAGGTACATAACGTTGATGTAAGAGGCGACCGTTCGCTTACTCTTCGCTATATTCCTCAGCGAGGAATTCCGCTAGGTGATTCAAAAGATGAAGTCATGCGCCACCTACACAGGCTGTGGAAATTTGATGTGCGTTTAGAGCAAGACAATGGTGATGATGGTATTGACGTGATATCAGTGTGTAAACGTGCACCGCAGGCGTGAGCCTGCGGTCAACCCTCAGAACACGATTTTAAGCCGCCTTTGCACTTTCCATTTCTTTTCTGGAACACAGTAACAATGACAGTGCGCCTATTGCTGCAAAAACGGCTGCGGTAACGAACGTTTCATAGGCGTTAGTGCCTTGCTGCCACTGCTGCCCTGCCATGTAGTTGCCAAATGCGCCACCTAATCCAAATGCTATACTGATGTATACCGCTTGCCCTCGGCTTTGATACGCCTTCGGCAGGAACTGGTGGATAAAATGCACCGATACCGCATGCGTTAAACCAAAGCTTAACGCATGAATAAGCTGACTTAACACAATCACCATAAAGGTATCAGCGAACGCCGCCATGACATACCAGCGAAGCCCTGTCAGCGCGATGCTCACGAACAATAAATTCCACACGCCAAACTGACTGATAAGCCTGCGGGCAATAAGAAATATCCCCACCTCGGCAAGTACCCCAAGCGCGATAAAGATGCCAGTTTGTTGACCGCTGTAATCAAGGTCGCGCATGTAAAGTGCGAAAAATCCGTAATACGCACCAAAGCTAATTTGCAAACACGCTGAAGCGAAAATAAAGATGGCGAAAGGTTTTTGTTTGGCGTATTTCCAAATACTGCCCGTCGTAGAGGATTCAGGCGCAGCTTCTTTGGGCGCACGTATAAACAAGGTACTGATAAACAGTAACGCGAGTACGCCAATACTGGCGTGCACTGGCGTATCGGTAGAAAAAACATCTAGGGCCTTTCCTACACCGACCGTCAAACAAATAAAGCCAACGCTCCCCCATAGCCTTACCTGCCCATACGTGGCATTGGTTTTCGCCACCGTATTCATCGTGATAACTTCAAGCTGAGGCAACACCGCGGTCCAGAACATCATCATTAATCCGAAAGCCAGTGTAAGCCCCCAAAAGCTGGTGAAGTAGAACACTGAACTGAAAGTCAGTACGGTAAGCAAGCAGCCTAAACGCATTACGCCAATGGCATTACCCGTTTTATCGGCCACGCCAGCCCACAGGCCTGGCCCTAAAATACGCGCTAGCGTTATAACCGCAAAGAGTTCGCCGATTTCGGCAGAGGAAAATCCCCGCCCATCAAGGAAGATACCTAAATAAGGCACAAGCACGCCAAGCTGACCGAAGTAAAGCCAGTAGGTGATAGCAAGAATAAAAAGGCCGGTTTTGCTGCTTGCTGGGCTCGCCGCAGTATTGTTGGCATCGTTTAGGCCATTTGGTGACAATTCACATCTCCATATGCAAAAACGCCACTAGCGCAGAACCGGCAGTGGCGAATGATAAAATTAATTAGCGCAACATGCGCTCATGCTGCGTGTATCTTTAATCCGCGTTAGCGTCGCAGTCTTGGCATTGCGGTCTTGCGATTAAAAAAACTGCTATGCCTGACCCGCAATTGGTTTCGTGGTCGACTGCACACCGGCATTTTGCGCGCGGTGGCGCAGCAGATGATCCATCAATACCAGTGCCAGCATGGCTTCGGCAATAGGTACAGCACGGATACCCACACACGGGTCGTGACGACCTTTGGTGACGATATCGATTTCCTCATTGTCTTTATTGATAGTTTTACCGGGAACCGAAATACTTGAGGTCGGCTTGAGCGCCATGTGTACTTCAATATCCTGACCTGTAGAGATGCCGCCTAGCACGCCACCTGCATGATTAGACGTGAACCCTTCTGGAGTAAGCGTGTCTCGGTGCTCACTGCCTTTTTGATTAATAACATCAAACCCATCACCAATTTCAACGCCCTTTACAGCGTTAATACCCATCATGGCGTGTGCGATTTCAGCATCTAGTCTATCGAAAACAGGCTCGCCTAGGCCTACAGGCACATTCTTCGCTACAACCGACACTTTCGCACCAATACTGTCACCAGACTTTTTAAGGTCTCGCATGTACTCGTCCAGCGCGTCAAGCTTAGACTCGTCTGGGCAGAAAAACGGGTTAGTGTTAGTTACGCTGTGATCAACCTTATCTATAGTTACCGGCCCAAGCTGAGACAAATAGCCCAACACTTCAATACCGTGCACTTCTTTAAGGTACTTTTTCGCAATACCACCTGCAGCTACGCGAATAGCCGTTTCACGTGCAGACGAACGCCCACCACCGCGGTAGTCACGGCTTCCGTACTTTTGATCGTAGGTATAGTCGGCGTGGCCTGGACGAAAGCGGTCCTTGATATTGCCGTAATCCTGGCTTCGCTGATCTTTATTTTTAATCAATAAACCAATACTGGTGCCAGTAGTTTTACCTTCAAATACGCCAGATAAAATTTGTACTTCATCGTCTTCTCTTCGCGCCGTAGTATAGCGAGAAGTGCCAGGCTTACGTCTGTCTAAATCAATCTGAAGATCCGCTTCAGTGATCTCCAGTCCTGGAGGGCAACCGTCTACTACACCGCCAATTGCAATGCCGTGGCTTTCACCAAACGTGGTTACAGTGAAAAGTTTTCCGAAGCTGTTACCTGACATAATTAACTATTAATCCTTACTACTAAAATACTGTACTAGTGTGTCTTTGCGTACGGCGAAAATACCTGAACCACCGTTATCGAATTCAAGCCAAATTACTTCTAATCCGGGGAACCTTTCGCTCATGTGCACTTCGCTATTTCCAACTTCAACGAATAACCAGCCACCGTCATTAAGGTAAGTTGGCGCCTCTTTAAGCATGATATCTACCAGTTCCAGACCGTCTTCACCTGCGGCAAGGGCTAGCTCAGGCTCGTGGTGATACTCTTCAGGCAGGTCAGCCATGTCCTCGGCGTCAACATAAGGTGGGTTAGACACGATAAGGTCGTATTTCTGCCCTTCTAAACTTGAAAACAGGTCAGACTGGATTGGATAAACACGGTGGCTAAGACCATGCTCCTGAATATTGATATCAGCTACTTCCAATGCATCTGTGCTGATATCAACGGCATCCACCTGCGCCTCTGGGTATGCATGAGCAAGCGCAATAGCAATACACGCACCGCCCGTGCACATATCGAGGATAGTGTTTGGCGTCGACTCTACAAATGGCGCAAACTCTTTTTGAATAAGTTCAGCAAATGGAGAGCGAGGAATGAGCACTCGCTTGTCTACGTAGAACGGCATACCACAGAACCAGGCTTCATTTGTGATATAAGGCAATGGCATGCGAGTTTGCACGCGCTTTAAAACAAGCTCTGCAATTTTCTCTCGCTCGCTTTTCGTTAAGCGAGACGTCATTACACTGTCCCCAACTTGCTCTAATATAGGATGAGGCAAATGTAAGGCTTGCATAACTAGGCTTGTCGCTTCATCCCATGCATTGTCAGTACCATGACCAAAGTACAAGGCCGCATCGTTAAAACGGCTGGTTGCCCATCGTGTCATATCTAACAGGGTATGCAGATCTTCAATGGCTTCTTCAAGGTAAAACTTATCGGTCATGGCGTTTGGGTACATCAAAAATTTCAAAGCTGGTATCATACCCAAACTTCATGCCGATTCACATAATTAACTACGTGCCGAATCTTTCTATTCGTTATAATTTAGGCGTTTTGAATCGTTAAACTCGAGTGTATTAACCCAAGCTATCGTTGATGAAAACCTTCAAAAAAGAACTCAAAGCCTTAAAGAAGCAGCTTTCTGAACCTAAACGCCATAAAAGTCAGGCGAGACAGGAGGGCGCCCGTAATGGAAATACGTCTACGAATACCGAGGAAGAGACCTTTTCATTTGCCGATGCTATGCAGGGAGTGACGCCTTTATCACAGGATAAAGTTGAGCCTGATAAGCAAGTTGAATTACTTAAGAAGTCGCAGCAGGTAAAAGGTAAACACCTAAAACACAGCAAGCAATTAGCGGCAAGCTTCGACTTTTCTGATATGTATCAGGCAGCACTGCCTCAGGAAGGGCCAATGCGTTTTTGTCAGGAAGGTGAGTCGACGCATATTTTAAAGCAGTTGCGCCGCGGCGACTACTCGCCAGAAATGACCTTAGATTTACATGGCCTTACCCGCGAGATGGCGAAAGCCGAGCTTGCCGCACTTATTCACACCGCAAGAAAAGAACTGATAGATTGCGTGTGCGTAATGCATGGCTTTGGTCAGGGCGTATTAAAAGCCGCCCTGCCCCATTACTTAGTTCAGCACCCACACGTACGTGCGTTTCATCAAGCGCCACTCGAATATGGTGGACAAGCAGCGCTACTGGTACTCATCGACATACCGCTTCAAAACAAAAAGCGTTAATTTGCGCATGAGCAGCCATACACGGTGATTTATTTGTCTTCATCTGCACTGTTGTGCATAAACAAATAAGTGTAATACATCATCATCGCTACAATAATGCCTATTCCTAGCAGTGAGCCCCATACCACGGGATCTTTCATCATAGTCCACAACATAAGTAATCTCCTCTTCAACTAAGTGAATAGTAGAAGAGGCGTTGAGTAGAAGTTGTGATCCAGATCAAACTAGGTTTCCGGCTTATGTCAGACCTCTTAGTGAATTGATCTAGGTCAATTTTGCTATGTATTTGTTCAGGTCCCATTGCTATCGATGCACTCACTATTATTGATAATTATGGCGTCACTTGTAGCGGTTAAAAATATTCAAATTCCCTTCTCGCCCCAACATCAGCTCGGCGCTTCTGCATAGCTCTTCCATAGACTCACTTATCTTAATTTCAAAATTAGGACTGGTTGCTCGCAAGCTGTGATGAAAGATTTTGGCGTTGGTGTGAGTGGCTAGGAGCAGAAAGCCAAGACAGCCATATGATTTTAAGAATGGTAAACGTGAACAAAGTTGCGCCGCTGCAGTGTTGGTAATAGTAAGACTCTTATCAGGTATCGAGAAAATAACCCATTCATCGAGCTTCCTCCCCTCTTTAACAATGTGTACAAACCACTCTTCAACGGTTCTCTCTTCATAAACGTTGCTTGGTATGTCGAAAAGGACATTGTTTACGTTGAAAAAGCGATATTGGTGCTGACTTCCTACCATGGCTACCTCCTGTTATGCCTTCATAGAATTGGTAGCGTAATGTGCTCACCAAGGATCAATATCGATAGAAGAACAAGCTTGCTTATTTATACGCGTTATATCTATCGTTTGGCACTATTGAGCTGATCAACGCTGCGGGCTTGCACACTAGCCAGTACTCTTTCACTGAGCCATTGTGTTGCTAAAGTCGTGTCATCAAAATATTCAAATGCGAGTGTTGAAGACTCATAAACGCGAGACCAAAACTTCTTCTGCATTTCCACACCTTCTGCCTCGTGGAGTACCACTGCTGTGGCAACGAGCCCCAAGGCCACCGCTTTGCTAACAATCTCTTGTCCCGCATTAGTTGCCTGCATTGGCGCAAGCGCCAGACCATGCACATTCACTAAACTGCCCCAACACGGACTGTCGATTGTTTTTCTTTGCGCTCCAACCACACGCTCATATTTTTGCATAAACTCAAGATTGAACGGACCTACTAAGTCTATATGCAGAATTTTTTGCGTGGGTTGATAGTGTGCGTGAACTTCTCCGTGCGCACTGAACCTGTCTTTATCCATATACTCCTCCACTTAAAAAGTATAAGACAAGATGGAATTTTTGCGGTGTTAATTGAACAGCCATATTGAGAAAACAAATTAATTACCAAAAAGGTATTGCAAATAATTCTCATTTACACTATCTTGTAAATGCCTGTTCGACGTTGGGTAAAAAACGGTCTTGGCTTAGCGTCGCTGAGGGATAGACGCCCGTCTATCCCTCATTTTTTTCTCTACTATATTCTTCTTTTCATCCATTTTTATAGACGCATAAAAAAAGCGACTAAAACGTCGCTTTTTCGTCCAGAAGCCTTAGCTAAATAACTTCATAAACCAACCTTTTTGAAGATCCTCTTCGCAGGTTTTGAGTTGGGTTGCGTAGCGCAGTGACCGCGCTTTAACCTTTGACGCCACTTTCTTTAGCCACGGCTTTCTATCATAGCTTCTACGTTTGTACCCGCCCCACCCTTCGTGATAGTTAAGGTATTGCGCGTAAGCATCCCATTTAGAAATACCGTTCACTTTTTGTGACTTATAAATAAACCAGCCCATAAAGTCGATGGCGTCTTCGAAATCATCACGGTCCGCGCCACTGTTGTCTGTCTCTCTCATGTAGTCAGACCATGTAGGTGTTTTCGCTTGTGAATACCCATAAGCTGAACTTACGCGTCCCCAAGGTATAAGCCCGAAGAAGACGTAATCTCGTGGTGGAAGCGCATCGTGACGAAAAGAACTTTCCTGATACATCATGGCCATTGGAACATGGATGGGCACGCCCCACTTATCGCGGGCATCAGCAGCTGCATCATACCAATCGTCCTTTTCGTAGAATATTTCGCACAAATTACTGATGTCTTTAGGAGGCGTAGTTGCACACCCAGCGATAAGTAGTGGAAAAAGAACGATGAGAGTTGATAAAAAAATAACCAATTTTTTGAACTTTTGGTTCATAGCTTGTCTTAACTAATGTTCTAGTAAAATGTGTGTTTCCCTGGAACCCTTCGATGCCTGACCTATGTCAGGCATTTTTTTTTGCTGGGGCTTCAGCGAAATAATCACGAATAAATGTATCAAAGTCTTTAACATCAGCAGCTTCAATTGCTTTTTGAGCAGCAAACGACGCGTCAGCTTGGGCGGCAAAACCGACAGCATCGGTATCCGTATATTCAAAAGACTTCATCTCAGCTTGATAAGCCTGTGCCAGCTCTAAGCCCAACACACCATTATCTTTATTACTTTCTAACAGGGTAGCAAGTAATTTTCCAGAAGGCGTTAACGCAGGGTCATTCACTTTTTCAGCTTCTTCCTTAACCGCCTGCGTATAACGCGACGTATCATTGGCTAAGTCGAGTAATTCAGCCGCTTGTTCGAAGGACTTAAACAGCGAAGCGCACCAGTTGGGTAGTGAAATATCTTGACCGCCATTTTTTAATAGCAAATCAGGGTTTCGCCCCTCTAACACCACTTTGTTCATATTCTCTTTAGCTTCTTTAAGCTGCGCTTCATCAAGTTCTGCACTTGGCATTAGTAAGCACGCAACTAAGAATACATCTAAGAAATCGAATTGAGTCTGTGAAATACCTATTGCCGAAAACGGATTAACATCGAGAGCGCGCACTTCGATGTAGCTTATACCGCGTCGAACCAGCGCATCTGTAGGCTTTTCCATTGATTGAGTTGGCTGTTTAGGGCGTATAGGCGAGTACAGTTCATTCTCAATTTGGATGATATTGCGACTTAACTGCTGGTAATTACCCTCTTCGCCTGCGGCAAACTGACTAAAACGGGAGGACGGCGTATTCATTGCTTCGCGCAACAAGGTGACATAGTTGTCTAACTTGTTATAACAAATTTTAAGCGACGATTGCTCTGCACTTGTATAGCCTAAATCGCTCATACGAAGTGATGTGGCATAGGGCATATACACCGTGCCTTTGCCTACCTTTTTAAAAGGTAATGCATGCTGCTTTCCTTTTAAAAACGACCCACACAACGCGGGGGATGCACCGTACAAATAAGGAATAAGCCAACACAGTCTGCGGTAATTGCGAATTAATCCAAAGTAATCGGCTGAAGTCTGCTCTTGAGAATGTTCTTTCCCGTTCAATTGTGCCCATAGCTTCCAAAACGATTCGGGAAGGGAGAAATTGAAATGCACGCCGGCAATTGCCTGCATCATGCTGCCGTAGCGGTTTTTCAGGCCAATACGATATACGCGCTTCATCTTACCCACATTCGACTCACCAAAATAGGCGATGGGAATGTGCGCTTCATCTTCAATAAAGCATGGCATACTAAGCGGCCATATTTGCTCGTCACCTATATTATCAATAACGAATTTATGGATATCTTTTAACTGCGAAATCGTTTTGGCAGCGCTGTTCTCTGGAGGCGTAATAAACTCAAGCAACGATTCAGAAAAATCGGTGGTGATTGAATCATGGGTTAGCGCAGATCCCAGCGGCTTAGGATGAGGGGTTTGCGCTAATGTACCGTTCGGGTTTATACGAAGGGCTTCGCGCTCGACACCGCGCTTAATATCTTTTAGCGCAGCGAGAAACTCGGGGGACTTAAGCGCAGCAATGCGCGCTTCAAAACGGGATGAGTCTACAGTCAAAATGGTGGTCCGTTATGTCAATATTGCCCCCTGTTATGGGGGGCAATAGTGGAAATTCAACAAAATCAATCTATCAGTTTAACGTTTCTCGGGTATTACTCTCTACTGATAACTCGATAATTGGCATTGATAGCGCGTTTAACTGAGGCAAAATTTTAGCTTTGTCGCCTACTACAATAATTTGCATCTTGTCGAGATTCAAATATTGCTTTGCCAACGCATCCATCGTTTCCTTATCGATATTGTTGATAATATCAATTTGCTCTTTACGATAGCCTTTATCAAGACCATAGCTAAGCAGCTGTCTTAAAAAGCGCGCTTTGCTGGTAGGTGTTTCAAATTCAAGTGCATCGCTTAGCGTAAAGGCATTACGCATGAATGCAATTTCTTCCTCGGTTACGCCTTCAGTGCGGTAGCGATTAATCTCTTTCAAAATTTCAGCAATACCTTCACCTGTATTGGCAACAGTGAGGTCGGTACTTGCTTCAAACCAACCAAGGGTTTTACCACCGACGAAACCACTATTTGCTCCATAGGTGAAGCCTTTATCTTCTCGAAGGTTAAGATTAATGCGGCTATTAAATGCCCCCCCTAATGGGAAGTTCATAAGGCGAGACTTAAAGTGATCGCCTGTCGCATCAAAAGGTAAGCTTCTATCAACAATAAATACTACCGACTGTACCGCTTCTGGGCTATCTACCAAGAAGATTTGGTTTTCATCATACTTGGGGAAGTCGCTGTAATCAGCAAATTCATAAGTATTACCCTTCCACTGACCAATAAAGTCTAGTGTATTCACCATGTCTTTTTTCGGTAAGTTACCAACAACGACAATACTCGCTTTATCTGGCGAATAGTAATTCTTATAGAACGTTTTAACGTCTTCTAACGTGATATTTTGCATTGTCTGCAGCGTGCCTTCATCCGGCAAGCTCACGCGGTTCTCTTCACCAAACAAAATGAGGTCTCGTGCGCGGCGAGCTAGACTAGACGGCGTTTTCGCTTGTTGCTGCAAGCCTTGTACAACGCGCTCTTTCATACGATCAAAATCTTCTTGAGTGAACGCAGGGTTGAACAACTTTTCTTTTAGCAGCGCTAAGGTTTCATCTAAATGCTTGGTTAAGGTAGAAACGTACACTTGTGAGTATCTACCTGCAGTACTAAATCGGATAGCGCTACCCAGTTTTGCAAGTTCACTGGCTAATTCTTCATTGCTGTAATGCTTAGTGCTTTCATTCATAAGTAACGCAGTTAAGTAAGCCGTACCCGCTTTACCTTCAGGGTCTAGCAACATGCCTCCATCCATGCCTAATGTAAGCGTTACCGTTGGCGTTTCAGTGCTGGTTACGCCAAGTATTTCAATGCCGTTAGCAAGTTCAGATTCCCAATAATCAGGAACTTCCACAACCGGTGCTTCACCGGCTTTCGGCATTACATTTCTATCAAAGCTAGGGGCTGTATTGGTGGATAGGGCACTGGAAAAGGCTTCGTCATCAGACACTTCTACCGTATCGATTTCAATATTTCTCACCGGCCGTTCAAAGGTTTGCTCCGCCGCAGCCAGCTGAACCTGCCCTTTTGGCACCACGCTTAACACAACGCTGTTGGCATCTTTAATATATTTGTTGTAAACACGCATAACGTCTTCAGCAGTTACGGCGTTGTAGCGCGCAATATCTTCGGCAATCAAATCTGGCGTTTGGTAAAAGGTTTCGTTAGCGGCAAGGGCTGACACTTTGCCCGACACACTTTGTAAGCCAAATACCGTACGCGCTTCAATTTGTCCTTTTGTACGCGCTAAATCATCTGCCGTTACACCACGTGTCTCAAACTCTTTTAGGGTTTCATTCAGTACGTTCTGGAGAGTAGAAAGTGAGGTAATTTTTGCAGGGTTAGCCAAAGCGAGTAGCTGGAATTCACAGGCAAGTTCGCGGCAAGGATGAGACACCACAGCTTGCACAGCCATGCCCTCTTTCACTAGGTTTTTGTAAAACAGTGAGGTTTTTCCACCGCCTAAAATATCGGCCAACACGTCGAGTGGCGCTTCGTCTTCGTGGCGACCATACACAGTAGGGTAAGTTATTTGCAGAAGTGGAAGATGAACTTTATCTTCTAACGTTACATAACGGGTTTCGTCTAACGTTACTGGCTGAGGCTCGGGCTCTTCTACTTTCGGGCCTGTTGGGATTTCACCAAAGTATTTATTCACCCACGCTTTGGTTTTGGCTACGTCGATATCGCCACCAATAGTAAGGACCGCATTGTTCGGGCCATACCAGCGTTTAAAAAAGGCTTTTAGGTCATTGACGTCAACCCTATCTAAATCTTCTACATAGCCGATAGTCATCCACGAGTATGGATGCCCTTCTGGGTATAGCGCTTCACCATTAAGCTCGAAACGCAATCCATAAGGCTGGTTATCCACCCGTTGGGCGCGCTCGTTTTTAACCGTTTCTCTTTGGTTTTCAAACTTCGTTTGGTCTACGGCTTCTAACAGGTAGCCCATTCTGTCAGACTCTAGCCAAAGGACTTTCTCCAATTGGTTAGCCGGTACGGTTTCAAAATAGTTTGTGCGATCGGTATTGGTTGTGCCGTTTAAGTTACCGCCCGACTCTGTAATCACCTTGAAATGTTGCTCATCGGCAACGTGTTTTGAGCCTTGAAACATCATGTGTTCAAAAAAGTGAGCAAATCCTGATTTACCTACCTCTTCTCGCGCAGAACCAACGTGATAGGTAACATCAACGTGAACCAGTGGATCAGAATGGTCTTCGTGCAGAATGACGGTAAGTCCGTTATCCAAGGTGTATTTTTCGTAGGGAATAGAAACTGAGTTCAGCGTACCTTTTTGAAATTCTGTTTGTACATCAGCTTTGTTTTCGCTTTGTTCCACTGGTGCGTGCTGGCACGCTGATACGACTATCACTCCCAAAGTCATACAGAGAGTACGTAGGGCCAGTTTTCCTGACATGATGATTCCTTTTAAATTACGACACGTTTTTCGCATTGCGCTTCATGTTCAATGGGCTAAAGCAGAGCTTCCCCCCCTAGGTACGCATACGAATTTTCGAAGACTACCAGACTTTTTAACGCTTTACTTGTTTCGACTTTGCTATGATTGTATTAATTTGTGTATTTCTGAAATACACTTACACTTCATAGTCTTTTGTAAAAAAGGTTTTAGCCAGTTTAATTCGGTAAGTAGTACGAATGAGCTGACAAATGGTTTCCATTTGGAATAAAAAAGCGGTTAAAAGGATAGTTGCATGGATCAGTCAACAACAGTGCTCGATATTGATTTCGGAATGTCACAGTTAAGTGGTAATAAAAAACTGTTGTTCACCCTACTAGGTAAGTTTACGGACGAATACCGTTCTCTTGACGCTGACTTACAAGCGCATGTTGCTAAGGGTGACTTTAATGAAGCCTACTCTCTTGTTCACACTCTCAAAGGGGTAACAGGAAATTTAGGTTTATTCGCCTTACACAACGCGAGCAAGCCTATAGAAAGTGGCTTTAGGAACGACAAGCGAGTAGCGGAAGAATACCCGGCTTTTATCGCTGTATTAGACGAAACTATTGCTGCTGTAGACACATTAATTAAAGAGCCTGAAGTCGCTCCTTCTGCCTCGACACCTGCAAATGGTGCAGCGGCAGGGCAAGCCCGCAAGCAATTAATGGCAGCACTGAAAGCCAGCGAATTTATCGCTCAGGACAAACTGGATGAATGGCTAGATGCCTTAGGCTTGCCTCAAGACAAACGGGCAGCCATTATTGATGCAGTTGACGAACTTGATTATGAAGAAGCCATCTCTGAGTTAGAAAATAGCTAGTGCAGCCAATCCCTATTCTTTTTGAAAATGCTGATCTCATTGTTGTAAACAAGCCTGTTGGCATTGCTATGCACGACGCTGTCGATGAGATCGGCGCCAACGTTAATACTGAAATAAGCGGCAAATCTGAAAAAATAGATGGTATTGTCACACGATTAAAGAAGCAGTTAGCCGTTACAGAATTGCATCTTTGCCATCGCTTAGATACAGGCACATCAGGCTGTTTGTGTCTTGCTAAAAATGCAGCAGTGGCCAGTGAAATTGGCGAGCTTTTTTCATCACGACGTGTGAGCAAATACTACTTGGCGCTAAGCGATCACAAGCCTAAAAAGAAACAAGGCATGATAATGGGCGATATGAAAAATCGTCGAGGCGGCCAGCGGATTTTGCTAAAAACCTCAGAAAATCCAGCTATTACTCAGTTTTTCAGTAACGCCGCCAAGCCCGGTACGCGGGGCTTTGTCGTAAAGCCTCACTCGGGGAAAACCCATCAAATTCGTGTTGCGCTTAAAAGCATCGGCGCACCTATTCTAGGTGATACACTTTATGGCGGTGAGGCATCAGACAGGCTGTATCTTCATGCATGGCATTTGCACCTTCCTTTATCTTCTGGTGAATTAGCAGTAACTGCACATTTTGATACAGGTGAAGTAATTAAAGAAGCCGATGTGCAGACTTGGTACAACGGGCTTAATGCACCAGAAACCTATCCATGGCCTTCCCTGCCCGCACGCTTTTTTCCGGCGTGCCAGGGGAAAACGCGAACGGCCTAATAGGTGCTAATAGTCATAATAAAATAGAAGCTACTTTGAGTGTTTAATAGGTGCTAATGGGTAAACTACATATAGTTGGCGGCGGTGCCATAGGAAGCCTAATTGCTGCGAGCGCCCAGAAAAACGGCGTGCCGTATGACTGCTACCCCAGAGACATGAAAACCATGCCGTCTTGCGCACATAGGCAAAACGGCCAAACCACTGCGCTAAAACCTGCCAAACCTTCACCTGTCGTGTTACCTAAAAGTGATGTGCTGATATTCCCCCTTAAAGTATATCAACTTAAAGCCGCCCTATTGCAATGGCTTCCCTACCTTACACAACAACCTACCGTTGTGCTACTTCACAACGGTATGGGCGGGCTTGAGGTCGCAAGAGACCTACTAGGCGGCGATTATCCGCTGCTTCTTGCCACAACGAGTCACGGCGCGTTTAAAGTGAGTACGTCGAGCGGCGATTTTCATGTGAAGTATACTGGCGTTGGCGCAACGCAAATTGGCGCGCCTGATGTAGATAAGCCATCACCTCAAACATTAGACGCCCTTTCACAAATAGCGCCACAGCTAGCTAGCGCAATTACGACGCTAGATAACGCACTTCCTCCCGTGCAATACCAAAGTAATATTTTAAAAGCATTGTGGGCAAAGCTTTCCGTTAATGCCGTGATTAACCCATTGACGGCGCTTCACAATATTCAAAATAAGCACATTGCCAATCCTGAATTTGAACAAAGCCGTATCGCAATTTGCAATGAATTCACCCAGGTTGCGGATGCTTACGGGCTAGATTTTGATGCAAAATCAGTTCATGAAAACGTGTTGTCTGTAGCCAAAGCGACCGGAGAAAACTATTCAAGCATGCATCAGGATGTGGCCCACGGTAGGCAAACAGAAATAGACGCCATCAATGGTTATATTGTAGATATGGCAAAGAAAAAGGGTATTCCCGTTCCCGAGAATACCCTTTTAGTAGAGCGTGTTAAGGCGCTCAGCCATTAAGCAAAGCGCAGACTTACTTATACATAAGCAGGTCGACGCTCTTTTTTATTACTCTTACTTTTTACTCTTGTTCGCCCGCTTCTTGTGCGTCTTTTGGCGCTTGAGGCTTCATGTGTGGGAACAAGATAACGTCTTTAATCGTTGAGCTATCAGTAAATAGCATAGCTAGGCGGTCAATCCCGATACCTTCACCCGCTGTTGGTGGCAAACCATATTCAAGAGCGCGAATGTAATCATCGTCAAAGTGCATGGCTTCATCGTCGCCAGCGTCTTTCTCTTCAACCTGCTTCGCAAAACGTTCCGCCTGATCTTCTGGGTCGTTAAGCTCGCTAAAGCCATTCGCTAATTCACGTCCACCTACGAAGAACTCGAAACGGTCGGTAATGAATGGGTTGTTGTCGTTACGGCGCGCAAGCGGCGATACTTCCCACGGATATTCTGTAATAAACGTAGGTTGGATAAGTTTCTCTTCCGCTGTTGCTTCGAAGATTTCGCAAAGGTACTTACCAGCGCCCCAAATGCCGTCAACTTCAGGCTCTTTGATGTGAAGCTGTTTTGCCATTGCTTTAAGCGCGTCAAGGTTCGCCTCTGGGTCGCGGATAGCTTCCTCGTTAGCTTCTGGCCAATATTTAAGAATAGCTTCGCCCATGCTTAAGCGGTCAAACGGCTTACCAAAATCGTATTCAACTTCAGACGTTACGTTACCTTCAGCGTCTTTAGTTGTGTTTTTAATGATGCTTGTACCAAGAATATCTTCTGCCAGCGTGCGCAGCATATCTTCAGTAAGGTTCATCAGGTCATTGTAGTCTGCATACGCTTGGTAGAATTCAAGCATAGTAAACTCTGGATTGTGACGGGTTGATAAGCCTTCGTTACGGAAGTTACGGTTAATTTCGAACACACGCTCAAAACCACCAACCACTAGGCGCTTAAGGTAAAGCTCTGGCGCAATACGTAAGTACATATCGATATCTAGCGCATTGTGGTGAGTTACAAACGGCTTCGCCGTCGCGCCACCAGGAATAACCTGTAGCATTGGCGTTTCTACTTCTAAATAGTCACGCTTAGTCAGATAGTTACGAATTCCGTTTACGATCTTGCTACGGATCATGAACGTTTTGCGCGTTTGTTCACTTGTGATCAAATCTACGTAGCGCTGGCGATATTTCGTTTCTTGGTCGCTCAAGCCGTGGAATTTTTCTGGCAATGGACGAAGTGCTTTGGTTAGCAATTCGTATTGCTCCATGTTCACGTAAAGGTCGCCTTTACCTGACTTATGCAGGTCACCCGCCACGCCAATAATGTCACCAATATCTAGTGCACCATATTTTGCTTTAAGGGCTTTTTGCGTGTCTTTATCTGCGTATGCCTGGATACGGCCAGTCATATCTTGGAGCAGCATGAAAGGGCCACGCTTTGCCATGATACGGCCAGCGATGCTTACTTTGTTACCCTGCTCTTGTAGCGTTTCTTTGTCGAATTCACCGAACTTAGCTTGAAGCTCATCCGCATAGTTTTCGCGACGGAAGCTGTTTGGGAAACCGTTTGCACGGCACTGCTCGCGAATAGCGCTTAGCTTTGCACGGCGCTCTGCAATCAATTTGTTATCGTCTGTTTGTTGGTCAGTCATAACCTTTCACTTCGTTGTTCGGTTTACAGCCCAGATTTCAGGCTGGCTTCAATAAATTTGTCCAAGTCGCCATCCAGCACGGCTTGAGTGTTGCGTGTTTCCACGCCAGTGCGCAAATCTTTAATGCGAGAGTCGTCCAAAACGTAAGAGCGTATTTGGCTTCCCCAGCCGATATCAGACTTGCTGTCTTCCATCGCTTGTTTTTCGGCGTTTTGTTTTTGCAGTTCAAACTCATAAAGTTTGGCTTTTAACTGCTTCATCGCCTGATCTTTGTTTTTGTGCTGCGAGCGGTCGTTCTGACACTGCACCACAATGCCCGTAGGTTCATGGGTAATACGTACCGCTGAATCTGTTCTGTTTACGTGCTGGCCACCCGCGCCCGATGCGCGATAGGTGTCTATACGTAAATCAGACGGGTTGATTTCAATATCGATGTCGTCATCAATTTCAGGATATACGAACGCAGATGAAAACGACGTATGACGGCGATTACCCGAGTCAAACGGCGATTTACGTACCAAGCGGTGCACCCCTGTTTCTGTGCGTAGCCAGCCAAACGCATATTCGCCCTGAACGCGCAACGTAGCACTTTTAATGCCCGCGACTTCGCCTTCCGACACTTCAATAAGTTCCGTTTTGAAACCGTGCGCTTCGCCCCAACGCAAATACATGCGCAGTAGCATATTGGCCCAATCTTGTGCTTCTGTACCACCAGAGCCCGACTGAATATCAATATAGCAGTCGTTTTCATCGTTAGGGCCAGAAAACATGCGGCGGAACTCAAGCACTTCTAGCTGCTCAATTAAGCCTTTAAGTTCACTTTGGGCCTCAACGAAGGTATCTTCATCTTCGGCTTCAACGGCCAATTCAACGAGACCTTCAACGTCTTCAGTTCCCTGATCGAGCTTGTGGATCGTCTCTACGATTTGCTCCAGGGCCACTTTTTCTTTGCCAAGTGCCTGTGCTCTGTCTGGCTCATTCCAAACGTCAGGACTTTCTAACTCTCGGCTAACTTCTTCTAAACGCTCTGACTTTGCATCAAAGTCAAAGATACCCCCTAAGCGCTTCAGTGCGCTCGCGGATATCTTTTATCGCATTCATAACGGGGTTTATTTCAAACATAGTCCGCTTATTTCGTTAAAAATTTAAGACCGCGGATAGTACCGAATTTGAAGGAATTTTGATAGGGGTTGGCGCAAATATTGCGACACTGAATTCGTGTGGGTTTTGGTACGGATTTTAGGTCACTTCGTTGAAACGAGCATTTTCGCCGTTCAACGGCACGCACATGCTATTGGGTACGCTGTCTTAGCCCATACGAATAGAGTAAATGTTTGAAAAGGCAGCCTTCAGTTGCACTAATTTGGAGCATTATTGCTTATTATCGCGTGCGTTTATTGTGCGAATTTTTTGGAAAATCTTTTAGGAAAAGTATGTCGTTCAATAATTTGTCTTATGCCGTTACCGGCGTACTTCTCGGGCTTTTTGTTTTGGCTATAGGCCAACTCATAGACTGTCAGAATTTAGCAGGGGCAACGATGGCCTTGCAATGCCCCAACGGCACGCCCATTTCTAAATTATGGCTTGCCAGCTCAATGTTGATAGCGGGCAGCGGAATTTTAACTTGGCTGTATCGAAATCGCGATCAGTAAAATGAGACAGACACTCCACTAAAGTGACAGACACTTCACTAAGGTGACAGGCATAAACAATTCTTTAGTGTGCAACTAGAAGATGAAAAGATGTTGGACTCTTAATGTCCATGAAATTACAGTTGATGATAGCTGATGCCTGTCCGAGCAAATTGTAAGCTTACGATATATCAGTAAACAGCAAACTAGATAAACTGTTGGACAGTTTTAGGTACATGAAAATTGGCTATGAGTGGTTTGTAACGAGTTCAGCCTAACAATCTTAAAGCGTTTTGGCGACCATGAACCCTTTTTAAGTTTTGATTAAGAGCATATCGCTCGAGGTTTATAAGCCTTCCAGCAGCGTGCTTAAAGCGTCTTTCAAACTGAGTGGTTAAATTTAACCATTGCTCTAATTCGATATTTAAGCGTGTAAGAATTGGAGGCAAGTCCTGCTCAACACTACCCCGTTTATTTGGCTGAAGAGTTCGACTTGATGCATCTATAAGCTGAAGATAATCTACAAAGGTAAAAGGTAAACTACTCGTTATCTCTTGGTTAGGCTTCGCCATGAAAGGCATCAGTCTTTTTGGTTTTTTCCCCGCTTTAGCCGCCTGAACTCTATATTTAATACTAGTGTAGCCAGATTCTTCAGGAGTTTTTGCCAATTTTGCTCTCACTGGATTTAAATCGACATATGCCATGCATGCAGCAAGAGCAGA
The DNA here is from genome assembly GCF_001953635.1 of Alteromonas abrolhosensis. Classification (GTDB taxonomy): domain Bacteria; phylum Pseudomonadota; class Gammaproteobacteria; order Enterobacterales; family Alteromonadaceae; genus Alteromonas; species Alteromonas abrolhosensis. The sequence goes on along the minus strand of NZ_MEJH01000004.1, from coordinate 44,014 downwards.
TTCATCTAATAACGCTTGTGATTTAAATCGGCCCTCCCAGAAATGGCCTGTACAGTCGTCCTCTTTATTAGCAGCTCGAGCGATATACTCATTCAGTGCGCGCATAAACCAACTGATATCAAATAGTCGTTTGCGCCACACTTCTGCAGTCAATCGTACAGATTCGATTTGCATTTCGCTTAAATCTTTCCTCGACATAGGGGACAAATATAGCCGTGTAAGTAAGGTTCCCTTGAATAGGCAGTGCCAGCGCTGGATGATGTCTTCCGTACTGAGTGATTCTGCTTGATTTTTAGATACATGCAGCACTAAGTGAGTGTGATTGCTCATTACTGCGTAAGCACAAACATCAATAGTGAATACGGTACTCAGAAAGTGAATTCTGTCTTCTACCCACTTACGTCGATGTTCAAAGCTTTTGCCATTTTCTTCACCACATAAATAAGCACGGCGAACACAGCGTGAAACACAGTGATAATAAGGCGTATCATTTAAACTAATCTGCGACTTTCTGGCTTTAGGCATAGCGTTTTTCTAACTTGATTGACTCTTCAAGATAGTGAATCGCTATTCATTGGAAAAAAAGTGTACAGAGGTACAGATTTGAGAGTTTCAGAGCAGCAGATCATTGCCTGTCACGTTATTCCTTACATTATTCCTTCCCCTCTCTTTTGTAGCTTTTGTGATGCCTGTCTCATTAATTACCCCTGGGTTTTCGCTCTATTACAGCATTTTTGGTGCCTGTCTCGTTTAGCTTTTTTATGCCTGTCTCGGTTAGTTTGCTTGACGTTGAAAAAATTAAGCTTACACTTGTGCGCTGAACTAGCGTACACATGTACGCTTAAATGTGTTCATCCTATTTGTATTGAAAGTATTCCGACGAAATAAAGGTGTGATTTCTACATTGAAACAATTACTCGATAAATTAGCTGATCGCTTACTCCATCATGGTTCTTGGCGGGGCTACTGGGAAGTGCTGATGCAGCAAATTAAACCCGCGTGGCGTGATGGTTATTTCAGAGCCAAAGTTGTGACATTAAAAAGCTTAAACACGGATATGCTAGAGGTGCTACTTAGACCAGAGAAATCTTGGCCTACGCATATCGCCGGGCAACATGTTGCTTTGACTATAGAGGTTAATGGAAGACTCACTACCCGCATATTTACAATAGCTAGTGGCTCCAACACCCACCAACGAACAAAGCACATCCGTCTGGTGACAAAAGTTAAAGCTCAGGGTGCGCTAACACCTTACCTTCACTCTTGTGGGCCTAATCAATGGGTAAATATCTCAGCCCCTATGGGGGAATTTATCTGGCCGAAGGTTGAAAAGCCCCTACTTATGATAGCGGGCGGCTCGGGTATAACTCCTTTCATTGCCATGCTTGACGATGCCGTCAACAACGCGCAGCTAAACCATACACCGGTGCACTTACTTTATTTTGCTAAGCCAGGCGAGCATGTATTACTCAATGAAATATCAGCGTTAAGTCAGCGCTGTGAGCACTTCACCTATGATATTTTGAGCAAACAAAAAGATGGAGACGTAGAAGCTCATTTGTGTAACTTTGCCAATGCACAGTGGTTAGTGTGTGGTCCACATGCCATGCTCGAGCAGGTTGAAAGTTATGCAAAAACAATCAACGTGCCTGTTTCGAGCGAGCACTTCGCTGCGCTTCCTGTGGTGAGCAACACCAGCCTTACCGAAAACGAAACCTTTTCTTTGGTTCACAATGGCCAATCTTTGGCTATCGACAATCAGCAAACCCTACTTATACAACTTCAGCAAGCAGAACAACCTGTGACTTATGGCTGTGGCATGGGAATTTGTCATCAATGCCAATGTGTTAAGAAACGGGGCGTAGTGAGAGATACCCGCACGGGTGAGCTTTCAGATAGCGCAGAGCAACTTATTCAGCTGTGTGTATCACAAGCCGTTACTGATTTGGAGATCCAACTATGAACACCAGCATTGCAGCAAACAAACAACTGCCTAAAGAAGCCATCGAGCAAGCGCAATTGCCGATGAGTGAAACTAAATCAACTCGATCAACGAGCACCAAAAAGAAACCGAACTACGAGTTACTTGCTACTCAGCTTGATGAAATTAAAGCCGATATTAAACAGAAAGTGGGTGCTGAAGATGCGGCCTATATCCGACGTATTATTTTTATTCAGCGAATTTGCGAGTGGAGCGGACGGATACTTTTAATGTTGGGGTTCATTCAACCACTGCTCTGGGTTGCCGGTGTATTGAGTTTAGCTACAGCAAAAATTCTCGATAATATGGAAATAGGCCACAACGTGATGCACGGCCAGTACGATTGGATGAACGACAAACACATTAATTCGAAAGGCTATGAGTGGGATATCGCCTGCGATGGTTCGAGCTGGAATCGCGTTCACAATTATGAGCATCACACGTATACCAATATTATTGGGAAAGACAGAGATTTTGGCTACGGCTTGCTTCGCCTATCTAACGATTTTAGATGGCGTATAAAAAACCTATGGCAGTTTGCGACTTACATCGTACTTAGTGTTTTATTTCAGTGGGGTGTGTCGTATCACGAAATGGCCGCTGAGCGGGTCTTTTTTGGAAAAAAGAAGGACAACCGTAAGAACCAAGTTACCCATAATGAACTTAAGAAACGCTTTTTTAGTAAAGGCGCACGTCAGTTAGTAAAAGATTATGTACTATTTCCTTTGTTAGCTGGGCCGTTATTTTTATGGGTATTTACCGGCAACCTTATCGCCAATTTGCTACGCAATTTATGGACATCTACCATTATCTTTTGCGGCCATTTCACTGGCGACGTGGAAACGTTTAAACAAGAAGATTGTATTAATGAAACCCGAGGGCAATGGTACTACCGACAAGCGCTGGGCTCGTCGAACATAAAAGGCGGAAACCTGTTTCACGTGCTTACTGGGCATTTAAGCTTTCAAATTGAGCACCACCTGTTTCCAGATATCCCAGCCAGACGCTACCGAGAGATGGCCCCCAAGGTAAAAGCCGTATTCGAAGAACACGGCATGCACTACAACACTGGCAGCTTTTTAAAACAATACGCCAGCGTTTTAAAACGCATTATTCGCTACTCTTTCCCTTAACCAGTTGAAACCCTAACCAGCCGGCCATGGCGCTTGCGCTGGTTAGGCACGTGCCCCACGCCCAGTCAATCAACATAATAAACAAAGTAAAACCTTCAATAATGCTGTACGCGGTTAAATTATATGCGCCATAACTGGCCAACCCTAGAAGCGCGCCATCGATCCCAGCATAAAGTAACGACTTATCTCTGTTCGCCACCACAGTAAGTACAAACACCACACATCCATACATAAGGTAAAAAACCACCCAAGGCCACGTGATAAATTGACTTCTAAGCAGAGGAGCCATTTCACTTTGATACCAGCCATCCGCAATAACGCCAAGCCACAAGAAGTCGAGCACACCAAAACACACAAAGATTGCAATTAACGACACGACGATGTTTCTCGCGAAGCGAATGATGTTGGAAAGCATGGAACCTATCCCTGTAAATAAGCAAATTGCGGATGCAAGTGATTTAAAATATGAATACGCAAGTGTTGCACAATAAGCGCACCGCGAGAATGCTAAACCTTAAAAAACAAATCCACACTTTACTTAAAACTTACACTGGATTCTGCAACTAAAGAGGCGTTTGAATCTCAAAGTGACGTGGTTCAAATAAGCGTTAATTAAAATGAATAAAACACTATTAGTAATAACGGCCTCTTTAATTGTCAGTGCGTGCGCTCATAGGCCACCACCTTTAGACATGGACGAAATATTGTTTGAAACGAAGATCAAGCAAGACGGTACCAAGCTCTTCGCCTTTAGCATTCCTTTAATGCAGCATCGTGACGGTGCCAAAGGTGGCGGTAAAGGCGGCCGTGGTCAGGGAGTCGAACGAAGTGGTCGTGGCGGTCGCCAAGGACAGGAAAGTCGGGAAGGCTCGTCACATAGCAGCGATAGAATGACTGAGCAACTCTACACATCTCTTGATGAAAAACTGGATGAGACCGGTTACTGCCAAACGGGCTTTCTAGAAATAGATACACACCAAACCGAAGATAGGCTTCACCTATTAGGCGAGTGCAATGAAACGGCGAGCGAACTGGACAGAATCGAATTCCCTAACGTTAATTAACCGCGTTGTTTTGAAGCACATTGCCGATGGCGTGCGCTTCATTCAACATTCGTTTGCTAAACAACCTCTTAGTCAACACACAAGGTATGCTCCACAACGCCGTTAGACACATAGGCTCTGCAGCCGAATAAGTCCGTACTTTCTAAACACACGCCGCGCGCCTTTTCTCCCGCTTCCATATTATTGTTCGCCGTAACACAAGCCACTTCGCACTCGCTGCTGTCATTACACGCGTTACCAGCATCGCTTGCTGGTAGAACACAAGCATGCGCCTGCTGCCGGCCTACTTTCTTCCAGTTACCACCGTGTTTGTCGCACACTTTTTCAGACTCAATGGAATAGGCCTGCTGTACCAAAGGCAAAGAGGTATCAACAACTTGCTCTAATTTTTCAACGTCTTCAACACTCGCGATTGGCTCATTAATAGGTTCTGGGGGCTGAGAGCCACAAGCAGACAAGGCTGCACACACGCCTGCTACTAACCAGATTCCAAAACGCTTATGTACTCTACTGCTTGTTTGTTTCATTTTTCTCTCTGCTTATTTTACTTTTTGGCCGCTACGACTCAAAGGCCATGGTATTTAAGACCCTCGCTACTTAAGACCACTATTATTAGATAAGTTCTTATTCTGTCGATAAATTGTTATGCATGCTCTGCCCGATACCTAAAGTTTTTAATATCTTTGAAATTTTAACCATGCCATAGCGGGTCTCTACCTACACTTCTCACAACTTGCAGTATCTACGGACGCTTTATGACACTAACTCAAACCAAAAACGTGGTAACCGCATTGCTCACTTTTAGCTTTGCCGTTCTTGGCTTAACATTTTTACTGGGTGCTAACCCTAATGCGCTCGTCGCTACATTTAATTTCTACTCAATGGGCTCTATAGCAAGTGAGAGCATGCTTGGTGCATTGTCTGGTACTGCATTGATGTTGTTAGCGTTAATGACCATTGCAGCACGCTTTAACCTTGTTTCAGCAAAAGCAATAACGCTATATGCTATTTTCGTTACTGCCATTCCGTTGCTGACATTGTTGTCACCAACGAGATGGATGGCGGATTTAGGAGGCTTTCCGATTATTAGCAGCGGTCAAGGCATTATAAAATACTTCGCGGTTTTACCGCTTTTTCTATTCTTGTTTTATCGCGAAAAATTTTCGCACAAGCAACTGACATACCTCAACTTTGCGCCTGTAGCCATGGTCTTACTATGGATAGGAGGTATGAAGTTTTTCGAGTTTGAAGCCCACGCGATTGTCGGGCTAGTTGAAACATCTCCATTTATGTCGTGGCTATACGCTGTGTTTAGCGTTCAAGGGGCATCGAATGTAATTGGTGGGTTTGATGTCCTCTTTGCACTGCTACTGGGTGCGGGTATCTATTCTAAGAACAAGCCATTGATTATTACGAGCGGAATGGCGTGTTTATCCGTTTTTCTGATGACACAAACGTTTTTGTTCACTGTGCCGGATACCTTTAATAGCACGACTATCGTCAACCGCCTAGGTCAGTTCGTTATCAAAGACCTTTGGTTTGTTGCTAATCTTGCTGTGGTGGCTTACTTTACGTTGTTTGAAGAAGCTTCACTAGAAGGCTGAGAAGACCGGCTGAGCAACTCGTTACGCCAACACTACACGATAAAAGTCGGTTCAAAGAGGTCTTACTAAGTATCAACGATCTAGCTTATCGGTCACTCGAAAATGGTCACTTGGTTGCGGCCATTTTCTTTTGCAGTATAAAGTGCTTGGTCTGCATGGGTTAACATTCTGTCATGATCTTTAGCACCATCCACGCTCGCAAGGCCAATACTGATTGTGACCTTTAGCGTTGACGCTATTAAACTGAAATCATGCGCTGCCACGATTTTTCGAACATTTTCCATGACTGTCTTCGCATTTGCCAAGTCATAATCGGGGAGTAAAACAGTAAACTCTTCGCCGCCCCAGCGCGCACATTTAGCGTAATGAGGGACTTCACGTTTTAATATTCGGGCCACTTCGGTAATGACTTTATCTCCTACTAGATGAGAGTACTGGTCATTCACTTGCTTGAAATGGTCGATATCGATAACGGCTAGGCATAAAGGTGCCTGTCTCATTTTGGCATCGTCGAAATACTGTAAAAGCCAGCGGTCGAATGCTCGCCGGTTCGCAATGCCGGTTAGATCATCATGAGTTGCTTGAAACTCGAACCGCTTAGTTTGTATTTCTAATGACTTGGTTTGCTCATCCACCCTCTGCTTTAGAATCATTTCTGATTTTTTCAAATGATGAAAGCGCACTTTATAAAGCACATAGATAACTGAACAAAAGAAAAGAAATATAAAGAGCTTGAAACCAAATGTCTGATAAACACTGGGCAGAACACGAATGGGAAATGGCGACGTTATCTCTTGCCAATGTCCTCCGGCGTATCGGGCTCGAACTTTGAACTGATAACGGCCAGGCGCTAAATTAGTGTATTCAGTCATTCTAAATTGATGACGATTAACCCAATCTTGATCATATCCTACTAACATAGCCTGATACTCTATACGCGAAGGCATGGCGAAACCCAACCCTGCGTATTGAAACGCAACTCGCGTTGTTAACGGCGAGACTTCTAGCTCCTTTTTACCCTTGTCTAATTGCTGTACATGGCCGTCCAGCAATACGGATTCTATGTTTACCGGAATAGGAAATTCACTCAACATGGCAAGGTTTGCAGGCGTTACTGTAGCCAGCCCCTTTGCAGTGGGAAGCCAAACGTTACCGTCTTTATCTACAAACTGAGATGGTTGGGACCCACCATTTATCTGAATACTGGCTAGGCCATTTTCTTCCTTGAAGTGTTCGTATTCCAGTAACGTACCTGGAAGCGTCAAACACTTCTCTAGACTTTCTAGCGAAGTCAGGATTACCCCTTGGTTTGAACTTAGCCATACTCCGCGATTATGATCTATACCGATTGAAAAAAGCTTGTCTACGGGAAGCCCATGCGATTTCTCTACTACACTAAGTGACTGAGTAGCGTTATCAAAATATGCAAGGCCTCGGTCGGTAGTAATCCACGTACCATATTCCACCACGCTGAAGCTGAACGCGTGCTGCGCATCTGAATATTCAGGAAATGAAACAGTGTGCACAACATCCTGTTGGATATAGGCGAGCCCAATTCCAGTAGCAATCCAAATTCGTCCTTCACGGTCTTCTGCCAATCCCATGGAAAAGTGGGCTGGCAGCCCATTTTTTTCATTAAAATGGATTAGCATTCCATCCGGCGTTTGTTTCACTACCCCTTGCGCCGTGGCATACCAAATACTGTTGTCGCTAGCTAAAAGAATGGCTCTGACTTCATTACTTGGCAGTCCAAGATGTCTATTTAGGTAAGGAATAAGTTGATCATTTTCATATCGCAGCACACCTTTTGTGTAGGTGCCAACTAACGTTACATCTTCATCGACCTCTGCCAAGCTGAGTACAGAAAACGCTTCACCCGTGTTAAGTGATGCAGCGGAAAATGCATCATTGAAAAAAATATCTAATCCAGCACTTCCACCCGATAGAAGTTTGCCGTCAGAGGTTTGCAAAACGGTTCGCAAAAAATCCCCGCTCATTCCCTGATTTTGCGAAAATGTCGTAAACAGCGCACGACGTAATCTAAACAAGCCACCATTAGTGCCAATCCAGATATTTTTCTCCAAATCTTCAAGCAGTGAAAAAACGCGATTGTTGGGAAGGCCTGCTGTCGCATCCAGCTTTTCTAGGCCTAAATTACTTAGCCGGTAAAGGCCGTGGTTTATAGTTCCTACCCAAATGCTATTTTGATGATCAAGTAAAATGCTGCTAATAGATTTATCGGCAAGTGAGGTGTGAAGTAGAACAAAAGTGCCGTTTCTTTGCTGCCAAACACCGTGCTCTGTGCCAACTAAGACACGCTGTTCGCTATCTAGCGCCAGAGTAAACGACGGCCCAGAGAGTACCTTATGGTTTGGAACAGCTGGTTGAAATTTGTCGTTTATGTATTTGAATAAACCTTGATTTGTTGCAATCCAAATTACCCCATTCCCGTCTTCGATTATGCGATAGGCGCTTGAAGTAACAATGTACTCTTTTTGAGTGCCGTCAGGCATTCTCATTGCAACACCCGTGTCTTCTAGCGCAAACCACAACACATCATGGCTGTCTCTATACGCATGATTAACCATTGAAGAAAGCGGCGATTGAGCATGCCATTGCTCTTCGATAAGCGACGCTACGCCCCCTCGGTTTCCAGCCACAAGCAGCTCATCGCGAGGCTTATTATAGTACAAGCTTCGTATGCCGGAGTCTGGTAGCCCTGTTTGCTCGCCGCGGGTAAAAACGGTGAACTGATGACCATTAAACCGAGCAACACCTTCCCATGTACCTGCCCATAGATACCCATTGGACGTTTGTGCTAATGCGTGAATACTATTGTGAGGGAGCCCGTCTTTTGTTCCCCACGACTGAGGGAAATACCGGTTGAGCGGCATGAGCTGAGAAGACTCTGCCGAGAAGCCATCTATGGGAATCGCCCACAGCAAACAAAGGGCAAAAATGAGAGACACAAACTTCAATGGCTTCTCTGTATATTATTGGATAGACGTTAGCGATATTACCTCTATCTTTTAACTAACACAAAAATTGTGGTTTTTAATTGTCTGTCGATATCGACAAGCTAACCCACACCAATCTGTGATCAGAGCTGGCTTCACGGTCTTTAACCAATCTATAGAGCTCACTTGTTTTCGCAGGCCAGAATACCCCAGCATCGCGCACTTCAAAGCCATATCGAGATGGCAAAACATAATCAGCTCTAGCCCCCCAATAGGCGGTAAAGCGGTCGCTAAACTCTACACCTGACGCGCTCGCCCCACCTGCACTTATCGGAATAATGTCGTTGTTGACCAATGGATGTTCGGTTAGCTGTTCAATTACACCTTCGCGATATTTTTCACCTATATCTGCAGCATTAAAATCGCCAACAAGTACGAATCGTGAGTTCTCGGATAAGCTGACTTTCTCACCATTATCAGCGTAAATGTATGCACCTTTATCCGGAGAAAGGTAATCAGCCATAAGCCTAATTTCGTCAAAGTTGCGCTTGCCATTGCGGTCCTCACTCCCATCGAAGTTAGGCGGAGTTGGGTGCATAGCAAGTATGTGTACGGTTTTATCCCGCACTTTTACGGGAACATCCCAGTGAGACTTTGAACTCAACCTAAGTGCGGCCCACTCATCTACATCGTACCAAGGTTTTCCTTGGTCGCTACTTCCGCTTTCATCTGGAATGATAGGAACCTGTGCGTGTGGCATGTGATGCCACTTAAATTTCTGAAAGGTACGAATACCATCAACATCAATAGGGAATTTTGACAACAGCGCCATGCCATATTGCCCGGGATAAAGCCCAAAACCATATGCATCGCCACCAAAACCTTCTGTTTTGCCATTGTTATCTAAGTCGAATGTCGTGGGCTCCCCTGTGTTGACTGTGGCCACATACGTATATGGGTAATCCACAGGCTCAAGGCCTCGCTGAGATACGTTCAGGTAATTTTTAACAAATGCGTCTACTCCCTGACGCTTATCTGCAATGTAGTCAAATTCGTTCAACATTAAGATATCGGGGTTAACGCGTTGAATGATTTCGGCAATATTTTTAACCTGGCTGTGCTCTCCCGTAGAAAGAACGTGCTGAAGGACTTTATCACTGGGCTCCATGCCCAACGCTTTATAGTTAGTGGCTTCCATACTTACATTGAACGTAGCAACTTTAAGTATGTGTTCTTCTTGCGCACTAGCCAGTGTAGATACAAGCAATGCGGGGAAAAGAACCATTGCAAGGAAAAGCGCTCTATTTTTCATATTGTTACCTGTGAGTAAAAGCGATATGCAAAGATAGCAACATTAACGATATATCTGAACTTTTTGTTTAATCGAGATGTTGTTACAACAAGGCACTAGTGCTCACACAGTTACGAAGCTACGAAGTTACGAAGCCACAAAGCTACGCAAAAAAATTTTACTAAGTAACAACAAAAAGAAATTTATAACCACAAAACAACACAATCATTAAAATTATAGAATTAAATTCTCGCGCTTCGCTGATATTCTATTTCTGCTGAATACGAATTCCGGTACGCGCACTTCGCGGAATATTTAATTTTTAGATACCCTTTTCAAGGTGGCACACTTTGAATGAAAGAGAGATGAGTTATGAAAAGCTGGGTTTCAAAAGCGATCAATATTATCAATGCAGATTATCAGCGCTCAGCTGATACGCACTTAATAAAGTTAGAGCAGATCGCATTTAAAGATATTGATATCTATCTTAAAGATGAAAGCACTCATCCAACAGGCAGCCTAAAACACCGCTTAGCTCGTTCCCTTTTTCTTTATGCTCTTTGCAATGGAAAAATTGTAGAAGGAACCACGGTCGTTGAAGCCTCTTCAGGCAGTACTGCCGTATCTGAAGCTTACTTTGCAAGAATGATTGGCGTGCCGTTTGTTGCGGTGATGCCCAAATCTACCGCCCAAAGTAAAATAGCCCTTATTGAACGATACGGTGGACGTTGTCATTTTGTAGACTGCCCTACACAAATGCACAGCGAAGCAACCAAGGTAGCTAACGAATTAAATGGCTATTTTATGGATCAGTTTCTCTTCGCCGAACGTGCCACAGACTGGCGAGGAAACAACAATATTGCTGAAAGTATTTTCGAACAAATGAAAGCAGAGCCCCACCCCATTCCTCACACTATAGTAATGAGTGCAGGGACAGGCGGAACATCAGCTACCATTGGGCGCTATATACGTTATAAAGGCCTCTCCTCTCAGCTAGTGGTAGTAGATCCAGAGTTCAGTGTCTTTTTTGAAAGCTTCAAACGTAAAGACCACACACTTACCGCTGCCCGCGGAAGCCGTATAGAAGGAATTGGTCGCCCTAAAGTGGAAGCGTCTTTTCAACACGATGTGATAGACGACATGATTGCGGTTCCCGATGCAGCCAGTGTTGCAACTATGCACTGGCTAAACAACACCGTGGGAATAAAAGCCGGCCCCTCTACCGGCACCAATCTTTGGGGGGCATTAAGTATTGCCTCACAAATGAAAGAACGTGGTGAAGTGGGATCCATTGTAACGCTTATGTGCGACAGTGGAGAAAGGTATGTTGATACTTACTATAATACTGGCTGGGTGGAAAAGACCATTGGACCACTTAGTGAATACATCACCAAACTAGAAAGCATTGGAGCAGGTGCGTAAGTTATATCGTTGCTTTTTCGCATTTTAAAGTGCTGGCGCGTGATGTATCGCACAGCACTTTATTCAAAGCGTTTATCACTATACATTGGCGGTATACTTCTCATTGATAAAGCTCGCAATCTTATGCTCAAAATAAAGACCCTTATTAACTGCACAGCTGCATTAGCCACCACGCTTGCTACCCATACTGTCTGTGCGAGTGTTACGTCGACTATTGAAACTGCGAACACGAGCAGCGCTAGTATTAACCAAATAGCAGACGCGACCGCCAACGCTGGCGTTCCTAACAACAATTACGAAAGCGTTTTTGCTAATCTCGCGCTTCATTGTATTCATCAAGAGTTTCCCAATGTAGTAAAACACATGATGAATAATGGCGATGACGTTAAGGCGCCAAGTCAACTCTACCCAGCTTTTTATGGTTGTTTAGACTGGCACTCGTCGGTTCATGGCCATTGGCTTTTAGTAAGAATGTTAAACACAACGCAAGGCGCGGTGGACAAAGATGAGATTATCGAAAAGCTCAATGCTAGCTTTACGCCCAAAAACATCCAAGGCGAATTGGTAAGCCTCAAGCGCGAAAATAATGCCTCATTTGAACGCCCCTATGGTCTTGCTTGGTTCTTGCAGCTAACCGCTGAACTGCGTCAGTCTTCTCTTCCTGAAGCAAAGAGATGGCTAAATACGTTGCTTCCTCTCGAGGAAGAAATTGTCGCCAGAATAAGCGCCTGGCTGCCTAAATTAGCTTACCCAATCCGAACAGGTGAACACAGCCAAACCGCCTTTGCTTTTGGATTGATGTTAGATTGGGCGAAAACTGCAGGGAACAAGGAATTTGAAGCACTGTTAACATCTAGAGTGAAAGACTATTATCTGGCAGATAAACAATGTCCTCTTGCTTACGAACCCTCTGGTCAAGATTTCCTATCACCGTGTTTGGCCGAAGCTGACTTAATGCGCCGAGTAATGTCTAAAAAGGACTATAGCCAATGGCTTTCAGCGTTCTTTCCCGGCCTTTCAGCAAAAGCATCAAATTGGCTCGCTCCCGCTACAGTGACTGACAAAACAGATGGTAAACTCGCTCACTTAGACGGGCTTAACATCAGCCGAGCGTGGATGATAGAAGGTATAATGCAGGCTTTACCTGAACATGACAAACGCTTACCTGTACTAGAGAAAGCATTAAGTGCACATCGTGAGGCGGGACTGAACGCTGTCTTCGGTGATATGCACTATATGGGCAGCCACTGGCTTGGCAGCTTTGCCAGCTACTTAGAAACTCAGCGCGGATTGAAATAAAACACCTGAGTATACATGTAGCGCGGCGCTAGCAAGTCGCTATTAGTTTAGCGACTTGCCGTTCGTTTTCATTGCGTTTATTAAGCCTGATAGCTTGTCAGCGGCGACAGGTTTAGAGAAATAAAAGCCCTGCAAATACCTGCAGCCGTTTCGTTGAAAGAATTCGACCTGCTCCAAGGTCTCAATCCCTTCCGCCACACATTCAATATTCAGACTCTCAGCCATACGTAATGTCGCTAGAATAATTGCTTCATTGCCACTATTAAGGCCAATACCCTGAACAAAGCTCTTATCTATTTTTAATACGTCAATCGGGAAATCTTTTAAATATTTTAACGACGAGTACCCAGTACCAAAGTCGTCCAGTGCTATGATAAACCCTTTAGATTTTAGCGCTCCTATGACATGCATGGCACTGTCATAATCTTCCATCAATGCGCTCTCTGTAATTTCAAATCGAATGTTTTCTGGTGGAACACCATTTGATTGCAACAGCGCCACTATATCCCTTAAAGAATACTCATTTATGAGGTGTTTTGCGCTTAAATTAATCGATAAGTAAGCGCGACTATTATCTGCGTACAGTTGCTTATGAACAGGTAAAGCTCGCTCAATAAGTTGCGTCGTCATTTCGGCTATCATGCCGATGTTTTCCGCAACTGGAATGAAAATATCGGGTGAGATCATTTCTTCACCGTCTTTCCATCTCATCAATACTTCAAAGCCTTCAATAGTACCTGTCGCGCAACACACAATAGGCTGATAGTAGTTTGAAAAAGATTTATTGATGCAGGCATGTTTCAATTTATTTTCTAATTGAAGTTTTGAACGCGCCTGCTCATTCATGTGCTCGGTAAAGAACTGAAAATTATTGCTGCCGGCTTCTTTAGCATGGTACATGGCAATATCGGCATTCTTTAGTAATTCTGCTGGAAGTTGCGCATCATCTGGATATAGTGAAATACCAATACTCGCCGATACGCTCACTTCTTGGTTGGAGAGCGTAATAGGTTGCCCCAAGGCTTGTATAATATCATTGGCAATATGACCAAGGTCCTGCACACTACCAACACCTTCGAGAAGAACCACAAATTCATCACCGCCAAGTCTCGCTACCGTGTCAGACTTTCTGATTAACTTTTCGAGACGTTTGCTAACCGTTACTAGGAGTTCATCACCGGCCTCGTGCCCAAGGCTATCGTTAACTTGTTTGAAACGGTCTAAATCGATGAAGAATAACCCTATTCTGTTTTGTTGTGGTGCAGCTTGATAGAAAGCGTGCTGCAGGCGGTCAAGCAGAAGAGTTCGATTAGGTAGACCTGTTAAACTGTCGTAGTTTGCCAACTGAACAAGTGCGTTTTGTGCGTCTTTTTGCTGCGTTATATCCGACAGTATCACCAGGTAGCGATCAATTTCTTGGCCATTTCGCTCACTCGAAACTGCGGTCACCCTTATACTTACCGCGTAGCGCTGGTTTGTGAAACTGTTTATATAGGCCTCGCCACTCCAGTGTTCATTAGGACCGAGCTTACGCATTTCCGTATACGCTTCTTCGAGCTGCTGTTTCTGGCCACGATATAACAGGTCTAGCTCTTCTATTAGGTTTGCGTCTTTGTTAATGCCTAGCGCGTCTTTGAAAGATTGATTGACAACGATAGCCTGAAAATTGTTATCGAAGATAACAACCCAGTCTCGAGTATACTGAAATGCTTCACCGAATAGTCTTGCTTTGAATTCAGCATTCACCGACTCAGTTATATTGGAGTAGGTACCGACTAACCTTTTACTGCTATCTGTTTGATTGTTAAAAACTAAAGAGCCCACATCTCTAAACCACTCATAATGACCGTCTTTCGCTTTCATTCGATAGCTGATATCAATACCTTTAGACTGTCCGCTGACCGCTTTCTCCCATTGTTCTAAGAACGCAGTAATATCGTGTTTATGAACGAGAGATATATGCTCTCTGAACGACAATCTTGTTCCCGTCTCTGAGTAACCTAGGTCATCCACAATACGCTCTTGAGTAATTTTGTCTGAGTCCTCATACCATGCCCAAACTTTGGTATTGCTCGCAGTTAGCGCCATAGACAATCTGTTTTTATGTTTTAGTGCCTCTGAATGTGCAGCGCGAAGTGCTTCGCTGTTTTTCTTGCGTCGTGTGTAGATAATTAAGGTCGACACAAGGAAAACAAGAAAATAAATAGAATACGCCAAAGGCGATGCATAAATTGGATATGCCACCTTGATTTTCAAATTTGCGCGCGGCCCGTAAACGTTACTAACGGGGTCAATTCGACCCACACTAAATTCGTATTCACCAGGCTCTAACTGAGGGAATGTGACTTCGGTAGACTTTGTAGGGGGGTATACAACAGAAACATCTCCCTTTAATTCATACTGATAGTAGGAAGCCGATGTCTTTTTAAAACGCATATCGGAATAGTGAATAGTCAGCCCAACATCGTCATACTCTAATAATAATGAACTGTCATTAATGCTGCCAATACCAAGCTCTAACGGCTGACTGAGCAAGCTTGCATCAGTAATAAATGTCGAGGTTGTCACATTGTCTTGGTCATTAAAGCGCTCTGGTTGCAAAATAGTGAAACCTTTTTGTGAACCGAACGCTATTTTTCCATCGCTCAAACCTACTTTTGCCCCCCAGCTGAACTCACTAGTGGACAAACCTTCTGTAGCGCTATATTGCGATAATTTAATGGCCTTCGGATCGAGCTTGAGGATGCCTTGGTGGCTCCCAATCCAGATATCACCATTTCGATCTTTCTCTAAACTAACAACAAGGTTAGTCGGCAATAAGTTACTCGTGTCAAAAAAGTATTTTTGCTCATTGGTTTTTGCATCGATTCCGTATAACCCATGACCGGGATAAGTAATCCACAAAATACCGTTATCATCCAAAATAGTATCGGTAGGATGGATTGCATATTCCGATTGAGACTTTCTCGCTTGGTGCAGTTTTTCTAGGCTTCCGCTTGACGCGTTATATCGCCATAGTTCCCCAATCATAGACAGTAGTATTGAACCATCCTGCGCCCCATGATCAGGTAAAAACGTATAAAACTGGTCGTATTCCAGGTTTGAAGAAAGTGTTTCGGAAAGGGATACTTGCCCTTTCTTGTCATCAAAATTCCAAAACTTGCCATCTGAGGCAACGATATAATTTTCTTTTGATGTGCGAATTAAGTCGTATGCCTTGTCTGAATTTAATAGTTTGTCTTGCTGGCTACCTAAAGGATAAGGTACAGGGCGTTTATTTTCCGTATCAAACTTTACAATGCTACCGTAAGTAAGCAACCAAACCCGGTCTTTTTCGGCGGGTCTAATCGTAAATATTGAGCCCGAAGAAATAACGGCTTTATCATCGTCGGTCACTAAAAACTGCTCTACTTTCCCAGTATCTGCATGATACAAATTCAGACCATTGTTAGTCCCTAACCATAAATTTTCGTCATCGGTCTCATATAAGCTATAGACAATATTATTACTCAACTTTTCACTACTTTTTCCATCGCCCATGACGTTTTTAAATAGCGTAGACTGAGGTGACCATAGCAATACCCCCGATGTGCCAGTAGAAAGCCACACCTGCTCATCTGATGTTATTTCCACTTTGTACAAGTCATCGTCTGTTATTTGTAACCGCGAGTCTGATGGTCTAAATAAATGTGTTAGCTCGTTAGATGACAAATCAATGGTATACAACCCTTGGTCAGTGGGCATGTAATAAAGGGAGTTTTCTATTAATTCGAGATCCCATATGTTCAAAGATTTTACGACTTGTTTTGCTGTTGGAACATCGCTGTCGTGCTTCACGAAATTTATTAAACCAGCAAAATCAAATTGATAAAGACCTTCAACCGTGCCCAGCCAAAACCTCTGATGCTCATCAACCAGGATAAGCTTGGTATTGATATTATTTACATTGGCACTGTCAGAACTAACGTGGTCAATTTTCTTAATATCGCCCGTTTGTAGGTTTTTAGCATAAAGCCCTACAGAAGTGGCAACGAATAAAACGTCGCGGGTTAAATAGGTGTATCGGATAACATCGTCATTTGAAAGCTCACTATCCGAGGAAAGAAGGTCAAAAACGGTTTCTTTTTTCTCTGTAACTAAATCGAATTTGATAATTAGATGGTCGAGGGCTACATATATGATGTTTCCAGGCGCGGAGATAAAATGGGAAGCATATTGGTACCATGAAGGTTGATCTTTGTAAGGAACGTTAATTAATCTTTTCGACTTGCCCGTTTGTCGATTGATGCGATAAATACCACTACTGTAAGTACTTACCCATAAGTCACCCCTTTGATCTTCGAACAACGAGTAAATGCCATCATCAGCAAACTCATTGTCTTGCCCTACATATTGCTTGTTTTGATTCCCATCGAATCTGTTTAAGCCAGCTTCTGTCGCTATCCACAGCAACCCCTCTTTATCGATAAGCATATCGTTAACTGTGTTTTGACTTAGCCCATTCTCGGTAGAGAGTGCTCTAAAGGAAGGCGTTGTTACGACGGGTTGGGCAAGTGCGGAAGAAATAAATAACGAGAAAAATATTAACGTCACTTGTAATAAGTGAGTCGATAAAAAGGGGGTTACTCGGGTCTGCGCTAACATCAATAAATGAGAACCTAAATAGTGAGTTTCATCGAATACTTTTTGTATGTATGTCAGAATAATAGCTCAAAACTTATGAATAACAATTGTACTTTTAGCTGAATGGGTAAGTGACGAGTATTCACTTCTCTAAACTAACAAAACCAAGCGACAAAAAACATTAAACTCGCTACATAATTATAATATTCAATTAGCTGGAATCGGCATTATTTTGCGTTGTACCTTTGTTCTTCCATAACTTATGTAGAACCGCGAGAAGAAGTAAATTTTGAAACTCCGGCTGTTTCAGAATGGGAAAGCCATTAGTTAGAAGTACGCTTTCTAAAAGGGAGATGACATTTATTATCACAAGAAACCAAAATGCTATTTGGCTATATTTTGCTGCATTCATAATTATGGTCTTTTTAAACATTTTAAATAAGAAGTAGAAAAAGCAGACCAATGTCTGCTCAGACTGAACTAAGGAATTTGGGGCGAGTGAACGCCATCGTAAAACCCATCTCCAAGACCCCTGCCGATATCATGAGCAAGGTCTAATAGTGTCATGTAGGTCAATACATGATTCCAATAGCCACCACTACTCAGGCTTAGCTCTTCTTGGTTTAACTCCTCCATAATTGTCTCCTTATCGCAATACGAGTTCTGCAACGTCATCTAACCACTGGTTTGATGTCATCACGTTACTGTAAAAGTACCCCCCTGCGTATCCGGCACCATAACCAATCCCATACATTATATCGCCGACTAAACCCGCACCTGACACTTCGTTAAGTTCATTCAAACTTAGCTCTTCCATAATTAAGCTCCTTTATAAATAAGTAATGTGCGAATGCACCTAGCTACACTACCCCATCACCAAACCCATAACGACTGGACATGGGGTGGGTTTTAAAATTTTGAAAGAATTAGAGTTGATTGTCTTATTTGACTTGAGGAGCTGTTAGCAAGATGAAGTGCGTTGCTTCTTATGTGCGAGTCGTTCTATTTAAATTGAAGTGACATTGAAGCATGTCGGTCATAAGACTGCATGGAAACGATATTATTGGCTGCTAAGCTAGAGCACCCGAAGGGTTACTCTAGCGACTTTACTCACAACTAAGACAGTTTGTCTGCCAGCTCAGCAGTTTCTTTACCCAAGTTTTTAAGTTGTTTAATGGTCTTTTCATCCGTAATTACGCCGTCTTCCATAAGAGTATTTACTTTTGCGATTGCTTTTTGGTTTGGCAGAACCATAGTGCCTAGGTTTTCAAGTAACATTCTTAGTACCACCAGCACACGCATACCGCCTAGCCCACCAGCTGAAGCAGCCATAATACCTGCCACTTTACCACGATATGCTTGCAATGGCTTTTCTCCTTCCCCCATACGCGATGCCCAGTCAATGGCGTTTTTGAGCAGTGCTGGGTAGCTTGAGTTGTATTCTGGTGAGGCAATAAGAAAACCATCATGGCTTATAAGTAGTTCTTTGAACTCCTGCGCTTTTTCAGGCATACCAAATTCGGCTTCCTCATCTTCGTTAAACAACGGCATTTGATAATCAGCCAGGTCAATCACGGTAACCTCTGCGCCAGCCTCACGTGCGCCCTCAGCGGCAACCTTCATAATAGCTTGGTTGAATGAACCTTTGCGGGTACTACCTGCAAATGCAAGGATCTTAGTCATTTGAGTTTCCTGTCGTTAATTTAAATTGTTTTTTGATCGTCTTAGTTAAAAGGGTCTATCGCTCTATCGCTTCTGACCGAAAGATAAAAATTTTCACTAACACTCACACTCTCTGGCTCAAGACGTTTGTGTTTTCCATAAAAAAAGGCTGACAATCAGTGTCAGCCTTTTTGATAACGCTATATATGTTGTACCGCGAACACTACATTTTTTCTAGTGTTTCGATGCCAAGTAGGGTTAATCCTTGCTCTAGCGTCTTGGCAACCAGAGCTGACAACGCTAGACGGCTATCGCGTACAGCTGGCTCAATACCGTCTTTTAACATCGGGCACGCTTCGTAGAATGACATAAATGCTGAAGCCACATCATATAGGTATGTGCACAGCACATGAGGCGTGGCTTCACGAGATACCGTACCAATTACCTCTTCAAACTGCATTAACAGAACAGCAAGCGCGTGCTCTTGTTTCTCAGCAATATTGATATCTACTGGCATGGTCGCCATATCCACACCCGCTTTTCTGAACAAGCTTTTCACACGGGTATAGGCATACTGAAGGTAAGGCGCGGTGTTACCTTCAAAACTTAGCATGGAATCCCAGTTAAACATGTAATCAGTTGTGCGGTTTTTAGATAGGTCAGCGTATTTCACAGCGCCAATACCCACCTTGTTAGCGACTTCTTTAAGCTCGTCTTCGCTTAAATCGTTGTCGCGCTCAGCGATAAGTTTACCCGCACGCTCAACGGCTTCATCAAGCAATTCAACCAGTTTAACCGTGCCCCCAGTACGCGTTTTAAATGGCTTACCGTCACTGCCTAGCATCATACCAAACGGGCAATGCTCGTAAGTTTGCTCTTCTTTCATGAAGCCTGCTTTACGGCCCACAATTTCAGTTTGCTTGAAGTGCAGCGCTTGACGCGCGTCAGTGAGAATAAGCGTACGGTCAGCGTTTAACTTGCCGCTGCGATACCGCATTGCCGCAAGGTCTGTCGTTGCGTATAAATAGCCGCCGCCAGACTTTTGAACGATGTAAACCGCAGGATTACCTTCTTTATCAGCAAGCTCAGGTATAAACACCACCTGCGCACCTTGGTCTTCTACTGCAAGGCCTTTCGCTTTAAGGTCGCTGATTACGTTGGCCAAGTCGTCATTGTAAGCCGACTCACCCATAATATCTTTTCGGGTAAGGCTTACGTTAAGCTTGTCGTACACTTCTTCAGAGTGAGCAATAGACACGTCAATGAACTTTTCCCACAGCGCCAGACATTGAGCATCGCCACCTTGTAGCTTAACTACGTATTCACGGGCGCGGTCGGCAAAACCTTCTTCTTCGTCAAAGCGTACTTTGGCTTCGCGGTAAAAGTCTTCAAGATCAGAGAGCGCTGTTTCAGCCACTTCTTCTTGTAGCTTGTCTGAAAGGTGCGCAAGCAACATGCCGAACTGTGTGCCCCAGTCGCCCATGTGATTTTGACGAATAACGTTGTGGCCCAAGAACTCAAGCACTTTAACCACTGCATCACCGATGATGGTAGTACGCAGATGACCCACGTGCATTTCTTTGGCCAAATTAGGCGATGAATAGTCAACAACAATGTTTTGCTCTTTTGACTTAGCAATGCCTAGACGTGGGTCGGTTAGTGACAACTCACACTGATTAGACAGCCATTCGTCACTTAAATGAACGTTGATAAAACCAGGGCCCGCCACTTCTAGCTTGCTGGCAATATCGTCGAGCTTTACAGTCTCAACAATTTTCTCTGCAATATCGCGCGGCTTTTGCTTTAACTGCTTGGCTAGCGCCATAGCGCCGTTAAACTGATACTCACCAAATTCAGGTCGAGCGCTGCGCGAAACTGGCACAGGCGCATTTTCTACGCCCATTTCTTGTAGAGCTTCAGTGAAACGGTTAACTAATAGTGCATGTATATTCATAATATATTGTGTCTTTGTTTAATCTTTATTAGCTTAGTTTTCGCGCGTGTTTTTGAACTGGATATCAGGGTAGCGCTCTTGAGCTAGCTGTAAATTCACCATAGTAGGTGCGATGTACGTCAGGTTATCACCGCCATCTAGTGCAAGGTTTTGCTCACCTTTACGACGGAATTCATCAAGCTTCTTTTCGTTGTCAGAGTAAACCCAGCGGGCTGTGCTCACGTTAATGTGCTCATAAAGCGCGTCTACGTTGTATTCGGCTTTCAAGCGAGCGACTACCACGTCAAACTGAAGCACACCTACTGCGCCCACAATCAAATCGTTGTTGGCAAGGGGTCTAAACACCTGTACCGCCCCTTCCTCAGAAAGCTGAATAAGGCCTTTAAGCAGCTGCTTTTGCTTGAGGGGATCTTTCAAGCGGATACGTTTAAATAGCTCAGGCGCAAAGTTTGGAATACCCGTAAAGCGGTAGTTATCGCCTGACGTGAAGGTGTCACCTATGCGAATGGTACCGTGGTTGTGCAAGCCGATGATATCGCCTGCATAGGCTTCTTCTAGCAGTGAACGGTCACCAGCCAAGAAAGTTAATGCATCAGAAATACGCACATCTTTACCTAAACGGCTGTTGCGCATTTTCATGCCTTTCTCGTACTTGCCCGACACAATACGACAGAATGCTATGCGGTCACGGTGTTTCGGGTCCATGTTGGCCTGAATTTTAAATACGAAGCCACTGAACTTACCATCCGTACTTTCGATAGTCCCTTCTTCGGTTTCGCGGCCAAGTGGCGCAGGAGCCCACTCAACCAAACCGTCAAGCATATGATCAACACCGAAGTTACCTAATGCTGTACCGAAAAATACTGGCGTAAGCTGGCCTTCCAAGAAAAGCTCTTGTTCAAATTCGTTAGATGCACCGCGCACAAGCTCAAGCTCGTCACGTAAGGTTTCAGCGAGGTCACTTCCTACTGCGGTATCTAACTCAGGATTATCTAACCCTTTGATGATGCGCACGTCTTGGATAGTGTGCCCCTGGCCGCTTTGATACAAAATAGTTTCGTCGCGATGAAGGTGATATACACCTTTAAAGCTCTTACCACAGCCAATTGGCCACGTGATTGGTGCACACAGAATATCAAGCTCGGTTTCTACTTCATCAAGCAGTTCCATAGGGTCGCGAATATCGCGGTCAAGCTTGTTCATGAAAGTCACAATCGGCGTATCGCGCAGACGGGTAACTTCCATTAGCTTTCGGGTTCTGTCTTCTACACCTTTTGCGGCGTCGATAACCATAAGGCATGAGTCTACCGCCGTCAGTGTACGATAAGTATCTTCAGAGAAGTCTTCGTGCCCTGGGGTATCCAGTAGGTTTACTAAGTGATCGTTATATGGAAACTGCATGACCGAGGTGGTTACCGAGATCCCACGCTCCTTTTCCATTTCCATCCAGTCAGATTTAGCATGCTGACCTGACTTTTTACCTTTAACGGTACCTGCAGTTTGTAGGGCGCGTCCGAATAACAATACTTTTTCAGTAATCGTGGTTTTACCCGCATCCGGGTGCGATATGATCGCGAACGTACGTCGCTTTTTAATCTCTTCTAGAAGCTTCTTATCTGACATCAATACTTATCTTCGTTATCTATTATCCCTGTAAACCAATTACTTACAGGCGCGTTTTGTAACGGATAAGCAATGCTTTTCCGCGCAAATTTAGTATTGCGGTAAAACGCTTGATACGGCTTGGTAATTAATTGCGCGGATTTTAGCATTTTACTGCACGTAACAGTAGAGCGAAATTACACACTCTCTAACACTTATAATCGTAACAACATCGACCCATGGCCTTTTCCCAACTTTTACGCTTCAGCTATGAGATAAAAATAAGGTAATACAGAGTTTAGCGCGGCGAACTGCACGAAACTGGAAAATGTTTGGTGAAAGGAAAAGTGAACGCAAAAGGAAGCTACCTACGTTCTTACGGTCGAACTCTCTAAATGAGAAGATTGTTCCTCAGTCTAACGAGTAACTGGGCGTGGTAATCAAGCGCTAAATGGGTCAGATCGGATATAGCGTCTTATTGACTTTGTAAAGGACTTAACTTTTAGAAAGGGACGCAGCATAGCGACTGGTTAATAATTCAACACTGTAGAGTGAGTTGGAAGACCTCGTATCACCCTTCAAAAATGAACGTAGTGGGTAGTTAAGTATGAGCAAACTATCGGTGCTTTACCAAAACTTGGCTTTTTCAGAAAAACGCAGTGTTATTCGCTGTTATAGATTCCTACTTGAGATAGAAGTAGTGAAGTTTCTCGGTGCTTTTTTCGATACTTTCTCGGTGCTTTTCTCGGTACAGAGGAGAACCCTTGCCCTATCAACTCTCTCACATTATCCCGTACGACTGTAAAACTAACCCTTTAATATTATTAAACAATTTTTTATCTATTGAATTAACATTACTACGCAAAACAGAGAAATAAAATACTACTAAAGTATAAAAATCTAGATTTACACCAACCGTTTTTTGCGAACAAAAAATCGAATCTCCCAAATTTCCCCCGCATATCTCTGAACAAAATTAAAACAAAAAGAGAACAAAAAAAGAACTAAAATTAAAGATTATCTAAAATCACAATAAAAATTCGTTAAAAAAACCCGTTTCTCACTTTTTAAACACATATGCTGTTGATTATATACAAAAGTTGTGCAATACATAATAAGTGTTTAAAAAACACACTAAAAAATAATTAAAGCAAAAAACAAAGTCTAGGGAGACTACAATGTTTACAAACCACAAACTGGCCAAGTCGGTAAGACTGGCTTGCGCGTTTGGCGCTGCCGCATCGTTGGCATTTTCTGGTAGTATCTACGCCCAAGATGAGGTCGAATCAGAGGAAGAACCAGTCGAGAAAATCGAAGTCACTGGTTCGCGTCTACTTTCAAACCCCAATGTTGCAGCAGCTACCCCTGTTCTGAGCGTATCAGGAGCTGAAGCAGCGGCACGTGGTAACCTACGTGTAGAAGATTTCGTTAACGTGCTTCCGCAGGTATTCGCTGGTCAGGCATCAGAGGTTTCAAATGGCTCAACTGGCACTGCAACACTAAACCTTCGTGGTTTAGGAGCAAATAGAACACTTGTACTAATCGACGGCAAACGTCTCCCATACGGCTCGTCGGGAACCAGTGCTGCTAACGTTGACTTAGTTCCAACACAAATGTTGGAGCGAGTGGATATCCTTACAGGTGGTGCATCAGCGGTATACGGTTCTGACGCTGTCGGCGGTGTTGCAAACTTCATCCTTCGCGACGACTTCGAAGGCGTTGAGTTTGGTGGTCAGTTCAGCACTAACTATGCTGATAACGATAATGGTCTGTATGAAGGCGTTCTAAACGCAGCGGAGCAGCCTGTTCCTGGTTCAACAATGGACGGCGACGAAACGCTAATCTATACCATGTTTGGCGCGTCATCTGCTGACGGCAAAGGCAATGTAACCATTTACGCTTCTTATGAAGACCGTCAAGAAATTGTTCAGGCTGATAGAGTTTTCTCAGCATGTACACTTGGCCAAAGTAACGGTGCATCAAGCTTTGAAGGTTTCGGTTGCGTAGGTTCAGCGAACTTCCGTCTATTTGGTGGCCCTGGCGGCTTCGCGTTCCAAGAAGAAAACGGCAATATCATCCCTTACGCTGGCGGTCCTACTCAAACCTATAACTTCGGTGCAACTAACTTCTTCCAGCGCCCTTCTGAACGTTACCATTTCTATGCGAAAGGCGACTATGAACTTGCTGAAGATTTAGAAGCTTACGCAGATTTTTCATACATAAACAACACCAGTGACGCTCAGATTGCTCCAAGTGCTTCATTCGGTATCGGTGCGTATGATATCAACTGTGGAAACCCTTATATTCAAGGCAATAGCGGTATCGCGTTTACTGACATTTTTGGTTGTTCGGCTGACGATATTGCTAACGATGTAATTGTTAGTGGTATTACTGCTTCTCACCGTAACGTTGAAGGTGGTTCGCGTAACTCACGTCTTGAAAACAGTGCATGGCGCTTCGTTGGTGGCTTGAATGGCTTCATTGACGATATTTGGGCGTGGAACGTATTTGGTCAAATTTCAGAAACTCGCGACCAGAGTTCAGCAACGAATGACTTCGTGGTAGCTAACCTACAGCAAGCGCTGTTGGCGACCACAGATGAAAATGGCAACGTAGTATGTCTTGACCAGTCTGGCGGCTGTGTGCCTTACAACATCTTCCAACGCCCTGGCGGTGAAAGCTCTGTTACACAAGAGCAGTTAGATTTCATCCAAGGCATTGGTATTGTAAACGGTGAAACTTCACAGAAAGTATTCGGTGCAGACATTCAGGCTAACCTGGGCGACTACGGCATTAAGATCCCTACTGCTGATGACGGTATCGGCGTGTTGTTCGGTATTGAGTATCGCAAAGATGAGCTAGCATCTTCACCTGACGAAATTAGCCAAGTTCAAGGCGGTGGTTTCACAGGTGTAGGCGGTGCAACGCTTGCTGTTGCAGGTAAAATCGAAGTTCGTGAATTCTTTACGGAAGTTCAAGTTCCACTTGTTTCTGGTGCAGAATTCGCAGAAGAGTTGGTATTTAGCGCACAGTATCGTTTCTCTGACTATGACGCTGACGGTAACGGCACATCAAACAGCTTCGACACGAATGCCTACGGCTATCAGTTAGCTTGGACACCAGTAGACGATGTTAAACTACGTGCGCAGTTCCAACGCGCGGTTCGTGCTCCAAACGTAATCGACCTATTTACTGGTCAAAACACAGGACTACCTAACCTAAGTCCAGCGGGTGTAGATGCAAATGGTGAGCAGCTATACGATCCATGTGCTGGTAGCAACCCTATCGCTTCACTTGAAACTTGTGCGAGAACCGGTGTAACAGCTGCTCAATACGGTAACATTCTTGATGTTATCTCTGGTCAGACTCAGTCACTTACTGGTGGTAACCCACAACTATCTCCTGAAACTGCAGATACAGTAACCTTTGGTGTTGTTATTACACCTGCGAGTATCGAAGGTCTCTCAATTAGCGTGGATTACTTTGATATTGAAGTAGAAGATGCGATTGCTTCTGGTATCCCAGCTCAAACTATCTTCGACAACTGTCTTGAAACAGGTGACCCAACGTTCTGTAACCTGATCACGCGTTCTTCAGCTGGTTCATTGGCTGCAGGTACGTTTGGTGTTGGCTTCCAACAAACTAACCTGAACATTGCTACGCTTAAAACATCAGGTCTAGACGTTCAGATAGGTTACAACTTTGATACTGAGCTTGGTGATGTAAGATTCGACTATGCTGCAACTATGCTAGACGAATTGAGCACTGTACCGTTCCCTGGTGGTGACACTGTTGAGTGTGCTGGCTTCTTCGGTAACGCGTGTGGCGCACCTAACCCTGAGTATCGTCATAGATTTATGGCAACGTGGAATACCAACCTAGATATTGATATTACCGCGACATGGAGACACTTCGGTACAACTGATAATGATGATGATGGTGATACACTTGAAACTGGATTCAAAGCTATCAACTACCTTGATATCTCTGCTACATACTTCATGAATGACAATTTAGAGTTCACATTAGGTGTTCTTAACCTTCTTGGTGAGCAACCTCCAGTTTACTCTGGTGCAGGCCCAGCTCTTGGTAACGGTAACACGTACCCAACAGTTTATGACACTAGCACAAACTGGTTTGCTTCATTCCGAGGTAAATTCTAAATCTTAATCTCCCTTTGGACCTAAGCAAAAAGCCGTTTACTCTTCGTAAACGGCTTTTTTATTTCTTATATATCTGCATTTCTTTTACTTCACCTAGTTACGCGTCTGATGGGTTGTCCAATCCCATAGTCCACAAGGCTTAACTTTTCAGATATTTAGCCTTACCGAGGCACTAAAATTATTCTCCACACGCCCCTCAGCTTATAAGTTCTCTTTCTCATCTCAATGGCATTTACTTAGCATGCTAAACAAATAAAATAGTTAGCATGCTAAGTAAATCAACGGTTTTTACATGTCATTTTCAGAACCTATGCCACTTCAACTTATTGCGCTTTTTGCCCGCACTGCGCAAAAGTGCAGAAGAACTGTCACTGAATCGGTCGCTCATCTCGACCTTACAGAGTCTAGATGGCGCGTAATGATTCATATGTCGTTACTTGGTGAGGGCTGTACGCAACAGATGGTGGCAGAAAGCTTGGAAATAGAAATGCCTAGCTTAACTCGCACAATTAAACAGCTCGAAACTACCGGGTTAATCAAACGCGTTACAGATACTAACGACAAACGAAGTCGCTTACTTTACTTCACAGATATGGGCAAAGGTCGAATGAATGATATCGAAAGTACATTGATGGCGCTGCGAGATGAAGTGTACGCAGGAGTATCTGAAGAAGAGTTACGCATTATGGCTAAATGTGTTCAAAAAATTGAAGTTAATGCAGCAAAATTATTGGAGTCACTTAAGTGAGTCAACGAACCCCAGATCAGGAATTTGCTAGGTACATAAAGCTGGCTTTAGTCGCTTTTGCCATCTGTTTTATCTACTTTATTATTGCAGATATACGCATGCCAATGACACCACAGGCGAGAGTCTATCATCAGGTCACACAAATCTCTCCTCAGATAAATGGGCCGATAAACGAGGTGCTTGTCAAAAATAACCAAACCGTCAAGGAAGGGCAGGTTTTATTTGTTATAGATGAGACACCTTACCTAATTGCGCTAGAAAAGGCGCAAATTGATTTGGCAAATGTGGAGTTAGAGAACGCTCAGATAGATGCAAAAGCGGAAGCGATTAGAGCCAAAATAGAGGCTGCATCGGCGGTTTACGACGAACGCAACAGTGAATTTCAACGACTTAATTCCTTAGTTCAAACTAGAGCGGTATCTCAACAAAACGTGGACAAAGCGTACGCGCAACTTAAAAGCGCTGAAGCTGAAATTAGTGCGCTTGAAGCCGACCTAAACCAGCAAGTTGTTGCAAGAGGTAAGCAAGGTGACAAAAACCTAAAATATCTAGAAGCGGTAAATGCGGTTAAACGGGCAGAGTTGAACTTAGCCTATACCAAAATTAAAGCACCGCATGACGGCATAATGGCAAACATGCAGGTAACTCAAGGCACTTATGCTAAACAAAGTACGCCCCTTGCCTCAGTTGTCGATAACACACTAGATGTGGTTGCAGATTTTCGAGAGAAATCACTCGCCAATGTAAAAGAAGGCATTCGGGCTAACGTCGTTTTTGATGCACTACCGGGCAAAGTATTTGAAGCTAAAGTGGAAGAATTTGAAGCTGGTGTAAGCGACGGCCAACTCGCCGCCAACGGTACCCTTGCAAGCGTTGAAAAGTCGAATCGATGGGTACGAGATGCGCAGCGCCAACGTGTCCACATTAAGCTTGAAGAACAAGACATATCGTTAAACCACCTCACCAGTGGCGCTCGCGCTACCGTGCAGATAGTTCCAGACAATTCTATTGAAAGTATGGCAGCGAACATTCAAATTCACTTTATAAGCCTGCTGCACTTCATTTATTAGACTTTGATTATGGTTTATTAGACTTAAATTATGGATTCACAGCTAAGTAAAAATGATGTCCAGCAGATGCTTAGGATCGCCTCCGGCGCCACGTTGGGCTTCGCTATATCGAAAGCGCTGGATTGGCCTAATCCGATATTTTTTACCTTGTACCCTATTTTGTTGCTTGGACTGGTAGCCGTTTTAAATGGTCACATTATTCGACAATTTCTTGCCGCAACCATCTTTCCGGCGGCGGCTGTTTTAGTGGTATACGGCTTGTTCGGAAGCCACCCATTGCTGATCACGCCGCTAATCGCCATCACTTTCGCTTTTCTGTTTTGGCAAATGAGTAAAGGTACGCTGTATTTATTCGGTGCGTTTTCCCTTGTAGGACTTTCGCTGCAGCTACACTTTGCCAGCTACAGCAGCGATGGAATAGATATCTACGCATTAGTGATATCAAACATCGGTGCAATTCTGTTGGCATTGATAATTGCATTCGCTTTGCATATTGTTTTTCCCGATGAGGAGCCGCGCACGCCTTTACCCAAAGCGGCAAAAGATAAAGCAAGCATTCGCCACGAAGTCATATTATGCACCACTGTCGCCACGCTATCGTTTGCTGTATTTCAAACCTTCGACTTAGTAGATTCGATATCAGCACAAGCAGCAAGTGTATTGATTCTTTTTCCACTGTGTTGGAAAGGAGCCACATTGAGTGGCTGGCAGCGAGCGCTGGGCACGCTAATTGGGTGTAATCTGGCCCTGCTCGCCCAGCTCATTTTGCTCAACTACAGTGACACGTTGTTTTTCGCAAGTTTCAGCTTATGGATATTGGTATTTTTCATCAGCCGCCAGCATGTGCTTAGCGGTGGTGGTGCTGGCACTGGCTTTGGTGTACTTACCACATTTGGCATTTTGTACGGCCAGTCACTCTCTCCACAACAGGATATTATTTATAGTGCGCTGTATCGCTTTTCATCGGTAGTAGTAGCTATTGCACTTAGCCTGTGCGTTATTTTTGTAGTACACAGTCTACTTAACAAATTCCAGCCTACACGACACCACACGTTTACTTGATTGCGGGTAAAAACGAAGCCAGCGCCAGTTGGCGCTTGGCAACATTAAATTAGTCCCACGCAGGTGAAAAATCTGGGTTAGCTTGACGGTCGCCACAATCTAGCGCGTCAATCTTTGCGATATCGTCAGCGCCTAAGGTAAGTTCAAGCGCTTTGAAATTGGTTTCCAGATTCTTGCGCTTAGTCGACGATGGAATAGTGACTAAACCATGGGCCAGCTCCCAGGCTACCACTACCTCAGCAGTGCTCACGCCGTGCTTATCTGCAATTGCAATGATGGTCTCGTCTTTTAGCACTTTGCCAACAGCAAACGGCATATATCCTGTTACTGTGATACCGTGTTTCTCACACGCTGCACGCACTTTTTCATTAGTAAGATAAGGGTGTACCTCTACCTGATTCGTGGAAATAACGCCCTCACCCAAGATACTCACCGCTTCTTCAATTTGTGCCACGGTAAAGTTAGAAATACCAATTTCTTTTGTGAGTCCCAGCTCCTTAACGCGCAGCAATTCACCTAGGTACTCTTCCATGCTTTCGCCGTTTTCCGGTGACGGCCAATGAATAAGTAGCAGGTCAACATACGACAGTTGAAGCTTTTCCAAACTCTCTTTTACGCTATCCACAAAGCTTGCTTTATTCAGCTTGTCATTCCACACCTTGGTGGTGACGTAAAGGTCTTCACGTGCAACAAGGTTGTTTGCAATAGCGTCTTTAATAGCGCGACCTACCGCTTCTTCATTGCCGTAAATTTGCGCCGTATCAATATGACGGAAACCCACTTCAAGTGCCATTGTCACGCTGTTATAGGCTTCATCGTCTTTTAAGCGAAACGTGCCTACACCTAGCGAAGGAATTTTAGATTGTGACTGCTTTACATTCGGCATGATGCCTCCTTGTTGGTTCCGTTATTTATGAAAGTGAGGTAATACGTAGTCAGCAATGCGCTGCATCGCGTCTTCTACTGGTTGCGTATTACGTCTGAAGTGCAGGCCAATATGATCAACCCCCGCTTCTTTCATTGCATTGAGTTCTTTGATAAGCCCATTTACACCAGTTTCAACCCCGAATCGGTGGCGTTTTATGGGCGCTTCATGGTCTTCAACCAAATTGAGATGAATAAAACTAACGTAAGGCTTATTGCCCGCGACACTTCTCCATAGTTCTACGCGCTTTACATGCTCGTTCGGTGTACCTGGATACGCCAGCCAACCGTCCATATTTTCTCCAACCCACTGAGGGCTTTGCTGAGCGAGCCCTGCAACGTACAATGGCGGCGTTGTTGAACGCGGTAACAGCGACATGCCAGGCTTAAGGGAATTCTCACCGTGCTTTACAATTTCAAGTGACTGCCTGAAGTGCTCGCCGCGACTGTCAAAATCGACATCGAACAACGGATACTCAACCGGTCTATCCCCACTGGCTACACCGAGTATAAGGCGGTCGTTACTTAGCTGCTGCACCGTTGCTGCCGCCTTTTTAACAAGCCATGGCTGCCTAAGAGGCAAAACAATAGCGGCTGTGCCTAATAGAATATTGTCTGTGATACCCGCTAAATAGCCCAGGTAAGTGAAGGTTTCGAAAACCTGAGCGGCGTCCCCAAAGCTAGGATCATAAACCGGTACATCTCGTACCCACGCTGCTTTAAACCCTAGTTTGTCGGCTAGTTGAATACGGCTGTGATGCTCGGTCATATCAGGTACGCCGAATGGCGTACCTTTTGTGGCGTCGAAATGCGCCCAGTCGTTATCTAGCGGAAGCTCTACACCTACTGAGAACGTGTGTTGCGCAAGCTTATCAAAGGTATTTGTCGTCATTATGACCTCCCTACGCGCTCGTTGTGTTATTCGCCGTATTCGCAGTACTGAGTGCGCGCTTGTCTAAGTAGCCGCTGTAACGTGTAACAAGTAACGCTGCAACAGAAATAATTGCACCAATCCACGCGGTATCAGATAACTGCATACCATCTACAATTGCACCACCCAGAATTGAGCCCACAGCTATGCCAATGTTGAATGCCGCAATATTTAAACCTGACGCCACATCAACAGCATTAGGGGTAAACTTCTCTGCTAATTGAACAACGTACACCTGAAGTCCTGGAACATTGCCAAAGGCAAAGGCGCCCCACACTAAAACGGTGATCACTGCGGCAACTTTACTGCCCATGGTAAACGTCAGGGCAAACAAGATGACTGCAAGGGCTGAAAAGATGATTGTTAGCGCGCGGATTGGGCCTTTTTTGTCAGCAAGCTTGCCGCCATAGATATTGCCCACCGCGACAGATACACCGTAAACCAGCATAATTAAGCTGATGGCTGAGGGCGCAAACCCCGCCTCTTCCTGCAATATAGGAGCGAGATAGGTGAATGCCGTAAATGTGCCGCCATAGCCCAATATCGTCATTAGATACACTAATACCAGACGAGGCTGAACCAACACCTTCATTTGTTCACTCAAGGTGGCAGGTTTACTTTGTTTAAGATTGTTCGGTACCAGCAACGCACTGCCTATTAGCGCAAGTGTGCCAAGGGCGGAAACCACAAGGAAGGTTGCTCTCCAACCGAAGTTTTGACCAATCCAGGTACCCAAAGGTACGCCAGTAACCAAGGCTACGGTTAAGCCCGTAAACATTATGGCAATAGCACTGGCTTCTTTTTCTTTCGCCACTAGCCCTGTAGCAATAGTTGATCCTATGGAAAAGAACACACCGTGCGCTAAGCCTGTCAAAATGCGAGCTAAAATTAAGCTCTCGTAGCTAGGCGCTTGCCAAGCAAGAATATTACCAGCCACAAATAGCGCCATTAAGCTAAGTAGAACATGCTTTCTATTCCACTTTCCCGTAAGGGCGGTAAGAACCGGTGCGCCAACGGCAACACCAACGGCGTACAAGCTCACAAGTAAGCCTGCGCTCGGTAACGTAACACCAAGATCGGTAGCAATGGTGGGGACAAGCCCCACTATCACGAACTCTGTTGTGCCAATAGCAAACGCACTTAACGTTAACGCAAATAATGCAATAGGCATTTCAATTATCCTCAAAAAGTAATTAACGAGATGGCTTGATTAACAACGCCACCATTGGCTTCTAGAACGAACAACTACACCGCTTTTTGAAAGCCATTAATAAAGTGCGTACAGTTTGACGATAAATTTATTTGCAAAAAACAGCACTAATGACAAAATACTTTTGCGATATTTGAAAATATAAGGTGTGCGATGCCAGTCTCATCAAGAACTGAAGATTTAGAAGCGTTCCTAACCGTTGTGGATACAGGTAGTTTTTCTAGTGCTGCCAATCTACTCAATCAGCAGGTTGCAAAAGTTAGTAGAGCGGTTACCCGTCTTGAAGATGGCTTAGATGTAACCTTATTGAATCGCACTACCAGACGGTTGGAACTAACAGAAGAAGGTGAGCTTTTCCTTCAATATGCCAGAGACGGGCTAAATATATTAGAAAAAGGTGAAGAAGCATTGCGGCTATTAAAGCGCGCCCCTTCTGGAAAACTTCGGGTCGATGCTGCGAGCCCGTTTGTATTTCACCAGCTAGCGCCGTTAGTGGGTGAATTTCGAGAAGCATTTCCTGACATAACACTCGATATCACCAGTCACGACAGCATTATCGACCTGTTGGAACATAAAACCGATATCGCAATACGTATTGGTGATTTAAGCGACTCTAACTTGCACGCCAGACGTTTAGGAAAAAGTAAGCTGCATATTGTGGCAAGCCCACAGTATCTTGAAAAATATCCCATCTCTGAAGACGAAGGTGGAATTAGCACGCTAAACAAACATAAACTGATTGGCTTTAGCGACTCACCAAGTCTAAATAAATGGCCGCTCAAACAAGATATTAACTTGCAGTACAGTCTTCGTGCCTCAAGCGGCGAAACTATTCGCCAGCTGTGCTTGGCAGGTCAAGGTATCGCGTTACTTTCTCACTTTATGGTACACAAAGATATCAGTGCAGGTTCGCTGGTAGAGCTATTTCGCGACGATATCGTCAGTCCAAACCGCAGAGAGTCGGTACAAGCGGTGTATTACAAAAATAGTGCAGTATCGTCTCGTATCTCTGCGTTTTTAGATTTTATACAGCCTCGACTAACTCTTTAACTTACCTTTGTTTCGAGTGGCCTTTACCTAATATCTTTTTAAGTGTGCTTTGGGGAAGGCCATTAACGATAAGCGCTGCTATCATTAATATTGCGCCGGCCATAACCATAGGCAGTAGCGTTTCTTTGAGCAATACCACCGAGCTTACATATCCTACTATCGGTGTGAGTGTACTAATAAGAACAATCTTATCTGGGGGTAATTTAGGCCCCGCCGCTACCATGAGGCCAAAACCGAGACCTGTTGCCACTGGGCCAATATACGTCAGTAACAACCAATCGCTTATATCGTAAGCCCCAAAATTAGGTGTAGGCTCAACCATCAGTGCAATGGCAAGCATGGCGAAACCTGCAATGGTAAACTGCCAGAAGACAGCTTCAATGACGCTTCCCTTCCACTTGTGAAAAGACACTCTTCGAATAGCGACCGCCCACAATGCAGATGCCAGCAACATACCAAAGAGCGGTAGCCATGCGCCCGGTTGTCCCGAAGCAAATAAAATCATTGCACAGCCAATGGTAGATATACCGGTTAGAATTAATCGCTTAGAAGGCGGGCGTTGCCGATACCATAGGGTGTCGATAAGCAGCATCCAAAGCGGTGTGGTGTAGATAAGAATACTCGCCGTGCCAGCGGGAATAAACTGCAGTGAGACAGTAATAAGCCCCATTGATAGGATAAACTGGAAAAAGGCAACGACAAACACCACGGAGCGATCTTTACGATTGAGCACCGGTAAACGTTTTTTGGTGATAAGTACAAACAGCGCGAGTACCGGAAGGCTTAACAAGAAGCGCAAGCACACCATCCATACAGGCCCTACAATCTCAAGCCCTAATTTCATGCCTGGCCAGTTAAGTCCTAAACACAACACCGCAACCAAAAGCATTTTAATGCCTTTTGATTGCTCTTTTTCCGCCACCGATGATGAAGACATGCGTTTTAAAAAATCCAATTACACGAACTGCGCTAAGAGAAGTTTCTACCGCCCGGTAAGCTGAATGTAGGCGGAGAATTTTAAGGGCGCAAATATAAGTGAATTAGCAAGGGATTAAAACCTTCCTGACCGTGCAAACACGCAAATTTATCGACCAAATGGTCAACTTTTTAAAACTCAGTGGAAACTTTGCTATACGGGAATATTAGAAGGCTGGGTTTGTCCACTTCATGATTTTAGCGTTTTCTTTTTGTGCGCTGTTTCCATTACTCTTGTCATTCCCGTCATCATTACTTTTTACGGGGTAATAGTTTTTGCGGGTTTCTATATGCTCAAACCCAGAGCTCTCGTAAAGCGCAATAGCAGTATGGTTAGTTTCACGCACTTCTAGCCACATTTCACGCATTGCATTTTTCACCGATGTCTCAATGACAAAATCAACTAAAGCGCGACCTACACCCTTGCCTCTAGCGCCACTGTCTACCGCAATATCCATCAGCGTGGCTTCATCAACGACTTCAAGCATAATGGCATAGCCAATAATCTTAGCATTATCAAAGGCGAACACCCCGTAATAGGGTTTGGTGAAACAGTCTGCGAAGGTACTTAGTTTCCAAGGCGACACTTGTGCCTCTTGATGGATAGCATGCGCAAGTTCAATGTGCTCGTTAAAGCCTTGTGGCGGTACGATTGTTAACTTCATCGACGCGACTACTGGCCGTTAGCGGAGTGGTTTAATGCGCGTGCTGCGCTGATAAGCTGCGCCCACAGCTCCCGTTTTTGCACAGTTGTGAGTTTAAGCGGTGTGGCTGGCAATATAATGGCCGTTTCGGTTACTGATAGCGTACGGCCAATCATTATGGTGCTAGCCCACTGTGACGGTATACCCAGCTGAACACAGGCTAGCTGTAAGTCCTTCAGCCATTGCTGTGATTTTGCTTTCTGTTCGGCACTTAACGGGATACCTTCAGGCGATACCGGCCCTTTTGCGGCAATAGACTTTGTTAAAGACTCTTGCGAGGTAACCGCATTATCGAAAGACGGCGAAATGTTGTGTGACTGTGAAGCACCTGTTTCGGTTTGCCCTACTTTCCTTTCATTGTGCGACGCGCCAAGCGTGGAAAGTTTTGCTGCCCCGCCGTCTTTAGGCTTAGCCTTATCTTTCGCGCTACTGCCAACATTTGCCCGCAACTGAGCAAGACGTGATTGCTTTTCTTCTTGAGATATTGGCGTTGAAGGCGGCCTATTGGTTTGAGCGTTTTGGCTGTAGGGTAACTGTGTCGATGAACTATTTGTACTGCCGACGTTGCGTTGTCCTGCATTGGCGTTGTTTTGTTTCGCTCGGTCTTCCTGCTTTAGCTCAGTGTAGGCGTCTTTGGTGATCCAAACCGGGATCCCCATTTCCTGTAAAACCGCCTGCTGATATGAAGTAAGAGACATTGCGTAAAAACACCTAACGTGAATAGTTCATTATATTTGTTTAGTTTACTAAAGTTGCAGGCTTGGTTGAATAACTATCGCGTTCTTTTGCTTGGATTGTACTTGCTCTTTAATGCTCAAGCGCTAATTCATAAGGGTTGAGTCTTAAGCATTATTTGCGAATTTACAATGCCTAGCTCTTGGTATAAGAAGAAATGAAACAGCTGCAGCAAATTAAGCACTAGCAACAGAAACCAAGAAAATTGAAGAAGAATTTAACAAAGAAACGATTTAGGATTTGAACGTAAACGTTCACAAGAAGAGAAAGTGGCAGGGGTGGAGGGACTCGAACCCCCAACCATCGGTTTTGGAGACCGCTGTTCTACCAATTCGAACTACACCCCTAGCGCGCTGTGCATTATACGGATGACATTAAAAAGGTAAAGCCTTTTTATCACTACCATGCACTGCATGCTTAATTAACACGCAATGCGCTGTTTTTTCAATCGAATAACACCAAATAGGCTTTATCCATCACCTGTGTTCTGTCTTATTGCCCGCTTTTAAACTGACTTCTATGCTGCGTCACTTTTAAATGCGGAGCAGTTTACGACAATTAAACTCTATTGGCATTAAGCGCAGCAAACCACAGGTCATTAGTGATAGCGACAATCTCGGTGTGCAGATCAAATTTCGCTATCGCGTCGTGCTCATCGATATTCAAAATCGTGGTGTAATGCCTAACCAGCTCTCTACTTTCATTATGTTCAAGTTTATTGATAAGGCAGCAACTTGCTAAATCGAAGTAGCGGTTTCCCATGGCGGCATATTCCCAATCAATAATTTTGAGTGAGTTATCTGCGCTCAGTAATACGTGATTAGTTAGCAAGTCATTATGACATAACACATAGTCGTCATCGTCTTGTTCACTTTTTATTACTTGTTTCCGCATTGATTGGGCTTTTAGATAAAGCTCACTGCTTATATCGAGCTGTGCAACATTAATATAATGCTGCCATCTTGATGCTAAATCTAATGGCCTAGCGGTAATGGGCAAAGAATGAATACGAGCGAGGGTGTTGGCCAGCTCAAGCATTGAAAGCGTCGCACTGTCACTGTGCTCTAGCCACTGCTCAACCCAGATGGTTTCATCATCGCTTAGCCATATGGGTTGCGGCGCTACTCCCAACCTATAAAGCTGTTGCTGCAATGCAAACTGATGAGCACGATTTACACCGCTAAAGTCATCATTACCCATCCATTTAACGGCCAAATCGACAGGGTTGTGATCCGACTTTGGTTGCCCACTACTTTGAAGGTTATTTGCTATCAAGGGTAACTCACTATCTGCGAGCTGTTGAACGCGATAAACGTGATTTACCGCTCCAGCAGGGTGTGACGAAATTTTCGCACTGTCGCTAAGATTAAGCGCCTTTTGCAGCGTGGCGATGATATCCAACCTGTTCACCTTGTTTTTTATATTGTACTAGCCACTGGTAATACCCAAATACCGCAAAACCAACGTAGCCTAAGAACAGGCAAGCAGATAATGCATAACCCACTTGCAGGTATAAATAGGCGGACGCTAAATTGATGAAAAACCAATAAACCCAGTTTTGCAGGATTTTATGCGCCACCATAAATGTTGTGACTACGCTCAATAAATTGATACTCGCATCTAATAGTAGGTACTCACTATTGAACTGTGAGCCTGCCACCTCAGACAGAACCCAAGCGAGCAATAACATACTCGGCACAATGAGCAAATGAGCCCACAGCGGCCAATGAAGCACTGGCTTAACATCGCCGTCTTCCGCCCCTTTCGACCACTGATAATAACCGTATCCCGCCATTATCATATAAAAGAAGTTAAGCGCAGACTGAAATGGCAAAGTCACCTGCCAAAATAGCCAGGTGTAAATTGCGGTACTTACAAAGGCGCACAGCCAACACCAGCTGTTCTGTTTTGCGGCTAACAGCACATAGGCAATAGCGAGGACAACCGCTACCCACTCTAACAGTGAAGTAGCGGCAATTTGAGAAGTGAACTCAGAAAAAAAGTTAGCCATTAAGATGATTTTCTAGATTGCATGGCATCGAAGTTTAAGAACTTGGCTACGAAAATAGCCTGCCCCACCTCTTCATGGGTCCTTTGCATTTCTTCACCAAGTACTTTCATAACCACACCATAGTCACCTGTAACCTGCGTGCTGGTTGAACTTGTTGACACTGTGATATCACTGTAGCTATTTAACCTATCAATGAAATCTTGAATAGGTGGAATGTATTCGTTAACCAATGGGTACAACGACAGTTCAACCATAACTTGCATGTCTGTTTCCTTTTATTTTAAAACGCGTACTTTACCGTAACGCCAAACTGACGACCGTTACCTATTTGGTAATATGGCTCATCGAAGGCATACTCATCGCGAGGGTCGTTGCTGAAACCACCGAACCCACGGGTGTAGTACTCACGATCAAACGCATTTTGTACCCACAGTGATGTCTGCCAATCACCGTGTAACACCACAATCTCCGAATTAACCAGCGTAGTACTTGGCGAGGTTACATCATGGCCGTCAGAAAAACGGTATTCGCTTTTGTAATCTACATCTACACGCCAAAGCACGTTATCTGTAAGTGCGTACTCACTATACAGGTTTGCGGTCCACTTAGGTGATTGAGCCTGTCTTTGCTCAGACACTTCAGTACCGTCTGCAAGCGTATACCCTTCAAAGGTAGCGCTTAGGTAACCAACACTTGCATCAAGCTGCCATGCATCACTAGCAATCCAGCTAAGCTCCAGCTCGGCTCCTTTGTTTGTTCCTAAATCAGCATTATCAATAATATCTACGAACCCTGCCGTACCGTCATCACGAGTGATAACGTCAAAATCGCTCACCTGGGTATCTTTTCTATCCATATAGAAAATTGCAGCGCGAGCAATTAGGTCAGGCGTAAGTAATGGGCCCTTAACGCCTACTTCGTAGTTCCAGTTATACTCTTCGTCGAAGAATCGCTGATTGTCATTCACGCGGCTGTCGGGGTTAAAGCCTGCCCCTTTATATCCGCGTGAAATACTGCCGTAATAGAAGTGATCGCCCTGTGTATACTGAAGCGCGACTTTTCCGCCTACCATGGTGGTGTCGAACGCGCGAGTGAGCTGGTTGTTATCAGCGTAATCAAAATCGTAGTTTTCGACTCTTAACCCTGCTACAAGTACTAAATTTTCGTTCAAACGACTTTCAGTCTGAGCATAGATAGCGGTCGTCGTAGGCGTGTATTCACTGGCAAAGTCACTATCCAAATACGTGTACTGACGTAGCAGCTTTTCTTCCGTGCTTTTATAAAATACGCCTATTGTCCAGTCAGTCATACCATCAAAAAGTGCGGCACTGTCAGACGACACGAAACGCATCTCTCCGGTCTGCGTTTCTACATCGCGATAATAGGCGTCAAAAGACGTATACCCCCACGGGTGAAACCCTGTGAATGTCCAGTCTTCATCGTAGCCATAAGCAATATTGTGAGAAGCATGGGTGGCAATTAGAATAAGGTCGCCCGCTGCTGTATTGGTTGTAGAGCGCGCGCTAACAGCGTGGGTTTGGTGTTCGTCAAATCCTGGTTCATCAGACAGCGTTTTGTTGTCATTGTCTAGCGAGAATGCATCGTAACCGTTATCGATATCGTACCAGCGATAAGTAAGTGCAAGTGTGGTTCGCTCATCTACGCTGCCTTCAACGGCAAAGCGCAGTGCGGTTTCATCGATCTTCGCGGTATCGCTTCTATTTAAGAACGTATTCTCTACAAAGCCATCACTACGATTATGAACCAGCGCAACACGATAACCCCAATCCGTGTTGATATCATCACCAGTGGCGCCTTCAACACGGTAACTCTCTTTGTTCCCAATGCGGGCTTCAACGTAGTCTGGGGCGTCGCTACCCACGTCATTACTGGAAAGTTTAACCGCACCGGCCAATGCACCAGTGCCGTATAAGGTAGCCTGAGGTCCGCGATATACCTCTAGTTGTTTAGTATCAAAAATAAGACCTGCCGCAGCAAGGCCTGAAAAATCAAATTCATCGACGATAAAGCTTACAGAAGGATTGATAGGCTCGGCGAACTGACTGCGCTCTCCAATACCGCGAATTTGCACGAAGCGGCCGCGAGACGCACCAGCTGCAAAGTTTACGTTTGGAATACTGTTTAGCACACTGTCGATATGGCTCGGCTGTCTACTGCGAAGACGCTCTTGATCTAAAATGGTCGCGCTAGCACTTAACTGGTCGAGTGTAGTTTGACGAAAATCACCCGATACAACGACTCGCTCAATATCTGATGGCGTGCTATCTGAAGTGTTACTTACATTGGTTTGTTGCGCATAGGCCGCAACGGAACTAGCAAGCAGTGAAAGTGTGAAAAGTGTTTTATACATGGGATCTCTTATTCTTATTTAAGAAAAAAGATCCGGGTCTAACGGCAGGTGATAAGGCTATATTGTGAACCATCCCTACGCCGGTATTATCCGGATCAGGTTTAAGGGTTCCCACGAATGTGGATCTCAGACCGAAAACGGACACCCCTTGGTATAGTGTTGCGCTGCTAAAACTAGCAAACTCAACTTCTGCGACGGAGTCTACCAGTTCGATACACGCCGTCAAGCAGATAAGACGTTAAGCTAACGTAAGGTTTTATATATGATATAAGGCGTTGAAAGCTTTCGGCTATTCAGCATCAATATTCATATTTAGGCGACGTACTTCATCGTCAGTTTGTGCTTTTAAACCTTCTAACGTTTTGCCGTGTGCCGTTGGTTGACGCGTATCAGGGTCAACTTTTACAAAAACGATATCGTCTGCAAAACAGATGGTTTTCTTGGTTGCTTTGTTGCGTACCAAGCAGCTTACGGTAATAGACGTGCGGCCCACAGCTTTAGTTTCTAAACCAAACTCTACGATATCACCCTGCATAGCCGGTGATTCGAAACTAATTTCACCAATATGCTTAGTTACCAAGCAATTAGTCTCTAACTGACAAATAGCCCAAATTGCAGCTTCTTCGTCTATCCATTCTAACGCGCGGCCACCGAACAAAGAATTGGCGTAATTAAGGTCGTTTGGCATAACTAGACGCCGAGAAAGAAAGCGCATTCGAATTCCTCTTAATAAATCGCTACTATAGCGTTAGATTATACCGAAAAAACTGATTCATGGCGCTAACTCAATTACGCGAATGGCTATTAGCCCCCTACTTTGAAAATAGCGGCGAAAATGGCCGCAAAAGAAGCTCTCACGCTTCACACCTATCATACGTGACTTACCCACTTCACCGGAGAATGCTTGTTGTATCTGGCAATGACGATTTTTGTGAAGCTGCCATACGTAACGTTCAAGCCTTTGTAGATGAAGTTTCATCTATAAGCGTTGCGAATTTCACTGGCGATACACTTAAAGGAAAGAACCGTAAACAAGTACTGGGGAGCGAATGTGACATTGCCACATTAGACTGTCGCGATTCGTTCAAACCTGGCGACGTGATGGCAGTGGCGGGTATCGTTAAACGCAGTGGTTGTTTAATACTTATTTGCCCTGCATTGAGTAAATGGGTTAACAATATTTCGGTCTCGTTCCTGTCGGAGGGGTTTACGCTTACACAGAGTCGATACCTCGAACGTTTTATAAAGCACCTGCGCAACAACGACTACGTGGCATTTCACACTGAAGAAAAAACCACGCTTCCAGATACGGCTATGTACCGTATTAGGCAAGGCTTAACATCAAACGTCTACAGAGGCTCACTATTTAAATCAGAAGAGCAAGAGCAGGCATACGGTCGTTTATTTCAAGCACACTCACTTAATAAACTAAACGCGCTGATTACCGCCCCAAGAGGCAGAGGCAAGTCATCATTATTAGGTATATTCATTGAAAGCCTAATCAGACAGGGTAAAAATGTACTATTAACCAGTGATCGCTTCGATAATGTGAAGAACGTGCTTTCACGTATTCAACAGCACGAAATAGCCGGTGTCAAAACACAACAACCATCCACCGCTAACATTCAAAGCCAACTAAGCCTTGGTGATAAGAATGAGACAACGACATTAGGCATTGTAAAATGGGTGCCCCCTGACAGTGCCTCGTTATATACCACAGAAGATGAAAAGTATGACGTTGTAATTGTTGATGAAGCGGCTTCAATCCCCCTCCCGGATGTATTCAGAATCATAGCCAACCACAAGCAGTGGGTGCTCAGTACTACGCTTTTGGGTTATGAAGGCTCAGGCAGTGGCTTTATTCACAAACTCATCCCTAGTTTACCGCCATCAGCTATTCATCTAAGACTATCAACGCCGTTACGATGGTTCGAACATGATCCCATTGAAGCTTTTTTTAATAACGTGTGCTTATTTGAAGATGATGAATCTTGTTTTACACAAGGAAAAATCGAAGCGATAAGTAACGGTAAAACGACAGAGAAATACCATTTTTTCATCAGCACGTTTGCAAGTCTCGAAGAACTCGAACTTCAGCAGATAATGTCACTACTTGCACTTGCACATTATCAAACCACTCCAGATGATTTCATGCGATTAATGGACAGCCCGGATGTGCTTGTCGCAATACTAAAACTGAGTGGCTATGTTATTGCAGCAGCCATTATAAATATAGAAGGCGGTGAGTATCTGCGGGATACGGCATTTGGGATCGCCTCAGGAAAGCGTCGCCCTAAAGGACATCTGGGGGCACAACGACTCACTCTGCTATCTGCCGAAGCGAAAGTCGCTACCTTTGCTTACTGGAGAATTAACCGAATTGCTGTGAATACCAAGGTACAAGACAAAGGCATTGGTAGTCTTTTACTGAAGAAAGTAAACAAGGAAGCCCAAAAGCAAAGTGTTGATGCAATCTGTACTTCCTATGGAACCACACAACGGCTAGACAACTTTTGGACACGAAATGGTTTTGAAATTGTTGATTATGGGCGTAAGCCGAATAAAGCCAGTGGTGAAACCAGCGCTTTGGCAGTACTACCGCACACCAAAAAAGCAAAACAATTAGTGTCTGCGTTAGTAGCGCTGAACGAGAGCTTCAAGCTCAACACTTCTCTTGAAACGTATCCTGACACCGTTCTCACTACCTACGAAAACAAGCTGTTGCACTTTACGCAAGGAACACGAACCTTAGAGGATGTGTGGCCAATACTGAGTAAAATAGCGGGCCACGAAATAACTAACCAGCCTAGATGCGATAACAGCCACATAGATAAACAGAGCTGTACAGCACAATCAACTTTAAAAACTATGGTTGAAATTATTAATGCACAGTACTTTTTAAAAGAGGTATTAAGTCATGCTGATATGGATATCAAATACATCTGCAATACGCTGACAAATGAAGGTCACAAAGTATCCGGCCTGAAAGAAGCGACTATGTGGATTAGAAACGCCCTACGACCAGCTTTTGACTAACACTGATGTGTATACAGGGAATACAGCGAATAGAAATGCTTAAAAGTCATTAAGTCTCAGCTCAGTACAAAGTACTTAGCAATGTTGCTTTTTATTTTGCGACGCCTTGGCCCCCGTTAAGATTAACGTTTGCAGATATGCAGGCAAAAAAAAGCCTCCCGAAGGAGGCTTTTTAGCTAGAACTGACCCATCCTAAATAGCGTTGACACTTTTCAAACTTAATTTGGAGAGTGTAATGAAATCAAATAGCAAAAGAACTCAACGCGATTATTCCCTCGCTTTTAAATTGGCTG
Organism: Alteromonas abrolhosensis; assembly: GCF_001953635.1. Taxonomy (GTDB): domain Bacteria; phylum Pseudomonadota; class Gammaproteobacteria; order Enterobacterales; family Alteromonadaceae; genus Alteromonas; species Alteromonas abrolhosensis. The sequence continues at coordinate 139 of NZ_MEJH01000004.1, read as the reverse complement.
TTGTAGACCAAGTTGAAAAAGGCGAATTCACATATAAACAAGCACAAGACCACTACGGAATTCAGGGGTGTTCAACGGTTTTAGTTTGGCTTCGTAAGCATGGTCGTCTAAATTGGACGGATGGAACACCTAAGTTTCT
>NZ_MEJH01000029.1 GCF_001953635.1 Alteromonas abrolhosensis | reverse complement strand
TCTGCAACTCGACTCCATGAAGTCGGAATCGCTAGTAATCGCAGGTCAGAATACTGCGGTGAATACGTTCCCGGGCCTTGTACACACCGCCCGTCACACCATGGGAGTGGGATGCAAAAGAAGTAGTTAGTCTAACCTTCGGGAGGACGATTACCACTTTGTGTTTCATGACTGGGGTGAAGTCGTAACAAGGTAACCCTAGGGGAACCTGGGGTTGGATCACCTCCTTACCATTACGTCGAAAGACGCACTTGATGCAGTGCCTACACAGATAGTCTTGTTTTTATTGAACAACACTTATGTTCTTTAACAATTTGGAAAGCTGATATTAATAGTAATCAATCAAAATTGAGTAACTGAGAAATCGAAAGATGACTTTTTACTCTACTTGACTGAATTGCTTGTTATCAATCGATGATTTGATAGCAAGGCAATTCTTCCGATTAGCTTGTCATTCATGCGACATAACTTAGACAGAAGTCAAAAGGCTGTTTGGGGTTGTATGGTTAAGTGACGAAGCGTATACGGTGGATGCCTTGGCAGTTAGA
>NZ_MEJH01000028.1 GCF_001953635.1 Alteromonas abrolhosensis | reverse complement strand
CAGTGCCTACACAGATAGTCTTGTTTAAAATGAAGAACGACACAAGTTTATGGGGCTATAGCTCAGCTGGGAGAGCGCCTGATTTGCATTCAGGAGGTCAGCAGTTCGATCCTGCTTAGCTCCACCATCTACTTGAAACTGGGTTTGTTGCTAACAAACTTAGAAACTGAAGGCTTGTAGCTCAGCTGGTTAGAGCGCACCCCTGATAAGGGTGAGGTCGGCAGTTCAAGTCTGCCCAAGCCTACCATTTCCTTGCTTTGTGAAAGGAAGGTAACACAGGTAGAAACGTGTCACGTTGGACCCGAAATCCTAATGAATATTTACTGTTTCAGTAAAGATTGATTAGGGTTTTTTACTCTAAAGATGAAAGTGCTGCTTTTGCAGGACACATCGAATGTTCTTTAACAATTTGGAAAGCTGATATTAATAGTAATCAATCAAAATTGAGTAACTGAGAAATCGAAAGATGACTTTTTACTCTACTTGACTGAATTGCTTGTTATCAATCGATGATTTGATAGCAAGGCAATTCTTCCGATTAGCTTGTCATTCATGCGACATAACTTAGACAGAAGTCAAAAGGCTGTTTGGGGTTGTATGGTTAAGTGACGAAGCGTATACGGTGGATGCCTTGGC
>NZ_MEJH01000027.1 GCF_001953635.1 Alteromonas abrolhosensis | reverse complement strand
TTCAGTCAAGATAACACGTGTCCCGACCTACTCGATTTCACTGTAAAGAATCCGTCGTGTACAGGGCTATCACCTTGTATCGCTCCTCTTCCCAAAGGATTCCACTAAATTCTAAACAGCTTAAGGGCTGCTCCCCGTTCGCTCGCCGCTACTAGGGGAATCTCGGTTGATTTCTTTTCCTAAGGGTACTTAGATGTTTCAGTTCCCCTCGTTTGCCTCGTTAACCTATGTATTCAGTTAACGATACCTGTAAACAGGTGGGTTTCCCCATTCGGACATCTGTGGCTCAAATGCATTTTGTCGGCTCACCACAGCTTTTCGCAGACTTACACGTCCTTCATCGCCTCTAACTGCCAAGGCATCCACCGTATACGCTTCGTCACTTAACCATACAACCCCAAACAGCCTTTTGACTTCTGTCTAAGTTATGTCGCATGAATGACAAGCTAATCGGAAGAATTGCCTTGCTATCAAATCATCGATTGATAACAAGCAATTCAGTCAAGTAGAGTAAAAAGTCATCTTTCGATTTCTCAGTTACTCAATTTTGATTGATTACTATTAATATCAGCTTTCCAAATTGTTAAAGAACATNGCCAAGGCATCCACCGTATACGCTTCGTCACTTAACCATACAACCCCAAACAGCCTTTTGACTTCTGTCTAAGTTATGTCGCATGAATGACAAGCTAATCGGAAGAATTGCCTTGCTATCAAATCATCGATTGATAACAAGCAATTCAGTCAAGTAGAGTAAAAAGTCATCTTTCGATTTCTCAGTTACTCAATTTTGATTGATTACTATTAATATCAGCTTTCCAAATTGTTAAAGAACATTCGATGTTTCCTGCAAAAGCAGTACTTTCATCTTTAGAGTAAAAAACCCTAATCAATGCTTACTGAAACAGTAAATATTCATTAGGATTTCGGGTCCAACGTGACACAAAAATAAATTTCCACCTTAGCCTTTGACTACCGCTAACTTTAGCGAGTAGAAAAACCGTCAGGAAGGTTCCCTTCCGGTTAAGCGGCTTTTTCACGACCACTTGCGAAGCAAGTGCAGGTGAATGGTAGGCTTGGGCAGACTTGAACTGCCGACCTCACCCTTATCAGGGGTGCGCTCTAACCAGCTGAGCTACAAGCCTTCAGTTTCTAAGTTTGTTAGCAACAAACCCAGTTTCAAGTAGATGGTGGAGCTAAGCAGGATCGAACTGCTGACCTCCTGAATGCAAATCAGGCGCTCTCCCAGCTGAGCTATAGCCCCATAAACTTGTGTCGTTCTTCATTTTAAACAAGACTATCTGTGTAGGCACTGNAATGGTAGGCTTGGGCAGACTTGAACTGCCGACCTCACCCTTATCAGGGGTGCGCTCTAACCAGCTGAGCTACAAGCCTTCAGTTTCTAAGTTTGTTAGCAACAAACCCAGTTTCAAGTAGATGGTGGAGCTAAGCAGGATCGAACTGCTGACCTCCTGAATGCAAATCAGGCGCTCTCCCAGCTGAGCTATAGCCCCATAAACTTGTGTCGTTCTTCATTTTAAACAAGACTATCTGTGTAGGCACTGCATCAAGGCGTCTATCGACGTAATGGTAAGGAGGTGATCCAACCCCAGGTTCCCCTAGGGTTACCTTGTTACGACTTCACCCCAGTCATGAAACACAAAGTGGTAATCGTCCTCCCGAAGGTTAGACTAACTACTTCTTTTGCATCCCACTCCCATGGTGTGACGGGCGGTGTGTACAAGGCCCGGGAACGTATTCACCGCAGTATTCTGACCTGCGATTACTAGCGATTCCGACTTCATGGAGTCGAGTTGCAGACTCCAAT
>NZ_MEJH01000026.1 GCF_001953635.1 Alteromonas abrolhosensis | reverse complement strand
AGTGCTCAATGACAGATGGCTACGACTGCTATCAAAACGCCCTTGCAGAGCGGATAAACGGTATTCTTAAAAATGAATACTTACTCCATAAGCCAAGAGATTTAGAAGAAGCGAGAAAGATGGTTGCAGAGTCAGTAGCTATCTATAATGGTAGGAGGCCACATCTGGCCCTTAAATACAAAACGCCCGATGAAATACATCGGGCGTTTTAACCGAAATAAGTGTCAACCTATTTCAGGACTAGTCAAAAATTAACTAAACGCTCTGCGCTTTAGCTGTTTGTGAGTGGTTACTTACAAATTAGTTCGCAGCCCGCTTTATGTTGCAGCCAGCACTCGTTCGCCAATTCCGCATTTATAAGAGGATGCGATTTTAGCCAGCCTTCGGGGAAAGTAAGTGTCCACTTACTGTCTTCACAGTGCAGGTTCACTTCAGGAATATGTTTGTTCTGACGACGCAAACATAGCACCACCGCTATGCGCAAAATACGCAGTAACCCTTTTAACATTGGGCGGTAGTCCTCATGGTATTTATCAAATGCCTGAGGCTTGATAGTTAACCTATGCTGGGCAACTAAGTCGCGAATAGCGGCGCGCTGAAGACGAGTAAAACCGGGTAAATCTATGTGACTTAAAATATACCCACCGTGCTCATGATGACGCTTGTATTCTATGTGCAGACCTATCTCGTGAAGCTGTGCGGCTGCGCCTAAAATGGTTTCTGTGTCTAGGTGACAGATGTTCTGTTGTGCACATAGTTGATGACACAAGGTAAGCGCAACATGCCTTACAGAGTTAGCATGACTCGCATCAATGTGATAGCGGTGCTTGGCTTGGTTAAGCGTCTGCTGGCGACGGTCGTTGTCGGTGACATTATCTAACATGCCATAAATGAGACCTTCCCGAAGGGCACCACCAGAAATATTCATGTGCTTAATCGTAAGCGCTTCAAATAAGCTGATAAGTATTGCTAAACCAGAAGGAAATATAGCTTTTCTATTGTCTTCCAACCCGTCGATATCAAGGGTTTTGATACTGCCGCATTCAATACACTGCTGTTCTAAGTGGTACAAATAGTCCAAGCGAATAGCATCACTGATCCCTTGTGCTACAAGAATTTCAGTAATGGCTTGCGGCGTGCCTGACGCACCTAAGCAGTTTTCCCAGTCAAAACATAAGAACGCGTCTGACACTTCGGCAATGAGCGCATGTGCGGCTTGCTTGGCGTTATTGAAATTCTCTTCGGTAATAGTGCCACCAGTGAAGTAGCGCTCCATAAAGGTTACGCAACCCATATCTAAACTTTTCAGATGAATAGGCTGCATATCGTTGCCGATGATTATTTCTGTGCTGGCGCCGCCAATATCAATGACTAGGCTGTTACCTTGGTTAGCTGATGTATAAGCTACGCCAAGATAAATTTGCCGCGCTTCTTCCTCACCGCTAATTACTTCAAGTTTATGATTGAGAATTTCTTCCGCTTTGCGAATGAATACATGGGCATTGGTTGCTAATCGCAAGGTGGCCGTAGCGACAATCTTAATGTTTGAGGGAGGAATATCCTGCAGGCGTTCCGAGAATACTTGCAGGCATTGCCAGCCGCGTTCCATGCTTACGTCATCAAGTGCGAAATCATCATCTAAACCTGCTGCCAGGCGCACTTTCTGTTTAATTTTCCCTATTATTTGCACACTGCCGTTAACAACGTGAACAATCACCATGTGAAAGCTGTTAGAGCCTAAGTCTACGGCGGCGTAATACTCGCCATAAGTCTGTGCGTCGTGCTGGAGTTCTGCCTGCATAAAATCTCGATTCTTATTGAGTTCCTTTACGCCTTATTACTGCGCTCTATTATTGCGTTGCTGGGGCTTTCCTCGGCCTCTACCGTTACCACGGCGTGAAGTATTTCTATTGTTAGGTGTACGTCTTCTACGTGGCTTTGGTGGCGTTACATCGTCAAGAAGCGCACTGCGGTCGTAATCGGTAACCGGAATAGCCTTTTGGATGTATTGCTCAATTGCAGGTAAGTTTAGTGCGTATTTTTCGCATGCGAAACTAATTGCAACACCACTTTGTCCTGCACGGCCAGTACGACCAATACGGTGTACGTAGTCTTCGGCGTCGTCTGGTAAGTCGTAGTTAAAAACGTGCGTTACCGCGTCAATGTGAAGACCACGCGCTGCAACGTCGGTTGCCACCAAAATGTCTAAGTTACCTTTGGTGAAATCTTCTAAGATCCCCAAGCGTTTCTTCTGTGGTACATCGCCGCTAAGCAAGCCCACACGATGGCCATCTGCGGTAAGCCAGTCGGTGACTTTTTCACAGCTGTTTTTCGTGTTTGCGAACACAATCGCTTTTTCCGGCCATTCTTCTTCAAGTAGCGTAAGAAGTAACAGCATTTTGTCATCATCAGACGGGTAGAATAGCTCTTGAGAAACGCGTGTAGCGGTTGTTTGCTCTGGCGCCACCTGAACATGGGTTGGATTGTTCATGTGCTCGTATGCAAGTTCCTGTACGCGGTAGCTTAGCGTCGCTGAAAATAGCATGCTTAAGCGTTCGCTTGCTGGAGGCATACGACGGAATAAAAAGCGGATATCTTTAATGAAGCCCAAATCGAACATACGGTCGGCTTCATCAAGTACGGCAACCTGAATATTCTTCAGTGTGAACACATTCTGTTTGTAGTAATCAAGAATGCGTCCTGTCGTACCAATTATAATATCTACCCCTTCTTCCAAAGTTTCACGTTGACTTTGGTAACCTTCGCCCCCATAAATCAAACCAAGCGACAATCCAGTATGCTCACTAAGCAATTTGGCGTCGTTATAAATTTGAACGGCTAGCTCTCTGGTCGGCGCCATAATAATTGCGCGAGGGCCATTTGATTTGCTGTTATCTGCATTTTCTGCTTTGCTTAGCAAATAGTGAAATGTAGCCACCAAGAAGGCAATGGTTTTACCGGTTCCGGTTTGAGCCTGACCTGCAATGTCGTGACCTTCCAATAAAGGAGGCAGTGCAAGTGCTTGAATTGGTGTACAATGTGAAAAATTAGCTGCCGCCAAGGCGTCAACAACCTTGCCGTTAATCGGCAGGTCAGAAAAGTGAGTATCAGTTAAGTGAGTAGGCATAGCTTATAGCTTATCAGTGCTTGCATTAAAAAACAGTTTCTATATAACACTTATGGTCGGGCTGAGACAAATCAGCAACAGACCAATAATGGAGAAAAGAATGAGCGACAAAATTATCCAGTTATCTGACGATAAATTCGAAGCAGATGTTATCAATGCTGAAGGTCCTGTACTGGTTGACTTCTGGGCCGAATGGTGTGGCCCGTGTAAAATGATCGCACCAATCTTAGAAGAAGTTGCGACCGAGTTTGATGGCAAGTTAACAGTTGGCAAGTTGAATGTCGATGAAAATAACGAAACTCCACCTAAATATGGTATTCGTGGTATTCCTACATTGCTACTTTTCAAAAATGGTAACGTTGCAGCAACTAAAGTTGGCGCGCTATCAAAAGCTCAATTAACAGAGTTTCTTAACGAAAATCTGTAATTAGAAGCAAATTGAAAACCGGTGCTATTAAAGCGCCGGTTTTTATTTACACCACAGGTGCTAACGTTTCATTCTAGAAGAGTGAGCTACAAATTATTTAACATTTCAGTGGTAAAACGCTGGACGTTGATTAAATATAGTGCTAACTTTTCTTCAGCGCTCATCCGAGCAGCATTCTGCTTACGCCCATATCCGGGTGATATCAAATCTAAACTAGAACAGAGTGACTTTAAGTCCTGTAAGCGAAGTTCAAGCACAAAGACCCACCAGTATGAATTTAACTGAATTAAAGAACAAACCAATTAGCGAGTTGGTTGCCCTGGCCGAGGAAATGGGCCTGGAAAACATGGCACGCGCCAGAAAACAAGACATCATTTTCTCTATCCTAAAGACACATGCGAAAAGCGGTGAGGACATCTTTGGAGATGGGGTACTAGAAATTTTACAGGACGGTTTCGGCTTCTTACGCTCAGCTGACTCTTCGTATCTTGCAGGACCAGACGATATCTATGTATCGCCAAGCCAAATACGACGCTTTAACTTGCGTACCGGTGATACGATTGCCGGGAAAATTCGTCCACCAAAAGACAGTGAACGTTATTTTGCCCTGCTAAAAATCCGCGAAGTTAACTTCGACAAGCCTGAAAACTCACGTAACAAAATCCTTTTTGAAAACCTTACACCGCTTCACGCAGCAGACCGCTTGCGCATGGAACGTGGTAATGGCTCAACAGAAGATATTACCGCTCGTGTACTAGATTTGGCGTCGCCTATCGGTAAAGGCCAACGTGGTCTTATCGTAGCACCACCTAAGGCGGGTAAAACACTTCTTCTTCAGAACATTGCACAGTCGATTGCTGCTAACCACCCTGAGTGTGAGTTAATGGTATTGCTTATCGACGAGCGTCCGGAAGAAGTAACTGAAATGCACCGCTTGGTACAAGGTGAAGTCGTTGCATCAACATTCGATGAGCCAGCTAGCCGCCACGTTCAGGTAGCTGAAATGGTTATCGAAAAAGCCAAACGTCTTGTAGAACACAAGAAAGACGTGGTTATCCTGCTTGACTCTATCACTCGTCTAGCGCGCGCATACAACACCGTTATCCCTTCATCAGGTAAAGTACTTACCGGTGGTGTTGATGCTAATGCACTTCACAAACCTAAGCGCTTCTTCGGTGCTGCTCGTAATGTTGAAGAAGGCGGAAGCTTAACCATTATCGCAACAGCACTTATCGATACCGGCTCTAAAATGGATGAAGTTATCTACGAAGAGTTTAAAGGTACAGGTAACATGGAATTACACCTTAACCGCAAAATTGCGGAAAAACGTGTATTCCCAGCTATCGACTTCAACCGCTCAGGTACCCGTCGTGAAGAGCTGCTTACTGCACAAGACGAACTACAGAAAATGTGGATCCTTCGCAAAATTGTTCATGAAATGTCAGAAATTGACGCGATGGAATTCCTTATCAGTAAGCTGTCAATGACGAAGACTAACGATGAGTTCTTCGACGCAATGCGTAGACAAAAGAGCTAATGTAAGCTTTCTAATAAGCTGATATATAAAGAAAAGGCGCCAAATTGAAGTGACCCCCAATAGTTGGACTATCCAATTACTGGGGGTCTTTTTATGTCAAAACATCACAGAGCATTTAAGTTAAAGCTAGCGCGACTAGCGCAAGAAGAGAGTTCAGGAGCCTTAGGTAGAAAGTTTAAAGTACGACCTAACCTTATTCGTTACTGGTCTCAAGTCTATCGCATCAACGGCTTTGATAGTTTTATCCATAAGCAATTGCCTTACACCTTTGAATTTAAACTGCATGTACTC
>NZ_MEJH01000025.1 GCF_001953635.1 Alteromonas abrolhosensis | reverse complement strand
CGTTCCACCATTCAGCAAAAAACCCCGGAATCATATTGGCGATTGGAGAATAAAAGTAGGACATTACCGCGCCAAGGACAGCAAGAGTGAAGCAAATAAAATACATAAAATATTGATTAGGTTTGTACGTTAACGTTGATGGAATTGCACCCAAAAAGAATAATAACTTGTTCATATCAGTTTACTCGGCTGTTTATATATTGAACACATGGAGGCGCTAATTGAAAAAGCAAGTTTCATGAGGCAACTAACACCCGCATAACAGGCAAAAATACGTAGGCTACAATACCAAGCGAAGCGCGGGGAGCCTATGTGTTTTTGTCCCTTGTGTTAATGCGCTTGTTATGTGCGTATGCTCTATAAGAGCGACTTTTCAATGATTATAGAGCTCCAAATGAAGCCTGTTGTTATCGCTATCCAAAAATTCGGAGGCAACTTTAAAAAATAGAAATCATGTTGAAGTCCGCCCTTATAAACTAGTTCAAGATTATCGTTACCATTTACTATTCTTCGAAGCTCCTTCTCGGCATTAATGACGCGACCTTGTGCCTGAGTAACCATAGTTGAAAGAACTAATAAGCTTGCGAAGCCCGCTACTGAAATGCTTACGACTAGCTGTGCACTATCTTTCCAAATCACAGATACAGCAACAAAAAAGAGGCTTTGTACCGTATACAACGTTTTTATTCGTTCTTCTAATCGAGTTGTCTCAAATTCTATTATAGAACGGATCTTTGAGGCTAATTCTTCTAACTCCATGAATGTCTCAATCTCCTTAGCACGTAACATTAAGCTAAGCGGCGCAGTTGCGTGGGGCATAATGGCAAAGCCGCCCCGCGTAAATGCGTCCCAGCGAACGCAGTGAGTGACTTGATTTTTTTGTTATGGGCGTCCCTAAAATTACCTAGAATTTGCATTTAATCTGATACTCCTTTTCTCCAGTTTTCCATTTTGCTGACTAAACCTGGGTAGCGCCAGTCCATGATATAGATAAAAGGCGATAAAAAAAGAACAACCAAACCCAATAACAACAGAGATTCTCTAATAGAGCTGATACCCAATTGGTTAATTTTGGTTTGAATAATAGATAGGAATCGCAGCATGCCGAAAATAAAAGGTAGCATTAAAAGATAATGCTTAATCAAATTAGAAACTGTTCTTTGTTTAGCTATATGGCGAGTTTGAAGCCTGCAATGAAACTCTACAGTTAACGCATTTAGGATAGTTGCAATTACTGCTATTAAAGCTAATTCAAACAATTAAAATATCCATATCGTAGAAGCACATAACTTTTCAATAACGGGCGCAGACATGTGGGGCATAATGGCGAAGCCGCCCCGCGTGTATGCGTCCCAGCGAACGTAGTGAGTGTGTTGATTGAGTTGTTATGTTGCACAGCCCAATACGGCCTATTTTTCATTAAAAACCATTTGCTTGAAGCATGTTACTGCCTCTTGAACATCCTTGAAACTTTTTAGTTCAAAGCGATTTCCACGCTCAAAATAGAATACTTCAATTTCACTACGTGCATCATAGATACAGAAGCCTTCGTAAGACGGAAGGGTGTCTATTGCATAGATTGACTCGTTCACGCCACGAGCAATCATTTCTTTTTTCAGTTCTTGGAGTTCAATTCTCATCGTGCTACATAACACCCCACTAAGGGGCGATAACGCATGGGCTAAAATTAGGAACGAAGTGACGCAGCCCATGTGTTAGCGTCCCAGCGAGCAGCGCGAGCGCCTTTAGTGTTTTGTTATGTTCAATCTTCATCGGGTAACCTTATTAACGTCAAAAAGGCTCTTAGCAAACCCCAGATGAAGCAAACTACTCCAACCATCAGGACAAAGGCTAAAATCAAATACTGATTTATAAACAATGAGTGGCTATCGTCCATAAATGGCGCCGAAGCAAAGATAAAAAATACGCCAAGAAAAACATATCCTATAGCTTTAAAATAAGGCTGTCGGCCTTTTGATAGCCTTAGTATCTCTGAAAGCTCTCTGTTTAACCAATTTGACTCAGGCAGAAATATACTAAACAGGCTTGTTGCCACGCTGAATGCGGACCAACTGGCTACTAATAACGAAGCGAGGAATATGGTTGTCGGAGAGTTGTGTCTTGAAAAATATTCTTCATTATTTCCAATGGATTCAAGGCAGAAGTATGCAATAAGAACGCTTAAGGCCAATATTACAAAATTTAAAACTATCTTTTTCATATACTGAATTTAAGTCATCCTTGATTGAACATAACTTTCAAATATGGGGCGCAAACACGTGTGCAATAATGGCGAAGCCGCGCACGTGTTTGCGCCCCAGCGAGCGGCAGCGAGTGACATAATTTGTTTGTTATACGCAATAGCCAAAATCAACCGCCATATTGCATTACTAAGTAAAAGCCACAAACTAAACATACCGAAACAAAGCAAGGAATACCAAATAACTGCAGTTTTTGTTTTAGCGCCAGAGACTTTAAGCTAGCTAAAAGAGCAAGATAAGGGAGCAATTGTGATAAGAAAATAGGAATGATGAAAACGCTTATTGGATAACCAACATAATTTGCAATGAAATCGCCTGCATTACCTACATACCAAATTTGAAGTAAAAAATTGAGTAAGCAAACTAATACAACAAGACCAATAAATTCCTTTTTACTCACAGGTTTCCTTTTGCGTATAACATTAAGCTAAGCGGCGCAGTTGCGTGGGGCATAATGGCGAAGCCGCCCCGCGTAAATGCGTCCGAGCGACCGAAGGGAGTGGTCTTTAGCGCTTTGTTATAAGCAGAGCCAGTTCCTTTGGTCTTTTTAAAAACTAATGAAGCCAGCATACGATTGATTGTTAACACAGACAAGAAAAACGACTGTGCATTGATGTTTTTGAATTGACTGACGCTAGCCGCCATTTGAACTGTCTAACGCATTGGCGCTTGTTGACGTTGAATAATAACTTGGCGATAAAGCGCCTAATGCGCAACCTTTGATTTGAAAGCGGCGGATATAAACCTACCACAAGCCAGAGCGATGCTAATGAAAACAGGTGAGGGCAGTTGCACTGGGATTTTTATAAAGCCAAACGAAGATTAGGCTGACGCCTTATAACACCCGCATAACGGGCAAAAATACGTAGGCTATAATACAGAGCGAAGCGAAGGGAGCCTACGTGTTTTTGTCCCAGCGAGCCCGCGAGCGAGTTTATGCGTTTGTTAGCTTTCATGCTTTTTCAAACCAGAAGTGCATGCTTTTCAATGCCTCCGATTCACGTTCAGATAGTGGAAAAGATTTAAGTTTCTCTAGTACTATTCCGATTTCTTCTTTTCCACACTTTTCTACGAAGTAGAATACTAATTCCTCTACGCTTACGTCCCAAGTTGGGAGACAAACTCTAAGCATTTCCAATGGTTCTAGTTTAACTTTAGGTTTGATTTTAAAAAGCATTAAACCAGCATTATTTTGACGCGCAAATGATTCCGGACATGACTCCATGAGGAATATTGAGAATAGCCCGTCAAAAAGAGCTTTTGACTTCACTTTTCTGAGTTTGTTTTGCAGATCTCTTCTCTCTGGTTTGTTGGTTGAACCATATTTGTCAGAGTAGGAAATAACTAGTTCTGAAACTTCCGTTTTGTTCAATATTACTCCTGAAAGCTAACGCTAAGCTTTGGGGCGCTGATACGTGGGGCATAATGGCGAAGCCGCCCCGCGTATTGGCGTCCCAGCGACCGAAGGGAGTGGCAACAGCGTTTTGTTAGGCATGTTCCCACCACGAAGAACTTAAATAATGAATTGGAATGTCGTTTTCCCAAGGATCTATACCTTGTTTTTCCAATGAGTCGAACCATTGTTCTCTTCGGGATGACGGCAATTCTGCACCACACCAATTGCAGTATTTCATGATTGAATATTCATAACCGCTATTCAATCTCAGCCCATACTCTTGATAAACCCCACTGTAATAAATTGGGTGTTCAGCATCTTTAATTGCATCTTCCATGTCTGTACAACAACACTTAGGTAGTGATTGTCGTTCATTTCTAAGCATCATTACTATGGTCATATCGCGAAATGCCTAACACCCACATAAGGGGCAGTAACACGTGGGCTAAAATCCGAGCGAAGCGACAGAGCCCACGTGTTACTGTCCCAGCGAGCCTGCGAGCGGCTTAATGTGATTGTTATAAGTCACTTCACCTTTTCTAAATCGCCGTCATCAAAACCAACCGTGACATTTGGTGCACAGTTAAGAATTGTTTGTTGGCCTGAGTTTATTATTTGTTGCACCGACTCCACTACTAATTGTTGAACAGAATGCCATTCGGTTAGATCTACATTAAGCACTAGATACTTATTTGACGGGATAAAATCTTCATTGCAAGCCCAATCATCATTATTGGGATCATACTCGTTTGAGCCAATAAGGTAGGCAGTGAACGAATCTTGCGACTGAAACAAACCAATGTTAATTGCTTCGAGAGATGGCCTTTCGGTAATGCTCTCAATCCATGATTGAAACTCAACATTCATTAAATTAGCTTCCATGACTTATAACATTAAGCTAAGCGGCGCAGTTGCGTGGGGCATAATGGCGAAGCCGCCCCGCGTGTATGCGTCCCAGCGAACGAAGTGAGAAGGTTAATTGGTTTGTTATATGCCGGTAGTATCAACTTTCTTCCCGCAGTGAATACAACATACTTTACCACTAAACCATTTGAGAGCTAGCTCAGTGCCACTATCTACATTTGAATTTGGGTGCGGCTTTTTGAAGAATGAGACTGTAATTGCTTTGCCGCAACTAGGACATTTCACAAAAAACGAAAGCAAGAATTGTAAGACTGAAAACACTATACCGATAAGAATAAAGCTTAATAACAAGAGATTGTTCACTTGTTTCCCAAAGAAATAGGCAACCGGAAGAATTACGAAAACAGCAATCAATATGCTACCCGCTCCAACATAAGCGAACATTGCATTCATGACTCCAATTCTTGGTTTAATTCTCAAATTATCTCCAAAGGCATATAACTTTTAAATAAGGGGCGCAGGCATATGGGGCATAATGGCGAAGCCGCCCTGCGTGTATGCGTCCCAACGAACGAAGTGAGTGACTTAATTTTCTTGTTAGGTGCGATTTTATTTTATATACAAAGAAACAAAAACGTAAAAAGACAAGACAAGTATATTTACTATTATTGGAGCAGCTATAAACCACCATATAGCTAACCATCTTTTAACTTTAAAATTTGTAGCTACAGCTTTATAACTGGCGATTAGAGACCAAACAACAAAAACCATAGCTACAATTGAAAATATATAATCTTCACTATAGAAGCTTAAATAATCTTTATAACAAATAGTTACAATAAGCATTCCTATTGCAACTGGTAAGGCGTATACCATATTAGAAATAACGTAAATAGAGCGTCCTAGTTCTCGATTGAACTGACCAGCACCACACCACTTTATTCGTAAGTTATAAAACCAACCGCCGATCCACCATATTAACCATGCAAAGAGAAGACCGATAACCAAAGATACAGACCAAAATACAAACCAGCTAGTAACTATTGTGTTTAATAGAGCCTCTTTAGATTCTGGTACATTAACCATATCGTAGCGAATTACTTTTTGCTCTATCCTTTCAAAGACGACAATGACACTATAAAAAGTCGTAGCCAAAAAGATGAGCCAACGATTTTCAAGTAAGTTTGTATCTGAAAAGAATTGTGAGGGTCTAAAATATAGACGGTAAAATTGATTGAAAATTGATGTCATTTAAATTCCGTTTTTGAAAAAACACAATAGATTGAACATGTGTTTGAGCACCTAACTTTTAAATAAGGGGCGCAAGCATGTGGGGCATAATGGCGAAGCCGCCCCGCATGTATGCGTCCCAGCGAACGCAGTGAGTGACTTGATTTTTTTGTTATGTGCGTCCCTAAAATTACCTAGAATTTGCATTTAATCTGATACTCCTTTTCTCCAGTTTTCCATTTTGCTGACTAAACCTGGATAGTGCCAGTCCATGATATAGATAAAAGGCGACAAAAAAAGAACAACCAAACCCAATAACAACAATGATTCTCTAACAGAGCTGATACCCAATTGGTTAATTTTGGTATGAATAATAGATAGGAAGATCAGCATGCCGAAAATAAAAGGTAGCATTAAAAGATAATGCTTAATCAAATTAGAAACTGTTCTTTGTTTAGCTATATGGCGAGTTTGAAGCCTGCAATGAAACTCTACAGTTAACGCATTTAGGATAGTTGCAATTACTGCTATTAAGGCTAATTCAAACAATTAAAATATCCATATCGTAGAAGCANTCCACCATTCAGCAAAAAACCCCGGAATCATATTGGCGATTGGAGAATAAAAGTAGGACATTACCGCGCCAAGGACAGCAAGAGTGAAGCAAATAAAATACATAAAATATTGATTAGGTTTGTACGTTAACGTTGATGGAATTGCACCCAAAAAGAATAATAACTTGTTCATATCAGTTTACTCGGCTGTTTATATATTGAACACATGGAGGCGCTAATTGAAAAAGCAAGTTTCATGAGGCAACTAACGGCCCGCATAACGGGCAAAAATACGTAGGCTACAATACCAAGCGAAGCGCAGGGAGCCTACGTGTTTTTGTCCCTAGCGAGCGCAGCGAGTGTTAATGCGTTTGTTAGGTGAAAAAGCTAACACAACCTAGTCTTGGATTAACAATGAATTTCTACATTTTTTACAACGAAGCTCTACGTGCATAAAAAGCTTGGTGAAAATACCAAAGAAGGAAGCGACAATACCAACAATAAACACATACAAGAATGAAGGCGAAAAAAACACGAAGGCCAAAAAAGTAATGGCATAAAGCATTAGTGCAAGCGAAAGAAGCGAGTTCCGTATACTTCTTGAAAAGACATATTCCGCCTCGTTGTAACAAAGCAAACAGCAAGCGATATCTTTTTTCTTCAATCCAAAGGTAAACATTCCGGTTTCACCTAACGCTAAGCTTTGGGGCGCTAGCACGTGGGCTAAAATCCGAACGAAGTGAGACAGCCCACGTGTTAGCGTCCCAGCGACCGAAGGGAGTGCCAACAGCGTTTTGTTAGGCGTACAAAGGAACGAACGCAGCTTTGCTGCCACCACTAGCCGATAAGGCCGCGTGTTTAAATTATTAAATTTAAGATAAAACAACCCTGTGCGAAATGCCAGATGTTAAGGGCATTGCTGGATAAAAGAGCGAGCTTAGACAACTTGTTATGCTGAATGTTGGCGTTGCGGTGTTAATGAAAAGCGCGTTGCTAAAGTCGTTAAAATAACTGAGAAAGCTAGCTGTGAAGAGAACCTAGCGAAACAACCTTGATGCTTCAATGTCACGGTTAAACCCACTTTTTATGCTGTAAGTAAATGACGCCTAACATTAAGCTAAGCGGCGCAGTTGCGTGGGGCATAATGGCGAAGCCGCCCCGCGTAAATGCGTCCGAGCGACCGAAGGGAGTGGTCTTAAGCGCCTTGTTATAAGCAAAGCCAGTTCCCTTGGTCTTTTTAAAAACTGATAAAGCCAGCATACGATTGATTGTTAACGCAGACAAGAAAAACGACTGTGCACTAGTGTTTTTGATTTAGCTTAAGCTAGCCGCCATTTGAACTGTCGAACGCATTGGCGCTTATTGACGTTGAATAATAACTTGGCGATAAAGCGCCTAATGCGCAACCTTTGAATTGAAAGCGGCGGGTTTAAACCTACCACAAGCCAGAGCGATGCTAATGAAAACAGGAGAGGGTAGTTCCACTGGGATTTTCATAAAGCCAAATGCAGTTTAGGCTGACGCCTTATAACATTAAGCTAAGCGGCGCAGTTGCGTGGGGCATAATGGCGAAGCCGCCCCGCGTAAATGCGTCCGAGCGACCGAAGGGAGTGGCCTTAAGCGCCTTGTTATAAGCAAAGCCAATTCCTTTGGTCTTTTTAAAAACTGTTGAAGCCAGCATACGATTGATTGTTAACGCAGACAAGAAAAACGACTGTGCAGTGATGTTTTTGATTTGACAGAAGCTAGCCGCTATCTGAGCTATCAAGTGTAATGGCGCTTGCTGGCTGAAAATAAGAACTAGAAGGTAAAGCGCCTATTACACCACCTTTGAATTGAAAGCGGCGGATTTAAACCTACCACAAGCTAGAGCGATGCTAATGAAAACAGGTGAGGGTAGTTTTACTGGATTTTTTATTTAGCCAAACGAAGCTTAGGCTGACGCCTTATAACTTCTAAATATGGGGCACAAACAGGCAGGCTATAATGGCGAAGCCGCCTGGCTGTTTGTGTCCCAGCCCGCCTGCGGGCGACATAATTTTTTTGTTAGGAGACATTACCAGAATGCCTCTACTTGCTTAACTAAAAGTGATGCGGGTATGTCAATGCCTGTAAGATTTTTCCCAGAAAGATTTACTCCCACTACTTTTTTATCTTCTGGCAAGATAGGTAAGAAGTACTCTTTAAACTGCTCCCA
>NZ_MEJH01000024.1 GCF_001953635.1 Alteromonas abrolhosensis | reverse complement strand
ATTGCACGCTCTGGCTCTGGGATGTATGAATCAAGCGCTTCACCAAGCTCGATGATTTTCTTTTCCCACTCTGGGTCGCCTTCAAGCGCCTTAAGAGCTGAACCTTGGATAACTGGTAGGTCATCACCTGGGAATTCGTATTCGTTAAGAAGTTCACGAACTTCCATTTCTACTAGCTCTAGAAGCTCTTCATCATCAACCATGTCACATTTGTTCATGAATACGATGATGTAAGGAATACCAACCTGACGACCAAGTAGGATGTGCTCACGAGTCTGTGGCATAGGACCATCAGTCGCAGCAACTACTAGGATACCACCGTCCATCTGAGCAGCACCGGTGATCATGTTTTTAACGTAATCAGCGTGTCCTGGGCAGTCTACGTGTGCGTAGTGACGAGTAGGAGTGTCATATTCTACGTGTGAAGTAGAAATGGTGATACCACGTGCTTTCTCTTCAGGCGCGTTATCGATTTGATCGAAAGCCTGTGCGTTACCGCCGTAAGTTTTAGAAAGAACTGTAGTGATAGCTGCAGTTAGGGTAGTTTTACCGTGGTCAACGTGGCCGATTGTACCCACGTTTACGTGGGGTTTCGTACGTTCAAACTTTTCTTTTGCCATTTCTATTATCCCAGCAAAGTTACATTAAAAAATTTAGAAATTTTACATGAGCTGGGGAGAAATAAACTGGTGCTGATAGGCAGATTTGAACTGCCGACCTCACCCTTACCAAGGGTGCGCTCTACCAACTGAGCTATATCAGCACTGATTTGGAGCGGGCAGCGGGAATCGAACCCGCATCATCAGCTTGGAAGGCTGAGGTAATAGCCATTATACGATGCCCGCAATCCTAATTCTCTGGCCACCTCATAGAGAAAGTGGTGGAGGGGGCAGGATTCGAACCTGCGAAGGCTGAGCCGGCAGATTTACAGTCTGCTCCCGTTGACCGCTTGGGTACCCCTCCAGATTGATGGTGCCGACTGCCGGAATCGAACTGGCGACCTACTGATTACAAGTCAGTTGCTCTACCAACTGAGCTAAGTCGGCACTACATCAAGTGGGTGCGCATTCTAGAGTATTGTTTAACTCTGTGCAAGTGTCTTTTTGAAAATTTTTCAATTTTCTTTTTTGACCAATTTTTCAACTAATCAAAAACTTACGTCGACGTTCCCTTTAAAAGTTCACTTCGAGCGTAGCGGGCAAGACCCTGCATCACCAAATGAGCGAGGCGCATGTTATCAGCAGATTTTAAGAATGCAAACACTTTTTTGTCTCCACCCCCTAAAATTATGTCAAATTCGGTTTGTTTGCTTGATATGTAATCAATCGCGCTCAAATAAACACCATATAGGGCAGCATGACACCCTGTTGCCACACAATCTTCGGTATCGGTCCCCACACCAAAGGTGGTCGGAATTTCATCATTCGCGAATACTTTTTTAGTTGAAGCAACCAATGCATTACGCATTACTTGAAAACCAGGCACGATCCAACCGCCTAAATGTTGACCATCTACGACAAAATCAACCGTTATTGCCGTACCCACATCCATAACAAAAAATGCTTTTTTTGATTTTTCTGCAGCACAGACCATGGCAAGCCACCTATCAACGCCCATTTTTTGAACATTCGCGTAACTATTTTTTATGCCGAAGGCTTCTTTCTCTGTGTGCTTTTCTACAAAAATAATTTTTCGCTCGTTACACATGGCGGATATTTCATCAACCAGCTCCTGATTTCTTACCGAAGCTATGTATAAATGAGAAATTTTTTTCTGAGAATCGATAAAAGAGAAAAGAGAATTGGTATCTTCGCATGCATTAGGCTCTTCTTCTGCATGACAAAGTAGTGAATATTTTATTCGGGTGTTACCGATATCCACTAATATGACGTGGTTTTCTTCAATGTTGTTCATATTTTTGGTTTCAGTCGCAATGTAATGCGTAAAACGAACGGAAAGAATTTTATCTAAAAATCACAAAGATGAACTACGAAGTACTTTTATAATAAAAATGGCCAAATTTTCGTAGCTCAGCTATAAAGTAAAACAAAATAAAACGTTAATTGCCTCTTAGGCTAACTTCACCACCATGGAATCGCGTAATACCATCTTGTGTTTCAACAAGTAGTGCGCCGCTGGCGTCCACTCCCCTGTCAATAC
Organism: Alteromonas abrolhosensis; assembly: GCF_001953635.1. Lineage (GTDB taxonomy): Bacteria > Pseudomonadota > Gammaproteobacteria > Enterobacterales > Alteromonadaceae > Alteromonas > Alteromonas abrolhosensis. The sequence continues at coordinate 5,328 of NZ_MEJH01000024.1, read as the reverse complement.
CGGAAAAACGTTTCTCACCCATTTGTAAAACAATGCGTTTGTCGGCGTATAAGTCGAGCGCTTCCCAATATGCAGTAAATGGCCCGAAGCCCTGTTGGGTAAATTTCGGTAAATAAGACCATAGCGATTTAATAATTTCCGCCGCTAAAGCATTTCTATCTGGGATAGTACCTAAATAAGACGCAAGATCACTATGAGGCTGACCAACATCGTACTGATTATCGGGCACACAAACATTTAAACCTATGCCGATAACACTATGCGCCGTAGCACCTATTTGCCCTTCTACCTCAATAAGTACGCCCGCAAGTTTTTTACCTTGCAAATAAATGTCATTCGGCCATTTAAGTTCAGCGTCTTCTACACCAAATTCTTTAAGTGCATCGCAAACAGCCAAGCCCACTAATAAAGAAAGCCCCGCCATGCTTTGATAACCGTCGGGAAAAGACCAGTACATAGAGAAAGTTAAGCTGCCGCCAACTGGTGCTAACCACGAACGACCATGTCTGCCGCGCCCATCGGTCTGAATTTCAGCGAAAACAACATCGCCGTTTTCAAGATCTTCTCTTTTACTCGCTATACGCTTCTTCATTTCTGTATTGGTGGAAGGTAATACCGACTCCACATCAATAACCGCTCGTTTTGTATTGCCTAAATGGCGTTTAATGCTGTCGGCGCTTAACAATGGAAACCCTCGTTCTAAACGGTAGCCTTTACCTTTTACTTTAAATACATCCAGCCCCCAATCGGCGAGTTGGGAGATATGGCCTGCTACTGCTGTACGCGAGAGGCCTACTTGCTGTGCAATGGTTTCACCGGAGTGGAATTGGCCGTCGGACAACAAAGCGAGAATATGTTTTCTTATAGCTTTTGATGCTTGTCTCATAGCGAAATAAGTCCTTTGCTTCCTAATAAGCGTACTTCTGGCTCGAGCTGTATACCAAACTTTTGATGTACGCTTGCTATGATATCTTTTGCCATGGTTAGTACGTCGCTTCCGGTGGCACCACCTAAGTTTGTAAGAACCAATGGCTGTGTAGGGTGACATCGTACTTTATTCAAAGTTTTGCCTTTAAAACCTGCTTGGTCAATAAGCCACGCCGCAGGTATTTTTATTTGTTCGTTTTCAGTGGGTGGCAAATCGGCACTCTGACTCAATACAAAATGAGGGACTGAATCATATTCTTGTGCAATCGCTTGATAGATTGCTTTTGAAACCACTGGGTTTTTGAAAAAGCTTCCTGCGTTACCTAGCTCGTTCGGGTCCGGAAGTTTGCTCTTCCTTATTTCAATTACCTTACTATATACCTTTTCTGGTGTAGGCTCAGTAAGTGCGGCTAGTTCGCCATAACTAGTTTCAAGTTCGTAGTGCTTGGGTAATTTAAAGTTAACGTGAGTGATCAGCACCTTGTTAGCGAGTGCATGTTTAAACACACTATCCCTGTAACCAAATTGACAGTCTTCATTGCTCAGCAGCACTTGTTCGCCAGTTTCAAGAAATACGCATTCTACTTTGTCAATTAGCGTATTCACTTCTCGGCCGTACGCACCAATATTCTGAATTGGGCATGCGCCTACTGAGCCTGGTATTAAGGCGAGATTTTCGAATCCATACCACTTCTCTTTCATACAAAGGGTGACGAAGTCATGCCAGTTTTCACCTGCACCTACCCTTAAGTAGTGATGGCTTTCAGTATCAAAGTGACTTATGCCTTTTATCTCGTTCACCAAAACTGTGCCGTCAAAATCATCGGTAAAGATCGAGTTGCTTCCGCCACCGAGTATATAAATGGCTTTGTTTGTATTGTTCTTATGGGCTTTGTAGATAGACAGAAATGAAGCAACATCGGTAAACGACTGAATAGAATCACAAGAAGCTGCAAGGCCAAATGTGCTGTAAGGTTGTAATGAAGGCATAGATTTTTACGAACTGCGAACAATTCGCTAATGGTAGGGTAACGTAGCGCCAAATAAAAGCGTAAAGAAAGAATAATATTGCAGCGGGTATTGCTGCGGATAGCGTTAAACCTGCCCGCCTGTGCTCGAACCAGCCGATTGGAGCGTATGCTTCCAACCGGGCATTCAGATATTACTGTTCCTTAGCCTTATAACCTATTCTAAACCCTCCCCAATGTTTGCCGTTAACATAAATGGGAGCAGACAAATCATGCATGATCTCGCCAGTATCTCGTTTATAAGTTTGAAGCAAAAATGTGGAAGTGTTGCTACCGCAACGACTGCCGGTTTTATCGTTAAATATCCTTTTAGTTCTATTATTCGCTAAGTCTGTTTCGTAATTACCGGTAAGAGGCTGGCTAAACTTTTTATTATGGGTAGGAAAGTACCCATTTTTATCAACTGCGCCTGCATAAATAATGAAACTGTTAGCTTCTAATAATGGCTCCTGGATAGCGGGGAGCACATTATCGGTAAACTTATCAAAGGGTGTGGCGTGTTTAGGTGGGTTGGTATTCGGTATAGGGGTATAGTCAAAGTTAAATAGCTGAGATTCTGATATCTCTCCATCTGCAATCGCTTGCTCGAAACGCTTCCCTATTGTTTTCGCTGTATTAACGGCTATATCTCTAACTTCGCTATTTCTATCGTTTACATTAAAACTTTCCAATAGCCTAAAAATGTCTTCCGCTTGACTGCTCAGAGACAAAGCCTGTGTAGAAACATCGGTGAGATCATGCTCTAACTTTTCTGTTGTGGTGTGCAGTTGAAGTATATTGGTACTGATACCTGCACTATGTTCGGCATTTTCTTCAACCATAGCCTGCATAGCGCCCATCGATTCCCGAGCTTTTGTAGAAAGCATGCTTGATTGTGAGATAGCATCTTCACTTTCCTGTAATTTCACATTCATGTTATCACTAGAATTAAGTACCGTTTCCATAGTCGCCACTGCTGCCTGGCTACTGGTATTCATATCTTGCAATAAGCTTTCAATTCCAGACGTGGCATCGGTTGTTTTCTTAGCCAGCTCGCGCACCTCGTCGGCTACGACAGCAAAACCACGCCCTTGATCACCCGCTCGTGCCGCCTCAATAGCCGCATTAAGGGCGAGCATATTTGTTTGATCGGCCAATTGGTTAATCGTGTTCGTGATAGTACTTATACCTTCGGCTTTACTTTTCAGCGTTATGAGCGCTTCAGATGATGCATTTATATTTTTCACCAATTGCTGTTGTTCGCTCAAAACGTCCTTTAATGAGGTGCTTCCGAACTGCGTTTTTTCATCTGACTCATTCATAGAAGAGGCTGCATTCTTTGCTAATGCATCTAACTGACTTGATGAGGACTCTAGCTGCTGAAGTCTGCCGCTCATCTCGCCTATGTTCGCAACCTGTTCATTGAATGCCTTTGATAGCTGTTCTAAAAAGAACGAAATAGAAGCCCCACCAATAGCTATATTACTAGCCGCATGACTCACTTTCGTTGCATCGTTGCTGCTTTCTTTCTGTATGTATTCATCATTAATGTTGGAGTAGTTGGATTCAGAATTCTGATTTTGCTGCACCTTTTCGAGGATAAAGGCTGCAAGAAGGATAGATAAAAATGTAATACCGGTAGATATTAAAATATTCGACGTCATAAATGACATCACGACTTGAACGAGTCCGGCAACAATAGCTAATACAAAATACTTCATCAGGCAGGCTTAACACTTTATTAACATCATTAAAATGTAGAGCGATTCTGACAATTTATCTATAAGCGGATAGTATTATAAGCAAATAAAGGGGTCAGAGTACTTTATCAACCAAATTAATGGGGTCAGAGTACATTTCTATTAATTAGCTAAGTTCAACGATATAGCTATTGCGCTATGAGTTAGGAAGGACGCGTTATTATTGAATGCTACTCAGACACTAATTCGTTGAGATGCAAAACCATTCTCTGAGCTTCAAATAATAGGGTCAGAGTACATTACTACAAATTAGTTAGGTTCAATGATTTAACTGTTGCGCCGTAAATTCGCAAGGACGCTTTATTAATGAATGCTATTCAGGTACTAATTCGTTGAGATGCAAAACCATCCATCCACCGATATAAATATTTCAAGGTCTTCTTGCATCATAAATGGCGCCAGATGAAACTAACTTGTTTACTTGTGCTTCATCTAAAACAAGATTATCAACTCGATAGTAATTTCTTAGCAGCAAGGCCTTGTCAAATTTAGCGTGCTGATTCGGCGAAACGGGAGCTGTGTGAGCGATATTTCCTACTTTGAACGTATAAGTACCGTTTTCAATATTCAAAAGTTTCATTGGAACATAACGAAATCTAGCGTCTGATGTAGGATCAATAGCCCTATAATCTATATAGAAAAAATCATTTTTTTGAGGGTTAGACAAGACTTGTTCTTTTTCACTATTTTCTACGAATGCATTACCAATGAAAAATACTGCTATGAGTAGAAAACAAACGAGTTCTACATGCTGCTTTAATAAGCCAGCGATAGGTTCAATTTGAAAATTGCCGCGCAAGTAAGCCGGATTGTTGTCGAATGGTAAGGCTAACATCTTAACGTCCAAGTTGTTTAGTATTTCCATGTCCATACCATACCGTTCTTTTTTTAATCTGTCGCTCGAATATTGGGGTCAGAGTACATTTCCTTAATAAGGCATGCTGAAGAATCTAACAATTTGTCCCACACTGTTATGAAGTCACGCATAGTTAGACTCGTTTGTTCAGAAAGGTAATCTGCCCCGTGCGTCTTAATATTGGGGTCGGAGTACATTTCTACGTTTTAATAAGTGTGAATGTTAAAAAAGTACTCTGACCCCTTTACTCCTGAGTGAGTAGACTGATGGTCTGTGTTGGAGTTTGTGCGCTCTAAACTATTTGATAAATGAAACTTTCACAGTGACTTGAGCTGGTAAAGAGTGCAGTCGCGGAAAAACACATTTTAATGTTGGGGTCGGAGTACATTTCTCTTGTTTTTCTTCATTGGAGGATAAGGGTACTTTGACTTGGCTCTTATGATTTGGGTAATAAAGTACTCTGACCCCAATTTGAAGGTTTTGCTGGGGAATTAAGGATTAATGTACTCTGACCCCATTTTTGGTTTCTTCCAAACGCAAAAAACCCGCCGTTAGGCGGGTTTCTTTTAATGGGACCTGGCAGTGTCCTACTCTCACATGGGGAAACCCCACACTACCATCGGCGCTAATACGTTTCACTTCTGAGTTCGGAATGGAGTCAGGTGGTACCGTATCGCTATGGCTGCCAGGAAAAACTGGTAACAATCTAGAAAACTGGATATCAATTCAATCAGTGAGTAACTACTTTTCACTCTACTTACTTTAGCTTGTCTACAAC
>NZ_MEJH01000023.1 GCF_001953635.1 Alteromonas abrolhosensis | reverse complement strand
GAGTACATGCAGTTTAAATTCAAAGGTGTAAGGCAATTGCTTATGGATAAAACTATCAAAGCCGTTGATGCGATAGACTTGAGACCAGTAACGAATAAGGTTAGGTCGTACTTTAAACTTTCTACCTAAGGCTCCTGAACTCTCTTCTTGCGCTAGTCGCGCTAGCTTTAACTTAAATGCTCTGTGATGTTTTGACATAAAAAGACCCCCAGTAATTGGATAGTCCAACTATTGGGGGTCACTTCAATTCAGTGCCTTTTTTATTGGCTTGTCGACATATTTTCCTTTAATTTACCTGTTATTGTTAGTTTCGTCCGAGTTTTAGGAGCCATACATGCAAACTGTCCCAATAATAAACGCATTCAAGCGCATACTCGGGGAAAGCAATCTTGCCGTAGGAAGGCGTCAAACTGAGCATTACCGGAAAGGATGGCGTTCAGGAGAAGGCGAAGCGTTGGCTGTGTTATTCCCACATACGTTGATGCAATACTGGGAAGTGCTGAAGGTCTGCGTTGAGTACGACTGTATTATCATTATGCAGGCTGCCAAAACGGGGCTAACAGAAGGCTCTACACCTAGTGGTGATGATTATGATAGGCCAGTTGTGGTTATCAACACGTTGGCTATGGATAGCATTGTTTTAATAAACGGTGGTAAACAAGTATTGAGCTTTCCAGGAGCAACGCTGTTTCAACTTGAAAAAGCGTTAAAGCCATTAGGGCGCGCGCCCCACTCGGTGATTGGGTCTTCTTGTTTAGGAGCATCAATTGTAGGCGGTGTTGCAAACAATTCGGGTGGCGCTTTAATAAAAAGAGGCCCGGCGTATACGGAGTTATCCTTGTTCGCCCAGGTCGAAAAAAATGGTGAGTTAAAGCTCGTTAATCATTTAGGAATAGATTTAGGCGATACACCAGAAGAAATTATCGGTAACCTTTCGTCTGGTAATTTTCCAAAATCTTTACCTGAAACTGATAAAAAGGCTTCTGCAAATGATTATGAGCAAATAGTTCGAGACGTAAATGCTGATACACCGAGCCGATTTAATGCCGACCCGACTAGGCTTTATGAGGCTAGCGGCTGTGCAGGAAAAGTTGCCGTTTTCGCTGTACGCTTAGATACATTTGATATTCCTAAAAAAGACCAGACATTTTACATTGGAACTAACGATCCTGATGTACTAACTCGTATTCGCAGAGACATCCTAACCCAGTTTAAACATTTACCTGAAGTGGGCGAGTATATTCATAGAGAGATGTTTGATATTGCCGATGTATATGGCAAAGATACAATTTTGAGTATTCAGCGTTTAGGCACTGACTCGCTCCCTAAATTGTTTGCACTCAAAGGGCGGGTGGATGCTGTGTTTAACAAGCTGCCATTTATCCCTCGATATTTAAGCGACAGAGTCATGCAATTTGGGAGTAAGCTCTTTTCTGACCAAATTCCTCCAAGTTTAAGAGCCTACCGCGACAAATATGAGCACCATCTCATCCTTAAAATGAGCGATGGCGGCATTGAAGAAGCCTCAACATTTTTAGCGAAACTATTTACTGAAGAGCAGTTAGAAGGCGACTACATTACGTGCAACGAAGACGAAGCGTTGAAGGCATTCTTGTTACGTTTTGCCGCCGCTGGAGCGGCTGTGCGCTATCAAATGCTTCATCACAAACGCGTCGGAGACATTCTTGCGTTAGATATAGCCTTGCGCCGTAATGATGAGTTTTGGGCAGAAAATTTACCCGAACACATTGCTAAGCATATTGAAAAGCCGCTTTATTATGGTCACTTCTTCTGTCATGTATTCCATCAAGATTACATACTTAAAAAGGACAGTGACGCTAAAAAAGTAAAGGCAGATATGTTGGCCTTACTAGATAGCCGGGGTGCTAAGTATCCTGCTGAACACAATGTTGGTCATTTATACGAAGCCGAGGCCTCTTTACAGAAATTTTATAAGGAATTAGATCCAACCAATACCTTTAACTCAGGCATTGGCAAGATGGAAAAGCACAAACGCAACTGTTCGTGCTGTCTTTAGTTGAATTAATATCTACTTAATCCGAGCGAGAGCCTTAAAGGCTCTCTAATAATGCTCTTGCTTGCGGGCGCTTAAAGAAGGGACGCTCTACATTTACTGCATATTCTAGCTCTTTCTTCGCCTCTTCAATTCTATTGAGTTTGGCTAGCGTATAGCCTAAGTGATAACGAATATTTGGATCGCTGGCGTCTCTTGCAAATGCATCTCTAAGCATTCTAAGACTGCCTTCGTAATCTCCCTGAAGCGCTTTAATATGCCCGTAAGTGTCCAGTATTTTCGCGGAGTTAGGCTGAAGGTCATAGGCTTGACGTGCATAGTTTTTCGCAGTGACCAGTGATGTCTCGATGTGCATAATCGCAAGTCGGTTATACGCTTCAGCTGGGTTTATCAGACCTGGCTGGGCAACTAATTCTTTATAAAGCGATATAGATTCATCAAATTCTTGAATAAAAAACAAGTACTGAGCAAGTAAGTTTTTCGCCAACAAGTTACTCTCGTTTTCATTCACCAGATTGCGTGCCGTTCGTAAAAATACATCGACAAACTGATCGTTCAACGCGTAGTTGTAAATCGCAATAAATGCCTGTGCAAATGTAGAGTCTATTTCTAAGGCTTTTTCAAAAGCTTTGATGGCGCGTTCACTGTCGCCTTTATTCGCTGCCAATCGGCCGTTCAAAAAGTGATAAACCGGGTTTTGTTGTTGGTCCGCGGGAATGGTCGCTAATAGTGACTGTGCTTTATCGTTTTTCTGCAAATCTAACAATAAGCTTGTATAACGCAGTGTAACAAACGTGCTTGTAGTCGCAATTTCATAAGCGCGCGCCATTGCGTTCAACGCCCAGTCATTGTTACCAATATTCCGAGCTTGATCGGCAAACGCAATGAGTTTACCTGCGTCGTCGTTAATAAAGTTTCGTACAATGCTCAATGTTTTTTCAGCATCCGCACGTTGATTGTTTTCTAAAAGAAGTGCGGCTTTGCGTAGAAGGTAATCTGGATTGTCAAATTCGTCCTTAATCAATAGCTCCAGATGATATAGTGCATTTTTTGTGTCGCCTTGTTGCTGATATAGAGACGATACGCGTTCTCTAGCCCCAGTATTTGAAGGCGATAGCGTCAATATATCGAGATAGATCTGTTTGGCTTCCTCTAAATTGCCAGTCTTGGTCAAATTGAACGCTTTCAGCATCAGCGTTTCATTATGCTGAGGTGATAACTTCAGAAGTTCTTCTACCAGCAAGTTAGACTTCTCTACATTTCCTAAACGGCTTTCCGTGGCTGCTAAATTGAATTTCGCGGGAAAAAGCGTCGGGCTTTGCGCTAACGCTTTTTCTATGTTGACCTTGGCTTCTTCTAATCGACCCTGTCTAATCAATATACCAGCTTTAAGGTTATACACCTCGGCTTCGTCAGGAAAAAGCTTACCTAGTAATTCAGCACCTTTTAATGCATTAGTAAACTGCTGAGCTTGCAGATTCATTAAGGAATAAGTGAAAAGAAAACCGGCGTTATCTTCGTAGGTGGATAAGTTTTTTTCAAGAATCGACAATGCCTCGTCTTGCTTACCTCTAGCAGCCATTAATTTAATCTTGAACAACTGAAGCCTGTTTTCGTTCGGATACTTGTATTCAAGATTTTGCAAAAGCCTCTCGGCTTTAAACGCTTTGTTTTGGCGGATAAATAAGTCACCCAAAAGTAGCGCTGAGTCAGGATCTTCCATTAATGCGTTTTGATGACGCTCAAGCAGCGCAAGCGCTTTTTTGTCCTGTTGTGTGGCCATGTAAACTTGGCTCAACATCAATACTGCCTGTAAGTCATCCGGTTCCCTTTGCAGATAAGCGTTAAAATCTTTTGCTGCTGACTCCATATTGTTGTTAAAGAAATTTGTTAAGCCGCTTATGTAAAGCAACATTGGCTGCGAGGTTATAAGCTCAGGGTCCAGTTGTGCCATAAATTCATTGAGCTCCTTGAGCTTCTCGTTGTCTATGGCTTGCTGGTTGTCTCTGCTTTGTAACCAACTATTTAGCAATATGGCAAGTGGATCGTTTGGCGTATCTTGGATAATTTGATCGACAAATAACTTGGCTGAGTCGTAGTCTTTAGCTTCTAAATACAAATCTACAAGATTACGCAGCGCAATAGGATCTTCACGGTTAAAAGTTAGTGCTTTTTGAAGGTGTGCTGTCGCTGCATTAGTATCACCCTGTCTATAAGCAAGCTGCCCTTTTAAACGCCACGTTATTGCGTTTTCAGGCTCAATTGACATGGCTTTGTCTATGAGAGAAGTTGCTTTAATTAAATCTTCATTCTGAAGAGCGATAGAAGCTAGACCGTTTATAGCAGGCGCGAAATTAGGCGTGCGTGAAACGATAGTGTTGTAATCGCGTAGGGCGCAAGACTCGTCCTCTAGCCTGATACACGCTGTGGCACGAATCATCAGCCACTCACGCTCCGCATTACCTGAAAGCTTGTTCAAATCAGAGAAGTCTACAATCTCTTTATATTTATTTAGAAACAGCCAGGTGTTGCCAAGTGGTTCTGCTAAGAGGTTAATATCAGCCCCCATTTCTAATGCTTCTACAAACTCCATTTCAGCCGCGGTAAGGTAGCCGTTTATAAGCAGAATTTCGCCCATTAGTATTTTCGCAGCTAGATTTTCAGGGTCTTTTTGTAGGCTATTCTTAAGATGTATATATGCTTCATCATAAGCATCTTTGTTAAACGCGGTAAGCGCCTTTTCATAATCTTCTGATGTTGTAGCAAAACTGCTGAATGCGATGAATGATGAGGCAACTGCAGAGATAACGGCGCCTTGTACAACACGCCTTTTATTATTAAAAAAATCCATATATACCTTCGAAACTTAGCCTAGCCGCTGGCTTAAAAATAGCATAAAAAAAGGTGGCCTAAGCCACCTTCTAAAGATACGTGTTTTCTATTTACTTTTAAACCACTAAACGCGACGCTTACGTCTGTATAGAACTAGACCCAAACCCAGGCTCATCAGTGCAAGGGCGCCTGGCTCGCTTACTTGTGTATTCGGTGGAGGGGTGTTTACAGTAGTGTTACTAAATTCTAAACCAGCAATTTTAAATGCATCGTTATGTCCAGAGCCGTTTGCTACAGTGCCGAAAATAGTGTTGTAAGCACCGACAAGCCAGTACTTAGCCGAAGAAGTAAAATCTAAGGTCGAAATTCCTCGATTGTCAGATAATCTTTGGATAGAAAAAGAACTAGAAACAGCATCAGAGATAATGTTCGACCACGTAGAATTTGCACTCGTAAGCTTGTTAAATCCATTATCACTAAGAGCTGAAACTGACACTTCTTGAGATCCATTCCCAAAATTTGCCCATCCAAAGTTTAAACTATCCAACTGCACTTCTTCGCTAAAGCTTAAAAGAATAAAATCATAATCTCTGTAACCGTAGTTATCTATAGTTTGGTGTGAACCCGCATCTTCCCATGTGTTACGGACAGCCCAGCCATAGCTACCTATTCTCTGTAATTCTGCACCGACTACTTTGTCGTAGTTCCCAGAGTCAGCACCGGACAACCACGCACTATCTGACCAACCTGAAATAGAAACGTTAACATCATTCAAATTTAAACTGTCACTAACAGTAACAACAGAACCTGAATTTGGGTTAGTGCCAATATTCACACTTTGAAAGTTATATTCATAGTTGTGTTCTTCGATAAATGAATCTGTAGCCCAAGCAAAGTTAGAACTCAAAACTAGCACTGATACCAAGGAAATAATACGCATTAATACTTTACTCTAAAACGACCGTAATAATTATATCATTCAATATGCAGATTGTGTGCCATTATTTATATTATTGTTTTTTATAGGTATTATTTGGGTGTTAAGGGGGGGAGTAAAAAAAACTGACAAGTAATACCACCTGTCAGTGATCTAAAGTCTAATTTCTTCAAATGGTTTTCTTGCGGCGCCACATTACGAATATAGAACAAGCCATCAGTAAACCAATTGTTCCAGGCTCAGAGACTGCTGTAGGCGGAGAATTGTCAGTGGGTTCACTGATAGAGAAGCCAATGTTAGCAAGTTTAAAAGCATCATTACCTACATAACCACCAATGTTGCCGAACACAGTATTGTATGCACCAACTAGCCAGTACTGGGCTGATTGGGTAAAGGTGAAATCAGCACGGTGGTCTAAATATTCGCAATTCTCTATATCGTAAGACGCTGATGTTAGTGCATCAGCGACAATATCACTCCACGTATTAATACCAGAGGTCAATTTTGAAGTATCGCTTAGCGCAGCTACCGATACTTGGCTGTCATTGGTGCTATATAACCATGAAAAGCTTGCCCCCGTCAGTGTCACCGCAGAATCAAACGACAGCAAGACAAAGTCGTAGTCACGCTCTACATTAGTCATTCCACTGTAATATGCAGCATAACTCCCTTCGTAATAATAATTAATGTTATCTATAGCGTGATCGGCACCGCCATTATAATAAGCCTCATCATTATTGGTTACACCATACGCCCATGTATCGGAAATTTTTTCCAATTTGGCGCCAACTACCGTTTCACCCGTAACCTTGTGCGTGTCAGAAAATGCGGACATAGATATATTAACCCCATCTACATTTACGTGAGATTGAGTTGCATCAATGCTGTTGTAGACACCATCGCTCACCAAGTCATAAGTGTGCTCGCCAAGGGGCGAATTACACGCACTATTTACATAGTTATTGTCGCTTGAAGAGCCACAGTAAGAATAGTTGTTGTTTTTGTAGTACGTGGCAGATGCTGGACTAATAGTAAGTGTGGCTAATAAAGCAGTGGAAAGTAGTAGTCCAGTTTGCAAAGAAAACGTCTTTTGTAGAATTTGCATAATTGCTTTCCTATAAAAGAAGCGCTAAGCGCTCCTAGTACGCACCAAGTAATATATATGCCTATTTAAATGCATAAACTTTGGCGGGTACCTTATTTCAACATGGACTTGTATGATATATGAACGGTGAGCTATTTAAGGTATGCAACCGTATACCCAGTTATTAGTGTTCAATGAATGCATACCTCTTTAACAGGAAAGTTGAGGTAGGGGATGCTCACATTTTAATAAAAGTAGGCGCAATTATGATAATGCCGATTGTATTTTACGGTTGCGCCCTGAAAGGAACTGCACGAAGTTCTTACTTTGCTATGCGTTCCTAGATAACTATGAAATAATTAGTGCAATTGTGTATGTAGAAGTATGAGGACATATGTCTGATCAAAAACGTAAAGGGATATACTTGCTTCCCAACTTATTAACAACAGCAGGGTTATTTTCGGGTTTCTTTGCTGTTGTTTCATCAATGAACGGACGATTTGAAGCCGCGGCAGTGGCTATTTTCGTTGCTATGATTTTTGATGGCCTAGATGGGCGTGTGGCAAGAATGACTAATACGCAAAGTGACTTCGGTGCTGAGTATGACTCAATGGCCGATATGGTTTCATTTGGTGTGGCACCGGCACTTGTCGCTTATAATTGGGGATTAACTGAACTCGGCAAATTAGGCTGGTTAGCGGCCTTTATATATGTAGCGGGTGCAGCTCTTCGTCTAGCTCGCTTCAATACGCAAGTTGGAATTGCTGATAAGCGTTTCTTCCAAGGCCTTGCCAGCCCAGCAGCTGCTGCGGTTGTTTCTGGGCTTGTTTGGGTAGGCGTGGAATACGATGCTGTAGGTACAGACTATGGTTTTATAGTTGCTGCGGTGACCGGTTTAGCTGGTTTACTAATGGTTAGCAACTTTAAATATAATTCCTTTAAAGAAGTAAACTGGCATGGAAAGGTGCCTTTTGTTGGACTTCTTATTGTGCTGTTAATATTTGTTGTTGTAGCAACAGAACCCGCTTTAGTACTGTTCCTTGTTTTTGCCCTATACGCGTTAGCTGGACCTATCAATACGTTTCGTACCGTTGAGAAAGTAACGTTAGACGATGTAGTGGGCGATCATGAAGAAGATGCAGACTTCAATGCCGATAAAAAGAAAAGCAACGAAAGTGTAGACAATAAGTAGGAATGATTACGTAGCAATAATCAGATGTCTTCGCTCAATAATAAAGAGGATATGCCTTTTTGAGCTGATAGAATAAGGAAATTAAGCTTAAACGCATGCTTAATGTACTAATAGATTAAAAAGCGACCGAACGGTCGCTTTTTTTATATTTATTTAAAAAAGGGTGTTGACGATGCTGTAGGAATGCGTAGAATGCGCGCCTCCTCAACAGGGAACAGCAAAACGCTAACAACTGATGAGGATGTCAAAAACCAAGTTTAAAAATAAATAAACAAAAGTTGTTGACAAAAAAAAGATGCGCTGTAAGATACGCATCCGCTTCGGGAGAGGCAGCTAGCAAAGCTAGTAACGTTCTTTAAAAATTTAGACAAGACAATCTGTGTGGGCACTCGTTAAGAGTGTCACATAACGACGATTCATATTTCGATATATTTAATTGAAGAGTTTGATCATGGCTCAGATTGAACGCTGGCGGCAGGCCTAACACATGCAAGTCGAACGGTAACATTTCTAGCTTGCTAGAAGATGACGAGTGGCGGACGGGTGAGTAATGCTTGGGAACTTGCCTTTGCGAGGGGGATAACAGTTGGAAACGACTGCTAATACCGCATAATGTCTTCGGACCAAACGGGGCTTAGGCTCCGGCGCAAAGAGAG
>NZ_MEJH01000022.1 GCF_001953635.1 Alteromonas abrolhosensis | reverse complement strand
TGTCTAGGAAAGGAAACTGTTTAGACAATGCCGTTGCAGAGAACTTCTTCGGCATATTAAAAACTGAGATGTATCACAATGAAACGTTCAAAGATGCGAATGAGCTCATTGAAAACATCAAAGAATATATTGATTACTACAACAACGAACGCATTAAGCTAAAACTAAAAGGCCTGAGTCCGATACAATATCGAAATCAGGCCTTGGTTGCCGCTTAGAAATGAGTCCAACTTAATGGGGTCACTTCATACACCGCCTTTCGTCCAATTTTATTTAGGTCACTTGTTTAAAACAACGCTCTCACACCCAGCGTGAAGTTTCTACCTGGAAGCGGTGCTTGGTCTTTTAAGAAAGAAGTATGAACACGCGCCTCTTCGTCTGTTAGGTTATCACCACGTGCAAACAATACCCAGTCTACACCCTGTGTAGCGAACTCGTATTGAACACTCGCATTAACCAGCGTATAGCCATCGGTTGCGGTTTCAAATGATGCCACATCATTTTGATCGTCATACCAGGTGAAGCCCACATCAGCACTTAAGCCGTCGCTTACGTAGCTCAGTTCACTACCAAATCGCATAGGGGGTGTGCGCGGAAGGTTATCATCTTCAATCTCGGCGCGGATGTAGTCGCCGAAAACGGTTAAGCGTAGCGTATTGGTCAAGTCTACGTACGTTTCTGCTTCAAAACCCCAAATGTCTGCGTTGGCCTGTTGGAAGTAGTACACAGGCAAGCCTTCTTCATCGCTATGCGCTTCTTCACCGTCTAGAACATCTTCCTCATGCTCATCGTGTTCTTCATGCTCGCTCAGCGCAATTAAGCCAGTGCTCGTTTGGAAGATATAATCATCTGCCTTGTTATAGAAGAACGACGCACTGTAGCCCCAATTTCCGGTGAATTTGCGGAAAGTAATATCTAAGTTCGTACTTACTTCCTCTTTAACACCTTTAAGCGTTTCCTCAATATGACCTTCCTCGTCCATGTCGAAAACTAGACCCACTTCATAGCTTTGAGTTGCTAAATGCTGCCCCGCCGAGAAAAGCTCTTGCTGGCTAGGTGCACGTTCGCTACGAGACAAGGTAACGGCAACCGAATAGCCTTCTAAGTATTCCCAGTTAGCGCCAGCAGAAAGTGATAAGCTGGTAAAGTCGTAGTCAGGGAAGTCAAAAGCTAAAGCGTGTGCTTCATGCTCTTCGCCCTCATGCTCATCTTCGTGCTCTTCCCCTTCATGTTCCTCACCTTCATGCATCACCTCTAGCTCCACTTCGCTAGCATCTGCATCTAAGGTTGTGTGCTCAAGGCGGCCGCCAAGTTCAAATGTGACGCTGCCTACCTTCTTTTGCTCAATAAGATAAAGCGCGTAACCCGACGTAGTATTTGCAGGCGTAAAAGCTTCCTCACCCACAGCATCGTAGTCGCTATGATTAAACTGAATACCGAACACGCCATGCCACCCATTCACTTCTTCGTGGTAGGCAGATAATCGAATATCGCTCGACTCGTTCGTAAATACAGTACCAGGCTCACCATCTTCTATTTCGGCGTGTTGGTAATCTGTGAAAGCTGCCGCGAACTTCACGTTCGTTAGGCCACGAATGGGAGAGTGCCATTCACCCGCAGCCTGGTAGCGCGTCATATCGACATCGAGTAATACACCTTCTGCGCTATGGACTTCATGCTCTTCGCCATCAAGCTCTTCTTCATGGTCTTCATGTTCCTCTTCCCCATGACCGTGGCTATGACCAGGTACACCATATTTGTTGTCGAGTTGCTCAACAGCGAACCCGAAGTACCCTTCTTCAGCCACATAAGATAAACCTGCAACGACATTGCGTGTTTCCATCGCGCTGCTTTCTAAAACACCGTTGGGTTCATCTTCATCGGGATTGGTAGATGCAAAACCGGGAATGTCTGCGTTATCTGTATCGCGGTAAAACCCGTCTACATGCCATACAATATTCCCGCTGCCCCCAGTTACATCAGCACGGGTGTACGAACCATTGTTAACTGTACTGAAGCTGGTTTCTGCCTCACCTTCTACGCCGTCTAGCTGGTATTGAGGTATGCGCTTATCAACTACGTTCACCACACCGCCAATAGCACCGCTGCCGTATTGGAGCGTTGCCGGACCGCGAAGTACTTCCACCTGGGTGGCACTAGAAAGTGTGGTGGCGACATTGTGGTCTGGACCCACACGAGACACATCAGAAACATCTAAGCCGTTTTGAACAATCTTTACCCGGGGACCATCACTTCCTCGAATGACCGGGCTGCTTGAAACGGGGCCAAAGTAGGTACTATGTACACCCGGTGCATTTTTCAGTGTTTCACCTAAGGTTGGCGCTTCAATTTTACGTAGCTTCTCAGCGCCAATTACTGTCACTGGTGTTACCGACTCTAACACTGACGATTGAAGCGCGTTTGCGGTAACAACAATGTTCTCAACAGAAGAGGGTTCTAATACAAAATCAACGTTCTGATCGCTATTGACGTCACCTAAGTCGTTATCTCCATGAATATAGTTCGAAGAATAGACATGCAGGTGAATGTGAGGCTGCTTAACATCATCAAATCGATAAATACCGTTTTCATCGGTGTAAGCTACGCGACGGGTGCCTTCTATTTTGACTTCGGCTCCTGCAACAGGTTGGCCTGCGGTATCCGTGATTTTTCCCGTTACTGTGGTGGCATGCACAGGCGCACTTAACAGCCCTGCTATGGATAAACTTAGCAGCGAACGCATTTTCATGGGTATTCCTCTGTGGATGTTATAACATTATTTGGTGATGTTATAACATTTTAGCTATTACCCATTGCTTGTCAACCGCTGCTTTACTCACTTAATCTCATGTTTTTGCAATTTAATCGGACGCGCCTACTGAAACCCAGGGTTTAAGAAATTCATAGCTTATGGGGCACGAAGGTACTAGGCCCTACTCACTGTGAAATTGATCACTTCTTGAATATGCTTCGCGTTGATTTTAAGCATTAACAGCCTGTCGATGCCCAGCGCCACGCCGGCACAGGCAGGCAAACCTGCATCAAGTGCACTTAAGAAGTTCTCATCAATAGGCTTAGTGGGAAGGCCATGTTCTTCGCGCTTTCTGTTATCCGTTTCAAAACGCAGTCGCTGCTCTTTTGCTGCACTGAGCTCATTAAACCCATTGGCGAGTTCAGCGCCTTGGTAATACACCTCAAATCGCTCGGCAACGCGTTCGTCATCAGAGCTTAGCTTTGCAAGTGCTGCTTGAGAAGCAGGAAAGTCGTAAATAAAACACGGCTTTTCGATGCCTATTTTGGGCTCGATAGCATAGCTGAATAATAGCTGTAGTTTGCTGTCATAACTGAGGCTTTGCGGCGCGTGAATATCTATGTTCTGCTCTTCCATTACCTTAAGCAACACGTCGTCATCGGCAGTTAATGGGTCAATGTTCAAATAGGTTTGAAAAGCTTGCTGATAAGTCATCTTGTCGGCTGGAGCTGTCGCCAGTGTTTCTTGCAATAAAGCGTCGACCTCGTCCATTAATGCAAAATGATCAAAGCCCAAGCGGTACCACTCTAGCATGGTAAACTCAGGGTTGTGCCAGCGGCCTTCCCCTTCATGGCGAAACGCTTTACACACTTGATAAATACTACCGCTGTCAGCGCATAGTAACCGCTTCATGGCATATTCAGGTGATGTTTGAAGATACAGCTTAGCGGGTTTCCCCAACGAGGCAAAATTGAATTGTGTATCGAACGCGTCTAAATGCTCATCGGTAACCGTACCGTTTGAAAGTAAAGGCGTATCTACCTCTAGAACGTTTCGTGCGTAAAAAAACTCACGTATTGTTCTGAGTAATTCTGCTCGCGCAACACGCGCTTCATGAGTGGTAGTAGGCTGCCAAGATTGCATGTGTCCAAACCTAAGAAGAATAGCTAAAACAAAAAACCGGTACACAAAGGCACCGGCTTTACACGTAAACAGAATGTCTCAGATACTATTTTTGTGCGCGAGACACGTATTCGCCAGAGCGCGTATCTACACGGATAACTTCGCCGGTTTGAACGAATAGAGGTACGCGAACAACTGCACCAGTGCTCAGCGTTGCTGGCTTACCGCCTGTACCCGCTGTATCACCTTTAAGACCAGGATCAGTTTCAGTGATCTCTAGCTCAACAAAGTTTGGTGGCGTAACCGTGATAGGTGAACCGTTCCACAATGTAATGGTACAAACGTCGTTTTCTACCAACCACTTTTTATTCTCACCCACTGCTTTTTCGTCTGCAGCGATTTGTTCGAATGTATCGTTGTTCATAAAGTGGTAGAATTCGCCGTCGGTGTACAAGTAGGCAAGCTCCGTATCCATTACGTCAGCGCCTTCTACTGATTCACCTGAGCGGAAAGTTTTCTCTAAAACTTTACCTGAAATAAGCTTGCGGATTTTTACGCGGTTAAACGCTTGGCCCTTACCCGGCTTTACGTATTCGTTTTCTAGAATGTTGCAAGGTTCGCCGTCCAGCATGATTTTCAGGCCGCCTTTGAACTCGTTAGTGCTGTAATTAGCCATAATTCCTCTGTCTAAACATAAGGTACAAAAAGTTTCGTGGAACAAATAATACCTAAAAAACCGATTTCTGTAGAGCATAACTGGCAAAAAGAATTAGCAAGTAGCTTTACCGATCCTGCAAAGCTGTTGCAACACTTAGGTTTAGACCAAGAAAAATACGCCCAACACATTAAAGCGCGTCGACTTTTTCCTATGCGTGTTCCACGACATTTTGTGGAACTGATGGAGAAAGGCAATCCACACGACCCGCTTTTTTTACAAGTTATGCCGCTCAGCGACGAATTTCTAACATCACCAGGCTATAGCGAAGACCCGTTAGACGAGCACGATACAGCAGGCAAAGGCATATTGCACAAATACGATTCTCGCGTGTTGCTGATGGTTCGCACCGGCTGTGCAGTAAACTGCCGTTACTGTTTTCGCCGCCATTTTCCTTACGCCGATAATGCGGTAAGCAAACACCAATGGCTTGATGTGCTTGATTACCTTCGCAATAACAGCCAAATAAATGAGGTGATTTTCTCAGGCGGCGACCCACTGATGGCAAAAGACGATCATCTGTCGTGGCTAGCCAACGAAATTGCCGCTATTGCCCACATAAAACGCCTACGTATTCACAGCCGTCTGCCGGTAGTGCTACCAGAAAGAATAAGTCAAGATTTTGTTGAATGGTTTACCGCGTTACCCTTGCAAAAAGTGCTGGTGCTGCATGCGAACCACGCCAATGAGATGTCAGAAACGTTGAAAGCGCGTTTAAATACATTGCGAGAAAAGGGCGTGACCTTGCTCAATCAATCGGTATTGCTAAAAGGAATAAATGACTCTGCCGATACAATTAGTGATTTAAGCGAAACGCTGTTTGAAGCCGGGGTGTTACCCTATTATTTGCACGTTTTAGATAAAGTACAGGGTGCGAGCCACTTTTATGTGAGTGACGATAAAGGCCGAGCAATTATGGAAGAAGCGATAAAGCGCCTGCCGGGCTTTTTGGTGCCAAAACTGGTGAGAGAAATTGGCGGTCAACCCGGCAAAACGCCTATCGACTTAAAGTTGCATCCCTAACTTACGCGAAGGTATCGACGTTGGCGCCTAACGCGGGGTTTGAAGATGACGATTTTGGTACGTCAGAAGCTGATTCCAGCAACTGAAGCGACGCTTGTCCCTCTTGCTCTTGTTGGCTTTTAGCCAACTTAAGAGAGGCCAACTCAAGTGACGCACCGGACGTTCCAGAGGCACTAGTACCTTGTAGATCCATACCATTTTCCTTTGTTGCTTGTAGCAAAGTAAAAAAATGGGCAGAATTGCCCACCTTTACGGCGTGTTGTGCATTACGTAACCAACAAGCTTCGTAATTTACAACAGTCTTTAGGTTATCGGCCTTGAAAGACGAAACTTTAATCATTATTTACCGAGTGGCATTTATTGTGGCAACAATCATAGCCACGGGATTTATACGTAAACATAAAGTGTGCGGGCAATGCGTACCCTTAACACTCAGAAACAAAAGGCGCGATCATGCAACAAAGCCAAGAGATGCAAGCTGTTCATCAACAACTTCAGGAAACCATTCAAACGTTACACCGCAAAGCTGTTGATGCTGACCAGATATTAGATAATTTACAGCGCGATCAAAAAGGTAAGTTTGCAGCAGTGTTTGCTGATGACAGCGGGTTTACCACATCAGCCAAACGATTCGGTCCCTATGTACAAGAAATTGCCAGCGACTGGCAAGCGCTAAAAGAACTGGATGACGATGCGGCTAAACAAGCTCTGGCGCCACTGGTTAAAAAGATAGAATTGGCGTTGGTGACCATTGCGCAATTTCAGCAATCTCTATCTAAAAGCTAGCTCGTACTAAATTTAATAACGAAAAGCCCGCTTTATTTGCGGGCTTTTTTTGAACTAGCTTCTCACTTACGGCGCACTCTCACGCCTTACCGCTTATTTTTGATAAAGCGGCAGTAAGCGAATTCTGCGTTTAATTTCCTCGACTTCTTTTAAGTACGCTTCACTGTCTACCCGTTGATATTGTTCGGTAAACGCTTGCTTACTTAAGCCTTCAGGCAGCCCATCGATAGGCGGGATGATTTCAAGCTCACTTTGAATGCGCGCAATCGCGTTTTGCACTTCCATTGCAGTATTTGGATGGGTAGCAACTTTTGCAAACTCAGTACCCGACATATCAGCTGCCAGGTCGACAAAGCTATAGCCAGAGCCACCATTACCGCGGTCCATGAGTTCTTTAAACTCGCCAATTGCTAGGGACATGCCTTGTTCCGCCAACAATTCCAATGCAGCAGAAATAATAAAATGACGAGCCAAATCGTTGCGCTTGTGCAGCACGGCGCCTCTACGCGGTTTTAACGCCTTTTCGGCATCTGGCTGGATGTCGCCCACCAAAGTTCCAACTCTATGGTGTCCAACATAAACCGCCAACGCGAGAATTACCGCATTGTTATGAAGCACGGCATCTTGCGGTGTTTGACTTTGCTCTCGCGCTCGTGCCATTCCCTCACGTAAGTACTCAATAAGGGATACCGGTTTGTTCGAGAGGGCTATTTCTCTTCCAGACAAATAACGTAAGTAGTATGCAGATAATTGCTGAAGCTCGGTTTGTTCGCTTACCGACATATTAGAAGCCACCACGTTTAACTCGCTTAGCAGCTCATCTAAACGCCCGACATCTAAAGTAAGCTCACCGCTTCGCATCGTCACACGCTCAACCCGCGACAGCGCAATGGTGGCTATCTCTGATTGGGTATATGAGTTAACTGTGCGCTCGATAAAGCGAAGTAAAAAACGCCCCGGAATGGTTAAATCGCCAACTTGGACTTGCTCAATGCGTAAGCTATTGCCAGGCAGCACCAAGGCCGATGCGTTAACATAATAACCCGTGTTACCAATAGCGTACGTGACGTTAATCGTCCCCGCTAATGGGGTAATATTTACCACGCCTTTAAAGTCAGGTAATGCGCGCTGCAACACACCCACTAAGCTTTCGACTTGGGTTTCGGTGAGCGTAACTTGGTGGCCCTCTTCCCGCCGGGAAAACGCCTGTTGAAGCTGAGCTAGTAGCTCGTTCACACTATCAGCACCATCAAGCTGTGTGGGCGCTGTCGATGCGACTAATGGCGTTTTTTGCACAGCCATAACCGTAACCGTAGCAACGCTTACTACAAGCAGAACAACAATGATGGCAAAAGTAATCAAAAGCCATTTTACGCTACGCAATATCATGAGAAATCAGCTGTACCTGTCATAATAATTAATAAAAAATAAGTTAGCGCCCTCTGGCATTCTTCGCGGTAAAACAAAGAACGTTACGCCCTAACGTGCTGGTTATACTACGTTATCTATTTTCGCGCCACCAGTGACAAGTGGCACGACAAGTCGGTAATTAATCTCCACTGCATTCGCTAAGAAACGAGTTCGCCATTCACCCAGTCCTTCAAGCTTGTATACCGCACTGTAGCGCCAGACAAGTCATGGTGTTTTGACAAATCCGTGGGTATCACAACGCAGGCTAGGTTTGCAGCAAGTGCCGCTGTCATGCCGGTTTGCGTGTCTTCAATTGCTACACATTCATCTGGAATTTTTCCTAGCTTGTCCATTGCAAGCGCGTAACAGTCAGGTGCTGGTTTGCTGTTTTCAACGTCTTCAACGGCAACCACGCAAGATATATAAGCACTCAAATCATATTGAGATAAGGTTTTTTCCACCGACTTTTTACTTCCCCCAGTCACAATGCCAATGGTATAGCCTTTGTTTGCACATTGTTTAATAGCTTCCTTAGCAAACGGCATTAAGGGGAAAGCTTGCTTGTCTAAGTAGTCGCTAATGCTTTTGTGTTTTTGCTGTGCCAGCTGCTGCGGCGATATATCGATATTAAAATGTTCGACGAGATCGACAGCATTTTGCTTTACTGGAATACCCGCCATCACTTCGCAATAAAAATCTTCGCTTAGTTCAACATCGTACTTCAGCAAAATGTCTTTCCACAGGTCAAAATGTACGGATTCTGAGTCAATAAGGGTACCGTCGTGATCAAATAGTAGCGTTGTGGTTTTATCGCTTACCGCTAACTGGCGTGTTGATGAAGAAACTGAATGCAATGCCAAAATAAACCTCCTTGCTAATTTAAAGTTAAAGTTGAGAAAATATATTGGGTGCCATCGATACCGCAAAAACGATAACACCCCTAGACCCTGCTACAGTGCTTTGTTGATGGTGATTGTTTTCATGCCATATGTCAGAACATATGCAAGAACAGTATGCCAGAACGGTGCCAGTCCTGTGATACACTGAGTCTTTCACGAATTAGAACATTTCCAACGTGGAGCGAATTGGGTGCTTTACCACATACTAGGTTTTGCCAGTGCTGCGCTATTTTTACTGACATGGTTAGGATTATGGTCACAAATTAAGGCCATGACGCGCTATCAACTGCACGTTACAAGCGACAATGATGATGCCAACCACAGTCTGTCACTTAACCAATTTGGCTCTAGCTATTTCGCGTTCTTCTCTATTTTCCTGTTCGGTATTTCAGTCGAGCCATTCAACCATTACTTGGTGTGGACACGATTTGGCGCGCTCATACTTACGCTCATTATCATTTGGAAAATATGGCAGCACAGGCGTACTAAAATTTCAGGTTACGTTGCCGCTGTTGCCCTGCTAGCTCTCATTGGCGGCACACTTTCCATTGCATTTCGCCCCTTCCCAATGCTTGCTCAGCTTGGCGCAAACACCTTAATGCTGGTCGTAACCGTCATCTTATTTCAAGGGTCTCTGCATCAATGGCTTGTACTGCAGCGCAGACAAAAAGTAGGCTCTCTGTCATTTTCGTTGTTTCGCAATATCTTGATAAAAGACGTTAGCACTTTACTGTTTGGGCTAACAATGCCATTAAGCCAAAGCTGGCCGCTGCTTATCTTAAATGGTACGAGCGTAATTATGCGCGGAAGTATTTTGTTGCAGATGCACAAACTAAAACGCCGAGAACTTCCCGTGTCAGGGTAGTTTCTCGGCGTTTCAACATTAAACTATTAAGCAGAGTGTTCGGCACACGCTTCTGTGAACAACATTAAAGTGGCGCGTTACAGTACCACTTCAGCCATATTACCTTTGCTTTCGAGCCATATTTTACGGTCGCCAGAACGCTTCTTAGCAAGCAGCATGTCCATCAGCTCCATCATTTCTTCAGCGTCTTCAATGGTCAGCTGAACAAGTCGACGGGTATTCGGATCCATGGTTGTTTCGCGAAGCTGTAGCGGGTTCATTTCACCCAAGCCTTTAAAGCGCTGTACGTTGACTTTACCGCGTTTTTTCTCCGCTTCAATTCGGTCAAGGATGCCCTGCTTCTCGCCTTCATCTAGCGCGTAGTACACCTCTTTGCCCACATCTATTCTAAATAGCGGCGGCATAGCAACATACACATGGCCTTGCTCTACCAAGGTTCTGAAGTGCCGAACAAAGAGCGCACATAATAAGGTAGCAATGTGTAGCCCATCAGAGTCAGCATCGGCAAGAATACAAATTTTACCGTAACGCAAACCAGACAGGTCGGTTGAATCTGGGTCGATACCCAGCGCAACTGAAATGTCGTGAATTTCCTGTGATGCCAGCACTTGAGAAGAGTCGACTTCCCAGCTGTTCAGGATTTTACCGCGCAGCGGCATAATTGCTTGAAACTCTCGGTCTCGCGCTTGCTTGGCCGAGCCACCCGCCGAGTCACCCTCTACTAAAAACAGTTCAGAGTAAGAAATATCTTGCGATGAGCAGTCGGTCAGTTTGCCTGGTAGTGCAGGCCCTTGGGTAACCTTTTTACGCGCAACTTTTTTGGTTTGACGCAGACGGCGCTGTGCATTGTTGATACACATTTCAGCAAGGGCTTCAGCAATTTCAGTGTGTTGGTTTAACCAAAGGCTGAATGCGTCTTTCACTACACCTGATACAAACGCGCTGGCCTGACGTGAAGACAGGCGTTCTTTGGTCTGCCCTGCAAACTGTGGGTCCTGCATTTTAGTCGATAGGATATAGGCACAGCGGTCCCAAATATCATCAGGCGATAACTTAACGCCACGGGGCATTAAGTTTCTAAATTCGCAGAATTCGCGCATTGACTCCAGTAAGCCTTGGCGCAACCCGTTAACGTGTGTACCGCCTTGCGCTGTAGGAATAAGGTTAACGTAGCTTTCCGTTACCAAATCACCACCTTCAGGCAACCACATTACAGCCCAATCGGCGGCTTCTGTATTGCCGCTGAATGTACCCACAAACGGCGTGTCAGACGGTAAGGTTTCAAACTCTTCTACCGCTTGGTAGAGGTAGTCTTTGAGGCCGTCTTCGTAATACCACTCTTGGCTTTCTTTGGTAATCTTGTTGTCGAAACGAATGCGCAGACCCGGGCTTAATACCGCTTTAGCGCGCAAGTTGTGCACAAGTCGGCTGGCTGAGAATTTTGCCGAGTCGAAATATTGCGGGTCAGGCCAAAAGTGAACACGGGTGCCTGTATTGCGTTTACCGCAGGTATCGATAACTTGTAAGTCTTCGACTTTGTCGCCGTTTTCAAAGGAAATTTGGTATACGTTACTGTCTCTTCGAATAGTCACTTCTACGCGGGTTGAAAGCGCGTTAACTACCGAGATCCCCACCCCGTGAAGACCACCAGAGAAGGCATAGTTTTTATTTGAAAACTTACCACCTGCGTGAAGTTTACATAGAATAAGCTCTACGCCTGATATGCCCTCTTCAGGGTGAATATCTACCGGCATACCACGACCATCGTCGATAACTTCTAACGATTGGTCTTCATGCAAAATTACTTTGATATTAGAGGCGTGCCCAGCTAGCGCTTCATCCACACTGTTATCGATGACTTCCTGACCCAAATGATTCGGGCGGGTAGTGTCGGTATACATACCAGGGCGGCGTTTTACGGGGTCGAGGCCGTTTAAAACCTCGATAGCATCTGAATTGTATTGATTTGACATAGTTATGGTTGTTATTTAAGCCAGCGACAAAGAAAGAGGTACGCAGCACTAAAGTTAGCTATAGTAACTACAGTTAGCATAGCGCCGCACAGCAATATGTTTGATGTTAGCAGGGCTAGTAAAGACTGGCAATGCGCTTATTTCAGCAAAAATTCGGCAATAGCAGGCAAGTGATTTTCGTAGCCTACAAAGCTGTGATCGCCACCCTCTTCAATAACCAGGTGACTTTGCGCGTACTTTTCTTCAGCCAAACGGTAATCCAGTGTTTCATCTTCTGTCTGAAGCAACACCTTGTAACTGTTTGGTTCTTTGATTGACGTTGCTTCTAACGCTTGAATTACCCCTATATCGCTTTCAACTATTTCAAACTTTTCCTTGCTGTAAGGATTTTCATGAGTGCCGATAAAGCCTTGCAACAGCTCGTAGGGGCGAACTGCAGGGTTAATTAACACCGCTTTGCCTCCAAATTTTTCAAGCAAAAACGTAGAGAGATAGCCCCCCATTGAACTACCAATAAGCTTCAGCCCGTTTTCAAGCAGAGCCGGTGTGTTTTCAATAAGTGAAATTAGCTGGTCTTCTACTTTACTGGGGAAATTAGACAGCTCTGGAATATGTAGGGTAACGTTTGCGTGATGCTGCTCAAAATACGCTTTTGTGGCTTGCGCCTTGATGGATTTCGGCGAACTTAAAAAGCCGTGAAGATATAAAATGTGCTGCATGTTTTTCTCTATTCTGTGTTCTCTGTTTCTATATTTAATATGAACTCGATGAGAGTTCAAAACTGTTCTTAACGCCAAATACTTCCAAAACAGCCACGCTTAAGCAAAGAGCGCGAAAGCTAAACCCGAACAACTTTAACGTCCACCGTGCCATCATCGATTAAGCTCAACACCTGATACCCTGGCGCTTCATTGCTAACACCGAATTCGGGACGCATTTCCCATTGCCAACAGGTAGATGGGCTTGCGTAAGAGCGCGTTTTGTTCACTCCTATTTGCTGGCGCAATGGCGAATGCACATGGCCGTGAATGACAGCTTTCACTTGTGGATGTTCGTCTATTAACGCGGCTATCTGTTGCCCGTTAGCTAACGAGTGCTTATCCATCCAGCTGTTTGAAGGCAATATGTGGTGATGAAGTGCAACGAGATGATTGGCCTGTGGTGACCTAATTAGCGCTTGTTCTAGCGCCTGTATATCGCTTTCTTTTACTTCCCCGGCTGCCGTTTGCTTATTGGTTATAGCGCGGGTATCCAGGCCGTGTATTTGCCAATTGGGAAAGCTTATCGGGTTATTGCTCTTTAAATGACGGCTGCCAAGATATTTTTCAAAGTACGGATTATTATCGTGATTACCCGCCAGCACAAACCATTCTATATTTGCTGGCTCAATATATTGCTCCATCAATGCAATAAAATGCTCGTAGCTCTCAGGTGAATTATCGCCGCTAATATCCCCAGTCACCAACACAATTACTTGATGCTTTGCCCTCTGTTCTGGCTCGCTGGCAGCTTTTTGAGCAACGTAATTTTTAATATCAGCGCTATCAACAACATATTCTCGAACGCTACTGAGCACGCGTGCTAGCGATTTATAGGGCGCTATACCCGCATACCCCGTTTTATTTTTATATTTCAGTAAGTGGCAATCACTGAGTTGTATAAGTGTAATCACGCTTCAGAGGTAACGTTTGAGGAGTGTTGCAAACAGAAGTTTAGCCACTCAGCTAAAAAGATGTTCACCATATGCTTTTCGTTGCGCTGGCGCATCTTTAAGTTCGGATACTCGTACGAGGGTTCGAGCGCCCCCGTATTTTGGCTATTGATGACTTCAGCCATGCGAGCGTCGTGATATAAGCGTACCGTCATACTAGGCGTTAAGTAAGACGGCATGTCTTTCGTGGTTTGCTTAATGCTTAACGTACTGGTGTAGCGAGCAGACTCCACAATGCGTATTTCATAAGACAGGCCCACTCCTACCGAAAATTCATAGCTCAAATCTTCCGTATCGCAATCAGGCAAAATTCTTAGAACATGGGAGTAGTTCAGTTCGCAAAGCGCCTGCATGGAAGGAAGATGAGGTACATATTTTCGTTGGTTGCGTTGAGTCACGATGTCTGCCACTGCTCCAGAAGTTGTGTTTTGTGCATAAAGAACCATTGTAGCGCAATTACCGCTGCGGCGTTGTCAATATGGCCATTTTCCAGCCATTCAAGGGCGGTATTCTCCTTAATACGATGCACTTTGATATCTTCAGACTCGCTATCTAAGCCGTGAATACCGTGTGCTTGGCTAGCATCAGTCTTTGCTATAAAAATATGTAATCTTTCGGTCGTACCGCCAGGGCTTGATAAATAGCTTAACGCCTTCGTTAATTTGTCTAACGTAATGCCCGCCTCTTCCATAGACTCTCTATGACAAACTGATTCCTGAGTTTCTCCCTCATCAATCATACCGGCAATAATTTCTATCAACCAAGGACTTGAAGATGTGGCTAATGCCCCAATTCTAACTTGCTCAATTAGCACGAATTCTTGAAGAACAGGATCGTAGGGTAAGACTCCCACCGCGTGACCGCGTTCGAATATCTCTCGCGTGACCGTGTCGCTCCATTCTCCATTGAAGCACTTGTGCTTAAATTGATACTGATTCATGGTAAAGAAACCACGATACACTGGCTTAATGTCGGTAATTTCGACGTCATTTGAGGTAAATGAAAGGAATTCCTTGCTCATTTGCTGACACTTATGGTTCAAATAGATTTATCATACATAGTACATTTACACACCAACCATGTATACGCATGAAAAATGCGGTACGGCGTGTGAGCGAATAACAGAAAACTCATATTACAAGTCGTCTATTACTATAATAATCGCGTGGGTAGATCACATATTCTGTTACAGTTAATCGAATACTGTTACGAGTTTGGACTTTCGGTTTGTGGTTGAATTTTCATACACTTGGTTTTAATAAGTCGTCTTAACGAATAAACGACGACGCAACTTGAACACAACAGGAAGACGTAAGCATGAAACGAACACTTCTGTCGCTAGTTATCGGTGTTTCGATGACAACTGGTGCGCTAGCCGATGACCTAATGCAGGTATATCAACAAGCACTGGCGAACGATCCATTGGTAAACCAAGCGAAAGCGCAACGTGATGCTGCGTTCGAAGGTATCAGTCTTAGCCGCGCAAGCCTACTACCCCAAATCTCAGGCTCTATGGGTTACACCCAATCTGAATCAGAACGCTTCCAACAAGCGGCCGGTGACAATGGTCTGCAAGTATTCACAACGGATACTGAAGTAGACACGCTTAATTACGGTCTATCACTTTCAATGTCCTTATACGACCACGCTAACTGGTTGGGTTTAGACCGTGCAGAGAAAGTGGCTGAGCAAAGCGATGCGCAACTTGCTGCCAGTATGCAGGACGTAATTGTTCGAACAGTAACTGCATACTTTGACGTATTACGTGCACGAGACAATGTAGAATTTGTAGGTGCTGAAAAACGCGCTATTGAGCGTCAGCTTGAGCAAACTCGCCAACGCTTTGAGGTAGGCCTAACGGCTATTACTGACGTGCACGAAGCGCAAGCAAACTACGACAGTACAGTAGCTCAGGAAATCCAAGCGAAAAACCAGCTTGAGTTTGCCCTTGAAGCACTTCGCGTTATTACTGGTAAATATCACGACCGTCTATTCGGTTTAAATACTGAGAACTTCTCAGCGACTATGCCAGTACCAGCTACCGTTGACAGCTGGCTAGAAACTGCACAAGACAAAAACCTTGCGCTATTAGTTGACCGTTTAGCAATGGACGTAGCTAAAGAAGATATTGCTATTGCACGCTCAGGTCACCTACCAACGCTATCACTGTCTGGCAGCTACGGCCGTTCAAAAGACGATGTTGATGCTGAGGTATTAAATGACGATGGCTCTACAACGCCATTTGGATATGAAACCCCTTATCTAGATAGCCAGTCTATTGGCATCACGCTGAACGTACCTATTTACCAGGGCGGTAGCGTTAGTGCGCAGACGTCACAGGCAAAGTACAACTACATCGCAGCTAGCCAAGCAGCAGAACAAACGTATCGTCAAACAGTACAGTCGGTTCGCAGCTCGTTCAATAACGTTAAAGCGTCTATCTCAACCATTCGCGCCCTTGAACAGTCAGTGGTTTCAGCAGACAGTGCATTAAAAGCTACCGAAGCTGGGTTTGATGTCGGTACACGTACTATTGTTGACGTACTGGACAGCACTCGTAACTTGTTTGACGCCCGTCGTAATTTGGCTGGTGCCCGCTATGACTTTATTCAGTCAGTAATTACGCTTAAGCAAGCGGCAGGTACGTTGACAGGTGAAGATGTGGCTATGATCAACCGCGGCCTTAAGCCAGCAGAAACCAACACCAATGATTAGCATTGGATAGTTGAGCGTTTAGTACATGCTCAATAGTGAAAGAAAGGGTAGCCTATGCTGCCCTTTTTTATGCCTGTGACCCATCCTAAATAGCGTTGACACTTTTCAAACTTAATTTGGAGAGTGTAATGAAATCAAATAGCAAAAGAACTCAACGCGATTATTCCCTCGCTTTTAAATTGGCTGTTGTAGACCAAGTTGAAAAAGGCGAATTCACATATAAACAAGCACAAGACCACTACGGAATTCAGGGGTGTTCAACGGTTTTAGTTTGGCTTCGTAAGCATGGTCGTCTAAATTGGACGGATGGAACACCTAAGTTT
>NZ_MEJH01000021.1 GCF_001953635.1 Alteromonas abrolhosensis | reverse complement strand
AGTGCTCAATGACAGATGGCTACGACTGCTATCAAAACGCCCTTGCAGAGCGGATAAACGGTATTCTTAAAAATGAATACTTACTCCATAAGCCAAGAGATTTAGAAGAAGCGAGAAAGATGGTTGCAGAGTCAGTAGCTATCTATAATGGTAGGAGGCCACATCTGGCCCTTAAATACAAAACGCCCGATGAAATACATCGGGCGTTTTAACCGAAATAAGTGTCAACCTATTTCAGGACTAGTCATATCGAACGCTTAATCACTTCCTTCAATTCTGCCGAAAAGCACTTTCTATAGGTGCTTCGCTCCAAAGTTAACCCACTTCTCAAGCTAGTCGAAGAATAAAAAAGTAATGTACGGTTTACACACTTTGTAACCAAGTGTCACATCTTTCGCATTTTACGCTATTGCAACATAAGCATTAGGAGTGCTATTCATAAATTTGCAACGAGTAAATCTTGCAGATACGCACAACAAGTAAAATGGAAATAAGGAAATAACAATGAAACAAGGTCGTAAAGTAAGTGCAATTGCAGTGGGATTAGCACTTTCAGGATTAACTTCACTAAGTCCTGTACATGCACAACAAGCTGACGAAGAAGCAGCAAACCTTGAACGAATTGCAGTAACCGGTTCTCGCATCAAACGCACAGACATGGAAGGGCCTTCACCGATTCAATCAATTGACGCAACAATGATTGAAGGCATGGGCTATGAAAACCTTCAA
This sequence comes from Alteromonas abrolhosensis, assembly GCF_001953635.1. GTDB lineage: Bacteria > Pseudomonadota > Gammaproteobacteria > Enterobacterales > Alteromonadaceae > Alteromonas > Alteromonas abrolhosensis. The sequence continues at coordinate 21,735 of NZ_MEJH01000021.1, read as the reverse complement.
CAACTACTCGAACGCATGCCGGCAACAGGCGCAGGTACTTTCTCTACTCGTAATAACAGCCAAGACTCAACGGCTAATGGCGCGGCAGCGGTATCACTCAGAGGTATGGGCCCAGATGCTACGCTAGTTCTTATAAACGGTCGTCGAGTAGCAATAAGTGCTTTTGCTGAAAGTATCACTAACTCATTTGTCGATATTAACTCTATTCCTGTCTCGGCTATCGAACGCATCGATATTTTGAAAGACGGTGCTTCTGCGATATACGGTTCAGACGCCGTGGCGGGTGTAGTAAACGTAGTGCTTAAGAAGGACTATGAAGGTTTAGAAATTAATGCAGGTTATGGTGGTACAACAGGGCCAAGCTACGATGAGACTACCGCCAGCGTATTATGGGGCTCGCAAAGCGATAAAAGTAGCGCGACAGTTATTATCGACTACTTCAACAACAGCACGTTAGGGGCTGATGAAATGGGTCGTTATGGAACAGCAAACCAGTCACCTTACGGCGGCATGGACTTTCGTTCTTCACGCGGTTACCCAGGCTATTTCTACGTAGATGGTGTAAAAACTATCGACCCAGACTGCCCAGCAGAAAATGCAACGTCGTCTGGTAGCTGTCTTTTTGATTACGGTCCATTCGGTTTAACTATTCCAGCTTCTGAGCGCGTTGGCTTCATTGGTCAGTTTGACTATAAGATTGGTGATGAAACCACAGCTTTCATGGAAGTTGCTATGCAGCATAATACGTCTGAAGCAGGCGGTGCAGCGACGCCACTTGATGAAGATGCTGGTTTAACGGTTCCTGGCACTCACCCAAATAACCCGTTTGGCCAAGACATTGAAATTGGTCGCTATCGCCCTGTTGATGCAGGTGCCCGTCGCTGGGATATTGAATCTGATACCCTTCGTTTAGTAGCAGGCCTTCGTGGAACGTTCAATGATTACGATTGGGAAGCATCTGTACAAAAAGGCCGTAGCCGCTCTGAACAAAGTGGTGATCAGTCACAAGGTTGGGTTCGCGTAGACTGGCTACAGGAACAAATTAATCTTGGAAATTATAACCCGTTTGGTGGCGTTACTAACCCACAAAGCGTAATTGATGATATTACTACTAGCTTAGTACGTCGTGGTGAGTCTCGAATGACCAGCGTTGACGCTCACATTACCGGTGAAGCTTTTAGCTTCGGTGATGACGTTGTGATGATGGCAGCGGGTGTTGAATATCGCGAAGAGCAAGTATCTGACGTTCCTGATGTTCAGTTCCAGCGCGGTTTAATTTTCGGTACTGAGTCTGTTTCTGCCTCAGCCGAACGCGACCAATACGCAGCGTACCTAGAGCTTTCTATACCTCTAGCCGAACAGTTAGAACTTCAACTAGCTGGCCGCTACGACCATTACAGCGACTTCGGTAGTACAACTAATCCTAAGATTGCATTACGTTGGGCGCCAAGTGATGAAGTTACCGTTCGTGGTTCTTGGGCTCAGGGTTTTAGAGCACCATCTCTTGCACAAGTTGGTCTTGGTCCGTCACAGAAAAGTGTTTTCTTCGTCGACAAATATCGCTGTGAAGCAACAGGTCAAGATTGTGAATCATTGGATTACAACATCGAGTTTGCTGGTAACCCTAACTTAGATGCAGAAGAGTCAGAGTCTTGGAACGTAGGTGTTATCTACGCACCTATTCAAGAATTAGGCTTGAGTATTGATGTGTGGAGTATCACTCAGGATAACAAAATTGATGAGCAGCAGTTCGGTCTGGTTTACGATGCAGAATGTAATAATCAAGATAGTACAGTCTGTGTGCGTTTAGATCCGCAGCCAGGCGAATCGCTAGGTGTAATTCAGAAGATTTTCAACACCTACCAAAACGTATCATCTCAAGAAGCGTCTGGTGTTGATTTCAGCGCAAACTATCGCATGGAACTGCAAGAGTTCGGTAATGTACGCTTTAATCTTGATTGGTCTTACATGAATGAGTTCGAAAAAGACGGTCTTGAGTACACTGGCGAATACGGCTATCCAGAACACCGTTGGTTGTTCGGAACAACGTGGTCTAAAGGTGCGTTCGATGCCAACTTGAACATTAGCTTTATCGGTGAGTTTGAAGACACGCCTGACATTGATTTCGACGGTGTATTGGACTTTGAAGAAAATACCTCTAGAACGGTTGATTCTCAAATGTTGGTAGACTTGCAGTTTGGATATAACTACAGCGATAACCTTCGTCTAGTTATTGGTTCAAACAACTTACTTGACGAAGAGCCTCCGTTTGCGATTGGTGATGGTGATGGCGACCTTTACGGTTATGTAGGCGGCGTGCACAACCCGCGTGGCCGCTTCGTATACTCTAAACTAACTTACCGCTTCTAAAGGCTGGTAAATCGAAAAAGCGCTCAACGGCAACGCTTCACATTAGCATGCCATGAGCGCTTTTTTATCTATACACAGAATTTGCGCGACGCTTACAATCCGAAATGAATGAGCACCAAATTACCTATTGCTGCGCAAAGCATGGCGAGGAAAGTCAAAATCATTCCCGAAAAGCGCTGCCAGCTAACGCCTGAGTGGCGACCTAAGCCATAGGCATGTAGTACACGGCCAAATAATAATGCGCTTCCTAAAGCGTGAACAGCCCACACTTGACCAGTATTGGCTTCAAAGCACGCTATCATAATAAGGGTGATTGGTACGTACTCACTAAAGTTGCCATGCGCTCTAGTCAAACGACTTAGATCTTCATGACCACCATCGCCAATACCAACCTGGTGGCGTCGTCTGGCACCAATAACTAGAAATGACAGATAAAGGTAACATATACCCAATAAACTAGCGTAAAACGCCGTGATTGGTAAAACCATGGTCTACTCCACATGTTATAGTTATATCGCGTTGCTTCTTGAAGCGCTTTAAATGAATATTTAATAGGTGACATTAAACGTTATACGCCACTAAGTTACAAGCAACAAAAAAGGCCGCCTAAGCGACCTTTCGTTAACGTTGTTGGTTATTAACCTAAACGTTCTGCAAGCTCAGCACTTACTTCTTCAACTGGACGTGTACCATCAAGTTTGTGGTATTCGCAGTTTCCGGCTTCCGCTTCTGCGCTATAGTAATTTACAAGCGGTTTCGTTTGCTCGTGGTAAATCGCAAGACGCTTACGTACTGTTTCTTCTTTATCGTCATCGCGAACGATTAAGTCATCACCGGTTTCATTGTCTTTACCTTCCACTTTAGGTGGATTGTAAACTACGTGATAAACGCGACCTGATGCAGGGTGTACGCGACGGCCACCCATACGCTCTACAATTACGTCGTCTGGAACGTCAAACTCGATACAGTGATCAACAGAAACGCCCGCTTCTTTCATTGCATCAGCCTGAGGAATGGTGCGAGGGAAGCCATCTAGCAAGAAGCCGTCTTTACAGTCGTCTTGTGCGATACGCTCTTTTACTAGGCCAATGATAATCTCATCAGATACTAGTTTGCCTTCATCCATTACACGCTTTGCTTCAAGGCCTAGCTCTGTACCCGCTTTTATCGCAGCACGAAGCATGTCGCCCGTTGAAATTTGTGGAATGCCATATTTGCCCATTAAGAACTGAGCTTGTGTGCCCTTACCCGCGCCAGGAGCGCCGAGAAGAATGATTCGCATGAGTGCGTTCTCCGCTTATGATTTTTAAACTTTTTACTTCGGGCACTTTACACATTCAACAGTGGAGTGACAAGTGTAAGGAGTACCGTAAAGTTAATCTTAAGACTAATGGCGAATATATGTTCAGCTTATAGGCGCATTTGTAAATTTGAGCCTACACCCATCTAGTAATCCATCCCATACTGGGGGAATACACTACCTCTTAATATGATTAACTTGAAATTTTGAAACCGCCAAAATATAGCACACTTCAACAGTTAAACTTACTTTTGTTAGTTGTAGAAATAGAAAAACGGGCATTACGCCCGTTTTTAAGTGTAAACCTGTAGGTTTACTCCCTTATTTCGCTAACTTCATTAGAAGCGTGTTCAAGTTCTGAACAAAGCTAGAAGGGTCTTTTAAACTACCCTGCTCTGACAGTGCAGCTTGATCAAACAATACGCCTACCCACTGATTAAACAGCTCTTCATCTTGGGTGTCCGCCAGCAATTTAACCAGGCTATGCTCAGGGTTAAGTTCAAAGTGATACTTCACGTCTGGCACGGTCTGACCCGCAGCTTGCATAAGCTTCATCATTTGCGTTGACATGCCATTATCATCAGCCACGATTACTGCAGGAGAGTCAGTTAGACGATGCGTAAACTTAACGTCAACGACCTTATCACCAAGTGCAGCTTTAGCTCGTTCTAAAACGCCCTCAACTTGCTTTTCTGCTTCTTCTTGCGCTTTCTTAGACTCTTCGTCTTCTAAGTCGCCTAAATCTAAGTTTCCTTTCGCAATTGAAACAAACTGCTTTTCGTTAAACTCAGTGAGGTGAGACATTAACCATTCGTCAATGCGCTCGCCCATCAATAGCACTTCAATGCCCTTCTTGCGGAAAATCTCAAGGTGCGGACTAGACTTCGCGGCTTGTAGACTATCTGCAGTCACATAATAAATCTTATCCTGCCCTTCTTTCATTCGCTCAATATAGTCAGCTAATGATACGGTTTGTGCATCAGACTCACCGTGTGTAGAAGAGAAGCGTAACAGGCCAGCAATTTTCTCGCGGTTGCTGAAATCTTCTGCCGGGCCTTCTTTTAGCACGTTGCCAAATTCATTCCAGAACGACTGATATTTCTCTTTGTCGTTCTTAGCCATTTTTTCAAGCATCTGCAATACGCGTTTGGTGCAACCTTGGCGTAGTGCCTGAGTAATCTTGTTATCTTGAAGGATTTCACGAGACACGTTAAGCGGAAGGTCATTGCTGTCTAGTAGACCTTTCACAAAGCGTAGATAAGTCGGCATAAACTGTTCCGCGTCATCCATAATGAAAACGCGTTGGACGTATAGTTTAAGCCCGTGGTTTTGATCGCGATTCCACATGTCAAATGGCGCTTTAGAAGGAATATACAATAAGCTGGTATACTCAGTTTTACCTTCTACTTTATTGTGCGCCCATGCTAGGGGATCAGCAAAGTCATGTGAAATGTGTCTGTAGAATTCGTTGTACTCTTCATCAGAGATCTCTGACTTTTCGCGAGTCCAAAGAGCGGTGGCTTTGTTTACAACTTCCCACTCGCCTGGCTGGCCTTCAATTTTTTCGCCGTCCGGACCTTCACTCTCAGGCACTTCATCTTTCCACATTTGAACAGGAATACTGATGTGATCAGAGTACTTACTTACAATTGAACGCAGACGCCACGCATCGGCAAATTCTTTTTCATCTTCGCGAAGATGAAGCGTAATTTCAGTACCGCGAGTAGGCTTATTAATTTCAGCAATAGTGAATTCGCCTTCACCATCTGAAACCCACTCAACACCTTGCGATGCATCAGCACCAGCTGCGCGGGTACGTACCGTTACCTTATCAGCTACGATAAACGCAGAGTAAAAGCCAACACCAAACTGACCGATTAGCTGTGAGTCTTTTGCGCTATCACCAGACAGTTTGCTAAAGAAGTCTTTAGTGCCTGACTTTGCGATGGTACCTAAGTTCGCGATCACTTCATCGCGTGTCATACCTATGCCGTTATCGGTAATAGTGACAGTATTTGCTTCTTTATCGACAGTAAGCTTTACGTTTAAATCGCCATCGTTCTCGTAAAGGCTATCGTCTTCTAGCGCGCGAAAGCGTAACTTATCTGCAGCATCTGCCGCGTTTGACACTAATTCACGTAGAAAAATTTCTTTGTTTGAATACAAAGAGTGAATCATCAGATGAAGAAGCTGTTTTACTTCTGTTTGAAAACCGTGGGTTTCTTTGTGGGCTGCTTCAGCCATAATCCAATATCTCCTCGTTGAATGGATCACGTTTGATGTTAAACAGGTAGGGTCATTCAACGTACTTTTCAACGTTTAGAACGAAAATTTATTTTTTATAAAGCGATTTTTTGAAAGTAGGAAGACGATTAGTTACTTCGCGGGCGACAAGAAAGAGAAATTGGGTAGTAGGCCCAAATACAATGAACCTACTTGGAGTTTTTCAAGAGCAGTTGTGAGTAAGTATTAGTTTATAAAGTTACAGTTTACGGCGACCAGAAAAGGCGTGGGTGAGAGTGTTACCATCTATATACTCGAGCTCTCCACCTACTGGAACACCGTGCGCAATGCGAGAGGCATCAACGTTGTGGCTAGTACATAGCTGTGCAATGTAATGTGCCGTGGCTTCACCTTCTACTGTCGGGTTGGTGGCTAAGATAACCTCGTTGATCCCACCAGCAGCAAGACGACTTTCAAGCTCAGTTAAACCAATCTCCTCTGGTCCCACACCATCGATGGGTGACAAATGCCCCATAAGCACGAAATATTGGCCTTTGTAACTCAAGGTTTGCTCAATAGCTAAGACGTCTTGTGGGCTTTCTACGATACACAATAACCCACTCGCTTCTCTTTCAGGATGACGGCATATGTCGCACAACTCATCTTCTGTAAACGTTCTACATCGCTTACAGTGGTGAATATGCTCCATCGCGTTATGCAAAACGTTACTTAAATCTATGGCCCCTGTACGATTGCGCTCTAATAGGTGAAATGCCATACGCTGAGCGCTCTTATTACCAACGCCTGGTAAACACGTTAACGCCTGAATTAATTCTGAGAGTAGCGGACTGAACTTCATAGTATTTACTGCTTTGGTGCTTTTTCTGGTTGTTTTGGGCTTTGACGATATTTAATCACGTTCCGCTTTGCTTGGTCGAGCTTAACTTCATAAATGTTACCTCCGAATAAGCCCTTGTACTCTTCGTCGGTAAACACTAGTGTGTTGTCATCATAAAACGTGACAGCTTCTTTTTGTGTAACTACACCTAGATCGATACGCGACACATCGCCGCTGAAGAAATTGTCGCCCTCAAAGTTTTCAAAAACCCATAAGCTGGTTGAATCTAACAAGACTAATTTGGTTCTATCGGGGCTTATCGCGGCAGAAGTTATCCAACACAGTTTTTCCAAGGTCGTACAGGTTTTGAACTCACCGATAAGCTGTGCATCAAAGTTGGCGGCATGGTCGCCCACTTTGTATAGTTTAGTGATGCCATCGAAGGGTTTTGTTCTATTTTTTGTAAACAGGTAAAGGTTGCGCTTGTACTCTACGAACGCTTCTAAATCGTAGTTTTTGTCTTTAGGCTTTACTTTACCCTTGCCCATTTCTGGGTAAGTAAACTTAATGATTTCCGCTTCGGTGGTATCGGTTTTGATATCAATAGGGTTTTCGATTTTATAAATGGTTAACCAGCGTCGCTTATTGTCGTTATTACCAAAATCCCCCAGAAAGAAATGACCAAAGCTATTTTGGGTCATATCTTCCCAATCGACGTTTTTAGCATTTGTAACAGTAACTTCTCTCTCGATACTTCCATCTTTATTCAGCATGTAAAGTATGGGGCCATCACCACTGTCGTTAATTGCCCAGAGTCTTTTGTACTTGTCGAACTCAATCCCTGAAATCTCTTTGAGCTTTGGATCCACAGTGACTGTTTTCATCTTAAACAGCTCGTGAACACTCATAATAAACAACACGGTTGCTATGGGTAGCAGAATAACCGTGGTGATAACTAAGCCTTTCCTTAGCACTACAAAAGCCTCTATATAGAATAACAATATTCGAATCTAGGTTTCCCCAGTTTCCTCTGAAATAAGTTAGAAAGTAAGTTTGGGGATTAGAAATACAATAGTATAACGAACGACCTTCAAATTAAGACCAATTTCAAATGAAGGGGTATTTTAGTGCGATATACGCCTCTGCGTCGATACTATTTCTGGTGTAAAGGTTGATAGATGTTGGCAATAGAAACAAGAAAGCTCTGGCAGCAACCAGAGCTTTCCAAGAAGAACACTTTTTTGATTTAACTACATAGCAAATAACAAAGTGCAGAATTCAATCTAGGGTAAGTTAAATACCCTAGTTAAAACGGCATTTTGAAGCCTGGAGGTAGTGGCATGCCGCCAGTCACATCACCCATTTTTTCTTTGCTGGTTTCTTGAACGCGACGTACTGCATCGTTAAACGCTGCGGCAACCAAATCTTCAACCATATCTTTATCGTCGTCCATTAATGACTCGTCAATGTCCACTCGGCGCACATTATGGTTGCACGTCATGGTAACTTTAACCATACCAGCACCCGCTTCACCGGTTACTTCTAGTTTGGCTAGGTCGTCTTGTACTTTTTGCATGCGCTCTTGCATTTGCTGCGCCTGCTTCATGATATTGCCCATTCCACCTTTAAACATAATTTTTGTCTCGCTTCGTTTTGGTGTTAATAATTCTGCTATCGCGCTTTAACCGTATCGGTTAGCACTGACGCATCGAAAGTCGATAGCAATGCTTGAATTGTATCGTCGGTTTTAATCACCGAGTGTGCATGCGCATGGCGCATGGCATGAATCTCTTGTTGTAACGCAAAAGGCGTGGATGATGGTTCACCTAAAGTAATATTTACGTCTACGTTTTCACCCAAACCATGATGTATTGCATCAACTAACTGTTTTTTTGCACTGTCGTTTAATAGATGCGTCTGACTGTGGTCAATTTCAAGGGATACCTGATTACCATTTCGAGAAAATGACGCATGCAAAACCAATTGTTTGAGTAAGCCCGCCACAGGCATTTGTTCAACTAGGTTGCTCCACTCGTCTATTTGGCTTGCGTGAGTTAACTTACTTCCGTCACTTAGATAGGCTTTTAGCTGGCCGTCATAAGTGCTGCTTAATGGCGTATCAAAATTTAACGCATCCCGTGCAAATGACCTTTCGCCCGCGCCTTCCACTTGTTCTGGAACATTGGGGTTGTTGGCATTATTACTAGAGGATGCTTCAACATAACCTGCTTCTTCAACGTGTTGAGGTGGTTGATTATCGTAATCTGTAGCCCAAGGCGGCATATCCTCAACAGGTGTCTCTGAGTTTGGTTGCACTTCTGCTTCGTCATTTGAAAAAGGCATATCCTCTTCAAATTCATCAAGCGTAAAGTCACTTGCGTCGTTTACATCAGATTGCGCTTTTACCGATTCGCCCGCATCCGTAATGTCAGTTAACTCTGCGTGAGCACTACCCAGAGGTGCGCCTTGTTGCAGAGAATTATCGTTGTTTTCATTGCTAATATGTGCAGCGTTGTTAGCAAGCTCAGAGTTATTATCTATACGCTCAAGGCTATTATCTAAACGCTTAGGGCTATCATTTTCAGACTCAGAGCTAGTTTCAGTTTCTAAGGAATTTATTTCACCACTCTTGATTTCATTATCAGCACTGCCTTGCCCTGCACTATTTTCAGCATGGTTCGTAATTGCGTTTGTAGATTGCGCTGTATTTAAGGCTTCCGCTTTACTTCTGCTAAAGCGCGCTTGAATATCACTTGCACTTTCGGTCTTAGCATTCGCTGCACTGTTACTTTTTGCTTCAGCGTCTTGTGCTTTTCTTTGCTTTAACTTCTGACGAAGTGCCAACATATCAGCCGTAGAGGTAAGCTGTTCCTCTGCGGTTAACGATGATGCTTCGTTCTCGTGCGCTAACGGCTCGCTGTTTTGATCAGAGCCTTTTGCGTCATGAAAGCCTTTAGCGTTATAAGAGCCCTCAGCGTTATACCCCCCCTCAGCGCTTTGAAAGCCTTCAAAAGCAAAGGAGCCATCATCTTCTGACGGAGGCGGCATATCGTCCATGTATGCATCTAGCGGAGGTCCATCGAAATGTTGCGCTGCTTCGTTATGAGGCTCACCGACTTCATTTGGCGTTGGTTCAAGCTCTGCGGCAACGCTTTCTGCTTGTATCGCGGTGTTTTCTACTGGTACTTCTTCAGTAATAGACGAAGCTGGTGCTTGCTTTACGGGTTCTTCACCATGAGCAGAATCACGCTCCAATGCTGTTGATTGAGTTGACGTTGTGCCCGACTCTACAGAGGTCGACGTCGTCTGAGTTTTGTCTTCTGGTAACTCGCTTTCATCAACGACGGCATGTTCCTGCTCTTGCCGTGGCTCAAATTGGGTCGTCGATTGAGGCTGCTCTTGCTGCTCTTGCTGCTCTTTTTCAATTATTGATGTAGCAAATGAGTCTGGGGTAGATGGCGCACTTCCTGACGACTGAGCAGAGGTAGATTCAACCGATAGATGTGAAGGCGTCTCCTCCTGCACATTGGTTGCAGAAGTTTCGCTTAACGGCGCTTCCTCCTGCTTACCGACGTTTCCCGGGCCACCACTGGAAGAAGCATGATCTACAGGTAAACTATGCTCACTCCTCCCGTTTTCAATCTCACTTGCGGTATCACTGATGGGCTTATTTGGAGCAAACGACATCATGCGCATCAATGTCATTTCAAACGCACTTTTTCCATCAGCTGCAAAAGGTAAATCTTTTCTACCTTGCAGTGCAATCTGATAGAGCAACTGCACTTGCTCAGCTGGAATGGTCTTCGCTAATTGAAATATCGCCTTAGCCGACGTCGTTTCTAGCTTACAGGCTTCTGGCACCCACTGGGTTAACGCTATTTGATGTAGCAGGCTGGCCAATTCGCTGTGAACGTTGTCATAGTCAGGCGCTTGCTCTGCAATATCATTAACCAACTGCAATACATCAGCGGGGCTTTTGCTTACTACTGCGTGAATGACTTTAAGCAACTGGTTCTTGTCCATCAGCCCCAGCATATCGGTTACTACCGATGCCAGAACCTGATTTCCACCTTGCGCAATAGCTTGGTCAGTCAAACTTAGCGCATCACGCATACTGCCTTGGGCGGCTCTTGCCAAAAGCGCAAGCGCCTGTGGTTCAAAAGGTAGCTGTTCATGCTGCAAAATATGCTGTAGCTGTCCAACAATCTGCTCCCGAGACATAGCTTTCAAGTTAAACTGCAAGCAACGGGATAAGATGGTTATTGGAAGCTTTTGAGGATCGGTGGTCGCCAGTAAGAACTTAACGTGTGGGGGTGGCTCTTCCAGCGTTTTTAACAGGGCATTAAAGCTGTGTTTTGAAAGCATGTGTACCTCATCGATAAGGTACACTTTGTAACGTCCGCGAGTTGGCTTGTATTGCACGTTATCAAGAAGCTCACGAGTATCCTCGACTTTGGTTCTTGACGCAGCATCAATCTCTAACAAATCAACATAATTACCCTGCTCTATCTCTTTACAGGTGTTACATTGACCGCAAGGGTTAGCCCCTTGTCCTTCTTCGCAGTTAAGGCTTTTCGAAAAAATACGTGCAATGGTAGTTTTACCTACGCCTCGCGTACCTGTGAAAAGGTAAGCATGGTGTAGACGATCGTTATCCAAAGCATTGGAAATGGCAGAGACTACATGTTCCTGACCCACAAGTTCACTGAACTTGCCCGGCCGCCACTTCCTTGCTAGTACCTGATAACTCATTATTACGTATTTCGCCTTTTGCTAGTTATGCTTTATAGCGATTATTCGCCTTCAAACTCACAAATAGAGTAGCTTTCTATATCAAGCGTACTCAATTTCTCTTTGCCGCCTAGGTCAGGTAAATTAATCACAAAACCCGCGTGATTCACTTCACCGCCTAGTGAACGAATTAGCTTGGCAGAAGCGGCTATCGTTCCGCCTGTTGCAAGTAAATCATCGATAAGAAGGACTTTATCACCTGGCTCAATGGCATCTTTATGGATTTCCAATGTATCCATGCCATATTCAAGCTCGTAGCTCTCGCTAACTACTTCACGAGGAAGTTTATTGGGCTTTCTCACTGGAACAAAGCCAATGCCCATTTCGATGGCCAATGGCGCACCAAAAAGGAACCCGCGTGCTTCAGTACCTGCTATCTTGGTAAATCCCATACCTTGATACTTTTCTACAAGTAACGAGATACAGCTACTGAATGCTTTGTGATCTTCTAAAACGCTGGTCACATCTCTAAATAAAATACCTGGCTTTGGATAGTCAGGTACGGTTTTCACTACTGATTTAATATATTCTGCAGTCACAATTATGCCTTGAATGTCTGCGTTATAACCAGAAGGTGAACCAGCCGGCGATGATATGCATCAACGGGAACGCGATTAGAGTTACTAGCGATGCTAGAAAGTACCACTTGTTATAGACTTCTTTGAAATCTGAATTGTCAGCCATTTGCACTACCTAAACAATTTTGTGAACAAAAAAATGGTGCTAAATGTTAATCGAAAGCAAGCCCGATTGACAGCGCTAATATGATCGATCGCTCACTTTCAGACCAGATCATGGCGAAAGTTTAATATAAAGCAGGTAAATAGTAATGGTTACTTAGGATACTGGAAGCAGTATTCCCTTTTGCAACATGTCAGTGATGGTCTGGTTCATACCATTTATAAGCACGTTTGAAGGAATTTGGGGAAGTTGCTGGCACAACGACTCAGCTAATTGTTCTACATCCATTCCTTGCTCATTTTGTTCCAGCGTATTTACTAAAATAGCTGTAACCGGATTAACATGAACAAATTGAACGTCAAAATCCCGGTCTCTGTAAACTATATAGAACTGCTGTTCTTGGGCTGGTTGCTCGGGAATGTAGTCCTCGCCTATTAGGTGAACTTCAAATTGGTACGCTGCCAAAGATGCGTACGGTGACACCCTAATTGCGGTAAAATTTTCTCCTTCTTGATAGAATTCAACGTTGTCTTCGTTTTTTCTAATACTGACGTCAAGCTCAAGCCACTCATAGTGAGCAAGCTCCGCAGCAAAGTCGGGCAGAGTAATATCGAAGGTTGGCTCTGTTGAAAGGTACTCAACGAACTCTTTACTTATTTCAGCAAAATAAGGAGAGCGGCATTCGTGCTCAATAAAAAACTGCCGCACAATGCTCTCCCACCCTTTCTCACCATACTGTTTTACTATGATGGATTTTAGAACCGGAAACCCGGTGCTGACGAAGTTGTCGATGTTGTTAAAAAATAATGCTTGATAGATTTTCATCCGACGAGCGTGATCGGCGTCGCTAGCGCAAAATGTTTGAGGATCTTTGATCGCATCCACGAACGTTTTCTGGGTGGTTTGGAATGACTGGGTCACGCGACACTTCCTTTAACCTTTGACGCTATTGCAACTTCGCATCTTGTTTGAATTTGCTTAATTCTCTTCACTTCCGCCAACAATTCGTTTAAGGGGGGAATATTAAAGTCACGCTCTAACAATGTAGGAAATACGCCATGTGTGAGGTAAGCGTATTCCAATAGTTCCCAGACTGGTTCAATGACATCTGCCCCATGTGTATCAACTTTTAAATCTTCAGCTTCATCATAATGACCTGCAATATGTCCATATACAATTTTGTCTGAGGGCAACCCCTTAATAAAAGCCTTTGCATCATATTTGTGGTTAATACTGTTCACGTAAACATTGTTTACATCGAGCAGCATCTGACACCCAGATTCATTTAAGATACTAGAAGTGAATTCTAGCTCGTCCATCTCTTGGCCAGGCGCAAGATAATAAGAGACATTTTCTAAAACCAGTGGTCGTTCAATAATATCTTGAACTTGGACAATTCGAGAAACTACGTGCTTAATTGCGTCTTCAGTAAAGGGAATTGGCATCAGGTCATACATATGACCATTGCCGGAACAAAAGCTTAAGTGCTCACTGTAAAGTGTAATGTCATTTGCGTCCAAGAATCGCTTAACGGTTTTTACAAATTCAACATCTAGTTTGTCGCTACTTCCGATAGACAAAGATAAACCATGAGTAGTAAAGGGAGATTGCGAAGACGCTTGCTGAAATTGTTGTTGGTACTTTCCACCAAGGGGGATCCAATTTTCGGGCGCAACTTCCCAAAAATCCACCTCAGATGGCAGCGTAGGTAACAACTCTTTTAGCATTTCTCGACGAAATCCCAAACCTGCGCCATAGATGTTTTTCATATCTTCCCCTTTTACCGCATGGGATTGCAAAATAGCAACGCACGTTATTAGACAAAAATGGCCATCATTCGACAGCCATTTTTTGCTAAGCGTAACTCTTATAGCGTTACATTATTCAATTTCACGCTACAGGATGTTATTTGAATGGCAATTACATGCTACCGCATTTACCTTCGCCGCACTTACCTTCTTCACCAGCTTTCTTGTCGCCACCACATTTGCCTTCGCCACACTTACCCTCTTTGTCGGCTTTCTTGTCGCCGCCGCATTTGCCTTCGCCACACTTACCTTCTTTGTGAGCTTTCTTGTCGCCGCCACATTTGCCTTCGCCGCACTTACCTTCTTTTTCGGCCTTTTTGTCGCCGCCGCACTTACCTTCTTTCTCAGCTTTATCGCCGCCACATTTGCCTTCTGCTGCGAACTGACTATAGCCCGACTCTAGTGCTTGCATACCAAATGGGTTTACGTCTGCTACTGCAACTGTTGACGCCAAAGAGCCAATTACAACTGCACCTAATGCTGTCGCTACTGATGATTTTTTGATTTGTTTCATTGATGTACCCTCAATAATATTAGTCATGTTTGACGTACAGTAAGCACGTATACATTAAAAGACCCTTTGGACTTAAAGGATATTTCACAAAAATAGATTTTTTTACAATCAATTTTTATGACCTTGATATTAAAAGGCTTTATATTAACAAAAATGCATTCCTACATGTTAGCTTTAAGTTAATAGGAAAAGTTAAGTACAGCAATTTCAAAAAGTACAGGGTAGATACGGTGAAGCAACAATTTTATCTGGGTCAATGGCAGGTCGATGTAACCAGCAATACGTTGTCTCTAGGCAAGCTCAAAAGAAATTTAGAGCCCAAGACCATGGATGTATTACTGCTTCTGTGCCAGCACCAGGGTCAAGTTGTCTCTTCCGAAGAAATCGTTGCTCAATGCTGGCCCAAATCAATGGTCGGCGATAACCCTGTACATAAAGCTATCACCAACCTACGTCGAGCATTGGGCGATAAGGCGTCATCGCCTGAGTATATTGAAACTATAAGGAAACGCGGTTACCGAATTGTTGCTGACGTTCAATTTTTAGGTGACGAAAGAGCGAAGTCGACCGACTCTAAATGGAAAAGTGCTTCGCCGTATGTTGGCCTTAGCGCGTTCTCTGCTAACGAAAGTCAAGTTTACTTCGGCAGAGATACTTTAGTCAGAGAGTTAGTCTCCCGTACTGCCGAGCTTTTCAATCGAAACCGGCCTTTTATGATGGTGCTTGGCTCAAGTGGATCTGGAAAAAGTTCACTCGTTCACGCGGGATTTTTACCCAAATTGCTCGATAAACAGGGCATAAATGGGCTACATGCACATGACTTTTTGAGTATTGATCTTGCCGATATAAATACTAACGCCAGCCCGTTTGCAATTGTAGACGAGATTGCTGCTCATATGCTGGATTGGGGAAGTGACGAAATAGGTATATTTGAAGGTTATAGTGCATCCCTTCTCGCAGACAAACTACTGACTTCACCGCAGTCAGTGGTTGATATAGTCAAGCGTTTTTGTGAAGAGCACGAGCTACAGACAAAAAGCGCCTATTCTTTCTATGCTGTCATTATAGACCGACTAGAAGTATTTCTTGCTGATACAAAAATAGAAGACAAAGACAAACGGGCTGTATTCACACTTTTGGAAACGCTGAGTCAGAGCAACCTCTTTCTTGTTGTCCTAATCAGCAGAAACGACTTCTACCCGCTTATTTCCAGTTTCGAAGTCTTGATGAAAAATAAGTCCCGCGGGGCTCATTTGGACATTGCACCACCTTCGTTAAGCGAGCTTGGACAAATAATCAAACTTCCTGCTTTGGCAGCAGAACTGCAGTGGGAACATGACGGCACAACAAACGCCACTCTCGACGATGTTATTCTGTCTGATGCAAGCTTAGAACCGAATTGCCTTCCTCTTCTACAATACACACTCCAAGAGCTTTACTTACAACGCGACGGTAATTTACTTAAACGGGATACATATTACGCGCTAGGAAAAATCGATGGGGCCATCGGCCACAAAGCCGAATCAACCTACTCCCAAATGCCTGCATCAGTGCAAAATGCGTTAAACACAGTACTTCCTCTTATTGTTAACTTGTCTGGAATGGACAATACGATGACAAGTAAAACAGCCAGTTGGGATGAGCTAAAAGGCGATGATGAGCGTCGGTTCGTTGAGCTCATGGTAGAACAGCGCCTTTTCGTTTCATTTCTAAATCAAGGGCAAGCCAGTTTCAAAGTTGCGCACGAGGCAGTGTTAAGAAAATGGGAGCGAGTTCAGCAATGGATAGCACAGCACCAAAATACACTTTCAATTAGGGCAGCCCTTTATGATCAGGCAAAGAAATGGGCAGAGAATGATAAAGATGACGCCTATCTTCTTCAATCAGGAAAGCCGCTTCTAGATGCCTCTACACTTCTTGATGCGAAATACATCCGTCTATCGAATGCAGAGCGGGAGCTTATTCATCAAAGTCAGCGTAAATTCAGAAGGAAAAGCCTCTTTAAAGCGTTTACTGCTGCACTGTTGGCCGCACTATCTGTTATTTCTTTTGCTGCTATGCTGCACAGTAACCATTCTCAAGCTTTGGCTGAACGAAAGCGATTGGAAGCCGAAAACCTAATGGGGTTTATGATTGGCGATTTTGCCGATAAGCTTCGAAGCGTAAAACGCATGGATTTGCTAGAAGGTATTAGTGAACAGGCGCTTAAATACGTCACCCAAGCCCAAGAAAGTCAAACGGGATGGATTGGCTCGTCAACGCCGAAGCCTAGTTTTGAGCTTCGCTTCCAACATGCTCTGTCTTTGCAAGCAATGGCTGAAGTGCGGTTTTACCGCGATGATGCCGTGACTGCCCAGCAATTATATAAAGAAGCCGATAAACGATTGGGCGCATTACTTGAGGAGCAGCCCGACAACTTCAAACTATTATTAGCTGCAGGCGCTAATGCATTTTGGTTGGGAGACATTGAATTAAGAAACTATAATTTTGCGCTGGCGGATGAGCAGTTTAATCGTTATTTACGCTTTAGCGAGGAAATGCTGAAGGTATCCCCCAACAATCCGGATGCTCTGCTAGAACTGAGTTATGCAACTAATTCGATTGGTAGTGTCGCCTTTCGTCAACAAGATTTTGACAAAGCTCTTTCGTTTTTCGAATCATCGCTGGCTTATAAGCAACAACTTTTTGAAAAGTCAGAGTCACCCATTATTACTGCATCCGCTGTTGCAGATACTTACTCTTGGATCGCGTCTACACAAATACACAAGGGCCGAATTCACGAAGCGCAATTAACCTTTGCGAAAGCAGAAGCCATTTTAGAGAAAAGCCTAGCTAACTACTCAGGGAATGCAGAGATAATTGAAACACTTAGTTTAATTAAAATGAATGTAGCAAAGAGTAGCCAATTTACTGAAGACCTTAATACTTCCATTGAACATTTAAATGATGCTAAAAAATTGTTGATCCAATTACTTGAGCAGGACCCTGCAAACAGTTCATGGCAATCATACTATAAACATGCGAGGGCGTTGCTGGACTATTACAGATCACTAAACGCAATCTCTGCATTGCACAATCATAATGTAAAACAAGATATCACCATTGATGAGCTGCTAAGAGATGGTGCACGCCTCTCTTCGAAAATTTATGCAGTCCTCTCTTACCAATATCGTCAGGAATGGCAAATCAGTAGAAATTTGCTAGCTCAAATAAATATAGAGCACGCTATTGAAGAGGATTTAAACAAGAATATTAAGGCAGAATTCATAAATGTTAGGGAATTAGAAAACTATGTCCTATACCAAATCGCTAGTATTCGTCAAACGCACAACGATGCGGGAAAAAATATCGATATAGTTCAAAAGGAATGTGAAACACTGTTTTCACTTACAAACTCGGTAGTCAACGTAAGTAAACACCCTTTATTCTTACAAGCTCATGTATTCTCAGGATACTGTTTAAATAAACAAACAGCAGTAGCCAAACATCGTAGGCAACTCGCTCTTATGAACGTACCAATGCCACTTTATTTCACCAACATCAATAAGGAACTGATAAATGACAACACCACCGAACTATGACTACAGCGTTTCCGTTGACGCAGAAGGAGTCTTTACCATTATACCGGAGGGCGATGCGCCAGAGTCGCCCATTACCGTTACTGTGCCGAATACGACTATTACTTATACTCTTACCTCAGATACCCCAGCTGCCATGGTGTTTTTAAACCCCGAAATCACGAATGATCCTGAAGGGGATTTAACTTGGGAATTTAAGGATTCGGGTAGGTGCATTGTTATTACTGATTCAGACGCCGACGAAGAAGACGCTATTTGCGTAAAACTAGTTACCGGATTTATTAGCCCAGACCCTCAAGTAAAAAACGAGCCTGTTTAAAGAGGTAGATTTTGGGGTACCTATCAAAGTGATTTTTACTCCACAAGATATGACGTCTAGGTATTTTTTCTGCGCGCTTATCTTTATCTGAAAAAGCACGTAGCAAGTACATTTTCACGAACAGTTCGTGCTTGCTACTATCGTTCAGACTCTCCCTCTCACGCACTAACTAAACGCTTAACATCAACTTCATGCCTAAAATTGAGTGTTTTTTCTGATAGTGTAAACCTCCCCTAAAATAGCTCCATCATTTTGATCTAGAGGAAACATATTTGGTCCCTGCCACGAGATTTAGCTTGATACAAAAGCGTATCAGCCGCCTGCAATAGCGATGTTGTGTTCTCGTAACGATGATTTTCATTGGTTGCTACTCCCATACTAACGGTGAGCTTTTTGTTCGACACTAGTACAAAGTGTCTGGCGCTCAGTTGGGCAAGGTGCCGCTTTATTCGTATAGCCAACAGTTGAGCGGTTTGTGAAGAGCAATTGGGTAAAATAATCGCAAACTCCTCTCCGCCATATCGTGCTGCCAAGGTGTCACGGTTAGGCATACTCAAACTCAAAAGTTCACCAATACGTTTTAAACAACGATCGCCAGCTATATGACCATACTCGTCGTTAAAAGCTTTAAAGTGGTCTATGTCTATTAAAATGACGCTTAACGGCAGCCCCTCACTACTACATTTAACCCATTGGCCGCTTAAGTAGTCTGAGAATTTGTGACGATTAGCTAACCCTGTTAAAAAGTCAGTTTCAGCCTTTCTTTTCAATGCAGCGTACTCAGCTTTATGTAGCGTCAGGTCACGTAGTATGCAAAAGAATAACGAGTTGCTAGACGATAGCTCTTCGGGCAACGATGAGACTGAGATTTCTACGCTAATATCTCGGTGTGAGTGGCTTCTTTGTGTAAGAGAAACTTCGAATGGTGGCGTTTCTAAAACATTTTGCGCCGCGTTATCTAAACACTGAATGACATGGCTTTGTATTTGGCCCGTTTCATCGTTTACGAAATTAAGCAGGTTTTCACTCAATAGAGCTTCCCGAGACAACCCCAAGAGTGAGGAAGCATTAGTATTAACCATTTCGATTGTACCGTTGCTG
This sequence comes from Alteromonas abrolhosensis, assembly GCF_001953635.1. GTDB lineage: Bacteria > Pseudomonadota > Gammaproteobacteria > Enterobacterales > Alteromonadaceae > Alteromonas > Alteromonas abrolhosensis. Next base: position 2,212 of record NZ_MEJH01000021.1, on the reverse strand, counting down.
TCCACAACGACTATTGACTCGTTAATGAAATTAATCATTCTTGCAAGAGAACTGTCTTTGTAAAAATTGAACAGTCCGAGGTGGGAAGTTGCCGATTTATTTTTACTTAACATTGATGTATGCATTCCATAATACCGCCCTAAAGGCCCTAAATTGCATACAAGATTACGCCGATATCACTAAGCTAACCTTCCGAACACCTTCTTTTTTAACCCTTTGTTTTTATGAAGATTATTTATATCTGGAAGATTCTAGAAAGGTTAATTTTTCGTGTCTCGATAGGATTCTATAACTGTCGAATTTTGATTTTGGCTAGTGGCTAAGCTTAGACTGTCTATTAGTTCATCTCTGTAAGCACTATAATTCGACACTGCGAAATAAGAAGGAACGGTTAGCCTTTCCGACGCTACTACGTCAGTTAATCGACTGCCGAAACTTTCTATATAGAAGAGATAAGGCTGTTTGTAACTAATCAGGTGGGAAGTTCTTCCCACGTCAAAAAGATGAATCGCTTCACTACTTGTGGCCATATCGAAGAACTCAAAACCTTCTTTTATTAGTGCTTGGCGAATACCTAGATAATCATAACCGCGAATAGCCGAGACCGACTTAACATCGCTTAGCCTGTTGTTTTGCATTAGTACGATAGATAAGTCAACGAACGGGTTTTCGATGAATGTAACGTTATTGTCTAGTGCAGAAGTTCCTCTAACATTAATTGTTAGATCTACTTTTCCCGTTTTCACTCGTTCGAATAAGCGAGCTGGAGGCATGCACTCTACTGACACTTTATAGTTTAATTTTGTAAGGAGAGCCAAAGACGCATCTATTGCTTCACCGTGGCAGCGGGATGATTTGGGATCTTTTATCACTAGTGGAGGAAATTCAACAACACCCAGTGTAATGGACGGCTTCAGCTTCACATTCTCTTGTGAACTTGCGCTACACATCCAGAAAAACAAAATTAGGCAACACCCACGAACTACGTTAGATCTCACAACTCTACCACTTCATTTACGTCTTAATTTGTTTATATAGGATTTATTAAATCAATTATAGAACGAACGCACAAATATAAAGACTTCCTCAGTTAAAATATGCTTACAGAACAACTAACCTAAAGCCCCACACAAACAATGGGGTCAGAGTACATTTTTACTTATCTAACAAATGTGACCGGAGCATATTTCAAGCTCATAAAAAGTTGAGACTTTAATTACTCTGCCCCTATTTAGAATCTTTCATACTTGTTCCTAATCTGCGAACAATAGTTTTCTAGTTCATATTCAAACTCATTATTACACACACCACAGGCATAGAGAGCCGATCTATCTAAACCCATAAAAAGGGGGTCAGAGTACATTTCTTTTGTTAACGAGAGTGAGAACCAAAATGTACTCTGACCCCTTTACTCCTGAGTGAATAGACTTATGGTCTGTTTTGGAGTTTGTGCGCCTTAAACTATTCGATAAATGAAACTTTCACAGTGACTAGAAGCTAGAAAAGAGAGTAGTCGCAGGGAAACACATTTTAATGTTGGGGTCGGAGTACATTTCTCTTGTTTTTCTTCATTGGAGGATAAGGGTACTTTGACTTGGTTCTTATGATTTGGGTAATAAAGTACTCTGACCCCAATTTGATGGGTTGCTGGGGAATTGGCGGTTAATGTACTCTGACCCCATTTTTTTGTTTCTTCCAGACGCAAAAAACCCGCCGTTAGGCGGGTTTCTTTTAATGGGACCTGGCAGTGTCCTACTCTCACATGGGGAAACCCCACACTACCATCGGCGCTAATACGTTTCACTTCTGAGTTCGGAATGGAGTCAGGTGGTACCGTATCGCTATGGCTGCCAGGAAAAACTGGTAACAATYTRGRAAASWKRATATYAATTCAATCAGTGAGTAACTACTTTTCACTCTACTTGCGGCTCATTTTTCAGAGCTTAGCTTGTCTACAACACTYAGAAGTCTAAAGCTTCTTGGGCGTTGTATGGTTAAGCCTCTCGGGCAATTAGTACAGGTTAGCTTAACGCCTTACAACGCTTCCACACCCTGCCTATCAACGTCATCGTCTATAACAACCCTTCCAGAMCTTAAAGKTCAGGGATGACTCATCTTTGGGCCGGCTTCCCGCTTAGATGCTTTCAGCGGTTATCCGTTCCGAACATAGCTACCGGGCAATGCCATTGGCATGACAACCCGAACACCAGCG